>NZ_SRXO01000013.1 GCF_008360935.1 Siccirubricoccus phaeus
GCCTCGCCTGACCCCGATCCGCCTCGCCCACCGAACAACTCCAACCCGCATCACATTGGAACGGCTACCAAGCCCAGACGAATCGCGCCTATAGACCACGCAACGAAAAATGAGGGGATTCCTGAGGGAGTGAGCTTCCTCCTGCTCGACAGCTACCTGCTGCTCTGGGCGGCGCTGGATGACCCGAAGCTGTCCGCGGAAGCCAGGGAGCTGATCGAGGACCCGACCAATGCCCTCGCCTTCAGCGCCGCCTCGATCTGGGAATTGGCGATCAAGCACCGGGTGCGGCCGGAGGAGGGGCGGGTGGAGCCGCGGCGGCTGCGGCAGCAGCTCCGGCAGGCGGGCTACCAGGAATTGCCCATCACCTCCGAACACGGCCTCGCCGTGATGCGCCTGCCCCTGCTGCACCGCGACCCGTTCGACCGCATGCTGCTGGCCCAGGCCGCGGCAGAGGGCGCCATCCTGCTGACCGCCGATGCCCGGCTCGCCCGCTACCGCGGCCCGGTGCGGCTGGTGGCCTGAGTGCCGCCGGCGGCGCGACGCTGGACAGCCCCCTTCCTCCACGCCACATGCCGCCCGATGGCGCCAGAGCGTGAGGCGGCCGCCTTCGCTCACGCCTCACGCTCCGGCTCATAGTTTCATCGCGTGATTCACGCCGTTCGGGGAGCGCATCTCAGGCGATCACGCTCCGGCCAGGCAATTCGGGACCACAGGCATGAAGATCGACGGCAAGCCCTATCGCAGCGTCTGGGTGGATGAGGATGGCTGGTCGGTCCGCATCTTCGACCAGACGAAGCTCCCCTGGCAGCTCGACATTCTCCGCCTGACGGGGATGGAGGCGGTGGCGCAGGCCATCCGCACCATGCAGGTGCGCGGGGCGCCGCTGATCGGCGCCGTCGCCGCCTATGGCGTGGCGCTGGCGCTGCGCGAGGATGCCTCCACCGCCAGCCTGGAACGGGCGGTGGCGGCACTGGGGGAAACCCGCCCCACCGCCATCAACCTGCGCTGGGCGCTGGACCGGATGCGGGCCGCGCTGCACAACCTGCCCGCCGCGGATCGCGTCGCCGCCGCCTATGCGGAGGCGCTGGCGATTGCCGATGACGATGCCGAGACCTGCCGCCGCATCGGCCAGCATGGCCTGCCCCTGCTGCGGGAGATCGCGGCGAGGAAGGGCCAGGTGAAGGTGCTCACCCATTGCAATGCCGGCTGGCTGGCGACGGTGGATTACGGCACCGCCCTTTCCCCCATCTACCAGGCGCATGACGAGGGCATCCCGATCGAGGTCTGGGTGGACGAGACCCGGCCGCGCAACCAGGGCGCCGCGCTGACCGCCTTCGAACTCGGCAAGCACGGGGTGAAGCATGCCGTCATCGCCGACAATGCCGGCGGCCATCTGATGCAGCATGGCGAGGTGGACATCGTCATCGTCGGCACGGATCGCGTCACCCGCACCGGCGATGTGGCGAACAAGATCGGCACCTATCTGAAGGCGCTGGCGGCGAGGGACAATGGCGTGCCCTTCTGGGTGGCCCTGCCGCATTCCACCATCGATTGGCGCGTCGCGGATGGCGTGGCGGAGATCCCGATCGAGGAGCGCTCCGCCGCCGAGGTGACGGATCTCACCGGCCTGACCGCCGATGGCCGGATCGAGACCATCCGCGTCGCCGCCGCCGGCAGCCCCGCCGCCAACCCGGCCTTCGATGTGACCCCGGCGCGGCTGGTCACCGGCCTCATCACCGAGCGCGGCCGCTGCGAGGCCAGCGAGGCGGGGCTGCGGGGGCTTTACCCGGAAGCCGGCTGACGCCGGCTTCCGCCGGAGAGCGCGGCGGTTCAGCCCACGGGGCCAAAACTCAGACCGGGGGTCCGGGGCCAGGTCCTCGGCGGGGATCGAACGCATGCGTTCGATGGGGGCAGCGCCCCCTGCCTGGGAGTCGGGGGGCAAAGCCCCCGACCTCACGGCCGCGGCGTTTCGCGCGCCGGCTGGCTTTTCAGGTAGCGCGCGATCGCCGCCCGGTCCGCCTCCGGCAGCGATGCGGTGTTCAGCACCACATCCGCCATGGAGGACCGCGCCACCCGCCCCTCCGGCGAGCGCCCGGTAGTGAGCAGCGCGACGAAATCCGCCTCGCTCCAGTGCTCCAGCCGCGCCGGGGTGATGTTGGGCACGAAGCCCGTCCCCTCCTGGTCCGGCCCGCCGGCGAGCCGGGTCGTCTCCTTCACCGCCAGCAGCATATTCCGCGTGCCGTGGCATTCGGCGCAATGCGCCACCGCCTCCACCAGATAGCGGCCGCGATTCCAGGCCGCGTCCTGCGCCGGGTCGGGCGCCAGCGGCGTCTCCTCCAGATAGATCAGCTTCCACAGCCCGATCGGCCGCCGGATGGTCAGCGGGAAGGCCAGGTCATGCGACGGCGCCTGCCCGGGCACCGGCGGCAGGGTGCGGAGATAGGCCCAGAGATCCGCCACATCCTCCGGCCGCATCCGCGCATAGCCGATATAGGGCAGCGCCGGGTAGTAATGCCGCCCATCCGGCGAGACCCCCGCCATCAGCGCATTGGCGAACTCCACCCCGCTCCACCGCCCGATCCCATCCACCGGATCCGGCGAGATATTCGGCGGCCGGAAGGTGCCGAGCGGCGAGGCCAGCGCCATGCCGCCGCCAAGGCGCAGCCGGTCCGGCTGGCCCGGCGAGGCGTGGCAGGAGGCGCAGTCGCCAGCGGCGAAGAGGCGGCGGCCGCGGGCCGCATCCCCCTGCTCGAACATCGCCGCCGCCTCCGGCCCGAAGCGCGGGCGCGGGGCGCTGAGCCACCACAGCGCGGCGCCGGCGGCCAGCCCCGCCGCCAGCAGCAGCCAGGGCCAGCGCCGGCGCATTCAGCCCTCCGGGTGGAGCCGCACCGGGATGGATTTCGCCGCCGGCACATGGCTGCCCTTGGCATGGTGCCAGAGCGGCAGCAGCGGGTTGCATTCCGGGTAATAGGCGGCGGCGCTGCCGCGCGGCAGGTCGAAGGGCACCACCTGCAGCCCGCCGACCCGCCGCTCCACCCCGTCCTTCGCCACCGTCTCCAGCGCCACGCTCTGGCCGGCGGTCAGGCCCAGCGCCTCGATATCCGCCGGATTCAGGAAGACGATGTCGCGGCTGCCATGTACGCCGCGGAAGCGGTCCTCATAGCCATAGATGGTGGTGTTGAACTGGTCGTTGCTGCGCACCGTCATCAGCCGGAAGGTGCCGGGCCCGTCCTCCAGCGGCATGTCTGGATCCATCTCCAGGCTTTCCAGCGCCAGGAAATTCGCCTTCTTCGTCTCGGTCCGCCATTCCCGCTTCCGCGCCGGGTTGCTGCGGACGAAGCCGCCCGGGCGGCGCATCCGCGCATCGTAGTCGGAGAACCATTCGGGATGGCACTCCGCGATGGCGTGCCGGATGCGCGTGTAGTCGTCCACCCAGCCACCCCAGTCCAGCTTCGGATTGGGCGGCAGCGTGGCTTTGGCCAGCCCGGCGATGATGGCGGGTTCGGAGAGGAGATGCGGGCTCGCCGGCTCCCGCTGACCGTGCGAGGGGTGAATGCCGGAGGTGCTGTCCTCCATGGAGACGATCTGCGGTCCGCTCGCCTGGCGGTCGATCTCGATGCGGCTGAGGCAGGGCAGCAGCCAGGCGCTCCGCCCATGCACCAGATGGCTGCGGTTCAGCTTGGTGGTGATCATCACCGTCAGCGGCAGGCGGCGCCAGGCGGGCTCCAGTAACCCACGCTCGGGCAGGGAGCGGGTGAGGTTGCCGCCGAGCTGCAGCACCGCCTTCACCTTCCCCTCGATGACGCCCTTCGCGGCCTCCACCGAATCCAGCCCTTTCCCCCGCGGCGGCTCGAAGGCGAACAGCGCCTTGAAGCGGTCGAGCGGCGCCAGCTCCGGCTTCTCGGTGATCCAGACGGCGCGCTGGCCCTGCACGTTGGAATGGCCGCGCACCGGGCAGATGCCGCCGCCCGGCTTGCCGATATTGCCGCGCAGCAGCAGCAGGTTGGTCAGCATGCGCACCGCCTCCACCCCCTGGCGATGCTGGGTGAGGCCCATCCCATAGACGCCCATGGCGCTATCCGCCGCCACATAGGTCCGCGCCACCTGCTCCAGCGCGGCGCGGGAAAGGCCGCTGCGGGCCTCGATCTCCGGCCAGGGGAAACGCCGCATGGACGCGGCGAATGCCTGGAAGCCATGGGTCTCCTCGGCGATGAAGTGGTCATCCAGCACCGCCTCCCCCGCCGCATCCCATTCCAGCAGCAGCTTGCACAGCCCGGTCATCGCCGCGAGGTCGCCGCCCGGCAAGGGCTGCAGGAATTGCGCGGCGATCTGCCGGGACTGCGTCACCAGCATGCGCGAGGGGCTCTGCGGGTTGGTGAAGCGCTCGATGCCATGCTCGCGCAGCGGGTTGAAGACGATGATCGGCACGCCGCGCTTCACCGCGTCCTCGAGCTGGTGCAGCATGCGCGGGCTGTTCACCGCGGTGTTCTGGCCGAAGATCAGGATGCAGCCGGTGTGGGAGAAATCCTCCAGCGTCGTGGTGCCGACCGGCACGCCGATCGCCTCCGGCAGCGCCACGGAGGTGCTCTCGTGGCACATATTGGAGCTGTCCGGCAGGTTGTTGGTGCCGTAGGCGCGGGCGAAGAGCTGCCAGAGAAAGGCCGCCTCGTTGCTGGCGCGGCCGGAGGCATAGAACACCACCTCCTTAGGGTCGAAGCCGCGCAGCGCCCCGCCGATGCCGGCGAAGGCTTCGTCCCAGGAGGTGGGCACGTAGCGGTCGGTGGCGGCGTCCCAGCGCATCGGCTCGGTCAGGCGGCCGGCCTGTTCCAGCGCGTGGTCGGTCCAGCCTTCCAGCTCCGCCACCGTGTGGCTGGCGAAGAACTCCGGCGCGATGCGGTGGCTGGTCAGGTCCCAGGCGGTGGCCTTGGCGCCGTTCTCGCAGAATTCCGCCAGGTGCGGCGGCTCCGGCTTCGCCCAGGCGCAGGAGACGCACATATAGCCGTCATGCTTGTTCTGCTTGCGCAGCAGCGCGGCGGTGGAGAGGGCATGGCCCTCCCGGCCCAGGATGGTCGCGACTCCCTCGAGCGAGCCCCAGCCGCCCGAGGCCGGGGTGGGGTCGGTGATGTGCAGATCCTGCTCGGGCATGGCGCCTCCTCGCCCCGATCCTTGGCGGGGCCATGCGGCAAAAGCGGCCGGCATGGGCCGCGGTTCCGGCCCGGCAACCGGAGGCCGCGCCGGGCGCTGAAACGGCGCCAGCCGGAGCCTCCCGATGGACCTGCCCGCAAGCCCGCTGCCCGAGCCGCTCCACGCTGTCGCCACAAGCACGCCGGCGGGGCCGGAGGCGCGGCTGGTGGCGGAGGAGGTGGCCGTCGCCATCACCTGCGCCGGCGCCACCTGCGCGGTGATGATGGCGACGCCGACGGCGCTGGAGGATTTCGCCCTCGGCTTCTGCCTGACCGAAGGCATCGTCCGGCAGCCCGGAGAGCTGGAGGGACTCACCGTCATCCCCCGCCCGCGCGGGATCGAGCTGCGGCTGGAGCTGGCGGAGCCCTGCCTTGCCGCCTTCCGCGCCCGGCAGCGCCGCTTGGCCGGGGCGCTGGGGTGCGGCCTGTGCGGGGTGGAAAGCCTGGAAGCGGCGCTGCGCCCCCTGCCGCCGGCGGCCGGCACGCTGCGCC
This sequence comes from Siccirubricoccus phaeus, assembly GCF_008360935.1. Classification (GTDB taxonomy): domain Bacteria; phylum Pseudomonadota; class Alphaproteobacteria; order Acetobacterales; family Acetobacteraceae; genus Siccirubricoccus; species Siccirubricoccus phaeus. The sequence continues at coordinate 5,676 of NZ_SRXO01000013.1, forward strand.
TGCCGCCCGGCGACGTGCCCGCCGCCCTCGCCGCCCTGGCCGACTCCCAGGCGCTGCACCGGCTGACCCATGGGCTGCACGCCGCCGGCTTCTGGCAGCCGGGCAGGGGCCTGGTCGCGGCGCGGGAGGATGTCGGCCGGCACAATGCGCTCGACAAGCTGGCGGGCGCCCTGTGGCGCGCCGGGGCGGCGCCGGGCATGGGGGCGGTGGTGCTGACCAGCCGCGTCTCGGTGGAGCTGGTGCAGAAAGCGGCAATGCTGGGCGCGCCGGCGCTGATCGCCGTCTCGGCGCCGACCGCGCTGGCCATCCGCACTGCCGAGGCATGCGGCCTCACCCTCATCGCCTGCGTGCGCGGCGAGCGCTGGGAGGCCTTCACCCATCCCGGTCGCCTGGGCTGACGGGGCTCTCCCGCCTCAAGGGCAGGGTTTGCGCCCCTCGGGTCGCTGGCTGACGGGGCTCTCCCGTCTCAAGGGCAGGGCTTGCGCCCCTCTGGCCGCCGGCTGACGGGGCTCTCCCGTCTCAAGGGCAGGGTTTGCGCCCCCCGGGCCGCTGGCTGATACGGCCTTCCATGATCAGGTCGCGGCTGCGCCGGATAGCCTCCCAGGCCCGCCGCACCAGCGGGGGATGCCGGTTGGCCCGCGGCACGCCCGCCCCGCTCGCCGCCGGCCCCGCCGCCACCGCCGCCGCCAGCCCCTGCAGCAGGCGCTGCTCATTGAAGGGCTTTTCCAGCAGCATCGCCCCGGGCCAGGGCGCCGGCAGGGCCAGCCGGCCATAGCCGGTCACGAAGAGGCAGGGCACCCGGTGTTGCAGCAAGGCCTCCTCCAGCGGGAAGACCTGCTCGCCCTGCAGGTCGATGTCGAGCACCGCCGCGCCCAGCGCATTGCCCTCCCGCCGCACCGCCGCCAGCCCCGCGGCGAGCGTCGCCACCGGGCCGGTGACGCGGCACCCGGCCTGGGCCAGGGTTTGCGCCATCCAGCCGGCGATGACGGGCCGGTCCTCGGCGACCAGCACGGCGAGGCCACCGAGCGAGGCCGGGACGGAGGAATCTGCGAATCGGTCGTGCTGCATATTCGGGGCAGGTTAACGCAGAAGCGGCCGGGAAGCTGCGCGGCCGCGCCGCAGGCGGTGGGCGCGGCTGCCTGTCTCGCCGCGGGCAATCTGCTGCAGCAAGAGCCGTTCGGGGATGCATCCGGACCGCTGGCCTGCACTGGAACCATGCTGTCCGCGACGGCGTGACCGGGTGCCGCTCCCTGGCCGCGTGCCACGGAGGATGTCACATGACCACCGGCACGGACGGCCCCGAACCCGAAGCCCTGATCCGCCGCATCCTGGATTTCCGCAGCTACAAGCGCCGGGAGCACCCGCCCATCCTGAGCGCGATGGTGCGAGACATCTCCGAGGGGGCCCGCCTGGAGGTGGCGGAGTGAGCGCCGCGCCGCTCAACGCTCCGGCGGCTTTTTGCCCTTCGCTTCCTGCGCCGCCGCCGCGGGCGGCAGCAGCAATCGTCCAGCCGCAGAGCGATGAGGTCGGCGGCCCGCCCCGCCTCCTCGGCAGCGCGGGCAGCGCGGCGCCAGCGCTGCGCGCCATGCCGCCATCCAGCACCAGCTGAGGACCATGGCGACAAGGCGCGGGCCGCGGGCGATGGCGGCGGCGCGGAACAGCGCGTCGATCGCCGGCCCGCACCAGGCTCTCCTGCGGGCCCTGCCGCAGCAGCAGGCGCCGGCAATCCCGACTCACGAGAAGGTGACGCCCGGGAGGGGACAACGTAGATATGCCGAGGAATGAACTTTGCGCCATCGTCGGCCGGGATGGCCGGAAGCGGCCCAGCGCGGTCGAGGATGGCCGGCAGCAGGCTGCGCGCGGCAGGCGCCAGGCGCTGCATGGCCGGAATCGCCGCGGGCGGGTCCGGCGGCGGTCGCGGCACAGCTTTGCCGGAGTGTGGTCGGTTGAGGACGAATCGACCGGCCATGCGACCAAACGAAGAGCTGGAGCGGGATGGGTAAGCGAAGCTCAACCGATCCCGCTCCAATGTCCCGCTTCCGAAGTCCTGCGGACTTCGTTCTCGGGCCGCTAGCTTGTTTTCAGTGGCCTGCTTGTCCGCTGCGTTCACTGGAATCCAGCGAACTTCGCGGGCAGGACGCTGGGATGTCCATGCCCCCTGCGGGGTGCCGAGAAGGAGAAGATCGTGCTGCACCCGGCTTCCCTTCGCCTGCGCCACGGGTCGGCCGCGACTCCGCCGGATGCAGAACGGACCGCGCCGGCCCACCCGCCAGAGGAACGCGGGCAGACTCGATCCGTTTGGTTTGGCAAGGCGCACGCACCGGCTTCCGGCGACCGGGGCTGCGCGGCAGGGATACGGGACCTATGAGCGATGCCACCCGGTTGCGCCGGCTTGAAAGCGAAATTGAGCGATGGCGCGGGGCGGCGGAGGACGCCCAGGCGGAAGCGGAGAGGCTGGCGGCGGAGCGCGACGCCCTCCGCGCCGAGCTGGAGCGGCGCAGCCGGCAATTGCGGGAGTCCGACGCCCTGCTGCGGGAGGCGAGGGCGGATGGCGAGGCCCGCGCCGAGGCGGCGCAGGCCCTGGCGCTGCGCCTGCCCGCGGCCAGGGAGGGCGCGCCCGAGGAGGAGCTGCGCGTCACGATGGAGGAGCTGCAGGCCCTCGCCGAGGAGCTGGAGACCGTCAATCGGGCGCTGGCCGAGAGCAATGAGGTGCTGGAGGCCCGCGTCGCCGAGCGGACGGTGGCGCTGGCCCGGGCCAATGCGCAGCTCCGCGACAGCGAGGAAAGGCTGCGCATGGCGCAGCGCCATGCCGGCGCCGGCACCTGGGACTGGGATATCCGCAACGCCGCTGTGGTCTGGTCGGAAGAATTCTTCGAGCTCTGCGGCCTCGACCGGGGCAAGGTGACGCCGAGCCACGAGGCCTGGCTGGAGCTGGTGCTGCCGGAGGACCGGGAGGCGGCGGCAGCGGCCATCGCGGACGCGCTGCGGCGGCGCGACCCGGATTTCCGGATGGAATACCGAATCGGCCATCCCCGCCGCGGCGAGCGCTGGCTCGCCTCCCGCGGCCGGCTGGTCTGCGATGCCGCGGGCGATCCCGTCCGCCTTCTCGGCCTCGACATCGACATCACCGACCGCAAGCGCGCCGAGCTGACGGTGGCGGAGGCGAATGAGAAGCTGCGGCGGGACGTGGCGGAGGAGGTGAAGGCGCGGGAGGCGGCGCAGGCCCGGCTGTTCCAGACCCTGAAGCTGGAAGCGCTCGGCCAGCTCACCGGCGGCGTCGCGCATGATTTCAACAACCTGCTCTCGGTCATCGTCAGCGGCACCTCGCTGCTGCGGCGGGACCAGGACCAGGCGAAGCGCGAGCGGCTGATGGACGCCATCGAGCAGGCGGCGCGGCGGGGCGCCGACCTGACCAGGCGGCTGCTGACCTTTGCCCGCCGCCAGGCGCTGCGCCCGGCGCCGCTCGACCTGCGGCACTGGCTGCCGGACATGCGGGAGCTGCTGGCGCGGTCGCTGCGCGGTGACATCGCCGTCGAGATCGAGGCGGAAGCGGGGCTCTGGCCGGTCCTCGTCGATGCCGGGGAGCTGGAGCTCGCGGTGCTGAACCTCGCCGTGAATGCGCGGGACGCCATGCCGCGCGGCGGCCGCCTGCGGCTGCGGGCGGAGAATGCCGAGCTGCGGCGCGGCGCCGACCCGGACGGGCTGGAGGGGCGCTTCGTCCGGCTGGCCGTGCAGGATGATGGCACCGGCATGCCGCCCGAGGTGCTGGCGCATGCCTTCGAGCCCTTCTTCTCGACCAAGGAGGTCGGCCGCGGCACCGGGCTCGGTCTTGCCCAGGTCTATGGCTTCGCCCGGCAAAGCGGCGGCGCGGCGCGGATCACCAGCATCGCCGGCCAGGGCACGGCGGTGACGCTGCTGCTGCCGCGCAGCGAGGCCGCGCCCGAGGCGGCGGCGGAAGAGGCACCCGCCGCCGCTACCGCCAGGCCTGCGGCCACGGCGCCGAGGCGCGGGCCGGGGCTGAACATCCTGCTGGTCGAGGATGACGACGATGTCGCGGTGCTGACGGCGGAGATGCTGCACCATCTGGGCCATACCGTGTCCCGGGTCGAAAGCGGGGCGGCGGCGCTGAAGGCGCTTGCCGGCGGGGTGGCGGCGCAGCTCGTGCTCTCGGATGTGGTCATGCCCGGCGGCTGGGATGGCCTCGATCTCGCCCAGGCGATGCGGGAGGAGGGGTGGCCGATCCCGGTGCTGCTCTACAGCGGCTATGGCGGGGCGCCGGCGCGGGTCGCGGCGGCCGGCCTGCCGCTGCTGCGCAAGCCCTTCTCCCTGCCGGAGCTGGAGCGCGCCGTGCTCCTCGCCTTCCGCGAGCGGCAGGGGGAGGAGAAGCGGGCGGCCGGCTGAGCCCCGCCCGAGCCGGCCCGGCGCCGGCGGCGCCCTGCGTTTTCCTTTGACAGCCCCGCCCCGCCGGGGCCGACTGTTCGGATAACGACAAGGCTGCGGCCGCGGCGCTGGCGCCAGCGGCGGCTGGAGGAAACGCCGATGCCCGAGGACCGCCATTGGACCCCCGTGCCCAGGCCCGCGGGGCGGCGGCCGCGCCTGCGGCCCGCACGGCGCCGCCTGCTGCTGATGGGGCCTGGCCTGGCCCTGGCGGCGGTGGCGCCGGGCCTGGCCCAGCCCCGCTATCCCGCCCGCCCGGTCCAGCTCGTCGTGCCCTGGGCGGCCGGCGGCGGCACCGATGCGGTGGCGCGGATGATCGCCTCCCTGCTGGAACGCGATCTGGGCCAGCCCTTCGTCGTGGTGAACCGCACCGGCGGCGCCGGCGTGGTCGGCCATGCCGCCACCGCCACGGCGCGGCCGGATGGCCATACCATCGGCATGCTGACGCTCGAGATCGCCATGCTGCACTGGATCGGCCTGACCGAGCTGACGCCGCGCAGCTACACCCCGATCGCGCTGATGAACCAGGACCCTGCCGGGGTGCTGGTCAACGCATCCTCGCCCTATGAGGACGTCGCCGGCCTGGCGAAGGCGTTGCAGGCGGCGCCGCCGCGTCGCTTCAAGGGCAGCGGCTCCGGCCGGGGCGGGAGTTGGCACCTCGCCTTCGTCGGCTGGTTGCGGACGCTTGGCCTCGGCGCCGACCATGTGCTCTGGGTGCCGGTGGAGGGCGCCTCGCTCGGCATGCAGGAGCTGGCGGCGGGGGGCGTCGATCTCGCCGCCTGCTCGCTGCCGGAGGGCAAGGCGATGATCGATGCCCGCCGCGTCCGGCCGCTGGCGGTCATGGCGCCGGAGCGGATCGGCGCCTTCGCCGAGGTGCCGACGCTGAAGGAGGCGCTGGGCGTGGATTACGCCGCCGGGCTGTGGCGCGGCATTGCCGGCCCGCCGGGCCTGCCGGAGGAGGTGCGGCAGGTGCTGGGCGCCGCACTCGCCCGCGTGGCGCGCGCCGAGGAATTCACCGCCTTCATGGCCGCCCGCGGCTTCGGCACCAGCTTCGCCGATGCCGCGGGCTTCGCCGCCTTCATGGATCGCTCGGACGCGGCGATGGGCCAGGCGCTGCGGGATGTGGGGCTGGCGAAGGGCTGAGCCCGGCCTCCGGCGGCGCTTCCGGCGCCGCCGCGCCGGGCGGCGGCACGGCGGCGGCCTGCAACGCGGCGAATTCCCGCCTGGCGTCGCAGATCCAGCACATGCTCAGCCGCCCTGCGGGAACAGCCGGGCGGAGGCCAGCCGTGCCCCCTCCGCCATGCTGCGGAACTTGGCCCAGACCACGTCAGGGGTGATCCGGCCGCGCCCCGCCGAGGTATCGAAGCCGCAATCCGTGCCGGCCAGCACCCGGCGCGGATCGCCCACCGCCTGCGCCACGCGGATGAGGCGCTCGGCGATCACCTCCGGGTGCTCGACGAAATTGGTCAGGGTGTCGATGACCCCGGCGACCATGAGCTGGTCCTCGGCGAGCGGCGTGCGTTCGAGGCAGCGCACCTCATGCGCATGGCGCGGATTGGCGAAGGGCAGCACCAGCCCGCCGACATTGGCCCGCAGCAGGATGGGCAGGATGTCCTCCAGCGGCACGTCCTGGTCGTGCGGCGCCTCGTAATTGCCCCAGCAGACATGTAGCCGCACCTGGTCGCGCGGGATGCCGGCAAGGGCGGCGTTGATCGCCGTCACCACCCGTTCGACGAAGCCGAGGAAATCCGCGAGCGGCCGGTCGCGGTAGGAGCAGTGCCGCTCCAGCGCCAGGTCGGGGCAGTCGAGCTGCAGCACGAAGCCATGGTCGATGATGGCGCGGTATTCCACCGCCAGCGCCTGGGCCAGGGCCGCCAGATAGGCCTCCTCCGTGTCGTAGTGCCGGTTCTGCACGATGGAGGCGACGATGCCGGGGGAGGGGGCGGTGAGGAAGGCTTCGGTATACTGCCCGGCCAGGGGCTGCAGGGTGGCGGCGAAATCCGTGCATTCCGCGGTGATGACGCTGGGGTCGGCATAGGCGACAGGCCCGATGGCGGCGGGCAGCAGGGCGGTGTTGCTGACCGCTTCCTTGGTGCCGGCCTGGCGGGTGAATTCCGCCTTGAACTCCGGATAGGCGTCGATATCGGCGAAGGTGGCGCGCTGGCTCTCGCCGCCGATGCCGGTGAGGCGGTGGCGGAGATAGAGGGCGAAGGAATCCCGCTGCTGCTCCCCGTTGTTGATGACGTCGAGCCCGGCCTCGAGCTGCGCCGGGACGATGCGGTGCAGCGCCTCCCGCCCCGCCGCTTCCATCGCCGCCATGTCCACCGCCTCCCCCCGCACCCGCCTGGCGTAGAGCTGGGTCAGCGCGGGCGGCCGGGGCAGGCTGCCGGTATGGGTGGTGAGGATGCGGGTCTCCGAGGCTTGCATGGGTTCCCTCCGATGCCGCTCCGGCAGGGCTGCGGAGCGCTTGCCCGCCACCCTAGAGCAGATCGCCGGAGGGCGGCATCGCCCGGAGGCGTGAATCTGCTCTACCATCCATAAGCTAGAGCGGTTTCGCGCTGCACAGTCAGCGTGAAACCGCTCTAGCCCGGACCTTCCGCCACATCGACCTCCGAGGGGGGGGCTGCGGGCGCTCACCCGGCCTGGGCGACGACCTCCGCCATCACCGCCTCGAACATCTCCGGGGTCAGGCGCCGGGTGGAGGTGTTGTAGCGGCTGACATGGTAGCTATCCGCCAGCTTCACCCCGCCCGGCAGCGCATGCACCGCGCCATGGCCGAAGGGGATGCGGCTGGGCTTCAGCCCCAGCGCCCGCAGCAGCGCCGCATGCGCCAGCACGCCGAGGGCCAGCACCACGCGGAGCCGGGGCATCGCCTGCAGCTCCCCGGCCAGGAACTGGTTGCAGGCCTTCACCTCCGCCGGCTCCGGCAGGTTGGCCGGCGGCACGCAGCGCACCGCATTGGTGACGCGGCAGCCGGTCAGCACCATGCCGTCATCCGGCCTTTCCTGGTACTCGCCCTGGGCCAGGCCGAATTTCAGCAAGGTGGCGTAGAGCAGCTTGCCGGCATGGTCGCCAGTGAAGGGGCGGCCGGTGCGGTTGGCGCCGCGCTGGCCGGGGGCCATGCCCAGCACCAGGATGCGCGCCTCGGCCGGGCCCCAGCTCGGCACCGGGGCGTTGTGCCATTCCGGGAAGGCGGTGCGGTTGGCGCTGCGCAGCGCGACGAGGCGGGGGCAGAGCGGGCAGTCGCGCCCGGGCGCGGGCGCGGTGCCCATGCCGGCCGCCTTCGCTCCGGCCATGCTCATTCCGGCAGGTCCGGCAGCTCCCGGTAAGGGTCGGCCGGGGTGGCGCGGGCCGGCACCGGCTGGCGCGGCGCGGCGGCGGGGCTGCGCGGCCGCGGTTCCACCTGGCGGCGGGTGATGAACTCGGCCAGCTCCGCCAGATCCAGGAAGGCATCGGCCTGGCGCCGCAGCTCATCGGCGATCATCGCCGGCTGGGTGCGGATGGTGGAGACCACCGTCACCCGGACGCCGCGGCGCTGCACCGCCTCCACCAGCCGGCGCAGGTCGCCATCGCCGGAGAAGATCACCACATGGTCGAGATGCGGGCAAAGGTCGAGCACATCGACGGCCATTTCGATGTCGACGCTGCCCTTCACCCGGCGGCGGCCATGCGTGTCGGTGAACTCCTTGGCCGGCTTGGTGACGACGGCATAGCCGTTATAGCCCAGCCAGTCGACCAGCGGCCGCAGCGGGGAGTATTCCTCGGTCTCCAGCAGCGCCGTGTAGTAGTAGGCCCGGACCAGATACGCCCGCTGGCGGAAATGGCCCAATAGGTTCTTGTAATCCACATCGAAGCCAAGAGTCCGAGAGGCGGCATAGAGGTTCGCGCCATCGATGAAGAGGGCGACTCGTTCGATACGTTCAGGCGACAAGCGAGGGCTCGTGGGGTTCTGGGGCGGGCCGAATTGGCAATTGGGGATACTAGGCCGGTGACGAGGATTAGGAAGCACGAAAATGTGACCCTGATCGCGCTTGGGGCGAATTTGTCGGGACTGCGGAATGAGGCCCCGATCGAGACCTGCCGGGCCGCGGCGGCGGCGCTGGACCGGCTGCCAGGGCTGCGGCTGCGGGCGGTTTCCCGCTGGTACCGTACCCTGCCGGTGGAGTCCCCGCCAGGGGCCCCGCTCTTCGTCAATGGCGTGGCGCGGCTGGAGGGGGAGGTGCCGGACCCGGCGGCGCTGCTGGCCGCGCTGCACGCCATTGAGGCAGCGGCGGGGCGGGAGCGGCCCTTTCCCAATGCGCCGCGGCGGCTGGACCTGGACCTGATTGCGGTGGGCGATCTGGTGCGGGCGGCGCCCGACCCCATCCTGCCGCACCCGAAGGCGCATCTCCGCCGCTTCGTGCTGGACCCCCTGGCGGATGTGGCGCCGGACTGGGTGCATCCGGCGCTGGGGCGGAGCCTGGCCGAGCTTCGCGCTGCCCTGGCGGGCGACCCGGCCCCGGAACCGATCCCAGACTAGGGGTCCTGGCGTTCGGCACGGGGCGGCTGGTTCGCCGGCGGGGCAAGCTCGGGCCGGGGGCCGGGGCCAACCCCTGGCGCCGGGCGGGTGGCGGCGCTGCCGCCAACGGGCAGAGCCCCGACCCTTGGCCATGCCGCGCTGCGGCATGGCGCTTGCACTTCAGCCCCGCCCTGTCTATCTGGAAGGTTCACCGAATCGCAGGCTGCCCCTCCCCCAGGGGCGGCGCCTGCCCATTCAACCGAGATGAGGCCGGCATGGCGCGCGTCACCGTCGAAGACTGCATCATCAAGATCCCGAACCGGTTCGAGCTGGTGCTGCTGGCCGCCCAGCGCGCCCGCAACATCAGCCGGGGCGAGGAGCTGACGATCGACCGGGACAACGACAAGAACCCGGTCGTCGCCCTGCGCGAGATCGCCGACGAGACCATCCCGCTCGATGCCATCGAGGCGGATCTCATCAAGTCGCTGCAGCGTGCCCCGGAGCCGGAGCCGGCGGAGGAGGAGGTGCTCGACCTCATCGCCACCGACGAGAACATCTTCGGCGTCATGGATGTCAACGAGGAGCTACCGGCCGAAGGCCAGGGCCTCGACGATTTGTCGCCCGACGACATCGAAGCGGCCATCGCTGCCGAGCTGGGCAGCGGCCGCCGCTGAGGCAGCAGCATTGAGCGGGAGCGACATCGGGCCGCGTTCCGCCCCGGTGCCGCTTGCGCCGGAAGGGGTGGCGGCCGGGGTCGCTGCCGCCGCGCCGCCGGGCCTCGCCGAAGCCGCCGCGCTGGTCCAGCGCGTCGCCGCCTACGACCCGAAGGCCGATCTCGCTTTGCTGGAACGTGCCGGCCGCGTCGCGGCCGAGGCGCATGCGACGCAGCAGCGGGACAATGGCGACCCCTATATCACCCATCCCCTCGCCGTCGCCGGCATCCTGGCGGATTACCGGCTGGACAGCGCCAGCATCGCCACCGCCCTGCTGCATGACGTGGCGGAGGACACCGCCGTCGGCCTCAAGGAGATCGAGCGGCAATTCGGCGCCGAGGTGGCGCGGCTGGTGGACGGCGTCACCAAGCTGACGCGGATCGAGCTGCAGTCGGAAGGCACCAAGCAGGCGGAGAACCTCCGCAAGCTGGTGCTGGCGATGAGCGAGGATATCCGCGTGCTGCTGGTGAAGCTGGCGGACCGGCTGCACAATATGCGCACGCTGCATTTCGTGCCGCAGATGGCGCGGCGGCAGAAGACGGCGCGCGAGACCATGGAGATCTTCGCGCCGCTCGCCGAGCGCATCGGCATGGATGCGCTGAAGACCGAGCTGGAGACGCTCGCCTTCCAGGAGCTGCATCCCGAAGCCCGCCAGACCATCGCCGCCCGCCTGACCTTCCTGCGCGGCCAGGGCGCCAATCTGATCCGCGAGATCGAGGCCGATCTGAAGCGGGTGCTGGCGGCGCATGACGTGGCGGCGCTGGACGTGACGGGGCGGGAGAAATCGCCCTACTCCATCTGGCGCAAGATGCAGAAGAAGAACGTGGCCTTCGAGGCGCTCTCGGACGTCATGGCCTTCCGCGTCCTCGTCGAGGACCGCGCCGCCTGCTACGCCGCGCTGGGCGCGGTGCATGACGCGTATCGCGTGGTGCCAGGGCGGTTCAAGGACTACATCTCCACCCCCAAGACCAATGGCTACCAATCGCTCCACACCGGCGTGACGGTGCCGGAGCGACGCAACGCCAAGATCGAGGTGCAGATCCGCACCCGCGAAATGCATGAGGTCGCGGAGTACGGCGTCGCCGCGCACTGGATCTACAAGCAGGGGCCGGAAGGCTCGGGCGGCAGGCGCTACCCCTGGGTTCGGGCGCTGCTGGACATTCTGGAGAATGCCGAGGGCGCGCAGGAATTCCTCGACCACACCAAGCTGGAACTGCACCGCGACCTGGTCTTCTGCTTCTCCCCCAAGGGCGATCTGATCGAGCTGCCGCGCGGCGCGACGCCGGTGGATTTCGCCTATGAGGTGCACAGCCAGGTCGGCGATAGCTGCGTCGGCGCCAAGGTCAACGGCAAGATCGTGCCGCTGCGTCACCAGCTCGAGAATGGCGACCAGGTGGAGATCATCACGGCGCGGGGCGGCCAGCCCAACCCGGCCTGGGAACGCTTCGTCGTCACCGGCAAGGCGCGGGCGCGCATCCGCCGCTTCGTGCATGCGCGGCAGAAGGAGGAGAATCGGGAAAGCGGCCGCGCCGCCATCGTGAAGGCCTTCCGCCAGGAAGGGCTGGACGCGACGGAGAAGCTGCTGGAAGGCGCGCTGAAGCCGCTGAAGCAGCCGGGGCTGGAGGAGCTCTACGCCGCGGTCGGCGCCGGCACCCTTTCGCCAAAGGAGGTGCTGCATGCGGCGGTGCCGGAGCTGCGCATCCCGCCGCGTGCGGTGGACACCTCCGCGCTGGTGCGGCCGCGGGCGCGGATCGGCGTCAGCCCGCTGCTCGGCCGGCCGGGCGGGGAGCGCGGCCGGGCGCCAGGCCAGAACGCCATCCCGATCACCGGGCTGGTCAGCGGCATGCCCTACCATTTCGCCGGCTGCTGCCATCCGCTGCCCGGCGAGCGCATCGTCGGCATCGTCACCACGGGCAAGGGCGTGACCGTGCATGCCGCGGACTGCCACACGCTGGAGAATTTCGCGGCGACGCCGGAGCGTTTCCTCGACATTGACTGGGACGAGACGGTGGGGGGCGGCCGGATCGGACGCATCATCGTGGAGACCCGCACGCGGAATTCGGCGCTCGCCGCGCTGACGGAATGCGTGGCGCAGCAGGATGGCGCCGTCGCCGGCCTCAAGGTCCAGCACCGCGACAGCGAATCGCTGGAAGTGGCGCTGGATGTGGAGGTGAGCGATCTGCGGCATCTGGAACGCATCATGGCGGCGCTGCGGGCGCCGGCGGATAATCTTCGGGTGGAACGCGCGCGCGGATGATCCTCGGCCTGGGCAATGACACGGTGGATATCCGCCGCATCGAGCAGACCATCGCCCGGCATGGCGACCGCTTCCTGGAACGGGTCTTCACCGCGCTGGAACGGGCCAAGGCGGAGCGGCGGACGGAGCGCATCCGCGCCGCGACCTATGCCAAGCGCTTCGCCGCGAAGGAGGCGGCGTCGAAGGCGCTCGGCACCGGTTTCCGGGCGGGGGTGTTCTTCCGCGATCTGGGCGTGGTGAACCTCCGCTCCGGCCAGCCGACCATGGTGATGACCGGCGGCGCAGCGGCGCGTCTGGCGAGCCTGGTGCCGCCGGGGATGGCGCCGCGCATCGACCTGACGATGACCGATGAATACCCCTACGCCAACGCCATCGTCATCATCTCCGCCCTGCCGCTTCCGGCCGAGGCGGCGAGCCGGTAGCCTTCCGCCGAAGCACCTGCACGCCGACCGGACACGCTCGGCGTGAAGGCGCGCTTCGGAAGGTAAGCGGGAGGGACGCGCGATGAATGCACTGGATCTGCAGGGCCGCGTCGCGGTCGTCACCGGTGGGGCGCGGGGCATCGGCCTCGCCATCGCCGAGCGGGCGGTGGCGAGCGGCGCCAAGGTGGCGATCTGGGATGTGGATCTGGCGGAGGCCGAGGCGGTGGCGTCCCGGCTGGGCGGCTTCGCGGCGAAAGTGGACGTGACCGAGGAGGCGGCGATCCTCGCGGCGCTGGCCGGCACGGAGAAGGCGCTGGGGCCGGTCGATATTCTCGTGGCGAATGCCGGCATCACCGGGCCGAACGCGCCGGTGGAGAGCTACCCTGTCGATGCCTGGCGGCAGGTGATCGAGATCGATCTGACCGGCGTCTTCCTCTGCTGCCGCGCGGTGGTGCCGGGCATGCGGGCGCGGGATTATGGCCGCATCGTCAACATCGCCAGCATCGCGGGGAAGGAGGGCAACCCGAACGCCGCCGCCTATTCCGCCGCCAAGGCCGGCGTCATCGGCCTGACGAAGTCGCTGGGGAAGGAACTGGCGACGACCGGCGTGCGGGCGAATTGCGTGACGCCGGCGGCGGCCAAGACCGACATCTTCAAGCAGATGACCGAGGCGCAGATCGGCTACATGCTTTCCAAGATCCCCGCCGGCCGCTTCGCGCTGGTGGAGGAGATCGCGGCGCTGGTCTGCTGGCTGGCCTCGGAGGATTGCAGCTTTTCCACCGGCGGCGTGTTCGACGTCTCCGGCGGGCGGGCCACGTATTAGAGCAAACGCCAATCAGGTGGAATCACCTGATTGGAGTAATTTGCTCGCTTGAACAAGGACCTGGAGCATTCTCCATGCACCTTTGTGCATGGAGAATGCTCTAGTGTCCCGATTCCGAAGTCCTGCGGACGTCGGTCTCGGGCCACTGGCTTTTGTTTTCAGTGGCCTGCTTGTCCGCTCCGTTCGCTGGACATCCAGCGAACTTCGCGGGCAGGACACTAGAGCGGTTTCACGCTGACTGTGCAGCGCGAAACCGCTCTAGCTTATGGATTGTAGAGCAGATTCACGCCTCCGGGCGATGCCGCCCTCCGGCGATCTGCTCCAGTCAGTTCCCACGGCGCCGTGCGGCGCCCCGGAGGCGCTGCCTTCCCGGCGCTTCGCGCGGCTTCCACGGCGAGGCCGCGGCAGAGCACCGCCAAAGAGGCAATGTCAGGCCAGCAGCGCGGTGGCGAGGGCGGCGGTGCCGATGATGAGGGCACCGCCGCCGGCCAGGCGATGCGCCAAGCCAGGCGCGGCCATGCGGCGGGTGAGGACCATGGCTAGGCCGGCGATGGCGGCCTGAGAGAGCAGCAGGGTCAGCAGATAGGTCAGCACGGTGCCGAAGGGCGAGCCGGCAACGGCCTCGGCATAGGCATGGCCGTGGAACAGCCCGGCCAGGGCGAAGGCGGGGGCCAGCCAGAAGGTCAGCGCGGGCAGTCGCCCGGGCGCCAGCAGCAGCGCCACGCCGGCGCCGAGGACGCTGAGCGCCACCACCGCCTCCACCGGCCCGATGCCGGTGCCGGCGAGATGCAGCAGCGCCCCTGCGACGCCGGCGCCGAGGAAGGCGGCCAGGGCGGCGAAGCCGGCCCGGCCGGGCAGGGTCGCGGCCAGCAGCCCGCCGGCCAGCAGGAAGGCCAGATGGTCCAGCCCGATCACCGGATGGGCAAGGCCCGAGGCGATGCTCTGCCACAGACTCTGCGGCGCCGCGCCGCCCATGGCGTGGTGCGCGAAGGCCGGCGCCGGCAGCAGCGCCAGGGCATAGGTGAGGCGGCGAAGCATGGTGTGGGCGTCCCCTCAGGATTGGCGCCGGATGTTCGCCGTAAGTGAGGCGTGGGGCAAGGATGGGGGGCATTGCCTTGGCTCCCGCACCTCCGCCGCCTTCCCCCGCGGGGGCTGGACCTGCCGACTCACGGCGGGGTCCGGGGGGAAGCTCTTCCCGCCGGCAGGGTGCAGGGGCAGAGCCCCTGCCGGGGGCTGGGGGCGGAGCCCCCCGGGCGTCTACGCCGCCCGCTGCCGCAGGATGGCCAACCCCCTGCGGAACGCCTCCGCCATCTGTTCCGGCGGCATGGCGCCGCTGAACACCACATGCCCGTCCAGCGCGAAGGTCGGGACGCCGGAGAGCCCCGCCCGGCGGAAGCTGTCATCCTGCTGCCGCACCTCGGCCTCGCCCGCCTCGCTGTCCAGGTAGGCAGCTACCTTCGCGGCCTCCATCCCGGCGGCGCCCGCCACCGCGGCCAGCACGGCGCGGTCGCCGATATCCTGGCCCTCCTGGAAATAGGCCCGGAACAGCGCCTCCACGACGGCGTTCTGCACCGCCCCGCCCTGCTGCCCGGCCAGGGCGATCACCCGGTGCGCATCGACGGTGTTCGGTGTCCGCCGCATCAGCCTGTGCTGGAATTCCAGCCCCGCCGCCCGGCCCGCCGCCGCCACCCGAGCATCCGCCGCCTGGGATTTTTCCAGCCCGCCGAATTTCGCCGCCCGGTAGGCGTCGCGGTCCACGCCTGCCCGCGGCATCTCCGGGTTGAGCTGGAAGGGGTGCCAATGCACCTCGAAATGCTCGCCCTGCTCGGCGAGCTCCGCCAGCGCGCCTTCCAGGTTGCGCTTGCCCACCCAGCACCAGGGGCAGATGGCGTCGGAGACGATGTCGATGCGCGCCGTGGCGCGCTGCAGCGGCAGCGCCGCCGCGGTGGCCTCGGCCGGCACCTCGCACCCATCCGGGCCGCAGACCGCGCCCGTGTCCATCCGGTCTTCCATCGGCCTTCTCCCCGATCCTCGCTTCACACTTCGTAGCCCACCGCATTGCGCGCAAGCCCGTCGAACAGATCCAGCATCCGGGCGCGCCAGGCGAAGACCGGGTCGCTTTCCTCCAGCAGGCGGAAGGGGCTGGTGCAACGGGCCCATTGGAAGGCGCCGAAGACGATGTAATCCGCATAGGCGGGCGCCGCGCCGGCCAGGAAGGGCTGCGCCCGCAAGGTCAGCCGCACCGGCTGCAGCGCCTTGCGGAATTCCGCCACCTGGCGGTCGCGCTCCGCCACCCATGCTTCCAGCGAGGTGCCGAAGCGCTTCTCCCGGCTTTCGCGGAAATAGGCCTTATCCTCCTCCCGGATCACGTCCAGGATGTCCCGCACCACCATCCGGGCGATCCAGGGGTGCAGGGCGCTGTCCGCCCAGGAATTCAGGAAGCGCACCGCCGCCTGCGCCGCCGGGCCGCCGAACAGGCTCGGCCGGTCCGGGTAATGCGCTTCCAGCCAGCAGGCGATGTCCCAGGATTCGTGCAGGACATGGCCATTGTCCACCAGCACCGGCACCAGCCCCTGGCCGGAGAAGGCCAGCTTCTCCTTCTCGGTGAAGTGCCAGGGGATGGTCTCCACCGGCAGGCCCTTATGCGCCAGCGCCATGCGGGTGCGCCAGCAGAAGGGGCTGAAGCGCCGTGCCGGGTCCGCCCCGGCCAGGTCGTACAGGATACGGGTCATCGGCAGATCCTCCGTCAGCGATCCTGACCCATTCCCCGGCGGCGCGGCAGCCCCAGCGCAGCGGAAACGATGATCGTTGCAACTCGCTTAGGATAATGCGTTCCAGATATTGTGTTGCCGGGTCCGGGCCGGGCAGGCTGGCCGGCAGCTTCCGCCGGGCCGGGCGTACCCTCGCAGGGGCGTGGCAGCCAGGGCGGTGGTCCGGCCGGCGCGAAGCGTCCCAGGACGGGGAGGGGTGGGAAGATGCGGACGCAGGTGGGAATCGTGGGCGCCGGGCCGGCCGGGCTGCTGCTGGGCCATCTGCTGCACCGCGCCGGCATCGAGAGCGTGGTGCTGGAAAGCCGCTCCCGCACCCATGTCGAGGAGCGCATCCGCGCCGGGCTGCTGGAACAGGGCACGGTGGACGTGCTGACGGAGACCGGCGTCGGCGACCGGCTGCACCGCGAGGGGCTGGTGCATGAGGGGCTGGAGCTGCGCTTCGACGGCGAGGGCCATCGCATCCCGCTGACCAGCCTGACCGGCAGGCGGGTGACGATCTATGGCCAGCAGGAGGTGCTGAAGGACCTGATCGCCGCCCGCCTCGGCGCCGGCGCGCCGCTGCAGTTCGAGGTGGAGCAGGTCGCGCTGCACGACCTGGAGAGCGACTACCCCTCCATCACCTATGTGCATGAAGGCGCGGCGCAGACCCTGCATTGCGACGTCATCGCCGGCTGCGACGGCTTCCACGGCATCTGCCGGGAGAGCATCCCGGCGGGCGTGCTGCGGGCCTATGAGCGGGTCTATCCCTTCGCCTGGCTCGGCATCCTCGCCGCCGCGCCGCCGGCCTCGCCGGAGCTGATCTATGCGCGGCATGAGCGCGGCTTCGCCCTGGCGACGATGCGGAGCGAGACGCTCTCCCGCCTCTATCTGCAATGCCGGCCGGAGGAGGATCTGGCCGCCTGGTCCGACGACCGGATCTGGGCGGAGCTGCATGCAAGGCTGGCGCATCGCGATCTCGGCTCCCCGGTGAAGGAGGGGAAGATCCTGCAGCGCGGCGTCACCGCCATGCGCAGCTTCGTGGTGGAGCCGATGCGCTTCGGCCGGCTGTTCTTGGCGGGGGATGCGGCGCATATCGTGCCGCCGACCGGGGCCAAGGGGATGAACCTGGCGGTGGCCGATATCCGCGTGCTGGCGCATGCGCTGCAGGCCTTCTACCGCGGCCGTGGCATGGGGCTGCTGGAGGCCTATTCGGCGAAGGCGCTGGCGCGGGTGTGGAAGGCGCAGCGCTTCTCCTGGTGGATGACCTCCCTGCTGCATAGCTTCGATGGCGAGGACCCGTTCGAGCACAAGGTGCAGGTGGCGGAGCTGGACTACATCTGCGGCTCCGCGGCGGGGGCGATGACGCTGGCGGAGAATTATGTGGGGTTGCCTCTGGCGTTGGGTTGAGAGGGGCTCTGCCCCTCTCAAACTCTCCCCGCAAAGGGCCGAAAGGCCCTTTGAACCCCTGAGTTTTGGACCCGACGGTCGAGACGCCAAACTCAAGGTTTCAAAGGCCCTTCGGCCTTTGGCGGGATCGGACGCACTGCGTCCGATGTTCGAGAGGGGGCAGCGCCCCCTCTCGGCACCTCAGTCGAAATCCGGCCCCGGTATCGCCAGATAGGCGATCCGCTTCGCCTCCTGCCTGCCCCGCGTCACCGTATCCAGGATCAGCCCGCAGGCGAAGGCGAGGAAGGAGAGCAGCGCCAGTCCGGTGGACAGCACCGCCGTCGGCAGCCGCGGCACCAGCCCGGTGGCGAGGAAGGTTTGCAGCAGCGGCACCGCCAGCACGACGGAGGCCAGCAGCAGCAGCGCGCCCGCGATGGAGAAGAACATCAGCGGCCTTTCCCGCTGCACCAGGATGAGGATGGTGCGCAGGATGCGAAACCCGTCCCGGTAGGTGCTGAGCTTGCTGGCGGAGCCGGCGGGGCGTTCCTTGTAGGCGGTCTTCACCTCGCCCACCGGCAGCTTCAGCTCCAGCGCGTGTACGGTGAACTCCGTCTCCGTCTCGAAGCCGGAGGCAAGCGCCGGGAAGCTCTTCACGAAGCGGCGGGAGAAGACGCGGTAGCCAGAGAGCATATCGCTGATGCGGTCGCCGAAGACGCGGCGCACCATGCCGGTCAGCACGGCGTTGCCGAGCTGGTGGCCGGGGCGGTAGGCCGCCGCCGCCTGCGCCTCCGCCGTCACCCGCACGCCGGTGACCATGTCCAGCCGCTCGGCGAAGAGCAGGCGCAGCATCTCCGGCGCGGCGGCGGCCTCGTAGGTGTCGTCGCCATCGACCAGCACATAGGCATCGGCCTCGATATCGGCGAACATGCGGCGGACCACATGGCCCTTGCCCTGCAGGCTCTCCCGCCGGACCACGGCGCCGGCCTCGCGCGCCGCCTCCACCGTCCGGTCCCTGGAATTGTTGTCATAGACGTAGATCGCGGCCTGCGGCAGGGCGGCGCGGAAGGCGGCGATGACGCGGGGGATCGCCACTTCCTCATTGTAGCAGGGGATGAGGACGGCGATGCGGGGCGCCGCGCCAGCCGGCATGGGCGTGGCGGCGGGGCGCGCCCCGGCGAGGGAATCGGGCAAGACACTCTCCTGCGTCCCCGGCAGGGGAGCCGGGATCACGCGCAGGATAGCGCCGGAAAATGGAGTTTCCAGGGCGCCCGGCCGCACCGGACCGCGTCTCCGGCGCCCTGGCGAGGACCGGCAAGACGCGCACCGGCGCGGAGACGATGTCCTCGGGGGCAACCTGGCCGAACCGGGCCGCCCGGTGCCTGTCGCGGTTTCGCCGCGGCAGGCTGTGCGCAGCGCCGATCGCCCCGCGCCATCGGGGGCCCCACGACGGCGCGCAGCGACGTCGTGCGGAGCCAGAGCGTGATCGGTTGAGGTCGAATCGACCGAAACCGTGAATCACGCGACGAACAATGAGCTAGAGCGGGGCAGGTGAGCGCAGCTCAACCGATCCCGCTCTAGAGTGCGTTCTTCATCCCGGCGACGGTCAGCAGGGTACGGACCAGGATGGTGAAGTCGAGCCAGGGGGACCAGGTCTCGATATATTCCAGGTCGCTTTCCACCCGGCGGATCAGCTTCTCCTCCGTCTCGGTCGGGCCGCGCCAGCCGCGCACCTGGGCAAGGCCGGTGAGGCCCGGCTTCACCCGGTGCCGCGCCGCGTAGCGCGCCACCACCTGCTCGAAGGGCCTGCCGCCGGCGCGGGTGCCGGGGGCGTGCGGGCGCGGGCCGATGAAGGACATCTCGCCGCGCAGCACGTTGAAGATCTGCGGCAGCTCATCCAGCGAGGTGCGGCGGAGGATGGCGCCGACGCGCGTCACCCGCTTGTCGCCCCTGGTCACCTGGCGCTCCGCCAGATGGTCGGTTTGCTCCACATACATGGTGCGGAATTTCAGCACGTGGAATTCGTTGTTGTTGAAGCCGGTGCGGCGCTGGCGGAACAGGATGGGGCCGGGGCTGTCCAGCCGCACCGCCAGCGCGATCAGCGCCATCGGCACCGCCGCGATCAGCAGGGCGCCGATCGCCAGCAGGTAATCCTCCGCCGCCTTCACCACCGCGGCGCCGCCGCTGATCGGCCGGTCCGCCAGCCGGTGCAGGCGCAGCCGCTCCGGCCCGCGGCCGCAGCGATAATGCAGCAGGTCGGGCGCCAGCCGGACATCCACCGGATAATCCGCCAGCACCTGCATCACCGAGGTGACGCGGGCCTCCTCCGTCCAGGGCAGGGCGAGGATCACCTGCTCCACCGCGCCGCGGCGGATGAGCTGGCAGAGCGCATCGAGGTCGCCGAGCCGTGGCAGGCCGGGAATGCCGGGCGCGTCGCGCCTGCCATGGTCATCCGCCACCTGGCCGATCAGCCGGAGCCCGGATTCCGGCTGTTGCGCCACGGCCGCGGCGAAGCGGACGGCCTGCGGCCCATCCCCCACCACCACGGCGCGCTGCCGGACCCGGGTGGCGATGGCGCGCAGGCCGGAGCCGGCGGCGGCGCGGCCGGCCAGCAGCAGCGGCAGAGCGAGGGCGAACCAGAGCCCGGCGAGCTCCAGCGGGAAGGCGTGGCCGGCACCGAGCGCGGTGGCCGCCCCGGCCATGCCGGCCAGGGTCAGGGCCAGCCCGGCCAGGGCAGGCGGGCTGGCGCGGCGGGCGCCGAACAGCCGCCCCGGCGCATAGGCGCCGAGGCCCGCGGCGAGCAGCGGCATGGCGACGGCGACGCAGCCGATCAGCGCCAGCGAAGGCAGGCGGAAAGGCAGCGGCGCCGATTGCAGCAGCACTCCGGCCAGGGCGGTGGCCAGGGCGTCGCTGGTGCCGACCAGCAGCCCGGCCAGGGCTGGTGGCAGTGTCGTGGGCAGCGGCACCGCCGCCGGGCGCATCCCGGCCAATGGCACCAGGCTGCCGGCCAGGCCGGCCCAGCCGGCATCGCCAGCCGCGGCGGAGAGCAGCTGGGCCTCCGGCCCGCGCGGCTCGGCCGGCATCAGCCTGCCCATGCGGCCAGGCTCCGGCGGCGCCGGGTCAGGCGGGGGCAGCACGGGGGAAGGCTCGGTCTGTCGCACATCTCACCCACCGGTTGCTGTCAGGTCGCAAGGGGCCGGGCTTCGCCGCCGCGGGCGAAGACGAAGCGCCGGCTGAGGAGGAAATTACCCACCATGCCCGCCAGGGATCCTGCTGCGACCCCGAGCACAGGATGCGCGGCAGCCACGGGCAGGTTGGTGATCATCAGGGCATAGGTGCCGTAGTTGCAGGCGAAGCCCACCAGGTTCACCAGCAGGAACAGCGCCCAGCGCCGTCCCATGGCGTCCCGCGGCGCGTGCCGCCAGGTCCAGGCGCGGTTCAGCAGGAAGGTGGTGGTGGCGCCGAACAGGTAGGACAGCGCCCGCCCGAACCAGGGCCCGAGGCCGAGCGCGATCGCGGCCGTCAGCACCCCGGAATCGACCAGGAAGCCGGCGACGCCGACCACGCCGAAGCGGAAGAATTCCCCGCCCAGACGGACGAGCCTGTGCTCGGCCAGGGCGGGGGGAAGTTGGAACAGTGCGGTCATCGGCTGCATCCTGGGGTCAGTCATCTACGCAAATGCCGCGGTGCACACAAACCACGCCATGGTGACGTCACGCACTCCGGATGGGCTAAGTGCCCGCATGCGCATCACGTTCGAAGGAGTCGCCGAACGCAGCGTTAATCTCTGCACGCAGCAGTCACTGCATCCCCGGTCGTGATCCACCCTTGCGTTCCGTCGCGGGATGCGGTTTCCCAAATCGGCTTCACAGAGACGGGACCGGATCGCCATGGATCGTCGCAGCTTCCTCCTCGGCGCCGCCGGCGCGGCCGCCTTGCCGCTCGCGGCACCTGCTACCGCGCAGGGCGCGCGGCTGCTGAAATTCATCCCCCAGGCGGATGTCGCGGTGGTCGACCCCATCGTCACCACCGCCTATGTCACCCGCCACCATGGCTTCCTGATCTATGACACGCTCTATGGCGTGGATAACGACTTCCGGCCGCAACCGCAGATGGCGGAAGGCCATGTGGTGGAGGATGGCGGCCGCCGCGTCACCATCACCCTGCGCCAGGGGCTGAAATTCCATGATGGCGAGAAGGTGCGGGCGCGCGACGCCGTCGCCAGCGTGAAGCGCTGGGCAGCGCGGGACGCGATGGGCCAGGCCATCATGGCGAACCTCGATGAGCTGGTAGCAGAGGATGATCGGCGACTCACCTTCCGGTTGAAGAAACCCTTCGCCCTGCTGATCGACGCGCTGGCCAAGCCGGCCTCGCCGGTCTGCTTCATCATGCCGGAGCGCATCGCGAACAGCGACCCGAACACGCCGATCCGTGACAACATCGGCAGCGGCCCCTTCCGCTTCGCGGCGAATGAGCGCGTGCCGGGCAGCCTGGTGGTCTATGAGAAATTCGCCGACTACACGCCGCGCAGCGGCGGCACGCCGGAATTCACCTCCGGCCCCAAGGCGGCGAATTTCGACCGCGTGGAATGGCACGTCATCCCCGATGCCGCCACCGCCGCCGGCGCGCTGCAATCCGGCGAGATGGATTGGTGGGAGCAGCCGACCGCCGACCTCCTGCCGCGCCTCTCCCGCATGCGCAATGTGGTGGTGGAGCAGTATGACCGCACCGGGCTGATGGGCCTTTGCCGCTTCAACCATCTGCACCCGCCCTTCAACAACCCCGCCATCCGCCGCGCCCTGCTCGGCGCCGTCAACCAGGCGGACTACATGACGGCCGTCATCGGCACCGACCAGTCCATGTGGCGCGACGGCGTCGGCTTCTTCCCGCCCGGCACGCCCTTCGCGTCGGAGGCCGGGCTCGATGTCCTCACCGCGCCGCGCGACTATGAGAAGGTGAAGCGCGATCTCGCCGCCGCCGGCTACAGGGGCGAGAAGGTGGTGCTGATCGCCGCCTCCGACTTCCCGAGCCTCAATGCGCTCGCCCAGGTCTGCCATGACATGCTGCAGAAATCGGGCATGAATGTGGACTATGTCTCGACCGACTGGGGCAGCGTGGTGACGCGGCGCGCCAACCGCAACCCGCCGGACCAGGGCGGCTGGAGCATCTTCCTCACCTTCTTCACCGGGCTCGATTTCTTCAGCCCGGCCGGGCATCTCGGCCTGCGCGGCAACGGCGCCAACGCCTGGTTCGGCTGGCCGACCATGCCGAAGCTGGAGGAGCTGCGGCAGGCCTGGTTCGACGCGCCGGACCTTCCCGCGCAGCAGAAGATCGCGGCGGAGATTCAGGAGGAGGGATTCCGTGAGGTGCCCTACCTGCCGGTCGGCCAGTATTTCCAGCCCTGGAGCTACCGCAGCAACCTCACCGGCGTGCTGAAGGGGCTGCCGATGTTCTGGAACGTCAGCAAGGCCTGATCCCGCCCCGGGGCCGCCGGCGGCGTCTTGCCGCCCCGGCGGTTCCGCGCTTCACTCCCCGAAACGGCCGGGGCGGCCGCCGGGGAGACCAGAATGCATCGTCGGGATCTGCTGCGCGGCACCGCCGCTGCGGGCGCCGTGGGCACGTTGCCGCAATTTGCCATTGCCCAGCCGGGGGCGAACCGGGTGCTGAAATTCATCCCGCAATCGGATCTCGGCATCCTCGATCCCCACGTCACCACCGCCTATGTCACCCGCCACCACGCGTTCATGGTGTTCGACACGCTCTACGGCATGGACGGCGAATTCGGCATCCAGCCGCAGATGGCGGCAGGCCATGTGGTGGAGGAGGAGGGCCGGCGCTGGACCATCACGCTGCGCCCCGGCCTGCTCTTCCATGATGGCGAGAAGGTGCGGGCGCGGGATTGCGCCGCCAGCATCCGCCGCTGGGCCATGCGCCACCCGCTGGGGCAGGAGCTGCTGGCGCGGCTGGATGAGCTTTCGACGCCCGACGACGCCACCCTGGTCTTCCGCCTGAAGCGTCCCTTCCCGCTGCTGGCGGAGGCGCTGGGCAGCCTCGTCACCCCCTGCTGCATGATCATGCCGGAGCGCATCGCCGCCGCCGCCGATCCCGCAAGGCCGGTGACGGAGATGATCGGCAGCGGCCCCTTCCGCTTCAAGGCAGATGAGCGGGTGCAGGGCAGCCGCTTCGTCTATGAGCGCTTCGAGCGCTACGTCCCGCGCGAGAGCGGCACGCCGTCCTGGACCGCCGGCCCGAAGCGCGTGAACATCGACCGCGTCGAATGGATCGTGACGCCCGACCCCGCCACCGCCGCCGCCGCGCTGCAGAATGGCGAGACGGATTGGTGGGAGGTGCCGACCAGCGATCTGCTGCCGGTGCTGAAGCGCAACCGCAATATCGTGGTGGATCTGCCCAACCCGACCGGGCTGATGGGCTATGGCCGCTTCAACCACCTGCACCCGCCCTTCGACAATCCGGGGGTGCGCCGCGCCTTGCTCGGCGCCATCAACCAGGCGGACTACATGACCGCCGTGACCGGCACCGACCGCAGCCTGTGGCGCGATGGGGTAGGCTTCTTCCCGCCCGGCACGCCGCTGGCGAGCGATGCCGGCATGGGCACGCTGACCAGCACTCCGGACTATGACAAGGTCAAGCGCGACCTTGCCGCCGCCGGCTACAAGGGCGAGAAGGTCGTGCTGCTGGCGGCGACCGATTTCCCCACCCTGAACGCGCTCTGCCAGGTGGGTGCCGACATGTTCCGCAAGGCGGGCATGAATGTCGATTTCGTGGCCATGGACTGGGCGAGCGTCGTCGCCCGCCGCGCCAATCGCAACCCGCCGGAGCAGGGCGGCTGGTCCATCTTCTTCACCTTCTGGACCGGGCTCGACGTCATCAATCCCGGCGTCAACCAGCCGATTCGCGGCAATGGCGCACAGGGCTGGTGGGGTTGGTCCAGCAGCGAGAGGCTGGAGGCGCTCCGCCAGCAATGGTTCGACGCGCCGGATCTCGCGGCCCAGCAGGCGGCGGCACGGGAGATGCAAGCGGTGGCCTTCGAGGAGGTGCCGACCCTGCCGCTGGGCCAGTATTTCCAATCCACCGCCTATCGCCGCACCCTGACCGAGGTGCCGAAGGGCATGCCGCTGTTCTGGAACCTGAAGAAGGGCTGACCATGATCCGTCGCCGTGAATTGCTGGGGGGCGGCGCCGCCGCTGCCCTTGCCGCCCCTTTGGCCGCACCCCGCTTCGCCAACGCCCAAGGCGCCGCCGGCCGGGTGCTGAAATTCGTGCCCCAGGCCAATCTGACGAGCCTGGACCCGATCTGGACCACGGCCAACGTCACCCGCAACCATGCTTGGCTGGTCTATGACGTGCTCTACGGCATGGACGCGAATTTCCAGCCGCAGCCGCAGATGGCCGCCGGCCATACGGTGGAGGAGGATGGCAGGCGCTACACCTTCACCCTGCGGAGCGGGCTGAAATTCCACGATGGGGAGCCGGTCCGCGCCAGCGATTGCGTCGCCAGCGTGAAGCGCTGGATGAAGCGGAATTCCAACGGCCAGAAGCTGGAGCCGGCGGTGGAGGAGCTGGTCGCGCTGGACGATTTGCGCCTGCAATTCCGGCTGAAGCGGCCCTTCCCGCGGCTGCTCGCCTCGCTCGCCAGCCCCTCCAACCCCGCCGCCTTCATCATGCCGGCGCGGATCGCCGCGACCGATCCCTATCAGCAGATCCGCGAGACGGTGGGCAGCGGCCCCTTCCGCTTCCTGGCCAATGAGTACAATTCCGGCAGCTTCGTCGCCTATGCCCGCAACCCGGACTACCAGCCGGTGCCGAGCGGCACGCCGAGCCTGACGGCGGGGCCGAAAATCGCCCATTTCGACCGCGTCGAGTGGCACATCATCACCGATCCCGCGACCGCCTCCGCCGCACTGCAGAATGGCGAGATCGACTGGTACGAGCAGCCGCCGCCGGAGATCCAGCAGCTTTTCCGCCGCAACCGCCAGATTGCGGTGGAGCCGATCGACAGCCTGAAGAACCCGGCGATCCTGCGCTTCAATCACCTCCATCCGCCTTTCAATGACAAGAAGATGCGCCAGGCGCTCCTCCCGGCGGTGAGCCAGGAGGATTACATGACGGCGATCGTCGGCCCGGACCCGCAGCTCTGGTCGCAGATGGGGGTCTTCACCCCGGGCACGCCGCTGGCGACCGATGTGGGGATGGAGGCGCTGACCGGCCCGCGCAGCGTCCAGAAGGCGAAGGATTTGCTGAAGGCGGCGGGCTACACCAACCAGCCCATCCGCCTGATCGGCCCGACCGACATCCTGGCGCCCTCCGCCATGACCCAGGTGGCGGGCGACATGCTGCGGCGGCTGGACGTGAACCTCGATTTCGTGCTGACCGATTGGGGCAGCGTGGTGCAGCGCCGGGCCAGCCGCGAGCCGCTGGACAAGGGCGGCTGGAGCATCTTCCTCACCGCCTTCGCCAGCTTCGAGATGGCCGATCCCTCGGGCAATTTCCCGCTGCGCGGCCATGGCGCCTCGGCCTGGTTCGGCTGGCCCACCATCCCGAGGCTGGAGGAGCTGCGCGACGCCTGGTTCGACGCGCCGGACCTCGATGCGCAGAAGAAGCTGGCGCGGGAGATCCAGCTCACCGTGCTGGATGAGGTGCCCTATATCCCGGTCGGCGCCTATACCTCGATGACCTCCTTCCGGCGCAACCTGACCAACCGCGTGCCGGGCTTCGCGCTGTTCTGGAATCTGCGTCGTGCGTAGCGCGCGGGCGGTGCATTCATGATCGGGCGGCGCGGATTGCTGGCGGCGGGGGCAGCCGCCGGTTTCGCCATGCCGGCCCTGGCGCAGCGGCCGCGGTTGCTGCGCTTCGTGCCACAGGCGGATCTCTCCTCCCTGGACCCGGTCTGGACGACGTCCAACGTCACCCGGAACATGGGCTACATGGTGTACGACACCCTCTATGGCAGCGACGCGGGTTTCCGCCCGCAGCCGCAGATGGCGGCGGGCCATGAAGAGGCGGAAGACGGCCGCCGCATCACCATCACCCTGCGCGAGGGGCTGAAATTCCACGATGGCGAGCCCGTGCTGGCGCGCGACGCGGTGGCCAGCGTCAGGCGCTGGATCGGCCGCCACGCCATGGGCCAGAAGCTGCTGCCGCTGGTGGAGGAGATCGCGGCGCTGGACGACCGGCGCCTGCAATTCCGCCTGAAGAAGCCCTACCCGCTGTTGCTGGAGGCGCTGGGCAGCCCGGTGGCGCCGCCCTGCTTCATCATGCCGGAGCGGCTGGCGAAGACCGACGCCTTCACCCAGCTCCGCGAGGTGGTGGGCAGCGGCCCCTACCGCTTCCTGCCGAATGAATTCATCGCCGGCAGCGGCGCCGCCTTCGCCCGCAACGAGGCCTACACCCCGACGCCGGTCGCCGCCAGCGGCTACACGGCAGGGCCGAAGGTCGCGCATTTCGACCGGGTGGAGTGGAAGATCATCCCCGATGCGGCCACCGCCGCGGCAGCGATGCAGGCCGGCGAGATCGACTGGTACGAGCAGCCGCCGCCGGAGATCCAGCAGCTTCTCCGCCGCGGCCGCACCGTGGCGATCGAGCCGATGGACCCGCTGCCGATGATGGCGCTGATGCGCTTCAACCATCTGCAGCCGCCCTTCGACAACGCCGCCATCCGCCGCGCCCTGCTGCCGGCGATCGACCAGCAGGATTTCATGCAGGCGGCGGTCGGGACGGATGCCTCGCTCTACCAGGCGGATGCCGGCTTCTTCACCCCGGGCGGGCCGATGGCCAGCGATGCCGGCCTCGAGCCGTTGCGCGGGCCGCGCAGCCTCGAGCGGGCGAAGGCGCTGCTGAAGGAGGCGGGCTACACCAACCAGCCCATCCGGCTGATGGGGCCGACCGACATCCTGGTGCCCGCGGCGCTGACCCAGGTGGCGATCGACCTGTTCCGCCGACTCGGCGTGAACCTGGACGTGGCGCTGACCGATTGGGGCACGGTGGTGCAGCGGCGGAACAACAAGGGACCGCTGGAACAGGGGGGCTGGAGCGTTTCCATGTACGCCTTCAGCTCCATGGATTTCCTGACGCCCGCCACCAACCCGACCTTGCGCGCCAATGGCGAAGGCGCCTGGGCCGGCTGGCCGAACATCCCGAAACTGGAAGCCTTGCGCGACGCCTGGTTCGAGGCGCCGACGCTGGAAGCCCGCCAGGGCCTGGCGCGGGAGATGCAGGTGCTGGCGATGCAGGAACTGCCCTATATCCCGGTCGGCGCCTATCGCTCCCAGACCGCGGTGCGGCGGGACCTGGCGGATCGGGTGCGGGGGCTGGCGCTGTTCTGGAACATCAAGCGCGTCTGACGGGGGCACATATGCAGCGGCGTTCCATCCTCACGGCGGCGGCGGCCTCCGCGCTGCCGCGCTTTGCCATCGCGCAGCCCGCCGGCGCCCGCGTGCTGCGCTTCGTCCCCCAGGCCGATCTCGGCGGGCTGGACCCCATCGCCATCAGCTCCAACGTCATCCGCAACCATGGCTACATGGTCTATGACACGCTCTACGGCGTGGATGCGCAATTCCGGCCGCAGCCGCAGATGGCGGCGGGGCATGTGCTGGAGGAGGACGGCAGGAGCTGCACCATCACCCTGCGCCCGGGGCTGAAATTCCACGATGGGGAGCGGGTGACGGCGAATGACTGCGTCGTTTCCCTCAACCGTTGGATGCGCCGCTCCCCCATGGGCCAGGCCGTGGCGGCGCGCACCGACGAACTCGCGGCGCTCGACGATCTCCGCCTGCGCTTCCGCCTCAAGCGTCCCTTCGCCCTGCTGATCGACGCGCTGGCGGTGCCGGCCAACCCGCAGGCCTTCATCATGCCGGCGCGCATCGCCGCGACGGACGCCTTCCAGCAGATCCGCGATCCCACGGGCAGTGGCCCCTTCCGCTTCGTGATGAGCGAGTTCCGCCAGGGCAGCCGCGCCGTCTGGGAACGCAACCCGGAGTACAGCCCCACCCCCAACGCCGCCCAGGGAATGACGGCGGGGCCGAAACTCGTGCATTTCGACCGCGTCGAGTGGAACATCATCCCGGATGCCGGCACCGCCGCCGCGGCGCTGCTCGCCGGGGAGGTGGATTGGTTCGAGCAGATGGCGCCGGAGATCCAGACGCTGCTCGGCCGCAACCGCAATCTGCGGCTGGAGCCGATCGACCCGCTGCCTTTGCCCGGCCAGTTCCGCTTCAACCACCGCCAGCCGCCCTTCGACAACCCGGCCATCCGCCGCGCCTTCCTCCACGCCATCAGCCAGGAGGATTTCATGACGGCGATCGTCGGCCCCGACCCGTCGAAATACGAGGCGAATGTCGGCTTCTTCACCCCCGGCGGGCCGATGGCCAACGATGCCGGGCTGGAGCCGCTGAAGGGCCCGCGCAGCATCACGCGGGCGAAGCAGGCGTTGAAGGAGGCGGGCTACAATGGTCAGCCGGTGCGGCTGCTCGGCACCACCGACA
This sequence comes from Siccirubricoccus phaeus, assembly GCF_008360935.1. Taxonomy (GTDB): domain Bacteria; phylum Pseudomonadota; class Alphaproteobacteria; order Acetobacterales; family Acetobacteraceae; genus Siccirubricoccus; species Siccirubricoccus phaeus. The sequence continues at coordinate 34,459 of NZ_SRXO01000013.1, forward strand.
TCAACTCCACTACCGCCCAGGCGCAGGTGGCGGCGGATCTGCTGAAGCGGCTGAACCTCAACCTGGATGTGGTGCTGACGGATTGGGGCACCGTCGCGCAGCGGCGGATGAACAAGGGGCCGCTGGATCAGGGCGGCTGGTCCATCGCCTGCTTCGCCTCCTCCGGCATGGATTTCATCAACCCCGTCACCCATGCCCAGCTTCGCTCGGATGGCGAGGCCGCGGCGCCCGGCTGGCCCGATTTGCCGAAGGTGGAACAGCTTCGCGCCGCCTGGCTGGAAGCGCCGGACCTTGCCGCACAGCAGGCGCTGGCGCGCGAGATCCAGGTGGAGGCGATGCAGGGCCTGCCCTACATTCCGACCGGCGCCTACTACTCCATCACCGCGCATCACCGGAACCTGGTGGACCGGGTGAAGGGTTTTGCGATCTTCTGGGGTATCCGGAGGGCCTGACCCATGAATCGCCGCCAGTTCCTCGCGCTTGCCGCCGCCCTGCCGCTGCCCGCCTTGGCGCAGCCCTCGGCGACGCGGCCCATCCGCTTTGTGCCTCAGGCGAATCTCACCTCCCTGGACCCGATCTGGACGACGGCGACCGTCACCCGCAACCACGGCTATATGGTCTATGACACGCTCTTCGGCATGGATGCGGGGTTCCGGCCGCAGCCGCAGATGGCGGAGGGCGCCACCACCGAGGAGGAGGGCCGCCGCGTCACCATCACGCTGCGCCCCGGCCTGCGCTTCCATGATGGCGAGGCGGTGCTGGCCAAGGATGCCGTCGCCTCCATCCGCCGCTGGATGAAGCGCAGCCCCTTCGGCCAGAAGACGGAATCGCTGACCGAGGAGCTGGTCGCCGCCGATGACCGGCGCCTGGTGTTCCGGCTGAAGCGGCCCTTTCCGCTGCTGCTCGCGGGCCTTGGCAATCCCTCCTCCCCGGTCTGCTTCATCATGCCGGAGCGGATCGCGGCGACCGACCCCTTCCAGCAGATCCGCGAGGCCATCGGCAGCGGCCCCTACCGGTTCAAGGCGGATGAGTTCGTCAGCGGCAGCCGCGTCGTCTATGAGAAATTCGAAGGCTATGTCCCGGCGCCGGGCGGCACGCCCAGCCTGATCGCCGGGCCGAAGCAGGTGCATATCCCGCGCGTCGAATGGCACATCATCACGGATTCCGCCACCGCCGCGGCGGCGCTGCAATCCGGCGAGATGGACTGGGTGGAGGAGCCGACGCCGGAGCTGCAGCAGCTTCTCCGCCGCAACCGCGCCATCGCGGTGGAAAGGCTGGACGAGCGCGCGGTGTGGAACCTGCTGCGCTTCAACCACCTGCATCCGCCCTTCGACGACCCGGCCATGCGCCGCGCTTTGCTGCCGGCCATCCAGCAGCGCGATTTCTCCATGGCGATCGTCGGGCCGGATCCGGCGAATTGGATCGAGGATGTCGGCATCTTCACCCCCGGCACGCCGCTGGCCAACGCGGCGGGGCTGGAACCGCTGCTGGGGCCGCGCAGCCTGGATCGCGCCAGGGCGCTGCTGAAGGAGGCGGGCTATACCAACCAGCTCGTCCGCATCATCGGCCCCGCCGATATCCAGACCCCGGCCGCGCTGACCCAGGTGACCGCGGATGTGCTGCGCCGCCTCGGCATGAATCTCGACCTGGTGCTCGCCGATTGGGGTACGGTAGTGCAGCGCCGGGCGAGCCGCGAGCCCTTGGACAAGGGCGGCTGGAGCATCTTCTGCACCGGCTTCCAGGGCTTCGACACGGCCAACCCCGCCGGCCATTTCCCGCTGCGCGGCAATGGCGCCGGCGCCTGGCCCGGCTGGCCCAGCAGCCCGAAGCTGGAGGAGCTGCGCGACGCCTGGTTCGAGGCGCCGGACGCCGCCGCTGAGCGCAGCATCGCCGAGGAGATGCAGCGCGTGGCGATGACGGAACTGCCCTTCATCCCGCTCGGCGGCTATTATGCCAACACCGCGCTGCGGCGGGAACTGCGCGGGCGGATTTCCGGCTTCCCGATGTTCTGGAACCTGCAACGCGGCTGAGGACGCCACCCATGCAGCGACGTGACCTGTTCAAGGCCGGCCTGGCCGCTGCAGCCATGCCTGCGCCGGTGCTGGCGCAGGGGGCGGCGAAGACGCTCCGCGTCATCCCCCAGGCCAACCTCACCAGCCTGGACCCGGTCTGGACCACCGCCGTCGTCACCCGCAACCACGCCTTCCTGGTCTATGACCAGCTCTGCGCCCAGGATTCCAAGGGCGAGATCAAGCCGCAGATGGCAGCGGGCTGGGAGACGGCAGCCGATGGCCTCACCTGGAATTTCACCCTGCGCGAAGGGCTGCGCTTCCATGATGGCGAACCCGTGCTGGCGAAGGATTGCGTTGCCAGCATCAGGCGCTGGGCGCGGCGCGACCCTTTCATGCAGGCGCTCTGGCCCGGCGTGGCGGCGGTGGAGGCGCTGGACGACCGCCGCTTCCGCTTCCGGCTGAACAAGCCGATCCCGCTGCTGCCGCTGGCCCTCGGCCAGACGCAATTCCCCTGCTTCATCATGCCGGAGCGCATTGCGCAGACGGATGCCTTCCAGCAGATCCGCGACCCGATCGGCAGCGGCCCCTTCCGCTTCCGCCCCGATGAGTGGAATCCCGGCCAGCGCGCGGTCTGGGAGAAATTCGACCGCTACCAGCCGCGGCAGGAGCCGGTGGACGGCCTTGCCGGCGGCCGCGCCCCGAAGCTCGACAGCGTCGAGTGGACCGTCATCTCCGATTCCGGTACCGCCGCCGGCGCCATGACGGCGGGGGAGCAGGATTACTGGGAATACCCGCTGCACGATTTGCTGCCGCTGCTGCGGCGCAGCCGCCAGGTGGTGGTGGAGCAGCGGCTGCTGGAGGGCACCTACGGCATCTGCCGCTTCAACTGCCTGCAGCCGCCCTTCAACAACCCCGCCATCCGCCGTGCCGTCGCCATGGCGGTGGACCAGCGCGACTACCTGCGCGCCGTGGCGGGCAACGAGGCCGGCGGCTGGGAGGCCTGCGAGGGCGTCTTCACCTGCCACACCGCACTGGCCAACGAAGCGGGCAGCGAGATCCTGAAGACCCGCGACCTGGACAAGGCCAAGGCCGCGCTCGCCGCCGCCGGCTACAAAGGCGAGAAGGTGGTGCTGATCACCCCGGGCGACTACCCGCAGATCAACGCCCTCTCCCTCGTCACCGCCGACCTGATCCGCCGGCTCGGGATGAACCTTGAACTCGTCGCCGCCGACTGGGGCACGCTGATCCAGCGGCGGACCAGCAAGGAGCCGGTGGAGCGCGGCGGCTGGAGCATCATCCACACCACCTCCTCCGGCCAGAGCCTGACCCTGCCGGTCTTCCACCTCTTCCTCCGCACCAATGGCCCGCAGGCCTGGTTCGGCTGGCCGGAGGATGCAGAGATCGAGCGGCTGCGCACCGCCTGGACGGAAACCGGCGACCCGGCCGAATCGAAGCGGATCGCCGAGGCGCTGAACCGGCGGGCGATGGAGGTGATGGCCTATATCCCGCTCGGCTTCTACTGGCAGCCTTCCGCCTGGCGGCGCAATGTCACCGGCATGTTCCGCGCCCCGGCGACGGTGTTCTGGAACGTCTCCAAGGCGTAATCCCCGGTTGCGCCCGCGGCCCGGCTGGGGCAAGGGGGCGGCCCTGGCGCCATCTCCGGTCGGGTGAGGCCACCCGGCCGGGCATGGCTCCTGAGTACATTGTCTCTAGGCGCCGCCGGAGGATCTCGGAGCATGCATCGTCGGAGCCTGTTGCAGGGCGCGGCCCTGGCGCTGGCCGCCTCGCGCCTGGCCGCACCATATCTGGCCCTGGCGCAGGGCAATGCCCGCACCCTGCGCTTCGTGCCGCAGGGCAATCTGGCGACGCTCGACCCGGTCTGGAGCACAACGACCATTGCCCGCAACCATGGGCTGCTGGTCTATGACACGCTCTTCGGGTTAGGGCGGGACTTCCAGGCAAAGCCGCAGATGGCGCAGGCGCATGAGGTCTCGGCCGATGGGCTGACCCATACGATCACCCTCCGCCCGGAACTCTACTTCCATGATGGCGAGCAGGTGCGGGCCCGCGACTGCATCGCCTCCATCGTCCGCTGGTCGAAGCGGGATGTCCTCGGCCAGCGCCTGGCGGCGCTGCTGCAGGAGATGCGCGCGCCGGCCGACGACAGGCTGGAGATCGTGCTGAAGCAGCCCTGGCCGGGCCTGCCCTGGGCGCTCGGGAAACCCTCCGCCAATATCTGTGCCATCATGCCGGAGCGGATCGCCGCGACCGATCCCTTCACCCAGATCACCGATCCGGTGGGCAGCGGCCCCTTCCGCTTCCGCCGCGCCGAATGGGTGCCGGGCAGCCTCGCCGCCTATGAGCGCCACGTGCATTACGTGCCACGGGACGAGCCGGCGGATTTCCTCGCCGGCGGCAAGGCGGTGAATTTCGACCGCATCGAATGGCGCGTCATGCCGGACCCCGCCACCGCCGCCGCCGCGCTGCAGGCGAATGAGGTGGATTGGTGGGAAACGCCGCTCGCCGATCTGCTGCCGGTGCTGCGGCGGAGCGACGAGATCGCGGTGGAGGTGGTGAACACTGCCGGCGCGCTCGGCATGCTGCGATTCAACCATCTGCACCCGCCCTTCGACAATCCCGCCATCCGCCGCGCCGTCCTCCCGGTCATCGACCAGCGCGCCTTCATGCAGGCGGCGCTGGGCGAGGACCAGGCGCTATGGACCGTGCCGGCGGGGGTCTTCACCCCGGGCACGCCGCTGGCGAACGAGGCGGGGCTCGAGGTGCTGACCGGGCCGCGCGACCCGGAGGCGGCGAAGCGCGCCCTGGCGGCCGCCGGCTACCGCAACCAGAAGGTGGTCATCCTCGCCCCCAGCGATTTCCCCACGCTGAACGCCCTGACCGAGGTGGCGGCGGATGCGCTCCGCCGCATCGGCATGAATGTCGATCTGCAGGCGATGGATTGGGGCACGCTGGTGCAGCGCCGGGCGAAGAAGGAGCCGCCGGAGCAGGGCGGCTGGAACGCCTTCTGCACCACCTGGGAAGGGCTGGACGTCGCGGTGCCCGGCAGCCACCAGCCGCTGCGCGGCAATGGGCCGGAAGGCTGGATCGGCTGGGCCACCAGCCCGAAGCGGGAGGCGCTGCGCGAAGCCTGGTTCGCCGCGCCCGACCAGGCGGCGGAGAAGCGCATCGCCGAGGAGATGCAGATGCTGGTCTGGGAGGAAGCACCCTTCATTCCGCTCGGTCTGTTGCGGCCGCCCCAGGCCTATCGGAGCAGCCTGACCGACCTTGTCACCGGCGGCCCGCCGCTCTTCTGGGGCGTGAAGCGGGGCTGAGGCCAGGCCAGGGGCCGGCAGGCTGGCACGCCACATGCAAGCCAAGGGACGGGTGGCATGGCCGCTGCCCCACCGGCAGCGAGCCCGGCGGCTTCGGACGCTGGCGTAATGCCCAAGGGTGAGGCAGGGTGGCACGGAACCGGGCGCAGGGAACGGCGCCGGGGCTGGGAGCTGGGGGCGAAAAGACGATGGAGCGCAGGAATTTCCTCAAGGTGACGGCAGCCGCCGGCGCGCTCGGCGGCATGGCCGGCCTGGCCGGTCCGGCGCTCTCCCAGGGGGCTGCGGCGCGCACCCTGCGCTTCGTGCCGCAGGCGAATCTGGCGAATTTCGACCCGATCTGGGGCACCCAGTACGTCGTCCGCAACGCCTCCGCCATGGTGTGGGACACGCTCTACGGCGTGGACGAGAAGCTCGCCGTGCAGCGGCAGATGGCGGAGGGCGAGGAAGTCTCCTCCGACGGGCTGACCTGGACCATCCGGCTGCGCCCCGGGCTGAAATTCCACGACAATGAGCCGGTGCTGGCCAAGGATGTGGTCGCCAGCCTCACCCGCTGGATGCCGCGCGACCCGATGGGGCAGATGCTGAAGGCGATCCAGCAGGAGCTGGTGGCGGTGGATGACCGCACCCTCCGCTGGGTGCTGAAGAAGCCCTATCCCAAGCTGCTCTACGCGCTGGGCAAGACCAATACGCCGATCTGCTTCATCATGCCGGAGCGGATCGCCAGGACCGACAGCTTCACCCAGATCAGCGATTATGTCGGCAGCGGGCCGATGCGCTTCCTCCGCAACGAATGGGTGCCCGGCGCGCGCGCCGTCTTCGCCAAATTCGACGGCTATGTGCCGCGGCAGGAGCCGGCCTCCTGGCTCGCCGGCGGCAAGCGGGTGATGGTGGACCGCGTCGAATGGCATGTCATGCCGGACCCCGCCACCGCCTCCGCCGCGCTGCAGAATGGCGAGGTGGATTGGTGGGAGAACCCGATCACCGACCTGATCCCCACCTTGAAGCGCAACCGCAACATCGCCGTCGACATCGCCGACCCGCTCGGCAACATCGGCAGCTTCCGCATGAACTACCTGAACGCGCCCTTCAACAATCTGAAGGCGCGGCAGGCCGTCCTCATGGCGATGAGCCAGGAGGACTACATGCGTGCCCTGGTCGGCGACGACAACAACCTGTGGAAGCCACTGCCCGGCTATTTCACCCCGGACACGCCGCTTTATTCCGAGGAAGGCGGCGAGATCCTCAAGGGGCCGCGCAACCTGGACGCCGCGAAGAAGCTGCTGGCCGAAAGCGGCTACAGCGGCCAGCCGGTCACCTGCCTGGTGGCGCAGGACCAGCCGATCACCAAATCCATGGGCGACGTGACCGCCGATCTGCTGAAGCGGCTCGGCATGAATGTGGATTTCGTGGCGACGGATTGGGGCACGGTCGGCCAGCGCCGGGCGATGAAGAACCCGGTGGGCCAGGGCGGCTGGTCCATGTTCCACACCTGGCATGCCGGCGCGGATTGCGTGAACCCGGCGGCCTACAACGCCCTTCGCGCCAATGGCGACGGCGCCTGGTTCGGCTGGCCCGATGTGCCGGCGGTGGAGCAGGCGGTCGCCGAATGGTTCGACGCACCCGACCTCGCCGCCGAGAAAGCGGTGATCGGCAAGCTGAATCGCGTTGCGCTGGAGAATGTGGTCTATGCCCCTACCGGCTTCTTCCTTGGCTACCAGGCCTGGCGGCGCAACGTCAGCGGGGTGGTGAAGGGGCCGCTGCCCTTCTTCTGGGGCGTGTCGAAGTCCTGAAGCGCGGGGAGTAACGCGCAATGTTCGCTTATGTCGTGCGACGAATCCTGGCGACGATCCCGGTCATGGCGATCGTCGCGCTCTTCGTCTTTTCCCTGCTCTACATCGCGCCGGGCGACCCGGCGGCGGTCATCGCCGGCGACCAGGCGACGCCGCAGGATGTGGAGCGCATCCGCGCCTCCCTCGGCCTCGACCGGCCCTTCCTGGTGCGCTTCGGCGAATGGGTGTTCCGTATCCTGCAGGGCGACCTCGGCGTCTCGATCTTCACCAACCTGCCGGTGACGACGATGATCCAGCAGCGGCTGGAGCCGACCTTCTCGCTGATGATCCTGACGCTCTGCCTCGCCGTCACCATCGCCGTGCCGATGGGCGTGGTCGCGGCCTGGAAGCAGGGCACCTTGATCGACCGCGCGGTGATGGGCTTCGCGGTGATGGGCTTCTCCGTCCCGGTCTTCGTCGTCGGCTACCTGCTGGCCTATGTCTTCGCGCTGGAGCTGGACTGGCTGCCGGTGCAGGGCTACACCGCCTTCAGCAACGGCCTCTGGCCCTGGCTGGAGAACCTCATCCTGCCGGCCATCGCGCTGGGCGGCGTCTATATCGCCCTCATCGCCCGCATCACCCGGGCGACGATGCTGGAGGTGCTGCAGCAGGACTACATCCGCACGGCGCGGGCCAAGGGGGCGGGGCAGCGCAGCATCCTCTTCCTGCATGCGCTGAAGAATGCCGCGGTGCCGATCGTCACCGTCATCGGCATCGGCGTCGCGCTGCTGATCGGCGGCGCGGTCGTCACCGAAAGCGTCTTCGCCATTCCCGGCCTCGGGCGGCTGACGGTGGACGCCATCCTGCGGCGGGACTACCCGGTCATCCAGGGCGTGATCCTGCTGTTCAGCTTCATCTACGTGATCGTCAACCTGGCGATCGACCTGATGTACACCCTGTTCGATCCGAGGATCCGGTACTGATGGCTTCCGCAACCGTCCTTGCCCGGCCCGAGCTGACGCGCGAGAGCGTCAGCGCGGCGCCCCAGATGCCGGATGTGCTGCCCCCGGTGAAGGCCCGGAAAGGGTTCATCGGCTTCCTCCGGCGCAACCCCACCATCGCGGTCGGCGGCGGGCTGCTGCTGATCATGCTGGCCATCGCGGTCTTCGCCCCGCTGCTCTGGACGGTGGACCCCACCGCCCTGGCGCCGGCGCGGCGCACCCGCGAGCCTTCCGCCATGTACTGGTTCGGCACCGACATGCTGGGGCGGGACGTCTATTCCCGCGTGCTCTACGGCGCCCGGGTCTCGCTGCTGGTCGGCTTCTCCGTGGCGATCCTTTCCTCCGTCATCGGCCTGGCCATCGGCATGGTCTCCGGCTTCATCCGCTGGGCGGACAGCATCGTCATGCGGATCATGGACGGGCTGATGTCCATCCCGCCCATCCTACTGGCCATCGCGCTGATGGCGCTGACGCGGGGCTCGGTGCAGAACGTCATCATCGCCATCACCATCGCGGAAATCCCCCGCGTCTCCCGCCTCGTCCGCGGCGTGGTGCTCTCGCTGCGGGAGCAGCCTTACGTGGATGCCGCGGTGGCGGCCGGCACCCGCACGCCGGTCATCATCTGGCGGCACATCCTGCCGAACACCCTGGCGCCGATCACCGTGCAGGCCACCTATATCTGCGCCAGCGCCATGATCGTGGAGGCCATCCTCTCCTTCATCGGCGCCGGCACGCCGCCCATCATCCCCTCCTGGGGGAACATCATGGCGGAAGGCCGGGCGCTCTGGCAGGTGAAGCCCTATATCGTCTTCTTCCCCGCCATCTTCCTCTCCATCACCGTCCTCGCCGTGAATCTGCTCGGTGACGGGCTCCGCGACGCGCTCGATCCGCGCATGGCGAAAAGGCTCTGACCCCAATGGCACTGCCCGGTCCGCGGAGCGGACAACCGCTCCTTGAAGTCGAGAATCTGCAGACGCATTTCCGCACGAAGGATGGCGTGAACCGCGCCGTCGATGGCGTCTCCTTCCATGTGAATGCGGGGGAGACGGTCGCCATCGTCGGCGAATCCGGCTGCGGCAAGTCGGTCACCTCCATGTCCATCCTGCGGCTCATTCCGGAGCCGCCGGGCAAGATCGCCGGCGCCATCCGGTTCCAGGGCAAGGACCTGCTGAAGCTCTCCGACCGGGAGATGCGGCAGATCCGCGGCAACGAGATCAGCATGATCTTCCAGGAGCCGATGACCAGCCTGAACCCGGTGCTGACCGTGGGGCGGCAGATCGGCGAGACGCTGCGGCTGCACCAGGGGCTCTCGGCCAGGGAGGCGGAGCAGAAGGCGATCGAGATGCTGACCCTGGTCGGCATCCCGGAACCGGCGCGGCGGGTACGGGAATACCCGCACCAGCTCTCCGGCGGCATGCGCCAGCGGGTGATGATCGCCATTGCGCTGGCCTGCAACCCGAAGCTGCTGATCGCCGACGAGCCGACCACCGCGCTCGACGTCACCATCCAGGCGCAGATCCTGGAGCTGATGCGGGACCTCAAGCACCGCGTCGGTGCCGCCATCGTCCTCATCACCCATGACCTCGGCGTGGTGGCGGAGGTCGCGGAGCGCGTCATCGTCATGTATGCCGGCCGGAAGGTGGAGGAGGCGGAGGTCGGCCCGCTCTTCCGCACGCCGCGCCACCCCTATACCCAGGGGCTGCTCGGCTCCATGCCGAAGCTCGGCTCCTCCCTGCATGGCGAGGAGACGCGGCTGGCGGAAATCCCCGGGCTGGTGCCCAGCCTGAAGGCGAAGATTCCCGGCTGCGTCTTCGCCACGCGCTGCCCGCACACCACGGATCTCTGCCGCCAGGTGGCGCCGGCGCTGGAGGAGAAGGCGCCCGGCCATGTCGCCGCCTGCCACTACGCCCTGAAGGAGGAGGCGCTCGCGGCATGACCAGGCTCCTCGAAGTCAGCGACCTGAAGAAGCATTTCCCGATCAAGGCCGGCTTCTTCGGCGGCACCACCGGCTATGTCTATGCGGTGGACGGCGTCTCCTTCGGCATCGACAAGGGCGAGACCCTGTCGCTCGTCGGCGAATCCGGCTGCGGCAAGTCGACCGTCGGCAAGGCGATCCTCCGCCTGTTCGACATCACCGCCGGCCAGGTGGTGCTGGACGGCAAGCGGATCGACGACATGCCCGCCGGCTCCCTTCGCCCCCTGCGGCGCCGGGTGCAGGTGGTGTTCCAGGACCCCTTCAGCTCGCTGAACCCGCGCATGAAGGTGAAGGACATCCTGGCGGAGCCGATCCGCAATTTCGGCCTGGCGAAGGATTCGAAGGAGCTGGACGAGCGGGTCGCCAAGCTCATGGACACGGTCCGGCTGCCGCGGGATGCGGTGAATCGCTGGCCGCATGAATTCTCCGGCGGCCAGCGCCAGCGCATCGGCATCGCCCGCGCCCTGGCGGCGGAGCCCGACCTCATCGTCTGCGACGAGGCGGTCTCCGCCCTCGACGTCTCGGTGAAGGCGCAGATCGTCAACCTGCTGCAGGATCTGCAGGCGGAGCTGGGCCTCGCCTTGCTGTTCATCTCGCACGACCTGGCCATTGTCGAGCATATGACGCATCGCGTGGCGGTGATGTATCTCGGCAAGATCGTGGAGGTGGCGCCGAAGCGCAGCCTCTTCGCCGCGCCGAAGCACCCCTATACCCAGGCGCTGCTCTCCGCCGTGCCGGTGCCGGAGCCGGGGGCGAGCCGCCAGCGCATCATCCTGAAGGGCGACGTGCCGAGCCCGATCAACCCGCCCAAGGGTTGCCGCTTCCACACCCGCTGCCCCTATGCCTTCGACCGCTGCCGGGTGGAGGAGCCGAAGCTGGCGCAGCCAAGCACGGCCGGGGCAGGGCATGTCGCCGCCTGCCACCTGCACAGCCTGCCGGAGGCGGAGAACCCGCTGGCGGCGGCGGTCGGGGAGTTGGTCGTCCCGGCCTGAAGGCTGGGACGGCGCACGCGACGGATGGCCACGCCGCCGCCGATCTGGGTGGAGGTGCGGGAGCGGCGCAGCCTGTTCGGCCGCGTGGTGAAGCGCTTCTTTTTCGGGTTCCAGCTCTTCATGGTGGTGCTGAGCCTCGGCACCTGTGCCGTGGTCAGCAATTACCTCTCCGGGCCGGATCCGGAGGTGGCGATGGGCGCCGGCATGTTCGGCGTTTCCGCCTTCGCCATCCTCTGGACCATGTGGCCGCTCGGCACGGTGCTGCTGGGCATTCTGGTGCTGGTGACCAGGGGTAGGAAACGGCTGATTCCAGCGCCCGGCAGCGCGCCACCCGCCGGGCCGCCTGGTGCGCCGCCGCATCGCCCCGGCGGCAGCGTGCCGGAGGCGGGTCCGCGCCGCTGATCCGCGCGCCGTCATGCCGTGACGCTTGACGGCGCGCGGGGCCGGGGCAACCTTTCCCCCAGGCGCGCGGCCCCCCTGGCCGCGCCGGCTCAGGGCTTTTGGGAGGCGCGGCATGCCGCAAGTGACGCTGACCGTGAATGGCAAGACCAGCACGGTCGAGGTGGAGGGCCGGACCCTCCTCGTGGAGCTGCTGCGCGAGAAGCTGCGGCTGACGGGCACCCATGTGGGCTGCGACACCAGCCAGTGCGGCGCTTGCGTGGTGCATGTGAATGGCGACAGCGTGAAATCCTGCACCATGCTGGCGCTGCAGGCGGAGGGCGCGGAGGTCACCACCATCGAGGGGCTGGCGAAGCCGGACGGCACGCTGCACCCGATGCAGGAGGCCTTCCGCGAATACCACGCGCTGCAATGCGGCTTCTGCACCCCTGGCATGGTGATGTCGGCCATCGACCTGGTGCAGAAGCACCCGCAGGGCCTCTCCGAGAAGGAGATCCGCGAGGGGCTGGAGGGCAATCTCTGCCGCTGCACCGGCTACCACAACATCGTCAAGGCCATCGCCGCGGCGCAGGAGGTCATGCATGGCCGCCGCTCGGAACTGGCCTCGGCCGCCGAATAGGGAAGATCGAGGGAGGCTTTGCCTCTCTCCCTGGGCGCGGCGCGCCCCCTCCACCCCTGGAGGTCAGGCGCCAAGAACTTGGTTTCCAAAGGCCCTTCGGCCTTTGGTGGGGCTGGGAGGGGGCGCGCCTTAGGGCGCGACGCCCCTCCCGGGAATCGACAAGAAGGGCCCGGCGCAACGACGCCAGGCGGGTGGGGAGGCAGGGACCATGAATGCGGTGACACCCTTCGAGGGCATCGGCGCCAGTGTGAAGCGCAAGGAGGATCTGCGCTTCCTCTCCGGCCGCGGGCAGTACACGGACGACATCAACCGGCCCGGCCAGGCCTATGCCTATATCCTCCGCAGCCCGCACGCCCATGCGCGCATCGCCGGGATCGACACGGCAACAGCGGCGGCGATGCCGGGGGTGCTGGCGATCTATACCGGTGCCGACACGGCAGGGCTCGGCAGCATCCCCTGCGGCTGGCAGATCCACAACAAGGACGGCTCGCCGATGGCGGAGCCGCGGCACCCGATGCTGGCCGAGGGCAAGGTGCGCCATGTCGGCGACCAGGTCGCGGTCGTCATCGCCGAGAGCCGCGCCCAGGCCAAGGACGCCGCGGAAGCGATCGGCGTGGACTACGACGTCCTCCCCGCCGCCCCGACGCTGGACGCCGCCCAGGTCCCCGGCGCCCCGCTTGTGCATGACGGCGTCGCCGGCAACATCTGCTATGACTGGCATATCGGCGACAAGGCGGTGAACGACGCGGCCTTCGCCGCCGCCGCCAAAATCGTCACCTTCGAGACCACCAACAACCGCCTGGTGCCGAACGCCATGGAGCCGCGCGCGGCGATCGGCGACTACGACACCACCACGGGCGAGTACACGCTCTTCACCACCAGCCAGAATCCACATGTCATCCGGCTGCTGATGGGCGCCTTCGTGCTGCAGATCCCGGAGGCGAAATTGCGCGTCGTCGCCCCCGATGTCGGCGGCGGCTTCGGCAGCAAGATCTACCATTATGCCGAGGAGGCGATCGTCACCTGGGCCGCCGGCAAGCTCGGCCGCCCGGTGAAATGGACCTGCGAGCGCACCGAAAGCTTCATGAGCGATGCACACGGCCGGGACCATATTACGAAGTGCTCGCTGGCGCTGGATGCGAACGGCAAATTCCTCGGGTTGCGCGTGCATACCCAGGCCAATATGGGCGCCTATCTCTCCACCTTCGCGCCCTGCGTGCCGACCTATCTCTACGCCACCTTGCTGGCCGGCGTGTACACCACGCCGACCATCTATTGCGAGGTGACGGCGGTCTTCACCAACACCGTGCCGGTGGATGCCTATCGCGGCGCGGGCCGGCCGGAGGCGACCTATCTGCTGGAGCGTCTGGTGGACATCGCCGCGGCGGAGACGGGGATTGATCGCGTCGAGATCCGCCGGCGCAATTTCATCCCGAACGACGCTTTCCCCTATCAGACGCCCGTCGCCCTGCAATATGACAGCGGCAACTACACCGCGACCCTCGACGCCGCGCTGCAAGCCGCGGATTGGGCCGGCTTCGAAGCCCGTCGTGCCGAGGCGGCGAAGCACGGCAAGCTGCGCGGCATCGGCTGCTCCACCTATCTGGAGGCCTGCGGCATCGCGCCCTCCGCCGTGGTCGGCTCGCTCGGCGCCCGCGCCGGGCTGTACGAGGTGGGCACCATCCGCGTGCATCCCACGGGCAGCGTCACCGTCCTCACCGGCGCCCACAGCCATGGCCAGGGGCATGAGACCACCTTCGCCCAGCTCGTCGCGGACCGGCTCGGCGTGCCCGTGGCGCAGGTGGATGTGGTGCATGGGGACACCGCCAAGGTGCCCTTCGGCATGGGCACCTATGGCAGCCGCAGCCTCGCCGTCGGTGGCAGCGCCATGTTCAAGGCGATGGACAAGATCATCGCCAAGGGCCGGAAGATCGCCGCCCATCTGATGGAAGCCTCGGTCGAGGACATCGAATTCGACCGCGGCACCTTCCGCGTCGCCGGTACGGACCGCACCAAGGCGCTGGCCGAGATCAGCCTCGCCGCCTATGTGCCGCATAATTACCCCATCGAGGAGCTGGAGCCGGGCCTCGAGGAAACCGCCTTCTACGACCCGAAGAACTTCACCTATCCGGGCGGCTGCCACATCGCGGAAATCGAGATCGACCCTGAGACCGGGAAGGTCAGCGTGGTGAATTTCACCGCGGTGGACGATGTCGGCCGCGTCATCAACCCGATGATCGTGGAAGGCCAGGTGCAGGGCGGCGTCGCCCAGGGCATCGGCCAGGCGCTGCTGGAGCACGCCGTCTATGATGCCGACGGCCAGCTCCTCTCCGGTTCGATGATGGACTATACCATGCCGCGGGCCGATGATCTGCCGCTGGTCGGCGTGGCGACCCACACCACGCTTTGCACCCACAACCCGCTCGGGGTGAAGGGCTGCGGCGAGGTCGGGGCCATCGGCTCCCCGCCCGCGGTGATGAATGCGGTGGTGGATGCCTTGAAGAGCTACGGGGTGCGCCATATCGAGATGCCGGCGACGCCGGCGAAGATCTGGGGCATCCTCCATGCCGGCCGGAAGCTGGCCGCGGAATAGCACCGGGACGGACGCCGCGGGAATGCAGCCCGCGGCCGCGCCGGCCGGCGGACGAGCAGAGGGAGTTGGACGATGTATGATTTCGCCTACCACAAGCCCGCCTCGGTCGCCGATGCGGTGAAGCTCCTCTCGGCCGATCCGGATGCGCGGCCGATCTCCGGCGGCCAGACCCTGCTGCCGGCGCTGAAGCACCGGCTGAACAAGCCCAGCGCCATCATCGATCTCTCCGGCATCGCCGAGCTGCGCGGCATCCGGCGGGAGGGCGACAAGCTGGTCATCGGCGCCCTCACCAAGCATGTGGAAGTGGCGGACAGCGCCGAGGTGAAATCCGCCATCCCGGCCCTCGCCCAGCTCGCCGGCACCATCGGCGACACCCAGGTGCGCAACCGCGGCACCATGGGCGGCAGCGTCTCCAACAACGACCCGGCGGCGGACTACCCCGCGGCGGTGCTGGCGCTGGACGCCACTATCGTCACCGACAAGCGCCGCATCGCCGCGGATGAGTTCTTCCTCGGCATGTTCACCACGGCGCTGGAGCCGGGCGAGCTGCTGGTGGCGATCGAATTCCCCATCCCGGAGAAGGCCGGCTACGCCAAGATGAAGAACCCGGCCAGCCGCTACGTCATGGCCGGCGCCTTTGTCGCCAAGACCAAGTCCGGCGTGCGCGTCGCCATCAACGGCGCCGGCCCCTGCGTCTTCCGCCAGACGGAGATGGAGCAGGCCCTGACCGCAAATTGGTCGCCGGATGCCGTCGCCAGCATCAAGCAGCCCGCCGACGACCTCAACAGCGACATCCATGGCAGCGCCGAATACCGCGCGCACCTGGTCACGGTGATGGCGAAGCGCGCCGTCGCCGCCGCGGGCTGAAGCGGCGATGCGCCGCCGTGGTCTGATCCTCGGCGGCGCGCTGCTGCCGCTGGCGGCCCGCTCCCAGGGGGCCTGGCCCCAGCGCCCCATCCGCATCGTCATCCCCTACCCGCCGGGCGGCGCCAGCGACATCATCGCCCGGATGCTGGCGCCGCACCTGACCGAGAGCCTCGGCCAGACTGTGGTGGTGGAGAACCGCCCCGGCGCCAATGGCTTCATCGCCGGGGAGCTGGTGGCCCGCGCCGCGCCGGATGGCTACACCCTGCTGATGGGCAATGCCGGGCCGAACGGCATGGGCCCGGCGCTCTATGGCAGCCGCACCCCCTATGACGCGCTGCGCGACTTCGCCCCGGTCATGGCGGTCTCCGTCGTGCCGCAGATCATGGCGGTGCATCCCCAGGTGCCGGTGCGCAATGTGCCGGAATTCCTCGCCTATGCGAAGGAGCTGAACGGGCGGATGAGCTACGGCTCGGCCGGGGTCGGCTCGGCCGGGCATATGGCGATGGAGCTGCTGAAGAGCCTGACCGGCGTGCAGCTCACCCATGTGCCCTATCGCGGCAGCTCGCCCTCCACCGCCGACCTCATCGCCGGCGTGATTCCGGTGAACTTCGATACCGTGCCGGTGCTGCTGCCGCATCATCGCGGCGGCAGGGTGCACGGCATCGCCGTTTCCTCGAAGGAGCGGGTGCCGGAGGCGCCGGAGCTGGCGGCGATCGCCGAGACGATACCGGACTTCGAGACGGTGAGCTGGGGCGGCATCCTTGCCCCCGCCGCCACGCCGAAGCCGGTGATCGCGCAGTTGAACGCCGCGCTGCGCACCGCCATGGCGCGGCCGGATGTCGGCGGGGCGCTGGCCGCCCAGGGCATCCAGCCGCAAAGCGGCCCGCCCGAGGCCTTCGGCGCCTATGTCGAGGCCGAGCTCCGCAAATGGACCGAGGTGGTGCAGCGCATGGGGCTGCGGCCGGAATAGCCGGTCCCCGGCGACGCAGCCGGGCTCCGCCAGCGGCGCGGCATCGCGCGGCATGACAGGCTGCGTCCTGGGATGGAATCCTGGCATCGGAACCGGGCGCCGCGGATGAGGCGGCTCCCGCCGCGGCGAGGTCCCGGGCACCGGAGCCGGGTGTCGCGGCCGGCGCGGCGCATCGCCCGCACTCCGAACGGTCGAGCCCTGGACTTCCGCCCGGGCCGGCGCAAGGCTGCGGGCATAAGGCCGCATGACGGCCGGGAGGAAGGGTCATCATGCCGCAACCGCGCCGCCCCGTCACCGAAGCTGCCGCCTGGACGCGCCTGGAGATGGAGGCCGATCCAGGCTGGCGCTTCCAGCTTTCGCCGCCGCAGATCGCGGAGCTGGATGCGGCCCTGGCCGCGGTGCAGGCGCGCGGCCTGGCGCTGCCCGCGGTGACGCGGGAGGATTTCCCGCTGCCCTCCTGGGCCGGGCTGCTGGCCGCCATCCGCGCCCAGCTCAGCACCGGCCGCGGCCTCGCGCTGCTGCGCGGCCTGCCGGTGGAGCGGTACACGGAAGAAGAGGCGCGCCTCGCCCATTGGGGCATCGGCACCTATCTGGGCGAGGCGGTGACGCAGAATGCGGCGGCGGAGCTGATCGCCGGCGTCTATGACCGCGGCCAGACCTATGGCGGCGATGTCCGCGCCTACCAGGTGCGGGCGGAGCTTTCGATGCATTGCGATAATTCGGACATCGTCGCGCTGTTCTGCCTGCGCCAGGCGAAATCCGGTGGCGAGACGCTGCTGACCAGCGCGCTCTCCATCTACAACCGGCTGCTGGCGGAAATGCCGGAGGCGCTGCCGCTGCTGGAAGCCGGCTTCCCCTATGACCGCAAGGGGGAGGAAGGGCCGGGCGAGCCGCCTATCAGCGCGCCCATCCCGGTCTTCGCCCGGGCCAGCGACGGCACGGTCAGCGCGCGCTATGCCCGCTCCTACATCACCAGGGCGGAGCAGCGCAGCGGCATCCCGCTGCCGCCGGCGGGCAAGGCGGCGCTGGACGCCTTCGACCGCATCGCGCTGGACCCCGCGCTGCTGCTGGAATTCCACCTGCGGCCGGGGGAGATCCAATTCGCCAACAACTACACCGTGCTGCATGCCCGCCGCGGCTTCGAGGATGACCCGGAACCGGAGCGGCGGCGGCTGATGCTGCGGCTGTGGCTGCAGAATGATTCGCTGCGGCGGGTCGAGGATACGCAGCTTCGCTTCGGCTTCACCCGGTTCGGGAATCACGGGCGGACGGCGCGAGAGTTGCTGGCGGCGTAGAGCCAGGGGCGCCGCCCCTGGAACCCCGGCAGAGGGCGCTGCCCTCTGCACTCCCGCCGGGGACCGGACCGGTCCCCGGACCCCGGTCTGAGCTTTGGGCGCGACGGTTCAACCTGCCGACTCACGGCGGGGGCCGGGAGGAAGCTCTTCCCGCGGCGGAGGTGCAGGGCGCGGGCACTGCCGCGACGACCTCCTGCTGAGGGGGTGGGAACGAAGCCCCTATCTTCCTCCCGCTTCCCCGGCGCGGCATCCTGCCTCCCGCACCAGGGCAGGAGAGAGCATGCAGATCGACGACCCGGCGGTGATCGCCGAGGCCCGCGCCGTCTTCGACCGCTACGAAGCCGCCATCGCCGCCAATGACGGCGCCGTGCTGAACGACACCTTCTGGGCCGATCCGCGCACCGTGCGCTTCGGCATCACGGAGATCCTCTACGGCATCGCGGCGATCATGGCCTTCCGCAGCTCCGTCGCCCGCTACGCGCCGCGGGCCACGCGGAAGGTGCACATCACCGCCTTCGGCCAGGACTTCGCCTGCACCCACCTGGAATATGAGCGCCAGGATACCGGCCTGATCGGGCGGGAGACGAAGATCATGGTCCGGCTGCCCGAAATCGGGTGGAAGGTGGTCTCCGCCCATGTCTCCCTGCTGGCGCCGAGCGATCCCGGCCGCGTCCAGAAGGGCTGAGTCACCCCTCCTCGCCTCGGCGCCAGCCGCTATGCTGCGCCGATGCAGACCGTCGAATGCTTTTCCGCGCTGTCGAGTCCCTGGATGCATGTCGCCGGGCCGCAGCTCTGCGCCGTCCCTGACCGGCATTGCGCACAACTCGTGCGCCGCGCCTCCGGGTTCCCCCGACTGGCCCCGCCGACGCCGGCCGGCGCGAAGGTGCAGCGGGCGTGACCCATACCGTCATCATCGGCGCCGGCATCCTCGGCGCCTGCACTGCGCTGGAGCTGCTGAAGGCCGGCCACAAGGTCACCATCCTCGACCCAGGCCCGCCAGGCGGGGAGCAGGCGGCGAGCTACGGCAATGGCTGCTGGCTCAGCCCCGCCTCCGTCATCCCGCCGGCCCTGCCGGGGCTGTGGAAGAAGGTGCCGGGCTTCCTCGCCGATCCGCTCGGACCGCTCGCCATCCGCTGGTCCTATTTCCCGCGCGTGCTGCCCTGGCTGCTCCGCTACCTCGCCTCCGGCTGGACCGAGGCGCGGGTGCACCGCACCGCCATCGCCCTCCGCGCCCTGGTGCAGGACGCCCCCGCCCTGCATGCCGCGCTGGCCGAGGCCGCCGGCGTCGGCCATCTCATCCAGCGCCGCGGGCTGATGTACATCTACCCCGACCGCCGGGACTTCGAGGCCGAGGCCCTCGCCTGGCGCCTCCGCCGCGCCGTCGGGGTGAAATGGGTGGAGCTCTCCGCCGAGGAGCTGCGCCAGCGCGAGCCGGAGCTGGACCCGCGCTACCGCTTCGCGCTGGTGGTGGAGGAGGGCGGGCATTGCCTCGACCCTGGCGCCTATGTCGCGGCGCTGGTGGCGCTGGCCGAGGCGGAGGGGGCGCAGCGCCTCGCCGCCCGCGCCACCGGCTTCCGCATCGAGGCCGGGCGGCTGCGCGCCGTCAGGACCGAAGGTGGGGAGGTGGCCTGCGACCGTGCCGTCATCGCCGCCGGCGCTTATTCCAGGCCGCTCGCCGCCGCTGCCGGGGATGACGTGCCGCTGGAGACGGAGCGGGGCTACCACGCCGTCATCCAGGGGGCGGCGACCGGGCCGCGCACCCCGATGATGCCCTCAGACGGCAAGATGAGCGTGACCATGACCGCCGGCGGGCTGCGCTGCGCCGGCCAGGTAGAGATCGCCGGGCTGGAAGCCGCCCCGAATTGGCAGCGGGCGGCGATCCTGCGTGACCATCTGCTGCGCAGCTTCCCCGGCCTGCCGCGGGAGCTGCCGGCGGAGCGGGTGCGGTTCTGGATGGGCCACCGCCCCAGCATGCCGGACGGGCTGCCCTGCCTCGGCCCCGCCCGGGCGACGCCGGATGTCGTGCACGCTTTCGGCCATGGCCATGTCGGCCTGGCGGCGGCACCGCGTTCCGCGCAATTGGTGATGCAAATCCTGACTGGACAAGCGCCTGCGGTTGAGACGAAACCATATGCTGCGAGTCGATTCGGATGATTTACCGCTCGCATTGCGGTCGTCGGAGTGTCACACTCAGCGTCTAGTGGTCCGCTTTCCGCGGGGCCACGCGACACTGACACGGATAATAAAAAGTGCCTTCCGACATCGATCCGCAGGGCGGAGACGGGCCCATCGAGGCCCAGGTCAAGTGGTATAACGCCCGCAAGGGCTTCGGCTTCGTGCTGGGCCCGGACGGACAGGATGTGTTCTTCCACGCCTCGGCCCTGACCGAGGCGGGCATCGAGCCGCCCGAGACCGGGGATACGCTGGTCTGCGAAATCGGCGCCGACCGCCAGGGACGCCGCCTTGTCACCCGCATCATCGAACGCAAGCCGGGCGATGGCAGCGCCGCCGGCGCCCGCCCGCCGCGTCGCGAATTCGGCGGCGGCGGCTTCGGGGATCGGCCGCCGCGGCGGGATTTCGGTGCCGGCGGCGGGTTCGGGGACCGGCCGCCGCGCCGCGATTTCGGCGGTGGCGGTGGGTTCGGGGACCGGCCGCCGCGGCGGGATTTCGGCGGTGGCGGCGGTGGCTTCGGCGCCCCGCGGCGGGAATTCGGGGCCGGCGGCGGCTTCGGCGGCCCGCGTCCGGGCGGGTTCGGGGACCGGCCGCCGCGGCGCGACTTCGGCGATCGCGATGCGGGTGGCCCGACCTACGCGCTGAACGGTACGGTGAAGTGGTTCGACCAGGTGCGCGGCTTCGGCTTCGTCACCCCGGATGATGGCGGCCAGGATGTCTTCCTGCATTCCTCCGTGCTGCAGCGCGCGGGGCGGCAGGATGTGCAGCAGGGCGAGAAGGTCGCGCTGGATGTGCGGGACGGCCAGCGGGGTCGTCAGGCCGTGAACCTGAAATAGGCCGCCTTCCGGGTCTGGCTGGGCCGCCATCCGCAAGGGTGGCGGCCTTTTTTGTGGCTGGGGGGCGGCGCCGGGCGGCGGCGGCTTTTGGTCTTCCTTCATCGCGGCTGGGGCAGGGTGGGGCATGCTGGCCGTCCTCCTCCTGCTGCTGTCGCTTGCCCTGCCGGCCGGTGCGCAGGAGGACCCGCCTGCCTGCACCGCGGAGCGGGAGGGCATGGCCGCCTGTTTCGAGGAGAAGCTCTGCCTCTGCCGGTTCCAGCCAGGCGGGCAGCTTACCGGCAGGCCGTCCGGCCATCGCTGGGATTGCGGGGCGCTGCGGCCGCGCTGCGGCGTGCCGCCGGCCGGGCCGCCGCCTGCGGCGGTGATACCGGGCTATGGCGGCTATGCGCCGCCCTATGGCGGGGCCGGACCCGCCCCCTGGAGTGGCCCAGAAGGGGGCGGCCCCGGCGGCTATCCCGGCACCTATCCGGGCGGCCATTCCCGGATCCTGCCAGGCCCGCCCGCCCCGTCCCGGTAGACCCCCGGCCGTCATTCTCACGGCGGGTGCGGCCAGGGCCGAGCCCTTATTTGGCCGGAACGGGCTCGGGGAAGGGGGGCCCGCGGCGCGTCCCGGCCGGTGCCGTCGCTGTTCCGGCCGGAAGATGGCTGCGCCGCCCGCGCCTCACGCTCACGCCCTGAAGCGCCGGCTCAGGAATGTGCGACCCGTAGCGGCCCGACGCGGTCAGCGATACGGCCCGGACCCTGGCTGGTGAACGCGCCCCGGACGATCACGCTCTACCCGAAGCGCCTTGGCCGCAGCCCCGCCTGGAACCAGCAGATCATCGAATAGATATCGTACACCGGCAGCCCCAGCGCGTCCTGCAGCGCCGCGGCATAGGGCGGCATGTTGGTGCATTCCAGCACGATGGCGCCGACCTCCGGATGCGCCGCCACCAAAGCGCGGCCGGCGTCCAGTATGTCCTGCTCGGCCAGAACCACATCCATGTCCTGCGTCTCGGCCTTGATCAGCACGCGGAAGAATTCCCGCCCGCCCTCCGTGCCGGCGATCGGCGTGTCCAGTGGCACCCCGGCCGCTTCCAGATGGCGCGGCGTCAGCCCGGATTTGTTCACCGTCACCACGCCGACGCGCTTGCCCGGCGGCAGTGTCGCCTGCACCCAGGGCACCTGCATCAGGGAGGAGGTGGCGACCGGCACCGCCACCGCCTCCGCCAGCTCCCGCTGGAACAGGCTGAGGAAGCCGCAATTGGTGGTAATCGCCTCGGCGCCGAGATCCACCAGGTCGCGCGCCGCCTCGATGAAGGGCGCCAGCAGCCCGGGCGCGCCCTGCACCACCACCCGCTCCGGCGTCGCGCCGCGCACCACGCGGAACAGCACCGGGAAGGGCCAGGTGGTGCCGTTGCCCATATCGCCGGGGATGCGGGGGAAGCGCGCCTCCAGCATCAATATGCCGAGCGGCGCGCCGTAGATGGATTTGCCGCCGCGGGCGAGGCGGGGCGGGGATGAATCGCTTTCCATGGCGGCAGCTTAGGCCGCAGACTTCGCCGCACAATCCGAAAGGGACATGCCGGAATGCCCCGCCGCCTTGCCGCCCTGCTGCTCGCCCTGCTGCTCGCCGCCCCCGTCGCGGCGCAGGAAGCGCCCTGGCCGAACCGGCCCATCACCATCCTCGGCGGCTTCCCCAACGGATCCGGCGTCGACATCTACGCGCGCAAGCTGGCGGAGCCGCTGACCCGCGCCCTCAGCCAGCCGGTGGTGGTGGACAACCGCACCGGGGCGGGCGGCAACATCGCCTCGGACTACGTCGCCAAGGCGCGGCCGGATGGCTACCTGTTCCTGCTCGGCACCGCCGGGACGCATGCCATCAACGCCTCCCTCTACCGCAACCTGCCCTTCGACCCGATGCGCGACGTGACGCATGTGGCGCTGCTGGGCGACGTGCCGAACGTGCTGCTGGTGAACCCGGAGAAGCGGCCGCAGTACAAAACCTGCCAGGACGTCATCGCGGCGGCGCGGGCGCGGCCAGGGGTGCTGAACTATGCCTCCACCGGCAATGGCGCCTCCACCCATCTGGCGGGGGCGCAATTCGCTGCGGCGCTCGGGATCGAGCTGACGCATGTGCCCTATCGCGGCCAGCCGGGGGCGATGCAGGCGCTGCTCTCCGGCGATGTGGACCTGTTCTTCAACCAGAGCGGGCCCTCCATCGGGCCGGTGCGGCAGGGGCAATTGCTGGCGCTGGGCGTTTCCCTGGCGCAGCCGGTGCCGGCGCTGCCGGGGGTGCCGACCATGGCCCAGGCCTGCAACCTGCCGGGCTTCGAGAGCAGCACCTGGTACGGGCTCTTCGCCCCGCCCGGCCTGCCGGCGCCGATCCTGGCGCGGTTCAACGCCGAGGTGGCGAAGATCCTGGCGCAGCCCGATTTTCGGGCCTGGCTGGTGGACAACCAGGGCATCGCGCCGCCGGCCGACACCTCCCCGGAGGCGTTCCGGCGCGTGCATGCGGCGGATCTGGCGCGGTGGGCGGAGATCGTGAAGAAATCCGGGGCGAGCGTGGATTGAGAGGGGGCGTCGCGCCGTAAGGCGCACCTGCGGCGCGACCCCTCTCAAGCTCTCCCCGCCAAAGGCCGAAGGGCCTTTGGAAACCATGAGTCCGGGCCCCGCAGGTTCAACCTGCCGACTCAAGGGGTCCAGGGCCTTTCGGCCCTTGGCGGGTAGGAGCTCGAGGAAGGGCAGCGCCCTTCCTCGACACTCAGGTTCAGCCACGGCGCCCCGCCATGAAGCGGTCGAATTCCTCCCGGTCCCGGGCCCGCTTCAACTGCTCCATGAAGCCGGCGAATTCCTGCTGCTGGGCGTCCAGCGCCCGGCGCTCCTCCTCCAGCCGGCGCAGCACTTCGGCGCGGTGCTCGTCGAAGGCGGTGTTGCCGGAGGAGCGGCGCGGCCAGGCGGGGATGCGCTCCCGCCGTGCTGCCTGCCAGCCGTAGAAGGCGGCGCCTTTCCACAGCAGCAGCAGGGCCAGGCCGATCGGCCACCAGGCGATGAAGCCCAGCACCACCGCGGCGACGGGAAAGACCGGCGGCAAAGCGGGCAGGGGCGGGAAGCCGGGGCGGGCGAGGCTGCAGAAGGACATGGCTTTTCCTCCATGAATGTGCATGACATTCACTTTGGGGCGGGCCAATGCCGATGTCAAGACTATTCACATTCGGCCCAGCAAGGCGGCGACACCGCTTTCCAGCACCGCCTCCGCGCTCGGCGCGCCGGTGGCGGGGGAGGGCAGGCCGGCGCGTTCCAGCATCGCCACCCCATGGCTGAGCGCCCAGACCTGCAGCGCCACCAGCCGCGGGTCCCGCCCATCCGCCGGCAGCAGGGCGGAGATGGTGCTGGTCAGCGCGGTGAAGGGCGCCTCGCCGGCCGGGCCGGGGGCCTCGCCGGGCAGGTGGAAGGCGAACATGGCGGCGTAGTAGCCCGGCTCCTCCCGGGCGAAGCGCAGATAGGCGGGGCCCATGCGCATTAGCGCCTCGTCCGGGGTGGCGCCGCCCTGGGCGGCGGCCTGCAGCCTTTCGCCGAACAGGGTGAAGCCGCGGCGGCAAAGCTCCGCCAGCACTTCCTCCCGGTCCTTGAAGTGGCGGTAGGGGGCGGAGGGGGAGACGCCGGCGCGCCGCGCCGCCTCGGTCAGGGTGAAGCCCATCGGCCCGCGTTCCGCGACGAGCTGCCGGGCGGCGTCCAGCAGCGCCTCCCGCAGATTGCCATGGTGGTAGCCGCGGCGGGCGGCTGGGGGGGACTCGCTCATGGCGGGAGATGGCGCCGACCGGGCCAGGGTGTCGAGAGGGGCGCCGCCCCTCCCGGTCGGGCGCAGGGCGTCCAACCCCGCCAAGGGCCGAAAAGCTCTCGGCGCCAGCAAACCGGCAGATCCGATCCGTGCGGCCCAGACTCATGGTTTCCAAAGGCCCTTCGGCCTTTGGCGAGCGGGGTCGGGCGCGCTGCCCAACGAAAGAAGTCCCTCAACGCCGCCGCTGGAAGAATTCCCGCAGCATCTCCCCCGCCTCGCTTTCCCTGACCCCGCCGATCACCTCCGGCGCGTGGTGGCAGCTTGGCGCCGCGAAGATGCGCGCCCCGTGCTCCACCCCGCCGCTCTTCGGGTCATAGGCCCCGAACACCACCCGCCGCACCCGGTACAGGCTGGCCGCGGCGGCGCAGAGCGGGCAGGGCTCCAGCGTCACGGTCAGGGTGCAATCCGCCAGGTATTTCTCCCTCCGGGCCCCCGCCGCGGCGCCCAGCGCCAGCATTTCCGCATGCGCCGTCGGGTCCTGCCTTGCCTCCACCTCATTCCCCGCCCGCGCCAGCACCGCCCCCGCGGCATCCGTCACCACCGCGCCCACCGGCACTTCGCCGCGCGCGGCGGCGGCCTTTGCTTCCTCCAGCGCGATCTCCATGGGGGTGGGCATGCGGCGGAGCTTGCCCCGGCGCGGCCGGAAGTTCTAGCAAGCCCCTATGCGCACCCGTCCCGTCATCGGCGTCACCCTGGATGCGGAGGAGCCGGGCGGCTACTCCAAGCTGCCCTGGTATGCGCTGCGGAAGAATTACTTTGCCGCCCTGGCCGAGATGGGCGCCCTGCCCATCGCCCTGCCGCATCACCCGGAACTGGCCGAGAGCTATCTCGACGAGATCGACGGGCTGCTGATCACCGGCGGCGCCTTCGATGTCGATCCCGCTTTGTATGGCGGCGGCCCCACCCACCCGACCGTCACGCTGAAATCCGGCCGCACGGATTTCGAATTGGCGGTGACCCGCGGCGCCCTGGCCCGGAACAAGCCGGTGCTCGGCATCTGCGGCGGGGAGCAGCTCCTCGCCGTGGCGCTGGGCGGCACCCTCATCCAGCACATCCCGGACAGCATCGCGGGGGCGCTGGAGCATGAACAGCCCAACCCGCGCGACGAGCCCGGGCATGAGATCAGCATCGCCCCCGGCACGCTGCTGGCCCGCATCACCGGCCGCGCCCGCATGGCGGTGAACAGCGCGCATCACCAGGCCGTCGCCGCGGCCGGGCAGGGGGCGGTGGTGAATGCGCTGGCGCCGGACGGCGTGGTGGAGGGGCTGGAGCATCCCGGCTACCGCTTCGCCCTCGGCGTGCAATGGCACCCGGAATATGCCGTGGACCCGGCCGATCCACTGATCTTCAAGGCCTTCGTCGAGGC
Source organism: Siccirubricoccus phaeus (assembly GCF_008360935.1). GTDB lineage: Bacteria > Pseudomonadota > Alphaproteobacteria > Acetobacterales > Acetobacteraceae > Siccirubricoccus > Siccirubricoccus phaeus. The sequence continues at coordinate 60,477 of NZ_SRXO01000013.1, forward strand.
CGCGCGTGGCTGAGGAAGACGCAGCAGGCGAGCGTGGCGAGCGGATCGCGCCGGAGGCGCGTGGGGAGAGAATCGCCAAATGGCTCGCCCGCGCCGGCATCGCCAGCCGGCGCGATGCGGAGAAGCTGATCGCCGAGGGCAAGGTGAAGCTGGACAACCAGCCCGTCACCTCCCCCGCCACCTTCGTCCACCCCGGCGACCTGGTGACGGTGAACGGCAAGCTGGTGGCGGAGCCGCAGCGCACCCGCCTCTTCCGCTACCACAAGCCCGCCGGGCTGGTGACCACCCACCGTGACGAGAAGGGGCGGGAGACGGTTTTCGACAAGCTGCCGCCGCAGCTTGGCCGGGTCGTCTCCATCGGCCGGCTGGACCTCACCTCGGAAGGGCTGCTGCTGCTGACCAATGACGGGGAACTGGCCCGCCGCCTGGAACTGCCCAGCAATGCCTGGCTGCGCCGCTACCGCGTGCGGGTGCATGGCGAGGTGGATGAGAAGGTGCTGGCCGGCCTCGCCCAGGGCATCCAGATCGGCCGCACCCGCTACGCCCCGATCGAGGCCGGGCTCGACAGCCGCAAGGGCAGCAATGCCTGGCTCACCATCTCGCTCCAGGAGGGCAAGAACCGCGAGATCCGCCGGGTGATGGAGCATCTCGGCCTGGTCGTCACCCGGCTGATTCGCATCGCCTATGGCCCCTTCCAGCTCGGCGCCCTGCCGCGCGGGGCGGTGGAGGAGGTGAACCCTAAGGTGCTGCGGGACCAGCTCGGCCTTGGCGCGCCGGCGCGGGCCCGGCCGCCCGTCTCGCGCGCCGGCCGCTTCACCGCCGAGGCAGGGACGATCCAGCCCCTGGGCAGGATGACGCTCACCGGCGGCGAAGCCGATCCCGAGGAGGAATAGGGCCGGGCGATGCGGATCATCGCCGGGCGCCATCGCGGCCGCCGCCTGGCCGCCCCTGCCGGGATCGCCACCCGCCCGACCGCGGAGCGGGTACGGCAGGCGCTGTTCGACATGCTGTGGCACGCCCCTTGGGCCGGCCGCGCCGCCATCGAGGGGCAGCACGTGCTGGACGCCTTCGCCGGCACCGGCGCGCTGGGGCTGGAGGCGCTGTCCCGCGGCGCCGCCTCGGCCGCCTTCATCGAGCAGGACCGCGCCGCCCTGGCCGCGCTGCGCGCCAATATCGCCGCCTGCCGGGAGGAAGCCCGCAGCCGGGTGATTCCCGCTGATGCCCTCCGCCCGCCCCGTGCCCCCCGCCCGGCCAGCCTGGTCTTCCTCGATCCGCCCTACTCCCTCCCCCGCTCCGCGGGGGAGGGCTGGGGTGGGGGTGAGACCGCGCGTGGGGGTGAGACTGCGCGTGGAAGTAGGACCGCGCGTGCGGCCGATGCCGCGCCTGGGGCAGGCGCCGAGGCAGCCCCAGCCCCCCCCGGCGCCGGGCACGCGCCCCCGCCGATCATCGACCGCGCCCTCGCCGCCCTCGCCGCCGCCGGCTGGATCGCCCCCGGCGCCCTCATCTCCGCCGAATACGGCGCCCCTCCCGTCGCCCCACCCCCGGGCTTCGACATCCTGGCCGAGCGCGCCCATGGCCCCGCCCATCTGCTGCTGCTGCGCGCCCCATGACGCGCCGGCTGCGCCGCCTGCTCATCGCCTTTCCCTCCGCCGGGCTGGGCGGGGCGGAGCTGCAGACCGCCATGCTGGCCGAGGACCTGGCCGAGGCGGGCATGGAACTGGCCCTGGCCATCGACCCGGCGCTGCTGCCGCGCTTCGCCCGGATGGTCGGCCCCCGCCTCGCCCCCCTGTTGCACCCGGCGGAGATCGCCTGGCGCGGCGAGCGCGGCGCCGGCGAGAACATCGCTCGCCAGGCGCGGGAGGCGGCGCTGCTGCGCGACCTGCTCCGCCCCGATGCGGTGCTGCTGCCGCTGCCCTGGCCGAGCCATGGCCTCGGGCTGCTGCATGGCTTCGCCGGCCTGCCCCTGCTGGCCGTCGCCCATCTGGCGCCGGAGGCCCTGCCGCACGAGGAGGAAGCCGCCGCCCGCGCCGCGCCGCCGGCGCAATTCGTCGCCGTGGCGGCCCCCACCGCCGCCCGCCTCGCCCGTGCCTTCGGCCTGCCGGTGGCGGCGGTGACGGTCATCCCCAACGGCGTCCCGGTCCCGCCGGACAGCCCCGCCGCCCGCCGCGCCGCCCGCGCCGCCAAGCGCGCCATGCTCGAACTGCCGGATACGGCGAAGCTGCTGCTCTTCGCCGGCCGGCTGGACCCGGCCAAGGGGGCCGACCTGCTGCCCGGCATCGCCCAGGCCCTGCGCGGCCGCGCCAGCCTAGCCGTGGCCGGGCAGGGCGGGTTGCGCCCCGCCCTGCAGGGCCAGGGCCTCTGGCTGCTCGGCCAAGTGCCGGATGTGCCGGACTGGCTGCTGGCCGCCGATGCGCTGCTGCTCCCCTCCCGCCACGAGGGCTGCCCGCTGGTCTTCCTGGAAGCCGCCGCGCGGCATTGCCCGGTCATTGCCACCGAAGCGGCGCTGGAAGCCTTCCCGGAGCCCGCAACCCTCGCCGCCCTTTCCCGCGGCCCCGGCATCGCCCGGCTGGCGGCCCTGGCTGTCGAGGCGCTGGACCGCCCCGACCCGGCCCGGATCGCCGCCGCCCACCGCCTGGCCTGCCGGCAGGACCGCGCTGCCATGCTCGGCCAGTATCGCGCGCGGCTGCGCGCGCTCATCGCTTGATCGGCGCGTGATGCCGGTGCATTCCAGCCCGCGATGTTGCGGCCACGAGACAGGCAGAATGCACGCTGAAAATGCAGGCTGAAGTCGCCGTCATCATCCCCGCCTACCGGCAGCCGGCGCTGCTGGCCGAGGCGATGCTGTCCGTCCTCACGCAGGAGGGCGCACCGGAAACCGCCCTGGTGGTGGTGGATGATGGCTGCCCCTTCGCGGCGACGCGCCGCACCGTGGCGGAGCTGGCGGCGCTGCATCCCGGCCGGGTGCACCTGCTGCGGCAGCGCAACCAGGGGCTCTCCGCCGCGCGCAATGCCGGCATCGAATTCGCCCTCGCCGCCTTCCCCGACTGCCGCGCCCTCTATTTCCTCGATGCCGACAACCGGCTGCTGCCGCGCTTCCTCGGCCGCGCCATGGCGGCGCTGGCGGCGGCGGCGCCCGAGGTGGGGTGGATCTACCCGGATATCGACGAATTCGGCGGCCGGGAGAATTGGGGGCTGCCCGGGGAATTCTCCCTGCTCCAGCTCCTGCTGACCAATTACTGCGAGGCCGGCAGCCTGGTGCGGCAGGCGCTCTTCGCTGCCGGGCTGCGCTTCGACACTGCCATGCGCCAAGGCTTCGAGGATTGGGATTTTTGGCTCGCCGCCGCGGCGCGGGGCTGGCGCGGGCAGCATCTGCCGGCCTCCGGCTTCCTCTACCGCCGCCGGCCGGAGAGCATGCTGGCGGCCTCGGAGCGCATCCGCCCGCTGCTGCTGGGCGAGCTGTACCGCAAGCATGCGCCGCTGCTGGCGCCGCGGCGCCTGCTGGCGCTGGAGGCGGCGGAGGCGCCGCGCCATGCCATCCACCTGCTGGATGCCGGCGTGGTGCGCTGGACCCTGGACCCGGCGGAGAAGGGCGAGGAACTGCCCCCCGCCACCGCCCGCCGCCGCCTGGCCGCGGCGCTGGAGGCACAAGGCGCCCGCTTCGCCCCGCCCATCGCCGCCTTCCTGGACAGCGCGACCCTGGCCTTGCTGGCACGCTTCGGCGTGCTGCACCTCGTCTTCTGGTGGGCCGGGCGGCTGCTGGAGAAGACGGAGCATGTCGCCCTGGACATCCTGCCGACCGACCGGCCGGAGATGGCGCTGGAACGGGCGGGGACGGCGCTTCTGGCGCCCGACCGCGCCGCCGCCCTCTTCCTCCGCGCCGCGGCGCTGGCCCGGCCGGTGCCGGAGCTGCCGCCCGGCACGGCACCAGAGGTGGAGAGGTCCGAGGCCGCCCTGCTCCGGCTGCGCCTGCCGCTGGAAGGGGCGGAGGTCCCGGCAAGCCGCGCCCCCTGGCAAGCCGCGGCGCTGGAGCAATCGGCGATGGCCGCGCTCCGCCATGCCCGCCGCCCGGGAAGCGGCGAATGGAAGCGGGAATACCGCCCGCCGCGCGCCGGCATGGCTGCGGCCGCCGCCGCCCTGGCGGGGCTCGGCCCTGCCTTGCCTTTGGCTCCGGGCGGGGGGCGGCGCATCGGCTTCCTGCTGCCGCTCTTCTCCTTCGCCGGGCTGGAGAAGGTGGTGCTGAACCAGGCCATGGTGCTGCGCGCCCGGGGCTGGCGCTGCATCCTCTTCGTGCTCGGTGCCGGGCGGGTGGAGCGCGGGCCGGATTTCGCCGCCGCCTTCGATTCGGTGGTGCCGCTGGACGGGCTCGGCGAGACCGCCGTCGAGTGGCAGGGCGGCTATTTCGGCGCCGGCTTCTCCCGCTTCGACCGGGAAGCCGCCTCGCCCGAGGTGCTCGGGTTGCTGGCCGGGATGGATGTGGTGGTGAACGTGCATTCCCTGGCCGGCCAGGCGCTGATGGCCTCGCTCCGCCGCCTCGGCACCCGCACCTATGGCGGGCTGCACTTGGTGGAGCGCGGCCCCTGGGGCGAGCCCCAGGGCACGCCGCATATCCAGCTCGCCTATGAGCACGCCTATGACGGGGTGCTGGTCATCTCCGAGCAGCTCCGCGACTGGTGCCGGGCGGCCGGCATTCCGGGGGAGAAGCTGCACCTCATCCGCAACGCGCCGGGCCATCGCACCCCGCCCGCCCGGGTGGCGGCTGCGCTCAGGGCAAGGCGGCTGCGCCCGGCAGGGCCGCTGCGCGTGCTCTATCTCGGAAGGCTGGATGCGCAGAAGGGGATCGACCGGCTGGCGGCGATGATCGCCCGGACCCAAGGGGCGGAGCAGAGGGAGGAGATCGCCTGGCGAGTGGTCGGCCGCGCCGTGCTGGGGGAGGCGGAGCTGCCGCTGCCGGTGCCGGTGGAGCCGCCGGCGCTGTCGGCCGAGGCGCTGGACGCGCTTTACGCCGAGGCGGATGTGCTGCTGCTGCCCTCCCGCTACGAGGGGGTGCCGCTGGTGGTGCTGGAAGCCCAGCGCATGGGCTGCGTGCCCGTGGCGACCGATGTCGGGGCGGTGGCGGAGGCGATCGCCGATGGGGTGGATGGGGTGCTGATCCGGCATGACGCGCCGGAGGAGGTGGTGGTGGCCGATGGCCTCGCCGCGTTGCGCGGGCTGGCGGCGGACCGGGCCAGGCTGCGGACGATGGCGGAAGCGGCGGCGGCGCGCATCGCCGCCCTGGGGTGGGAGGAGGCGATGGCGGAATTCCTCGGGCATCTGGAGGCGGTCTGCCCAAGGGAGCGGCCAGGGGAACGCCGTGGGGAGCGCCCCGGGGAATCCCCGGCGCCCCCGCCGACCTCCCACCCGGCAGACCACCCCGGGGCGGTCCCCCTTGGGGCCTGGCCGCCCGCCGCCGGAGCCGCGCCGTGACGTCCCACATCAAGCCCACTCTGCTCGCGGACCTCCACCGCCCCGCCCCGCTGCTGCTGGCCGTCGCCGGAGCCGCGCCATGACGCCGCGCATCGAACCCGCCTTGCTGGCCGAGTTCCACCGCCCCGCCCCGCTGCTGCTCGCCGCCGCCGGGCTGCCGGGGCTGGAGGCGCTGGCCCTGCCCGGGCTCGGCCTCTGGCTGGTCGATGCCGAGGGGCGGCTGCACCGGCCGGGGGGCGACCCGGCGCGCGCCACCCAGCCTTTGGCGGCGGTGCCGGGCGAGGTGCTGGCGATGATCGGCCCGCCTGCGGCGCTGGACGGGCTGCGCGGCTGGTGGGCCGGCGTGGCGCCCGAATTGCCGCCTTTGCTGCCGGCCGGGACCGGGGCAGAGGCGCTGCCCGGCCTGCTGCCTCTGCTGGCCGCCGCCCTCGCCCCGCGCAGCGCCGCCGCGGGCGAATGGCAGCGGGCCCTGGTGGCGGCGCGGCAGGAGGCGGAGGCGCTGCGCGAGGCGATGCACGCCCTGCTGACCGAGGCCGGCCCGCCCCCCAGCCTGCCGCCCCCCGCGCTGGCCCGCGCCGCGGAGCCCGACCCGCGCGCCGCGCTGGCGCCTGCGGGCGGACGGCTGGTGGCCGGCCAGGCGCTCGGCCTGCCGCTGTCCGGCCTTACCGCCCTGGCGCTGCATCTGGCGGAGGCGGCGGTCGGCGGGCTCGGCCGCCTGCGGCTCCGCCTGCATGGCGCCGAGAGCGGCCGGGTGATGGCCGCCTGGGACATCCCTGGGGAGGCGCTGGCGCCGGGCTGGCTGGCGCTTGACCTGCCCCAGCCGCTCGGCCCGGTGCGCGAGGGGGCGGTGCTGGATTTGGCGGCGGAGCTGGGGCCGGGGGATGCGCTGCGCCTCTCCCTGGAGGACCGGGAGAGCGACCTTCCCGTGGCCAGCCCGGCGGCCGCGCCCGGCGTCCCGCCCGACCGTACTCCCGACGGTGCCCCCGGCCGCGCCCTGGCGCTGCGCGCCTGGACCGCTTCGCATGGCCGCCGCTTCGTCCAGCCGCTGCACTGGGATGCGGAGGCGGTAGGGCTGGACGTGGCGCCGCATGGGGTGCGGGTGGCGCTGCCGGAAAGCCTGCTGCTCGGCGCCCGGCTGCCGCTCGGCCGGGTGGAGCGGCGGGCGCTGGGGCGGGAGGCGCCACGGCTCACCGCCCGGCTGCGCGGCGGCGAGGCGGCGCTGATCCTGCTGCCCGCCGTGCCGCTCAACGGGCTGGATCTGCTGACGGTGGAGTTCGCCCCGGCCCTCGGCGATGCCATGGGGCTGGAGGCGGCGCTCTGGTTGCAGCCCGAGGGGGCGCTGGTGGCGGGGCTGGAGGAGCTGAGCCTGGAACCGCCCGGCGCGCGCTGGTCCGGCTGGCGCGGCGCCCCGGCGGGGGAGGGGCTGACCATCAGCCTCGCCTTGCCGCTGGCGGCGCCGCGCGCGGCGATGGTGGCCCTGGCGCTGCGCCATGGCGGCGCGCCGGAGGCGGAGGCGAGGCTGGAGCTGGCGGCGCTGTACGGCAGGCGGGTGGCGCAGCCGAGCGCGGTGAAGCCCCGCCGCCGTGCCCGGCTGCCGGAGACGCCGGAGGAGGCGGGCCGGCCCCGCCTGGCCGCGGCGCGGCTGGAGGACAGCATGGTGCTGGGCGGCGGCAGCTACCGGCATTTGGACATCTCCCTGGAGGGGGTGCGGGCCGGCGGCGAGGCCTGGCCGCGGCTGCGCTTCAAATTCGTCATCAGCGGCGGGGCGCCGGTGCTGGAATTCCGCGCCCGGCCGGACTGGCCCGCGATGTTCGAGCAATGGCCGGAGGACAGCGCGGCGATGCGCAGCGACAAATACGGCCCCTATCTCTGGCTGACCGAGGCGGCGCTGGCCGAGGGGCTGCTGGACGGGCTGGCCCTGCCGCGAGACCGGGCCATGCTGGCGGCGGTGCTGACCCTGCTGCCCGGCGCCGTCGCCACGGTGGCGCGGGATGCCACGACGGACCCGGTGGAGTTCGATCTGCTGCTGGGCAAGGCGCGGCGGCTGGCGGCGGCCTTGTGAAATCCCCACGGCAGCAGCGCGGCATCACCGGCGCGTAGGCTGGACCCCCTCCCCCCGCGGGGGAGGGTTGGGGTGGGGGGTGGCGCACCCGAAGCGGCGCAACGCCCGCCGCGCCGGCGGGCAGGCCTTTCCTCGGATCACCGCCTTCCGAACAGCTTCTCCAGCTCCGCCGCGCCGAGCCTGAGGAAGGTGGGGCGGCCATGGGAGCAGGTGGCGGCGCGGGGCGTCGCCTCCATCTGGCGCAGCAGCGCATCCATCTCCGGCGGGGTCAGGCGCCGCCCGGCCCGCACCGAGCCATGGCAGGCCAGCCGGGCGATCGCTGCATCCAGCCTTTTCTCCAGCGCCACCGCCTCGCCCTCGGCAGCCAGCTCCGCCGCCACGTCCCGCAGCAGGGGCCCGGGATCGGCCGGGCCGAGCAAAGCGGGCAGGGCCCGCACCAGCACCGCGCCAGGGCCGAACCCCTCGATCTCGAGGCCCAGCCGGGCGAGATCCGGCGCGGCCTCCAGCAGCCGGGCGGCCTCGGCCTGCGGCAGATCCACCACAGCGGGCAGCAGCAGGGGCTGGGCGCGGACGCCGCCTGCCAGCAACTGCGTCTTCAGCGCCTCCTGGGTCAGCCGCTCATGCGCCGCATGCTGGTCTACCAGCACCAGGGCGCCGTCCGGCGCTTCGGCCAGGATGTAGGTGTCCAGCAACTGCGCCAGGGCGCGGCCGAGCGGATGGTCGGCCGGGGCGGGCGGTGCCTCGGGCGCTGCGGCCGGGCGGGGCGGGGCGAAGCCGAGGGGCAAGGGCGCCGGCCGGGGCGCCGCCGCGCCGGGCGCGCCGGCCAGGGCGAGCTGCAGCTCCGCGAAGCCGCCGGCCGCCGGCAAGGGCGCCGGGCCAGCCATGGGATGGCGGGACCAGCCGCCCCAGCCCGGGCTCGGGCGGTACTGGGTGAGGGCGGGGGCGGGCGTCGCCACCCCGGCCCCGGCCGAGAGCGCCCGCTTCAGCGCCGAGATCAGCACCCCCCGCACCGCCGCTTCCTCGCGGAAGCGCAATTCCGTCTTCATCGGGTGGACGTTCACGTCCACCGCCTCTGGCGGCAGCTCCAGGAACAGCGCGGCGACGGGGTGGCGGCCAGCGGCGATCAGCTCGCGATAGGCGACGCGCAGCGCGGTGCGTAGCAAGGGGTCCCGCACCGGGCGGCGATTGACCACCAGATGCTGCTCCGTGCCCGTCGCCCGGGTGAAGGCCGGCTGGGCGGCGAGGCCGGAGAGGCGCAGCGGGCCGGACTCGGCGGTGACGGGCAGGGCGGCGGCAGCGAATTCGGCGCCGAGCAACGCGGCGATGCGGTCCTCGCGGGAGGCGGGGGCGAGGGACAGCACCTCCCGCCCTTCCAGCGTCACGCGGAAGCCGGTCTCCGGCCAGGCCAGGGCGAGGCGGCGCACCGCCTCCACGGCCTGGTCGCCCTCGGCGCGGGGGGATTTCAGGAATTTGCGGCGGGCGGGGACGGCGTAGAACAGGTCCCGCACCTCGATGCGGGTGCCGGGGGCGCCGGCGGCCGGCCTCACCTCCCCCTTGCGGCCGCCCTCGACGGCGAGGGCATGCGCATCGCCGCCGGCGGGGCGGGAGGTGATTTCCATGCGGGCGACGGCGCCGATGGAGGGTAGCGCCTCGCCGCGGAAGCCCAGCGTGGCGATGCGGAACAGCATCGCCTCCTCGGCCAGCTTCGAGGTGGCATGGCGCTCGACGCAAAGGGCGAGGTCGGCGGGGGCCATGCCATGCCCGTCATCCTCGACCAGGATGCGGCCGATGCCGCCTTCCTCCAGCGTGACGGAGATACGAGAGGCGCCGGCATCGAGAGCGTTCTCCACCAGCTCCTTCACCACCGCGGCCGGGCGCTCCACCACCTCGCCGGCGGCGATGCGGTTGGCGGTGGTTTCGGGGAGGAGTCTGATCCCCATGACGCTAATCCCCATGACGTCGCTGCGCGCCGTCATGGGGGCCCCGAAGGGGGGTTCCCGAGCGGCGACTCGCACAGGCCGTCGCGGCGAAGCCGCGACGGCGGAACGGGCGGCGCCGGGCGGGGCCGGGGGGCAGGGCGGACGGCGTGGGGCGTGCGGGGACGGGACATGGGACTCGGCGGGAGTCTAGCATGGCCGGCGGGAAGAAGGGGGCCGGCTCGGCACGGCCGCCGGCCCTGGGGGCTGCCCGGTGCCCCGCCGCAGCTTGGCCGTGGTGGGAAGTGCGTCGTCCTGGGCGTGGCGCGATTCCCGGGGCCTCCCTGGAACCGCGCAGCGGCTTCGGGGGGATTACCCGCGGGGATCAAGCCGCGCCGCGAGGGGGCGAGGCTCGGACGCCTCGGCGAGGAGGTCGTCCAGGATGAAGGGGCAATCCGCCGGCAGGGACGGCGCGGCGTGGCCGTCATCGGCGAGATCGGCCAGGGCCAGGCGGCGGGCATCGGTCCAGAGTCCGGCGAGGTCGATCGCCCGGCGCATGGAAGGGCGGTAGCGGCGGCGGGCATTCAGCAGGACGGCGCGGCTCTCCTTCGCCCAATGCCAGGCAGCGTCATCCTCCGGCAGGGCAGGCAGCTTGATGAGATGGGTCAGGGCCTGGAGGAGATGGCTCTCGGTGGCGAAACGCCGCTCATTCCCGACCGCCTCGATCTCCTCGGCGACATGCGCCAGGTCGAGATCGCCGGGCAGGCGATAGGAGGAGGCAAGGCCGCGCAGCAGCCGCGCCTGGTGCTGCGACTAGGCATGGATGTCCTCCTCATAGAGCGCCGGCTGGTCCATGACCGCCAGCCTGCCTTGTCCGCCCCGGGGCGGTCCATCATGCGTTGCGCCAGGCCTCTGAAATGGTGCGCAGCAGCCCCTCCGTCGAGCCGTCATGCGCCCCGGGCTTCGGCTCTCCGGCTTCCAGCTCGGCCAGGATCGGCCCGGCGAGCTGCTTGCCCAGCTCCACCCCCCATTGGTCGAAGGCGTTGATGCCCCAGAGGGCGCCGAGGCAGAACACCTTGTGCTCGTACAGCGCCACCACCTGCCCCAGGGTGAAGGCGTCCAGATGCGGCAGCAGCAGGGTGGCGCTGGGACGGTTGCCGGGGAAGATGCGGTGCGGCAGCAGCCGGGCGATCTCCGCCGGCGCCACGCCGGCCTTCGCCATCTCCGCCTCCACCTCCGCGGCCTCCTTGCCGCGCATCAGCGCCGCGGCCTGGGCCAGCCCATTGGCGAGCAGCTTGCGGTGGCTGTCGGCATGGGCGTGGTCGGGTTTCGCCACCAGGAGGATGTCGCAGGGCACGGGCCGGGTCCCCTGGTGGATGAGCTGCATGAAGCTGTGCTGCGCATTGGTGCCGGGCTCGCCGAACACCACCGGGCCGGTGGCCTGCGCCACCGCGCTGCCATCCAGCGCCACCCGCTTGCCGAGGCTTTCCATCTCGAGCTGCTGCAGATGCGCCGGCAGCCGGGCGAGGCGCTCGTCGTAAGGCAGCACGGCGCGGCTGGGGTAGCCCAGGCCGTTGACATGCCACACCTCCGCCAGCGCCAGCAGCACCGGCAAATTGGCCTCCAGCTTCGTGCCGAGGAAATGCGCGTCCATGGCGCGGGCGCCGGCGAGCAGCCGGGTGAATTCCTCCCAGCCCAGCGCCAGGGCGATGGACAGGCCGATCGCCGACCACAGGCTGAACCGCCCGCCGACCCAGTCGCGGAAGGGGAAGACGCGCTCCGGCGGGATGCCGAATTCGGCCGTCGCCTTCATATTGGTGGAAAGGGCGGCGAAATGCTGCGCCGCGCCCTCGCCCAGCGCGCCTTGCAGCCAGTTCCGCACCAGGGTGGCGTTGGTCATCGTCTCCTGGGTGGTGAAGGTCTTGGAGGCGACCAGCACCAGGGTCCGTGCCGGGTCCAATTGCGGCCGCATCGCCTCCCAGGCATGGGCATCGACATTGGCGAGGTAGTGGGCGCGCATCGGCGCCGTGGGCGTCCAGAGCGCTCGTGTCACCATGGCCGGGCCGAGATCGGAACCGCCGATGCCGATATTCACCACATCGGTGAAGCGCTCGCCGGTGGCGCCGAGCAGGCCGCCGCCATGCACCAGCCGGGTGAATTGCCCCATCCGCCCCAGCACGGCATGCACCTCGGCCGAGGCGTCCTCGCCGCCGGTGCGGAAGCCCGCCGCGCGCGGGGCGCGCAGCGCCATGTGCAGCACGGCGCGGCGTTCGGTGGCGTTGATCGCCTCGCCCGCCGCCATGGCATCCCGCCGCGCCGCCAGCCCCGTGGCATGGGCCAGGCCGAGCAGGGCGGCGAGCCGGGCCTCGTTCAGCGAGGTCTTGGAAAGGTCCAGCAGCAGCCCGTCCACCGACCAGGAGAAGCGGTCGAAGCGGCCGGGATCGGCGGCGAAGAGGGGCCGGATCGCTGCCGCCTCAGGTGCGGAAGCGAGGTTCGTGATCTCCGCCCAGGCCGCCCGGATCGCTTCCTTCATGCCCTGCCTCCCCTGTGCATCCCCTCAATATGGCAGGGCGGATGCGGCGAAAATCCGACGATCCGGTTGCAGCCGGTCACAGGCAGGGGATCGGGCGCGCCGCCCTCGGCGTCGGGCCTTGCCGTGCCATGCCGCAACCGGACCGCCCGTTGACTTGGCGCGGCCTTACCGCGCCAGGCTGTGCCGCAGCGCCGATCGCCAAACGTCCATCGGGCCCCGCAAGCCGCAGAGCGGTCTGCGGGGCGTGACCCGGGGCCCCCGCGGAGCCGCGCAGCGGCTTCGTGGGGAGCTATAGCCCCTGCGGCTCCCCGGCGATGATGGCGGCGAGCGCGGCCGGCTGCAGCACCCGCTGCGCGACCGCGGCCAGCCTCTCCCGCCCCAGCGCCCGCAGCCGGGCCGGGCGTGCCGCCAGCCAGTCCGGCGGCCGGCCATTCTGCCGCATGCCGAGCAGCGTATCGGCGATGCGCCGGCTGTCGGTGAAGGCGAGCGGCAGGGAGCCGGTGAGATAGGCGACGGCATCCGCCAGCTCCGCCTCGGTCGGGCCCTCGCTGGCCATGCGGGCCCATTCCTCGCGCGTCACCGCCAGGGTCTCGGCCACCCTGGCATTCTCCGTGGCGACGCCGCCGATGATGATGCCGCGGCGGAACAGCACCTCCAGCCCGCCGCTGATGCCATAGGCCAGGCCCCGCTGCTCCCTGACCGCCTGCATGAGGCGGGAGGCGAAGCCGCCGCCGGAGAGGATGCGCAGCACCACCTGCAGCGTCTCCCAATCCGGGTCCTCCGCCGCCAGCCCCGCCTGGCCGAAGATCACCGCGGATTGCGGCGAGGCGACCGGCACGACCTGCTGGCCGAAGGCGTGGAATTCCGGCAAGGGCGGCACGGCGGGCGGCTCCCCCGCCGGCAGGCCGCCGAACAGCTCCGGCAGCAGGGCGGCGAGCTGCGGCGCGGTGATGTCGCCGGCCACGGCCAGCAGCAGCCCCTCCCGCCGCACCTGCCGGGCGAGGGCGGCGCGGATCGCCTCCGGCCGCAGCGCGGCGAGGCTTTCCGCCGTGCCGGTGGCCGGGCGGCCGACCGGATGGCCGGGGAAGGCGGCGGCCCAGAAGGCGCGGTTCGCCTGGCCGCGCGGGGTTTCCAGGCTGCGCCGCGCATTGGCGATGCCGCGGGCGCGCACCCGCCCCACCGCCTCTTCGTCCAGCCGCGGCTCCGCCATGGCCAGCCGGGCGAGGCGGAGCGCCCGGGGCAGCGCCTCGGTCAGGCTGCGCAGGCTGCCCTCGAAGGCATCGCGCCCGGTGGAAAAGCCGAGATTGATGGCGTCGTCGCGCAGCGCATCGGCGAATTGGGTGGCCGGCAGCGGGCCGGCGCCCTCGGTCAGCAGGGCGCCGGCCATGGCGGCGGCGCCTTCCTCGCCCTCCGGGTCCAGGCTGGCGCCGCCGGCCCAGGACCAGGAAAGGGAGACGACCGGAACGCTGTGATCCTCCACCAGCCAGGCGGTGAGGCCGCCGGCCGCCACCAGCTGGATGGGCAGGGAAAAGCCGGCAGGCTGGCCGCTCTCCACCGGGGTGGCGGCGGTCACGAGGCGGAGCCCGGCAGCAGCCAGCCGGTGGTGCTGGGCGCGCTGCCCAGCAGGGAGCGGCCGGCGGCGGTCACCTGCTCCAGCGTCACGGCGCGCAGCCGGGCGGGCCAGAATTCCACGGTTTCCAGTTCCAGGCCGATGGCCAGCGCGCCGCCCAGCATGCGCGGCGCGGCGCCGATGCCGTCCAGCGCCAGCAGCGCGCCGGCGGTGAGTTGGCGGGCGGCACGGGTGCGTTCCGCCTCGGCCGGGCCCTCCTGCAGCAGCTTCGCCAGCACGGCATCCACCGCCGCCTCCAGCGCTTCCGGCGTGGTGCCGGGGCGGGCGGTGGCGCTGAGGGTGAAGCTGGCGACGCCCATCGCCTCACTGTCATAGGAGGCGCTGGCGGAGGTGGCGAGGCCGGTTTCGACCAGCGCCCGGTACATCCGGCTGCCCGGGCCGCTGCCCAGCAGATGCGCCAGCAGCTCCAGCGCCCAGGCCGCGTCCGCATCGCCCCAGGTCAGGCTGGGGGCCATGTAGGCGCGGAGGAAGGTGGCCTCCCGCACCGTCGGGTCGCGGCGGGTGAGGCGGGGTTCCACCGCGGCCTCGGGCGGCGCGGCGCGGTCGCGCGGCAGGGCGGGGCGGGCGGGGATGGGGGCGTAGAATTCCTCCACCAGCCGGCGCAGCTCGGCTTCGCGGACATCGCCCGTTACCACCAGCACGGCATTCGCCGGGGCGTAGCGGCGTTCGTAGAAGGTATGCAGATCCTCGCGCGTCAGGGCGCGGATCTCCTCCTCCCAGCCGATGATCGGGCGGCCGCGCCAATGCTGGCGGCCATAGAGCGCCGCCTCGAAGGCTTCGAAGAAGCGGGCGCGGGGGTTGCTGTCGGTGCGCTGGCGGCGCTCCTCCAGCACCACGGCGCGTTCCGGCTCCACTGTCTCCGGCGGCAGCAGGGGGCCGGCGAAGCGGTCCGCCTCCATGCGCATGACGAGGGGGAGGCGGGAGGCCTCCACCGTCTGGTGGTAGGCGGTGACGTCGCGGGAGGTGAAGGCGTTGTCCTGCCCGCCTTCCCGCGCCACGGCCAGGCTGAAGGCGCCGGGCGGCACGTGCGGGCTGCCCTTGAACATCATGTGCTCGAGGAAATGGGCGAGGCCGGAGCGGCCGGCCGGATCCTCCCCGCCGCCGGCGGCGTAGAACAGGTAGTGGGAGACCACCGGCACCCGGCGGCTTTCCGCCAGCACCACGCGCAGGCCATTGGGCAGGCTCCAGGCCGTAGCGCCGAAGAGCGGCCGCGCCGCCGGCGGGGGTGGCGGGGCCAGGGCGGGGGTGGCGGGCTGCGCCGGGGCGGGGCCGGCGAGGGTGGTGGGGAGCAGGCCGGCAGCGGCAATGGCGGTGCGGCGGGTCATCTCGGGCATGCTCCAGCATGTGGGGTGGGCATGGCCCGGTGCAAACCTAATCGGTGGCGGCGCCGGGCCCCCTGGCCGATCGGGCAGGGGGGACGGCCGGAGCACTCCGCCCCTTGCCCTGGCGTGGGGTTGCCGCGCCAGGCGGTGCGGGGCCTGCCTGTCCGGCGCTCCCCATCCCCGGCGAAGCCGCGCGGCGGCGTCACCGGCGCGGGAAGCATGCGGGCAGGGATGCGCCGGTGCAAATTCTATCGGCAGCGCCGGGCTTCGCCCCGCCTGCCTAGAGCGTGATCGGTTGAGGTCGAATCGACCGAAACCGTGAATCACGCGACCGAACAATGAGCTAGAGCGGGGCGGTTGAGCGCAGCTCAACCGATCCCGCTCTAGAGCAGATCGCTGGCGGGCGGCATCGCCCGGAGGCGTGAAGCTGCTCTACAATCCATAAGCTAGAGCGGTTTCGCGCTGCACAGTCAGCGTGAAACCGCTCTAGGGCCTCGATGGCCGAAGCGACCCGCCCGCTGCCCCTGGCACGGCTTCGCCGCGCCAGGCTGTGCGAAGCCTGACCTACCCGGCGACTCCGGGGCCCCCATGAAGCCGCGCCAGTGGCTTCATGGGGAAATCAGAAGATGCTCTCGAGCAGCCGGCGGACGGGGTTGCTGCTCTGGCTGCGCTGGATGATGGGGGTCTCGCCATCCGTCACGTCGCGGCCGAGCGCGGCGTTCTCCCGCAGCCGACGGGCTTCGCGATTGGCATCCAGCGGCGTGCCGGGCGGGTCGGGCTGGCGCCAGAAGATCAGCCGGTCCGCCAGGCCGCGCTCCGGCTGGTCGAGGCGGAGGCTCTCCTCATCCACCCGGCGGCGGATATCGTCGGAAACCGGGCGGCCGGTCTGGGCCAGCAGGGCCGCCTCGCCGCTGCTGCGCGGGCCGGTGGCCGGGCCGGCGAGGGCCGCGCCGGGCACCAGCGCGGCCTCCGCGGCCTGGCGCTGCGTCAGCTCCTGCGGCCGCTCCGCGCCGGGGCGGGGCACCGGCAGTTCGCCCAGAGAAGGGGGCATGGAGAGCGGCGCCCGGGTGGTGACCTGGAATTCGTCCGGCGCATCCCGGGTGAAGCCGAAGCTGCGCGCGGTATCCGGGCCGCAGCCGGCCAAAGGGGCAAGCATGGTGGCCAGCAGCGGCAGGCAAAGGGCCAGGCGAGGGGCAGGCGGGCTCATGCGCCTTCCTTAAGGCCGGAAGGGCGGCGGAACAAGGCATCTGCGAGGAGGGCGGCCACCCCGCAGACGATGCCGGCATCGGCCACATTGAAGACGTACCAGTGCCAGACCTGGCCGGAGAGGGCGAGGTGCACATCGACGAAATCCACCACCGCGCCGAAGCGCAAGCGGTCCAGCACATTGCCCACCGCCCCGCCCACCACGGCGCCGAGGGCATAGGCCACCAGCCTGGTCTCCGCCCGGGCCATCCAGCGCAGCAGCACCAGGGCGATGACGCTGGCCAGCACGGCGAGGATCAGGTGGTTGGTCGGCCCCTTGCCGGAGAGCAGGCCGAAGGTGACGCCGCGATTCCAGACCATGGTGAGGTCGAGGCCGAGCGGGCCGAGCTGGAGCAGCGGGACATTGCGCAGCTCCGGCAGCTTCAGCCCTTCCAGGATCCAGTATTTGCTGGCCTGGTCGGCAGCCAGCAGCAGGGCGGCGGCCGGCAGGCCGAGGCGGAGGCTCATGCCGGCCACCCTGGCAGGCGGCCGGCATGGCCATGTCCTGGCACGCAGCCGCCAGGCCGGGGTCCCCTGCAAGGCTCTCCTTGCAGCGGTGCCCGGCAACCCTGCGCGCATGATCCCGGCATGCTGCCGCCCACCGGGATCAAGCAGCGCCCTCCACCACCGCCTCGCAGCGGCGGCAGAGGGTGGGATGGGCGGCGGAGAGGCCGACCTCCGGCAGGACGCGCCAGCAGCGGTCGCATTTCTGCCCGGGGGCAGGGGCGAAGAGGGCGGCGATGCCGCCCGAATCGGGGAGGACGAGCGCCCCCTCCGGCGGCGGCCCGGCCGAGAGGGTGAGGCCGGAGGTGATGCAGATCTCCGCCCAGCCCTCCGCCGGCAGCAAGGCGAGATCGGCCGCCGGCCCGTAGAGCACCGGCGCGGCCTGCAGCGAGGCGCCGATGGTGCCGTCGGCACGCGCCTTTTCCAGCACGCCGGTGACGGCGCGGCGGATGCTGCGGATGCGCGCCCATTGCTCCGCCAGCGCCTCGTCCCGCCACTCGCCGGGCAGCACCGGCCAGTCGCGCAGATGGATGCTGTCCGCCGCGCTGTCTGCCGCCCCGTCCCCGGCGCCCCAGCGCGCCAGCCAGGCTTCCTCCGCGGTGAAGACCAGCACCGGCGCCAGCCAGGCCGTCAGGCAGCGGTGCAGCGCATCCAGCACCGTCCGTACGCTGCGGCGGCGATGGTCCGTCAGCGCGTCGCAGTAGAGGCTGTCCTTGCGGATGTCGAAGTAGAAGGCGCTGAGGTCGGTGGCACAGAAATTATGCAGCTCTGGGTAGACCCCGGCCCAGTCGTAATCCGCCGCCGCCTTCCTGATGCGTGCATCCAGCTCGCTCAGCCGATGCAGGATGAAGCGTTCCAGCGGCGGCAGCTCGGCATGCGGCACCGTCTCAGCATCCGTGAAGCCGGCGAGGTTGCCGAGCAGCCAGCGCAGCGTGTTGCGGATGCGGCGATAGAGTTCCGCCTGCTGCTTCAGGATCTCCGGCCCGATGCGGAGATCCTCCGCCGTGTCGGAGTTCATCACCCAGAGGCGGAGGATGTCGGCGCCGTATTGCTGCATCACCGCCTGCGGGGCGGTGACGTTGCCGAGGGACTTCGACATCTTCCGTCCCTGCTCGTCCAGCACGAAGCCATGCGTCAGCACCGCCTTGAAGGGGGCGACGCCGTTGGTGCCGACGGATTCCAGCAGCGAGGAATGGAACCAGCCGCGATGCTGGTCCGAGCCTTCCAGGTAGAGATCGGCCGGGAAGGGCAGGTCGTGGTCCGGCAGGACGAAGGCGTGGGTGGAGCCGGATTCGAACCAGACATCGACGATGTCCATCACCTGCTCATAGTCGTCCGGATTGCGTTCGTTGCCGAGGAAGCGGGCGGCGGCGCCGGGCTGGTACCAGGCATCCGCGCCCTCCACGCGGAAGGCGGCGACGATGCGGTCCATCACCGCCGGGTCGCGCAGCGGCTCGCCGCTCTTCTTCTCGACGAAGACGGCGATCGGCACGCCCCAGGCGCGCTGCCGGCTGATGCACCAGTCGGGCCGCGCCGCCACCATGCTGCCGATGCGGTTGCGGCCGATATCCGGGACGAAATGCGTCGCGTCGATCGCCGCCAGCGCCTTGGCGCGGATCTGGTTGGCATCGTCCATGGCGATGAACCATTGCGGCGTCGCCCGGAAGATGACCGGCTTCTTGGAACGCCAGCTATGCGGATAGCTGTGCGTCAGCTTCGATTTGGCGACGAGGGTGCCGGCCTTCTCGCAGGCGGCATAGACCGCGTCATGCGCTTTGAAGACGTGGATGCCGGTGAAGCCCGGCGCCTGCACGGTGAAGGTGCCGTCGTCGTTGACGGTCTCGGGGATCGGCAGGTTGTGGGCGCGGCCGAGGTTGAAATCGTCCTCGCCATGGCCGGGGGCGATGTGGACGAAGCCGGTGCCGGCCTCGGTGGTGACGAAATCGCCGGCGAGCAGCGGTACGTCGAATTCATAACCCGCGCCGCGCAGCGGATGCGCGGCGATGGCGCCGGCGAGCTCCGCGCCCTTCAGCACGCGCTTCACCGTGTGCGCGCCGAGCTTCGCATCCTTCGCGAAGGCAGGCAGCAGGGGCAGGGCGACGAGCAGCGTCTCGCCGGGCACCAGGTAGCTGCCCTCGCCGACGCCCTCCACATGCACCAGCGCGTAGTCGATCTCCTCGCCGTAGGCGACGGCGCGGTTGCCGGGAATGGTCCAGGGCGTGGTGGTCCAGATGACGACGCTGGCGCCGACCAGATCCGCCGCCGCGGCGCGCAGCAGGCGGAAGCGCGCCCAGAGCGTCGGCGAGACATAGTCGTGATACTCGATCTCCGCCTCGGCCAGCGCGGTCTTCTCCACCGGGCTCCACATGACGGGGCGGAGGCCGCGATAGAGCGAGCCATTCATCAGGAATTTGCCGATCTCCGCCACGATCACCGCCTCGGAGGTGACATCCATGGTGGCGTAGCGGCCTTCCCAATCGCCGAAGACGCCGAGGCGCTTGAACTCCTCCCGCTGCACGCCCAGCCAGTGCTCGGCATAGGCGCGGCATTCGGCGCGGAATTCCAGCACCGGCACGGCATCCTTGTCCTTGCCGCGGGCGCGGTACTCCTCCTCCACCTTCCATTCGATGGGCAGGCCGTGGCAGTCCCAGCCCGGGACGTAATCCGCGTCCTTCCCCGCCATCTGGGCGGCGCGGTTGATGACGTCCTTCAGGATCTTGTTCAGCGCGTGGCCGATATGCAGCGGGCCGTTGGCGTAGGGCGGGCCGTCATGCAGCACGAAAGACGGGCGGCCCTTGGACTGGGCGCGCAGCTTCCGCCAGAGGTCGAGGCGCTGCCAGCGCTCCAGCCATTGCGGCTCCCGCTTCGGCAGGTCGCCACGCATGGGAAAGGGCGTGTCCGGCAGGAAGACGGTGCCGCGGTAGTCGCGGGGGGCCGAGGAGGCTTGGGGCGCGGCTTGGGTTTCGGTGCTCATTTCGGGGGCATCTCCGGCCGCCCTGGCGCCGGGCGGCGGGTCGGTGGTGGCAAGCGCGTGACGTCCCGGCCCTTAGATAAGGGCCGGGCCGGTAATTCGCAGCGGGACCGCTCGAAGCTTGACCACCGGGCGCGACATGGCCGGGTTATGGGGAGGGGAAGGGGGCAGGGTCAAGCGGGGGCTTCACAGCCCGGCGAGCGCCGCCCGCGCATCCGCCGCATCCTGGGCGATGGCCACCTTCAGCGCCTCCAGCCCGTCGAATTTCGCGTCCGCCCGCAGGAAGGTGCGGAGGCGGACACCGATTTCCTTGCCGTACAGATCCTCGTTGAAATCGAAGATATAGGTCTCGAGCCGCGTCTCCGGGTCGCCGCCCAGGGTCGGGCGGCGGCCGATATTGGAAACCCCCTTCACCTCCCGTCCATCCGGCAGGCTGACGGTCACGGCATAGACCCCCCGCGCCGGCTCCAGGTGCCGCCCCAGCCAGAGATTGGCGGTCGGCCAGCCCAGCACCCGGCCGAGCTTGTCGCCATGCACCACCTCGCCGCGGATCTCCCAGGGCCGGCCCAGCAAGGCCGAAGCGCGTTCCGGATAGCCGTCCTGCAGCAGCCGGCGGATGCGGGTGGAGGAGATCGGCCCCTCCGCATCCCCCACCGGCGGCACCACCGTGATGCCGATGCCGGCTGCCTCCGCCATGGTGGCCAGGGTCCCGGCATCCCCGCCGCGGCGGTGGCCGAAGGCGAAATCCTGGCCGCAGGAGAGGTGCACGGCGCCCAGGCCGCGCTGCAGCACCTCGGCGAAGAAGGTCTCGGCCGGCATGGCGGCCAGCGCCGCGTCGAAGCGCAGCGCCAGGACGAAGCGCGCCCCCGCCGCCCCCAGCGCCGCCGCCTTGGCGGGCAGCAGGGTCAGGCGGAAGGGCGGGTCGTCCGGGCGGAAATGCTCGCGCGGATGCGGCTCGAAGGTCAGCACGCCGAGGGGGGCGGCCGGCCGGGCCGCATGCGCCGCCCGCAGCACGGCGACATGGCCGCGATGCACCCCATCCATATTGCCCAGCGCCAGGGTGGCGCCGTGCAGCGCCGCCGGCACCTCCTGCCAGGCGGAGAAGATCAGCGGCCCGCTCATGCCCTGGCCGCGATGGCGGCGCGCTGCGCCCGGCTGGGGACGGAGACCAGCGCCTCGCCTTCCATCACCACCTTCCCGGCCACGGTGCAGCGGGTGGAAAGCGTGGCGCGGCGCTTCTCCGCCTGCAGCGCCACCACCTCCACCGTTGCCGTCACGGTCTGGCCGATCCGGACCGGGGCGCGGAATTGCAGGCTTTGCGAGAGGTAGATGGTCCCCGGCCCGGGCAATTGCGTGCCCAGCACCTTGGTGATGAGGCCGGCCGCCAGCATGCCATGGGCGATCCGCTCGCCGAAGATCGTTCCGCGGGCGTAGTCGGCGTTCAGATGCATCGGGTTGGTGTCGCCGGTGACGGCGGCGAAGAGGACGATATCCGCCTCCGTGACGGTCTTGCCGAAGCTGGCGCTCTGGCCGACCGACAATTCCTCGAAACTCATGCCGTCCGACATTCCGGTCCTGCTCCTGAGCCTGGATTCGGTCCTAGCCCCCGCGCCCCAAGGGGACAAGCTTGGGGGGACAAGCTCGGGGGACGAGCGTGGTGGACAAGCGCCGGCATGGGCGCCCTTATGGCGGCGCAGCAGAAGGAGCCCGCCATGCCCGCCACCGAGATCGGCCCCGCCGACCGCCTGCTGGAAGAGCTGCGGGGCTGGGTGGAGCGGGAGACGCCCTCCACCGATGCCGCGGCGGTGAACCGGCTGCTGGATGTGGCGGAGGCGGAATTGCGGGCGGCAGGCGCGGCCATCACCCGGCATCCGGGGCGGGACCGCTTCGGCGATACGCTGGTGGCGAAGACGCCGGGCGAGGGCCCGCCCGTCGTCATCGCCGGCCATGTCGATACGGTGTGGGACCATGGGGTGCTGGCCGGCGCCATGCCCTTCCGGGTGGCGGGCGACCGCGCCTATGGCCCCGGCATCTACGACATGAAGGCGGGCAGCTTCCTCGCCTTCCACTGCGTGCGGGAGATCCTCCGCCAGGGCACGCCGACCCGCCGCCCCATCACCCTGCTGCTCACCCCGGATGAGGAGGTGGGCAGCCCCACCAGCCGCGCGCATATCGAGCGGGAGGCGGCGGGCGCCGCCGCCGTGCTGATCCCGGAACCGGCCGGCGGGCCGCGCGGAAGCTGCGTGACCAGCCGCAAGGGCACCGGCAGCTTCACCGTGCAGGTGGAGGGGAAATCCGCCCATGCCGGCGGCAATTGGGCGGAAGGGCGGAGCGCCGTCGTCGCCCTCTCCCGCCTCATCCTCGAGATCCATGGGCTGACCGATCTGGAGCTGGGGGTGACGACCAATTGCGCCCCGATCTGGGGCGGCACCCGTTCCAACGTCATCCCGCCCGAGGCCGGGTGCCGCGTCGATTTCCGGGTGCCGAGCCTGGCGGAAGCCGAGCGGGTGGTGGCGGCCATCCGCGGCATGGCGGGGGAGGCGGATGGCATCCGCATCACCATCACCGGCGGGCTGAATCGCCCGCCTTTCCCGGAGACGCCGGCGGGGCTGGCGCTGTACGAGAGGGCGAAGGGCATCGCCGCGCGGCATGGCTACGACCTGCCACGGCAGCATCGCGGCGGCGGCTCGGACGGGAATTTCACCGCGGTGATGGGGATTCCGACGCTGGATGGCCTCGGCTGCACCGGCGCGGGCGCGCATGCGCCGGAGGAGCATATCCGCTGGGCGGAGCTGGCGTCGCGCGGGGCGGTGCTGTGCGAGCTGCTGGAGACGCTCGGCTAGCGCCCTGCCCGCAAAGTTCGCTGGATTTCCAGCGAACGCAGCGGACGAGCAATCGCCGGACGACTCGAAAAGTCCGACAGAACAAAGAGCTAGAGCGGTTTCACGCTGACTGTGCAGCGCGAAACCGCTCTAGCTTATGGATGGTAGAGCAGATTCACGCCTCCGGGCGATGCCGCCCTCCGGCGATCTGCTCTAGTGTCCTGCCCTCACGCTCCCGGCGCCCTGCATGGCCGCGTGATCACGCTTTGCCGCGGACGGGTTTTCAGCCCCAGGCCGGGCCGGCACCGGCGCCCGGCGCCGCGCGGCTGGGCGATGGCCGCAGCAGGATTGCGTCGCAGGCGAAGGCAGGCGGCCGGATCGGCATGCCGCACACCATGTGCCGTGCATTGTGCCGTGCATTTGAAGGATTGGACCTGGTCGGGAACATTTCCGCCCAAGGGTTTGGGGCAGGCGATGCGTTTTCCGCGATGTGGCTGAACATTTATCCAGCTTCGCCAAGGAGATGAGCCGGCACCCTCGCTCCCACCTTCCGGTCGCCTACAACGCCTGACGGTAGAGGCCTAGCGTCCGTCCACCGCCCGGACGCGGAGGAAGCTGCCATGGCCACGCCGCTGATCAGCATCGTCATCCCCTTCCATTCCAGCTACGCCGCCTACCTCCCGGAGTGCCTCGAGAGCCTCCGCCAGCAGGGCTGCACGGCGTGGGAGGCGATCATCGTGGATGACGCCTCCCCCGAGCCGGGCTGGGAGGCGCTGGTGACCGGGCTGGCCGATCCGCGCTTCCGCGTGCTGCGCCACACGGCCAATCGCGGCCAGGCGGCCGGGCGGAACACCGGCATGCGGGAGGCGCGGGGCGAGTTCCTGGTGGCGCTGGATTGCGACGATCTGCTGGCGCCGGCGCATCTCGCCGCCCTGTCCGAAGCACTGCGCGCCAACCCGGCGGCCGGCGCCGCCTATTCCGATTATCGCCTGTTCGGCGCGGAGGAGGGCGTGCTGCGCTTCCCGGAAAGGGATTTGCCCAGCCTGCTGACCGAGCAATGGATCCCCCACCCCGGCACCATGGTCCGCCGCGCCCTGTTCGAGGCGAGCGGCGGCTATTGCGAGGAGCCGGTCTTCCGCGCCGGCAATGAGGATTGGGACTACTTCCTGAGCCTCGCCGAGCTGGGCCTGCAGGCGGTGCGGGTGCCGCAGCCGCTGTATTTCTACCGCCAGCATGCCGGCTCCATCACCACCCAGCGCTTCGCCCGCGCGGATGCGGCGATGCGGGAGCGGATGGTGGAGCGGCATGCGGCGTTGTTCGCCCGGCATGGCAGGCGGCGGGCCTTCCTGGCCGGCGGCTACCGCACCAGCGGCAAGGCCTTCTGGCGGGATGGCGAGCGCGGCCGGGGCCTGGCCTGCATGGCCCGGGCGGCGGCGCTGGACCCGGCGGGGCTGGTGGAGGTGCTGGCGCGACGGGTGCGGGGCGGGGCGGGCGGGCCGCAGCCGGCGGCCGCCTGAAAAGCCGGCATGCCGGGCCTTGCGCCGCAAGCGCGAGGCTGGCCGCCGAGCGGCCCCGATAGGCGCCGAAGAGGGGCGCGGCGCCGGTCGGCCTCCCGGCACCGCCGGACCCCGTCGCTCTCCGGCTCAGTCCATCGTGATATTCGCTTCCCGCACCAGCGCCTTCATCGCCTCCCGCTCCTTCGCCAGCCAGGCGGCGAATTCCGCCGGCGGGGTGCCGAGGCCGATCGCCCCGAGCGCCGCCAGCCGCTGCTGCACCCCGGCATCCGCCAGCGCCGCGCGGCAGGTCTCGTACAGCCGCTCCGCCGCCGGTGCCGGCAGCCCGGCCGGGGCGTAGAGCGCATTCCATTCCGACTGGTCGTAGCCGGGGAAGCCCAGCTCCGCGATGGTCGGCACCTCCGGCAGCGCCGGGATGCGTTCCGCCGTGGAGGCCGCCAGCGCCCGCACCCCGCCCTGCTGCGCCAGCGCGCCCGCGGCGGCCACGGTGGCGAAGCCGAAATCCACGTCGCCGGCGAGGATCGCCTGCAGCGCCGGCCCGCCGCCGCGATAGGGCACATGCACCAGATCCAGCTTCGCCCGGCTGGCCAGCACCGCCGCGGCGATGTGGTTGGAGACGGTGTTGCCGGAGGAGGAGTAGGTGACCCGCCCGGGCTGTGCTCGCGCCCGGTCCAGCAGCTCCGCGAAGCTGCGCAGTGGGCTGTCCGGCTTCACCACCACGATCAGCGGATAGATGGTGACGCGGGAAATCGGGGTGAAGGCGGTGAGGTAGTCGAAGCCGAGGTTGCGGAAGACGAAGGGGATGATGGCCTGGCCCGCCGCATCCATCAGCAGCGTCGCGCCGTCCGGCGCCGCTCGCGCCGCCTCCGCCGCCCCGATGGTGCCGCCGGCGCCCGGCCGGTTCTCCACCACCACCGGCTGGCCGAGCAGGCTGGACATGGTGGGGGCGAAGAGCCGCGCCGTGGTGTCCGCCCCGCCGCTCGGCGGGAAGGGGACCAGCATCCGCACCGGCCGCGGCGGTGCCCATTGCGCCCGGGCCAGCGAGGGAATGGCCAGCGGGGAAAGCAGCCCGGCGGCCAGGATCGCGCGGCGCCTCATGACCCGAACCTCCTCTGCAGCATCTCGTCCAGCATGGCATTGAAGGCGTTAGCGGCCTCATAAGCCACCCAGTGGCCGGCGCCGGGAATCACCCCGGTCCAGGCCTCGGGCTGCACCTCGCGCAGGGCGACGAAGCGCTTCTCCACCTCCGGCCAGGCGATGGCGTCACGCTCGCCGTACAGCAAGGCCACCGGGCAGCGCGCCCTCGCCACCGCGTCCTTCAGCGAGGAGGTGCTGGCGAAGCCGCGGCTGCGGAAGCGGGCATGCTGGGTGTTCCATTCCTGGATGGTCAGCGCGAGGTCGTCGATCCCGGCCGGGTCGGCGAACATCAGGCTGGCCAGGTTGTGGCGGTGGGCGGCGATGCGAGCCTCGCCCTGCACGGTGCGGACCTTCACCAGCTCCGTCACCTGGCGCGGCAGGCCGAGGGCGCCGGCGCCGACCAGCGTCAGGCTGCGCAGCTCCGGCCCGGCCTGGGCGGAGATATGGCCGGAGAGCAGGGCGCCGAAGGAGAAGCCGCAGAGGTCATAGCGCGTGCCCTCGCCCAGCAGGGCGGTGAGGCCGGCGCGGACCTCGGCGGCGACGGGGCCGGGATTGTCCGCCGGATGCGGCATGGCGCTTTCGCCGAGGCCGGGCAGGTCCGGGCAGATCAGCAGGCGGCGGGCGGAGAGCGCCTCGATATTGCGGATCCAGTGGCGCCAGGAGCCGGAGCCGCCATGCAGCAGCACGAGGGGCGGCAGGGGGCCGCCAGGGCTGCCCCAGAGGCGCCAGACCATGCTGCCCTCGCCGCAGGGGGTCTCCCGCCGCTCCGCCGCTGCGTCCAGCCGGGCCAGCCTGGCTTCCGATTGCTGCATCCTCGTGCCGCTCCAAATCCCACTCCCGTCCTTGTCGGACGGGGCGGGCGGGAGGGCAAGGGCGGGGGCTCTGCCCCCACGCCCCCGCCAGGGGCGCTGCCCCTGGACCCCGCCGGGGACCGGACCGGTCCCCGGACCCCGGTGTGAGTTTGCGGTTCAACCCGCCGACTCCGTCCGGGGTAGGTCCTGGCCGGCGGGAGTGCAGAGGGCAGAGCCTTCCTGGGGGCTGGGGGGCGAAGCCCCGTCCTTCACCCCCCCGGATACCGGATCGCCACCACCTCGATCTCCTCCACCCCCTGCGGCGTCCGCAGCCGGCGGAGATCGCCGACCCGGCCGCCGAGCAGGGCACGCGCCACCGGCGCCACCCAGGAGATGCGGCCGGATTTGCTGTCCGCCTCGTCCACCCCGACGATCGTCACCGTCACCTCGGTATCATCCGCCCGCGCATAGGTAACGGTGGCGCCGAAGAAGACCTGGTCGCGCTTCGGCGTCCGCGCCGGGTCCACCACCTGCACCTTCTCCAGCCGCTTGCGCAGGAAGCGCACCCGGCGGTCGATCTCCCGCAGCTTTCGCTTGCCGTACTGGTAGTCGGCATTCTCGGAGCGGTCGCCCAGCGAGGCGGCCCAGGAGACCACCTCCACCACCTTCGGCCGTTCCTCGGTCCAGAGCCGCTTCAGCTCCGCCTCCAGCGCCGCGGCGCCGGCGGGGGTCATGTAGAAGGGCGTGCCGGGGGGCAGGCCGGGCGGGCCGGCCTCCGCATCCTCCTCGGTCATGGCGCCAGGGCGCGGATGCGGCCATCCGGGCGGATGTCCAGCGTGTCGGCGCGCTGCACCGCCTCCGCCACCACCGTCACCAGCAGCATGGCGCCGCTGGCATCCACCAGCACCGGAAGCTGTGCCATCAGCTCGTAGCCATCCTTGCCGGCGTAGAGGTAATCCGTCGTCGCCAGCCTGTAGCGCCGATCCTCCCGCAGCGGTTGCCCGCCCACCCGCACCTCCCGCACCCGGCGGCCGCGCGGCGCGCGCGGGTCGTAGGTGAAGGACATGCCGGAGATCTGCGGGAAGCGGCCGTCCAGATTCTCCACCTCGCTCACCCCGTTCTCCAGCAGGCGGCGCAGCTCCTCGCCCGTCGCCTCCAGCAGCATCACGACATTGCCGAAGGGCGCTTCCGCCACCAGGTCGCGCCGCGTCAGCGCATGGCCCGCCGGATATTCCCGGTTGCCGCGCAGCCCGCCGCCATTGATCAGTGCCACATCGGCGCCGAGATGCGCCCTGAGCGCATCGGCGAAAAGGTCGCCGATCGCCGCTTCTCGCCCGCGCACCATGGCGGTGCGACTGTCGAGCGGGGCGGCGAGGGTGGCCAGCCGCTCGCCCAGCGCCGCGTGCAGCTTCGTCTCCACCGCCGCGACCAGCGGTGCGATGGCGGGGGAGGGCGGGATGCCGGCATTGGGCAGCATGCGCCAGCCGATGGAGGCGATGCGCGCCCGCTGCCCCGGCTGCTTCTCCACGCTCAGCTCCACCACGCCGAGCCAGAAGGCGTCCGAGCCCGCCTTCAGCACCAGCGCGCCGCCTTCCAGCAGCGCCGCCGGGTCATGGTCATGGCCGCCGAGGACGAGATCGACGCCGGCTCTGCGCTGGATCTCCTTATCCTGCTCCAGGTCGAGATGGGTGAGGGCGACGACGAGATCGACGCCCGCGGCGCGGAGCGCGGCGGCGGCTTCCTGCACCGCCTGGACCTCCGGCAGGAAGGTGATGCCGGGCGCGTTGGAGACGCGCGCGGTGGAGCCGGTGAGGACGCCGACGAAGCCGATGCGGAGCGGCCCCGCCTGGCGGATGACGGTGGCGACGGCGCCGCCGAAGATCTGCCCGTCCGGCCCCAGCACATTGGCGCCCAGCCAGGGGAAGCGCGATTCGGCGATGCGCCGCGCCGCCACCTCCGGCCCGAAATCGAATTCATGGTTGCCCAGCACGGCGACGTCGGTGCCGAAGGCGTTGAAGATCTCGATCATATGCGCCCCCCCGGTGATGGAGGACGCGAGGGAAGGCGAGATCAGGTCGCCGCCGAAGGTGAGGAAGACCGGGCCGGGCGCCGCTCCACGCTCGCGCTCGATGAGCGTGGCGATCTCCGCCAGCCCGCCATGGCCGTCGCGCGGCAGGTGCTCATAGATGTCGTTCAGGTGCAGGAAGGTGAGGCGGGTGGTCTCCGCCGCTGCCGGCAGCGCCAGCAGGCAGAGCAGGGCGGCGCGGAGCAGCAGCCGCCGGGCGGGAGGGAGCATCGGAAAGCCGGGTCCAGGAATCACCGCAGAGTTGCGGCGGCGGCGAGAAGGGTCAAGCGTTGCGATCATCCGGTGGGGCGAGCAGCCGCGCCAGCGCATGGCCGAGCGGCACCATTCCCGGGATGACCTGGCGGGTGAAGAGGTCGAGCACCGCCGCCAGATGCGCCGCATGGCCGCCAGGCACCGCGCCCGGCGGGGCGAGGCGGGGGCGCAGCGCATCCGCTGCGTGCTCTGCCAGACGAATCGCGGTCTCCCTCGCGGCGGGGAGGCGGGCAGGGGAGAGATCCTCGCCCAGCCAGGCGGGCAGCGCCGCCAGCAGCGGCGGCCAATGGGCGAGGTGGAGATAGAGGCTCGGCACCACGCCAGCATCGCCGTGCCGGGCGGCGAGGCCCTGCACCAGCGACGCGACCTCCGGCGCCAGCGAGTCGAGGCGCGGCAAGGGCGGTGGCGCGGGCAGCATGGGCGGCGGCGGGATCGGCGCCGGCGGTGCGATGGCCGCGCGCGGCAGGCCGGCCAGCTCGCGGCGCAGCGCGGTCAGCAGGATGAGGTTGGTGAGGTTGCCGCGGGTGTAGACGGCGACGAGGTCGCGGATGGGCGCCCGCGCTGTCGGCGCGAGCCCGGCCGCGACCCAGGCGGCGGCAGGGAGCGGCGCGGGCGGGGCGGGCAGCGCCGCCGCCAGCCGCTCCCGCGCCGCGGCGAGGGTGCCGTCCTCCAGCGGCGGGCGGATGGCGGCCCAGGCCCAGGGCAGCACGCCGGG
Organism: Siccirubricoccus phaeus; assembly: GCF_008360935.1. Lineage (GTDB taxonomy): Bacteria > Pseudomonadota > Alphaproteobacteria > Acetobacterales > Acetobacteraceae > Siccirubricoccus > Siccirubricoccus phaeus. The sequence continues at coordinate 89,440 of NZ_SRXO01000013.1, forward strand.
CAGGGTGGCGAGGTGCCGGTGGATCAGGTTCACCAGCGGCACCCCGCTCGCCCGCTTCAGCGCCGCGTAGAGCGCGGCGATGTCGGGCGGCGCCTCCGCCTCGCGCAGCTCGGGGAGGACCACCCGTGGCGCCCTACAGCGTGGTGACGTTCATCGGCGCCGGCATCCAGGCATAGCCGCTGCCCTCCTTCGCCACATGGCCGAGGCCGGGCCAGGGGAAATGGTAGGAGAGGACCGCGTGCTTGTCCGTCGCCAGCCGGTCCAGCATGCGGCTGCGGCTCTGCGCCGAGAGCTTCGGATCGGTGTCGAAGGAGAATTCCCACAGCGGCTGGCGCAGCAGCAGGATGTGGTGATGCGCCATGTCGCCGGTGTTCACCACCGTGGTGTTGCCGGAGGTGATGGCATAGACGGTGTGGCCCAGCGTATGGCCGGGGACGGAGATGGCGGTGACGCCCGGCACCACCGGCTGCTCGTCCCGCACCATCACCATGCGGTCGCGATAGGCGCTGAGGTTCTTCTTCGCGCCGTCGATGAAGGGCACCATGAAGTCCGGGCCGCGCTTGTTGGCATCGTCGGTCCAGAATTTCAGGTCCACCTCGCTCAGCGCCACCTGGGCGTTGGGGAAATTGCGGTTGCCATTGGCATCCACCAGCGCCCAGCAATGGTCGCAATGGGCATGGGTCAGCACGACCAGGTCGATCTGCTCCGGCTGGATGCCGGCGGCGCGCATGTTCTCCAGCAGCTTGCCGGTGGTGGGGCCGAACATCTTGCTGGCGGCGCCCATGCTCTCGCCCATGCCGGTGTCGAACAGGATGAGCTGGCGGCCGGTGTTCAGGACAAGGGCGTTCTGCTCCAGCGTCGCCGTTTCGGGGTCGAGGAAGTTGGAGGTGAGGAGCTGGCGGATCTGGTCGGGCGGGGAGGCGGGGAAGGCAGGTTCCGGCTTGCCGAGGGGCAAATTGCCGTCGGAGACGATGGTCGCCTCGAACTCGCCGATCTTGAAGCGGTGCCAGGCAGGCGGCAGGCGGTTCTGCATCGGCGCCGCGGCCCGGGCGAGGCCGGGCGGCAGCAGGGGCAGGGTTGCAGCGGCGGCGGCCGCGCCGAACAGGCTGCGGCGGGTGATCTCGGACATTGTTGTTCCTCCCCCATCGGTCTGGGCCGCAACATGGTGCGGAGCATCAGCATGGCACAACCGGAGCGGGTGTTGTCCATCGGCGTGGGATGAAATTCGTCTCACCTGACGCGGCTGGAGGCTTTTCCCTCCCCGCTTGCGGGGGAGGGCCAGGGTGGGGGTGGTTGAGTGCGTGGGGGTGGTTGAGTGCGTCGAGCCCGCGCCCCTTCTCCGCAGAGCGGAGAAAGGGGCGGCGTCTCAGGTGCCGCAGAAGGTTTGCAGCACGCGCTCCTCCGGCTGGGGCGGCAGGCGGTAGCGGTCGGGCGTTTCCGGCTGGTCCTCGTAAGGGCGGGCGAGGACGGCGAGCAGCGCCTCGAAGGGTGCGAAGTCGTTGCGCGCGACGGCGGCGGTGATGGCCGCTTCCACCAGATGGTTGCGCGGGATGAAGGCCGGGTTCACCGCGCGCATGCGGGCGGCGCGGTCGGGCAGGGGCTCGGCGGCCAGGCGTTCGCGCCAGCGCGCGGCCCAGGACTCGTAGCGGGCGGGCTCGGGGAAGTATTGGCGGGGGGCGTCGCTGCCCTCCGCGGCCTCGCACAGGGCGCGGAAGGTGAGGGTGAAATCCGCCTGGCTCTCCGCCATGGCCTGCAGCAGATCCTGCACCAGCACCGCGTCGCCCTCCTGCGCGGCGAACAGGCCGAGCTTGGCACGGAGGCCATCCAGATACCCCGCCTGGAAGCGCGGCGCGAAGGCGGCGAGCGCTTCCTGCGCCTGCTCCAGCGCCGCTTCCTCGCTTTCCGCCAGCAGCGGCAGCAGGGCTTCCGCCAGCCGTGCCAGATTCCACTGCGCGATGCGCGGCTGGTTGCCATAGGCGTAGCGGCCGCCCTGGTCGATGGAGCTGAACACCGCCGCCGGGTTGTACTCGTCGAGGAAGGCGCAGGGGCCGTAGTCGATGGTCTCGCCGGAGACGGCGCAATTATCGGTGTTCATCACGCCGTGGATGAAGCCGAGCAACAGCCAGCGCGGGATGAGATCCGCCTGCGCCGCGACCACCCTGCCGAAGAAGGCGAGGTAGGGGTTGGGGGCTTCGGCCGCTTCCGGATAGTGCCGGGCGATGGCGTGGTCGGCGAGCGCCCGCACCGCCTCCTGGTCGCCGCGGGCGGCGAAATACTGGAAGGTGCCGACGCGGATATGGCTGGCGGCGACGCGCAGCAGCACGGCGCCGGGCAGCACCTCCTCGCGGAACACGTATTCGCCGGTGGTTGCGGCGGCGAGGCTGCGGGTGGTGGGTACGCCGAGGGCGTGCATCGCCTCCGAGACGATGTATTCGCGCAGCACCGGGCCGAGCGCCGCGCGGCCATCGCCGCGGCGCGACCAGGGGGTAGGGCCGGAGCCCTTCAGTTGCAGGTCGCGCCGGCGCCCGTCGCGGCCGACGACCTCACCCAGCAGGATGGCGCGGCCATCGCCGAGCTGCGGGGTGAAATGACCGAATTGGTGGCCGGCATAGGCCTGGGCGATGGGCAGGGCGCCTGCGGGGATGCGGTTGCCCGCGACCACCTCGGCATCGATATCCGCCGGGTCGATGCCGAGCTCCGCCGCCAGCGCCGCATTCACCTTGATGAGGGCGGGCGCCTTCACCGGCGTCGGATCGAGCCGGGCATAGAACCGCTCGGGCAGGCGGGCGTAGGTGTTGTCGAAGGCGATCATGGGGGGGATGTGGGGCCAGAGGGCCGCGCTTTCGAGAGGGGCTCTGCCCCTCTCGAGCTTACCCCGCCAAAGGCCGAAGGGCCTTTGGAAACCACGAGTCTCGGACCCGTCGGTCGAGACGCCGAACTCAAGGGTTCAAAAGGCCCTTCGGCCCTTTGCGGGATGGAGGAAGGGCAGAGCCCTTCCTCAAGCCAGCAGCGCCGCGATCTCCTCTTCGCTGAACCCCGCCTCCGCCAGCACCGCCCCGCCCTGCTCGCCACGCAGCGGCGGCGGCCCGCCCGCCTCCGCCGGCGTTCCGCTGAAGCGCGGCGCCGCCGCGGGCTGCACCGCCCCGTCCCGCGCCAGGAAGGTGCCGCGCGCCAAATTGTGCGGATGCGCCGGCGCTTCCTCCATATCCAGCACCGGCGCGACGCAGCCATCGCTGCCCTCGAACACCGCCGCCCAATCATCCCGCGTGCGCGTCCGGAAGGCGGCGGCGATCTCCGCCTTCAGCGCCGGCCAGCAGGATTTCTCCATCCGGTTCGGCCAGCGCGCCGCATCCAGGCCGAGCTTCGCCATCATCACGGCGAAGAATTGCGGCTCGATCGGCCCCACCGCGAGCCAGCGGCCATCGGCGCATTCATAGGTGTCGTACCAGGGGGCGGCGCCATCCAGCATGTTGGTGCCGCGCGCATTGTCCCAGCGGCCGCAGGCCTTCATGGCGTAGATCGGCGCCATCAGCAGCGCCGCGCCATCCACCATGGCGGCATCCACCACCTGGCCCTGGCCGCCGCGCTGCACGGCAAGCAGCGCCGCCAGCACACCCATCGCCAGCAGCATGCCGCCGCCGCCGTAATCGCCGACGAGGTTCAGCGGCGGCACCGGCCGCTCCCCCGGGCGCCCGATGGACCAGAGCGCGCCGGTGAGGGCGATGTAGTTCATGTCATGCCCCGCCGCCTGGGCCAGCGGCCCTTCCTGCCCCCAGCCCGTCATGCGGCCATAGACCAGGCGGGGATTGACGCCGAGGCAGGTCTCCGGTCCCAGCCCCAGCCGCTCCATCACGCCGGGGCGGAAGCCTTCGATCAGCGCATCGGCGCGGGCGACCAGCCGCAGCACCGCCGCCACCGCCGCCGGGGATTTCAGATCCAGCGCCAGGGAGCGGCGGCCGCGGCCGATGAACTCCCGCCGATCGCCCGGCGGCCCCTCCTTCCGGTCGATGCGGATGACGCTGGCGCCGAGATCGGCCAGCACCATGCCGCAGAAGGGGCCCGGGCCAATGCCGGCGAATTCCAGGATGGTGAGGCCATGCAGCGGACCCATGCGGAACTCCTCCCGTTTGCCGCAGCCTATCACCTGCGGCGGGATTTGACAGGAATCCCCCAGAGACCCGAATTTGGCGGCAAATCAGGGAGGAGGGTCCGAATGGCCCGTCACAGCGCCGTGCATGAGCTGCCGGAGGGGCCTGGCGGGCTCGGGACCGCCCCGGTGCCGTGCCGGGGGCGGTGGCCGTGAAGCCGGGTGGTGCGCCCCATGCCCGCAGCGCCGGCCGCATCGGCGGCGGCGCGCTGACCCGGATCGTCCGGCGGCAGCGCCTGGCGGCCGCCGGGCCGGGCGCTGGCATCGCTATCTCCCGCCATAGCAGCCAGGCCGAAGGCGCGGCAGCGCCGGCGGCGGAGGCGGCCACCGCCCGCGGAATTGCGGCCCCGGCGACGCCGCTGTGATCAGCCGCCGTGCCTTGGCCGCTGCCGCGCTGCCCCTGGCCCTGCCCCGGGGCAAGGCCCGCGCCCAGGGCTGGCCGTTGCGGCCGGTGCGTCTCATCCTCCCCTACGCCCCCGGGGGGACCAACGACATCCTGGCGCGGCTCTACAGCCAGCGCCTGGCGGAACGGCTCGGCCAGCCTTTCACGGTGGAGAACAAGCCGGGCGAGCAGGCGATTCCCGGGACGGCGCTGGCGGCCCGCGCCGCCCCCGATGGCTACAGCCTGCTGGTCGGCGCCAGCGGGCCCATCGTCTTCAACCCCGCCACCCATGCGCATCTGCCCTATGACACACAGCGGGACCTGGCGCCGATCTCCATCCTCGCCGCCTTTCCGCTGGTGGTGGCGGTGGCCCGCGATGCGCCCTTTCCTACCTTCCAGGATCTGATGGCCTTCGCCCGGGACCATCCGGCGGGCACCAGCTACGGCGCCAGCGCCGCCAGCTTCCGCCTGCCGACGGAGCTGCTGAACCAGCGCGCCGGCACGCGCTTCGCCTACACCGCCTTTGACGGCAGTGCGGAGACGGTGGAGGCGGTGGCGAAGGGTGAGGTGACGATGGCGCTGGTCGATTCCGGCTCGGTCTCCGGCGCCTATGCAGCCGGGCGGGTGCGGGTGCTGGCGGTGACGGCGCCGCACCGCCTGCCCGCCTGGCCGCATTGCCCGACCATGGCGGAGCTGGACTACCCGGACCTGACGCTGCGCCTCTGGAGCGGCATGCTGGCGCCGGCCGGCACGCCGGCGCCCATCCTGAACCGGCTGGCCACGGAGCTGGCGGCGATTACGCGGGAGCCGGCGGTGCTGCAACGGCTGCGGGGGCTGTCGCTCGATCCTGTCGGGTCCTCGGCGGAGGAATTCCAGCGGGTGATCGAGACGGAGCTGCCGCTCTGGGCAGAGGTGGCGAAGAAGGGAGGGATCAGGCTGGAAAGGTAGGGGCGGCCACCCCCGCCCCTTCCTCCCCCGCAAGGCGGGGGAGGAAGGGGCCCGCGCCCAGGGGGGCGTGGAGGGGGCTACTCGCTCGGCGGCACGTCCAGCCGGCAGACGATGCCTTCCAGCCCCGGCACCGCCGGGTAGCGCCGCATCACCTCCGGGTCATGGCCCGGGACGATGTGCTGCGGGCTGGGGGCCAGCTTGCGCAGCTTGTCGAAGCCCTCCAGCATCTCGCCGATATGGAAGGCGGTGGTGAAGGGTCGGCCGGCTTCCATGTTCTCGTAGAAATGCGTGACGTCGGAGGCGAGCACCACCGTGCCGCGCCGGGTCTCCACCGTCACGCATTGCAGGCCGGCGGAGTGGCCCTTCACCAGGTAGGTCCTGATCCCCGGCGCGATCTCCGCATCCCCGCCCAGCATGTGCACGCGCTTGCCGAAATTCAGCTTCACCATGCCGGCGATGTCGTCCGGCTCGAAGCTGTGGGACAGCTTCGGGTAGCGCATGTAGCGGCCGCAGGCGTAGTGCATCTCGGATTCCTGCAGGTGGAACTCCGCCTGCGGGAATTTGTCGAAGCTGCCCACATGGTCGTAGTGCAGATGGGTGAGGATCACATCCTTCACCGTGGCGGGGTCCAGCCCCACCAGCTTCAGGCTCTCCGCCGGGCAGCGCAGCCATTGCCGCTTGCGGCGCTTGGCCACCGCCTCGGTGAAGCCGGCATCGATGACGAAGCTCCGCTCCTTCCCCACCGCGGCCCAGACGAAATAATCCATCGGCATCGGCGCGTCGTGCGGATCGCCGCCGATGAAGTGCTCCGTACGCTTCGCGTCGCGATGGGCGTAGCGGATGGCATAGACCTCGTACATCAGGTCTTGTCCGCGTCCAGCACGGCCTTCACCGCGGCCTTGTCCACGGCGATCTTCACCCCCGCTCGCTCATTCTGCATCAGCATGGGCACCCGGCTGTCGCGATGGCCCCAGCCGCGGTTCATCGCCTCCTGCATCTCCTCCAGCACCAGGTGGGAGAGGCGCATCGGCACGCCATGCTTGCGCCCGAGGTTCAGCGCCAGGGTCACGTCCTTGCAGGCGAGCTTCAGGGAAAAGGCCGGCGGGTCGTAGCTGTCCACCAGGTACTGGTCGCCGATGCGGTCGAACATCCGCCGGCGGCCGAGCGCGCCCTGGCGGATCGCCTTCCACAGATGCAGCGGGTCCATCCCCGCCTTCACGCCCATGCTGAACGCTTCGGCGACCACGGTCTGGATGGCGTAGCCGGAGAGGTTGTGCACCAGCTTGGCGACGGTCGCCGTGCCGATCGGGCCGATATAGGCGGCCTGGTCGCCGAAGCTGTCGAGCACCGGCTTCAGCTTGTCATAGGTCGCCTTGTCGCCGCCCACCCAGATGGCGAGCTTGCCGCTGGCCGCGCCGGTCGGGCCGCCGGAGACCGGCGCGTCGAAGACCTGCACGCCCTTTTCCGCCAGCGCGTCATGGGCGCGGCGCATCAGGTCCTGGCTGTTGGTGGAGAGGTCGAAATAGGCGGTGCCGGCGCGGGCGCCGTGGATCAGCCCATCCTCGCCGAAGATCACCCCCTCCACCTCCATCGGGCCGGGCAGCGAGGTGAAGATGACGTCGGCGCGCTCCGCCACCTCCTTCGGCGTCGCCGCCCAGTCGGCGCCGGCATCGAGGAAGCGCTGGGCGTTCTGCCGGGCGATGTCGTTCACCACCAGCTTGTACTTGCCGCGCTGCTGCAGGTTGTTGGCCATGCCGGCACCCATGGTGCCGAGGCCGATGAACCCGATGATCATGCCTTCTTCCCTTCCCCCTCATAGACATCGCTGGCGATATGCGCGGCCGTCATCGCTGCCGGCCAGCCGGCATAGATCGCGAGATGCGTGACGATTTCGCCGATCTCCTCCCGCGTCACCCCATTGCCGAGGGCGCGGCCGAGATGCGTCGCAAGCTGCTCCTCCCGCCCCAGCGCGATCAGGGCGGCGACGGTGATCATGGAGCGGTCACGCTTGGAGAGGCCCGGGCGCTCCCAGATATCGGCATAGGCGAATTCCTCGGTCATCGCGACCAGTTTGGGGAAATTCGCCTTCAGCCGCTCGCGGCGGGCTGAGGGTGGTGCGGCCATGTCCTCTCTCTCCGTTTCTCCCGGGCGCGATCCTGCGTCCGGCAGCGGGAGAGGGCAAGGTGGGCAAAACAAAACGGGCCGGCCTTGCGGCCGACCCGTCCCGCTCCCGCCCCCTTGCGGGGGCAGGCCATATCGGCGCCATCAGGCGCTAGCTGCGGTTGCCGCCGTGGCTGGACTGGCCACCCTTGCGGCCGGCCTCGCTGGCCTTCTCGCGATCCTGGGCGAAATTGCCCGGATTGTGCTCGGCGCCGCCGCCGCCATGGCTGTGCTGGCCGCCCATGCGGCCGGCTTCGCGGGCCTTTTCGCGGTCATTCGCGAAGTTGCCGGGGTTGTTTTCCTTCCCCTGATGGGTCCCGCCGACATGACCCGCCTCACGGGCCTTCTCGCGGTCATTCGCGAAGTTGCCGGGGTTGGTGTTCTGGCTGCCGCCCTGATTGCTATTCGCCATGTGCGGAGTTCCTTCCGTTGTTGGCGCTCGGCCGCCCGTAGGCGACCTGCCCAGCCCCAACGTCGCAAGCCCGGCAGGGATGCAGCATCGACCCCGGTCGGGCAAACAAATCCATATCTGTTTCAATAAGATAACGCGGTCGGAGGAGGCATTTCGCGGGGCCCTGGAGGGGTTTGCGGCGGCAATTCCGGACCCGGTCCGGGGATGGGCGGCAACGGGTCCGGGCCGGGGTCGGGGCGGGGCCCGGGCGGCTGGGGCGGGATCTCCGGGCCGGGAAAGCCCGGCGGGGGCGGGGTGGGGGGATCAGCAGGCATGTGGCGTCCTCATCTTGCTTGGGGCCTGCCGCCGCAACGCACCCCCGGGGGCGATGTTGCCCGGTGACCCGGGTTACCGCGCGGCGCCGGGCGGCGGCGCTTCCCTGGCGACACGGCCAGGGAGCCTCGCCATGGAGCAATTCATCCTCGTGCTGCTGGTCCTTCGCGGCGTGAGCGGGCCGGTGCCGCCGCCGCCGCATGACCACCCGCCCTTCCCGAGCCTCGCGGCCTGCGAGGCGGCCGCAGCGCAGAAGCCGGTGCCGCCGGGGATGCGGCTGGTCTGCCTGCCAGTGGCGGCGGGCCCACCGGTGATGGGGGCGATGCACTATTAAAGTGGGGGGTAAATTGAGGGGAACTCCGGCGGGCAGCGGCGCGGCGGTGCGCGGCGCCGTGACGCCACCCTGTCCCGCCGCATCGCCCTGCCCCCTGCAGCCGCGGCAGCGCCGGCCTTCATGCTCCAGCGAAGGGGGAGGAGAGCCCTACCGCGTCCGCCGCCCCAGCATCGCGCCGCCGATGACGGTCAGCGTCAGCGTCACCGCCAGCAGCAGAAAGGCGAGCGCCGCGCCGAAGGGCCAATTGGTACCCTTGACGAATTGGTCATAGACCGCCGGCGCCATCATCTTGAATTGCGGCCCGCCGAGCAGGACGGGGGTGGCATAGGCGTTCATGCAGAGGATGAAGACCAGCACGCAGCCGGCGGCGACGCCCGGGGCGGCCAGCGGCAGCACCACGCGGCGGAAAGCAGTCAGCGGCCCGGCGCCGAGATTGGCCGCGGCTTCCTCCACCTGGCGCGGAATGCCCTCGATGACCGCTGCCAGCGTCAGGATCATGTAGGGCGCCACCACGGCGAGGATGCCGGCGATGACGGCGCCCCTGGTGTAGAGCAGCGTCAGCGGCTCGCCACTCAGCCCCAGCCCCTGCAGCGCGGCGTTGATGGCGCCGTCGCGGCCCAGCAGCGCCATCCACCCCGCCGCGCGCACCACATTGCCGACCAGCAGGGGGAAGAGCGTCAGGATCATCGCCAGGCTCTTCCACCGGCTTTCCATCCGCGCCAGCCAATAGGCGGGGGCGAGGCCGAGCAGCAGGGCGAGGAGCGTACAGGAAAGGGCAACGGTCATCGTCGTCGCCATCACCTCCTGGTAATAGGGGTCGGCGACGGCGCGCAGGTAATTGGCGGGCGACAGCGCCTCCACCATGAGCTGGGTCGGGCTGTACTCGTTCAGGCTGATGCGCAGCAGCAGGGCGAGCGGCGCGACCAGCAGCAGCAGGACCAGCAGGGTGGCGGGGAGGATGAGGGCCGCCATGATCTCAGCCCTTGAACTCCTTGGTCCAGAATTCCAGCACCTGCGGCACCATCCGCGCCATGTAGCCGTAATCCGGCGCACGCAGCTTCGCCTGGTCCTCTGGCGAGAGGTTGATCTCCTTCGCCAGCTCCGGCGGCAGGGGCGCATCCGTCACCGTCGGCACATAGCCCATGCGGTCGGCGAAGGCGGATTGCGCCCGCACATCCAGCATGGCGTCCATGTAGCGCCAGGCCTGCTCCTTGTTCCGCGCATTCCTCGGCACCGCCATTTCATAGGTGATGGAGGTGGCGCCCTCGCTCGGCACCACATGCTCCAGCGGGATGCCGGATTTCTTCCACATGAAGCCGCGGGCGAGCCACATCACGGTCAGCCACACCTCCTCCGACTTCAGCGCCGCCGCCAGCGCCTCATTGGAGGGGTAGACGCGGGCGCCGAGCCGCTTCCAGTCGCGCAGCTTGCCCCAGGCAGGGGCGAAATCGCCGTTGCCGCCGCCGCCGACGATCGCTGCGGTTTCCACATACTGCGCATAGAGCAGGTCCGAGAGGCCGATGCGGCCCTGGTATTTCGGGTCCCATAGATCGGCATAGCTGCGCGGCGCGGGGGAGACCTTGTTCGGGTTGTAGAGGATGACGCGCGCCGAATAGATATGCGGCAGGGCGTATGGCTTGCGCAGGGCGGGGATGATGGCGGATTGGCGGCGCACGCTGTCCGGCACGGGGTCGAACATGCCGTGCTGGGCAAGCTCGTACATGTCCACGTCGGAGAGGGCGGCGACATCCATGCTGCCGCGCCGCGCTTGGCGTTCCGCCAGCAGCTTGGCCTTGCGCGGCGGGGCGGGCGCCACGTCCTGCACCGGGTCCAGGCCGGCGGGGCGGGCCACCGGCTCGTCCACCGCCTGGCGCAGGATGTCTCCATAGTCGCCGCCCCAGGTGCCGACCACGAGCTGCGTGCCCTGGGCGCACGGCAGCCGGGGAGCCCCGGCCGTCAGCGCCGCGACGGCCAGGGCCAGCTTCCGCCTGCCGACCGGTTGCCGGAGGGCGGCAGGGCCTGCAAGCGCCAGGCGGTTGGCCAGAACAAGGCTCACCGCTTGAACTCCTTGTTCCAGAAATCGACGAGCGCCGCCTGGTTCCTGGCGATGTAGTCGTAATCCGGCGCGCGCAGCCTTGCCTGCTGCTCCGGCGTCAGGCTGATCTGCCGGGCGAGGTCGGGCGGCAGCACGGCATCCGTCACCGTCGGCGCATAGCCCATGCGGTCGGCGAAGGCGGTCTGCGCCCGCGGATCCAGCGCGGCGTTCAGATAGGCCATGGCGCCGTCGCGGTTGCGGGCATTCTTCGGCACGGACATCTCGAAGCAGATGCTGGTCGCGCCCTCTGCCGGCACCGCATGCTCCACCGGGATGCCGGCCTTCTTCCACATGAAGCCGCGGGCCAGCCACATGATGGTCAGCCACACCTCCTCGGATTTCAGCCCGGCCGCCAGCGCCTCGTTCGAGGGATAGACCTTGGCGTCCAGGCTGCGCAGCTCCATCAGCTTGCGCTTGCCCGGCTCGTAGTCGCTCTGACTGCCGCCGCCGGCCAGGGCGGCGGATTCGATGTTCTGCAGGTAGAGCAGATCCACCAGCCCCACCCGGCCGCGATATTTCGGGTCCCACAGATCGGCATAGCCCTGGGGCGGCGCCGAGACCTTCGCCGGGTTGTAGAGGATGACCTTGGCCGAATAGATATGCGGCACCGAGTAATCCCGCTTCAGCGTCGGAATCGCCCTGGCCAGGTTCGGCACGCCTGCGTCCGTCGCCGGTTCGAACACCCCCTGCTGCGCCATGGTGTACATGTCGATGTCGGAGAGACAGCAGACATCCATGCTGCCGCGGCGGGATTGCCGCTCGGCGATCAGCTTCGCCTTGCGCGGATCCTGCGGGCCGACATCCTGCACCACCTCCACCCCCTGCGGGCGGAGCAGCGGGCGGTCGATATGGCCGGCCAGCAGCTCGGCATAGTCGCCGCCCCAGGTGCCGACGACCACCTGCCCGGATTGCGCGCGGGCGAGGCCGGGCAGGCCGGCGGTGAGCGCCGCGGCAAGGGTGGAGCGGCGGGTGAGGCGCATGGCGGCGGGGCGGGTCGGCTCGTCCTGCATCATCCCTTGAACTCCCGGGTCCAGACATCGAGGGTCGCCGCATTGGTGCGGGCGAGATAGTCATGTACCGGCTGCAGGCCCCTGGGGCGCAGCAGGGGCTGCTCGATCTCGCCGATCAGCAGCGCCGCGCAGCCGCCGCCCCAGATGCCCACCACCAGCTCCCCCGTCTGGGCCTGGGCGAGGGCGGGTGCGGCCGAAGGCGCCGGCAGCAGGGTGCGTCGGGCGGGGCTCATGCGGGCGTCTCCGGGGCGGGCAGGTCGCCGGGCGCGGCGCAGAGCAGCCGGGCGAGCGCCGGATCCCATTCGGCCATCACCCGGTCGCCGACGGCAAGGGCGCGCATGGCGCTGCCTTCCGCCGGCGTCGGACGGATGGCGAAGAGGCGCGCGCCGGCGAGGTCCAGATGATATTCCGTCTGTGCCCCGAGATAGGTGATGGCCGACACCCGTGCCGCCATGCCGTCCGCCCCGGCCGGGGTGATGGCGATGGCTTCCGGCCGCAGCGCCAGCATGTTGGCGCCCGGCGGGCCGGACAGGGCGCAAGGCAGCACGGCGCCGGCGGCGGTGCGGAACAGCCCCTGCCCCTCCACCGCGCCGGGGACGAGGTTGCAGCGGCCGATGAAGCCGGCAACGAAAACATCCGCCGGACGCTCATACAGCTCCTCCGCGCTGCCCACCTGACGGACGCGGCCGCGGTCCATCACCACCAGCCGGTCGGCCATGGTCAGCGCCTCCTCCTGGTCATGCGTCACGAACAGGGTGGTGAGGCCGAGGCGCTGCTGCAAAGCGCGGATCTCGACGCGCACTTCGGCGCGCAATTTGGCGTCGAGATTGGAAAGCGGCTCATCCAGCAGGAACACCGCCGGGTTCACCACCAAAGCGCGCGCCAGCGCCACGCGCTGCTGCTGGCCGCCGGAAAGCTGGCGCGGCAGGCGCTCGGCATAGCCATCGAGGCGCACCAGGCGCAGCGCCTCCTTCACCCGCGCCTCGCGCTCGGCGCGGTTCACCTTGCGCATCTCCAGGCCGAAAACGACGTTCTGCGCCACGCTCATATGCGGGAAGAGGGCGTAGGACTGGAACACCATGCCGGTGTCCCGCGCATAGGGCGGCAGGCGCGTGACGTCGCGGCCGGCGATCAGCACGCGTCCCTCGCTGGGCGGAACGAAGCCGGCGACCATGCGCAAGGTGGTGGTCTTGCCGCAGCCGGAGGGGCCGAGCAGCGCCACCAGCTCCCCCTGCGCCACCTGCAGATCCACGCGCTCCACCGCCATGGTGGCGCCGTAGCGGCGGGAGAGGCCGTCAAGGGTCAGCGTGCCCATGCGTCAGACCACTCGGCTCAGCTTCACGAAGCGGTCGGTGATGAGCATCAGCGCGCCGACCAGCGCGATCTGCACCGTGGCAACGGCGGCAAGCGTCGGGTCCACGCGGAACTCCAGGTAATTGAGCATGGCGACCGGCAGGGTGACGCGGCCCGGGCCGACCAGCAGCAGGGTGAGCTCGAGATTCTCGAAACTCTGGATGAAGCTGAACAGCGCCGCGGCGACGATGCCGGGGCGCAGCATGGGCAGGGTGACGCGGCGGAAGACGGTGAAGGGCCGCGCGCCGAGATTGGCCGCCGCCTCCTCCGCCGCCCGGTCCAGCCCGGCGAGCGAGGCGGAGACCAGCCGCACCGTCCAGGGAATGGTCAGCAGCACATGCGCGGCGACGAGGCCGGCCAGCGTGCCCTTGATGTCGTCATCCACCCAGAATTCGGCGCGGACGTAGAAGAGGTAGAGGGCGGTGCCCGCCACCACCCCCGGCACCGCCAGCGGCCCCAGCAGCAGCGTGTTCAGCGCCTGCCGCCCGCGCCAGGCGCCGCGGCTGATGGCCAGCGCTGCCGCCGTGCCGCAGGGCACGCCGATGACGGTGGCGGCCAGGGCAAGCTGCAGGGAGGTGACGAAGCCCCGGGCGAATTCCCGCTTCTCCCAGGCATTGGCGTACCAGTCGAAGGTCAGGCCCCGGGGCGGGAAGCTGACGATCTCCTGCGCGAAGACGCTAATGACGACGACGGCAAGCACCGGCGCCAGGATCAGCCCATAGGCCCCGGCCACCGCCAGGGCGAACAGCATCCGCCGCATCCGCGACCCGCCCATCCCGCCTCCGTCTCCCGCGCCGCAGCATGCGGGGGGACGGGCCGGGTGGTCAACGATTCAGCCGGTCGATCAGCGCCTCGCCGCCCTTCATGACGAAGGGGATGCGTTCCCCCTGGCCGGTCAGCACGCCGATATCGGCGAGCGGGTCGCCCTCCACCAGGATGAGGTCGGCGAGCGCCCCCGGGGCGATGACGCCCAGCTCCCCCTCCTTGCCCAGCAGCGCGGCGTTGATGCTGGTGGCGCTGCGCAGCACGTCGGCGGCCGGCAGCACCTGGCGGCGGATGGTGAACTCATCCGACTGGCGGCGATGCATCTCCGCCAGCAGGTCGGTGCCGAAGCCCATGCGGACGCCGGCGCGGGAGAGGATTTCCAGGCTGCCGAGGCCGGCGCCCTTCACCTCTGCCAGCTTCCGCATGCTCTCGGGCGGCAGGCCGAGCGAATCACCCTCATCCTCCAGCGCCTCGTAAGTAACGAGGGTGGGGACGGCGAAGGCGCCCTTTTCCGCCATGAAGGCGGCGGTCGGCGCGTCGATCAGGTTGGCATGCTCGATGGAGTGGACGCCGAGGCGAACGGCCCGGTGGATACTCTCCGGCGTATAGGCGTGCGCGAGGACATAGCTGCGCCAGGCGGAAGCTTCCCAGACGGCGCAGGCGATCTCCTCATCGCTGTATTGCAGCGCGTAGATCGGATCGGAGGGCGAGGCGACGCCGCCGCTCGCCATGATCTTGATGGCATGCGCGCCGCGCTTCAGCTCGCCGCGCACCGCCTTGCGCACCTCATCCACGCCGTCGGCGATGACGGCAATGGCCTGGGTCGGCGCGCAGCAGCCGCAGAATTGCTCCAGGAACACGTTCGGCCGCATGTCGCCATGCCCACCGGTGGGGGAGAGGGCGCGGCCCGGATAGAACAGCCGCGGCGCGGCGATCAGCCCGGTCTCGACGGCGATGGCCAGCCCCCAATCGGCGCCGCCGGCATCGCGCAGCGTGGTGAAGCCGCGTTGCAGCGACTGCTTCAGCCGCTCCGCCGCGCGCAGCGCCTGCAGGCTGCGCGGCAGCCTATCCAGCCGGCCGAGATCGGCATCCACGCCATAGGCGTGCACATGCGCGTCGATCAGCCCCGGCATCAGGGTGCGGCCGCCGCATTCCACCAGCCGCGCCGCGGCGCTGCCGATCGGCCGGTCCGCCACCTCCTTGATGCGCCCGTCCTCCACCAGGACCTCGAGCCCTTCGGCCAGCGCATCGGCCTTCCCGTCCCAGAGCCGGAGATTGCGGAACAGCGTCGTCGTCATGCCGGCCTCCTGGCGTGCTGCGCGGAAAGCATCGCGGATCGCGCCGGCTTGCGCCAGAGGCTCGGGCAATACATGCTAACTATCTGAAAATAAACATAAATACCTCGACACCTCTACAGGAATCGAAAGTGAAGAGATGAACATCCATTCAAAGATCATCGCCCTGCTCTGCCTCGCCTTGCCCAGCGCCGCCGCGGCGCAGGAGCCGCAAGCGGCCGGACCGGCAGAGGTGGAGCTGCCGCCTATCGTCGTGCAGTCCCGCGCCTTCGAGGCTGCACGCAACGCCATCGCCCCCGCCCTCGGCGCCAGCCGCTATGAGATCGACCGCGCCGCCATCGCCACCCTGCCCCAGGGCGAGAATGCCCGGCTGACCGACGTGCTGCTGCAGGCGCCCGGCGTGGTGCAGGAGGCCTTCGGCGATCTGCATGTCCGCGGCGACCACCGCAATTTGCAGTACCGGCTGAACGGCGTGCTGCTGCCGGAGGCGATCAGCGGCTTCAGCCAGCTTTTCGATGCGCGGGCGCTGCGCAGCGTCTCGCTCATCACCGGCGCGCTGCCGGCGCAATTCGGCTACCGCACCGCCGGCATCGTGGACATGGTGCTGCGTTCCGGTGTCGAGGATGCGGGCGGCGCCGTGAGCCTCTATGGCGGCAGCTTCGGCACCCTCCAGCCTGGCTTCAATTACGGCGGCATGGCCGGTCCCGTGGAGTATTTCGCCAGCCTCTCCGGCCTCGCCAGCGACCGCGGCTTCGAGAACCCGACCCGTGGCCCGGACGGCATCCACAACGAGACGCGGCAGGTGCGCGGCCTGATGCAGGTGGCGGTGCCGGTGGGCGAGACCACGCGGCTTTCCTTCATCGCCGGCACGGTGCAGGCGCGCTACCAGGTGCCGAACACGCCCGGGCTGGTGCCGGAATTCACCGCCTTCGGCCAGTCCAGCTTCGACAGCGCCAGGCTGAACGCCAGGCAGGTGCAGCGCAGCAGCTTCGCCATCCTCGCCGCGCAGCATGCGGCGGGGGAGGTGGATCTGCAGCTTTCCGCCTTTCTCCGCTCCTCCTCCGTCCGCTACCGGCCGGACGGGCTGGGCGACATTCTCTTCGACGGCTTCGCCAGCGCCGTCCGCCGCGAAAGCCTGGCCTACGGGCTGCAGGGCGACGCCGCCTGGCGCGTGGCGGAGGCGCATACCCTGCGCGGCGGCCTCTTCCTTTCCGCCGACACCACCCGCAGCGCGACGGACAGCACCGTGCTGCCGCTGGACGGCCTGGGCGGCACCTTCGACGCCCCCTTCGGCATCCGCGAGCGCAGCCGGTCCGAGCAGCTTCTCTACGGCCTCTACGCCCAGGATGAGTGGCGGCTGGCGGAGAGCCTGACGCTCAATCTCGGCGCCCGCTTCGACGTGGTGGCGGGCACGCTGGAAGCCTCCCAGCTCAGCCCGCGCGCCAATCTCGTCTGGCAGCCGGACGAGGCCACGACCGTCGCCCTGGGCTATGCGAATTACTTCACCCCGCCGCCGGCGGAGCTGCTGGGGCGCGTGGACATCCCGCGCTATCTCGGCACGACGCTGGAACCCTCCACCCTGCGCGCCGATCCGGTGAAGGCGGAGCGCTCGCACTATCTCAACCTCGGCGTCCGCCGCCGCTTCGGCGAATCCCTGACCCTCGGCGTGGAAGCCTATGCGCGCACGGTGCGGGACATGCAGGACCTCGGGCAATTCGGCCGGGCCTACATCTTCTCGCCCTACAACTACGCCAAGGGCCGCGCCTATGGCGTGGAGTTCACCGCAGATTGGCGGGAAGGGCCCTGGCGGCTCTACGGCAACCTCTCCATCAGCCGGTCCGAGGGCAAGGGCCTCGTCTCCAACCAGTATTTCTGGACCGCCGAGGAGCTGGCGCAGGTGCAGCGCAAATGGGTGCGCACGGACCACGACCAGCTCCTCACCGGCTCCGCCGGCGCCAGCTACGAGGCCTGGGAGGGCGGCACGCTCTCCGCCTCGCTGGTCTATGGCAGCGGCATGCGGCGGGGCTTCGCCAACAGCCAGGTGATGACGCCCTATGCCACGGTGAATCTCGGCCTGTCGCAGCGCCTGACCCTGCCGGATGGTGGGGAATGGACCTTCCGCGTCGATATCCTGAACCTGTTCGACCGGGCCTACCTGCTGCGGGACGGCACGGGGATCGGCGTCGGGGCACCGCAATATGGGATGCGGCGGGGATTCTTTGCGGGCATCTCGCGGGCGATTTGAGAGGGGCTCTGCCCCTCTCAAACTCTCCCCGCCAAAGGCCGAAGGGCCTTTGGAAACCATGAACTAGAACAGGAGGCCCTTCCTCAGCAGCCCATGCACGCCCTTCTCGCCGTTCACCGTCTGTGTCACATGGAAATCCACGGCCAGGGAACAGAAGCCATAAACCTGCTCGCGCGAGAGATTGGTGCGGGAGGTGATGAAGGCGATCATCTCGCGCAGCGCGGTCTTCATCGCCTGGTCCAGATCCTCATGCATGCCCATGCTGATGTAGTGCGTGGGCGTCTCGGCACGGGGATAGGCCAGGGCAGGCTTGCCGCCCTCCGCCTTGTGCAGGACGAAGGTGAAGACGCCGTTCAGGCAGGTCTCCAGCGCCGTCACGCAAACCTCGCCATCCCCCTGCACGCCATGGCCGTCGCCCACCGAGAAATTCGCTCCAGGTACATGCACCGGCAGGAACAGCGTGCTGCCCTGCTGCAACTGCTTGTTGTCCAGGTTGCCGCCATGGATCCGCGGCTCCTTGGAAGAGATCCGGCCGAAGGCGGGCGGCGGCGCCACGCCCATCACGCCGAAGAAGGGCGCCAGCGGCAGCTCCGTGCCCCAGGGCAGCCGGCAGACCCGCCGTGCCTTGTCCACCGGAATGACCATGAGATGCGGCTCGTGGAAATCCTCCGGCAGGGTGCCGGCCAGCGGGCGGATCATGTTCCAGCCCCAATCGCTGCCCGGCTCGATGCTCTCGATCCGGATCTCCAGCATGTCGCCCGGCATGGCGCCGGCGATGGCGATCGGCCCGGTGCAGATATGCCCGGCCGTCATGCCCGGATTGGCCTCGATGATCGCCGCCAGCGCCGGCGGGATGGTCATGCCGCTGCCCGGCTCCGGCAGCACGCCCGGCCGGCCGGAGACGCATTCCACCGCCACCGTGTCGCCGGAGGCGATGGTGAGAACCGGCGGGAAGACGGCGTCGAAGACGCCGAGGCGGACGGTCTCGGGCGTGGCGCGCAGGGAATGGCTGGCCATGGGCGGCTCTCTCCGGGGCGTTGGGGGTGGGGCTGAGGGTCTACTTGCAACCGCCATGCCGCCCTCGGCAAGCCTGGCCCGCCGGCAAGTCATGGCGCTGCGCTCGGCATGCGTGGCGTCCGAAGGGGACGGTGCGTCCCGGCTGAACCCCGAGGCAGGCGGCCAGTACGGCAACCTCACCTATGGGCACCTGGCGTAAGCCGGTTGCATCGGGTGGGCGATTGAACCTGCAAACTCAGGGCGGGGTCCGGGGGGAAGCTCTTCCCCCCGGCAGGGTCCAGGGGCAGCGCCCCTGGTGGTGGTCTGGGGGCGAGCTCCCGTCAGGCGACCGGCTCTGCCTTGTAGTCCGCGTCGGACACCGGCTCGAACCACGCCGTGCTCTCGCCGTTCGGCCCGTCCTCGGACATCGCCAGGTGGGAGAAGATGCGGTCCGGCGCCGCGCCGTGCCAGTGCCGCACGCCCGGCGGGATCACCACCGTATCGCCGGGGTAGAGCGCCTGCACCTGCTCGCCTTCCTTCTGGATGCGGCCGATGCCGGTGAGGCAGTAGAGCGTTTGCCCCACCGGGTGGGTGTGCCAGTTGGTGCGCCCGCCCGGGGTGAAGGTGACGACGCTGCCGCGCATGCGGGAGGGCGGGGTGACCTTCAGCACCTCATCCGAAAACACCGTGCCGGTGAAGTTCGAGGCCGGCGCCGATTTGGTGGCGCGGGACTCGGCACGCAGGATCTTCATGGTTCGCTTCCTTCACTCCAGGCGCAGATTGGCGGCGCGGATCACCGTGCCCCATTTCTGCAATTCCTCGCCGATCAGCACGGCGAATTCCGCCGGGTTGCGGGTCCACACCGTGGCGCCGGCGCGGCGGATGCGTTCCGCCGTCTCCGGGCCGGTGGCGATGCGGATGATCGCGTCCCCTAGGCGGTCGCGGATCGGCGCCGGCAGCCGCGCAGGGCCGACGAAACCGAACCACACATAGACTTCGTACCCCGGAAACCCGGCTTCCTGGAAGGTGGGCACGTCCGGCATGGTCGGGTCGCGCTCGCTGCCGGTGACGCCGAGCGCCCGCAGCCTGCCGCCTTCCACATGCGGCAGGGCGTTGGGGATGTTGTCGATGAAGAATTCCAGCCGCCCGGCGATGAGGTCGGCGAGGCCAGGCGCGCTGCCGCGATAGGGCACATGGGCGATGTCGGTGCCCGTGCGGTACTTGAACAGCTCCGCCGCGAGGTGCGGGGAGCTGCCGGCGCCGGAGCTGGCGTAGCTGAGCTTGCCGGGCGCGGCCTTCGCCGCCGCGACCAGATCGGCGAGCGTCCGGTAGGGGCTGTTCGCCGGCACCACCAGCGCATTCATCACCCGGGCGCAGACGGCGAGCGGCGTGAGGTCCTTCTGCGGGTCATAGCCGGTATGGGCGAAGAGGAAGGGGTTCATGGTGAGGTTGGCGGTATTCGCCACCACCATGGTGGCGCCGTCCGGCGCCGCCTGCGCCGTGGCGGTGATGGCGACCGACCCGCTGGCGCCCGGCCGGTTCTCCACCACGCCGAGCTGGCCAAGCATGTCGCCCATCTTCTCGCCGATCAGCCGCGCCAGCGTGTCGTTGATCGCGCCCGGGGGGTAAGGCACCAGGATGCGGATGGGCCGGTCCGGGGACCATTGCTGGGCGCGGGCCGACCCGTGGCGCAGGAGAGGGGCGAGCAGGGCAGGGGCGGCAAGCAGGGCACGGCGGTGCATGGTGGTTTCCTCCCATTCGTTGAACGGAAGGCTACACTCAACGCAGCCGCTGGCGCAGTTCGAATTTCTGGATCTTGCCGGTGGAGGTCTTGGGCAGCGGGCCGAAGGTGATGCGCTTCGGAGCCTTGAAATGCGCCAGGCGGTCGCGGCACCAGGCGATGATCTCCGCCTCGGTCGGCGGGTTCGCTCCATCCACGGGGGTGACGAAGGCGTGCGGCACCTCGCCCCATTTTTCGTCCGGCGCCGCCACCACCGCGGCTTCCATCACGCCGGGATGGGCGTAGAGCACCTCCTCCACCTCCAGCGTCGAGATGTTCTCGCCGCCGCTGATGACGATGTCCTTGGCGCGGTCCTTCACCTCGATATAGCCGTCGGGGTGCATCACGCCGAGATCGCCGGTGTGGAACCAGCCGCCGGCGAAGGCCGCCGCATTGGCCTTGGGGTTGCGCAGATAGCCCTTCATCACCGTATTGCCGCGCAGCATCACCTCGCCGAGCGTCGTGCCATCCGCCGGCACCGGGGCCATGGTGGCGGGGTCCAGCACCGCGGCCTCTTCCAGCATCGGGTGGTTCACGCCCTGGCGGGCTATGAAGGCGGATTTTTCGGGCAGCGGCATCTCGTCCAGCCCGGGCTGCCAGAGGCAGATGGTGGCGGGGCCGTAGCACTCCGTCAGGCCGTAGAGATGCGTCACGGCGAAGCCCATCGCCTCCATCCCCGCGATGACGGTGGAGGGCGGCGCGGCGCCGCCGGTGGCAATGGCGACCTGGTGGGGCAGGGGGCGCTTCTTCTCCGCCGGCGCGTGGATCAGCATGGTCAGCACGACCGGCGCGGCGCACATATGCGTCACGCCATGCTCCGCGATGGCGGCGAAGATGGCGCCGGCCTCGACGCGGCGAAGGCAGACATGGGTGCCGCCCTGCAGCGTGACCGCCCAGGTATAGGTCCAGCCATTGCAGTGGAACATCGGCAGCGTCCACAGATACACGCTGCGCGGGGTGAGGCTGAAGGCCAGCGCATTGCCGCTGGCATTGAGATAGGCGCCGCGATGGTGGGCGACCACGCCCTTCGGGTCGCCCGTGGTGCCGGAGGTGTAGGAGAGCGAGATCGCCTCCCACTCATCCGCCGGCAGGCGCCAGGGCGTGGCCGGATCGCCAGTTTCGAGGAAGGCTTCATACTCGGTGCCGCCGATACGCTCCGGGCCGGGTGCCTCGCTGTCCACGATGTCGATCAGCACCGGCGGGTCCGGGACATCCGCCAGGGCGACGCGGGCGATCGGCGCCCACTCGCTGTCCACCAGGAAGGCGCGCGCGTGGGAATGCCGCAGGATGAAGCCGATGGACGCCGCATCCAGCCGGATATTGATGGTGCAGAGGACGGCGCCGGCCAGCGGCACGCCGTAATGCGCCTCCAGCATCTCCGGCGTGTTCGGTGCCAGGATCGCGACGACATCGCCCGGCCGGATGCCAGCCTGCGCCAGTGCCGAAGCGAGCCGCTGCGCCCGCTCCGCCATCTGCGCATAGGTAATGCGGCGCGCGCCATGAATGACAGCGGTGCGATGCGGGTAGATGCGCGCCGCCCGCGCCAGGAAGGACAGCGGCGAGAGCGGAACGTGGTTCGCGCTCAGCCTCGGAAGGTCACCGTCATCCACGATGCACGCCCCACTGGAAGAATTCCTTGCCCTGGCGGCGGAGGAAATTCGCCAGCACCATGCGGTGCACCTCCGAGGCGCCATCCACCAGCCGTGCCTGGCGGGCGTAGCGGTACATCCACTCCACCGGCGTGTCCTTGGAATAGCCGCGGGCGCCGAGCAATTGCAGGGCCGTATCCACCGCCTTGTGCAGCGCATCCGCGGCGACGATCTTTGCCATGGAGATCTCCTTCCGCGCCAGGCTGCCATTGTCCAGCAGCCAGGCGGCGCGCATGGTCAGCAGCCGACCGATATCCAGCTCCATCGCCGCCTGGCCGATCATCTGCTGCACGCTCTCCTTCTCGGCCAGCGTCGTGCCGAAGCTGCGGCGCTGCTCGATATGGGCGGAGGCGATTTCCAACGCCCGGCGGCCCATGCCGCCCCAGCGCATGCAGTGGGTGAGACGGGCCGGGCCGAGGCGGATCTGGGTGACGCGGAGGCCGTCGCCGACGCCCATCAGGACATTCTCATCGGCGATCTCGAGGCCATCGAATTCCAGCTCGCAATGCCCGCCATGCTCCTCCGGCCCCATGATCGGGATGCGGCGGATGATGCGCCAGCCGGGCTGGTCGGCATGGAAGAGGAAGGCGGTCAGGCCGTTGCGAGGATCGTCGCTGGTCCGCGCCATGAGGATGAAATGCTTCGCCGTCCCGGCACCGGTGATGAAGTGCTTGCGGCCGGTGATGATCCAGCGGTCGCCCTTCCGCTCGGCCCTGGTGAGGGTCATGGAGGGGTCGCTGCCGGCGCCGTTCGGCTCGGTCATGGCGAAGCTGCTCTGCACCTCGCCATCGATGATGGGCTGCAGCCAGCGTTCCTTCTGCGCTTCCGTGCCGACCATGTTCAGCACGCGCATATTGCCGTCATCCGGCGCCGCGCCGTGGAACACCACCGGGCCGAAGATGCTGCGGTTCATTTCCTCATAGCAGGCCGCCAGGCCGACCATGGGCAGCCCGCCGCCGCCCCGTTCCTGCGGCATCTGCAGGGCCCAAAGGCCCTGCGCCTTGGCCTCGGCGCGTAGCTTATCCAGCAGCGGCTTCGCGATGTTCTCGTGCTCGTCATAGCTCGCCGGGTCGGCTTCCAGCGGGATCAGCCTGGCCTCGACGAAGGCACGGATGCGCTGCGCGATCTCGGTGATCTCGGGAGAAAGGCTGAAATCCATCGGCGGGAGTCCTAGAGCGCGTTGACGGAATGGCCGCCATCCACCGCCAGCACCGCGCCGGTCATATGCGCGCCGGCGGCGGAGGCGAGGAGGAGCAGCGGGCCGGTGAGGTCCTCAGGCTGGCCGAGGCGGCGCTGCGGCACCCGCTTGACCACGGCCTGCCCGGCCTCCGAGGCGAAGAATTCGCGATTGATCGGCGTTTCGATATAGCCGGGGCAGAGCGCGTTCACGCGGATGCCATGCCGCGCCCATTCTACCGCGAGCTGCTTCGTCAGTTGCACCAGCCCGGCCTTGGAGGCGGTGTAGCCGGCGACGCCCATCAGGATGCGCAACCCGCCGATGGAGGCAATGTTGACGATGCTGCCGGGCCGCTTCGCCGCCACCAGCCGGCGCGCCGCCTCTCCGGCGACGAGGAAGCAGCCGCGCAGGTTCACGTCCAGCACGCTGTCCCAATCCTCGGCGCTCTGCTGCAGGGCCGGCTTGGTCACCGCGATGCCGGCATTGTTCACCAATATGTCGCAGGGGCCGAAACCGGCCTCCGCCGCGTCGAAGGCGGCGGCGATGCTGGCGGGGTCCGTCACGTCCAGCGGCACGGCCAGGGCACCCTCGCCGAGTTCGGCGGCCAGCGCCGCCAGGGCCTCCGCCCGCCGTGCCGCCAGCACCACCCGGGCGCCTGCTGCATGCAGCACCCGGGCGAAATGCGCCCCCAGCGCCCCCGAGGCGCCGGTGACGAAAGCCGTATGGCCGGCCAGCGAAAACAACGACGCTGGATCGTTCATGCGCGTCCTCCCGGAAAGGCATATGGCCATCCCCGGGAGGGGGACGCAAGCCGAGGCGGCGTCAGCCCCTCAGCCGGGGGACAGCTTCATGGCGGAGACCACCGGCGCCATGCGCGCGATGTCCGCCGCCAGCACGGCGGAAGCGGCAGCGGGCGAGGACTCCGGCCAGGGCTCGCAGCCCACGCTCGCCAGGCGCTGGGCGAAGCCGGGCTCGGCGATCGCCTTTCGCGCCGCCTCCTGCAGCGTGGCCAGCACCTCGGGCGGCGTGCCGGGCCGGGCGAAGAGGATCTGGTAGACGGTCATGTCGTAGCCGGCGATCCCTGCCTCGGCGAGGCTGGGCAGGCCAGGCACCAGGGCGGAGGCAGTCTCGGTGGAGACGGCGAGGCCGCGCACCCGGCCGTCCCGGATCAGCGGCAGCAGCATGGTCGGGCTGTCGACGGTAAGGTTGACTCGCCCGGCCACCAGATCCTGCACCGAGGCGGCGGCGGCGCGATAGGGCACGATGGTGAAGGTGACGCCGGCGCGCTGGCGGAATTGCTCGCCCGCCATGTGGTTGCTGCCGCCGGGATTGGCGGCGCCGTAATTCGCCGCCTCCCCCTGCGCCTTCAGCCAGGCGAGGAGCTCCGGCACGTCCCGCGCCGGCACGTCCGGATGCACCGCCAGCACGAAGGGCTGGCGCGCGACCAGCGCCAGCGGGACGAAATCCGCCACCGGGTCGAAGGGGATCTGCGGATAGATCGCCTTCATGACCGAGTGGTTGTTCGTGGCGATGAAGAGCGTGTAGCCGTCAGCCGGGGTGCGCTGAAAGGCGGCGGCGGCCACCGTGCTGCCGGCGCCGGCGATGTTCTCCGCCACCACCGGCCGGCCGAGGATGCTCGCCATCCCCTCCGCCAGGATGCGGCCGACGATATCGGTGACGCCGGCGACGGCGACCGGGATCACCAGGCGGATCGGCCGGTTGGGGAAGCGGTCCTGCGCCCGGGCGGGGAGGGGCAGGAGCAGCGGGGTGGCGAGGAGCGATCGGCGCAGCATGGCGGATGGTCCCGGGAGGAATTGCGTGCCAGCCTAGCAATCCCTACGCCGGAGTGCGCCATGCCCGCCATCACCCTGCAGGAGCCCTTCCGCGGCGTCTTCTATGCGCCCTTCTACGCGGCGCTGGCGCGCGGCGACTACGCGGCGGAGGGGGTGGAGGTGGTGCTGCGCAGCGGCACCATCCCGGCCAATGCCAAGGATGCGGTGCTGGCGGGGGCGGCGGACCTCGCCTGGGGCGGGCCGATGCGCATCCTGCTGGCGCATGAGGCCGACCCTGCCAGCCCCCTGCGCAATTTCGGCGCGGTGGTGATGCGGGACCCGTTCTGCCTGCTGGGCCGCACGCCACGGCCGGATTTTCATCTTTCTGAGATGGCGAAGCTGACGCTGGGCAGCGTTTCCGAAGTGCCGACGCCCTGGTGGACCTTGCAGGAGGATATTCGCCAGGCCGGGCTGGATCCGACCACGGTAAAGCGGGTGACGGACCAGGGCATGGCGGCGAATCTGGAGGCGCTGGCGGCAGGCCGGCTGGACGTGGCGCAGCTCTTCGAGCCCTTCGTCACCCTGGCGGAGGACCGCGGCTGCCATGTCTGGTACGCGGCGGCCTCGCGCGGCGTGACGGGCTACACCACCTTCACCACCACCACGGCGCTGCTGCGCTCGAAGCGCGCCGAGTTCAAGGCGATGATCCGCGGGCTGGCGAGGACCCTTGCCTGGGTGGCGGCGAACCCGCCGGAGGCGCTGGCGGCGTGCATCGCAGGGTATTTCCCCGACCTGCCGCAGCCGCTGCTGGCGCGCTGCCTGGCGCGGTACAAGGCGCTGGGGACCTGGACGCAGGACCCCTTCTACCCGGAGGACGCCTTCACGCGGCTGGAACACGCGATGTTCACGGCCGGGGCGATCACGCGGAAGCCGGGCTTCGCGCGGACGGCGGATAACCAGATCGTCGCGGAGGCGCTGGGTTAGCTGTCCCGCACCTCCGCCTCGATCGCCGCCAGCAGGCGGGCCGGCAGATGGCGGGGGATGCCCTCGCCAATGAGCACGATGCGGCTGCGGCGGTCGGTGCCGGGCCAGGAGTCCAGCCATTCCAGCGGATGCAGCAGATGCTGCACGGCATGCAGCGCGACAGGCTTCTCCGGCGCCTCCGCCAGCGCCACCAGCCCCTTCAGCCGCAACAGCCGGGGACCGCAATGTTCCACCAACCCCTGTAGCCACAGCGTCAGAGCCAGGGCCGGAAGCGGCGTCTCCCGCTCCAGCACGATGCTGGCGACGCCCTCCGTATGGCGCGCATTCGCCTCCAGGAATTCGGGCAGGCTGCCCGGGGCGAACAGCCATGCCGGGTCCACTTCCCCATGCGACGCCGCAAGCCGCGGCGCCGCCGGGTTCAGCGCCGTCAGCGCCGCCTCCAGCTCCGCCACCGCCGGTGCCAGATCGGTCTTCGTCAGCAGCAGCCGGTCCGCCAGCATGGCCTGGCGCTGCGCTTCCGGATGGCGGGCCAGCACCGCCGCGCCGGTCGCCGCATCCACCAGCGTGACCACGGCGTGCAGGATGTGCCCCGTCGCCACCCGCTCATCCGCCATCAGCGCGTGCAGGATGGGGGCGGGGTCGGCCAGGCCGGAGGTCTCGATCACCACCCGGGCATAGGCGGGGACCTCGCCCGCCTCGCGGCGTCGGGCGAGATCCAGCAGCGTCTCCGTCAGGTCGCTGCGCACCACGCAGCAGAGGCAGCCGGTGGAGACGCTGATCAGCGTGTCCTCGCTGGCGGCGATGAGGTCGTGGTCGAGCGGCACCTCGCCATACTCGTTCACGATCACCGCGCTGTCGGCAAAGCGCGGGTCGCGCAGCACGCGCTTCAGCAGCGTCGTCTTGCCGGTGCCGAGGAAGCCGGTGATGACGCAGACGGGGAGGCGCGCCTCCGGCACGACGACGGGACTCATCCCTCCGGCAACGCGACCCTGGCCCGCCGCGCTTCTCCCTCGCCCGCGCCCACCGCGTTCCGCAGCCCGCGCAGCAGCCCCAGCACCGAAGTGCAGGGCCGCCTCTGCCCCGGCCGTTCCAGCCACCAGCGGATCGGCCGGTCCTCGGCCGCCGCCGCGCGCACCGTCAGGGGCGTGCCATCCGGCGCCGCCAGCGCCACCCCGCCTGCCGCCACGCGCACCCGTGCCGGCACCTGCCACAGCGCCAGCGCGTCGGCCAGCAGATCGCGCAGCTCCGGCGGTGTCACAGCGCCGCGCCGGCGCGGATCTCCTCCGGCACCTTGCGGGAGAGCCAGGTGCCGCCGCGGTCATCGCCCAGCCATTTGTCGCCTTCCACCACCACCTTGCCACGCAGGATGGTCATGGACGGCCAGGCATTTACCTCGCGCCCCTCCCAGGGGGAGTAGTCGCTCTCATGCATCACCTCGGCCCGGACGGTGCGCTTCAGCGCAGGGTCCAGGATGCAGATATCCGCATCCGCCCCCGGCGCAATGCAGCCCTTGCGGGGATAGAGCCCCATGATGCGCGCCGCATTGGTAGAAACCGCATCGACGAACTGCCGCAGCGAGAAGCCGCGCTTGCCGACCATCTCCGAATACATCACCGCGACCCTCGGCTCGACGCCGGAATTGCCGCCGGTGGTGTCGTCGATCTGCCTGCCCTGGGTCTTCACCGCCAGCGAGCAGCACAGCTCATCCGTGGCGACGCAATTGATGCTGCCATCCATCGCGCCGCGCCACAGCTCGTCCTGGTCCGCCTGGGACTTCAGGGAAGGATAGGTGTGGTAGATCTGCCCGTTCGGGCGCTTGTAGTCCTCCTGCGTGTACAGCATGTACTGGTGCAGGCTCTCGCCATAGATCGGCAGGTTCTTGCCGCGGGCGGCGCGGATGGCATGCACGCCATTGGCTGCCGAGACATGCAGCATGTAGAGCGTGGTGCCGGGCACATGCTCCGCCAGGCGGAGGACGCGACGGAAGGAAAGGTCCTCCGACAGCGTGTTGTGCACCTCTGCCATGTTCTCGAAGCCGGTGCGGCCCTCGCGGAACAGCTTGGCATACATGTGCATGACGATGTCGTTGTCCTCGGCGTGGATGACGCCGAGGCCGCCCTTCTTCGCCAGCACCTGGAAGACTTCCCAAATATCGCCGAAATCCACCATTCGTCCCTTGCGGCTCGGGGTGATGTCGGTGGTGAAGATTTTTACGCTGGCATGGCCGGCCTCGATCGCCTCACCGATCTGCGGCGGAATCTCGGGCGGCAGGTCGCCTTCCACCATGGTGTGGAAGGCCCAGTCGCAGGGCGAGCCGTCGTCGCGCCAGCCGGCCATCCGCTCCTCGATGGCACCCTGCACGGTCTTGCCATGGGTCCAGCGGGTGAAGTCGATGATGGTGGTGGTGCCGCCGAACAGCGCGGCCTTGCCGACCACGCTCGGCCCCTTGGTATATTCGATGGCGCCGCCTGGGCCATAGGTGGGCCAGAGGCAGTGGGTGTGCGGGTCGATGCCGCCCGGCATCACGATCTTGCCCATGGCATCCACGCGGCGGGCATTGGCGGAGAGCGGGAAGGCGCCGCGCTCGGCGATGGCCACGACCTTTTCGCCGGCAATGGCCACATCGGCCGGGCCGATGCTGTGCGGCGTGACGACGCAATCCCCGGAGATGACCAGATCGACCATGGCTGCGCCCCTCTACTGCCGCGCCCGGATGCTGCGGCGGAATGGCGCGGGCCGCAAGTCCTTGAGGGAGGGCTCTGCCCTCCCTCAAGCTCCCACCCGCCAGGGCCGAAAGGCCCTTTGAACCCTTGAGTTTGGCGTCTCGACCGTCGCGCCCAGACTCATGGTTTCCAAAGGCCCTTCGGCCTTTGGTGGGGTGAGTTCGAGAGGGGCAGAGCCCCTCTCGATCTAGGCCATGGGCCGCCCGGTCTTCGCCTCGTACCGCGCCTGGAACCGCCCGACCACCTCCGGATTGATGATCCGCGGCGGCATCCGGCCGGAAGCGGCGTCGGCGAAGGCCAGCGCCGCGATGCGGCTGATGTTGGAACGGCTTTCATGCGTCACCCCGGCCGTGTGCTGGGTGACGATGACGTTCGCCATGTTCAGCAGCGGGTGGCTGGGCGGCGGCGGCTCCTGTTCCCACACATCCAGCCCGGCGGCGGCGATATGTCCGCTCGCCAGCGCCGCGTGCAGCGCCGGCTCCTCATGGATGTTGCCGCGCGCGGTGGTGACGAAGACCGCGCCCTTCCGCATCTTCGCGAAGCTCCCCGCATTCATCAGCCCGCGGCTTTCCGGGGAAAGCGGCAAATGCAGGCTGACGACATCGCTTTCCGCCAGCAGCTCATCCATCTCCACCTTGCGGGCGCCGCGCGCCGCCACCGTCGCCGCGTCCAGATAGGGGTCGCAGGCCAGCACCGGGCAGGAGAAGGCCAGCCGCACGATCTCCGCCACCCGCGTCCCGACATGGCCGATGCCGACCAGGCCCACCGTG
Organism: Siccirubricoccus phaeus; assembly: GCF_008360935.1. Taxonomy (GTDB): domain Bacteria; phylum Pseudomonadota; class Alphaproteobacteria; order Acetobacterales; family Acetobacteraceae; genus Siccirubricoccus; species Siccirubricoccus phaeus. The sequence continues at coordinate 118,749 of NZ_SRXO01000013.1, forward strand.
CGCCCGCGCAATTCGCGGCCCATCAACGCGACACGGTTCTTGGCCTGGCCGGCGCGCATGGCGGCCTGGGCTTCCGGCATGCGCTTCAGCAGGGCAAGCATCATGCCGACGGCGTGTTCCGCCACGCCTTCGGCATTGCCGCCGGCCTGGTTCACCAGCAGCACGCCGGCCTCGGTGCAGGCCTTGGGGTCCACCGTGTCGTAGCCCGCGCCGGTGCTGCCGACCATCAGCAGGTCCGGCAGATCCCGCAGCAGCTCCTGCCGCACATGGAAGCGCTTCGGCAGCTCATCGCGCGAGGCCATGCAGTAATAAGCGTCCACGGTTTGCAGCGCCGCCAGCACCGCTTCCTCCGGCTGGTCTAGGGGGATGCGCACCACCTCCATCACCGGGTGTTGGGCGGCGGTGTCCAGGAAACTCTGATGCGGCACATGGGACAGGTAGCCGACGCGGAAGCGGCGCAGTTCGGTCACGGCGATTTCCTCCTGAGCTGCCCCGGTTGTATCGCGGGCCGGATCGGGCGAAAACCCAGGGTCGGACGAAGGGGTGCGCATGCTGGCGCTGGTGGTGCTCGGCGCCGCATTGGCGGGTTTCGTGCAGGGCTTGTCGGGCTTCGCCTTCGGGCTGGTGGCGCTGGCCTTCTGGGCCTGGGCGCTGGACCCGGTGGTGGCGGGGTCGCTGGTGGTGCTGGGGTCGCTGGTCGGGCAGTTGATGGGCGTGCCGCTGATGCGCCTGGCGGCGCTGCCACGGGCCTTGCCCTTCATCGCCGGCGGGGCGTTGGGCGTGCCGCTGGGCGTGACTTTGCTGCCGCTTGTGGACCCGCTGCTGTTCCAGGCGGGGCTGGGGACGCTGCTGGTGCTGTGGTGCCCGCTGATGCTGGCCTCCGGCAAGCTGCCGCGCATTGCCCATGGCGGGCGGGTGGCGGATGGGGTGGCGGGGCTGGCGGGCGGCTTCATGGGCGGGCTGGCCGGGGTGCCGGGACCGGTGCCGACTCTGTGGTGCACGCTGCGTGGCTGGGATCGGCCGGTGCAGCGCGCCGTGTTCCAGTATTTCAACCTCTCCATGCATGTGCTGACGACCACCGGGCTGATCGTCTCCGGCCAATTGCGGCGGGAGGCGCTGAGCCTGTGCCTGATGGTGGTGCCGGTGGTGGTGGTCACCGCGATCCTCGGCGCGCGCACCTACCGGAAGCTGGGCGACCTGGGTTTTCAGCGGGTGGTGCTGGGATTGCTGGCGCTGTCCGGCGTCACGATGCTGCTGCACAGCCTGCCGCGCCTGCTGTAGCTCCCGAGGACGTCCCGTTCGGGCCCCTGCGCGATCGACCCCGTCGAGCGCACCTGAAACCCCAGCCATGGGCCGGTTTTCGTGTCAGGGACGAAGCCGCGCGAAGCGCGGTGCACCTTCGGCGCATCCTTGACACGAAAACCGGCCCATGGCCCTTGCGAATGGTCGCGTTCGACGGTGTCGAAGGCGCAGGAAAGCGCCTTGGGCAACGGGAGGCGGTCAGTCGGGAAGGGCGACCTGGCCCTGCATCAGCCGCCGCGCGGTGCGGAAGACCACCGCGCTGTCGGCCTGCCAGCCCGCGCCCTCGCGCCGCACCTCGGCGCCCACGGTCAGCATGCCGGAAGGATGCGCCACGCGGATCTCCTCCGGCCTCTCGCCGCGGGTCGCCAGGGCGTGCGGGATGCTGCCCTCGATGCGACAGGCGACGGCGAGGCCCATGGCGCCGGTCATCGGTACGGCGCGGTGCGGCCGCTCCATGGACAGCATGCGCACCGTCACATCATGCTGCGCCGGGTCCAGCACCTGGCCATCCAGCGTCCGCGCCGCCAGGGGCCCGGCCACCAGCGCCACGCGTGGGCTGGCGAGCCCCACCGCCTCGGGCGTCGCCCCCAGCCCCATCGCCGCGCCCGCGATGCGGCGGATGCGGTCCAGCAGTGCCATGAGGTCGGTCCGCGCCTCGATCTCCTCCGGCGATTCCCCGCCGGTCAGCCCCAGCTCCTCCGCCGCCACGAAGGCGGCCGGGTTGGCCGCATCCACTAGGCTGGCGCGCAGCTTCCCGAAACCCGGCACCTCCAGCACATCCACCGCATTCCCGGTCGGCAGCAGCCCGGCGCATTGCGAGCCGCCGGGGGAGAGAAAATCCAGCCGGATGCGCGCGCCGGTGCCGGCCACCCCGGCAATGGCGAAACCGCCCTTCACCTCCGCCCGGCCGTCCCGCACCGGAAAGCGGGCATGGATCAGCTTCTTCGTGTTCACCTGGTGGATGCGCACCAGGGCTTCGCCATCCGGCACGCGCACCAGCCCCTCATCCACCGCGAAGGGGCCGACGGCGGAGGAGAGATTGCCGCAATTCCCCTTCCAATCCACCACCGGCTTGTCCACCGCGACTTGCGCAAAGGTGTAGTCCACATCCGCCTCCGGATGCGTCGGCGGGCCGATGATGACGCCCTTGGAGAGGGAGGAGATGCCGCCCCCCATGCCATCCAACTGCCGCCCATAGGGGTCCGGGCTGCCGAGCACCGCGAGCAGGATCGGATCGATTTCGGCGCGGGAGGTGGGCAGATCCCTCGCATGGAAGAACACGCCCTTGGAGGAGCCGCCGCGGATGAAGGCGGCGGGGATGAATCTCTGTGTCATGGCTTGCCTCCGACAGGACGACTCATGCCGCCTTCTTCCCTTGCAGCGCACGCCACACCTTCTCCGGCGTCACCGGCATATCGATATGCGCAATGCCCAGCGCGTCGCAGATGGCGGAGACGATGGCGGGCGGCGCGCCGCAGGCCCCACCCTCGCCGGCGCCCTTCACGCCCAGGTCATTGTTCGGGCAGGGCACGACGTGGAAGCCGAGATCGAAATCCGGCGCGTCGCTCGCCCGCGGCATGCAGTAATCCTGGAAGGTGGCGGTCAGGAATTGGCCGCTCTCCTTGTCATACACCGCATGCTCCAGCAGCGCCTGGCCGATGCCGGCCATGATGCCGCCATGGCTCTGGCCATGCACCAGCATCGGGTTGATCACATTCCCCACATCGTCCACGGCGGCGTAGCGCACGATCTGCACCTGCCCGGTCTCGGGATCGATCTCCACCTCCGCCACGTGGCAGCCATTGGGGAAATTGCATTCGGTGCTGCGGGTGTAGAGCAGCTTCTCGTCCAGCCCGGGCGTCTCCCCCGGCGGCGGCGTCTGCGCGGCTGCCACCACCTGCGGCCAGGTGGCGGTCAGGTCGGTGCCGGCCACGCGGAACACCCCATCCGCGAATTCCACATCCTCCGCCGCCGCCTCCAGCAGATGCGCGGCCAGGCGCCGGCCCTTGGCGATGACGAGCTCCGAGGCGCGGGCGACCGCGACGCCGCCCATCTGGGAGGAGCGGGAGCCGCCTGTGCCGTTGCCATGCTCCACCACCGCGCTGTCGCCCTGGATGAAGCGCACCGCGTCGAAGGGGATGCCGAGCTTGCTGTGCAGCACCTGGGCATAGGCGGTCTCGTGCCCCTGGCCATGGCTGAAGGTGCCCACGGTCAGCGCCACCGTGCCATCCGGCTGGAACGCCACCCGCGCCCATTCGCTGGGCTGGCCGCCCGAGGCCTCGATGAAATAGCCGAGGCCGATGCCGCGGTACTTCCCGCGCGCCGCCGCCGCCGCGCGCCGCGCCGGGAAGCCGGCCCAATCCGCCAGCGCCAGCGCCTTCGCCTGGGTCTCGGCGAACAACCCGCTGTCGATCTGGCTCCCCACCACGTTGCGGTAGGGGATCTGCTCCGGCCTTATGTAGTTGCGCCGCCGGATCTCCTCCCGCCCGATCCCGAATGCCGCGGCGCCGAGGTCGAAGAGCCGTTCCAGCACATAGGCCTGTTCCGGCCGCCCGGCGCCGCGATAGGCGTCGGTGGGGGAGGTATTGGTGAAGACGCAGCTCACCTGCGCGTTCAGCGCCTGGATGTCATAAACCGTGCCCATGATGCGGCCGCCGGCGACCGTCGGCACGCGCGGCCCGAAATCCTGCAGATAGGCGCCCATGGCGGCAAAGGTGCGGATCTTCACGCCGAGCACCTTGGCCTCCACATCGAACGCCATCTCGGCCCGCGTCACATGGTCCCGGCCATGTGGATCGCAGACGAAGGTTTCGCTGCGGCCGCTGGTCCATTTCACCGGGCGGCCGGTGCGCTTCGCGGCCCACAGCACCATGCCGGATTCCGGATGGATCTTGCCGCGCAGCCCGAAGCCGCCGCCGACATCGGGCGAGACGACGCGCAGCTTCTCCACCGGCACCTTCAGGATCAGCTTCGCCAGCCCGTCCCGCACCCGCATCACCCCCTGGGTTGGGGAATGCAGCGTGTAGCTCCCCGTCGCCGGATTGTACTCGCCGAGGGCGACACGCGGCTCCATCGGGTTGCCGACCACGCGGTTCTGCACGAATTCCAGCGACACGGTCCTGGCTGCCCGGGCGAAGCCGGCTTCCACCTCCGCCTCCCGCCCGCTGTCCCACAGCACGCAGAGATTGCTGCCATTCTCCTCCCAGATCACCGGCGCGCCCGGGTCCAGCGCGGCGCCCGTCTCGGTGACGCTGGGCAGGATGTCGTACTCCACCTCGATCAGCTCGGCGGCGTCCTGGGCCTGGGCCCTGGTCTCCGCCAGCACCAACGCCACCGGGTCGCCGACGAAGCGGACGCGCTGCGTCTGCAATATCTCCCGCGGCGTGGGGAACAGCTTCCGGCCGCCCTTGCCCGGCACGTCCACCATCACCGGGAAATGCCCGATGCCGTCCGCCGCCGCGTCATGCCCGGTCAGCACCGCGGCCACGCCCGGCGCCGCCTTCGCCGCCGCCGTGTCGATGGACAGGATCGCCGCATGGGCATGCGGGCTGCGCAGCACATAGGCCTGGAGCTGGCTGGGACGGTTGATGTCGTCGGTATAGGTGCCGCGGCCGGTCAGCAGCCGGACATCCTCCTTCCGCCGCACCGGCTGGCCGATCCCGAATTTGTCCATGCGCCTGTCTCCGGGGCCCCGCTGCACTGCATCGAAGCTCCGGCGCCCCGCCCTGTCGAGAGGGGGGTGGCGCGGCGGCGGCAAATGCGGCAGTTAGGCAGCTATCAATCGGCAGGAGGAACGCCATGGGCGCGCTGCGCTTCGAGCTGCGGGACACGCCCCCCGACGCCCCCGCCCTGCGCGCCGAGTTGCGCGCCTTCCTGGCGGAGCAGGGCCGCCATTGGTCCCCGACCGTCCGCGCCTATTCCTGGATGGGCTTCGACCGGGAGTTCTCGCGGGAAGTGGGCAAGCGCGGCTGGATCGGCATGACCTGGCCGAAAGCCTATGGCGGCGGCGAGCGCACCGCCATGGACCGCTATGTGGTGCTGGAGGAGATGCTGGCGGTCGGCGCCCCGGTCGGCGCGCATTGGATCGGGGACCGGCAGAGCGGCCCGCTCATCCTCCGCCTGGGCACCGAGGAGCAGCGGCGGGAATTCCTGCCGCGCATCATCAGCGGCGAGATGGCCTTCGCGATCGGCCTCTCGGAGCCGGATAGCGGCTCCGACCTTGCCAGCCTGCGCACCCGCGCCACCAAGGTGGAGGGCGGCTGGCGGATCGAGGGGCGGAAGGTCTGGACCACCAACGCGCATCGCTGCGATTTCATGATCGCCTTGCTGCGCACCAGCCCGGCGCCCGACCCCAGGGCGAAGCATCAGGGCCTCAGCCAGTTCCTGGTCGATCTGCGCTCCTCCGGCCTCACCATCCGCCCGATCCTCGACCTGGCGGGGGAGGGGGGGTTCAACGAGATCACCTTCGACAATGTCTTCGTCCCGGACTCCATGCTCGTCGGCAAGGAGGGCAATGGCTGGGAACAGGCGACGGCAGAACTGGCCTTCGAGCGGGCGGGGCCGGAGCGCTACCTCTCCTCCCTGCCTTTGCTGACCGCGGCGCTGGACGATCTGCGCGCGGAGCCCGCCGCGGCCGAGACGGTGGGCCGGTTGCTCGCCCGCGCCGGGACGCTGCGGCAGATGTCGCTCTCCGTCGCCGGCATGCTGCAGGAGGGCAAGACGCCGGCGCGGGAGGCGGCGCTGGTGAAGGATGTGGGCAATGACTACGAGCAGGCCCTGCCGGAGATCCTCCGCACCCTGTTCGATGCCGCGCGCACGCCGGCGGAGGTCTGGGAGATGCAGCGGATGATGACCATGGTGGCCCGCAGCTATTCGCTGCGCGGCGGCACGCGGGAAATCCTGCGCGGGATCATCGCCCGCCAGCTTGGGCTGCGCTGAGCCATGAGCGACGAACTCCGCACCATCCTGCTGGAACAGGTGGAGAGGCTGCTGGCCGACCAGGCCGGGCCGGATGTGCTGCGCCGCGCCGAGGCGGGCGAATGGCCGGAGGCGCTCTGGGCGGAGATGGAGGCGCTCGGCCTGCCCCTGGCCCTGGCATCGGAGGAGATGGGCGGCGCCGGCCTTACCTGGGAGGATGCCGTCGCGGTCTGGCAGGTGCTGGGCCGCCATGGCGCCCCGGTGCCGCTGGCCGAGAGCATGGCCGCCGCCGGGCTGCTGGCCGCCGCCGGCATCGCGCCGCCGCCCGGCCTCCTCGCTTTGGTGGCGCCGCAGCAGGCCGGCCTGCCCTGGGGCCGCCGGGCGCAGCATCTGGTGGCGCCTTGGGAGGGCAAGCTGGTCCTGCGCCCCGCCACCGGGATGAAGGAGGGGCGGGACGGCTTCTCCCGCCTGCCGATGGACACCTGCCTGTTTGGCCCGGACAGCGCCTCGGCGCTCCTGCCGCCGGCGCTCGGGGAGGAGCCCACCCTGCTGGCCGGCGCCATGATCCACGCCGCGCTGATCGCCGGCGCGCTGGAGGCGGTGCTCGACACCTCGGTGGACTACGCCAACACCAGAAAGCAATTCGGCCGGCCGATCGGCGGCTTCCAGGCGGTGCAGCAGCTCCTCGCCCAGGCGGCGGGGGAGGTGGCGGCGGCCGGCGTCGCGGCGGCGCAGGCCGGGCGGGCGGCTTCGCGGCGAGGGCTGGCGGCGGCGGAATTCGAGATCGCCTCGGCCAAGGTGGTGGCGGGCGAGGCGGCAGGGAAGGTGGCGGCCATCGCCCACCAGGTGCATGCCGCGATCGGCTTCACCGATGAGCACCATCTGCACTTGTTCACGCGTCGCCTCTGGGCCTGGCGCGATGCCTGCGGCACCGAGCGCTTCTGGGCAAGGCGCATCGGCGAGGCGGCGCTGGCACGCGGCGGCGCAGCGCTCTGGCCGGACCTGACGGCGCGGGATGAGGCCACCGGATGATCGGCGTATCGCATTGCTTGCCAGCCGGAATCGGCAGGGCAGGGGACGGCGCCCGTTAACCGCAGCGTCGAAGGCGCGGGGCCCGAAGCGGCGGAGACCCCGACCGACGACCGGAGCGCCGCAACGCGCAGCGGTCTCAACCGGTTCGCCAACGCACCGGCCCAGTGACCACATCGCCGGCTCGCATCCACCGGCACAAGCGAGGGGACAGCGCAATGAGCGACTACGTGACCTATGAGCAGGAGGGCGGCATCGTCACCCTCACCCTGAACGCGCCGGAGAAGCGCAACGCCATCTCCACCTTCGCCGATTGCGATGCGGTGGTCGCCGCGGTGCACCGCATCAACCGGGACCGCGCGGTGCGCGCCGTCATCCTCACCGGCGCCGGCACCGCCTTCTGCGCCGGCGGCGACCTCAAGGCGATGCGCGACCGCCGCGGCATCATCGAGGGCAGCCATGCCGATCTGCGGGAGAATTACCGCCGCGGCGTCCAGGCCATGGCCAATGCGCTCTATGAATGCGATGCGCCGACCATCGCCGCGGTGAACGGCCCCGCCATCGGCCTCGGCCTCGACGTCGCCTGCATGTGCGACATCCGCATCGCCTCGGAGAAGGCGAGCTTCGCCGAGAGCTTCATCAAGGTCGGCATCGTTCCCGGCGATGGCGGCGCCTGGCTGCTGCCGCGCGTCGTCGGCATGTCCGTCGCCTGCGAGATGAGCTTCACGGGCGACGTGCTGAACGCCCAGGAAGCCAAGGATATCCGCCTCGTCTCCCGCGTCGTGCCCGCCGAGGAGCTGATGCCGGCCGCCCGCGCGCTCGCGGAGAAGATCGCCGCCAACCCGCCGGAGATGGTGCGCATGACCAAGCGCCTGCTGCGCGAGGGCCAGCACACGCGGCTTTCCACCCTGCTGGAGATGTCCGCCGCCTACCAGGCCCTGGCGCACAGCACGGAGGACCACAAGGAAGCCGTCAGCGCCCTGCTGGAAAAGCGCAAGCCGAACTTCACCGGGCGCTGAGGCGCGCCCGCCGGCGGCGCGGCTCTGGTCAAGCCCGCCGCCGAAGCGCATGCTCCCGGGCAAGAATGGGAGCACATCCATGTCCCTGCCGCGCCGGTCCGCTGGTGGCACCGGTCCTGGCCCGCGCGGGCCGGAACCGGCCCGGCCGGCGCCACGGCATCCCCCTTCCGCCGGCTGCGCCCGCCTGGCCGCAAGCCGCCGGCGCCAAGCGTGCGGCCAGCCGGGACCACAGCCTGACGGCAGGTAGGACCGGCCAGCTTCATCGCCCGATCGACCAGGGAGGAAATGCACATGGACAAGGGACAGGTCTTCGCCGGCGTGGTGCGCTGGCCCGGCGGCGCCAACATGGCCTCGCCGCCGGATACGCTGGGCGGCGTCTTCCGCCTGAATGTCGGCGAGAGCGAATGGGAGCATGTGACCCGCGGCCTGCCGGCCGAATGTCATGTCCCCTGCGTCTCGGTCGATCCGCATGATCCGCGACGGGTCTTCGCCGGCACCCAGGAAGGGCCCTATGTCAGCACCGATGCCGGCAGCTCCTGGCACCGGCTGGACTTCCCGCTGCGGGACCGGCAGGTCTGGGCCATCGCCGTGCATCCGCGCGACCCGCGCAAGCTCTATGTCGGCACCTCGCCGCTCGGCGTCTTCATCTCCGAGGATGATGGCGGCACCTGGCGGGAGGCGCCGACCGCGGCGCTGCCCGACCCCGCCGACATGCGCGGCTTCGTCAACCGCGTGCTGCGCTTCGCCTTCAACCCGGCCCGGCCGGAGGAGATGTTCGCGGCGCTCGAGGTCCGGGGCGTCATCCGCAGCACCGATGGCGGCGAGACCTGGCAGGATTGCGGCCAGGACCTGATCCGGCTCTCCGAGCAGCCGCATCTGCAGAGCGCCATCATCACCACCAACACGGCGGAAGGGATGCTGGACGCGCATGCGGTGGCGATCAGCCCCGCCGCGCCGGAGACGCCGCTGGTGGCGCTGCGCATGGGGCTGTTCCGCAGCGAGGACCATGGCGCGCATTGGCAGGATTTCGAGATGCGGAAGCTCTCGCCGATTTTCTACGGGCGGGACATCCGGGTTTCGCCGCATGACCCGAACACGCTCTACGCCACCCTTTCCACCGCGGCGAATGGCGCGACCGGCACGGTCTGGCGCAGCACCGATCTGGGCCGGAGCTGGGCGCGGTTCGACACGCCGACCCGGGCGCGCAGCACCATGATGGCGGCCGCGCCCTCGCCGCGCGATGCGGGCGTGGTCTATGCCGCGGCCCGCAAGGGGGAGATCTTCGCCACGCTGGATGGCGGGGCAAGCTGGCAGGAGGTGCCGCTGCCGCAGGGCTGCCTCGGCGTGATGGCGCTGGCGGTGAATTGAGCCGGGCCGCGGGGCCGCGGGCGGCGGCCCTGCCGCCCGCTCCGCGCGATCCGGCGGCCAGCCGCGGGCTGGCCGTGCCGCTTTCCATCGCCCTGCATGAGCTGGCGACCAATGCCGCCAGGCATAGGGCGCTGAGCGTGGCGGAGGGCCGGGTGGCGGTGCAGTGGCGGCTGCTGCCGCCGGAGCAACCCGGCCAGCCGCCGCTTCTGGCGCTGCGCTGGGGGGAGAGCGGCGGTCCCCCGGTGCGCCCGCCCGCCGTGGCTTCGGCACCAGGCTGCTGGAGGGCGGGCTGGGGCGGGAGCTGGGCGGCACCGTGTGCCTGGAATTTCGCCCCGCCGGCGTGGTCTGCCGCATCCGGGCGCCGCTGCACCCGCCGCCGGCCCTGGAGGGAGCGGGCGTGAGGGGCGGCTTCCCCAGCGGGGCGGGATGCGGTAGAGACGGGCCGGTTGGTCCGCGTAGCTCAGCAGGATAGAGCACAGGATTCCTTGTTTCGAACTGGGCGTCGCGCGCGGAAACGGCGCGGCGGATCCGCTCAAATTCGGGGAAAGCTACGGCGCGCTCGCGCCTTGCCGATCCCGAGCCAAGCCCGGCGGTTCGCCTTCGGGAAGGTGTAGAGACTGGATGGGCGGCGCCTAAGGGCCCTCGGGCCTAGGGCGAAGGGACAGTCCAGACCACGAACGCCGCGGGGCCCTGCCCCGGGGCGGCGGCGAAAGCCGAAGTGGGATGAATCCTGGGGTCGTGGGTTCGAATCCCGCCGCGGACACCATTTCCCGCTACAAACCCGCTCTCCGGTCGGGAGGCGGCCCTGCGGAACCGCAGGTTTCGCCAGGGTTGGCGAAGTGACCTTGGGAAAGCCGGGGCGGTAGCAGGCCGGAATTCCCTCTCCGGAGGGCAGATTCTCTCCAAACCTTGGGACTTGGCCGATTTATTCCCAAGATTCGAACTCTATAATTATCAGCGACTTGCTGGATCCCGGTGAGCGCGAGCTTTCGAATTTCTGTTGGGGCTCCAATCGGGTCCTTCAAAGAATATTCTCTGCAGTACCGGCTCCGTGCGGAGCCGCAGTGTTCCCGTGGTTTTCGGCGGACCCCTTGGAGGTGCCGATCCGGCTGCCCCCCAAGGACGTGTGCCGTTCACGGCAGCGGTCCGCTCCCCGCCCGGCACCTCGTTGTCGGGGGCCGGTCAGTCCCGCGCGCCCGCCAGGACGTCCCAGGGCGTGATCATGCGCTGGAGCGGGTCGGTTTCCTTGCCGGAGGCCGTCACAAAGGCGGCGCCCACCCGCGTGGTCGGCGACTCCAGGGCCACGAACATCTGAACCAGATCATCGAGCGGCGTTCCCGGGCGGACGAACTTGAAGGTTTCCGTGTGGCCGGCGCCGAGGCGGCAATGGGACAGGATGTCCTCGATCCGCATCCCCCGGCCAATGATCATTTCCGGCTCGGCCCAGAGGTGATCGAAGACGGCGGCCTCATTGAACACCCCGATGACGGTGTCCCGCTCATCCAAAATCGGTAGGTGGCTGAAGCCCTCGCGCTTCATTATCTCTGCGAGCTCGCCGAGCTGGTCGTCGAGCCGGGCGGTCCTGATGTCCCGGCGTGCGACGCCGACCGAGTTGGCCGTGGGCGGGTTCCGCAATCGCCTCAGCAGATCCTGCACCTCCGTAAGGAAGCCCTCGGTGACCTGGACGGCATGCCCCGGGGCATGGTGCCTCGGGTGCTGGAGGGTGTTCCGCACATCCCGGATGTAGAGGAGCAGGGTGCGGTGCCGACGGACTGTGCCGTCGCGGTCGGCGGCCCGCTCTATCTCGAAGGCGTGCGAGCCTGGCGCGCCGGCGCGGCGGTTCACCTCGCCGACAATCTCCTCGAAAATGCGAATGAACGTCTCTGTCGCCTCGCTCATTCCGTCGCATCCACCTCCCGTGCGCCCGCGGCGGTGGGGGTTTCGGCGAGGGCGGCTTCCAGCAGACGCGCACGGGCGTCAATGGTGGCCGAGAGGCGGGACTGAAGCGCGCCGCAGCGGGGCATCAACTCATTCGCTGCGTTGACCATGCGGTGTTCCCGATCGTCGGACAACGGTTACTGCCGCTGCAGCCGAGCGGTGGCGGGATCGTAGACGTACCGGGTGATCGTGCCGTCTTTGATCCGTTCGACCGCCTCGTTTATGGCGAAGAGCGGCACCAGGAACCACTCGCGCGGGACGACGGGGTTACCGAATCGGTCCTTGATCTCGATCTCCAGTCTTGCCGGGCCAAAGACCCGGTGGATCAGGTTCTCGAGCTTCGTGCGGTTTATGTTGAAGAGGTCATAGGTTGCAACGACCTCCACATCTGCCATCAGAAACGTCGGCTGAAGTCGCGCGCCCGCGATGCGCTGCTCGACGTTCATGTTCGTGACGCCAATCTTGTGAACCAGGTCGCGGTTGGCGGATACGAGCGGATGGTCCGATTTGCTTCGCAGCACGTAGATCGTGCCGCTTGCCTGATCGTCCTGCTCTCGTTCGCCGGAGAAGAGTGGACCCGCTTCGGGATCGGTGATCCGTCGCCCAGCCGCGTCCTTGTTCAGCGCCCGCTGGAGCGAGCGCATGAGCATGTTGCTCTGGGTGCCGTTGTCGAAGATGACGCGGAGACGTGCATCGGTACGGCCCTGGGCGTTTGTAAAAAGCTCACCGACCTCGGCAACGTAAGCCTTCTGGCCCCCGACGATGAACCAACTCCCGGGCCTGATTTCCGCCTTAAGTTCGAACGGGCGGGTCTGCCGGACACCGGCATCAAGCTCCTTCTGCACCTGCTGAAACAAGGGCTTGAAACGCCCGAAATCTTCGCACTTCTCGCGGTTAGCGATCTCCTCCGCCTCGCGCTTCTCCGCGGCCGTCCGCACATGGCGCAGTTCCGTTATGGCGGAGGCCGACGGCACATCGACCCCAAGCTGGGCGAGAAGCTCGTCGTCGTCGATCTCGTCAGGGATGCTCGTGCCTGCCTGCGACCCAGCAGAGAGCAGCCCCTGATGATCGAGGGGGGCCAGCAGAGTGCGTGCATCCTCAAGCTCCCGCAGCCGGTCGAGACGAACTGCATAGAGCCGCTCAAATATGTCGCGGTCTTCCCCATGCTGCGGCCAGCGGCCGTGCTCCTCGACGAAGCGCTGGATCTCTTCGAAGCCCGCGATGATGCGCTCTTCGCGCGGAGTCCGGCTGCCTTCGCGCTTCGTCTCGATCTCGACGCCAAGTTCCTCAAGGAGGGCGCCATCTTCCTCGGTGAAGGCCTTAGCCACGTGCAGCCTCCGCCTTCATGCGAGCCAGGAAAGCGACGCCCTCGGCCATCCGCTTCTCCCAGGCGTCCGGCGAGGTGATCGATGGGAGGCGCCCGCGCTCCTGCTTGAACTTCAAGGCGCGCTTGGCAAGGTCACGTGCCTCCTCGATCGTCATGGTCACCCGCTTGGCGTTGATGATGGCCTGGACTTGCTTCAGGCTCTCTTCACTCATCGTCTTCGCAAGGATCGCGTAAGCCTCGCCGAACGGGTTGATGCTGTCTATCAAGTCGATCTCCAGCTCCCGCACGTCCACGGCGAACTTGCGCACGCCCTCGATGAAGGCGGTGTTCAGATTTTTGTCGCCGTCCCCGCCGCCAGTTGCCACCTCCTTGGCCTTCTGCGTGAGGTTGAGGGCGGCAATGGCGTGCTGACGCACGGCTTCTTGATCTGCCTCATCGAGTTCGGGATAGCGGTCCCGGATGATCTTGCCCATCCGGACCTGAGTCAGCTCCTCCGGCACCAATTCGGGATCGAATAGGCCGCGCTCGACCGCGGTCTTGTCCTGGACAAAGGCGGCGATGACCTCGTTGAGGTCCTGCTGGCAGATGCGGACGGCCTCCTCGCTCTTTGGCTCGGCCAGGCCCTTGATCTCGATCTGGAACTTGCCCTGTTCCTCGTTGAAGCCGACGTTACACTTGTTCGGGTCATACCCGCCCGCGCCATAGTCGAAGCCCGGGGACGGCCCGCTATCAACCTTCTTCGGCTTGAACTCGAAGCGCGGGGCCAGGACCTGCTCCATGAGCAGGCTGGCAGCGATCGCCTTCAAGGTGTCGTTAACCGCCTCCGCGACGGCCTGCTCCGACGCATCCGGCTCCGCGATCAGGTTGGTGAAGCGGGCACGGGTCTTGCCCGGCGCATCCCGCGTGGCGCGGCCGATGATCTGGACGATCTCGGTCAGGCTCGACCGATAGCCGACAGTGAGGGCATGTTCGCACCAGATCCAGTCGAAGCCCTCCTTCGCCATGCCGAGGGCGACGATGATGTCCACATGATCGCGGTTGTTCTTCTGCGCCGGGTCCTTCAGGGCGGCTGAGACCCGGTCCCGCTTGGCGGGGTCGTCATCCACCAGGTCAGCGATGCGCAGCAGGCGGCCGTCCGGGGTGCGCACAAGCTGGAAGCCGGTGGCAGGGTCTGTGCCCTCCCAAGTGCCGAGCTCCTCGATGATGTGCTCGACCTCCCGGATCTTGTCCTTCGTGCTCTCCCGCGAATTCACGCTCGGGATGTGGACGATGGTCTTCTCGGTCGGATCGAGCACCTTGAGGATGTCGTCGGTGTAAGAACCTGAGTAGAAGAAATACCCGATATCAAGCTGCTTCAGGTGCTCATAGCCATTGAGCTGCTCGTAGTAGGTGTAGGTGACCGTATCGAACTTCGCTTCGTCCTGAGGAGCAAGGACGGCTTCCGCGTCCCCGCGGAAGTATGAGCCGGTCATCGCCACGATATGTACCCGGTCGCGGGCGATGAACTCGCCGAGATGCAGACCGAGCTTGTTGTCGGGGTTGGCGGAGACATGGTGGAACTCGTCCACAGCGATCAACCGATCGTCGAAGGCCTCCACGCCAAACCTGTCCACGGCGAAGCGGAAGGTGGCATGGGTGCAGACGAGCACCCTGTCGGGGCTCGCGAGGAAGGCGCCAACCGCGTTGACCTTGCCGCCCTCCGTCCCGGGAGCGTTGCAGAGGTTCCACTTCGGGGCGACAGTCCAGTCGGCCCAGAAGCCGAACTTCGTCAGCGGCTCGTCGGCGAAGCTGGACCCGATCGACTTCTCCGGCACCACGATGATGGCCTGGCGGAGGCCCTGGTTGTAGAGCTTGTCGAGAGCTATGAACATGAGCGCGCGGCTCTTGCCCGAAGCGGGCGGCGACTTGATCAGCAGGTACTGCTCGCCTCGCTTCTCATAGGCGCGCTCCTGCATCGGCCGCATGCCGAGGGCATTGGCCTTGGTCGAGCTGCCATTGCGGCTGTAGGAGACCGAGACGGAGGGAACGGACTGGATCGGGCTGCTCATGCGGTCGCCTTCGCTTTCTGCTTCTTCGTCGTTCCCTGGCCTGCCGTCATCTTCGCGTAGAGCTCGAAGAGCTTCTCCAACCGCTCGGTGTCGTTCTTGAATCGGCGACCAATGTAGATGCGCTCCAGCACCTCGTCGTTGCGCTCGTGTGCAGCACGGAGGTCGGCCGGCATGCTCTCAGGGTCGTAGAGTTCGGCGACCGTCGCGGGGTAATGTGCCTCACGCGTCAGCAGTATATCTTCGGCGCAACGGGTCAGATCGGCTTTGTTCTTTGCGGTGAGCGGAGGAACGGGGAAGGTGTTCCAGCCCAGGACGTTAGAGTAACGGTACCGCGTTTCGAGCTGTCCGCAGACGGTCGCGATCCACACGAGGTGTAGGCGCGATGCGATAATAGAGACCTGCCATATGGGCGCATTGAAGAGCGCGAACGCCTCGCTTGACACGATACTGCGGGCATCGAGAAGGCCAACAGGAAGGTACGGGCGCGACTCGGACGAGGTTCGAGGCATGATGATCGTGTGGTGCTGCGCCTCGTACATTTCTCGCATCTGATGAGGGCGGGCTGCCAGGGCACGGCCCCCGTTATCGGGACTCTTCAGCCGCATGGCTCGTACCGCCTCGATGCGCTTCGCAACGCCGGGTACCTTGCTGGCTTCGACCAACATCGAATCCTCGATCCAGAGGCAGTACCGAGGGTTGTCGCTAATGAACTCTTTTGAGCCGTAAATCCGGCGAATGAGCTTCTTCTCAAGATCCTCCGTCAGGCCAAGTTCGGCGATTTCGTGGCGTTCCAGAAGCAGATGGCCGCCGTCGTAGGGCATGTTGCCCAAGTCCATGGATGCAGCCCCGCCGAGCGGGTCCGAGCGCTTCTCCACGAACAGGTTGGGGCCTGCAACGAGGTAGGCGTTAATGTTGGATACCTCTTTCGACAGCTGCGCGCCGTCGGCGGACACGGTGAAGATTCGGGGTAGTTTCCTTGTTTCCGCTGAGAGTCCGATCACAACGACGGTCACACCAGCGTTGTGGCTCGCGAGATTGGCCCACTTGAACGACGTATAGGCAAAGGAAATACGGTAGCCTGTCCGGAAAAGTAGCGGCCACAGCAGCGGCACTTGGTGACCCTGACAAAGCGAGTTTGTGGTCACGAAAGCGAACGCTGACTTCGCCCGGGCGCCATACTCGACGGCCTTCATAAACCAGCACCCGACGTAGTCGATATAACCATGCTTGACACCGAAAGGACCGAAGATGAATTCCATATCCTCGATCTGTTGAGGAGTCTTCTTGCCTTTTCCGGCGTAGGGTGGATTTCCGCAGATGTACGTCTCTCCCCCTTCGTTCTCGAAGTCCATCTGCGCCTGGTCCAAAGGCGTGCTGAAAAGGTCGTCCGCTTGAAGCTTTACCCCGGTTCCTGTCAGCGGGCAGATGCTCAGCCAGTCCAACCTCAGAGCATTGCCGCAGATGATCCAGTTCTCAGTATCGAGCGGTAGGAAGTCCTGAAGCGCCTCCTTCTGACCCCGATACAGCACGTCGCACTGGAACTCCGCAATGATGAGCGCAAGGCGCGCGATCTCGGCCGGGAAGTTCCGAAGCTCGATTCCACGGAAGTTGGTGAGCGGGATATCCGACCGGCGGTCCGCCTCGCCGCGGCGCCTGTTGATTTCCGCCTCGATCGCCCGCATCTCCTTGTAGGCGATCACCAGGAAGTTGCCGGAGCCGCAGGCCGGATCGAACACCCTGATCTTCGCCATGCGGTTCCGCAGGTTGAGCAGCTTGCGCGGGTTGTCCCCGGCCTCCGCCAGCCTCTCCCGCAGGTCATCGAGGAAGAGCGGGTTCAGCACCTTCAAGATGTTCGGCACGCTCGTGTAGTGCATGCCGAGCGCGCCGCGCTCCTCGTCCTCCGCGACGGCCTGGATCATGGACCCGAAGATGTCCGGGTTGATCTTCTTCCAGTCGAGGCTGCCGATGTGCAGCAGGTAGGACCGCGCGATCCTGCTGAAGCGCGGCACCTCCGCACTACCGGAGAAGAGCCCACCGTTGACATACGGGAAGGCATCCGCCCAGCGAGGAATGCCCCCCGCGGCACGGTCAGCGGCCTTTACGTTCATTGCCCGGAAGATCGTGCTGATCACCTCATGCGTGTTCGAGGAGTCGGACGCGCTCATCGTCTGCACAGTGGAGGTGAAGAGCAGCGGCCGGCTGAAGATATCGGTGTTCTCCGCGAAGAAGCAGAAGATCAGCCGCGCCATGAAGTGGTTCATGTCTGGGCGGCGGGCCGCGGTGCCCCACTCCGGATTGTCTTTCAGCAGCTCGACGTAGAGTCGGTTGAGGCGGCCCGTGGCCTTGATGTCGAAGGAGCTTTCCCGGATCTGCTTGACGGTCGTGATGCCCGCGAGCGGCAGGAAGAAGCCGAAGTGGTCGGGGAAATCGCGATAGGCGCAGGCAACCGTCTCGCCGCTCGTCAGGTCCTCGGCCTCGAAGCTGTCGCCGTCCGTGGCGAGGATGAACTTCGCCTTCGCCCGTGCCGTCGCCGGGCTGGCCTTCAAAGCCTGCAGCGTCACCGTCACCTGGCCGGGGTCGCAGGTGGCGATGTGGATGTTGTTGGTCTGCAGCACGCCGCCCAGGTCGGACTTGTTGGACGCGCCGCTGCGCAGGCGCTTCAGCGTCGTCTGCTTGTTCCCGAAGGCCTCGAGGAAGGCATAGGGGAATTCCGCGCGATCGAAAGGCTTCTCGGCCAGAGCGGAGACGGCTTCCTCAATTTCGACGGCGTTCACCGTGCTTCCCCTGTGGAACGGCCGATCCGATCTGCAGCACAGCATGGGGTGGGCCGGTTGATGCCGGCCTCGGGATTTAGGCGTCGCTTCATCGCGGGAGTGGCTCCGTCCCTCGGCTGAGGATGTCGATATAGCGGCCATAGGCGAAGAGCCGGCCGCGCTGGCGACCCGTGGTCTCGCGCAGGATGCCGAGGTCCACCAGCCGCGCCATTATGCTGCCGATCGTGGGATGCGAGAGGTTCAGCCGCGCCGTCGCCGTCGCTACTGACAGCAGGGGTTGCGCTTTCAGCAGATCATGCAGGCGGAGCGCGGAGCCGGCGCTGCGCCCCAGCGCCTCGATCTTCGTGCGGTCCTCGGCGAACAGGGCGAGAATTTGCCGCGCGGCCTCGGTCGCGCCTTCCGCCGTCTCGGCCACGCCGTCGAGGAAGAAGCGCAGCCACGTCTCCCAATCTCCCTGGTCGCGCACCCGCTGCAGCAGATCGTAGTAGGTCTGCCGGTGCATCTTCAGGTAGAGGCTGAGATAAAGGATCGGCTCCCGCAGCATCCCCTCGGCACAAAGCAGGAAGGTGACCAGCAGGCGCCCGAGGCGCCCGTTGCCGTCGAGGAAGGGATGGATCGTCTCGAACTGCACATGCACCAGACCGGCCTTGATCAGGGTCGGCAGGTCCGGCGTGTCGGCGTGGATGAAGCGCTCCAGGTCGCTGAGGCAAGCCATGACGTGCTGCGGTGGCGGGGGCACGAAGGCGGCGAGGCTGGGGCGCGGACCGCCGATCCAGTTCTGCGAGGACCGGAACTCGCCCGGCTGCTTGCCGGCGCCGCGACCGGAGGCGAGCAAGACGGTGTGGATCTCGCGGATAAGGCGGAGCGAGAGCGGCAGCCCACCGCGCAGGAGCTCAAGGCCGCGGTTCAAGGCCGCAACGTAGCAGGACACCTCGGCGACGTCGTCCATCGGGACGCCAGGCGCCTCGTCGGTTTCGAAGAGGAGGAGGTCCGACAGGGAGGATTGTGTGCCCTCGATCTGCGACGAGAGCAGCGCTTCCTTCCGGACGTACATGTAAAGGAACAGCCCGGTGTCCGGCAGGATGGACGCCATTCCGTCGAGTCGGCCCAGCGCCATCTGCGCCCGCTGCAACGGGATCAGGAGGCTGGAGACGTCGATGGGCGGGATCGGTGGCAGCGGCGGGGGCACGAAGGCGCGCGCTGCCTCCCCGCCGACGCTGGTCGTTTCGTATCGCCCGAGGCGGCTTTGGGGGCTGGGCGAGGGCATCCTTGTGAAAGGCGACTTTCGTTAGGGCGGAAGCAATGTAAAATCTAGGCCCCTTTCTTACATAAAAACTGATCGTGCGCCAGCCCTGTTGCAGGCCCTTCGATACGGTGACCCCGTCCTGGACGGGGCTTGACGATGCCAAAGGTGGCACGCTGGTCGTCCCAACGTGCCGGCACCGCCCCGCTCAAGTCCGCTGACGTCAAGTCGTCGGGCTGCCGGCCGTCCAGGATTGCCTCAACCAGATCTGGTGCCAGCAGCGTCAGCCGCAGCATCTTGCCGAGGAAGGAGCGATCAATCTTCTCGGCCGCGGCCAGCTCGCCGAGGGAGGCGTAGCGGCCGCTCTCCAGCAGCCGCTTCCACCGATGCGCCCGGGCCAGCGCCTTCACCAGGGCCGGGTCGGCCCGCGTACGCGCCGGCGCGGCGCCAGGCGCGCCGCCGTCCGGCGCGACGACCAATTTCCGCCCGCCGCGGCGGCGAATCGCCAGGGGAACGCGGACGGTGATGCTGGCCGCCGCGGTCATGCGGCCCTCCGGGTCTCAGTGCCGATGCCACCCAGGTCGCGCACCAAGCTGGCCAGCCCTTCCAGCCGCAGCCGGATGTCGGCGCCGGCGGGGCTGACCTCGACCCGCTCCACCAGCAGCCGGATGATGCGGGCCTGTTCGGCCGGGAATAGCTCGTCCCAGAGCGGGTCCAGTCGCTCCAAGGTGGCCAGGGTCTCGGCCTCGGTCAGGTCCGCCGCCTCGACCCGCGCCGCCCGCCAGGTGCCGACCACCACCTCCGGCTGGCGCAGCAGCGCCCGGACCTGGTCCACCACCGCGGCCTCGATCTCAGCCGCCGGCAGGCGCCGGACCGGGCAGTCGTCCGCTGCCCCCTTCAGCACAGCCTGGCTGACGTAGTAGCGGTAGAGCCGCCCCCGACGCCGCGTGTGGGTGGGCGACATCGCCCGTCCGTCCGGCCCGAAGATGAGGCCCCGCAGCAGCGCCGGGGTCTGCCGGCGGTTTTGGTTGGCGCGCACCCGCGGGCTCTCCTGCAGGATGGCATGGACCCGGTCCCACAGCGCCCGCGACACGATGGCCCGGTGCTCGCCGGGGTGGACCTTGCCCTTGTGCGCCACCTCGCCGAGGTAGGTCCGGTTGTTCAGCAGCCGGTAGAGCGCCCCCTTGTCGAAGGGCCGGCCGGTCTTGGTCAGCACGCCCTCCGCGCGCAGCCGCCGGACGGCCTCCACGCCGGAGCCGGTTTCGGCGAAGAGTTCGAACGCCCGTCGCGCCCGCGCGGCCTCGGCCTCGTTCACCACCAGCTTGCGGTCGCGCACCTCGTAGCCGAGCGGCACCGGGCCGCCCATCCACATGCCACGCGCCTTCGAGGCGGCGATCTTGTCCTGCACCCGCTCCCTGATCACCTCGCGCTCGAACTGAGCAAAGCTGAGCAGGATGTTGAGCGTCAGCCGGCCCATGCTGGTCGTGGTGTTGAAGCTCTGAGTCACCGAAACGAAGGTGACGTTGTGCGCGTCGAACACCTCCACCAGCTTGGCGAAGTGCATCAGCGAGCGGCTGAGGCGGTCGATCTTGTAGACCACCACCACATCGACCCGGCCGGCCTCGATGTCGGCGAGCAGGCGCTGCAGGGCGGGACGCTCCAGGGTGCCGCCAGAGACACCGCCATCATCGTAGTGGTCCGGCACCAGCACCCAGCCTTCGGCGCGCTGGCTGGCGATGAAGGCCTCGCAGGCCTCGCGCTGGGCGTCGAGGCTGTTGAACTCCTTCTCCAGCCCCTCTTCGGTCGACTTCCGGGTGTAGACGGCGCAGCGGAGCTTCTTCACCGCGGCCGGCATGGCGGCCTCGGCCGCGGCAGTCGTCCTGCGTCTCATGCCTGCCCTCGCTAGGCCTTCAGGCCGAAGAAGGTCCAGCCGTTCCAGCGCGTGCCGGTGATGGCGCGGGCGATGGCAGAGAGGGAACGGTAGGGGCGGCCCTCGTACTCGAAGCCGTCCGGCAGCACGGTGACGGTGTGCTGGACGCCCTGCCATTCCCGGACCAGCCGCGTGCCGGCGATCGGCCGGTCCTCGCCGGCGCGGATCCGGCGCAGCACCACGCTGCCGCCGTCGAGCTGCTCGCCCAGGGCCTCGAGCCGCGCCAACGTCTCCGGCTTCAGCCCGCCATAGGCCAGCTCCTGGATGCGGTAGGCGAGCCGGCTCTCCAGGAACTTCCTGTTGTAGGGCGGCGGCTCGGTGCCGCAGAGCTCGCGCCACTGCTGCTTCAGGTCGGCGATGTCGGCGGTCTGCAGCGCCGCCAGCCGGGGCAGCACGCAGGCCGGGGGGATGCTGGCGACCGCCGCGGCCGGTGCCGCGGTGGGCTGCAAATTGCGATTCGGGCGCTTCGTCATGCCTGTCTCCGACGAGTCGGGTTGGCATGACGGCGCTGCCGGGGCGCGGAGTGTAGGCGAACCTCTCCCCGGTCCCGGGCCCGCTCGGCGTCGCGCACCACTTCCTCGGCAGTGCGGCTGCGCAGCCGCAGCAGGCCGGCGGCCAGGAGGGCGCAGACCTCGCGCAGGTGAGGCGGGAGGTGGAGGTTGCCGGCGATGAAAGGGCTCATCCCCATCATTACCCGGGCCGGCGCCGATCCGTCTCACCCGACTCGGTCTTTGGATTCGACTCCGGGTCTGTCTCCTAGTAGAACGGATTAGGAACTGTGCCGGGATATTCGCTGGATGGCCAACGACCTACGGAAGTTCGTCAATCCGAAGTTCCTCAAGACCATCGACCTCGCCCTGCTGCGCCGCCTGTTCGAGCGCCAGCCCCCGCCGCCCGCCGCGGCGGCCGGGCGCGGCTTCGACCTGGCGGTGTTCGACAGCGGCGACGACGCCGCGGTCCGCGACGCGCTCGCCGCGTTCTTCGAGGGGCCCGAGGACGAGCTCCCGCCCGGCCTCGTCGCCGACCTCCACCATATCGCCGAGCTCGGCACCGAGCATGGCATGAACCTGCTGCTGGAACGCGCACGGCGCCGCCAGGTCGTCATCGAGGTCCCGATGGACGCACAAGGCGAGCCGCTGCCGGTCGACCCGAAGCATTTCGCCCTGCTCGCCTTCCTCGACCACCGCCCGGTCTTCGATGCGGCCTCCGACATGCTCGCCAAGGAATTGCGCAGCTCCTTCGCCGAGTATGTCGGGCGCGACGAGGGCGTCGAACCGCGCCTCGACATCGTCGCCCGGGCGGCGTTCGAGGCCGCCGCCGCCGAGATGTTCCGCCGCGACCACCGCGGCGCGCACTGCCGCGTCGGCTGGTACGAGGACGGCGACCAGATCAACCTGATCGTCACGCACGGCGCCCCGGTCTCGACCGTGCCAGTGATCGAGGCCGGCCAGGAGCGGGTCATCAGCTTCCGCAGCCTCGAACACGCCGTGCTCTCCTACCACGCCGGCTCCGGGCGGCTGGGCGTCGCGGGCATCAGCAAGGCCCGCCGCGCCGACCTGGCCGAAGCCTTCGCCGCCCACCTGCTCGGCCGGCCCGGCTTCTTCGCCGGCGAGGACTGCCAGGACCTCTACACGCTGGAGCGGATCGAGCGGACCGGCCTCGGCTTCGAGGTCGACCACGCCTTTGACCCGGGCATCCTGCGGGTCGACATCGTCGAGGTGGCGCTCGACCGCCTCGGCGCGCCCGGTCGCGCCGGCGATCCGCCGGTGGTCGAGGCCTGCTACGTCACGCGGGACTTCGGCGAGCGGCCCAACGCGCTGCGGCGCATCGGCGAGCACACCGACTGGGTCGCGTTCGGACCCGGCCGCTACCGCATCGGGCACGCCGTGTTCCGGGTGCTGTTCGAGGCGCGGCGCGGGCGCCGGCCGGCCAGCGTGACGGTCAAGGTCAAGCCGCCTTCGATCGCCGCCTTCAAGCGGCAGCGCTACGAGGCGCGCGTGATGGAGCTGCTGCGGAGGAACCGGTTCTGCCGTGAGCGAGAGCCTGCCGAAGCTGCTGTTGCGGCGGAGTGAGGCCGGGCGCGGTGCGGCGCTGTGGGGCCGCGAGGCGCAACCGCATTTCGGCCGGGCGTTCGACCGGCTGCTCGCCGACCGCGTGCTCACAGAGCGCGCGCCGGCGACGACCTGGCCGCCCTGCCGGACCTGCGACGCCGGCTGCGGCCCGCGCGCCATCGCCGAGATCGACGGCCGCTTCGTCGCGGAGTGCCCGGAGGACCACGCCTGCGACACGGTGCTGGCGCCGCACGAGGTCCGCAGCTTTGCGATCGACCCGGAGGCGCTGGTCCGCCTGATCGCCGCGGCCACGGGGCTGCCGGGGACCCCGTTCATGGTGACCGAAGGGGCGTGGATGCTGGGGCGGACGCCAACAACCGGCCGCGCCATCGTCCTTGTCCTTGACCCGGTCGCCGGCCGAGACCCCGATCTCGTCGCGCTGGTGCGCGCCGAGGCGCCGGTCGGCTGCCCGGTCACGGTCCTGCTGCCGTCCGGCATGGAGCATGCGGACATGCGGCGGCTCACCACGGCCGGCTTCCACGCGATCCCCGCGCTGGACGCCCTGGCGGGGGCCGCCGGGCCGGCATTCGCGCTCGACGGCGCATCGCTGGAGCCGACGCCGGCACGCGAACCGAAGGTCATCCTCCGGGCGGGGGCGCGCTCGATCGTTCTCTTCGGCCGCACGGTGAAGCTGTCGCAGCGGCGCTTCCTCGTCGCCCAGACGATCGCGGCCGCGGCCAGCCGCCGGGCCATCGCGTCCCGGCGGGACATCGAGCGCGCGCTCTACGGCAACCGGTCGGTCGACGATCGGCTGGTCGCCGACGCCGTGCGCGACCTGCGGGAGGCGATCGCACCGGCCCTGCCGGACGGCATCGCACCCGCCGACTTCGTGCAGACCCGGTCGAACCAGGGCTACGCCCTCGGGGTCGAGCACGACTTGATCCGGCTCGACCCGTGAGGCAGGGGGCGGGGGCGGCGGACCGCCCATAACCCGCCCACGCCACGCCCAACCCTGTGGGCGTCGGTTTCGCCGAGGCTCCGTCCACCGCCACCCGACGATGGACCGGACCTGCCGATGACCGCCGCCTCACCCACGCTCGCCGACCTCGACCCGCTGTGCCGCCTCGCCGACGCCGCCGCGCGCCGCCTCTGCCGCGCCCTGCGGCTGCCCGCCCAGGAGCGCGAGGACATCCGCCAGGACTTGATCTGCGACCTCCTGCACCGGCTGCGCCGCTTCGACCCCGCCCGCGGCGACCTGCGCGCCTTCGCGGCGGTCGTCTTCCGCCACCGCGCCGCGCGACTCGCCGAGCAGATCCGGCGCGAGCGCGCCGGGCGGGCCGGAGTGTCGCTCGACGACCCGCTCCCCGGCGGCGACGGTCTGACCGTCGGCGACGCGCTGCTGGAGGAGGAGGGCTACGGCGCCTGGTGCGGGCAGGGCGTTGACCGCATCGGGGCGCTGGAGCGCCGCCTCGACCTGGAGCGCGCGGCGTCCGCCATCGATCCCGTCGATCATCCGCTCTGCGCCGCCCTGGCCGCCGACACCCCGCATGCGGTCGCCAAGCGGGGGCCGGTCCCGCGCACCGTCCTTTACCGCCGCCTCCGCGAGATGCGCCTGCGCCTGCTCGCCGCGGGGATCCCCGCGCTGGCGTGAGACGGATTCGAGGACCGCTGGGTAATGATGGATATGGACACCTGCATTCCCGACACCCCGAACGGCGCGGCGCCGCTCAGCGAGGCGGCGCTCTGCGCCTGGCTGGGCGCCGCCGCCCCCGGCGAGCGCCTCGCCTACCACCGCGGCTTCCTCGCCTGCGAGACCTCGCCGCTGACGCAGCTGCTGCCCGACGCGGAGCGGCTCGCCCTGCTGCGGCTGGCGCACCGCGCCTGGGCGCTGGCCGAGGCCGGCCTCGCGCACCTCGTCCAGCGCCGCCACGGCGAGGAGGACTACTCCTACCTCATCGTTGCCCGCCGCCGCCCGCGGCACATCGTGCCGAACCGGCTGTCGCAGATGCTCGCGGAGGCGGCATGATGGACGCCCTCCGCCCGAACCGACCGACCCTCGATGCGCTCCGCCACATGGCGGTCGGCGAGGTGATCGTGCTGCCGGCCGAGCATCTCTCGCTGCTGCAGGCCGATGCCCGGGAGGCGGTCGAGGCCGCCAGGCGCCTGGCCGACTGGATCGAGGCCGCCATCGCGCTGCGCTACGAGCAGCGTGCGATCGCCGCCCGCGGCGCCGCCGGCAAGGACACCGGCACGGTGCGCTTCCAGGACGGCGCGGTCGAGGTCGTCGCCGAGCTGCCGAAGCGCGTCGAGTGGGACCAGGGACGGCTCGCCGCACTCGCCGAGCAGATCCGCACCGGCGGCGAGGACCCGACCGAATACCTCGAGGTCAGCTTCAAGGTCTCCGAGCGGGCCTATGCCGCCTGGCCCGAGCGCATCCGCCAGGCCTTCGAGCCGGCGCGCATCGTGCGCACCGGACGCCCGAGCTATCGGCTCACCATCCTCTCGGAGACGGCCCGCCGCGACAGCCCGCATGCCGGCAGCCTCGGGAGCATCGGCTGATGGCGCTGCGCATCGTCACCGCCGACGAGCGGCTCTCGGCCGGGGCGAACAAGACCACCATGGCCCTGTTCGGCCCGAGCGGCGTCGGCAAGACCAGCCTGCTCAAGACCCTGCCGGCCGAGCCCACGCTGTGCATCGACCTCGAGGCCGGGCTGAAGTCGGTGCAGGACTGGCGCGGCGACAGCCTCCCCATCCGCACCTTCGAGGACGCGATCGACCTCGCCTGCCTCATCGGCGGCGTGAACCCCGCGGCGGACCCGAACGGCTTCTTCTCCGCGGCGCACCACCAGCACCTGGTGGCCGCGCATCCCGACCTGGTCCGGCTGCTCGCCGGCAAGAGCATCGTCTTCCTCGACTCGATCACCGACCTGACGCGGCAAGCGATGGCCTGGGCCAAGACCCGGCCCGAAGCCTTCTCGGAAAAGACCGGCAAGCCCGACACCCGTGGCGCCTACGGCCTGATGGCGCGCGAGGTGATTGCTCTGCTGAAGCACCTGCAGCACGCGCCGGGCAAGACCGTGATCATGGTCGGCATCCTGGAGCGCGTCACCGACGAGTTCGGGCGGTTGTCCTGGCAGCCGCAGATGGAGGGCGGCAAGGCGGGCCGTGAACTGCCGGGCATCGTCGACCAGGTGGTCTCGATGGCGCTGTTCTCGCGCGATCCGCAGGGCGCGCCCGTGCACGACCCCGAGCGCGGCACCGAGCGCCGTCTCGTCTGCCGCACCGGCAACGCCTTCGGCCTGCCGGCCAAGGACCGCTCGGGCCGCCTCGACGAGACCGAGCCGCCCGACCTCGCCGCCCTTCTCCGCAAGATCAACCTCGCGCCCAGGAGCTGACGCATGACCTTCGACATGAACGACGCCGAGCTGCCGCGCGGCACCGACCTCATCCCGGACGGCAGCTTCGTGAAGGTGCGCATGGAGATCCGCAAGGGCGGCATCGACGGCGCGAGCGAGGTGGATCGCGGGCTGCTCAAGGCCGCCAAGACGCCCGGCAGCGATGTGCGCATGCTGGACTGCGAGTTCACCGTGGTGGCGGGGCCGCATGCGCGGCGGAAGTTCTGGCAGAGCTTCACCGTCGCGGGCGGCAAGGTGGACGAGCAGGGCGTCTCCATCGGCTGGAAGATCTCCAAGGGGATGTTCCGGGCGATGATCGACAGCGCCTGCGGCCTCGATCCTAAGGACATGAGCGAGGCGGCCAGGGCCAGGCGCATCCTGCGCGGCCTCGCCGACCTCCACGGCATCACCTTCGCGGCCAAGCTCCGCATCGAGCCGGCGAGCGACTCCCGCTACGGCGACAGCAACCGGCTCGACCGCGTCGTGCTGCCGGGCGAGCCCGAATACGCGCGCATCATGGCGGGCGAGGCGCTGCCGCCGTCGCCTTCCGCGCAGCGCGCGCCGCGCCCGGCATCCGCGCCTGCCGCGGCGGCGCCCGCCTGGGCCAACACGGGCGCGCCCCGGGCGCCGGTGGCGACCGCCCCGGCGTGGGCCACGCCTGCCGCTATGCCGCCCGCCCAGCCCGCGCCGCCACCCGCGCAGGCGCCGCTCGCCAACGGTCCAGCCTGGCTGAACGGCTGATGGCGGCATGGCGCGACGACGCTGGGCGCGGCCGCGGGAGCCCCGCGCCCCGGCTCCCGGCCCGGTACCCCTGCCGGGATGCACGCCGGCCGACCAGGTGCGCCGGCTCACCTGCGCGCTCTGCGGCCGGGAGGCGAAAGGCTTCGGCTACGTCCATGAGCTTCGGCTCGGCGTCCACCCGAAGCTGTCCTTCTGCTCGATGCGCTGCTGCGACGCTGGCAGTGCGCTGGCACGGCGGAGAGGCGGCGTGATCGACAAGACCCCGATGGAGGAGCGCGCCATCCGGGAGGCGCGCCGGTCCTTCGCCGAGGTGCTGCAGGAGCTCGGCCTGCTCGCGCCCTTCCACGACCGCAGCGCGGCCGAGATCGACCGCATCATCGAGGCCTGCGTCGACGGGTTCCAGGCCTCGATGCAGCGCCAGGCGGCCGAGCGCGATCCGCTCGACGACCCTTTGCCGTTCTAGGGGGACCGGTGCTGCTCGACCTGAACCACGGCTCCGGTGCGGTCTATGGGCGAGGCGACGCGTCGCCGGGCGACGCTGCCGTCATCACCGCGCGCATCAACGCGCATCTCGACGCCGCCCTGCTGGCGCGGCAGCGGCAGCAACGGCCGCGCGACTATCTCGGCGGCAGCCGCGTCGGCGAGCCTTGCGCCCGCAAGCTCGTCTACGAGATCACCCACGCGCCGAAGGACCGCGACTTCGAGCCGGGCATCCTGCGGGTGTTCGACGCCGGCCACCAGTTCGAGGCGCTGTCCATCCGCTGGCTCCGTCTCGCCGGCTTCGACCTCCGCGACCGCGGCGCGGATGGCGAGCAGTTCGGCTTCGTGGCGGCCGGCGGCCGGCTGCGCGGGCACGCCGACGGCGTGATCGTCGGCGGCCCCGCTGTCGGGCTGCGCTGGCCGGCGCTGTGGGAGCACAAGGCGCTCGGCCAGAAGTCCTGGACCGACCTGGTCAAGCGCGGGCTGCGGCTGTCGAAGCCGATCTACTTCGCGCAGGTGCAGCTCTACATGGCCTACCTCGATCTGGAGGTGGCGCTGCTCACCGCGCTGAACCGCGACACGCTCGCGCTGCACCACGAGGCGGTGCCCTTCGACGCCGCCGAGGCACAGCGGTTCTCCGACCACGCCGTCGACATCCTGCGCGCCGCCGAGGCGGGCGAGCTGCCGCCGCGCATCGCCCAGGCGTCCGACTTCCACCTCTGCCGCTCCTGTCCCTACGCGACCCGCTGCTGGGAGGCGCCATGAGCATCACCCCCTCCGACACCCAGCACCGCGCGATCGCGGCGATCAAGCACTGGTTCCAGAACGAAGCCGACCGGAAGCAGGTGTTCCGGCTGTTCGGCTATGCCGGCACCGGCAAGTCGACGGTGCTGCGCTTCGCGCTGGAGGAGCTCGGCCTCCAGCACCACAGGAGCGGCGGCGACGGCGAGGCCTGCGTGCCCGGGGTGGTGACGGCCACCTTCACCGGCAAGGCCGCGCTGGTGCTGCGCCGCAAGGGCACCCCGGCCCGCACCATCCACAGCCTGATCTACTCCGTCATCGAGGCGACCGAGGAGGAGGTCGAGGCGGCCGAGAAGAAGGTCGAGGAGGCGGTGGCGCGGGCGCGCGGTCTCTCCGGCTTCGAGCGCACCGCCGCCGAGGCGGCCATCGAGGCCATGCGGCAGGGCGTCGCCGACATGAAGCGCCCGCGCTT
The DNA here is from genome assembly GCF_008360935.1 of Siccirubricoccus phaeus. Lineage (GTDB taxonomy): Bacteria > Pseudomonadota > Alphaproteobacteria > Acetobacterales > Acetobacteraceae > Siccirubricoccus > Siccirubricoccus phaeus. The sequence continues at coordinate 147,524 of NZ_SRXO01000013.1, forward strand.
CGCCCTCAACCCGAAAAGCGACGCCGCGCACGCGAAGCTGATCGTGCTCGACGAGGTCTCGATGGTTGGCGAGGAGATGGCGCGCGACCTGATGAGCTTCGGCAAGCCGATCCTGGTGCTCGGCGACCCCGGCCAGCTGCCGCCGATCCAGGGCGAGGGCGCGTTCACCAAGGACGCGCCCGACGTCATGCTGACCGAGATCCACCGCCAGGCGGCGGAGAGCGCCATCATCCGCCTCGCCACCATGGCGCGGCAGGGCGAGCCGATCGGCTTCGGCCGCTACGACGACCACGTCTGGAAAATGCACAAGACGGACGTCACGCCGGAGCAGGCGCTGCGCGGCGGCCAGGTGATCTGCGGCCTGAACGCGACCCGGCTGCAGCTGAACAACGCCATGCGCCGCGCCGCCGGCTTCGGCGACGGCGGCTGGCTGCCCAGTGGGCCGGGCGAGAAGATTATCTGCCTCAAGAACCAGAATGACCTCGGCCTGATCAACGGCATGTTCCTCAGCCTCTCGGACATCGTCGACGAGGGCAGCCACTATCTCTCGGCGGTGGTGACGGACGAGGACGGCAACCGCATCGGCGCGCCGCAGGCCGACGGCAGCCGCGGCCGGCTGCGGATCTACAAGGGGCACTTCGAGGACCATGTCGCCTTCGACCGGCAGCGGCATGACCGCGACTGGAAGCTCAAGAAGGGGCTGACCGAGGCGACCTTCGGCTGGGCCATCACCGGACACAAGGCGCAGGGAAGCCAGTTCCCGACTGTTGTTGTCTGGGACGACGGTCTGGGCCGGACGGAGCTCGATCGCCGGCGCTGGCTCTACACCGCCATCACGCGTGCCGAGTGGGGGCTGGTGATCGTCGCATGACCACGGTCCCGATCGACCTGAACGACGCCGGTCTGGGGCCGGTGCGCTACGATCTGGCGGAGATTCGCCGCCGCCTCGCCGAGACGGCGCGGGAGTGGCTGCCGCCGCTGTTCCCGAACGCGCGGCGCTCGCCGGACGGCAGGACGCTGCGCTGCGCCGACCTCTCCGGCCGGCCGCCCCGCGGCGAGGGCTCCTGCGTGATCCACCTCGAGGGGCGCTTCGCCGGCTGGGGCTTCGATCACGCCACCGGCGAGAGCGCCGGGCCGATCGACATGCTCGCCCAAGGCACCGGCGCGGCGGATGCCCGCCTGTTCGACGAGGCCGCGCGGCTCGCCCGCATGGATCGGCCGGCGCCGCCGCGCCCGCCCGAGCCGAGGCCCGACCACAGCCGGGAGGTCGCGCGCATCCTGGACGGATGCGTTCCGCCCGTGGGGACGGCGGCGGAGACCTACCTCCGGGGCCGCGGCCTCGCGCTGCCGGACAGCCCCGACCTGCTGTTCCATCCCGACCTCGCCGACTTCGAGAGCCGGCGCGGCTGGCCGGGCATGGTCGCGGTGGTGCGGGACGCGGCCGGCGAGGCCACCGGCGGCATCCACCGCACCTACCTGCTCGACGACGGCTCTGGGAAGGCGCCGCCGGGCAAGAAGATGCTCGGGCCCGTCGCCGGCGGGACGGTGCGGCTCGCGCCGATGCCCGAGGACGGGCGGATCGGCGTGGCGGAGGGGATCGAGACGGCGCTCGCCGCCATGGCCCTGTTCGGCGTCCCCACCATGGCGGCGCTCTCGGCCGACGGGCTGCGGCGCTGGCAGTGGCCGGAGGGCACCACCCGCGTCACCATCTTCGCCGATGCCGGGCATGCCGGCATGCAGGCCGCGGCGACGCTGGCGGACCGGCTGAACCTGGCGGGCATCCCCTCGCGCATCCTCGCCCCGCTGCACGGCGACGACTTCAACGACGACCTGCGGCGCGGCGCGACCGCGGCGGATTACCAGCGGCAGCCGGCCCCCCCGTCGGATCCGCCCTCGGCCGCACCAGAGCCGGCCACGGTCGAGGAGCTGCTCGCCGCAGCCGCCGACCTCACCCGCCCGCCCGACGCCGCGCCGCTCTCTGACCTCCTCGGCCGGCTGGCGATGGCCCACCTCGATCCGCTGCCCGAGCGCCAGATCCTCGCCGCGGTGAAGACCGCCACCGGCATCGCCGTCTCCATCCTGGAGAAGCAGCTGGCCGAGCTGCGTCGGCGGCTGAACGCCACGGGCGACGTGCGGCGCGCGCCGGTCCGGCCGCCCTGGGCCTCGCTGCTGCGGATCGACGCGGGCGGCACGCCGGAGCGCAACGAGGCCAACGTCATCACCGCGCTCTCGCTCGACGCCGCCTTCGCCGGCGCCCTGGTGTTCGACGAGTTCAGCCAGGAGATCATGGTGGCGCGCGCCTTGCCCTGGGATCCGCCGGGCGCACCGCTGCCCCGGCCCTGGGGCGAAGCCGACGACGTGCGCTGCGCCGAATGGCTGCAGCGGCACGAGATCAACGTCCCGCCGGTAGTGGTCGGCCGCAGCGTCGTCGCCGTGGCGCGCAACGTCCGCGTCCATCCGGTGCGCGACTACCTGGAGGCGCTGGCCTGGGACGGCACGCCGCGGCTCGACGCCTGGGCGGTCACCTACCTCGGCGCCGAGGACACGCCGCTCCACCGCAGCATGGCCTCGCTGTGGATGGTCTCGGCGGTGGCGCGGATCATGCAGCCCGGCTGCAAGGCCGACCACATGCTGATCCTGGAGGGGCCGCAGGGCATCCGGAAGTCGACCGCGCTGAAGGTGCTCGCCTCCGAGCCCTGGTTCACCGACGAGCTCGCCGAGCTCGGCTCGAAGGACGCGGCGCAGCAGATGCGCGGCGTCTGGATCATCGAGATGGCGGAGCTGGACGCCATCGGCCAGGCGGACGTTTCCCGCATCAAGGCGTTCCTGAGCCGCACCACGGACCGCTACCGGCCGCCCTACGAGCGCTACGTCGTCACCGTGCCGCGGCAATGCGTCTTCGCCGGGACGGTGAACCCGGACACCTACCTGCGCGACGAGACGGGCAACCGGCGCTTCTGGCCGCTGCGCTGCGGCCACATCGACCTGGACGGGCTGCGGCGGGACCGCGACCAGCTCTGGGCCGAGGCGGTCGCGCGCCATCGTGCCGGGGCGCCCTGGTGGATCGAGGACCGCGCGCTCGTCGCCGAGGCCAGCGCGGCGCAGGAGGCGCGCTACCAGGGGGACGCCTGGGACGCGCGGATCGAGCGCTGGCTCGTCTCCGAGCGCAAGCCGGTGAACGTGGGTGTCGGCCAGTTCGAGGACTGGCAGGATCGCTACGTCCCGCGCGCACAACCGCTGACCGACGTCTCGATCGGCGAGGTGCTGGAGCAGGCGCTCGGCATCGAGGCCGCGAAGTGGACGCGCGCCGACCAGATGCGGGTCGGCGCCTTCTTCCGCGCCAGGAAGTGGGTGAAGTACCGGACCACAACGCCGCCGCGCGAGTGGCGCTACATGGCGCCAGGAACTCCCGGGCGATGACGCAGCGACCGCGCGGTCCAACCTCGTCCAGCCTTGTCCAACCCGCACGCCGCAGGTTGGACAGCCGGAAGCGCAGGTATTCCGCGGCCTTCGGCACGCTCATCCCATGTCGTCCAACCTGTCCAACCTTCTCCCTTAGAGCCATGCGCGAAGGATGTAGGTCGGCCGGACATACGTTTTCCTATACGGGATATTGGGGGCGGTCGGGAGGTTGGGCGGGTTGGACGGATCGCGCCAAGTCGCTGATAAGCCAACCGAATTCCTGTCTCACCTGCTTGGGCCGGGTTGGACCAGCTTGGACGGCCAGCCCGTGGCAGGCCCGTAGCCCGATCGCTCGCGGGCCGCCCACCACGTCGATCAGCCTCTCGAAGCCGGGCGGCGACGGCGAGCTCCGCCAAGAACCGCACCGTTGCCGCCCCCACCACGACGATCCCCTCTCGGAGACCCCATGGCTCCCTCGACTCTCCCCATGCCCGCCGCCGGTGCAAGCGGCCCGCCCGTCGCCACGCCGCCGGCCCCCGCGCTCGACCGCCTCGCCGTCCTCGCCCTCGACCTCGGCACCACCACCGGCTGGGCGCTGCGCGGCCGCGACGGCGGCATCACCTCCGGCACGATGACCTTCCGGCCGAGCCGGTTCGAGGGCGGCGGCATGCGCTTCCTGCGCTTCCGCGCCTGGCTGGCCGAGGCGGTGATGCTGTCGGGCGGCCTCGGCCGCGTGATGTTCGAGGAGGTGCGCCGCCACGCCGGCACGGACGCAGCGCACGCCTATGGCGGCTTCCTGGCGCACCTGGCGGCGTGGTGCGAGGAGGCCGGTATCCCCTACGCGGGTGTGCCGGTCGGCACGATCAAGCGCTTCGCCACCGGCCGCGGCAACGCCGACAAGGCGGCGATGGTCGCCGCGATGCGGGCCCGCGGCTTCGCGCCGGCCGACGACAACGAGGCGGACGCCATCGCCCTGCTGCTCTGGGCCACCGAATCCTCGGGAGGCCGGGCATGAGGCTCGCCGGTTCGCCGTGCCCGCCTCGCTCGTGCCTGGACCTGGCACGCAGCCCGACCACCGCCATGGATCTCGACGCCATGCGGTCCCGCGTCTGGCACGAGCACGGCGTGGCCGTGCTGCCGGTCGCGGAGATCACCGACCCCTGGCTGCGCCAGGCCGTCACCAACGAGGCCAACCGGCGCTGGGGCCGGCGAGACGGAGGCGTGCGGCATGGCGGCCGGTAGGCGGAAGGCGAAGCGGGCCACGCCGGAGCGCGAGGACCTGTCGAAGCCGTCGAAGTGGCGCCTGCAGCACGGCGATTTCGGCGAGCCGGTGCGGGAGGCGGACCCGGAGACAGGCGTGCCCGTGGCGCACCGGCGGGCGGTGGACACGCTGGGCGCCATGCTGGCGAACGGCACCATCACCCCGGCCATGCACGAGGCCGGGGTGATCTTCCGCGGGCACTTCCGCGCCGCGGCGCTGGACACACTACGGGCCATGCCGCTGCTCCGCCTCCCCCGCGGCACCGGCGATGCGCTCACGGAGCGGCACCTGACCGCTCGGCGCAAGGTCGCGGCGGCGCTGGAGGCGCTGGGCGGCCACGACGGCGCCACCGGCTCCTGCGCTTGGCATGTGCTCGGCTGCGAGGCCTCGATCCGGGAGTGGGCGGCGCGGCAGGGCTGGGGCGGGCGCAGCCTCGGCCACAGCCAGGCGCAGGGCATCCTGGTGGCCGCGCTATGCGTGCTGGCGGGCCACTACGGCTTGGCCCGCCGCTCGCACGCGGCCTGACCGCACGAGCGGCGGCCGTCACCATCACCGCGCGCAGGCAGGCGAGACGTTCGAGAACAAGAACGGAACATGCTAGGCTCGGTGGTGAACACAGCACAGGTGACAGCGATGGCCGCACGCAAGCCGCCGCGGGCTCTCCGCCCGCTCGACGCCGCCCTGGCGCGGCTCGCCGAGTTCGCGGCGAAGGGTATGCCGCCCGGCCGCATGGCGCGCGAGGTCGACGCGATCGTCGCGGGCTGGCTCAGCGACACCAGCCCCGACGACCGGACCGAGGTCAGGGAGCGGCTCGGCGAGTTGCGCGACGAGCTTGCGGCCGGGGTGGACGAGGCGGAGGAGCAGCTGGCCGACATCGACCGCAGCGAGCCGGCGGCGGCGCGGCACGCCGGCCTGGTCCATGCGGCGCTGGTCGCCAGCCGCGACGCGGTCGAGCGCGCGCTCGCGGCGCTGGAGGAGACGGCGCCGGCCGCGGTTTGATCGCTTTGCCCGGCATGCGCCCACGCCGCGCCGGAGCCGCTGTTACAATTCGCCGTCTGGCGGCTTGGAATCCGCTGCGGATAGACTCCCGATAGTCGCGCCAGGTGCGGCCGCGGCGCGACTCGCCAGCCGCACTGGCTCGCCAGCGACAGTGGCTCTCGCGCTGCAGGGTCCTTCCTGCGCCTGGCGTATGCGGGGGGCGGAAGCGCGCGACTTCGCCAGCGCCAGGCCGAAAACATGGTTCGCGGTTCGCACCACACGGCCCTGATCTCAATCGTTTAGCTGCGAACCGTGGCGGCGCGCGGTTCCCGCTGGCCGCCGCGCATGGTTCGCACCCACCCTGATCCCGGATGGCCCGATGACGCTCCCCTGGATGGCGGCGAAGATCCTGCTGCGCCCGGTGGCCGAGCTGCGCGCCCACCCCGGCAACGCCCGGGTGCACGGCGCGGCGCAGATCGAGCAGATCAAGGCCAGCATGCTGGCCTTCGGCTTCACCAACCCGCTGCTGGTGGACGAGGCGGGCGTGCTGATCGCCGGCCATGGCCGGCTCGAGGCGGCGGTGGCGCTCGGCCTCGAGCGGGTGCCGGTGATCGTGCTGCGCCACCTCTCGCCGGCGCAGAAGGACGCGCTCCGACTCGCCGACAACCGCATCGCGGAGAACGCCACCTGGGACCAGGCGCTGCTGCGCGAGGCGCTGGCCGGCGTGCAGGCCGCGGCGGAGATCGACGTGGCCACGCTCGGCTTCTCGGCCGACGAGCTGAGCGCGATCCTCGCGGCGGCAGAGACCGCCGTCACCGATGGCGAAGCGCCCGAGGAAGCAGATCAGCCGGAGGCCGGCGGGGGTGGCGCGCCTGGCATGGCGGATACGGACGAGGCGCCGGCGGAGGACCCCGCCGATGCCGAAACGGACCCGCCGCGCCAGGCCATCACCCGCCCCGGTGACCTCTGGCTGCTCGGCGAGCACCGCCTGCTCTGCGGGGATTCCACCGACGCTGCTTCGGTGGCTCAGGTCATGGCTGGCGACCACGCGGCGCTGCTGTTCACCAGCCCGCCCTATGGCAACCAGCGCGACTACACCACCGGCGGCGTCTCCGACTGGGATGCGCTGATGCGGGGCGTGTTCCAGCATCTGCCGCTGATCCTGCGGGACGACGGCCAGGCGCTGGTGAACCTCGGCCTGATCCACCGCGAGGGGGAATGGCAGCCCTACTGGTCCGGCTGGCTGGACTGGATGCGAGCGCAGGGCTGGCGCCGCTTCGGCCTCTACGCCTGGGACCAGGGTCCCGGCCTGCCCGGGGACTGGAACGGCCGCCTCGCGCCGGCCTTCGAGCTGGTGTTCCACCTCAACCGCGAGGCGCGCCAGCCGAACAAGATCGTGCCCTGCAAGTGGGCCGGCACCCCGAACAAGGGCAGCGGGCTGCGCGCCGCCGACGGCGAGGTGAAGGCCTACACCCACATCGGCCTGCCGGTGCAGGAGAGCCGGATCCCGGACAGCGTGCTGCGGATCACCCGCCACAAGGGCCGCGGCATCGAGACCGAGCACCCGGCGGTGTTCCCGGTCGCGCTGCCGGAGTTCCTGATGCGGGCCTACACGGACGAGGGCGAGGCGGTGTTCGAGCCCTTCGCCGGCTCCGGCACCACGCTCCTCGCCGGCCAGCGCACCGGGCGGCGGGTGCGGGCCATCGAGCTCGCCCCGGCCTATGTCGACCTCGCGATCGCCCGCTGGCGCCTGCTGCACCCCGACCTGCCGGTCACCCTGGCGGAGGACGGGCGGGACTATGACGCCGTCGCCGCGGCACGGGTCCCGGCGGAGGCCGCCGATGCAGCCTGAGCTTCAGGTCACCACCGTGGCAGTGGTAGCGCTCGTCCCCTACGCCGAGAACGCCCGCACCCACTCCGAGGCGCAGGTGGCGCAGATCGCCGCCTCGATCGCCGAATTCGGCTTCGTGAACCCGGTGCTGGTCGACGCCGCCGGCGTGCTGGTCGCCGGCCACGGCCGGGTCATGGCGGCCAAGCGCCTCGGCATGGCGGCGGTGCCGGCGATCCGCCTTGCCCACCTGACCGAGGCGCAAGCCCGGGCCCTGCGGCTGGCGGACAACCAGATCGCGCTCAACTCCGGCTGGGACGAGGCGCTCCTGGCGGCCGAGATCGCCCGCATCCGCGACGAGGCGGCGGTGGACCTCGACGTCCTCGGCTTCTCAGGGATGGAGCTCGACCGGCTGCTGGCCGCGGCCGACGCCGGGCTCGGCGAAGACGGCGCCGACGACGCCCCGCCGCCGCCCGCCGTCCCGGTCACCCGCGCGGGCGACCTCTGGCGCTGCGGCGAGCACCGCCTGCTCTGCGGCGACGCGACCAGGTTAGATGACGTGCAGCGGGCGCTCGGTGCCGATCGCCTCGCCGACATGGCCTTCACGGACCCGCCCTACAACGTCGCCTACCGGGGCGGCACAGCGGCCAGGATGACGATCGCCAACGACGCGCTGGGCTCTGGCTTCCTCGACTTCCTTCGCCCGGCGCTGGCGAACCTGCTCTCGGTGACGAAGGGCGCCTGCTACGTCTGCATGTCCTCGTCCGAGTGGCCGACGCTGCATCGCGCCTGGCAGGAGGCCGGTGGGAAGTGGTCGAGCACCATCATCTGGGCGAAGAACACCTTCGCGCTCGGCCGCGCCGACTACCACCAGCAGTTCGAGGCGATGCTCTACGGCTGGAAGGCAGGCGCCCAGCACTACTGGTGCGGCGCCCGCGACCAGGGCAACGTCTGGCACTTCGACAAGCCGGCGCGGAACGACCTGCACCCCACCATGAAGCCGGTGGCGCTGGTGGAGCGCGCGATCCGCAACAGCAGCAAGCAGCGCGACACCGTGCTCGATCCCTTCGGCGGCTCCGGGACGACCATGATCGCGGCGGAGCGCACCGGGCGGCGCGCCGTGCTGCTCGAGCTCGATCCTGCCTACGCCGACGTCATCGTCCGGCGCTGGCAGGAGGCCACCGGGGAGGCCGCCGTCCTGGACGGCGAGGACCGCACCTTCGGCGACATCGCCGCGGCCCGCGGCGTCGGCGAAGCTGGGATGACCGAGAAAGGCCAATAAGAGCAATCATCTGACGCTGCATGTTGCTTGGCTCGGGCGCGCCGCAGCGCGAATGGTCCGTCACGCGATGAGCAGGACGGAGAGCCCGATGACCAAGCGCAAAGCCAACCAACAGCGGAGCCTCGAGGCCTTCCTGGCCAAGAAGGCCGAGTTCGATGCGCTGCTCGCGGAGTTGCAGCAGGCCAGCGCGGATCACTTCGGCGCCGATCCCGAGGCGGTGCTCTGGGGCGAGACCGCCTGGCTCGCGGACGCCACCGCGAAGCTGAAGGACATCGCCGACCAGCACTTCCGCCGGGGCGAATACGCCGCCTGACGCGGCGGGCTCCCGCACCGCCCCGACCGGCCAGGCCGGCGGGGCTCGGGGTGGTGGCACCCGGCTGGTCGGGTGCCGGACCGGAGACCCCGAGGATGAAGCTCACCGACACCCAGCGCACGATCCTCTCCGCCGCCGCGCGGCACCCCGAGCACCTTGCGCTCCCGCCCGAGCGGCTGCCGGCCGCGGCGCGGCGGACGGTGGCCAAGGCGCTGCTCAAGAGCGACCTGGTGATCGCGGTCCACCGCCCCGCCTACGACGCCATCGCGAAGTGGACGGTGGACGGCGACGAGATGCTGCTGAAGATCACCGACGAGGGGCTGCGCGCCGTCGGCATGGACCCGAAGGACGGCGCACCGGCCCCGGACGCGGCGCCCACGGGCGCACCGGAGGCGCCACCGCAGGCCAACCCCGCCGGCGCCACCGAACCCACCCAGGCCGCGCCTGCGGCGCCGGACGACGCCGCCCGCGCGGAGGACCTCGCCCTGCTCGACCAGGCCCTCGCGGCGCCAGGCCCCGCGCCGCGGGGCGCCAGCCTGCGCGATGCCGCCGCGGCGGTGCTCGCCGCCTGGGAGGACGCGGCCAACCGCGACACCGACATGATCGGCGCCCTCGAGGGCCCGATGGCGCGGCTCCGCGCCGCCCTGGCCGGCAAGTCGGCCCGTGCCCCGCGCGATCCCGCCGCGCCGCGCAGGCCCCGCGAGGGCACCAAGCAGGAGCAGGTCCTCGCCATGCTCCGCCGTCCCGAGGGGGCCACGGTGGCGCAGATCGCCGAGGCGACCGGCTGGGCGCCGCACACGGTGCGGGGCTTCTTTGCCGGGCTGAAGAAGCGCCAGGGCATCGCCGTCGAGGTGCTGGAGCGGGTGCGCCAGGTCGGGCCGAACAGGGAGGGCACCCGCGGCTCCTTCACCGTTTACAAGGTGGCGGGCTGATCCCGACGGCCTCTGTGATCAGGGCCCGCTGCGCGGAGGCAGCGGGCCAAGGCCTGTGCGGGGCATGACGCCGCCAGCGCCTAGACTAGTAACGGATCGAGATCTCAATCGCGCTCTCAGGGACGCCCAGGCCGAGTGCCAGCCCGGCCTTCGCCTCGGCGATGGTGAGCGGGCCGAAGCCTTCCCTGTCCTCGTCCTGAGAGGGCGCAGCAGCGGCAGGCCCCATGACGGCGGTCTCCGGCATCCGATGCCAGTTCAGAGCATCGGGGTCCATAATGCCGAACTCTTCGAGGGTGGCGTAACGGACTGGGTTGCGAAGGCCGGGCCACGCATTCGGGCAGTCAATTCTAGAATACTCCGAGAATCTGACCAAATAGCGCTCGGGCCGACCCTCCGGGGACGGCACGACCTCGCTGATCCGGCCGACCATGAATGCATGGTGGTGCTCCTGGTCGGCGCCACCCCAGTGCCCATTGTGGCGGTTCTGGACACAGACGCAGTAACTGAGACGCCGAACGTTTTCGGGCTTGAGCCGCCAGGCCTGAGTGCCACCTTCGGCGAGCAGACGGGCCGGACCTCTTGCGGTCAGGACAACTAGGCAGGGGATGCTCATCCGGATCCTCCGAGGTGTGAGCGCCGGTAGCGTATTCCACGTTCTCTCCCAGAACACAAGCGGTATTCGCGGAATATGCTCTCGGATAATTTCTGGCGGCTCGGGGAAGAGGCCCGCTTCATCGTCGCGCGCGGCGGGAGGCCGCCGCCATGCCCGAGCTGACCCCATCGAACCGTGAGGCCGCACGGCGCATCGGCATCAGCGAGGCGGCACTGCGCAAGGCCGAGGGCAGCGGCCGCATCGCCCGCGAGCCGGACGGCCAGTGGGACATCGACAAGACCCGCCGCCGCCTGGTGGAGACCGCCGATCCGCACCGCTCGCCGCTCGCCAATGGTGGCGGCGCGGACGGCACGCCCTACGCCCGGCTGAAGGTCGCGCAGCTCGCCCTCAAGGTGGAGGCGCAGCGGCTTGCTCTGGATGAGAACAAGCGCCGGCTGCTCGATGTGGCGGAGGCCAACGCCACGATCGACGAGATCGCCGGCGCGATGCGCGACGCGCTGCTGAACTGGCCGGCCCGCGTCTCCGGGCTGATCGCCGCCGAGCTCGGCGTCGACCCGCACCTGCTGCAGACCATCCTGCAGCAGCACGTCACCGACCTGCTCTCGGAGGCCGCCGATCGCTTCGATCCCCCAGGCCTCGGCGGCACCAGCGGAGATCCGAACCCGCACGCCTGACCATGTGCGTCGGCGCGCGGGCAGCATGCTCCGCCCGCCGCCGCAGCTCACCGTCTCGCAGTGGGCGGAGCGGCACCGCATCCTTGGTTCGCGTGCCTCGTCCGAACCGGGCCCCTGGCGGACCAGCCGGACCCCATACCTGCGGGAGGTGATGGACGCGCTCTCGGCGGTGCATCCCGCCCGGCGCGTAGTGTTCATGAAGGGCGCCCAGGTCGGCGCCACCGAGAGCGGCAATTGCTGGCTTGGCTACATCCTGCATCACGTGCCGGCGCCAGTCCTGGCGGTGCAGCCCACTGTCGAGCTCGCAAAACGCTTCTCGCGCCAGCGCATCGACCCGCTGCTGGAGGAGACTCCGGCGCTCAAGGAGCGGGTCGCCCCGGCCCGGGCGCGGGACAGCGGCAACACCTTGCTGTCGAAGGAATTCCCCGGCGGCATCCTGGTGCTGACCGGCGCCAACAGCGCGGTCGGGCTGCGCTCGATGACGGCGCGCTTCCTCTTCCTCGACGAGGTGGACGCCTATCCCGGCGACGTCGAGGGCGAAGGCGACCCGATCGCGCTGGCCGAGGCGCGGGCGCGGACCTTCGGCTGGCGCCGGAAGGCCTTTCTGGTTTCGACGCCGACCATCGCCGGCCGCAGCCGCATCGAGCGCGAGTACGCCGCCTCCGACCAGCGGCGCTACTTCGTGCCGTGCCCCCACTGCGGCGAGATGCAGTGGCTGAGGTTCGAGCATCTCCGCTGGGAGAAGGGCGACCCCCGCTCGGTCCGCTACCACTGCGAGACCTGCGACGAGGGCATCGAGGAGCACCACAAGACCGCGATGCTGGCCGGCGGGCAATGGCGGGCCACGGCGGCGGCGCAGGACCCGCACACGGTCGGCTTCCACATCTCGGCGCTCTACTCGCCGGTGGGCTGGCTGTCCTGGGAGCAGATCGCCCGCGATTGGGAGGCGGCGCAGGGCAAGCCGGAGGACCTGAAGACCTTTCGGAACACCGTGCTGGGCGAGACCTGGCAGGAGCAGGGCGAGGCGCCGGACTGGGAGCGGCTGGTCGAGCGGCGCGAGGATTTTGCCATGGGCATCGTACCTGCGGGCGCCCTCTGCCTCACTGCGGGCGTGGACGTGCAGGACGACCGCCTCGAATGCGACGTCTGGGGCTGGGCGGAGGGCTATACCTCCTGGCTCGTCGACCACGTCGTGATCCCCGGCAGCCCGCGCGAGCGCAAGCCCTGGGACGCGCTGGCGACGCTGCTGGCGCGGGACTGGCCCCGGCAAGGCGGCGGCACCATGCGCATCGCCAAGGCCTGTGTCGACACCGGTGGCCGCGACACCGCTGCCGTCTACGGCCAGCTGCGCCGGCTGCGGGATCCGCGCATCGCGCCGACCAAGGGCGTGGACGGCTGGAACCGGGCGCAGCCGGTGCAGGGTCCGACGCCGGTCGATGCGCTGGTCGATGGCCGCAAGCTCCGGCGCGGCCTGAAGCTGTGGACCGTCTCGGTCTCGACCTGGAAGGCCGACCTCTATCGCCGGCTCTGGCTCGGGCGCGGCGATGCCGAAGAGTTCCCGCCCGGCTGGGTGCATCTGCCGCGGGGCATCGAGGCGGAGTGGGTGAAGCAGCTGGTCGCCGAGCAGCTGCGCACGGTGAAGGACCGGCGCGGCTTCGCGCGGCAGGAATGGGCGAAGCTCAGGGAACGGAACGAGGCGCTGGACTGCGCTGTCCTGGCGCGCGCGGCACTCTGGCTGCTCGGCGCCGACCGCTACGGCGAGCGCTTCTGGCAGCAGCTGCGGGACCAAATCGCCGATGCCCCGCTGCGGCCGAGCGAGCTTCCCGTCCCTGGGAACGTCGCTTCTCAATCGCCGCCGCCGGCGCCGCAAGTGCCCGAGACCCATCGCCCGCGTGGCTGGCTCGCGCCGCGCAGCGGCTGGCTGCGCTGAACCTGGAGAACCCCATGACCGCCATCGTTCCGGTGCGCACCCGCATCGCCGCCGGCCAGGCGCTGAGCGGGCCCGTCGCCAGCGTCGGCTACGGCGTCTGCCTGCTGCTGCTGCCCGCCGCCTGGACCGACGCCCCGCTCACCCTGCAGGGCTCGCTCGACGAGGGCGAGCCCGCCGGCTGGGCCGACCTCCACGACCACCTCGGCAACGAGGTGGTGCTGACGGCCGCCGCCGGCCGCGCGCTCACCCTGCCGCCCACCCTGCTGCTCGGCTGGCGCTGGCTCCGGCTGCGCTCCGGCCTCGCCGCGGCGCCGGTGGACCAGGCGGCGGAGCGCCTCCTCACCCTCGGCATCCGGCCCCTCGCATGACCGCGCTGTTCCAGCACTACCTGCCGCCCGCGCCGGCGATGCTGCCCTACGTCTCGGGGCGCTTCTACGCCTCGGCGCACGCGCGCGCGGTCGGCGGCGCCGTCGCGATGGCGGCGAACCGGCTGTACTGCGTGCCCTACGTGCTGGCGCGGTCCGGGCTGTTCTCGGCCATGGCGGTGAGCGTGACCACCGGCGCGGCCGGCGTCCTGCGCATGGCCTTGGCTGCCGACGATGGCACTGGGCATCCCGGGCGCCTCATCGACGAGCCGCTGGCAGACGCCGACACGACTGCGGCCGGCAGCGCGATCTGCCCCTTCGCCCAGCCGCGCTGGATCCCGGCCGGGATCTGGTGGCTGCTGCTGTGCTTCTCGGGCACGCCCTCGGTGCGCGGCACCAGCACCCAGGCCTTCAGCGGCGGCAACACGCTGCTGCTCGGCTCGGCCGCGGCGGATGGCGGCGCCGGCGGGGGCGCCGCCGGCAGCGAGAACGGGTTCTTCGCGCCGCTGACGCACCAGGCCGGCGCGCCGATCATGCCGAGCCCGCCGAGCGGCCTGGCCTACCTGGTCAACGCGGCGGCGCCGCTGCCGACGCTGCAGGCCGCCTGATGGATCCCTCCGTCCTGGCCTGGGCGCTGGCGCAGCCGGTGGGCAGCCGTGCGGCGGCGCTGGCCACCGCCTACACCGGCGGCACCACGCGCGTGAGCTTCGAAGGCCGCACCGTCGAGTATCGGAGCCTCGACGAACTCGGCCGGGCGCTGGCCGTGTTGCGCGGCGCGGAGAACAGCGCCGCCCGTCGGCCCTCTGTGACGCTGGCCAGCTTCTCGCGGGAGAGAACCGGGTGATCCGACGCCTCCGCGATGCCTGGCAGGCGCTGCGCGGCTACGCCGCGGCGCAGGACCACCGCGCTTCCGCCTGGGCGCCCTCCGGCGGCAGCGCCAATGCCGAGGTCGGCATGGCCGCCGCCACGGTCGCCCGCCGTGCCCGCGACGCCGTGCGCAACGACCCCTACGCCAGCCGCATCGTCGACCTCTGGACCGGCAACGCCGTCGGCGCCGGCATCACCACCCGCTGGCCGGACGACGCGCATGGCCGCGCCTGGCAACGCTGGGCGGAGAGCACCGCGTGCGATGCCGAGGGACGGCTCGACCTCTACGGCCTGCAGGCGCTGGTGATGCGGGCGGTGGTCGAGAGCGGCGAGTGCTTCGTCCGCTTCCTGCTGGTGCCGCCGTCGCCCGCCAATCCGATCGGCCTGCGCCTGCAGGTGCTGGAGAGCGATCACCTCGACACGGCGCGCAACGGCATGGTGGACGGCACGCCGACCATCCAGGGCATCGCGCTCGGGTCTGCCGGCGAGCCCGCTGGCTACTGGCTGTTCCCGACCCATCCGGGCGCCTGGATGCTGCCCGGCGCCGGCATGACGAGCGTGCGCACCCCGGCGGGCGACGTGCTGCACGTCTACCGCAAGCGCCGCCCCGGCCAGCTGCGCGACGTCTCCTGGCTGGCCCCGGTGCTGCTGCGGCTGCGCGATCTCGGCGATTACGAGGCCGCGCTGCTGATGAAGGCCAAGATCGAGGCCTGCCTGGCGGCGGTGGTGACGGAAGAGGGCGAAGAGGCACTGACCGGTGCCGCCGCCGGCCTGCTGCGCGACGCCCAGGGCCGCGCGGTGGAGAGCTTCGAGCCCGGCATGATCCTCTACCGCCGCGGCATGGGCAGCGTGGAAGTCGTGAACCCGAGCGGGGGCGGGTCGCACGCGGCCTTCGCCCGCAGGGCGTTGGAGGCGGCAGCGGTGGGCGCCGGCCTGACCTACGACCAGGTCTCCGGCGACCTGACGCAGGCGAACTACTCCTCTCTGCGGGCCGGCAAGATCGAATTCCGCCGGCTCTGCGAGCAGGTGCAGTACGGCATGCTGATCCCGATGCTGGTGCGGCCCATCGCCGAGCGGTTCCACCGGCAGGGCGCGCTGCTCGGCCTCTGGCCGGCCGAGATGCCGGATGGCGTGTCGCACGTGCCGCCGGCGCACGAGATGATCGATCCGCTGAAGGACACCACCGCCCTGATCGCCCAGGTGCGCGCCGGCTTCGTGCCGCAGCCCGAGGCGGCGGGCGCCTTCGGCTACGACTTCCGCCAGGCGGTGGAGATGATCCGCGAGGCCAACGCCTTGCTCGACGAGGCCGGCCTCGCGCTCGACACCGATCCGCGCCGCGTCGCCAAGTCCGGCGCCGCGCAGGACGCGGCGCAGATGGCCGCGGTGGAGATCGCTGCCACCGGTGCCGCGGCGCCGCCCCGAGACACGGCACCCCAAGGCTGAGCATGACCGAACCGATCGAACCGGGCGGGGGAGACCTCGCGCCCGAGCTTGCTGCTGGGCCGACGGCCGGGGACCTTCCCCTGGTCGCGCAGCGCGCCATCACCGCGCCTGCCACCGTCGACCGCGCCGCCCGCACCGTCGAGGTGGTGTGGTCCACCGGCGCCCGCGCCCGCAACTTCGTCCCCGCCCTCGGCCTCATCACCGAGGAGCTGGAGATGTCGCCGAGCGCGGTGCGCATGGAGGCGCTGCGCTCCGGCCAGGCCCCGGTGCTCGACACCCACCGCCGCGGCGGCGCGCGCGACGTGCTCGGTCGGGTGACCGCCGCCCGCCTCGACGCCGGCCGAGGCTACGCCACGCTGCAATTCTCCTCCGCGGCGGACGTCGAGCCGGTCTGGCAGCGGGTCGCCGACGGCACGCTGCGGGCGGTCAGCGTCGGCTACCGCGTGCACCGCTACGAGCCGCGGCCCGACGCCGCCACCGGCGAGACCGTCCACCGCGCGGTGGACTGGGAGCCCTTCGAGATCTCCGTCGTGCCGGTCCCGGTGGACCGCGATGCGGCGGTGCGCGGTGAGGCGGCGCAGGGCGCGCCCGCCATCGCGATCGAGCCTGCCCTGCCCGACGAGGACCCACCCATGCCCGAGACGACGCCGGCCCCGCAGGCCGAGCCGGCCGCCCCGCCGGCGCCGCCGACCCATCCGCCCCAGGAGACCACCGTGACCACCAGCCCCGCCCCGGCCGCCCCGATCGCGCCCGCCACGCCGCCCGAGCCGATCCGCGCCGCACCGGACCTCGACGCGGTCCGCGCCGAGGCGCAGCGCGCCGAGCGCGAGCGCATCGCCGGCATCGACACCGCCGTCGAGGCCGCCCGCGCCTTGCTGCCGGCGGACCGCATCACCCCGATCCGTGCCGAGGCCATCGCCCAGGGCTGGACCGGCGACCAGGCCCGCCGCGCCCTGTTCGACGCCCTGGTGGCGCAGGGGCCGCGCCCCTCCATGCCCGCCCGCCCCGAGACCGGCCCCGGCCACGACGACCCGGCGCAGACGCTCGACGCCATGGCCGAGGCGCTCGCCGCCCGCGCCATGCCGGGCTACCAGCCGCAGGGGTCGGGACGGCATGCCGAGTTCATGGGCTGGCGTCCCTCCGACATGGTGGGCGAGCTGCTGCGCGCCCGCGGCGAGCGCAGCGTGCCGCGCAACCCGACGCTGCTCGCCGAGCGCGCCTTCCACACCAGCTCCGACTTTCCGCTGCTGCTCGCGGCGGCGGCCAACAAGATGCTGCTCGCCGCCTACCAGCCGGCGCAGCCGACCTACCGGCAGGTCTTCCTCCGCCGCGACTTCCGCGACTTCAAGCCGCACCGGCACCTGCGCATCGGCGACTTCCCGACCCTGCTCCCCCTCGCCGAGAACGGCGAGATCCAGGTCGGCACCATGTCCGAGAGCCAGGAGATCGTCCTGCTGCAGACCTTCGCCCGCCGCATCCGGGTCACCCGGCCCATGTTGGTGAACGACGACCTCGGCGCCTTCACAGACTTCGCCGCCGCGATCGGCCGCCGCGTCGCCGAGTTCGAGAACGCCACCGCCTACAACCTGCTCAACAGCGCCAACGGCGACGGCCCGACCCTCGCCACCGGCAGCGCGCCGGTGTTCGCCACCGGCGCGGCGCGCGCCAACAAGGCCAGCGCCGGCACGGTCCTCGACACCTCGACCATCGGCGCCGGCCGCACCGCCATCATGAAGCAGCGCACGCTGGACGGCCTGCCGATCTCCATGGGCCAGACCATGCGCCTCCTGGTCGGGCCGAACCTCGAGCTCGCCGCCCGCCAGGCGACCGTGGTCGTGCAGGCGAGCGAGATCGGCAAGGCGAACGTCTTCGCCGGCTTCGTGCAGCCGGTGGTCGAGCCGCTGATCCCGGCCAACCGCTGGTACCTGTTCTCCGACCCGGTCGCCGCACCGGTCTATGTCTACGGCTACCTCAACGGCGCCGAGGGGCCGCAGGTGACCACCGGACCGGTGCAGGGCGCGGACGGCGTCGAGGTCAGCGTGATCTTCGACTTCGGCGTCGGCGCCATCGACTGGCGCGGCGCCTGGTTCAACCCGGGCACCTGAGCGCCCCGCCCCGCGGCACGGTCAGATCTCGACCGTGCCGAAGGGGTTCCGCACCGTCACGCCGCGCCAGGTGAAGCCGTCCTGCATGTCCTCCGAGAGGAGCATGCGGCAGCCCGCCTGCGCGGCACCGGCCAGCATCACGGAATCCCAGAAGCCGAGGCGGTGGGTCGTCACCAGCTCCATCGCCTCGAGGATCACCGCCGGCGTGGTGTCGATCAGCGGGAAGCTGTCCGACCAGCCGAGCACGGCGCCCCGGGCCTCCGCCGCCTGGCGCCTGGCCTTGCGGGTCAGCACCACGAACAGCTCGCCGAGCGCCTGCGCCGGCACCATCAGCTCGTGCTCGGCGAAGTCGCGCAGGATGAGCAGCGCGGCGTCCTTGCGGTCCTGGCCGTTCACGCCCTCGGCGTAGGCGAGGACGTTGGTGTCGAGCGCGACCCGCACCTCAGCGCTCGTAGAGCTCGTCGCGGGTCCAGCGCCCGACGTCCGTCGCCGGCTGGCGGGCGAGGCGCGCGAGCAGCTTCGCCCGCGCGGCCTCGCGGCCCGCTTCGGCGGCGCCGCAGGGCACCAGCTTGGCCACGGGCTTGCCGTGCGAGGTGACGACGAAGGTCCGGCCCTCCTCGCGCACCTCGCGGAGCAGGCGGGAAAAGGCGCGGTTGGCCTCGGCGGCGGAGATGGCTTCGTCCATGCCAGGACAATAGTGAATTGCACTACTTTCCGCAACCGGCCCCGTGGGCTGCGCGGCCTCCCTCCCATCACCATCGCAGGAGTATCCGATGCGCAACTGCATTCGTCCCGATGCGCGCTCCATCCCCATGGTGGTGCCCTACTCGGGCGGGATCCTCTCCGGCCAGGGCCTGCTGGTCGGCGCCTTCTTCGGGGTGGCGGCGTCCGACGCCGCGCAGAACGCCAGCGTCGAGTGCGAGACCCGGGGCGAGTTCGACCTGCCGAAGGAGCCTTCGCTCGCCATCAGCCAGGGCGCCCGGGTGTTCTGGGACGACACCAATCGCCGCATCACCACCACCGCGACCGGCAACTTCCAGGTCGGGCTCTGCACCGTCGCGGCGCTGACGGCCGACGCCACGGTGCGCGTGATGCTGGCCCGCGTGCCGGCCTCGGGGGCGTGATGGCGGCGCTGCTGCCGCGCGACCGCGCGCGCCTCGCGGGCGTGCACCGCGACCTGGTGCGCGTGGTCGAACGGGCCCGCCAGGCGGTGCCGTTCATCGTGACGGAGGGCGTCCGCGCGCGGGAGCGCCAGGCCCGGCTGGTCGCGATCGGCGCCTCCCGCACGATGAACAGCCGGCACCTCACCGGCCACGCGGTCGATCTGGCCTACTGGCTGGACGACGGCGACGGCTCCGTCGAGCAGGGCGAGATCCGCTGGGACTGGCCGCTGTACGAGCAGCTCGGCGCCGCCATGAAGGCCGCGGCCAAGGAGGTCGGCGTGCCGATCGCCTGGGGCGGCGACTGGCCCTCCTTCCGCGACGGGCCGCATTTCGAGCTCGACCGCGAGGCCTATCCGTGACCGGCGCGGCGCTCCTCGGGCTGCTGTCCCGCCACGTTCTGCCGCTGGCGCTCGTCGCGGCGGTGGTGCTCGCCGCCACCGCGGCCTGGCACTTCCGCTCCCAGCGCGACGCGGCCCGCCTCGACGCGGCGACGGCCAGCCGCGCGGCGGAGGCCAATGCGGCGGCGCTCGCCCGCGCCACCGCCGAGCACGCGCGCCACATCGCCGCCCTCACCGGCGAGGCCGAGCGCGCCCGCGCCCGGGCCGCGCGCCTTGGCGCCGATCTGGAGGCCCTCCGCCGTGACCCGAGCCACGCGACGGGCGCTGCCCCTGTGCTGCGCGCTGCTGTCGAGCGCCTGCGGCTCGCCCGCGGCGCCGGAGATCCGGCTGCTGCCGCTCCGCCTCCCTGACGTGCTGCTGGTCTGCGCCGCCGCGCCGGCGCTGCCAGATGCCGATCGGTTGACGCAGGGCCAGGTCGCCGAGCTCCTCCTGGCCTACGACGCCGCCCACGCCGACTGCGCGGGGCGGCTGGCCGCGGTGCGGCGGCTGAACCCGGCCGATGGGGGCGAGCGGTGAACGCCTTCGACGCCGCGATGGCGGCGCTCGTCGCCGATCCGAACCTCGGGATGGAGGCGGTTTACCGGCAAGGCGGCACCGGCGCGCCGATCGCCCTGCGGGTCCTGCGCTCCTCCCCTGACCGCGTGGCCGACGCCTTCGGCACCGGGATCCTGCAGGCCACCGACATCCTCTCGGTCGCCGTCGCGACACTGCCCGACCTCGCCGCCGGCGACGGCTTCGCCCTCGGCCCCGACCTGCTCACCGTCACCCACGCCGAGCGCGATGCCTCCGGCACCGCCTGGCGCGTCCTCTGCCAGCGATAGGAGCGTGCCATGCCGCAGACCACCCTCACCCTGCTGGAGATGCTGCGCGACCTACTGCTCGGTGCCGCCGCGGGCCTCGCCGGCGGCTTCGTGCGCTGGAACAACCCCGAGCGCCGCCGCTTCGGCTGGTGCCTCGCCTGGGAGGTGCCGTCCGCCGCGCTGGTCGGCAGCGCCGGCTACGCGCTCGGGGGCTTCCTGGAGTTCAACGAATACGGCCGGTTCCTGTTTGCCTTCGTGTTCGGCTACCTCGGCCAGGCGGCGCTGCACGACCTCGCCGTCGCCATCATCCGTCATCGCACCGGACTGCCGTCGCAGGATTCGCCAAAATGAGGCTCGCCGCGCGCATCGTCGGCGACCTGCGCCAGGCGTTGGCGGCCGAGGTCCGTGCTGGGGAGCAGGCTGCCATGCGGGCCGTCCGCGCCGAGACCGAGCAGGTGAAGCAGGACCTGCGGCGGCAGGTCACCAGCAGCTTCGGCGGCAACGCGCGCGGCATAGCCAATGCCTGGCGCTCGCTGGTATTTCCGCGCTCCGGTCAGTCGCTGCGTCCCGCGGGACTGGTCTGGAGCAAGGTGCCAAACGTGATCGATGCCTTCGAACGCGGGGCGCTGATCCGCGCCAAGGGCGGGCGAAAGTTCCTGGCGATCCCGACGGGCTTCAATGCGGCGCGCGGACGCCGCGGTCGCGGCGAGAAAGGCATGCGCGTGACGCCGGCGCAGATGGTCGCCTCCGGCCAGGGCTTCATCCGGCCCTTCCAGTCCGGGCGGGGCTTCGTGTGGTGCCTCCCTCTCCGCCAGGGCGGGCAGACCGGCCGGCGCCGCCGCACCCGCCTCATCGCCGGCGGCCTCACGGAGATCGGCACCGGCAACCGCAAGGGCCGCGAGGCCTGGGCGCGCGGCATGCTCGCGCGGGGGATGGTCCCGATGTTCCTGCTGCTGCCGCAGGTGAAGCTCGCCAGGCGGCTGGACGTGAAGGGCGCCGCCGAGCGTGGCCTGCGCCGGCTGCCGCGGCGCTTCGTGGCGGAATGGGGTCGGACGCATGCGTCCGACGAGAGCGGGAGGGCGACGCCGTGAGCGTGCGCGAGGCTGCGATCGCGGCGCTGCACGGCCGGCTGCAGACGGCACTCGCCACCCGCAGTCCTGCCCCGCTGGTGCTGCGCGGCGAGACCGTGCCGCAGCGCCTGCCGCCGGGCGGCCTGGTCGTCGTCCGCGACGGGGAGACCTTAGAGGAGACGGCGATCCTCTCGCCGCTCGCCTGGGCGATCGAGCATCGCGCCGAGGTCGAGGTCACCGTCGGCGGCGCGACGCCGGCGGCTCGGAACGCCGTGCTCGACGCGCTGCTGGTGGACATCGCCGCCGCCGTCACCGCCGACCGCACGCTCGGCGATGCGGTGGAATGGGCGCAGCCCGGCGCGCCGGACTTCGAGGACGTGGAGTTCGAGGGCGCCGCGGCCGCCCGCGCCGCATCGGTCCCCGTCACGCTGTTCTTCACCGTCGCCGGCTCGTCGCTGGCCTGACACTTCTCCTTCCTGCTGATCCCGGAGACCCTCGATGCCCCGTGCCATCGGCGCCAACTGCCGTCTGCTCATGATCCCGGAGGCCACCTACGGCACCGCGCCCGCGGGCGATTGGCTGCGCCTGCCGTTCCTCTCCTGCGACCTCGGCGCCGAGCAGCCCTTGCTCGATGCCGACGTCATCGGCGTCGGCAGCAGCCGCGATCCGGCAGCACCCTTCCTCGACACCGTCACCGTCCAGGGCCAGGCAGTGGTGCCGGTCGATCTGGTCAACATCGGCCACTGGCTGCGCCTGCTGCTCGGCCCGCCCACCACCACCGGCACCAGCCCGAACTTCATCCACAGCTTCGGCTCAGGCGCCGCGGCGCTGCCCTCGAACAGCATCGAGATCGGCTACCCCGACGTGCCGAACTACGATCTCTGCACCGGCGTGCGCGCCGACACGCTGGAGATCGATTTCTCGCCGACGGGGCCCGCCACCGCGACCTTCGGGCTGATGGGCCAGGGCTCGACGCGCAGCGCCGCGAGTTCGGGCGGCACGCCGACCAGCGCCGCCTACACCGCCTTCAACAAGGCGCAGGGCGCGATCAGCCGGAACGGCTCAGCGCTCGCCCAGGTGACCGGGGCGCGTCTCACCTACGCGAACGGCATGGAGATGGTGCGCACCATCCGCGCCGATCGGAAGGTCGAGGGCGTGGATCCCGGCATCGCGCGCGCCACCGGCCAGATCACCGCGCGCTTTGCCGACACCACGCTGCTGACCCAGGCGCAGAACAACGCGCCGGCGGAGTTTGCCTTTAGCTATGCGATCGACGCCAACCGCAGCCTGACCTTCACGCTGCACGAGGTGTATCTGGCGCTGGCCAAGACGCCGGTCGAGGGGCCAGCGGGCGTCGAGGCAGCGTTTGAGTTCCGCGCCGCGTACAACGCCACCGCCACGCGCATGATGACCGCCGTACTCAAGAACCAGCAGGCGGCGTCCGACTATGTGTGAGCCTGGTTCTTTGGATGTGAGACTTCCGGTATATCCGGCGTCGTGAGCACACCGCTTGAGGGTGGCAGGGACGCCTGCCGTGGACGGCATTGCTGATTGACGAGATCTTGGCGCGGCGAATGGTGATGCCGGCCCACGACGCCGAGCTCTGGACGTTCATGGCCCGGGCGAATGGCCGAAACCTTAGAAACCTCTCGGATGACGCACTGCAAGCGCGTCTCAACGGCATCGATCGCAACATCCAGTATCTCGATAGCGGTACAACGCCGCGGGACGATCTCCGAGCTGAACGCGGCTGGCTGAGCCCTTGGTGGTGGCTCAGGATACGGCACTGGACGGTGCTGGAGTTCGAACACCGTGGTCTCAGGCCTGGTCCAACACCGGAGCTTCCAGCGATGCCCGCGCTTGCGCCTGGCTTCAACGGCGTGGTGGCTGGAGGTCAGAAACGGCTGGTGCGCATCAGCGCGAAGGTCTGGCTACTCGAGTTACTGCACCGGGGTCGGCTAAGGTTTGCGCCAGCTGCCTCGTACCGCGACGTGGCGCTAGGCGCTGCCCGCACGGATGAGGAGATGAGCAAAGCCTATCGCCGGCCGGGACAGGTCCTGCAAATTACTGGCCCCCGAGGCGAGGTAATCACGCCCATCGGTGATGTTGAATTCACGACGAGCCGCAGCATTGAGCGGAACGGCGTGCTGATTGAGGTGCCATATTGGCTGTGCTCCTTCAGCAGCGACCTCGATCCGCGCCTCTTCTCGGAGTTTCCGAGCGGGCATGCAGATGGCGATGCTTGCCTCGTGATATTCGATCCGATGGAATTTGTGCGGCGAGCGCTGCCACATCTCAACCGGGCAGCGCCCACGGCCACGAAGAAGCTTTTCCCCACTGTGTATTTCGACCCCTATCACCACTCTGGGGAGAGGCTTTCGCCGATCGTCGCTAAGGAGATGCCCTACGCCTATCAGCGGGAAATGCGCTTCGCGCTAGACCCTGAAGGCGGCTCCCCTCTGGCGGGCGGTGATGCTCTTTTCGTTGAGATCGGATCGATCGAGGATATCGCGGCTGTCTACTCGCCGTTTGGCACCAAGCTCGCGGGGACGGGTCCCGACAGCTTCCTTGCTTGAAGCGCTGCGGCTTCTTGCTCGGCGATGCCCGGTAGACCGAGCTAGGACGACACCGCCTCCGCCGCACAGGCCTGCAGGATATGCGACCATAGCAAGCGCAATTTGCTCAGATCGTAGCCCTGGTCGCGGACATGCGCGAAGAACTGCCTCGTGTACTCTTCCTTAGCCAGCAGCTCGCCCTGATACTCCCCGACCTCATGGTTGAAGCTGGTCCAGCGGACCGCCCGCTCCTCCCTCGGCCCGAAGGCGAGGTCAAGGAAGCATTCGATTGCAACCGCGCGGCCGTTCACTTCCTCGCTCAATTGGCCCGACGGGCCGAGCGTTGGGAAGGTGCGGAATGCCTCCAGGTCGGGCAGTCGGACAAGGCGGATGTTCGGCGGCATCTGGAGCCGCCGGAGCTTCTGAAGCGCTGCATGGCCGGCGGTGTCGTTATCCAGCACGACGACGATCTTGTTCTGCACCTTGATCGCCGCGAGTCCCTTGCAGAAATTCACGAGGTTGCCGGTGCCGGTGAACGGATAATTCTCCCGCATGTCGATGAAGTCGAAAAAATCGTCCACGTCGGGCGCGACCATCGGCAGCGCGGCCTTCAGGATGGCCGAATCCGACGAGCCTTCGGTAACGATCAAGAAGCGGCTCGCATCGGTCAGCGCCTCGAAGATGTCGCCCTCGACCCAGCCGCCTTCCACCACGTCGCCGATGCTCCAGACGAGATCGCGGTCCAGATTCGTCGGGTTCTCCCCCAGCAGCCGCAAGACCACGTAGGCGTCGAGGTTCTCGAAGAAGGTCCCGTCGTCGCGTGTGAGGTTCCCAGGTATGACATCCTGGAAGGCCGGATCCTGCAGGATGGTCTTGGCGAACTCGCCCAGATCGAAGTCCCCGTCGTATTCCGTGGTGCTGACCCGATCGAGGTCGACCTCCCGCAGCGCCTGGCGGAAGGTGTCGAAGCCAATTGTCATCTCGGGGTAGTAGCCCGGAATGCGGCGGACCTCCTCCTCGTAGGCTCGGCGGCACCCGTCCAAGCTGAAGCCGAGCAATTCGAGGCGCGGGATGACGTGCCGCAGCTCGCGCACGTAGGCAGGCTTCCGCTCCACGACGTTGTCTGCGTAGAAATAGTCCGCCTCAGCGAGGTCGGTCGCGCGGAACAGCGGCGAGTGGTTGGTGAAGACGTTGTTCTTGCCCCAGTCGACTTCGAGGCGGCCGAGGCGCAGCGTGATCATCGAGCCCATCGCCCGACTCTCTAACGCGCAAGGTTGGTTTGGACTAGGCGGTCAGTCCGGCGGTGCAGTGACGTGCGGACAGGCTGCCTACCCTCCGGAGCAGATGCGCGATGGGCTCCCGCGCTGCGATCGCGGGACAAGAGGTCGGGACAGGCCGACCATCAAGGTCCGGAGAGCGTCGGACGCCGCGGCTCGCTCACGCGCCGGCTCCCTGAACCGGTCACCTCATCGCCCAACCTCGGCACTGCTTCGCCACCAGGGCGACGCCGAACACGTCTCAAGAACGGAGTAGCTCATGCTCACCCTCGACCTCCCGGCCGAGCCGTACTGGCTCGACCTGCCGCGCGGCGTGCGCATCGAGATCCGGCCGGTGACCACCGCGGTCATGGCCGCGGCTCAGGCCGCGGCCGCACGACGGCTGGCCGCGATCCGGATCGCGGATCCTGATCTCGACCCCGACATGTCGCGCGGCCTGTCCTTCGCCTTCCTGGTCAAGGCGCTCGCCCGCCACGCGGTCACCGCCTGGGAGGGCGTCGGCGATGCTGCGGGCAAGCCGCTGCCGCTCTCGCCCGAGGCGGTCGAGCGCCTGATGGACCTCGACGACATCGCCGCCGCCTTCTGGGATCGCGCCACCGCCCCCGTCGCCGCGGTGGCCGCCGAGGGAAACGGCTGAGGGCCCGCGCCGCCTGGCACTTCGGCCGCGGGCCCGAATACTGCCGCGGCTGCGCCACCCTCGGCCGCGACTGCGCCGAGGCCTGCCCCTACGCAGCCCACGCGCCCACCAGCATCGAGGGGCACGCCTGCTGGGCCGCCGGGACCGCCTGCACCGAAGCCAGCATGGCCGGCCTGACCCTCGACACGGCCGGCGCGCTCGCCGCGGCGCGCGAGATGGGCGCCTCCGGCTGGGCTGCGGCCGAGCTGCTGCTCGCCATCCGCATCGGTATGGCCGAGGGCGCCAGCGCCCGCCGCGAGGGGGAGGAAAAGCCGCATGGCTGATGCAACCCGCCGCGTTTCGGTCCGCCTCTCGCTGGACGATGCCGCCCGGGTCAAGGCCGGGCTCCGCGAGGTCGGCGAGACCGGCCAGCGCTCCCTCGACCGGATCAAGGGCGGCGCCGAGCGCGCCTCCCGCTCCCTCGAACTCCTGGACCTCGCCACGCGCGGCCTGCAGGTGGCCGGGGTGGCCGTCGCCGCCCGTGCCCTCGTTCAGGCCGGCGACGCGCTCACCCAGAGCCTCTCCCGCCTGCAGAACGCCACCGGCTCCATCGAGCGCGCCGGCCAGGTCTACGAGGCGCTGTACCGCAACGCGCTGTCGACCGGCGTCGCGGTGTCGGAGAGTGTCGACGCCTTCCAGCGCTTCTCGATCGCTGCACGCGAGATCGGCGCCACCTCCGACCAGGTGGTGCGACTGGTCGGCGGCCTGCAGCGCGTCGCCATCGTCTCCGGCGCTTCCACCCAGGAGATCTCCTCCGCCACGCTCCAGCTCGCGCAGGCGCTGGCCTCGGGCGTGCTGCAGGGCGACGAGCTGCGCTCCATCCTCGAGGCCATGCCGTTGCTAGCCGAGGGGCTGGCCAAGGAACTCGGCGTCTCCATCGGCCAGCTCCGGCAGCTAGGCAGCGAGGGCAAGCTCACCGCCGAGCGGGTGTTCCCCGCCCTGCTGCGCGCCACCGAGCGGCTCGGCGCCGAGCTCGACAAGGCGCCGCTCTCGCTCGGCCGCGCCTTCGGGCAGCTGACCGCGGCGACCGAGAACTTCCTCGGCCAGCTCGATCGCGCCATCGGCCTGTCCAACGCCCTGGCGCGCGCTCTCTCGGCCGCGGCGCGCGCCATGGACGGCGTCCGCCGCGGCTCCGGCCTGCTCAGCGAGGAGGAGCGCCTCGCGGGCCTGCGCCGCCAGGCGGAGGCGCTGTCGGCGCAGATCGGCCGGCTGGAGAGCGAGCAGGACGGCCGCGACAGCCTGCGCGCCCCGGTCCGCCGCGGCAGCATCCGCCCCGGCCTGGTCGGCTCGGCCGAGCGGCAGGCCGGCATCGACAGCCGGGCGCGGCTGGAGGAGCTGCGCCGCGACTACTTCGCCACCCTCGCCGAGATCGACACCGCCGAGCGGGACTCCCTCAACCGGCGCCTGGAGGAGCAGGAGCGCGCCGGTCAGGCCGCGGCCGACGCCCGCCGGCGCCGCGCGACGCAGGAGGTCCAGGAGCTCACCCGCGACCTCGACGACCGCTTCCGGATCAACCGAGAATACGAGGAGCGCGTCCGCCGCCTGCGCGAGGCGGAGGCGGCCGGCGCGGTCACCGCCGCCGAGCGCACCCGCCTCGAGACGCTGGCGCTGCAGGAGCGCGACGCGGCACTGCGCCGGTTGGAGCCGCGCGTCGCCGCCGTCCGCCGCGCCAGCAACGAGGGCGCGCGGGAGGCGCGCGAGGCCGAGCGCCAGCTGAACGACCTGCTGCGCGAGCGCGAGCGGCTGATCCAGGCCAACGAGACCGCCTACGAGCGTTACCAGAGGCGGATGGAGCGGCTGTCCGATCTGGTGCAGCGCGCCGAACGCGCCGGCCGACCGGTCCCGGACGCGACGGTGCAGCGCGAGGCGGAGCGCGCGCTGGAGGAGCTGGAGCGCGCGGAGAACCGGGTCGAGGCGGCCGCGGAGCGCACCAGCGACACGGTGCGCGAGCTCGGCCTGACCTTCAGCAGCGCCTTCGAGGACGCGATCGTGCGCGGCGAGAAGCTGTCAAAGGTCATGCAGGGCCTGCTGCAGGACATCGCCCGCGTGATCGCCCGCCGCACCATCACCGAGCCGCTCGGCAACGCGGTGTCCTCGGCGCTGTCGGGTTTCTCATTCGACAGCATGTTCAGCGGCATCGGCTCCTGGCTCGGCGGGCTGTTCCGCGCCGAGGGCGGGCCGGTCACGGCGGGGCAGCCCTACGTCGTCGGCGAGCGCGGGCCCGAGTGGTTCGTGCCACGCCAGAGCGGGACGGTGCTGCCGAACGGCACGGCGCCGGGTGGCCCGGTGGTGCACCAGACCATCAACATCGACGCGCGCGGGGCGGACGCCGGCGTCGAGGCCCGGCTGCGGCTGCTGGCCGGGCAGATCGCCCGGCAGGCCTCGGCCATGACGCTGGACGCGATCCGCCGCGGCGGGTCGGCCTACGAGACGGTGCGGGGGTAGCGGCGATGGTCGAGTACGCCTGGCCGGAGGCGCTGCGCCCGACGCGCCTGACCTTCTACCTGCAGCACAACACCACCCGCTTCGTCTCGCCGGTCACCCGCGCGACCCAGGTGATGCGGCGCGAGGGCGCGCGCTGGGTGGCGGAGGCGAGCTTCGACCCGCTCAGCCCGACCCGCGCCGGGCTGCTGGAGGGCCTGCTGGCGGCGCTGGCCGGCTCGCTGAACACGGTGCGGATCTGGGACTGGCGGCGCGAGTACCGCACCGGCGATCCGCGCAGCCAGGGCCAGGTCCCCTCGGGACCCTATTCATTCTCGGACGCCACGCTGTTCACCGACGGCACCGGGCTGGTGGTCGGATCCGGCACGCCGGCGCTGGCGGCCGGGGCGCCGCGCGGGGCGCTGTCGATCCAGACCGCGGGCTGGTGGCCCGGTGCGGTGGCGGTCGGGGCGGGCGACTACCTCGGCCTCGGTGGCCGGCTCTACATGGCGACCGAGGCGGTGACCGCCTCCGGCGCCGGCACCGCCACCATCCCGATCGCCCCGCCGCTGCGCACCGCGGCCGCCCTGGCCGAGCCGCTGGTGCTGAGCCGGCCGACCGTCGCCATGCGGCTGGTCTCCGACGACGAGGCCGCCAATCCCACCCGGCCCGGCCGCTTCACCAGCATCTCCCTCCGCCTCGAGGAAGCCCTGTAGATGGACGGCATCACTGCCACGCCGCGGCTACACCCGCAGGCAGCCGCGGCCGCCACCGCCAAGACCGCCGCGCCGGTGGTGCTGGTCGAGCTCGACTTCGCCTCCGGCCCCTTCCGCGCCTGGACCGGGCTCGGCCCGCTGCACTGGGCCGGCATGGTCTTCGAGGGCGTGGGTTCGATCGGCGCCATCTCCGAGGTGGAGGAGACGGTCGAGCTGCGCGCCGTGCGCCTGACCCTGGTGCTCTCGCCGGTGCCGCAGGAGGTGGTCGACATCGCGCTCGCCGAGCGCAGCTTCCGCCTCCGCCCGGCCCGGCTCTGGGGCGCGCTGCTGGACGAGGGGGGCGCTTTTGTCGCCGACCCGTTCCCGCTCTGGGCGGGGCTGATGGACACCATGGAGGTGGTGGACGGGGCCGAACCGCGGGTCTCGCTCACCTGCGAGAGCCGCCTGGTCGACCTCGAGCGCGCCGAGGTGCGCCGCTACACCGACGCCGACCAGCAGGCCGAGTACCCGGGCGACCGCTTTTTCGAGTTCGTCCCGGCGCTGCAGGAGGCCGAGATCAAGCTGCCGGCACGATGAGTCGCCGCCCGGACTGGCCGGCCCGGCTGGCGGCCCTGCTGTCGGCTGCCGAGGCGCGCCCGTTCGACGCTCACCGCTGGAACTGCGGCCGCTTCGCCCTGGCCGCGGTGGAGGCGGTCACCGGGATCCGACCCGTCATGCGGGTGCGGCCCTCGCTCGAAGCCACGGCCGACAGCGCCGGCTTTCCGCGGGTCCCGCCCGCCTTCGCCCGACCCGGCGACGTGGTGCTGGCCGCCGATCCGCCGCGCCTCGGCGTGGCGGTGGACGGTGGCCGCGCCGCCTTCGTCGGCCCCCGCGGCCTGCTGCGCGCGCCGCTCACCGACTGCACCACCGCCTGGAGGATCGGCTGATGCCCGCCGCCGTCCCGCTGATCGCCGTCGTGGCCTCCGGCGTCGCCTCCGCCGCGGTGGGCGGCGGCGTCATCGGCGCGCTCGTCGGCGCCGGCGCCGCCCTGGTCGTCACCGCGGCGGGCCAGGCGATCTTCCCCGCCAAGAGGCCGAGCGCCCCGTCCATCCCGGCCGCACCCGGCTTCGACGCCAGCGCCCCCGGCGCCGGCCGGACGCAGTCCTTCCGCCAGCCCATCACCGAGCACCAGATCGTCTTCGGCCGCTGCAAGGTCTCGGGGCCGATCGTCTTCCTGCACTCGGCGCCCGACGACCAGGGGCGGGAGGACGGCCACTTCTACGCCGTGGTGGTGCTGGCCGGGCACAGCGTGCGCGCGATCGGCGAGGTGTTCCTCGGCGACAAGTCGGAGACCGATGCCTCCTATGCCGGGCTGGTGCGCATCGACCGCCATCTCGGCGCCCCCGACCAGGCGGCCAATGCGAACCTGATCGCCGAGACCGGCGGCAAGTGGACGACCGAGCACCGCGGCCGCGGTCGGGCTTACATCGCGATCCGGCTGAAGCTCACCGCCGAGGCCTTCCCCTCCGGCCCGCCCAACATCGCGGCCCTGGTGGAAGGGGCCGACACCATCCTCGACCCGCGCACCGGCCAGGTTGGGTGGTCGGACAACCCGGCGCTCTGCCTCGCCTGGTATCTGACCGCGCCCTTCGGCTGGCGCGCGTCCTGGGCTGACATCGACATCCCCGCCCTGATCGCCGCGGCCAATGTCTGCGACGAGTTGGTCGGCACCCGGCGCGGCGTCTACGAGCGCCGCTACACCTGCAACGGCCGGGTCTCGCTCGGTGAGGGCAAGCTCGCCATCACCCGCAAGCTGGTCTCCGCCATGGCCGGCGCCCTGGTGGTCTCGGGCGGGCGCTTCTTCATCCATGCCGGCGCTCCCGCGCTGCCGGCGGCGACGCTGACCAGCGATGACCTGCGCGGCGACGTCACCATCCAGGGCAGCCGGCCGCGGCGCGACCTCTTCAACGGCGTGCGCGCGGTCTATGTCGAGCCGGCCGCCAACTGGCAGCCAACTGACGCGCCACCACTCTTGGCCAGCAACTACGTCGCCGAGGACGGCGGTGAGGCGATCTACCGCGACATGGAGTTCCCGCTGACCACCTCGGTCAGCACGGTGCAGCGGATCATGAAGGCCGAGCTGGAGCGCAACCGCCGCCAGCGCGAGGTCGCCTTCCCGGCCAACCTCTCCGCGCTGCGGCTACGCCCCTGGGAGGGGGCGATGGTGGCGCTCGACCGCCTGGCGCCCTTCCCGGCGCGAGTGACCGGCTGGTCACTGTCCCCGGACGGCGGGGTGAACCTGACCCTGGCCGAGGAGGACGCCGCGGTGTGGGACTGGAACCCGGCGGTGGACGAGCGCGCCACCGGCGACAGCCCCTCGGTGGTGCTGCCGAACCCGGGGCGCATCGCCGCGCCGGCGTCGATCGCGGTCGAGACCCCGCAGGGCAGCGCCTTCGCCGCGCTCGGTCTCTCCTGGGCGGCCGTGGCCAGCGCCCACCTGGCGAACTATGAGGTCGAGTTCCTGCCGGCCTCGGTCGCCGCCTGGCAGGGCTACGGAGCCGGGCAGGGCGCGACCGCGGCCTCGGTCCCCACCGCCGAGCCGACCGCCGTCCGGGTGCGCGCCGTCGCCCGCAGCGGCGCCGTCTCCGGCTGGCGGACCGCCCCGGTGCCGGCCGCCGTCTCGGCGCCCACCGCGACCGGCATCGCCGGCGGGATCCGCCTCTTCGGCGGCTTCCCCGCCGACGCGGTGCGGCTGCAGGTGTTCGAGGCCACGTCGAGCAGCCTCTCGGCCGCCGCGAAGCTGCCGACCGAGCCGACCAGCCTCTTCTACGACCGCACCGGGCTCAGCGCGGGCGAGACCCGCTGGTACTGGCTCCGCGCCGTCTCGGCCGAGGGGAATGTGTCAGCACTGGCTGGGCCCGTCTCCGCCACCGCCCTGTAGTGAGCTGGTCGACACCACGACGCCTCCCCTGAGCAGGAAGAAGGGGGGCGTTCAGTAGCTCACGGCCCGTGGTCGCGCGCCTCCTGCTCCAACCGCAGATGCTCGCGCGCCAGTTCGAGGCTCCTCTGGAGGGTGCGCAGCACCTCCCTGGCCATGGCGGCAGCCCGCGGATGATCGTCCCGGTCCAACTCCTCGATAATCCTGAGTTGATGGGCGATGTGCCCCTCCGCCTCCCGGACATGGCGCTCGGACTGGGCGAGGGCGTCCTCGGGCTGATCCATGTCCCGCTCCTCCGGCGCGCAGCATACCCGCGGCGAGCCGTCCCCTGGCAAGCGCCAGACCAGCTCTCCCCACGAGGACAGACGGCATGCCCGCCCGCATCGACGACCTGCTGGTCCTCAACGCCAACCTCAGCAAGACCGACTTCGCCAAGTATCTCCGCGACCGCGAGGCGGTGCTGCCGAGCGACTTCGGCGGGCTCGGGGACGGCGTGGCCGACGACCGTGACGCCATTCAGGCCGCCTTCGACCGCGCCGCCGCCGACGGCAAGATGGCGATGATCCCGCCCGGCACCTGGAACGTCTCCGCCGGCGTGGTGCTCGGGGGTGGCGCCCGCGGCCTGATCATGCGCGGAGTGCTCCGCTACACCGGCACGGCACCCGCGACGGTGCTGACCCTCGGCGATGGCGGGACGGTCCGCAACGGCGAGAAGCTGTATGCCAACCTGCAGGTGGTGCGGCAGACCCAGTCCGACTGGAGCAGCGAGGCCGATATCGGCATCCTGGCCCGCAACCTCGATGCCAGCGTGCTCGATGTCCGCCTGGTGCAGGGCTTCACCATCGGCCTGCGGACCCTCGGGGACGGCCGCGGCTTCGAGGACAGCACGCTCTACCTGCACCGCTTCCTCAACAACCGCATCGGCCTCGACATCCGCTGTGCCACCGCGACCGCCTGGAACACCTCGGTCCGCTACTACGGCGGCCACTTCGCCGTGGCGACCGGCATCAACCCCACGCTCGACCGCTTCGGCATCCGCCTCTCGGCCGAGCCGGGGGCCTACACCAACCACAACCGGCACGTCTTCGACGCGCCAAACTTCGAACTGCGCCAGCTCGACCCGAACGTGGCGATCCCCTTCCTGAATGAGACCAACGGCTCGGCCATCATCGGCCGGGCGCTGCGGATGGAGGCCTGCTCGCCGATTGTGGCCCGGCACACCGGGGCGGCGCAGGACTGCGAGTATGAGGTGGCCTGGGCGAACACCTATCAGGTTGGGATCGACTACACCGCGACCGCCACCCGCTGCGGCAACGCCGTCCTCAACCGCCACCGTGCCCCGGCCTCGCGCCATCTGCGGCTGCTCGGGGCGGTGCCGAACCTGCGCACGGCCGCCTTCCGGCACAGCGCCACTGAGGTCGGGGTGGAGGGCCTGGCCGCGGTCGCCACCTCGACCACCGCCGCCACCAGCCTGGCGGCCCTGTCCTTCAACGGCCTGGACGGCATCGCGGCCACCTCCCGCGGGCTGCTGCTCGATGCGCAGAAGGGCTTCGCCTTTGTGGTGGATACCCGCGCGGCCAAGGAGTTCGCGCTCGCCCACTGGCTGGTCGGCGGTGCCGATGGCGGGCGGCTGTTCGTCCGCTGCTTCGACGCTGGCATGGTCATCCGGGAGAACATCGCTGGCGACGTGCTCGCTTCGCTGACCACCATGCAGTGGAACATCCCGTCCAAGGCCTGGACCGGCGGCGCGGTGATGGCGGACGCCTCGCTGAACCGCCGGATGACGGTGCGGCTGGCGGAGGCGGTGGCCTTCGCGCAGATCGGCATCGTCGGCTTCGACGGGCAGATCGAGCTTGAGGCGTTGCGGCTCTACGGCCTGCCAGAGGCGGCGCCTTCGTTGCTATGCGGCACGCCGGCCCTGCCGGTGGGCCAGCGGGAATTCGTCGCGGAGGTCTCCTGGGATCTGCCGAACCTGGCCCCGGGCGCGACCAGCCTGCTCGATGTGACAGTGACCGGCTGCCGGCAGGGCGACCTGGCCGACGCGGCCCTGGCCTCCTCCACCCGCTTCATCGAACTCGATGCCGCAGCCTGGACCAACAACACGGTCCGGGTGATGGCAAGGAACATCTCACCCAGCGCCACCTTCGACCTCAGCCCGGCTACGTTATCGGTGGCGGTGACGAAGCGGCGGGTGCCGTAGCGCTTCAGAACACGCGATCCGTCATCAGCAGCGGCGTATTTGGTGGCACCAGCCCCTGCTCACGCGCCACCGCACGTGCGATGAACAGCATCAGCTTACGGCCATCATCGTCGACGTGGCCCCAGATGCGCAGTAGCTCTTCGCGCTGGTCCGGGCCAGGCTTGCGGCCTGGAAGGCGCTTCGGTTCAGCGACCGTCGTCCTGCGAGCCATCGCCAGCGCCCTCCGCGGAATGCCATCGAGACCACCACTCTAGCAGATCGGCATCGTCGGCTTCGACGACCAAGTCGAGCTCGAGGCGCTGCGCCTCTACGGTCTGCCGGAGCACGCCCCGACGCTGCTCTGCTGCACGCCTACCCTGCCGGTGGGTCAGTGGGAGTTCGCCGCGGAGGTGTCCTTGAACCTGCCCAACCTGGCCCCGGGGGCGACCAGCCTGCTCGATGTGACGATTACTGGCTGCCGGCAGGGCGACCTGGCCGATGCGTCCCTGGCCTCCTCGACCCGCTTCATGGAACTCGACGCCGCGGCCTGGACCAACAACACGGTCCGGGTGATGGCAAGGAACATCTCGCCCTCGGCCAGCTTCGATCTAGGCCCGGCCACGCTGTCCGTGGCGGTGACGAAGCGGCGGGTGCCGTAGGGCTTCAGAACACGCGATCCGTCATCAGCAGCGGCGTGTTCGGCGACACCAGACCCTGCTCGCGCGCCACCTGCCTGGCGACGAACAGGATCAGCTTGCGGCCATCGTCATCAACGTGACCCCAGATGCGCAGCAGCTCTTCGCGCTGGTCCGGGCCAGGCTTGCGGCCTGGAAGGCGTTTCGGTTCAGCAGCCGTTGTCCTGCGGGCCATCGCCGGCGTCCTCCGCATCGGTGCAGGAATCAGCATGACAGCAGGCATGCTGCGGACCAAGCGCTGTCCTCGGAATGCCTTCGCGACCGCGGCTGTCACGTATCGGAACCGTCGGCTTCGACGGGCGGATCGAGCTCGACGCCGCGGCCTGGACCACCGACAGAGTCCGGGTGAGGGCGGTAAACATCCCACCGCCGGCGATCTCGACCGCGGTCCGGCTACGCTCTCGGTCCGGACCACAAAGCGGCGAACTGCTTGATGGTGAGCGGTGCGGCCGTGATTGCGACGTCGTCGCGGCACGCAGGGATGGACGGGAGGCGTGGAAAGTGAGGGCGTTCTGCGACGCTGCCGCTTCCCGCCCCCGTGAAGCAGGACGCCCCTCTGTGAGAGGGCTTGAATGCATTAGATCCGTTCACTATTTACCATCCACATGGATGGTGAAGGGATGGCGCTTGGATGACAGGCAACGTGCACGAGCTGCGACCCAAAGCTGGCGGTGACACCGAAAAGATCACCATTAACCTCGGCTATGTCGACCTCGGCCATATCGACCTGCTGGTGCAGGACGGCTTCTACTCCAATCGTACCGACTTCATCCGCACCGCCATCCGCAACCAGATCGAGCGGCACGCCGATGCGGCCAAGCAGTCGGTCGTACGGAAAAACCTGGACCTCGGCTTGCGGCACTACAGCCGCGAGGACCTCGAGGCGGCGCAAGAGGCCGGGCAGATGCTCCACATCCGCGTGCTGGGCCTTGCCACCATCGCGGCGGATGTCACGCCTGAACTGGCCCGGGCCACGATTGCCTCAGTCTCCGTCCTGGGCGCACTCCAGGCCAGCGCCGCGGTGAAGGCCGCCCTGGCCGACCGCACCCGCTGATCATCCCGGGACGCACGGCACGCCGCTGACTGCCGCCCAGTAGCAGGACGGCGGCTGACAGTTTCCACCATCGGCATTCCACGACGGAGTGCAGAGCGAGCCTCCCTGCGAGGAAGGCTGACCTGGCTCCGCGCATTGAAAGCATCAGACATGAACGCGATTCTCCCGAAGGACATGCTCGAGGCAACCCGCCTCACCCGCGAAGGCCGGCTCGCCGAAGCGTCCGCACTGCTGCAGCGTCTCGTGCAGGGCAATGCGGCGACTGGCCCTGCCGCGACCACACCCCATGGCATCGTCGGCACCCCGACCGCATGGTTGCCGCGCATCATCGACGTGCACCCCGAGACCGGTGAAGTGTCGGATGCCAAGCCAGCCCCGACTGCCGGCCCGTGGTCGGCCGCCGGCATGGGCAAGGCCGCCCTGCCGCAGATGCCGGAGGCCCTGCGCGGTTTCCTCGACCAGGTGAGCCAGGACGCCCTGGGGCAGGGGCTGGACGGGTTGGTACGGCATGCACCGGCGGCCACGCCCGAACCGATGCCCGAGGGGGCCCGATTCGGGGCGGGGTCCTTCGCCGCCGAAGCCGGGAGCCGCGCTTACAAGCTGTACATCCCCAGCACCCATCGCGGCAGACCGGTGCCGCTGGTCGTCATGCTGCACGGCTGCACCCAGTCGCCCGACGACTTTGCCGCCGGCACACGCATGAACGCCCTCGCCGAGGAACATGACCTCCTCGTCCTCTACCCGGCGCAGCCGAGCTCCGCCAACGCCCAGAAGTGCTGGAACTGGTTCAGCCCGGGCGACCAGCGGCGCGACCAGGGGGAGCCCTCGCTGATCGCGGGCATGACCCGGCAGGTCATGCGCGAGCACGCGGTCGACCCGCAACGGGTCTACGTCGCCGGGCTGTCGGCCGGCGGGGCGGCGGCCGCCATCCTGGGGCAGGCCTATCCCGAGCTCTACGCCGCGGCCGGGGTGCATTCCGGCCTGGCCTGCGGGGCGGCACGCGATCTCCCCTCCGCTTTCGCTGCCATGCGGAAGGGCGCGGCTGCCGCGCCTCTCCAGTCCGCTGAGGCGCAGCGGGTGATCCCGACCATCGTTTTCCACGCCGACCGGGACACCACCGTGCACCCCCGCAATGGCGACCAGGTCATCGCGCAGTCGGGCGCCGCGGCGGCCAGCGAGCTCCGGACCGAGATCCAGCGCGGCCAAGTGGTGGGCGGGCATGCCTACAGCCGCACCGTGTACGCCAATGCCGCAGGGCTGACCGTACTCGAGCAGTGGCTCATCCATGGCGGCGGCCATGCCTGGTCGGGCGGGAGCCCCGCCGGCTCCTACACCGATCCGCGCGGGCCCGATGCCTCACGCGAGATGCTCCGCTTCTTCCTGGAGCATTCGCAGGGTGCCGCCGCCTCGTACTAGTTGCCGCAATCCAGCTACGCGGCCAACTCGCGCCATGTCACCGGCGGCCGTATTGCGGCGCGCGCCTCAGTTGCTCGCGCCGTCTTCGACCAGGGTCCCGATCAGGCGCAGCAAAGCCTGGTGCTCGGGTCCCTGGCCGCCTCGGACCAGGAAATCGCCGATCTCGAACTCCGCCCTTTGCCCTCCCGACGCGACACTGGGCTCGTGCCGCACGAACACCCGCCCGGAGCTGGAATCACGTGCGAGGAGCCACCGGTCGCCGTTGGCACTCGCATAAAGTTCCCTGGTTCCGATCATGTCAATTGTTCCCCACTGCGTGGTGACTTGCTGGACCTGGGGCTGAACGCCCCGGCCCGGACATCACCCAGGTGGCTACCGCGGATGGACACGGATTGCCCCGCAGCCCAACTCTTCACCCGGCCAGCAGGCCGCTTCCGGGCCGCCTCGCAGCGGGTGCGATTGCCGCGCGCATCGGCCCCACCAGCAGCTTGTCGATCCGCCGGCCATCTATATCTACCACCTCGAAGCGCCAGCCCTGCACCTCCACCGCCTCACCGACCGGTGGCAGGCGGCCCGCGGCGGTCAGCACGAAGCCGGCGGCGGTGTGGTAGCTGCGCTCTTCCGGCAGGGCGAGCCCGATCAGCTCGGCCATCTCGTCCACCGGCATCCACCCAGCCAGCAGCCAGGAACCGTCCTCACGCCGCACAGCCACCGGCCCGTCGCCTGGCTCTGCGTCCGAGCGGAACGCGCCGACGATGGCTTCGGTCAAGTCGGTCGGCGTCACGATGCCTTCGAAATGGCCGTGCTCGTCGTGCACCAGCGCCATCGGCACCTCGGCCGCGCGGAGGGTGGCGAGCACGTCGAGCGCGTCCGCCGTGTCCGGCACCACCGGCGCCCGCCGCGCTGCGGCCCGCAGGTCGAGCGGCCGCCCGACCAGCAGCGCCGCGAGCAGCTCGCGCGACTGCACGACACCCAGCATGGCCTCGGTCGAGCCCTCGCCGACCGGCAGGCGGGAATGCGCGGTCCGCGTCAGCACGGCGTGCGCCGCCGCCTCGCCGGCGGTCGCATCGAGCCAGTCCACCTCGCCGCGGGGTGTCATCACGCCGCGCACCGGCCGGTTGCCGAGCCTGAGGACGCCCGCGATCATGCGCCGCTCGGCAGTCTCGATCGCCCCGGTCCGCTCGGCCTCGGCGACAAGCGCGCGCAGGTCGTCCTCCGTGACTCTCTCCTCCGGCGCCTCGGCGCGGCCGAGCAGGCGGAAGACCAGGTCGGTCGAGGCATCGAGCAGCCAGCCGACCGGCGCGGCGATGCGCGAAATGATCGTCATGGCTGGGGCGACGGCGCAGGCCAGCCCCTCGGCGTGGCGGAGCGCCAGGCGCTTGGGCGCCAGCTCCCCCACCACGATCGAGAGATAGGTGACGAGGGCGACGACGAGACCGAAGCCCAGCGGCTCCGCCACCGCCACAGGCAGGCCGAGGCCCGTCAGCCAGGTGGCGAGGCGGCCGCCGAGGGCGGAACCGGAGAAGGCGCCGGCGAGGATGCCGACCAGCGTGATTCCGATCTGGACGGTGGAGAGGAAGCGTCCGGGCTCCTCGGCCAAGGCCAGGGCGGCGCTGGCCCCAGGGCGGCCCGCTTCGGCCATGGCGTGTAGGCGACTCCGTCGGGCGGAGACGACTGCGAGTTCCGAGAGGGCGAAGACCCCGTTCAGCACTATCAGGACCAGGACGACGGCGAGATCGAGCATCGGGGCTCCGCGGATGAACCGCCGTGGTGGGCGGCGGCCTGCATGTGGGGTGCGTCGGCCTCGGTGGGCAACGCGCTGCGGGGCGCTGGGCGAGCCGTGCCGGAGGGCGCGCGGCGAGGCCGTGTGCGGCGCCCGCGTCCCCGCGTTGGTGCGGACTCAGTCTTCCTGGAGGATTCCTGTGGGGTAGAAGCCCTTCCTCTGCACCCAGCGGAAGCCTTCGTGCTTGGTAATGGCGGCGATCTCGACCGCGCCGCCCACGCTCTTCGGCAGGAAGACGGCGAAGCGGACGAAGCCGATCGTGGTCT
>NZ_SRXO01000014.1 GCF_008360935.1 Siccirubricoccus phaeus
CTCAGGATATGCTTCCGCCTAAACACAGCATGCTCTAGAGCGTGATCGCCGGAGGGCGGCATCGCCCGGAGGCGTGAATCTGCTCTACAATCCATAAGCTAGAGCGGTTTCGCGCTGCACAGTCAGCCTGAAACCGCTCTAATGCCCTCGCGGCCATCGGCCCGACGGGCCCGGACCCGCGGCCTGGTCCTGGCCCGGGGGCGTTGGCCGCCGAGGGGCAGCGCCCTGCCAGGGGCCCGGGGCGGCGCCGCGCCTACTTCGCCGCCTCGGCCTCCACCTCCACCTTGAATTTCGGGTCCGCCAGCCCGGCCACGATCAGCAGCGTGCTGGCCGGCCGGTGCTCGCCCAGCCAGGCGCCGCGCGCCGCGCGCCAGGCGGGGATCAGCGCCGGATCGGTCAGGAAGACCGTCATCTTCACCAGATTCGCCTGGGTCATCGCATGGGCGTCCAGGATGGTGCCGATATTGGCCAGGGCCTGGTCGATCTGCGCCGTGCCCTCCTCCACCACGCTGCCATCGGGCTTCACCCCGACCTGGCCGGAGAGCACCAGGCGCTCCGTCGCGCCGGAAACCAGGGCAGCATGGGAATAGGCGCCCGGGGTATGGACGCCGACAGGATTGGACAGCGTGACGGCCATGGTCGTTCCTCCTTCACTCGCGGGGCAGGGTTTCGCGCTCCACCGGGGCGGGGGAGGGCGCCGGGATGGTGCCGTCCGGGTTCGGCGCCACCGCCGCCAGGAATTCCCGCAGGCTGCGGCGCACCTGGAATTCGAATTCCACGTTCAGCGCATCCAGCGTCTGGCGCAGCAGCGCCTCATCCGCCCGGCGGCGCTCCGCATCCGGGCCGGAGACGGCACGGCGGGTCCCGGCCTCCACATAGCCCATGCGGCTGCCCAGGGGGGAGACGATTTCCAGACGGCAGGCGAGCACGCAGGAAAGGCTCTCCCGCCCCTGGATGAGCTGGGAGGTGGCGACGGTGAACACCGCCTTGCCCTCCGTCCCCACCGCCACCAGCCGGTCGCGGGCCATGATGCGCACCGCCTCGGCCGGGGTGGGGGAAAGGCGGGCGCCGACATCGCCGATCGTGGTCGCCGGCGTTTCGTCCGAGATCTGGATCTCGCCGACATTCAGCGGCAGGGGGATCAGGTAGCGGTAGCCGATCGGGGTGGCCGGCACCGGGGCGGGGTCTCGGCCACAGGCGGCGGCGAGCATCGGCAGCAGCAGCAGGGACCGCCGGTGCGGCATGCGGGCAGGCTCCTCGCGGGTGGAAAGGGGCGAGGCTAACCTTGGCGGGGCGGGGCGGCTAGAGCGGTTTCACCTCGCCTGCGCTCGGTGAACCCGCTCCAGCTTCTTGTTCTGTCGCATTTTCCGAGTCGTCCGGCGATTCCGCCGGACTGGTAAATGCTCCAGTGTCCCGCCCGCGAAGTTCGCTGGATTTCCAGCGAGCGCAGCGGACAAGCACGCCGCTGAAAACACAAGCGCCCGATTCCGAAGTCCTGCGGACTTAAAGCGGGATCGGTTGAGCTGCGCTCACCCGCCCCGCTCTAGCTCATTGTTCGGTCGCGTGATTCACGGTTTCGGTCGATTCGACCTCAACCGATCACGCTCTAGGAATTGGGCCACTGGGGCGGGATCGGTTAAGCCTCGCTCACCCGTCCCGCTCTGGCGCATTGTTGGTCGCGTGATTCACGGCTTCGGTCGACGCGGCCTCAGCCGATCACGCTCCAGCCTCGGGTGTTGCAGCGCAGGCGGCGGGCGGCGGCTTGCCGCGCGGCTTGCTGCCGCGCCACCCCTTGGCCCGGCCGCGGCCGGTTGTGCGAGGCGCTGATCGTCCGGAACCCGGGGCCCATGGCGGCGCGCAGCGACGCCATGGGGGGTCTCAGTGACGGCTCCGCACCTCGGCGCGCTCGAAGCGGAAGGCGAGGTTGCAGAACTCGCAATTCATGGTGATGGCGCCATCCTCCTGGGCCATGTGGTCCAGGTCATCCTCCCCAAAGCCGGCCAGCACGCCGGAGAGCTTGGCCCGGGAACAGCGGCAGCCATAGGAAAGGGCGCGCGGCCGGTCCAGCGCCAGCCCCTCGGCATGGAACAGCCGATGGAGGAGCTGGGCGGACGGCAGGGCATCGTCCAGCAGCTCGGCATCGGTCAGGGTGCCGGCCAGGGCCAGGGCGGTGCGCCAGGCTTCCTCCTGCGCCTCCTCATCCAGGGCGGGGTCGATGCCGCCCTCCCCCGCCACCCGCTCCATGATGAAGGCGCTGGCGCGCCAGCCCGCCTCGGTGCGGTCGCAGGCCAGGCGGATATGGGCGCGAAGCTGCTCCGAGGTGCGGAAATAGCTGTCCGTCATCTCCGCCAGGGTGTCGCCCTCGATGGCGACGATGCCCTGGTAGCGATCCATCTCCGGCCCCTGGTCGCAGGTGAAGGCAAGGTAGCCCTTGCCCAGCAGGGCGCCGGCCTCCGGCATCGGGGCAGCGTCCAGGGCGGCGTCCAGCGCCTCCGGCTCCGCCCTGGCATAGCCGCGGAGGGCACCGGTTTCGGTGCAATCCGC
Organism: Siccirubricoccus phaeus; assembly: GCF_008360935.1. GTDB lineage: Bacteria > Pseudomonadota > Alphaproteobacteria > Acetobacterales > Acetobacteraceae > Siccirubricoccus > Siccirubricoccus phaeus. Next base: position 2,545 of record NZ_SRXO01000014.1, read on the forward strand.
CAGCAGCATGGGCACCGGGCCGTCGCCCTTGGCCTGCAGGGAGAAGCTGCCGCGGTATTTCAGCGCCCCCGCCAGCCCGGCCGTCAGCGCCAGGGCCTGGCCGGAAAGCCGGGTGACGGCGGGGTGGTTCTCATGGCGGGACAGCAGGGCGTCGGCCAGCGGGCCAAGGCGGATGAGCCGGCCGCGCACCGGCTTCAGGTGCAGGTGAAAGGGCACCACGCCGCGCGGCACGACGATATCCGGCACCGGCGGCCGGTCATGCTGGAGGAAATCCGGGGTGGCGGAGGGCTGGGTCGGATCGGACAAGGCAAAAAACCTTCGGGCGCACAGCGGCGCATGGGGCGGGCGGGCGGCCCCATAGATAGGTGCCCGGCAGCGCCGCGCCCACCCTGCCCCCGAGTGCAAGGCCCCCCGGGGTCCAGGGCCCCGACCCAAGCCCGCACCCAAGGCTCCGATCAAACCCCTGGCCCGAGAGCCCCTGGCCCGCCTCAGGGGCCGGGGCTCATCCCAGCCCGAGCGCCCAGAGCAGCACGCCCTTCTGGGCGTGCAGCCGGTTCTCCGCCTCGTCGAACACCACGCTTTGCGGTCCGTCCATCACCGCATCGGTGATCTCCTCGCCGCGATGCGCCGGCAGGCAGTGCATCACGATGGCGTCCGGCGCGGCCCTGGCCAGCAGCGCTTCATTGAGCTGGTAGGGGGCGAGGAGGTTGTGGCGGCTGCTAGGCCCGTCCGCCTTCTCGTCGGACATGGAGACCCAGGTATCCGTCACCACGCAGCTTGCGCCGGCGACGGCCGCCACCGGGTCGGCGGTCAGCTCGATCTTCGCGCCTTCCTTCCGCGCCCAATCGACCAATTGCGCCGGCGGCGCCAGCTCCGGCGGCGTGGCCAGCCGCAGGGTGAAGCCGAACCGCGCTGCGGCTTGAATAAAACTTTGCGCCACGTTGTTGCCGTCGCCGGTCCAGGCCACCACCTGGCCGGCGATCGGGCCGCGATGCTCCTCGAAGGTCATCACATCCGCCATGAGCTGGCAGGGATGCGAGACATCGGTCAGCCCGTTGATCACCGGCACCGTGGCGTGCCGCGCCAGTTCCCGGATCTTCGCCACGTCGTCGGTGCGCAGCATGATGGCATCGACATAGCGCGACAGCACCCGGGCGGTATCCGCCGGCGTCTCCCCCCGGCCGAGCTGCATGTCCTTCGAGGAGAGCACGATCACCTCGCCGCCGAGCTGGCGGATGCCGAGCTCGAAGGAGACGCGGGTGCGGGTGGAGGGCTTCTCGAAGATCAGCGCCACGGATTTGCCGGCGAGCGGCTTGCCGGCGATCTCGCCGCGCTTCGCCTTCACCCCGAGATCGAGCATGCGGCGCAGCACCGCCGGCTCGATATCCATCAATTCCAGGAAGTGGCGGGGGGGCTCGCGGCCCCCCCTTTCCGTCTTCACCGCGGCCAATGAGGCACTCATTGCGCCGCCGCCTTCTCCCCGCCGGGCAAGCCATTGGCCGGCGTGCCTTGCGGCGCGACACAGAGGCAGGCCCGCTCCAGCAGGCCGAGCGCCGCATCCACCTCGGCCTCGGTGATGATGAGCGGCGGGGCGAAGCGCAGCACATTCATGCCGGCGGCGACGGTCAGCAGCCCCTCCGCCGCGGCGGCGTTCTGCAGGTCGCCGTTGGCGACCTCCGGCCGCAGCTTGAGGCCGACCAGCAACCCCATGCCCTGCACGCCTTCCACCAGCTTCGGGTGGCGGGAGGCCAGCTTCTGCAGCCCGTCCCAGAGGTAGCGGCCGACGCGCTCCACCTGCTCCAGGAAGCCGGGGGCGAGGATCACGTCCAGCACGGCATTGCCGGCGGCGCAGGCCAGCGGGTTGCCGCCGAAGGTGCTGCCATGGGTGCCGGCCTTCAGATACTTCGCCACCTTCTCCTTCGCCAGGATGGCGCCGAGCGGGAAGCCGCCGCCGATGCCCTTGGCCGAGGACATGACGTCCGGCTCGATCCCGGCCCATTCATAGGCCCAGAGCTTGCCGGTGCGGCCCATGCCGGTCTGCACCTCATCCAGGGCCAGCAGCACCCCGAATTCGTCGCAGGCGGCGCGGATCTGGCGGAGGACGTCGAGCGGCGCGGGACGCACGCCGCCCTCGCCCTGGATCGGCTCGATCATCACCGCGGCGGTGCTGCCGTCGATGGCGTCCCGCAGCGCGTTCATGTTGCCGAAGGGGATGTGTTTGAAGCCCTGCACCGGCGGGCCGAAGCCGGCCAGGTATTTCTCGTTGCCCGTCGCCGCGAGCGTCGCGAGCGTCCGGCCGTGGAAGGCGCCCTCGAAGCAGATGGTGACGAAGCGCTCCGGATGGCCGTTCTCCGCATGGTATTTGCGGACGGCCTTGATCATCCCCTCATTCGCCTCGGCGCCGGAATTGCAGAAGAAGACGCTGTCGGCGAAGGAGGTCTCGACCAGCCGCGCCGCGAGCTTCTCCGCCTGCGGGATGCGGTAGAGATTCGAGGTATGCATCACGCGGGCCGCCTGCTCGGCGATGGCCTGCACCAGATGCGGATGGGCATGGCCGAGGGAGGCGGTGGCGATGCCGGCGCCGAAATCGAGGAATCGTCGCCCATCCGCCGTCCACAGCCAGGCGCCCTCGCCCCGCTCGAAAGCGAGGTCGGCGCGGTTGTAGGTGGGCATCAGGGCGGGAATCACGGGATCTGGCTCCAACCTTCCCCTGCCGGGGCGAAGACCGCCCAGGCTTCCGCGGGGAAGCCACGGATTTGGCCGGAAAGGGGGGGGCGCGTCAAACGCGGATGCGTGAAATTCCGCGCATGGCCCCGCATTGCCCGGGCCAGGTCCAGGGCAGGCCCTGGCATGGCCGCCGGAAATCGCTGCTGGAGCACGGCCTTGGGCATGGCGGCGGCGGCGCCCATGGCCGTGCGCGCGACGTAGGACAACACGGTGCGCGCGACCAGCCCGGGCCCCATGTGCGCAGGTTCGGAAGTCGGGGGCTTTGCCCGTTGAACGCAGCACATGCCTGACCCCCGCCCGGGGGCTGGACCAGCCTCCGACCCCGGTGTGGGTTTCAGATCCGACGGTTCAACCCGCCAACTCGCGGCGGGGTCCGGGGGGAAGCCTTCCCCCCGGCGGGAGTGCAGAGGGCAGAGCCCTCTGCCAGGGCCAACTTCGCGCCCGTGGGGCGGAGCCGCCTGCCCGGGAAGGCCCCGCTTAGCCGCGCCGCTCGGCCGACTGGTCGTAGCTGAAGCTCGGCAGCTGGGTCAGGCTGTCCTTGGTGGCGCCCGCCATGGTCCAGCGCTGGCCGTTCTGCGTGGTCTGCAGCCGTTCATAGGGCACCGCCACCAGCTTCGCGCCGATGCCGAGGAAGCCGCCGACCGAGAGCACCGCCACCGGCTGGCCGCCGCCCGGCGGGATCAGGATGTCGTCGACCGAGCCGATGCTCTCATTGTTTTCGTTGTACACGCTGGAGCCGATCAGCTTGCTGGCGCGCCGGCCATTCGCCGCTGCCATGCTGTCCACCGGCATCGTGCCCGTGGTGGCGCCGGCGCCGGTGGCGCTGCGGTCATTCTCCGGATGCGCGCCGGACATGTTGGTGCCGAGCGCGCGGTCCGTGGCGCGGCCGGCGGCGGTGCCGGGCGGGTTGCCGGGCGTACCGTCCGGCGGGGAGGTTTCCGCGCCGCGCTGCGGGGCGGCGGCGGGCGGGGGGTTGCCGGTCGTGCCGTCGCGCGGCGTGACCTCGCGCTGCTGCTGCGCGAGCACGCCGCCCGAAGCGTCGCGCGGCGCGGTGCCGGTGCCGTTGTTCTGCTGCGCGAAAGCGGGCAGGGCGAGCAGCGCGGCGGCCGCGGTCATGGCGAGCAGGGACTGCCGTTGCGTCATGGTGTGTGGCCTCCTCCTTTGCTGCATCCGTCGTGCGGATGAGGCCGGTGTAACGCGAGGCTGTCGGCGGAGGTTGCCTTGCCGCTCCCGCCTGCCGCCGGCGCTGCGCGCTCCGCGCCGCGTGAGGCTGGGACGCCGAGGGCGGAGGGCGGAGGGCGGAGGGCGGCATCCGCTTCGCGCGCATCGCGCTCCAGCCCCCCGCCCGATCGCGCGAGGCACGCTCCCCGATGGCCGCGCCTCGAGCGATCATGCCCCTTGCCCGACCGCCCGGTTCACGCTTTCCGTCCACCGCGCCCCGAGCGGCCGCGCCCTACAATCCGGCGTCGGCGGGAACGGTCACCTCGCCGTCCACGATCTCCACCGGCACCGCTTCCAGCGCTTCGCCGATGCAGGGGCCGGTCACGCACATCCCGTCCTCGATGCGGAAGCGGGCGCCATGGGCGGAGCAGATGATCACCTGCCTGCGCGTATCCAGGAAGCGGTCCGGCAGCGGCTCCAGCGGCAGGCCGATATGCGGGCAAGAATTCACATAGACATAAACCTGCTCCCCCCGCCGCACCGCGAAGAGGCCGGTGAAGCCGCCCGGCGCCGCCGGGAAGCCGCGGGCGGCATTGTCCGGGATCTCCTCCAGCCGGCAGAGCACCCGCCGTCCCGCCTCACTTTCCGCCATCACGACTCCCCCTTGGCCCCCTCGGCCAGCCCGTGCCGTTCATGCCATTCGGCGATGCTCTCCTCCGGATACTCGTCATGCAAGCGGTCCCGCTTGCCGCGCTGCACCTGCACCCAGTCCGGCTTGTAGGCCAGCATGAGGTGCGTGCTGTCCGGCGGCACCGGCAAGGGGGTGTCGATGGCCGAGGCGAAGGGGTGGATCAGCTCCGGCCAGCGCTTGTCGTAGAGCCAGAGGGCGCTGCCGCAAAGGCTGCAGAAATGCCGCTCCGCCGGGCTGCGGCGGGCGCGGGCCTCGCCCTCCTCCCGCAGCTTCGCGTGATAGACCGTGACGTGCCTCTGCCCGGTGACCTTCAGCGTCGCGGCATCGCCGCCGAGGTTGATGGCATAGCCGCCACCGCCCTGGGTCTTGCGGCAGATGGAGCAGTAGCAGCGCTGATAGGGGTAGGGGTGGTCGCTTTCGAGGCGGAATTTCACCGCGCCGCAATGGCAGGAGCCTTGGAGATGCATCGGGCTCTCCCTTCAGAGCATGATCACCGGGGCTGTGATCCCCGAAAAGCCCTGGCGGCGCGACCGGAAAATCGCTCGGCACGGGCGGCGCGCAGGAAAAGGTGAAGGCGGCCCGCGCCGGGGCCGGCCGCGGGGGCCATGCGCTCAGCCCTGCAGCGCCGCCAGCAGGCGGTCGGCCCGCGCCGCGACGCTTTCCCGCGGCAGGATGAGGAGACGGTAGCCGAGGCGGCGATAGGCGTCCTCGAGCCGGGCATATTCCGCCACCGCCGCGTCGAAGCCATGCCGCCGCGCCGGGTCGGTGGCGTAGATTTCCGGCCAGGGCGGCGTCAGGAAGACCGTCGGGTGGTAGCGATGGGCCCGGCCCAGCGGCTGCAGCGCCGGCGTGCCGGTCGCGTGCTCCAGCGCCGCCGCCGCGTCGATGAGGCCGCGGTCGAAGAAGACCCGGCCCGGCAGGGAAGCGGCGGCCGCCCGGTCCGCCAGGGCCAGCGCGATGGCGCGGCGGGCGAAGCCGGCGAGGTCCAGCCAGGGCAGGGCGCTGCCGCCGCTCGCCTGCTCGGCGGCGATCACCCGGCGGCCGGGCTCCTCCACCGTGGCATGGCCGCGCCGGCGGAGCTCGGCGAGCAGGGTGGATTTCCCACCGCCGGAGCAGCCGGAGAGGATGACGAAACGGTCGCTCATCGGGCGTCTCCCTTCGCACGGCAGTGCGGCCCGCCGCGGCCGGGCCGCGATCCGCGCGGGCGGCCGCGGCGCCGGCACCGGCCGGGCGTTCCGGGGGCGCACGCCCCTGGGCGCGCTTTATTTCCCCTTCACCCCCGCCATCCGGCAGAGCAGCGCCCAATGTTCCGGGCTGACCGGCATGACGGAAAGCCGGGACTGCCGGACCAGCGCGAATTCCGCCAGCGCCGGGTCCGCCTTGATGGCGGCGAGGGTGACGGGCCTGGGCACGGGCTTCACCGCCTGCATGTCCACGCAGACCCAGCGGCCGGTCTCGTCCGTCGGGTCCGGATAGGCGGTGCGCACCACCTTCACGAGGCCGACGATCTCCTTCCCCACATTGGAATGGTAGAAGAAGGCCAGGTCGCCCTTCTGCATGGCCTTGAGGTGGTTGGCCGCCTGGGCGTTGCGGACGCCGGTCCAGGGCTCGGTGCCGTTGGCCACCTGCTGGTCCCAGGAAAACGCATCCGGTTCGCTCTTCACCAGCCAATAGGCCATTGCCCGCCCCTCGGAAGCCGGCGGGGCAGGCGCCGGCTTCACGCCCGCCTACCGCGCCAGGCCATTGTTCAGCCGTACAATTCCCGCCTTCCGGCGAAGCCGCCAGGCGATCGCGCTGCCCTGGCGCTCCGATGCCGCGGTCCAGGACAGCGGACCCAGGACGCCAGCCCCTGTTTTCAGTGGCCTGCTTCTCCGCCCCCTGCGCCGGGGGATCCGGCGAAGGGGGCCGGCAGGACACCAACCCCGTCGCGCCATCCCCGCCTGCGGGCGAAACGCCCCGGGGCGATCACGCACCTGGCCGGAAGATTAACCCGGCGAGCCGATGCTTCAATCCGCGGCGATTCGCGCTAGTTAGGGGCCGTGGACACCGCCGACGCACCGCCGCTCGCCGGCCCCGCCCCGGCCAGGGGGGGCTCGCTGCACCGTTTCGCCAATCCCGGCCGCTTCCTGCGGCTGAGCGGGCGGGTGCTGCCCTGGCTCAGCGCCGCTTCCCTGCTGGTGCTGGCGGTGGGGGTGGCCTGGGGGCTGTTCTTCTCCCCGCCCGATTGGCAGCAGGGGGAGACGGTCCGGCTGCTCTACATCCATGTGCCCATGGCCTGGCTGTCCATGGGGGGGTATGTCGGGCTGGCCATCGGCTCCGTGTTCGCCCTGGTCTGGCGGCACCCGCTGGCGGATCTGGCCTGCCGCGAGCTCTCGCCGGTGGGCGCGCTGGTGACGGCGCTCTGCCTCGCCACCGGCAGCCTCTGGGGCAAGCCGATGTGGGGCACCTGGTGGGTCTGGGATGCGCGGCTGACCAGCGTGCTGGTGCTGTTCTTCCTCTGGCTGGGCCATGCCGCCCTGGTCCGGGCCTTCGACGACCAGGAGCGGGGGGCGCGAATGGGCGCCATCCTGGCGCTGATCGGGGCGGTGAACGTGCCGGTGGTGAAATTCTCCGTCGATTGGTGGAACACCCTGCACCAGCCGGCCAGCGTGACCAGGATCAATGCGCCGGGGCTGCATGTGGATATCCTCTACCCGCTGCTGGTCTGCGCCCTCGGCTTCACCCTGGCCTTCGCGGCCCTGGTGCTGGCGCGGGTGCGGGCGGCGGTGATGGAGCGGCGCATCCGGACGCTGCAATTGGCGGCGGCGCGGCGGGCGGAGAGTCCGGCGATGCAGGCGGCGGCGCGGGGCGTGGAGGGCTGAGGCGGATGGCATGGCGGCCGACATCATCCGATGACGGTGGCGCCGAGGGGCGCCGGGGCCGGCAGCGGATGGCGCCGTGGCAGACCGGTGGCTGCGGCGATGCGGGGCGCGGCGGGTCGGAGCGGATGGCGCCGCGGCGGACCGGTGGCTGCGGCGATGCGGGGCGCGGCGGGTCGGAGCGGATGGCGCCGCGGCGGACCGGTGGCTGCGGCGATGCGGGGCGCGGCGGGTCGGAGCGGATGGCGCCGTGGCGGCCCGGTGACCGCGGCGGCGCGGGGCATGGCGGGCTGGACCGGGCGGCACCGTGGCGGTCCGGTGGCCGCAGCGGCGCGGGGCGCGGCGGGCTGGACCGGGCGGCACCGTGGCGGTCCGGTGGCCGCAGCGGCGCGGGGCGCGGCGGGCTGCGCCGGATGGCCGGACGCGCGCCATGAGCCTGCACTGGGCGCATGTCGCGGCGGGCTACGCCCTGGTCCTCGGCGGCTTCGCGCTGCTGGCGGCAGCGACGGCGATGCGCCATGCGGCGGCGAAGCGACGGCTGGCGGCGCTGGATCCCCGCCAGCGGGCAGATGGCGGGCGGGCGGCAGGCAGGCGGAAGGCGGGATGACGAAGAAGCGTAGGCGGCTGTGGGTGCTGCTGCTCTGCGGGCTTGGCCTCGGCAGCGCCACCGCCCTGACCCTGACGGCCTTCCAGGACAATCTGGTGTTCTTCCGCTCGCCCTCCGATATCGCCGCCACGGCGCCGGCGCCGGACCGCGCCTTCCGCCTGGGCGGGCTGGTGGAGGCAGGGAGCGTGACACGGGAGACGGGCACGGATGGCCGCCCGACCGCGCGCTTCACGGTGACGGACGGGGCGCATGCGGTGCCGGTGACCTATACCGGCGTGCTGCCGGATTTGTTCCGCGAGGGGCAGGGGGTGGTGACGCTCGGCAAGCTCGGCCCGGACGGCGTGTTCCGCGCCAGCGAGGTCCTGGCCCGTCACGACGAGACCTACATGCCGCCCGAGGTGGCCGACGCGCTGAAGCGCAGCGGCCACTGGAACCCCAGCCAGGGCGCGGCGCCGCCGGCCTCGAGCTGGAATACGCTGGAGCCGGCGCGGAGGAACGGGTCGTGAGGCATGCATTCTCCCTCCCCCGCCCCGCGGGGGGTTGGGCGCGCTGCGCCCAACGGGGTGGGGGTGTGGTGGGGGCGCAGCGCGGACTGCGCCTTAGCCCCCCTGCTTGTCGCAGCGCCGTCCTCCCGAAACCCGCGCCACGGCCAACCACCCCCACCCCGTTGGACGCAGTGCGTCCAACCCCCCGCCAGCGGGGGAGGGAGAACCGCGCATGATCCCGGAGCTGGGTCATTTCGCCCTCATCCTCGCCTTGGCCCTTTCCCTGGTCCAGGCGGCGGTGGGCCTGTTCGGTGCCCAGCGGGCCGAGGCGCGGCTGATGGCCGCCGCGCCGCCGCTGGCCACCGGCGTGCTGCTGGCGACCCTCGCCGCCTTCGCCTGCCTCGCCTGGAGCTATGTGGTGAACGACACCACGGTGGCGAATGTCGTGCAGAACAGCCATTCGGCGAAGCCGCTGCTCTACAAGCTCTCCGGCACCTGGGGGAACCATGAGGGGTCGATGCTCCTTTGGGTCCTCATCCTGGCGCTCTGCGGCGGGGCGGTGGCGGCCTTCGGCAGCAACCTGCCCTCCGCGCTGCAATCCCGGGTGCTGGCGGTGCTGGGGCTGATCGCCGCGGCCTTCCTCGGCTTCATCCTCGCCACCTCCAACCCCTTCGAGCGGATGTGGCCGCCGCCCATGGATGGCCAGGGGCTGAACCCCATCCTCCAGGACCCCGGCCTCGCCTTCCACCCGCCGCTGCTCTACCTCGGCTATGTCGGCTTCGCCGTCACCTATGCCTTCGCCGTCGCGGCGCTGATCGAGGGCCGCGTCGACGCCGCCTGGGGGCGCTGGGTGCGGCCCTGGGCGCTGGCGGCGTGGAGCTTCCTGACGCTCGGCATCGCCCTGGGAAGCTGGTGGGCCTATTACGAGCTGGGCTGGGGCGGCTACTGGTTCTGGGATCCGGTGGAGAACGCCTCGCTGCTGCCCTGGCTGGCCGGCACCGCCCTGCTGCACTCCGCCATCGTGGTGGAGAAGCGGGAGGCGCTGAAGACCTGGACGGTGTTCCTGGCGCTGCTGGCCTTCGGCATGAGCCTGCTCGGCACCTTCCTCGTCCGCTCCGGCGTGCTGACCAGCGTGCATGCCTTCGCCAACGACCCGGCGCGGGGGGTGGTGATCCTCTGCCTGCTGGCCGTCTTCATCGGCGGCGGCTTCCTGCTGTTTGCCTGGCGAGCGGCGAGCATGGTGCCGGCGGGCGTCTTCGTCCCGCTCTCCCGCGAGGGCGCGCTGGTGCTGAACAATCTGCTTCTGTGCAGCATCGCGGCGGTGGTGCTGGTCGGCACCCTCTACCCGATGTTCGCGGATCTGCTGCTCTCGGAAAAGATCTCGGTCGGGCCGCCCTTCTTCAACACCGCCACCCTGCCGCTGGCGGCGCCCTTGATCGGCGCCATGGCGGTGGGGCCGATGCTGCCCTGGAAGCGGGCGCGGCTGGCGCCGGCGCTGCTGCGGCTGTGGTGGGTGGCGCTGGCGGCGCTGGCGGCCTTTCTGCTCTGCCTCGCGCTGGAAGGGTGGCGGCTCGGCCCGGCCCTCGGCTTCGCCGCCGCGCTGTGGCTGATGGCCGGGGCGGCGGCGGATATCGCCGAAAGGCTGGCGCTGTTCAGCCGGCCGCGCGCCGCCTGGGGGCGGGCGAAGGGCCTGCCACGCGCCGCCTGGGGCGCGGCGCTGGGGCATGCCGGGCTGGGCGTGACGGTGCTCGGCCTGGCCGGCATGGGGCTGGCGACGGACCGGCTGGCGGCACTGAAGCCCGGGGAGGCGGTGACCCTCTCCAGCTATGAATTCCGGCTGGAGAGCGTGCGCGACGTGCAGGGCCCGAATTGGACCGCCCGCCGCGCCACCCTGGCCGTGACGCGCGGGGGCCGCCCGGTGACGGTGCTGGAACCCGACCGCCGGAGCTTCCCCGTGGCGCGGATGACGACGACGGAGGCCGCCATCCACACCACCTGGCTGTCCGACCTCTACGTGGTGCTGGGCGAGGAGCGGGACGGCGCGGCCATCCTCCGCCTGCACCACAACCCGCTGGCGCCCTGGATCTGGCTGGGGGCGGCGGTGATGGCGCTGGGCGGCGGGCTTTCCCTCAGCGACCGGCGGACGCGGGTGGCGGCGCCGGCGGCGAGGCTGGCGGCAAAGGCGGCGCGGGCATGAATGAGGTGAGCACGCCGCCTCCCCGCGCGGGCGGGTCCGAGGACCGGCGATCCGCCCTCTCGGTCTCCCCCCACCCCAACCCTCCTCCGCAAAGCGGGGGAGGGAGAAGGCGCCTGCTGCTTCTCGCGCCGCTTGGCGCCGCCGCCGCCGCGGGCGCGGGGTTCTACGCCATGCTGCGGGGGCTCGGCACCGGCAGCTACGATCCGCGCGGCGTGCCCTCCGCCCTGATCGGCAAGCCGCCGCCCGATTTCGCCCTGCCGCCGCTGGACGGTGCCGAGCGCCCGCCCCTGTCCGCCGCCGATCTGCGCGCGCCGGGGCGGCCGGTGCTGGTGAATTTCTTCGCCTCCTGGTGCGTGCCCTGCGTCATCGAGCATCCGCAGCTCATGCGCCTCTCGCGCGAGGGCGTGCCGCTGCTGGGCATCGCCTATAAGGACAAGCCGGAGGACAGCCTCGGCTTCCTCCGCCGCCACGGCAATCCCTTCGCGAAGCTCGGGGTGGACCAGCCCGGCCGGGTGGCGATCGATTGGGGCCTGTACGGCGTGCCGGAGACCTACCTCATCGACAAGGCCGGGATCATCCGCTGGCGCTGGGCCGGGCCGATCACCGAGGACACGATGAGCGCCGAATTGCAGCCCTTGCTGCGCCGCTACGCATGAGGCCCGGCGCCTTGCGCAGCAGCGGGGGCTCCGCCACCCCGCCTTCGCCCCGGGCTGTCCGCCCTGAGAGCCCGCCCGAAACGGGTCTGTGGCGCGTCCCAGCCGAAGTTTTCCACCTTGGCGACGCCCGCATCCCGGCCGGGGCGAAGACAACCTCGCCGCTTCGCTCCGGGTCGGCAGCTTCAACCCATGGGTCCAAAACTCAGACCGGGGTCCGGGGCCAGGTTTTGGCCCCGGCGGGGGTTGGCGGCGCTGCCGCCAACGGGCAGCGCCCCCGATCTTTCGTCCTCGCCGCCCTGCTCCTCCTCGCCTCCCCTGCCCTCGCCGCCGTGGGCGACCCCGCCGAGCAGCTCCGCGACCCCGCCCAGGAGGAAAAGGCCCGCGCCATCGGCCGCGAGCTGCGCTGCATGGTCTGCCAGAACCAGTCCATCGAGGACAGCGACGCCGACCTGGCCCGGGACCTCCGCCGCATCGTCCGCGAGCAGGTGGCGGCCGGCCGCAGCGAGCGCGAGGTGATCGACTATCTGCACGACCGCTACGGCGATTACGTGCTGCTGCGGCCGCCGCTGCGGGCCGGCACGCTGCTGCTCTGGGCGGCGCCGGCCGTGGCGCTGGCGGGCGGCGTGGCGCTGGTGCTGGCCATGCGCCGCCGCAGCGCCGCCGCCCCTGCCCCGGCGCCGCTTTCCGAGGAAGAGGAGGCCCGGCTGGCCGAGAAGCTGCGGGGGCGGCCCGGGGCGTGACCGATCTGCTTTTCTGGCTGGTGCTCGGCGCCCTTGCCCTGGCCGCCCTGCTGCCGCTCGGCCTGGCCCTGCTGCGCCCGCCCCGCGCCCGCGGCCGGCGGGAGGCGGATCTGGCGCTGTTCGAGGCCCAGCGCGCCGAGCTGGCGCGGGAGGCGGAGGCCGGCCGGCTGGCCCCCGAGGCGCATCGCGCCGCGCTGCTGGAATTGCAGCGCCGGCTGCTGGCGGCGCCGGAGGACGCCGCGGCGCGGGGCGGCGGCAAGCGCCTGCTGGCCGGGCTGCTGGTGGCGGTGCCGGTGGCGGCCTTCGGGCTTTACCTGGCGACCGGCACGCCCGGCATGCCCTCCGCCCCCTACACGCTGCGGCGGGAGGTGGCGGAGCGCGACGCGGCCATGCTGGCGCAGCTCCGTGCCCGGCTGGCGCAGATGCCGCCGAACAGCCCGCAGGCCCGCACGGGCTGGCTGCTGCTGGGCAATGCGGAGCGCGGCCGGGGCGAGCTGGGCGCCGCCGCCGAGGCCTTCCAGCGCGCTTTGGCGATGCAATTCGACCCTGACCTTGCCGGCCAGCTCGCCCAAGTGCTGCTGGAGGATGGCAAGGTGGAAGAAGCCTCCCGCCTGCTGGCGGAAAGCCTGCCGCGGGCGCCGGGCCATATCGGGCTGCGCTTCCTCTCCGGCCTGGCGGAGGAACGGGCGGGGCGGCCGGCGAATGCGCGGCGGGTGTGGCAGGCGCTGCTGGCAGATGCGCCGGAAGACGTGCCCTGGCGGGGGATGGTGGAGAGGCGGCTGCAGAGCCTGCCTTGAGTGCCGAGAGGGGGCGCTGCCCCCTCTCGGGCTCTCCCCCGCCAAAGGCCGAAGGGCCTTTGGGAACCTTGAGTTTTGCGCCTCGACCGTCGCGCCTAGGCTAAAGGGTTCCAGGGGGCCTTTTCGGCCCTTGGCGGGGTTGGACGCATTGCGTCCAATACCCGGCATGCAATTTGCAACGCCCGTATCACCACCCGCGTGAGGCCAAGCGATGCAAATCGGCGTCTTCCTGCCCATCGGCAATAATGGCTGGCTGATCTCCACCACCTCCCCGCAATACGCCCCGAGCTTCGAGCTGAACCGCACGGTCACCCAGGCCGCGGAACGCTATGGGCTGGATTTCGTGCTGTCCATGATCAAGCTGCGCGGCTTCGGCGGCGCCTCCGGCTATTGGGACCAGAATCTGGACAGCTTCACCCTGATGTCGGCGCTGGCGGCGGTGACGTCGCGCATCCAGCTCTACGCCACCGTGCCGATCCTGGCCGTGCCGCCGGCGATCGCGGCGCGCCAGGCGATGACCATCGACAACATCTCCGGCGGCCGCTTCGGGCTGAACCTCATCACCGGCTGGCAGAAAGCGGAATACGCCCAGATGGGCCTCTGGCCCGGGGAGGCGCATTACGGCCAGCGCTACGACATGCTGACCGAGTACGTCTCCATCATGCAGGCGCTGTGGACGACGGGGCGCTGCGACCTCAAGGGCCGCTTCTTCACCATGGAGGATTGCCGGCTGGGGCCGCTTCCCTCCCGCCCGATTCCGATGATCGCCGCCGGCACCAGCGACCCGGGCATGGCCTTCGCCGCGCAATGCTGCACCTATAATTTCTGCACCGGCCAGGGCGCGATCAACGACCCGCGGGACAGCGCCGCCAATGTCGCGCGGCTGCGGCAGGCGACGGCGGCGGCCGGCACGCAGGTGCAGGCGCTGGCGCTCACCATGGTGATCGCCGACGAGACCGACGCCGCGGCGGAAGCCAAGTGGCAGCACTACGTCGCCGGCACGGATCACGAGGCGCTGGCCTGGCGCGTGGCCCAGGCGAGCGGCGATGCCAACCCCACGGCCAATTCCCATTCCCTGCATCTGCGCAAGGCGACGCCGCTGCCCAATGGCGGCTCGAAGCTCATCGGCTCCTACGCCACCATCGCGCGGCTGCTGGACGAAATGGCCGAGATCGAAGGCCTGGCCGGGGTGATGCTGACCTTCGACGATTTCCGCATCGGCATCGAGCAATTCGGCCAGCGCATCCAGCCGCTGATGCGCAGCCGGCAGAACGCGCTGCAAGCCGCGTAACAGGAGTATCGAGGAATGAGCCTTCCCCGCATCGCCGTCATCGGCACCGGCGGCACCATCTCCGGCGTCGGCGCCGACCGGCTGGATCTGTACGAATACGGCACCTCCGGCCGCTTCATGAAGGTGGATGAGCTGCTGGCGACGGTGCCGGAGCTGTCGCGCATCGCCGAAATCGTGCAGGTGCCCTATATGAACGTCGCCAGCACGGCCTTCGGGCCGGCGCACTGGCTGGCGATCCTGACGCTGATCCACCAGACGGCGAAGGCCGACCCCTCCATCGCCGGCATCGTCGTGACGCATGGCACGGCGACCTTGGAGGAGACGGCCTATTTCCTGAACCTCGCCGTGCGCGTGCCGGTGCCGGTGGTGGTCTGCGGCGCGATGCGGCCCTCCTCTGCGCTCGGCGCCGATGGCGGGATGAACCTGCTGAACGCGGTGCGCGTGGCCGCCTGCCCGGAAAGCCGCGGCATGGGCGTGCTGGTGATGCTGAATGACGAGATCAACGCGGCGCGCGACGTCGCCAAGACCTCCAACTACCGGCTGAACACCTTCGTCTCGCGCGATGTCGGCATCCTCGGCAGCGCCGATGGCGACATGGTGGAGTTCTACCGCAAGCCGCTGCGCCGCGGCGCGCCGGAGACGGAGTTCGAGGTGGACGGCCTCGAGGAGCTGCCGCGCGTCGACATCATCCCGGCCTATGCCGGGGCGGATGCGGTGTTCATCGAGGCTGCCGTGGCCGCGGGGGCGAAGGGGCTGGTCTCGGCCGGCCTGCCCTCCGGCTCCCCTTCGCCGGCGCAGATGGGTGCGCTGGAGGCGGCGGTGCAGCGCGGGGTGGTGGTGGTGCAGTCCTCGCGTTCCGGCAGCGGGCGGGTGATCGACACCAAGGTTTCGCTGCGTCGCTCCGGCTTCCTCGGCGGCGACAGCCTGACGCCGGTGAAGGCGCGCATCCTGCTGATGCTGGCGCTGACCAAGACCAGCGATCCGGAGGAGATCCGGCGGATGTTCAAGACCTACTGACGGATTCCTCCGAAAGAAGGCGCCTTTCGGCGCCTTCGACGCCGTCGAAGGCGACTATTCGCGAAGGCCACGGTCCGGTTTTCCTGTCGAGGATGCCGCGTAGCGGCACCGCGCTTCGCGCCGAAGGCGTGCTATCCGCACGACGCGCGGCTGCATCCTTGACAGGAAAGCCGGACCATGGCTGTGGCTTGGGGTACGCTCGGTCGCGCCGGAGGCGCGCCTCTGGCGCGACGTCGAGCACGCTTTGCGCGCCCGGCCGGAACGGCCAGGAAGGCGGCCCCGTTCTTGCAGTTCTTCGCAACACAACAGCACGACACAGCGCAGGATAGCCGCATGAGCAACCACGCCCTCATCGTCTCCGGCTTCCCGCTGGACGACACCGCCCGCGAGATCCTCCTCGCCCCGCTGCCGCCCGGCACGGAAGCCGTGGCGCTGCCGGATCTCTCGCCGGAAGCCCGCGCCGCCGCGCTGTCCCGCGCCAGCGCCTATCTCGGCCGCAATACGGCCAAGGAATTGCAGCCGGGCGAGGCGCCCCTGCTGGCCGAGGCAAAGCTGATTCAGTTCATGAATGCCGGCGTGGATTTCGTGCCGTTGCGCGCCCTGCCGGCGCAGGTGCCCATTGCCTGCAATGGCGGCGCTTATGCCGAGCCCATGGCGGAACACGCCCTCGCCATGGCGCTGGCCGCCGCCAAAAGGCTGTTCATCGAGCATGCCGCCCTCGCCCGCGGCGAGTTCAACCAGATGACGCGGAACCGCAGCCTTGCCGGCATGGTCTGCGGCATCCTCGGCTTCGGCGGCATCGGCGCCGCCATCGCCCGGCTGATGCGGCCCATGGGCGTCGCCATCCACGCCATCAAGCGCGGCCCTACCAACGAAACCGTGGACTGGCTCGGCACCCCCGACAAGTTGGAGGAAATGCTGGCCGCCGCTGACATCCTGGTGCTCAGCGTGCCGCTGACCGAGAAGACCCGCGGCATCATCGATGGCCGCGCCCTCGCCCTGATGAAGAAGGACGCCATCCTCATCAACCTGGCGCGCGGCGAGGTCGTGGATGAAGCGGCGCTCTTCGCCCATCTCCAGGCCAATCCGGAATTCACCGCCTGCATCGACGCTTGGTGGGTGGAGCCGATCCGGCATGGCCAGTTCCGCATGGAACATCCCTTCATGAGCCTGCCCAACGTCATCGGTTCGCCGCATAATTCCGCCTCGGTCGGCGGCGTCACCCAGATGGCGCTGGCCGCGCGGCGGACAATATTGCCCGGGCGCTGCGCGCGGAGCCGGTCTGGAACCTGGTCGGCGCCGATGAGCGGGAGGCGGCGCCGGAAGGATAAAAACGTGCCGAAGGACGGGACGGAAACGCCAGGCATAGAAACAAGATGGAGCTGGATCATCGCCGTCGCGGCGGTGGTCATCCTCTCCGTCTCCTTCGGCGCACCGCTGATCGTGACGGTCGGGCTGCGCGACATCGCGGAAAGCATGGGGGAGGCGCGGTCGCTGCCCTCCCTCGTCGCCTCCCTCGCCTATGTCGGCGCCGGGCTGGGCGGCGTGCTGATGGGCTGGGTGGCCGGCCGTACCTCGGCGCGGCTGGTGGCGGTGCTGGGCAGTGTGATGGTCACGGGCGGGCTGCTGCTCGCCTCGGGCGGGGCACCCTGGCAGTTGCTGCTCGGCTTCGGGCTGATGGTCGGGCTGCTGGGCAATGGCGCGCTCTACCCGCCGATGATGGCCTACGTCTCCCTCTGGTTCGACAAGCGGCGGGGCACGGCGCTGGCGCTGGTCGCTTCCGGGCAATATGTCGCCGGCGCGCTCTGGCCGGCGCTGATCGAGCGGGGCATCGCCACGCTCGGCTGGCAGCGGACCATGGCGCTCTATGCCGGGGTGGTGGCGCTGGTGGCGCTGCCGCTGGCGGCGCTGGTGCTGCGGCCGGCGCCGCTGCCGCCGCCGGGCAGCGCGGCCGCCGCGGGGCCGGTGGCCGGCGCGCGCGTGCTGGGCATGGCGCCGAACCTGGCGCTGGCGCTGCTCGGCCTCGCCTCCTTCCTCTGCTGCATCCCCATGGCGATGCCGGCGGCGCATCTCGTCGCCTTCTGCGGCGATCTCGGCCTGACGCGGCAGAGCGGCGCGGCGATGCTCTCCGTCCTGCTGGTCGCGGCCTTCGTCGCGCGGCAATTCTGGGGCTGGGTGGCGGACCGGATCGGCGGGCTGCATGCGGTCATCGCCGGGAATATCTGCCAGACGGTGGGCATGGCCGCCTTCCTGGCGACGGCCGACGAGGCCGGGCTGTTCCTGGTGGCGGCCGCCTTCGGCCTCGGCTTCAGCGGCATCGTGCCCGCCTACATCCTGGCGGTGCGGGAGTTGTTCCCGGCGCAGGAGGCGAGCTGGCGGGTGCCGGCGCTGCTCTTCCTCAGCCTCTCCGGCATGGCGGCGGGGGCCTGGCTGGCCGGCGTGCTGTATGACGGCTTCGGGAATTATGCTGTGGCGTGGCAGGCGGGGATCGCGGCGAACCTGGCGGCGCTGGCGCTGCTGGGGGCGCTGGCCTGGCGGCGCCGGGCGGGTCTCGCGGTGCCGGCGTGACGCCGCCGCGCCCCGCCGCGCGCTACGCCTTCGTCAGCCGCCGGAGATTGGCCCGCACCCGGCGTTCCGCCGGGGCCATGGCCGCCGCCATCACCGCCGGGGCGGCGGCGCCGGCCAGCATCGCCTGGCCGGCGGCCAGCGCCCCTGCCTCGAAGGCGCGCTGCTTTTCCAGCGCGTAGCGCAGCAGCATCGCCTGGGCGGAGGCCGGCTCCGCCCAGAGCTGCAGGGAACGGGCGGTGAAGACGAAGCCGGCCTGCCAGGCGAGGGCCGCGGCTGCAAATGGGTTCATGGGGCCGCGGCCTTTCCGGTGGTGTGACGGTAGGGGCCGCCCGGCCGGCCCGTTCCTGCTCACCCTGCCCCGGATCGGGCCGCCGCGCCAGGGGCGGCCGAGACGGCAGGGTTCAGGGTGCAGCGCCCAGGCCGGCGCCCGATGCGGCTTCACGGCACGCGGCCATTCGGCCAGCCGCAGGAAGCCGGCCAGGACCTGGCGCCGAGCCGGTGCCGGCCAGGGGATCGCCAGGCACGGATGTGGAAGGCGGGACCGGCGCCGGCCCCGTGCTGCTCGGTCCTGACGGGACTCCTAGAGCGTGATCGGTTGAGGTCGAATCGACCGAAACCGTGAATCACGCGACCGAACAATGAGCTAGAGCGGGGCGGGTGAGCGCAGCTCAACCGATCCCGCTCTAGGCGCCGGCGAAAGCTGGCCCGGCGCGCCCCGCCAAGGGCCCGCGCCGCCTGTTGCCCTGAAGCGGCTTTGCCGCTTCAGGCCGTGCCAGGCGCCGCTCGTCAGGCTCCCCGGGGCCCCATGGCGTCGCGCAGCGACATCCTGAGGAAGAGGGGTCAGAGCGCGGCCAGGACCGCCTCGGCCTTGCTCACCTCGAAGGCGCCGGCGGCCTCGACGGCCAGGTGCGTCACCTTGCCGTCCTTGGCCACCAGGGCGAAGCGCTGGCAGCGCACGCCAAGGCCGCGCGCCGTCAGGTCCAGCTCCAGCCCCAGCGCCTTGGTGAAGGCGGCGCTGCCATCGGCGATCATCACCACCTTGTCGCCCACGCCCTGGTCCTTGCCCCAGGCGCCCATGACGAAGGCGTCATTCACCGCCATGCAGGCGACGACATCGGCGCCCTTGGCCTTCAGCGCGTCATACTGGGAGACGAAGCCCGGCAGGTGCTTGGCGGAGCAGGTGGGGGTGAAGGCACCCGGCACGCCGAACAGCACCACCGTCTTGCCGCCGAACAATTCCTCGGTCGAGATCTCCTTCGGGCCTTCCGCCGTGCCCTGCATCAGCTTCATGGACGGGATGCTGTCGCCAACCTTGATGGTCATGGGTGTGCCTCCTCCAACCACGCTCCTGTAACCCCTTCGCCGCGCTCTGTCATCGCCCGGAGGGCTGCCCCGGCTTGCAGGATGCCCCGCGCCCCGCCATGTTTTCGCCATGGCGAGACGCTCCCGCACTGCTACTGTCGCTTTACCCATGGTCCAGGGCACCGGCTACCTGTCCGGCCAGATGCTGATCGCGATGCCGAGCCTGCAGAGCCCGAGCTTCGCCCGCACCGTCATTTGCCTGGTCGCCCATTCCGCCGAGGGGGCCATGGGGATCGTGGTGAACAAGCCGCTCGAGACCCTTTCCTTCGATGAGCTGCTGAAGCAGCTCGACCTTTCGCCCCTGCCGCCGCAGCGGCGGCTGCCGATGTTCCAGGGCGGGCCGGTGGAGGGGGGGCGCGGCTTCGTGCTGCACACGGCGGACTGGTCCAGCGACCAGTCCCTGCCGGTGGGCCGGGATTTCGCCCTGACCGCCAGCGTGGACATCCTGAAGGCGATCGCCGGCGGCGGCGGGCCGCGCCAGGGGATGCTGGCGCTGGGCTATGCCGGCTGGGGGCCGGGGCAGTTGGAGGAGGAGATCCAGGCCAATGCGTGGCTTTCCGTCTCCCCGGATGAGGCGCTGCTGTTCGGCGGCGATGACGGGCGGAAATGGCGGGCGGCGCTGGCCAAGCTGAAGATCGACCCGCTGCTGCTCTCCGGCGCGGCGGGGCACGCATAGTTCATCCCCATGGCGTCGCTGCGCGACGCCATGGGCCCCGGGGATTCCCTTATGGCCGGCGCCTCGCACAGCCTGTCCCGGCAAAGCCGCGCCTGGGCGGCCGGCGGTCCGGTTCGGTGGGGCGTCCTGCTCCCCCTTTTGGGTGAAGGCGCCTCCGGGGTGCGCCTTGCCCCGAGCGGCGCTGCCTGTATGGCCGCGCCCCCGCGCGGAAGCCGCAGCGGCGGGCTGGGCGCCGCGCTACTCCGCCAGGCCGAGCGCCGCGTGCAGAGCGGCCAGTGCCTGCGGCACCTCCAGGGCCTGCATCGCGCCATGCCAGGCCTCGGCCGCGGCGAGCAGCGCCGCGACGCCGATCGCCATGTCCGACTAGGCGGAGAAATCGCACCAGATCTGCGCCGCATAGCCATAGATGGCGAGCAGCGCATCCAGCGCCGCGACCCCCTCCGGGTCCCGGAACACCGGGTCCACCAATTGCGTCGCCAGGGTATTCGCCAGCAGCACCTTCTTCACCAGCCCGCCCAGGATGAGCAGCCCCGCCATCAGGAAGGGGATGCGCCGCGGATCGGCGGGGGTCGCGACCTGCGGCAGGAAATGCGCCGCGCGGACGATCGGCCCTGCGGCCAGATGCGGGAAGAAGAAGATGTAGACCAGCACGTTCAGCGGGGAGGGCTCGGCCCGCGCCTCCCCCCGCGCGACATCGACGATGTAGGAGATGGCCTGGAAGCAGAAGAAGGAGATGCCGACCGGCAGCACGATGCCAAGCAGGGGCGGCGCCTCCAGCCCCAGCCGCGCCAGCAGCGCGCCCGCCTCCGCCAGGAAGAAATCCGCGTATTTGAACCAGCCCAGCACGGCGAGCGGCCCGGCCACCGCCAGCGGCAGCAGCCAGGCGGGCCGCGGCGCGGCGATCCCGTCCCCCCTGGGCGCCAGCAGCCGCCCCGCCCCCCAGGCCCAGAGCCCGAGCACCCCGAGCAGGGCACAGAATTCCAGCGACCACTGCGCATAGAAGAGGATGCTGGCGCCCAGCAGCAGGCAGCGATCCGCCACCAGATGCCGCCGCAAACCCCAATGCGCCAGGAAGACGCCGAGGAAGAACAGGGCGAAGGCCCCGGTCGGGAAGAGCATGCGCGGCTACTGCCCGGGGGTTCGCGGGCCGGGGGCCGGCCAGCCGCCGCCCCTACCGGCAGGCGGCCCGGCGCGCCGGGCCGTGGGGCGACGGCGCCCGCTCACCTGGGCCGGCGCGCCAGGCCAAGGCGACGGCGCCCATTCGCCGGCCGGCACGCCAGGCCACCAGGCGACGCCCCCCCGGTCACCGGCACGCCAAGCCGGCAGGATCGCCGCCCCGCACCCGCTACACCGAACCGGCAAGCGGCGTGCCCTGGCGGCGCATCAGCCGGTCGAACAGCCGCTCGGCGGAGAAGCGGTAGCCATCGGCCGTCATGTGCACATGGTCGTCCTGCACCATCTTCGGCGCGCCGCGGGTCAGCGCATCCAGCCGGCAGATGCCGCCCGTCACCTCCGCCCAGTCCCAGAAGCCCAGCCTTTCCGCCGCCGCCACCCGGCGCTGCGCCAGCTTCACCGCGGCCAGGCCCGGCAGCGGCGCCCAGCCGCCGCAGCCCCGCGGGTGCCGCCCCACCCGCCGGGCGGAATCCGGCGCGCCGATCAGCAGCATCGCGCTCCGCGGCGCCATCCGCCGCAGCGCCCGCACCCGGGCGGTGAGCTGCGCGGCATAGGCCTCGGCGTCCAGCCCGGCATCCACCGCCTCGTTGGTGCCATAGGCCAGCAGGATCAGCGCCGGCGGCCGCGCCGCCAGGTCATCGGCCAGGATCGCCTGGTCCAGGTTGGAGAGCATGTCGATGGTGGCGCCGTTGATGCCATGCCCCTCCACCAGCACGCCGGGGCCGCGGCGCTCCACCCCCCAGCCCAGCAGCTCCACGGGGCCGTCGCCCATCACCTCCACCGCCACCTCACGGAAGCGGCGCGGCAAATCCAGCGGCACCGGGGCACGGCGCGGCTCCGGCGCGCGGCTGCGCAGCACCGGGCCGGCCTCGCCATCCAGCGATAGGCGGAATTGCCCGCCCCCCGGCTGCACCAGCACGTCGAGCGAGAAGCGGTCGAACCCCTCCGGCTCCGTGGAGCGGAGCAGGATGCGGCTGCCGGCGGCGCTGCCCCGCAGCCGGTAGCCAGCGATGCCGAAGGGGCCGGGCGTGCCGGCGCGCAGCGCATTGGCGGCCGTCCAGGCGCCCTGCTGCTCCACCTGCACGAGGGCAGGGCGGTAGAAGCGCGGCGCCTGGCCGGGCGGCAGGCGGCCGGGGCCGATGGCGCCGTAGCGCGCCTGGAACAGCTCCCGCAGCCGGGCGATGAAGAAGGGGCCGGCGGTGTGGCTGTCGCCGAATTGCACGATCAGCACGGGCTGGGTGGCGCGCCTTGCCTCGAGCTGCGCCAGCGCACCGTAGAACCCGGCCAGCGGCTCGCCCGCCCCTGCCGCGGCCGGCATCGGCAGCGCCTCCGGCACCGCCGGCGCCAGGTGCCAGTCCGGCGTCCAGCGTTCCAGCTCCGCCAGGGAATGCAGCGCGCCGGAAGGCTCCGCGGCCCGCGCCGGCACGCCCCCCCGCGCCAGGTCGCAGCCGGAAAGCAGCAGCCCCGCCCCGAGCTTCCCCAGCAGCGAGCGACGCGATGTTCCGGCCCGCGAACGCGGCATATTGCCTCCTCAACGCGAAATCTTTACGGTTGCCGATGCGTGTTGTCCAATATTCGGGAACCGCACCTCCTCGCATGACACGAACGCTTGTGACACGAAAACCGGTCACGGCCGGGTTGGGGCGCCGGCCCTTGCTCGGACTGGTTTGCACCGCCTTCGCATCGATGCCCGCGGCGGCCCGCGCCGGGGAGGCTGCTCCGGCCCGGGCGCAGGATGGGGCTGGGGCTTAACGATCCTTTTCTGCGGGGACAGCCTGGCCCAGGGGCTCTACCTCGCCTCCCTTCCCGCCCTGCGGCGGCAGCGGGAGCTGAAGCTGGTGAACGGCACCCGCCACGCCACCGGCCTCACCCGCGCGGACGAATATGATTGGGTGGAGGCGGTGCGGGAGGCGACGGCGCGGGCCCGGCCGCAACTCATGCTCGCCTGGATCGGCGCCAATGATTTCCGCCCCATGGTGGACCGCGCCACCCGCCAGCGCTTCGCCTTCGGCAGCCCGGGCTATGCCGAGGCCTATGCCGCCCGCGTGGCCGCCATGGCGGAGCATGCGCGGGCCTGCGGCGCCGTCGTCGCCTGGCTGGGCCTGCCCAATATGCGGGAGCCGGGCTTCGCCCAATTCACCCAGAGGCTGAATGAGATCGAGGAGCGCGGGGCGCGGGCCAGCGGCGCGCTCTGGGTGCCGAGCTGGGCGGCGACCAGCGACCCGGAAGGGCATTTCCGCGCCTCCCTGGCCGGATCGGATAGGGTGGAACGCCGGCTGCGGGCGGATGACGGGGTGCATTTCTCCGAGCTCGGCTACCGCGCCATCGCCCGTCTGGCCTTCGCCGCCGTGGCGGCGGAGGAGCCGGAGCTGGCCCCGCCCCTGGCCGCGGCCGGCGCCGCCCTGGTGGCCTGAACCGCCGCCACATAACAATCAACCGAGCCCGGCCATCGGCTATTGCGCCATAGGGGCAGGTTGAATACTCAGCTTCTATTGTCCTGATCGACGCGGCAGCAATTCGGTCGCGCAAGGGCGGGGCAGGTTTTATTTTCGACTTTTGTTTCTTGAGGCCCTGACTTGGTTCTGGATGCCGAACAGGTCGCCGCCGCCATTGCGTCCGGCTGCACCTTCGAACCTGCCACCCCCGCCGCGGTGCAGCGCCTTTCCATGCAACGGAAGGTCTTCACCATCGATGGCCGGCCCTTCCTGGCCAGCCGCGGCGACGGGCTTTACGAAACCGCCGGCACGCTGAGCGCGCTGATCGAGCAAGGGCGGGAGGTGATGGCCTATTTCGGCCAGCCGCCGGCGGCTGCGGCGCGGGCAGAGGCGGCGCCCGAGGCCGCAGCGGCCCCGGCCGAGGAGGCGGCGGCGCCGGCCGAAGCCGTCATGGCGGAGGGTGCCGGTGCCGAAGCCGAACCGGCCAAGGCGAGGGCCGCCGCCCCGCAGCGCCGGCCCCGCAAGCCCCGTGCGGCGCCGGAAGCCCGGGAGGAGGCAGCCCCGCCCGGGCCTGCGGACCTCTCGCCGGAAGCCGTCTTGCCCCGCTTCCCGCTGGGCCCCGGCCGCGCGGCGCGGCGCGGTGGGCGCTGGCTGACCGCCGGGGCGGAACGCCGCGGCCGGCGCGAGCAGCACTGGTCCGCCAGGCAGAAATAACCGCGGGGGGCATATCTGTAGGCGCTAGCTTAGAAGGGCTGCGATAGGGCTCTGCCCCCAACCCCCCGCCGGAGCCAGGTCCTGGCCCCGGCGGGGGTTCGGGGGCAGAGTCCCCGATCTTTGTCTTCTTAGGAATTTCTCAAAGTTGGCGCCTAAGGGGAATCCCCCACCCGGGGGGCAGAGCCCCACCAAGGGCGCCGCCTTCCCGGACCGCCGCTGGTCGGCAGGTTAAACTCTCGGCTCTGGAACCTCAGGCCGGGCGTGGGGGCAGAGCCCCATCCCGCTCCCCCTGGACAGGTCCCTTGCCCCGGCCCACCCTCTCCGGCGAAACATCGCCAACGGGGGGAGCATGTCCGAGCCATCAGGCCCGCGCACGCTGTTCGAGAAGATCTGGTCGCGCCATCGCGTGACGGAGCGCGAGGACGGCCAGACGCTGCTCTATGTCGGCCGCCACCTGCTGCATGACGGCGGCGCCACCGCCTTCGACGTGCTGCGCCAGCGCGGGCTGAAGCCGCGGGCGCCGGACCGCATCTTCGCCACGCCCGATCACTACGTCTCCACCGCCGGCCGCAAGCTGGCGGAGATCGAGGATCCGCGCCACCGCGAGATGGTGGAGAAGCTGGCGCGCAACACGGCGGAGCACGGCATCCGTATGTTCGGCCTGGGCGATCCCAACCAGGGCATCGTGCATGTGATGGGGCCGGAGACGGGACTTTCCCAGCCCGGGCTGCTGATCGTCTGCGGCGACAGCCACACCTCCACCCATGGCGCGGTGGGCGCGCTGGCCTTCGGCATCGGCAGCACCGAAGTGGCGCATGTGCTGGCGACGCAGACGCTGTGGCAGCGCAAGCCGAAGACCATGCGCATCACCGTGGATGGCACGCTGGGGCCGCAGGTGACGGGGAAGGATGTGATCCTCGCCATCATCGCGCGGATCGGCGCGGCGGGGGCGACGGGGCATGTCATCGAATATGCCGGCAGCGCCATTCGCGGGCTTTCCATGGAAGGGCGGCTGACGCTCTGCAACATGTCCATCGAGGCGGGTGGCCGCGCCGGCATGGTGGCGCCGGACGAGACCACCTATGCCTATCTGCATGGCCGACCCTACGCGCCGCAGGGCGCGGAGTGGGATCAGGCGGTGATGCACTGGCGGGAGCTGCCGAGCGATGCGGGCGCGGTGTTCGACACCGAGGTGTCGCTGGATGGCAGCGCGATCCAGCCCATGGTCACCTGGGGCAACAGCCCGGAGGATGCGCTGCCGATCGACGCCGCGGTGCCGGACCCGGAGAGCGCGGCGGATGCCGAGCGGCGGGCGCAGATGCGGCGGATGCTGGACTATATGGGGCTGGTGCCGGGCACGCCCCTGACGGACATCGCCATCGACCGCGTCTTCATCGGGAGCTGCACGAATTCCCGCATCGAGGATCTGCGCGCCGCCGCCGCCGTGGCGGATGGCCGCAAGGTGGCGGAAGGCGTGCTGGCCTGGGTCGTACCGGGCAGCGAGCCCGTGAAGCGCCAGGCCGAGGCCGAGGGACTGCACGAGGTGTTCCGCCGCGCCGGCTTCGAGTGGCGGGAGCCGGGCTGCTCCATGTGCCTCGGTACCAATGGCGACATCGCCCGGCCGGGGCAGCGCGTCGCCTCCACCTCCAACCGCAATTTCATGGGGCGGCAGGGGCCGGGGGCGCGGACGCATCTGCTGAGCCCGGCCATGGCCGCGGCGGCGGCGGTGACGGGCCGCTTCGCCGATGTGCGCCGGCTGGTGGGAGGCTGAGACGATGGAAGCCTTCGTGACGCTGGACGCCGTGGCGGTGCCGCTGCCGCTGCCGAATATCGACACGGACCAGATCATCCCGGCCCGCTACCTCTCCCGCCCGCGGGAGGTGAACCATGCGGATTTCCTCTTCCATGACGCGCGGCGCGTGCCGGCGACGGACGAGCAGAACCCGGAATTCCCGCTGAACCGGGAGGCCTGGCGGGAGGCGAAGATCATCGTGGCGGGGAAGAATTTCGCCTGCGGCAGCTCCCGCGAGGCGGCGGTGTGGGCGCTGTTCGACGCCGGCTTCCGCTGCGCCATCGCGCCGAGCTTCGGCGACATCTTCCGCAACAACGGCACGAAGAACGGGCTGCTGCCGGTGGTGCTGCCCGCCGAGGTCGTGGAGGACATCCTGGCGCAGCTCGAGGCCTCGCCCGGCGCGCATATCCATGTGGACCTGCCGAAGCAGGAGGTGACGGCGCCGGACGGCAGCACGCACGGCTTCGAGATCGACCCCTTCGCCAAGCACTGCATGCTGAACGGGCTGGACGATTTCGGCGTGACCGCCGCCTATGAGGACGACATCGCCGCCTTCGAACGGCGCTACGGCAGGGAGAACCGCATATGAAGCCGACCGATTCAGCTCTCCGCGCCTCGCGGCGCTCCGACCATCGGGCATATGTCGTGTCGGCCGATTCAGCTCTCCGCGCCTCGCGGCGCTCCGACCATCGGGCATATGTCGTGCCGGCCGATTCAGCTCTCCGCGCCTCGCGGCGCTCCGACCATCGGACGGCGCCATGAAGATCGCCGTGCTGGCCGGCGACGGCATCGGGCCGGAGGTGACGGCCCAGGCGGTGAAGGCGCTGCGCGCCATCTCCGCCAATAACGGTCCGCAATTCGAGATGGCAGAGGCGCCGATCGGCGACGCCGCCTACGACCTGCATGGCGATCCGCTGCCGCCCTCCACTGCTGAGATGGCGGCGAAGGCCGATGCCATCCTGTTCGGCGCCGCCGGCACCTATGAGAGCGATTTGCGCCCGGCGGAATCCCGCGGCGGGCATGGGCTGCTGCGGCTGCGCAAGCAGCTCGACCTCTACGCCAATTTCCGGCCGGTGTTTGCCTTCCCGGAGCTGCTCGGGGCGTCCTCGCTGAAGCGGGAGGCGATCGAGGGCGTGGACCTGGTGGTGCTGCGGGAGCTGACCAGCGACATCTATTTCGGCACGCCGCGCGGCCGCGGCGTGGAGAACGGGCAGCGCCATGCCTGGAACACCATGCGCTACACGGAGGCCGAAGTGGCGCGGGTGATGCGCGCGGGCTTCGAGGCGGCGCGGAAGCGGCGGCGGCAGCTCTGTTCCGTGGACAAGGCGAATGTGCTGGAGACCAGCCAGCTCTGGCGCGAGGTGGCCATCGAGGTCTCCCGCGATTATCCGGATGTGGAGCTGCGGCACGAATATGTCGATGCCGTCTCCATGCATCTCATCCGCCGGCCGCGGGACTTCGACGTGATCGTGACGGGGAATATCTTCGGCGACATCCTCTCCGACGCGGCGGCGATGCTGACGGGGTCCATCGGCATGCTGCCCTCCGCCTCGCTGAACGGCGAGGGCGTGGGGCTGTTCGAGCCGGTGCATGGCTCGGCGCCGGACATCGCGGGGAAGGATCTGGCGAATCCGCTGGCCTCCATCCTTTCCGCCGCGCTGCTGCTGCGGCATTCGCTGAAGCTGGAGGCGGAGGCGGCGCTGGTGGAGAAGGCGGTGCGCCAGGTGCTGGCGGAGGGCTACCGCACCGGCGACATCATGGAGGAAGGCGCGACGCGGGTGGGCACGGCGGCGATGGGCGATGCGGTCGCCCAGGCCATCCTCAAGCTGAAAGGCTGAGGCGATGCTGCGCGTCTCACGCCGCGCCCTGCTGGGCAGCGCGCTCGCCACCCCCGCCCTGGCGCAGGGCGAGGTCTGGCCGAACCGGCCGGTCCGCCTGATCGTCGCCTTCGCCGCCGGCGGCGCGGCGGATACCGCGGCGCGCACCATGGGGCAGAAGCTGCAGGAGATCATCGGCCAATCGGTGGTGATCGAGAACCGGACTGGCGGCAATGCGGTGATCGCGGCGAACGCCACGCTGCAGGCGCCGAAGGACGGCTACACCTTCCTGGTGGATGCGGCGAACCAGCTCACCAACCCGCCGCTGATGAAGGATCTCGGCTTCGACTACCGCACGGCCTTCCTGCCGGTCTCGCAGATCTGCCTGTTCCCGCAGGTGATCGCGGTGAAGCAGGATTTCCCGGCGCGGACGATCGAGGAGTTCATCGCCGCGGCCAAGGCGAAGCCCGCCACGATCAGCTACGGCACGCCGCCGGCCGCCGGCATGGGGCATCTCGCGGGGGAGATGTTCCAGAAGCTGGCGGGCATAAGGCTGATCCACACGCCCTATCGCGGCGGGGCGGATGCGGCGCGGGACATCACGGCGGGGGTGATTGATGCCGTGCTGATCACCACCAATTCCATCCGCCCGCCGGTGCAGTCCGGCAAGGCGCGCATGCTGGCGGTGACGAGCGTGAACCGCGTGCCCTCCATCCCGGACGTTCCGGCGCTCTCGGAGAAGGGCTTCCCGGGCTTCGACATGAATGACTGGAACGGCGTGTTCGCCGCCGCCGGGACGCCGCAGAGCATCGTCGTGCGGCTGGGCGAGGCCGTCGGCCAGGCCTGCCGGGATGCGGGGGTGAAGCAGCGGATGGACCCGCTGGGGGCGGTGATGTCCGGCAGCAGCCCGGAGGAATTTGCGCGCTGGCTGGATGGGCAGCGGACGATCTGCGAACAGGTGATCCGGGAGGCGGGAATTACCTTGGGCTGAACCGAGAGGGGGCGCCGCCCCCTCTCGGGCTCTCCCCCGCAAAGGGCCGAAGGGCCCTTTGAACCCTTGAGTTTGGCGTCTCGACCGTCGCGCCTCAGACTCATGGTTTCCAAAGGCCCTTCGGCCTTTGGCGGGTGGAGCTCGAGGAGGGCAGAGCCCTCCTCGACTACCCGTTCCAGGCCTTGGCCTGCGCCTCGATCGCCCCGCGATCCCAGTTGTTGATCTCCGCCAGGTATTCGCTGGTGAAGGCCGCGCCGGCATCGAAGCCCGCCGGCAGCTCGCCGGCCTCCTGCATCTGCTTGGTCACCAGCTCCCACTGCGAGGGCGAGGTGGCGCCGTACTGCGTCCCCGGCGGCACGGCGAAGGCGCTGAAGCGGGAGAGGAAGACGCGCTTCGCCTCCTCCATCACCTTCGCCGGGTCGCCGCCCTGCGGCTTGGTCTGCGGATAGACCTGCCAGTGGATCCTGATGGCCGCCTCCGGGTTGGTCAGGCCGAAATGCGCCGCCTTGGCGATGCCGCGGCACATCTTGACGATCAGCTCCGGCCGGGTGCGGAACACCTCCTCCCGCGTGATGACGATGTTGCCGATGAGCTGGTCGAAGAAGCCCGGGCGCAGCTCGGTGAACTCCATGCCGCGGTTCTCAAGGCCGGCCACGGCGGTGTCCCAGGAGATCCAGCCGGCGATGTCGCCGCGGCGCAGCGCCAGCAGCGCCGGCGCGCCGGTGCCGGTGGCGACCAGCTTGATGTCCTCCGCGAAATTCACGCCGGCCTCCTTGAAGGCCGCGACGGAATAGGGGCTGGGGCCGATCACCGGCATGCCCATCGTCTTGCCCTTCAACTGCGCCAGGCTGGTGATGCCGGAGGCTTTCGGCACCACGATGCGGGCTATGGGCTGGCGCGCATGCATGTAGGCGCCCTTGATCGGCATGCCGCGGGCGCGACCGGTCAGCAGCTCCTCCGCCACGATGGTGATGAAGTCGATATTGCCGGCCGAGATGAGCTGGAGGCCCGCGGTGTTGCCGGCGACGCCGAAGACATCGACGTCGAGGCCCTCATCCTTCCAGTAGCCGAGCGCGCGCGGCAGGGACGAATGCGCGGCGTGGCCGGTGGAGATATCCGTGGTGGTGGGGCCGAAGCTGGTCTTCACCAGCGCCTGGCCGATGGCCGGGCCCGCCAGCGTGGCGGCGGCGGCGCCGGCCGCGCCGGCCAGCAGGGAACGTCGGGCGATCATCGGCCTTGCTCTCTCCTTTTCTCTCGGTCGCGCGATGCACGCTTGCGGCGAGGACGCCGCAAGCGATCACGCTCCATTCCGTTGGTCGCGTGATTCACGCTCCCGGCGGGGGCGCCGCAAGCGATCACGCTCTATGACTTGTCCCAGAACAGCACGCGCCGCCGCAGCCCCTGGATGCCGGCATAGGCGAGCACGCCGATGACGCCCAGCACGAGCAGGATGGCGAAGACCTGCGGGATGTTCATCCGCGCATTGGCCTGGACGATGAGGTAGCCGAGCCCCGCCGTGGCGCCGACGAATTCGCCGACGATGGCGCCCGTCATGCAGAAGATGACGGCGATGGCGAGGCCGGAGAAGATGTGCGGCAGCGCACCCGGCAGCTTGGCCGCGATGAAGCAGCGCCAGGGCGAAGCCCCGAGGGCGCGCAGCACATCCAGCCTTCCCTGGTTGGTGTCGCGCAGCCCGGCAATGGTGGTCACCAGCATGGGGAAGAAGGCGATGATGGTGGCGACCGCGATCTTCGACATCGGCCCGAAGCCGAACCACACCACCAGCAGCGGCGCCAGGGCAATCTTCGGCATGGTCTGGATGGCGACGAGGTAGGGATAGACGGCGCGTTCGAGGAAGCGCACTTCGGCGATCAGCGCGCCGATGAGCAGCCCGGCGCCGACCGCGGCGGCGAAGCCGGTGGCGGCCTCCGACAGCGTCACCAGCCCGTGCCGGAGGAACAGGCCGCTTTGCAGCCCCTCCGCCAGGGCGGCGAGGATGTCGCTCGGCGCCGGCAGCACATAGACGCTCACCAGGCCCGAGCGGACCACGCCCTGCCAGAGCAGCAGCACGGCGAGCAGCGCAAGGGGCGAGAGCAGATATTCCGGCCGCGCCCGCAGCCAGGCCGGCAATGCCGGCAGGCGCGGCGCCGCCTCGGCGGGAAGGGTCGTCTCGCCTGGCATCTCAGTGCGCGATGCTGGGGAGCTGCGCCGTGCCCTCGCCGTCCAGCAGGCGGCGGATGCGCACCACGGTGTCGGCGAAACGGCGATCGGCGATAATGTCGAGGCCGCGCGGCTTCGGCAGGTCGATCGCGATCTCCTCCACGATGCGGCCCGGGCGGGGTGACATGACAAGGACGCGGTCCGAAAGGAAGACGGCCTCCGCGATGGAATGGGTGATCAGGAACACCGTCTTGCGGGACGCGGCGGCGATGCGGGCGAGTTCCACATTCATCGTGTCGCGCGTCATCGCGTCGAGCGCGCCGAAGGGCTCGTCCAGCAGCAGCAGGGCCGGGTCGTGCAGCAGGGCCCGGGCGATGGCGACACGCTGGCGCATGCCGCCGGAAAGCTCGCCCGGCAGCTTCCGCTCAAAGCCGGCAAGGCCGACCATGGCCAGCAGCTCCTTCGCGCGCGCTTCCTGCCCCTTCAGCCGCAGCACCTCGGCGGGCAGCAGCACATTGGCCAGCGCGGTGCGCCAGGGCATGAGGTTGGCGTCCTGGAACACCACCCCCACCTCGCGGCTCGGCCCGCAATGGGCGCGGCCGCGCACCGCCACGCTGCCGGCATAATCGCCGATGAGGCCGGCAAGGATGCGCAGCACCGTGGTCTTGCCGCAGCCGGAGGGGCCGACGAGGGAGACGAACTCCCCCTCCGCGATGTCGAGCGCGATGTGGGAGAGCGCCTGCACGCGCTCCCCCTTCGCGGTCGGGTAGACCTTGCTAAGCTCCCGCACCGCAATGAGCGGTGCGGCGCGGGGCGTGGCAATCGCGGGCCGGGCCGCCTCCAGCACCGTGCTCACGGGCCGGAATTGCCGATCACGCGGTCCAGGATCCAGAGATCGTAGTCATGGACCAGCTTGTCCTGCGGGGTGAAGCAGCCCGGCTTGGCATAGGCGGATTCGGCGCCGCGCTGCTGCCGCTCCGCGGCGATCACGTCCTCGTCCCGCACGATGTCGGAATACTTCAGGTAGAGCTCCAGCGTCTCCTGGAACTCCGGCAATTCGGCGGTGGCCTTCGGCACCATGGTGGAGGTGAAGAGCCGGCAGGCGCCGGGGCCTTCCGGGATGATCTCGGTGCAGCTTACCAGGTCGATGGCGAAGCCGACCATGGCGTTGGCGTGGACATAGGGGAAGAAGGTGCCGATCTTCAGCTCTTTCGGCAGGTCCAGCTCCGGGAATTTCTTCTGGCCTTCCGGCGTGCCGCGGCTGCCGGAGAAATAGGTGTAATGCATCAGGTAATTGCCGATATGCACGCTCGGGTCATGGAAGTCGCGCTTGGAGACGCGCTTCTTGTTCAGCGTGGTCTGGTGCACGAAGGGGACGTGGTAGCCGTCGCTCCAATTCTCCGCGTAGAATTTCCAGTTGGACTTCACCGGGAATTCGCGGCGGGCGACGCAGACCATCTCGCCCGCCTTCCACGGCGCCACGCGGTCCGTCAGGTCGCCGAGGTAATCCGTCATCGCCTGGGCGCTGGGGTCGAAATTGATGAAGATGAGGCCGTTCCACACCTCGGCGCGAATCTGCGCCAGGCCGTGGTCCGCCTTCCGGAAATGCTCGCTCTCCTCGAACATCGGCGTGCCGACCAGCTCGCCCTCGAGGGAGAAGGCCCAGGCGTGGTAGGGGCATTTGATGTGATTGCAGCTCCCCTCGCCCTCCATCATGATGGAGCCGCGATGGGTGCAGCTATTGACGAAGGCGCGCACCACCTTGTCCTGGCCGCGGACGACGATGAGCGGCACGTCGCAGAAGGTCTGGGTGAAGTAGCTGCCGGGCTCCGGCACGCGGCTCTCATGGCCCAGGCAGTTCCAGTACTTCTTGAAGATCGTCTCCTTCTCCCGCTCGTACCAGCGCTCGCTGGTGTAGCACCAGGGCGGCAGGGTCTCGGCGGAATGGAAGGGGCGGCGAACCCTGGTGTAGTGGCGCGGATCGAAGAGATCCTTGGGTTCCGTCATTTCACGCATGGCGACCATGGGTTCCGTTTCCTTTGGTCTGGCTAGGTGACTCAGGCGGGGGGCGAACCGGTGCGCGGCTCCGCCCAGAACAGCAGGCGCTGGCGCAGCGCGCCGACGCCGAAATGCAGCAGCATGCCCAGCAAAGCGAGGATGGCGAGGATGGAGAAGGTGCGCGCCGTCTCCAGATTCTCGTTGGCGATCAGGATCAGCGTGCCGAGACCCTGCTTGGCGCCGACGAATTCGCCGACGATGGAACCCAGCAGCACGAAGACCACGGCGACATTGATGCCGGAGAAGATGAAGGGCAGCGCGCCCGGCAGCCGCACCAGGCGGAATTCCTGCGCGCGGCTGGCGCCGAGCGCCCGCAGCACGTCCAGCCGCCCGGGCTCCGAGGCGCGGAGGCCGAGGATGGTGGAGACGAGGATGGGGAAGAAGGCGATGACCGCGGCCAGCACCACCTTGGACCAGATGCCATAGCCGAACCAGACGATGACGAGCGGCGCCATGGCGATCTTCGGCATCGCCTCGAAGGCGATGAGGAAGGGGTTGAAGCACCGCTCCACCAAGGGCGAGGAGGCGATGACGGCGCCGACGCCGATGCCGGCCGCGACCGCGATGACGAAGCCGAGCAGAGCCTGCAGCAGCGTCACGCCGAGATGCGGCAGCAGGACGCCGGAGGAGAGGCCGAGCGAGAGCTGCTGCAGGATCTCGCCCGGCGGCGGCAGGATCAGCTCATCCACCCAGCCGCGGGCGCTGGCCTGCGTCCAGGCGTAGAGCAGCGCCGCGCCGAACAGCATGGGCGGCCAGGCCAGGGCGAAGGCATGACGCGCGGCATGCAGCAGCGCGGCCGATTCACGCTGCGCGCCCGCGGCGCTCCGCGACCGGGCGCAACTATGCCACATCGCGCGGCGCCTCCCGCTGCACCTGGCCGGGCGGGCGGCGAGCGTTCGCGCCGGCGAATTTCCGCCAGGCAATCACCCCGACATCGCTCTTCGAAAGCCGCTCCGGCCCCGGCACCACGGCCTCCACCAGCACCTTGTCCTGGTCGGAGAAGATGCGGTCATGCGCCCAGCCGCGCCACAGCTTGTAGTGAATGCGGTCATACCATTCGCGCAGCGCGCCAAGCCTGCGGAAATTATTGATGTTGAAGCAGCGCGTGGTGTGCGCGTCCAGCGGCACCGCCCATTGCACCAGGCAGTACTCGCCGGAGAGGCGGCCGACGATGACGAGGCCGGGCAGCCAGAGCTCCGACTGGTTCTCGATGCCGTAGACCTTGTGGGCCTTGGAATTCTCGAAGCCGCGGATGTTGCCGCGGCCGGTGGGCTTCATGAAGCGCCACCACTCCCGGTTCGGGAAGGTGCCGAGGCCGGGAAACTCCGCGCTGGTGACGCCGCCGAGGCGCTTGAAGGCCATGCCCTTGCCGTTCGCCAGGGGCTTCGGCTCGATGGTCATGATGAAGGGCAGGACCGGCTGGAAGAACAGCTCCGGCGAGCTGCGATGCACGAATTGGGCGTGCTGGTCATTGCCCCAATTGTCCACCAGCCAGCGCCAATTGCACTTGTAGTCGGTGTACATGGGGATGGTGAAGAAGCTGTCCTGCCGGCCGATGAATTGCGGCAGCTCCTCCTCCAGCGCCGCCGGCTCGCCCTCGCCGGGCCAAAGCCAGATCATCTCCGCGAATTCGCGCACCGGGTAGTGGCGGATGGTGACCTTGCGGGTGATGGGCGCGTCCGGCCCGTCCATGATGGCGGCGAGCAGCTTCCCGTCCGTGCCGCTGAAGGTCCAGCCGTGATAGGGGCAGGTGATGCTGCCGCTGCCCTTGTAGTAGCACTCGCCGAGGGAGAGCTTCACGCCGCGATGCGGGCAGCGGTCTTCCAGCGCGTAAAGCTTCGCGCCGTCGCGCCACACCACGATGTCCTGGCCCAGCAGCTTCACCGGCTTCGGCTTGCGGCCGAGCTCCTCGGCCGTCAGCACCGGGTACCAGTATTCGCTGAAGCCGAGCGTCGGGATGCCGTGCGCCCGGTACGGCATCTCCATCGGGTCGGTGTCGGCTTCGGTGACCGCCATGGTGACCGCTCCTCGCATGGTGGCCGGGAGCATGCGGCGGGTCCGCGGTAGCGACAATATTGATTCTGGCGCCGCTTTAGGCTGTTCTGGCGATACCGCCCTAGGCCGGATCAATTTCGTCATTTTCTGCTCATTTTGGCGGCTTTTATGATCGCGGCAGAGCCGGCCCGGCCTGCTCCGGCTCGAGCGGCCTCGCCAGGATGCGCCGCCATGCGGGGTCGGTATGGTTGATGCGTCGACGAACAGGGTTGGGAGATGACCGAGATGCCGAGCCTCGCCGAACGCCTGGCCCGCCGCACCGCGCGCTTCGCGGAGCGCCGGGCGGATTGGAGCGTCTTCGGCTTCGAGACCGCGAAGGATCCGCGCTTCGCCCGCATTCAGCGGCGCTACCTCGGCGCCAGCGGCAGCACGGACCACGGCGATTTGCGCGGCAGCATCCCGGCGACCGCCTTCACCATGTCCATCCAGACCGTGCCGGTGGGCAACATGATCCCGAAACACTGCCACGAGACGGAGGAGGTGTTCTTCATCCTCGAAGGCGAATGCCTGGTGCGCTGCTTCGATGGCGGGGAGGTGGCGGAGTTTCCCTTGGGGAAGTGGGATCTGGTGCAGCTCCCGATCGGGATGCAGCATGAGCTGGTCAATACCGGCGCGGTGGATTGCCAGGTGCAGACGCTGCTCTCCACGCCGCAGCCGCGGCGGCCGCACTACGAGGACCCGGAATTGCTCGCGCTGCAGGCGCAGCAGGGCTGAAGCGCCATGCGGGCCAGCCTGCCGATGTACAATCTGCCGGAGATGCGCCCGGCCAATGCCGCCTTCTGGCAGGCGATGCGGCTGGAGCTGGCGCGTCGCGGGGTGACGGGAACGCCGGAGGCGCTGGAGTATGACCGCGCTCCCGTACCGGCGCGGATCGAGGCGGAGACGCTGTTCACCCAGGTTTGCGGCTGGCCCTTGCAGACGATCTATGCCGGGCAGGCGCGGCTGCTGGGCATGCCCTGCTACGACGCGCCGGGCTGCGAGGGGGCGGGGCATGCCGGGGTGTTCATCGTGCACCGGGACTCACGCTTCCAGAGCGTGGAGGAGCTGCGGGGCTGCCATTTCGTCTTCAATAGCCGGCATTCGAATTCGGGGATGAACCTGCCGCGACGCGTGCTGGCGGAGATGGCGGGCGGCAGGCCCTTCTTCGGCAATTGCGTGGAGACGCACAGCCAGCCCGGCAACATCGAGCGGGTGGCGCGGGGCGAGGCGGAGGCGAGCTGCGTGGATTGCGTAACCTATGCCTTCTTCCGCCGCTATCGCCCGTTGGTGGCGGCGGAGATCCGGACGCTGGGCTTCACCGTACCGAGTCCTTCGATTCCCTTCGTCACCAGCGTCGCGACGCCGGCGCCGGTGGTGGCGGCGCTGGAGGATGCGTTGCAGGCCTTGGCGAAGGCGCCGGCATGGGCGGCGGCGCGGGCGGGGCTGATGCTGCGGGATGTGCTGGAACCGGACGAGGGCCGCTACATCGTGCAGCGCACCTACGAGGCGGAAGCCGCAGCGCTGGGGTATCCTCGGCTCGCCTAGCTCAAGGGTTCCAAGGGCCTTTCGGCCCTTGGCGGATGGGGCCTGGGGAAGGCGGAGCCTTCCCCAGAGTCACGCGAATTCGCCAGCCGGCAGCGGCGCCTTGTACCAGAGGCCGAAGGCGAGTTCCGCGGCCAGCACGACGCCGTAGAGCACCAGCCCGATTGCGCAGAGCAGGGTGATCGCCGCCAACACCAGCGCGGTTTCACCGAGCGAGGCGCCGAACATCACGACATAGCCCAGCCCCTGCTGCGCCGTGACGAATTCGCCGATGACGACGCCCAGCAGCGCCATGGTCGCCGCGGTTTTCAGCCCCGCCAGCAATTGCGGCACGGCGTAGGGCAGCCGCACGCGCCACAGCGTCTGCCACCAGCTCGCGCCCAGCACGCGGCAGAGGCGGAGCGCGCCGCTCTCCGTTCCTGCCAGCCCGGCCATGGTGCCGATCAGCACCGGGAAGAAGGCGATGAAGATGGCGAAGGCCATGCGGCACGGCGCGCCGACCCCCAGCCAGACGACGAAGAGCGGCGCCAGCGCCATTTTCGGCACGATCTGCAGCGCCAGCACGAAGGGCATCAGCGCCTGGCGCAGCAGGGCGGAGGCGCTGAGGGCGGCGCCGAGCGCCATGCCGGCAAGGGCGGCGAGGAGAAAGCCGAGCAGGGCTTCATGCGCCGTGGCCCAGCCATGTTCCAGCAGCAGCGCAGGGTGCAGCGCCAGCGCCTCGGCGATGGCGGAAGGCGGCGCCAGCAGGTTGGGCGAGATGGGGATGAAGCGCACCGCGGCTTCCCACAGCGCGACCAGCGCCGCGACCGCGCCGAGGGAGGCAAGCGCGCCCCTCATCGCCGCGTGCCCCAGCGGCGGCGCGCGGCATCCTCGGCCAGCACCACCAGGGCGTAGAGCGCGGCGCCCAGCACGCAAAGCACGGCAAGGGCCGCAAAGATCAGCGGCGTGTCAGAGCGGCCGACTGCCTGCATCACCATCCAGCCGAGGCCGGCATCGGCGGAGATGAACTCGCCGACCACGGCGCCGGTGAAGGCCATGGTGGCGGCCACCTTGGCGCCGGCGAAGAGGAAGGGCAGCGCGGTGGGCAGGCGGATGTAGCGGAAGATTTGCCACCCGCTGCCGCCCTGGGCCTGGCACAGGCGGATCTGCAAAGGGTCCGCGGCGCGGAGGCCGGTGAGCATGGCGATGGCCACGGGGAAGAGGCTGACGAAGACGGCGAAGGCCATCAGCGAGGGCAGGCCAAGCCCGAGCCAGACGACGAAGAGCGGACCGAGCGCGACCTTCGGCAGGAGCTGGAACAGCAGCAGATTCGGGTAGAGCAGCCGCGTGGCGAGCGGCGAGAGCACCATCAGCGAAGCCAGCGCCACGCCGGCCGCCAGCGCGATGAGGAAGGCGCCGGTCGCCGCGCCACCGGTCGCCAGCGCATGGCGGGCAAGCAGCGGTGCCGCCTCCCACAGGCTGGTGGCGACGCTGCCCGGCGACGGCAGCAGCACCGCCGGCACGCGAGCCCAGCGCACCAGCCCCTCCCACAGCGCCAAAGCGAGCAGCGCCGCCAGCAGCGGCGCCGCCGGCAGGCGGGCGGCGGTCACGCCATCTCCCCCTGCATCCCCGCGGCGATGACGCCGCGCAGATGCGCGGTGATGGCGGTGAATTCCGGCGTATCCGCCAGGCGCGGGTCGCGCGGGCGAGGGAAGGGCACCACCAGCTCCTCCGCCACCGTCGCGGGGCGGCGGCTCATCACCAGCACGCGGTCGGCCAGCAGCACGGCTTCCCGGATGGAATGAGTGACGAAGATCGCGCTCTTGTGGGTGTGCTGCCACAGGTCGAGCAGGACGTCGCCCATCTCGTCCCGCGTGATGGCGTCGAGCGCCGAGAAAGGCTCATCCATCAGCAGCAAATCCGGGTCCAGCACCAGGGCGCGGCAGATGGCGGCGCGCTGGCGCATGCCGCCGGAAAGCTCATGCGGCCGGGCGCGTTCGAAGCCCTTCAGGCCGACGGTGCGCAGCAGCTCCATCGCCCGGTCCACCACCTTGGCGTGGGGGATGCGGCGGATGGTGGCGGGGAACAGCACATTGTCCAGCACGGAAAGCCAGGGCAGCAGCGTCGCGTCCTGGAACATCACGCCGGTCTGGCGATGCGGGCCGACCAAGGGCATGCCGCCGCGTTCCAGGCGGCCCTCGGTCGGTTCCTCCAGCCCCGCCGCCATCATCAGCAGGGTGGATTTGCCGCAGCCGGACGGGCCGAGGATGGCGAGGAGTTCCCCCCGCGCCACGCCGAAGCTGACGCGCTCCACCGCGCGCAGCGGCACGGGTTTGGTCGGGAAGGTCTTCCCCACCTCGTGGAAGCGGATGGCTTCCACCGCCAGCGGGGATGCGTCCGGCATCAGGCGACCAGGGCGGCGAATTCGGCGGCCTGCTGCTGAGCTTTGGCCCATTCCTCCGCCGTCATCGTTACGCCGCCAAGGAAGGCATTGGTGAAGGCCGCGGCGGGGTCGGGGCGCGCATCGCCGGCGGCGGCCAGGTATTTCATGGTGTTCTCCACCATCGCCGCGGCATCGCCGGGGTCGAAGCTGCCCACCGGCTTGCCGATGGCCTTCTCCGCGGTCGCGCCCAGCCGCGCCAGGCCAAGCCCGATGCGCGCCTGATCCTGCGCGGTGCGCGAAAGCGCGGCCTCCGGCACGGCGCGGATGAAGATGCGCAGCGCCTCCTCCGGGTTCAGCAGGGTGAATTTCTGCGCCTTCATCAGCCCGGTGACCATGGCCTGGGTGGTGCGCGGATCCTTCTCCGCCCGCTCCTTCTGCGTCATCACCGTGTTGCCGTAGAAGACGATGCCGTAGCGGCTGTAGAGGAAGGTGCGCACCGCCACGTTCTGCGCCGCGAACCAGGGCAGGAAGGTGGTGGCGAAGCCGGTGACGCCCTCCACCTGCTTCTCCACCAGCAGGCGCTGGCGGACATTGTTGTCCACCGAGGAGTGCTGCACCTTGCCGGCATCAATGCCGGCGGCGGCGGCGAAGGGCGCCCAGAATGGGTAGTCGCCGGAGCTGGAGGTGGAGGCGAGCTTGCGGCCCTCGATGTCCTTCGGCGCCTTCACCGGGCCATCGGCCAGCACCGCCATGCCCATCATCACGTCGTAGGACATGGCGGCGATCTGCACCACGGGCACGCCCTTGGCCGCCTGCTGCAGCCCGGCGGAGGCGGCGGCGCAGCCGTAATCGAAGCGGCCGGCGCCGATCGCCTGCGCCGCGACGGTGGAGCCGGTGCCGCGGCTGATCTCCACATCCAGCCCTTCTTCCGCCCAGTAATTATTCGCCTTGGCGACGAAGGCGATGAGGTTCGCGCCCTCCGGCACCCAGGGCAGGGTGAAGCTGACCTTCTTCAGCCCCTGCGCGCGGCCGAAGGCGGGGATCAGCGCCGGCGCGGCCAGCAGGCCAAGGGCGGCGCGGCGGGGCAGGCGGAAGGGGCGCGGCATCGTCTCTCTCACTCCCGGGCAGGCTGGCCAGCGCGCTGGGAATCGCCTGCCCCGGCGCGCGGCAGGCTGCCGCAGGATGCGGCAGCCCCGGACGGTGAGGCGGGTGGACCCGGCTGGTGCCGGAAGCGTCGCAATCGCCGTGCCAGAGGGGAGATGCCAGAGGGGTGATGCGAGAGGGGCCGTGCCACAGGCTCAGGCGGTGGGCGGGATGCCCTCCGGCCGGTAGATCAGCAGGTCGATCTCCACCAGCGCGCCCTTGGCCAGGCCGGTGACGCCGACGCAGGTGCGCGCCGGCAGCCGGCCGGGCGGGAAGTAGGCGGCATAGGTGGCGTTCATCGCCGCGTAGTCGCGCGCGAAATCGGTGAGGAAGACCCGCGCCATGGCGACATGCGAAAGGTCGCAGCCGATGCCGGCCAGCACGATCTTCAGATTCTCCATCACCGCCCGCGTCTGCGCCGCCACGCCCTCCGGCAGGGGCAGGGAATTGTCGCGCGGGTCGGTCGGCATCTGGCCGGTGATGAAGCCCCAGGGGCCGATGGAGACGGCGTGGCTGAAGGGCGCGACGCGATCCGGACCGTTGTCCAGGGTGTGGAACAGCATCGGGGGCGGCAGGGTCATGCGGGGTCGCCTCGCGGGAGAATGACGGGGAAGGGACTGTCCCACACCACCTCGCCGTTGCGGAAGCGGGCGGGGCTGCCTGGCGGCGCCAGGGCCGGGCGGGCCGGGGCGAGCCATGCAGTGGCCGAATGGGCATCATTCATCCTGCGGTATGGCCTGAAGCGCCGCCGCTCCCCATTTTCCGGCCAACGCAGCGGCGCCGCCGGCGCCGCCCCCCTTGCCGAAGACCCCGAGCCATGTGCCGCCTTGCCCTTCTCCTTCCCGGACTGCTCCTCGCCCTGGTTCTGCTGGTGGCGACCCGCAGCGACAGCGCTTCGCCCCGGCCCGGCAATTGGGCCAGCACCCAGCAGCTCAGCGCGCCGGTCGAACGGCCGCCGGCGCAGAATTGGGCGACGCCGCGGCGCGGCTTCTGACCTAGTGTCCTGCCCGCGAAGTTTGCTGGATTTCCAGCGAACGTAGCGGAC
Source organism: Siccirubricoccus phaeus (assembly GCF_008360935.1). GTDB lineage: Bacteria > Pseudomonadota > Alphaproteobacteria > Acetobacterales > Acetobacteraceae > Siccirubricoccus > Siccirubricoccus phaeus. The sequence continues at coordinate 43,644 of NZ_SRXO01000014.1, forward strand.
GGGCAGGCCATTGAAATCAAAGGGATCTGGGAACGAAGTCGGCAGGGCTGCGGAAGCGGGGCACTAGCCACGGGGCCGTTCCCGGCTAGGCTCTCGCCGTGGCCTCCTACCTCCCCTCCGCCTTCGCCGGCGCCGCGGCAACCGCCTCCGGCAACGGCATCGCCCGCTTCGCCTATGTGCCGCTCTTCCCCGCCATGGTCACGGCGGGCTGGGTGGATGGCGGCCAGGCGGGCACCCTCGGCGCCGCGGCGCTGCTCGGCTACCTCATCGGCATCCTCGCCGGGCCGCCTTTGGCCCGTCGGCGCGGTGTGCCCTGGCTGCTGGATGCGGGGATGGGGCTGGTCGCCCTGTCCCTCCTCGCCTGCGCCTGGAATGGCGGCTTCCTCTGGCTGCTGCTGTGGCGGACCGCGGCGGGCGTCGCCGGCGGCTGGCTGATGGCCCTGGCCGGGCCGGCCACCCAGGCCAGCGTCGCCGCGCCGGACCGCGGCAAGGCCGGCGGTATCGTCATCGCCGGCGTCGGCATCGGCATCGCCACCGGGGCGGTGGCGGTGCCGGCCCTGCTCGGCGCCGGGCTGCCGGCCACCTGGCTGGGGCTGGGGGCGCTGGTGCTGCTGCTCTGGGCCCTGGCGCGGCCGCGCTGGCCGGCCATGGAACTGCGTGGCGCCGCGGCCGAGGCCCCGCCGCGCGCCTGGCGCCTCATCCTCACCTATGGGCTGCATGGCGCCGGCATGGTGCCGCCCATGGTCTATCTGGCGGATCTGGCGGCGCGCGGCCGGGGGCTGGGGGTGGGTATCGGCGCCGTCATCTGGCTGGTCTTCGGCCTGGCCGGCATCGCCGGCGGGGTGCTGAGCGGCCGCGTGGTGGACCGGCTGGGCGCCCGCCGCACCCTGGTGTTCTGGCTGGGCGTGCAGGTGGCGGCGCTGGCCCTGGCGCTGCCGCCCCCGGCCGCGCTGATCCTCCCCACCGCCGCCGCTTCCGGCTTCGCCGCCGTCGGCGTTTCCACCGTGACCCTGGCGGTGACGCGGGAGATGGCCGGGGCGCGCGCCACCGGGCTCTGGGTGCAGGCCACCGCCGGCTTCGCGGTGATGCAGACCGTCATCGGCTTCGCCCTTGCCGCGCTCTTCGCCGCGACGGGGGAGAGCCATGCGGCGGTGTTCGGCGCCGGGCTGGGCTTTTCGCTGGCCGCCTGGGGCATGGCGATGCTGGTGGCCCGGCAGGCATGAGCCCGCTGCCGGAGCACGCGGCCGGCCTCGAGGCGGCGTCCTGCGCCGGCCTGGGGCATGGCGATGCTGGTGGCCTGGCAGGCATGAGGCCGCTGCCGGAGCGCGCCGCCCGCCCCGAGGTGGCGTCCTGCGCCGGCCTGGGGCATGGCGATGCCGGTAGCCCAGCAGGCTTGAAGCCGCTGCCGGAGCGCGCGGCCGGCCCCGGGGCCCGGTGGCGCGGATGAGCGGCTTCCTCGCCACCGCGCTCTCCGGGGCGGCGGCCACCTGTTCCGGGCTGGGGCTGGCCCGCTTCGCCTATGTGCCGCTCTTCCCCGCCATGGTGGCGGCGGGCTGGGTGGATGGCGGCGGCGCCGGGCTGCTCGGGGCGGCCAACCTCTCCGGCTACCTGGCCGGCGTGCTGGCGGCGCCGCATCTGGCGCGGCGCTTCGGGGTCAGGCGCTGCCTTGCCCTCGGCATGGCACTGGCGGCGCTGAGCTTCGCCGCCTGCGGCGCCAATCTCGGCCTTCCCTGGTTCGCCTTCTGGCGGGGCCTGTCCGGCCTTGGCGGCGGCTTCCTGATGGGTCTGGCCGGGCCGGCGGTGCTGGCGGTGATCCCGGCCGCGCGCCGCGGCACGGCCAGCGGCATCGTCGTCGCCGGCGTCGGCAGCGGCATCGCCCTCGGCTCCCTGCTGGTGCCGCTGCTGGCGCCGCTGGGGCTGGCATGGGCCTGGCTGGGGCTGGCCGCGGCGGTGCTGCTGTTCTGGGCGCTGGCTGCGCCGCATTGGCCGAGCCCGCCCGCCATGCCGCCCGCCACGCCCGGCACCAGGCCCAAGGCGGCGGCGCTGCTGCTGGCCTACGGGCTTTCCGGCGCCGGGATGGTGGCGCCGATGGTCTATATCGCGGATCTCGCGGCGCGCGGCCTGGGGCTGGGACTGGGGGCGGGGGCGCTGATCTGGCTGGTCTTCGGCGGCGGCGCCGTCTGCGGCACGCTGCTGGGCGGCCGGGCGGCGGACCGCATCGGCGCGCCGCTGGCCTTCCGCCTCTGGCTCGGCGCCCAGGTGGCGGCGCTGGGGCTGAGCCTGGTGCCGGCCGCCCCCGCCTTGCTGGCCGCGGCGGCGCTGGGCGGCTTCGCCGGGGTGGGCGTGACGGCGGTGACGCTGGCGCTGGTGCGGCAGCGCGCGGGGGACAGGGCGGCGGCGCTGTGGAGCGGCACCAGCGCCTCCTACGGCGTGGCCCAGGCGGCGGTGGCCTTCGCCCTGGCGGCGCTGTTCGCGGCGAGCGGGGAAAGCCACCAGGCGGTGTTCGGGGCGGGGCTGGTGCTTTCCTTCGGGGCGTTGCTGGTGGCGTTGAGGGTGTGAAGAATGGGCTTCGCCCGTTGGCGGCAGTGCCGCCCCCCGGCAGGGGGCGCTGCCCCATCGAACGCATGCGTTCGATCCCCGCCGAGGGAAGGCTTCCCCCCGGACCCCGCCCGGAGTCTGGTGTCCTGCCCGCGAAGTTTGCTGGATATCCAGCGAACGCAGCGGACAAGCAGGCCGCTGAAAACAAAAACCAGTGGCCCGAGAACGAAGTCAACAGGACTTCGGAATCGGGACACTAGAGCGGGATCGGTTGAGCTGCGCTCACCTGCCCCGCTCTAGCTCATTGTTCGGTCGCGTGATTCACGGTTTCGGTCGGTTCGACCTCAACCGATCACGCTCTAGGCGGGGATGCGGACGGGCAATTCCGTGATGCCGTGGATGAAGGTGGAGTGGACGCGCTTCTCCGGCCCCACCACCTCGATGCGGTCGAAGCGCTTCAGAATCTCCTGCCACAGGATGGTGAGCTGCAGCTCCGCCAGGCGGTTGCCGACGCAGCGATGAATGCCGAAGCCGAAGGAAAGATGCTGGCGCGGCCGCTTGCGGTCGATGATGAAACGGTCCGGCTGCTCGATCGCTGCCTCGTCGCGGTTGCCGGAAATGTACCACATCACCACCTTGTCGCCCTCGCGGATGGTGTGGCCGGCGAATTCCACATCGGCGATGGCGGTGCGGCGCATATGCGCGATCGGCGTCTGGTAGCGGATGATCTCCGGCACCATGCTCTCCACCAGCGCCGGGTTGGCGCGCAGCTTGGCGTATTCCTCCGGGTTCTGGTTGAGGAACAGCACACCGCCGGTGATCGAATTTCGCGTCGTATCGTTGCCGCCGACGATCAGCAGCACGAGATTCCCCATGAACTCCCGCGGCGACATGTGCCGCGTCGCCGGCGCATGGGCGAGCATGGAGATCAGGTCGTTGCCCGGCTCGGCATTCACCCGGGCGTTCCACAGGCCCATGAAGCTGGCCAGCATCTCGGCGAACACGGCCTCGCGCTGCTCCTCGGTCTCGATGATGCCGCCCGGCATGGGCAGGGCGGTCGCGCAATCGGACCAGTAGGACAGCTTCCGCCGCTCCTCCTGCGGGAAGTCGAACAGCGTCGCCAGCATCTGCACCGTCAGCTCGACCGAGACCTTGTCCACCCAGTTGAAGGTCTCGTTGCGCGGCAATTCGTCGAGGATGCGGCAGGCGCGCTCGCGGATCAGGTGCTCCAGCTTCGCCAGATTGGCCGGCGCGACGATGGGCTGCACCGCGCGGCGCTGCTCGTCATGTCGCGGCGGGTCCATGGCGATGAACATCGGCAGGCGCAGATCGGCCGGCCGGTCGCGGATGCTGATGCCGCCGAGTGCGCTCTCCGAGGACAGCACCTTGTGCAGCAGCTCCGCCTGGACGATCTCCTTGTAGGTGGAGATCGACCAATAGGGACCGAACATGCCGTTCCGGCAGTGATGCACCGGCGCCTCGCGCCGCAGCCGGGCGAAATAGGGCTGCCAGACATCGTCGCGGTACAGCGCGGGGTCGCTGACATCCAGCTCCTCGAGCGGCGTCGTCGCGGCGAGTTCGGCATGGTGGGTGCTGGCGAGGGCGCTCATCCGTAACTCCTCCCTGCTGTCCTGCCCCTGCATGGGCGGCGCCCAAGGGCGGGGCTTATGGTCCGGTCCTGTCGCCCGGTGGCTGGCGGGCCAAGCTTGGCATTCCGGGGCGGCGGGGTTCAATGAAAGCCGGGCTGCCGTTTCAATGCTGGGCTTCCGGCATGCGGACGATGAGGCCGTCCAGCGCCTCGGTGACCGGGATCTGGCAGGAGAGGCGGGAATTTGGCGCAGCGGTGGCGGCGAAGCTCAGCATGCTGCTCTCCTGCTCGCCCGGCGTGCCGCAGAGCGCCAGCCAGGCCGGATCGACGAAGACATGGCAGGTGGCGCAGGCGCATTCGCCGCCGCAATCGGCGTCGATGCCCGGAATGTTGTTCTCCACCGCGCCCAGCATGACGGAGTGTCCGATGGGGACCTCCACCGCGTGTTCGGTGCCGTCATGTTCGATGTAGATGATGCTCGGCATGCGCTTCCCTCCTGCTGGTGCGGGCTGCGGCGCCCGGGTGCGGCACCCGGCGGGCCGTGGCCCGGGTTATGTCGCGCGCCCTTGTAGCGGGCGTATGTGGCAAGGGTTACGGCGGCAATGCACGGCCGGCCCGGGACGGCCGCGAGCTTCGCCCAGCCGCGGGGCTTCGGGCCAGTCCCGACACGCCTGGGCGGCGCTTTCCCTCGCCGCCGCCCGGGCGGTCACGCGCCGGCCTCGCCCTCGCAGGCGCCCGTTCGGGAGCCGATCGCGGTCCCGCCCTGCCGCGTGATGGCCTGAGGCCGAATCCACCGGAGGCGTGACGTCCGCGATCAGCCAAGGCCCGCTGGTCCGGGATCCGAATCATCGCGGCCTTCGGACCGGGGATGCTGGCCTTTCGATCGCCTGCCTGTCCGCGACGTTTGCCGGATATCCGGCGAATTCCGCGGGCAGGACGCTACCCCGTCAGCGCCTTCAGCGATCGCGTCGGGTCGACGAGGGTCGCCGCCGGCACCTGCAGGGCCTTCGCCACCAGCAGCCGCCCGGCCATGAACTCCGCCGGGGCGTTCACCGCCTCCACCGCCAGCACCGTGTCATCCGCCGCCAGGTGGAAGACCGCGAAGCCCTCCCCCTCCGCCGCCGGGCGCTTCACCGCCTGCACCGGGTGGAAGGCAAGGCCGGCCATCTGCAGCCGCAGCGCATACTGGTCCGACCAGAACCAGGGCACTTCCGGCACCGGCGGAGGGCGGCCGCAGATATCCGCCGCCGCCTGCTTCGCCTGTTCCAGCGCATTGGGCACGGATTCCAGCCGCATGGACCGGCCGGAGAGCGGCAGCGGCCGGTGCGTGCAATCGCCGATGGCGTAGATCGCCGGGTCTTCCGTCCGCGCCGCCAGGTCCACCTGGATGCCGTTGCCGCAGGCGAGGCCCGCCGCCCGCGCCAGCCCTTCCTCCGGCACCGCGCCGACACCGATGAGCCCGACGTCGCAGGGCAGCACCCGCCCATCCTTCAGCCGCAGCGCGGCGACGCGGCCGGCCCGGCCTTCCAGCGCCTCCACCTCGGCGCCCAGCAGGATGTCGACGCCCTGCGCCCGGTGGTGCTCCGCGAGGAAAGCGGAAAGCTCCGCGCCGGCGACGCGCGCCAGCACGCGCGGCTCGCGCTCCACCACCGTCACGGCACAGCCCAGGGCGCGGGCGGAGGCCGCCACTTCCAGCCCGATATAGCCGCCGCCGATGACGGCGAGATGCGCCCCCGGCACCAGCGCCGCCTTCAGCGCATCCGCATCCGCCGCGCTGCGCAGCGCCAGCACGCCGGCCAGCTCCGCCCCCGGCACCGGCAGCGCCCGGGCCCGCGCGCCGAGCGCCAGGATCAGCTTGTGGTAGGGCAGCCTTTCGCCCGTGCCCAGCTCCACCTCGGCCGCGGCGCGATGGATGGCGGCGACGCGCTGGCCGAGCCGGGTCTCGATCTTCTGCTGCGCATAGAAGCGGGCGGGGCGCAGGGCGAGGCTCTCGGCCGTCGCCTCCCCCTTCAGCCAGGCCTTGGAAAGGGGCGGGCGCTGATAGGGCAGGATCGGCTCCTCCCCCACCAGCACGATGCCGCCCTTCCAGCCATATTGCCGCAGGAAGGCGGATGCGGCGCCGCCGGCATGGCCCGCCCCGGCAATGACGATGGGTCGCTCGGTCACCCTCTCCTCCCTGCTGCGCGCCGCCAGAGTCCTGCCCCGGGGGCGGCGGCGTCAAGGAATGTCGAGATCGGGCAGGCGGTAGCGGTCCTCGGCGTTGTCCCAGCCCTTCCAGCGCGGGGCGCGCTTCTCGGCGAAGGCGGCGCGGCTTTCCATCCGGTCGCTGAGGGCGCCGTGCAGGTGCAGCTTCTCCGCCAGCCTTTCCTGCGCCGGGGTCGGGCGCGGGCGCATGCGCCGCATCATGTGCACGGTGTTGACGCGGGAAGCGGGGGGCAGGCTGAGCAGATGGTTCGCCACGTCCAGCGCCGTCGGCAGCAGCACTTCCGGCGCCACCAGCCGGTTGAGGAAGCCCAGCTCGTAGAATCGTTCGGCGGTGAAGCGGAAGCCCAGCGCCATCTCCATGCCGATCGGGAAGGGCAGGTTGGCCACGGTGCCGTGATTATAGCCGCCGAGCAGCCAGCGCTTGGCCTCCGAGACCTCGAACACCGCGCCATGCACAGCGACGCGCAGGTCGGTCGCCTCCACCAGCATGAAGCCGCCGCCCATGGCGAAGCCGTTCACCGCGGCGATGACAGGCTTTTCCAGCGTACCGTCGCGGAACGGGTCCGGCAGGTCCGGGGCGCGGCCGCCGGGGGCGCCGTCGGCCAGGGATTCCTTCATGTCCTCGCCGGCGCAGAAGCCGCGGCCGGTACCGGTGAGGATGGCGACCTCGAGCGCCGGGTCGGTGCGGAACCCGGTCCAGATCTCGGCGAGGCGGGTGCGCAGCTCCTGGTTCAGCGCGTTCAGCCGTTCCGGCCGGTTGAGGCGGACGACCAGGGTCTGGCCATGGATTTCGGTTTCGACGACGGCCATGGGGTCTCTCCGCGCTGCGCTGCCGGGCGGGCAGGCTAGAGCGGTTCCACGCTGACTGTGCAGCGCGAAACCCCTCTAGCTTATGGATTGTAGAGCAGAGTCACGCCTCCGGGCGATGCCGCCCTCTGGCGATCTGCTCTAGCGCGCCCGGCTTCGCCGCGACAGGCGCGGCCGTGCCATCGGCGCCGCCCGTTGCCCTGCCGCGGCTTCGCCGCGGCAGGCTGTGCGAGGCCCGCGCAGGACAGCGCTTCCCAGGTCCCCCGCGGCGTTGCGCAGCAACCTCGTGGGGATCTATTCCGCCGCCTGCCGCGCCTTCTCCTTGCCCCAGCTCTTCAGCACCGGCAGCACCTCCTTGGCGAAGAGCCGGATGCCGCGTTCGGAAACGGCGAAGGGCGTGCCGCCGAAGCGGAAGGCGACGTTCAGCTCGAACGCGCCCAGCAGCTCCCGCCGCTTCTCCAGCCCGCGCAGGATCTTCTCCGGCGTGCCCCAGCTCGCCGCCTGCATGAAGCCCTTGATGGCGCCTTCCAGCCCGCCCGCCTTGCGCGCCAGATCGGCCTTCTGCTGGTAGGAATCGTAGCCCTTCACGCTGGCGAAATGGCTGCCGAGGAATTCGTAGTGGTGGAAATTGCTCTCCACGAATTTCCCTTGGTAGCGCAGCGCCTCCTCCTCCGCGCTGGCATTGTCCTCGCCGCAGATGACGAATTCCGTCATCATCACGGTCGGCGGCTCGGTGCCGTGATATTGCCGGTGCTGCTCGCGCCCGCGCTCGATCACCGGCAGCCGCATCTCCCAGGGCCGGTCGGCGAACATCACCATATGGGCGCCGAGCTTCGCCGCGGAGTTCACCGAATCCTCCGAGGAGGCGACGGCGTAGATCCGCCCGTCGAAGCTGTGCTGCGGCCGCGGCCGCAGCTCGATGCGCGGCTGCTTGTAGAATTTGCCGTTGCCCTCGATGAAGCCGGTGCGCAGCGCCTCGATGATCATCGGCGCCGCCTCGTCGAAGCGCTCCCGCGATTCATCCATGGACATGCGGAAGGCCTCGAATTCCCGCCGCGCCAGGCCGCGCCCCATGCCGAAGCGCAGCCGCCCGCCGGAGAGCAGGTCCAGCACCAGCGCATTCTCCGCCACGCGCAGCGGATCGTGCCACGGAATGATGACGGCGGCGGTGCCCACATCGATATGCGGGTGCTTCGCCGCCAGATGCGTCATCAGATGGAGGTTGTCGGGGACGAAGGAGTAGTCGTTGAAATGGTGCTCCGCCGACCACAGGCAGTCGAAGCCAAGATCGGCGGCCAGGGCGGCGAGCTTCAGCTCCTCCTCCCACACCCGCTTGTCCGGGCAGTCCTCCCAGCCATAGCTGGCGAAGACCATCATCATGCCGACATCCATGGACGTATCCTTCCCTGTCTGTTGCCGGTCCAGCCGGCTTGCGGGAAGGCTATACCCCGATGGCGGCCAGGGCAACCTGCAACCCGCCGGGTCAGGCCTCCATGGCACCATGCCGGTGCAGCAACGTCGCCATCCGCGCCGCCTCGGCGCTGGGGACATCCAGGCGCATGATCACCCTGTCGTCATCCAGCTCGATGCGGGCGCAGCAGCGGTCCAGCGGGCCTTCCCGCACCACGGCCTCCAGCGCCAGCTTCGCCGCCTCGGAATCCGGGAAGCGCAGGCTGAGCGTAACCTCATCGGGGCTGGGCGGCTTTTCACCACCCGGCATCATGCGCTCCGCCGGCACGGCGCGGCTGCCCTGGCTGGCGGCGCTGCTAGGCGGATCGCTGGCCGGGAAGGTCTGGCGCACGGTCTCGTCCTGGAGCTGGTCGCGCTGGCGATGGGTCTCGGACATGCTGGGTCCCTTGCAAGCTGTTGCCGTGGCAACGCAATGGCCCCTTGTGGAGTTCAACCCCGCCAGCGGCCGGACCGGGCGGAGGAGGCCGGGACGCAATGACGGAGCTGCGCTTCCTGGTGGAGCTGGCGGGCGAGGCGGCCCTGCTGCTCTGGGGCCTGCACATGGTGCAGAGCGGCGTGCAGCGCGCCTTCGGGGACCGGTTGCGGCGCTGGCTTGGCATTGCGCTCGGCGGCACGCGGCGGGCCTTCCTCGCCGGGCTTGGCGTCACCGCGCTGCTGCAGAGCAGCACAGCGACGGCGATGCTGCTCGGCTCCTTCGCCGCCGCCGGCGCGGTGACGCTGGGGCCGGCGCTCGCTGCGCTGCTCGGCGCCAATCTCGGCACGGCGCTGATCGTGCAGCTGCTCTCCTTCAACGCCGTCGCCGCCTTTCCGGCGCTGGTGCTGGCGGGGGTGCTCGCCTTCCGCCGCGGCAGCGCCAGCCGGGTGCGGGATCTCGGGCGGGTGGCGATCGGCCTCGGCCTCATGCTGCTCGCCTTGCACCTGATGCTGGAAAGCCTGGCGCCGGTGGAGGCCTCGCCAGGGCTGAAGGCGGTGCTGGCCGTGCTGGCGGACCGGCCGCTGCCGAACTTGCTGCTGGCGGCGCTGCTGGCCTGGGCGGCGCATTCCAGCATCGCCGCGCTGCTGGTCATCGGCTCCCTCGCCGGCAACGGCGTGCTGGGGGCGGAGGCGGCGCTCGCCATGGTGCTCGGCGCCAATCTCGGCAGCGCGCTGAACCCGGTCCTGGAAGCCGGCGGCGATGCGGCGGACCGGGCGCGGCTGCGCCTGCCGCTGGGCAATCTGGCGAACCGGATGGCGGGCTGCCTGCTGGGCCTGGCCGTGCTGCCCTGGGCGGCGGCAGGGCTGGCGGCGCTCGACCCCTCGCCGGTGCGGCTGGTGGCCAATGCGCATCTCGGCTTCAACCTGGCCATGGCGCTGCTGGCCTGGCCGCTGTTGCGGCCGCTGGCGGCGCTGCTGCAGCGCCTGCTGCCGGAACGCCAGGCGCAGGATGAGGCGGCGCCGCGCTACCTGGAAGCGGCGGCGCTGACCCAGCCCAACATCGCCCTGGCCAATGCGACACGGGAAATCTTGCGCATGGCCGATACGCTGGAGGCCATGCTGCAGGGCTCCGCCGCCGCCTTCGCCGGCACGGCGCGCGACGCCGCCCGCGCGGTGGGGCGGATGGACGACGCGGTGGATGCGCTGCACCGCGCGGTGCACGACTATCTCGGCCGCATCGACCGCGCGGCGCTGGAGCCGGAGGAGGCGGCGCGACGGGAGGAGCTGCAGGCCTTCGCCATCGCCATCGAGCACGCCGCGGATGTGGTGGCGCGGGACCTGACGCAGCACGCGGCGAAGCGGCTGCGCCGCGGCCTGGATCTGGCGCCGGAGGAGCTGGCGGACCTGGCCGCGCTGCATGAGGCGGTGCGGGAGCAGCTTCGGCTGGTGGTGGCGGTGCTGCTGCACGGCGATGCGGCGGCGGCCAAGCGGCTGGTGCGGGGGAAGGAGGCGCTGCGCGGGGCGGAGCGGGAGGCGGTACGGCGGCTGACCGAGGCCGGCGGCGGTGCGGCGGCAGGGCTGTTGCTGGACGCGGTGCGGGATTTGCGGCGGGTGGGCGGGCATCTGGCCGCCGCTGCCTATCCGCTGCTGGAAAGGCGGGGGGAATTGCTGCCGAGCCGGCTGGTGCCGGAGGAGGCGGCGGCACCCTAGGCGGGGGCTTTGCGCCCCGCGGCGCCAGGGGCTCCGCCCCTGGACCCCGCCGGGGACCGGACCGGTCCCCGGACCCCGGTCCGAGTTTCAGACCCGACGGTTCGAGCTGCCGACGCCCCTCGCCGGCCTGCCGGCATTATGCTGTCAGCGACAGCCGTGGCTCGGACACCGCCGCGGCGCTGCTGGCGGAATCCCGTGCTGCCCGGGACCGGGACCTGTCCGGCGGTTGAGCCTTGTCGTCTGCGCTCGCAGGCCCCACCCCCGGGGCTGAAGCTCACGCCGCGGTGGGGGGCGGCGCTGCCACCAGCGGGCAGAGCCCTCGCCCCCCGATCTTCACCCCACCGGCCCGCCGCCGATCTTCGTAATGGCGATCACCGAGGGCCGCGGCGGCATCCCCTCATCGAAATCCGGCCAGCGGGTGGTCGGCTGTTCGTAGCTCGCCTCCCCCTCCCCCGGATGCTGGATGGAGAGGAAGACGGTGGTGTCGTCCGGCGTGAAGCAGGGCCCGCAGACCTCGGCGCCCACCGGCGCCTGGTAGAAGCAGCGCGTCAGCGCCCGGCCGGCGCCGTCGGTATCCGCGGCGTACAGCCCATCGGCGATGCCCGCCGCGTCATCCGCGCCATCGGTCGCGATCCAGATGCGCCCCTTGCTGTCGAAGGCGCAATTATCGGGGCAGGAGAGCCAGCCATTCTCGCTGGTGGCGCGGTGGTACTGCGCGCCCGCATCCACCCCCGGCTTGCCAGCGGCCAGGAAGATGCCCCAGCGCGCCTCCGCCGCCGCATGGTCCACCGCTTCCGTGCCGGCGCCGGGCGGGATGATCTCCACCACATGGCCATGCAGGTTGCGCGGCCGCGGATTGGCGGCGTTCACCTGCTCCGCCGTGCGCCGCGAATTATTGGTCAGCATCACATAGACCCGGCCATTGGCGCGGTTGGTCTCCACATCCTCCGGCCGGTCCATCGGCGTGGCGCCCACCAGGTCGCCGGCCCGCCGCGCCTCGATCACCACATCCGCCTGGCTGTGGAAGCCGTTCTCCGGCGTCAGCGGACCCTCGCCCTGCACCAGGCGCAGCCAGCGCAGCGTGCCATTCGCCTCGAACCGCGCGACATGCAGCACGCCGCCATCCAGCAGGTCGCGATTGGCCGCGGGATCATTCGGCACGAAGGGGCGGTTGGTGACGAATTTGTAGAGGTACTCGAAGCGCTCGTCATCGCCGGAATAGAAGGCGACGCGGCCATCCGGGCAGACCGCATGGGTGCAGCCCTCATGCTTGAAGCGGCCGAGGGCGGTGCGCTTCACCGGCATGCTGGTCGGGTCGTAGGGGTCGTATTCCACCACCCAGCCGAAGCGGTTCGGCTCGTTCGGCTCCCGGTCCAGGTTGAAGCGCGCCTCATGCTTCGGCCAGGACCACGCCGCTTCGCGGCCGATGCCGTAGCGCTTGTAATGCGCCGCCTGCGGGCCGCTCTCCGCCGCCGCGCCGCCGAAATAGTAGTTGGTGTTCTCCTCGCAGGTCAGCACCGTGCCCCAGGGGGTGTCGCCGCCGGCGCAATTGTTCAGCATGCCCAGCACCTGGCGGCCGGTGGGGTCGGCGCTGGTCTGCATCTTCGCATGCCCGGCGGCGGGGCCGGAAAGGCGGATCGGCGTCATCGCCGTGATGCGGCGGTTGTAGCGGCTGTCCTTCACATAGTGCCAGTCGGCGCCCTCGCGCCGCACCTCCACCACGCTGCCGCCATGCGCCGCCATCTCGATCCGCGCCTGCTCGGCGGAGACGCGCTGCCGCCGCGCATTGGCGCTGCCGCCGCCGAGGCCGGGGAACATCTGCGCCGCGCCGGTATATTCGTGGTTCACCACCAGCAGCCCGTGGTCGCTGGCGCGGCTGCCGCGCGGCAGGGGGAAGAAGTTCAGGAAGTCGTTGTTGTAGCCGAATTGCCGGGACTGGGCCTCGACGCTCTGGCGCCCCGCGTCGAAATCCGGGGCCTCGGCCAGGATGGGGTCGCCCCAGCGCAGCAGCACCTGGATGCGGTGCCCCTCCGCCACCGCATCGCCCTCGGCGAGCTGGTGGCGGAGTTCCGGGAAGGTGAGGGTGGAGGGGCCGGCGCCCGGCGTATTGCCGGAGGAATGCGCGACGGGCGCCGCCGCGCTGCCCTCCGCCCCGCCCGCCAGCAGCGCCGCGGCGCCGGCCAGCAGGGCGAAGCGGCGGGAGAGCCGGGCTTCGATCATCGCGCCAAGGGTGGTGCCGGGCGCTGGGTTGCTGCGGCCGAGATCCTCGAGCGCCTCGGGGTCATCGCACGCCATGCCTATGCCTCCTGACCAGGGGTGGCGCAGGCTACACAAGCGGCCCTGCCGCGTGTGTGTCGAAGCGATGACGCTGCGGAAGGATCGATGCCCTGGGCGTGATCGTGGCGTGACCGCCTCCGGCGGGGCCGCGGCAAGCGCGACGCATGGCGTCGCCGGCACCGGCCGGCCCGCCGGGTCGCGCCGCAGCCGGGCGGCCGGGCGCGCTCCGGCACCAACCCCGGCAAGGGCGCTGCCCCGTTGGCGGCGGCGCCGCCAGCCGCCGTCGGGAAAGGCAGGTCTCCCCGGGGCCGGCCGTGAGTCCGACCCCGCCTCGAGGCTTCCGCGCTCAGCGCAACAGCAGGAACACCAGCATCACGGCGCCCAGGGCAATGCGGTACCAGCCGAAGGGCGTGAAGCCGATGCGGGTGATGGCGGAGAGCACCCAGCGCACCGTCACCAGCGCCACGATGAAGGCGGCGACGAAGCCCACCGCGATCTGGCCAAGGCCCTCCAGCGCCAATTCGTGCCGCACCTTCAGCAGGGAATAGGCGCTGGCCGCCAGCATGGTGGGGATGGCGAGGACGAAGCTGAACTCCGCCGCCGTCCGCCGGTCCACGCCCAGCAGCAGCGCGGTGATGATGGTGGCGCCGGAGCGCGAGGTGCCGGGAATCATCGCCAGCGCCTGGCCGAAGCCCACCAGCAGCGCCGTCAGCGGCCCGATCTCCGGCACGGAGTGGATGTTCGGCGCCGGCCGCAGCCTTTCGAGGAGGATGATGACGACGCCGCCGATGATGAGGGCGAAGGAGACCACCCAGGGGCTGAACAGCACGCCGGTGATGGTCTCGTGCAGCGTGGCGCCGATCAGCATGGCCGGCAGGAAGGCCAGCAGCAGGTTGGTCACGTAGAAGCGCTCCCGTCCCGGCCGCCAGAAGCGCAGCGCCAGGTCCAGCAGCGTTCGCCAGAATACCACCACCACGGCGAGGATGGCGCCGAGCTGGATGGAGATCTCGAAGACCTTTCCGGGCGGTCCGTGGAAGCCGATCAGCTCCCCGAGGAGGATGAGATGGCCGGTGGAGGAGATGGGCAGGAATTCGGTCAGCCCCTCCAGCACCCCCATGGCGAGGGCGGAGAGCAGATCGGCGAAGGACATTGCGGCGTTCGGCTCCGATGCGCGCGGACGCTATACAGGCGCCCGCCGGAGGCCGCGAGTGCCGGGCGAATGCGGGCGGCTGTTGCCGCGTGCAGGCCCAGGCTCAAGCCTTCCAAAGGCCCTTCGGCCTTTGGCGGGGAGAGTTCGGGAGGGGCTGAGCCCCTCTCAACGCTGTTGTGCGGCCGCCGGGAACGCAAAATTGTCGAAGCTGCTCTCCGCCACCCGGAACCACTGGTACTCCTCGTCGCGATAGGCCCGATAGGCGGTCCAGACCCGCTTGAACCGCTCATTCTGGCTGCTGAGCTGCTCATACATGCCATGCGCTTCGCGCCAGGCGGCCTGCAGGATGTCGCGCGGCCAGGGGCGCAGCACGGCGCCGGCCGCGACCAGCCGCCGCAGCGCCTGCGGGTTCAGGTGGTCGTACTGTGCCAGCATGTTGGCATTGGCCTCGCCGGAGGCCACTTCGAGCGCCGTCTTGTACAGCTCCGGCAGCCGGTTGAAGGCGTCCTTGTTCGCGATGAGGTGGAGGTGAGCGCCGGCCTCCCAGAAGCCGGGATAGTAGTAGTAGCGGGCGACCCGGACGAAGCCGAGCTTCTCGTCGTCATGCGGGCCGACGAACTCCACTGCGTCCAGCGCGCCGCGCTCCAGCGAGGGGTAGATGTCGGCCGGCGCGATCGCCTGCGGCACCGCGCCCAGCCGGGCGAAGAGCTGGCCGTTCAGGCCCGGGGTGCGGAATTTCAGCCCCTTCAGATCGTCGAGGCCCTTCACCTCGTTCCTGAACCAGCCGCCCATCTGCGCCCCGGTGTCGCCGGCGGGGAAGCCGATGCAATTGAACTCGCCCAGCAGCTCGTTGCAGAGCGCGCCGCCGCCGCCATATTGCAGCCAGGCCATGTTCTGCCGGGCGTTCAGCCCGAAGGGCACGGCGGTGAAGAAGTTCAGCGCCAGGTCCTTGCCGGAGAAGTAGTAGAGCGGCGCATGCCCGCCCTCGAGCGAGCCGGACTGCACCGCATCCAGCACCTGCGGGCCGGGCACCACCTCGCCGGCGGGGAAGAAGCGGATCTGGAAGCGGTTCTCGGTGAGCTGCGCCACGCGCTGCGCGATCTTCTCGCCGGTGCCGAACAACACGTCGAGGTTGCGCGGGAAGGCGGAGGACATGCGCCAGCGCACTTCCGGGCCGGATTGCGCCAGCGCGGGCGTGGCAAGTGCGGCCGGGGCGGCGCCCAGCAGCAGGCGGCGGTTCATGACTGGCTCCTCGACAAAATCGCCGGCATGTAATCCGGATTGCGCGGCGGTGAAAGACCCGTTGCCGAAAGGGGCCAAGGGGGGGTTGTGATGGGGGCGGGCTGGCGGCCCTGGCTGGCGGTGCCGCTGGTGGCGATCGGCGGTTGCGTCGATGCCATCGGCTGGCTGCGGCTGCGAGAGCTGTTCGTGAGCTTCATGAGCGGCACCAGCACGCTGTTCGGCCTGGCGCTGGCGGGGGGCGAGGCGGAGCGGGCGGCGGCGCTCGGCCTGGTGGTGCTGCTCTTCGCGCTGGGGGCGCTGGCCGGGGCGGCGGTGGGCAGGCTGGCCGGGGGGTGGCGCGGCCCGGCGGTGCTGGCGCTGGTCGCGGCTCTGCTGCTGGCCGCCTGGCGGCTGCCCTGGGCGGAGCACGCGACGCTGCCCCTCGCCGCCTGGGCCATGGTGGCGGCGATGGGGGCGCTGAATCTCGCCATTCCCGGCGTCGGCGGCATCACCTTCGTCACCGGAGCGCTGACCCGCTTCGCGGAGGCCTTCGTCGCCGCCCTGGCCGGGGCCGGGCCGCATGCCGCCTGGGCCAGCCAATTGGCGGCCTGGGCCGCGCTGGTGGGCGGGGCGGCGCTGGGCGCGGTGCTGGAGGCGCGGGTGGGGCAGCAGGCGGTGGCGGTGCCGGCCCTGGCGGCGGCGCTGGCCGCGCTGGTGGCCGGGCTGGCGCGGTGGCGGCGCGGCTAGAGTATTTTCAAGTCCGGTGGAATCGCCGGACGACTCGGAAAATGTGACCAAGCATAAGGACTGGTGTCCCGATTCCGCAGTCCTGCGGACTTCGTTCCCGGACCACTGGCTTGTGTTTTCAGTGGCTTGCTTCTCCGCGGCGTTCGCCGGAAATCCAGCCAACTTCGCAGGCAGGAGACCAGCGCGGGATCGGTTGAGCCTCGCTCGCCCGCCCCGCTCCAGGGGCGCCCGCGCTGGTGGCGGGCCGGCGGGAGGACTAGGCCGGCGCGTTGGTCGCGGACCGGCAGCAGGATCAGAATACCGCGCCGGCGGTGGGGTCGGGACGCCGCGTCGGTGGCGGCGCGGCGGCAGGGTTAAGGCGCCGCACCGGCGCTGGTGCGGCCGGGTGGCGCCAGGCCGGGGGGCGCCGCACCGCCGATGGCCGCGCCGTGCGGCGCGGCGTCCCGTAGCGATGGCAACGATAGGGGTTGCGGTTCCGGGCCGACCTCCCGCAGGCTGGCACCACGCGCCCGCAGCGGCGCCAGGAGGAACCGTACCCCATGAACCGACGCAGGCTCCTTGCCGGCGGCGCCGCCGGCGCAGCCATCGCTGGCCCCTTGGCCACCCCCTACCTGGCCGGCGCCCAGCCCCGCATCCGCTGGCGCTGCCCGAACAGCTTCCCGAAGACGATCGAGACCCTCTACAGCGCCGCCGAGATCGTCGCCCGGCGGGTGCGGGAGATGTCGGACGGCGCCTTCGAGATCACCGTCTCCGGCCCCGGAGAGGTGGTGCCCGGGTTGCAGATCCTGGATGCGGTCAGCCAGGGCTCGGTGGAGTGCGGCTTCACCTCCGGCATCTACTATTTCGGCAAGGATCCGGCGCTGGCGCTCACCGGCGCCCTGCCCATGGGCATGGTCAGCCGCACCATGTTCGCCTGGCTGCATTACGGCGGCGGGCGGGAACAGTTGAAGCCGGTGTTCAACGACCACAACGTCCATGCCATCCCCGCCGGCCAGACCGGGGCGCAGATGGGCGGCTGGTTCCGCAAGGAGATCCGCTCGGTCGATGACCTGAAGGGGCTGAAATTCCGTATCGCCGGGGTGGGCGGGGCGGTGATGCAGCGCCTCGGCACCGTGCCGCAGCAGATCGCGCCGAACGACATCTACCCGGCGCTGGAGCGCGGGGTGATCGACGCCGCCGAATATATCGGGCCCTATGACGACGAGAAGCTCGGCTTCGTCCGGGTGGCCCGGTACTACTACTATCCGGGCTTCCAGGAAGTGGCGCCGTCCAACGACCTCATGGTCAATCTCCGCGCCTGGGAAGCGCTGCCGCCCGCCTACCAGGCCATGCTGGAGACGGCGGGGGCCGAGGCCTGGAACGCGACGGTGGCGAAGTACGACGTGCTGAACCCGCCGGCGCTGCGCCGGCTGGTGGCGCAGGGGGCGCAGCTCCGCGCCTATCCGCGGGAGGTGCTGACGGCGCTGTATCGCGCGGCGCAGGATCTGTATGTGGAAATCGGCGAGGCGAATCCGCGCTTCAAGCGGATCCATGAGCATTGGGACAAGTTCCGGCTGGAGCAGACCCAGTGGTTCCGGGTGGCGGAGGACCCCCTGGCGAATTTCCTCGCGGCGATGTCGGTGCAGCGGTAGGGGCGCCGTCTCGCACCCCCACCACCGTCTCGCACCCCCACCCCAACCCTCCCCTGCCAGCGGGCGAGGGAGAAGCGCGGTTCCCTCCCCCGCTGGCGGGGGAGGGCTAGAGCAGATCGCCGGAGGGCGGAATCGCCCGGAGGCGTGAATCTGCTCTACCATCAATAAGATAGAGCGTCTTCACGCTGCGCAGTCAGCGTGAAGACGCTCTAGGGTGGGGGTGGACCCCCCTACGCCTACCGCCCCTGCCAGTTCGCCGGCCGCCGTTCCGCCGTCGCCTTCACGCCCTCGCGGAAATCCGCCGTCTTGCGCAGCCAGTCCTGCTCCACGAGCTCGCGCTCCGTCGCCCGCTCCACCGCATCGGCCAGGCCGCGGCGCAGCGTCTCCCGCGTCGCCATGACGCCGAGCGGGGAGGAATCGGCGATCTCCCGCGCCAGATCCATGGCCACGATCCGCAATTGCTCCAGCGGCGCCAGCAGCTCCGCCAGGCCGATGCGCACCGCCTCCTCGCCATTGATCCGGCGCCCCGTATAGAACATCAGCGCCGCCTGCTGCTGGCCCACCAGCCGCGGCAGCGTCTCCGTCAGGCCGAAGCCGGGGTGGAAGCCGAGCCGGGTGAAATTGGCGCTGAACCGCGCCTCCGGCGCCGCCACGCGGAAATCCGCGACGCAGGCCAGGCCGAGCCCGCCGCCGATCGCCGGCCCCTGCACCGCCGCGACGATCGGCTTCTTCGTGCGGAACAGCCGCACCGCTTCCTTGTAGAGGTGCTGCACCGGCCCGCCGACCGGCACCTGGCCTTCCTCCGTCCCGTCATCCCGCCGATTCGCGAAATTGGCGCCGGCGCAGAAGGATTTGCCCTCCGCGCAGAGCAGCACGGCGCGGATGGCGGGGTCGGCATCGGCGGCGTCGAAGGCGGTGGCGATTTCGCGGATCAGCGGGGTGTCGAAGAAATTATGCGGCGGCCGCCGGATCTCGACGACCGCGACGGCGCCCTCCGTGCTGGTGCCGATGCTGGTGAATGCTGGGGCCATCCGGCCGTCCTCCCGCTGCGTTGCCCGGAGCGGGTTCCCACTGGCCGGACCCGGTCAGCGTGAAGCCGTGCTCCAGAAACATGACATCCGGGGCGGCCCCGGCCTGGCTGGGCGATGCGTTCCAGCCGGGCCGGGGCTGCCCTGGCCGGGGAGGATGCCGCGGAACGCCCCCGGCCGGAAGAGCACCCCTCCGCCCGGCCAGCGTCGCGGTGCCGGCGCCGCCCGCCCCGCCCGCGGGCGCGCCCCCAGGGGCGCGGCCTCCGCCTTCGCCCCCGCCTCGCGCACCGGCTATCGGCCTGATCGCATGCTCGGGCGGCCAGGCTCCGGTCTCTCAGGCGGAGGCCTTGGCCACCGGGCGCCGCCGCCGGTTGGGCTGCATGGCCGGCCGCTCCGCCGCCACCGCCGGCTTGGCCGGCCCGGCCTGATCCGGCCGCTTCGCCCCCGCCTCGGGCCGCGCCGACAGCCGGTCCAGCGCCATCAGCGTCACCAGCGTCGTGACGCCCAGGGAATGATGCCGTTCCATCCGCGCCTCCCTATCAGTGCAGCACGGTCCAGGGCGGCAGGCGCCAGCCCTCCGGCTCGGACGCCGGGGGCTGCGGCGCCAGGGCGGTGAAGCGCAGCCCGGCCGAGGCGAAGAGGGCGCCGAGGCCGGAGAGCGCCTCCGCCGCCTCCGGCGCCGCCTCCGGCCGCAGCATGCCCTCGCCGAGGCAGCCGGCGGCGGCGGTGGCCTCGCCGAGCTGGGCGAGGCGGGCGGCGCGCAGGAGCTGCGCCTCATCGGCGCCGAGGCAGGGGCAGCGCGGGGCGTGGACGTCGATCTGCCGGCGGGCGCCGCGGGCGACCTGCCGCATGAAGCCGTCCAGCGCATCGGCGGTGGGGCCGGGCAGGGCGGCCATGGCCAGAGCGTGGCGCAGCCTGCCGGTAGGGTCGCCGCCGCCGCGCAGATCCGCCACCCACCAGCGCAGGGCGAGCAGCAGGATGGACTCCGCGGGCCGGAGATCGGCGGTGGTGGGCGGCTCCTGGCGCAGGATGCGGGGGGCGAAGGTGAGGATTCGGCCCATGGGACGGCTCCGCTGTGGCCCATCTGGGATAGGCTAATTTGCGAATGCGTCGCAAGTGCAGATTCGCGCGTCGCCGTGGATACCTTCTTCCAGGTCTTCTACGACCACGACCTCGTCATCGCCGCCGCCAGCTTCCGGCTTCCCGAGAATGTCGAGGACCTCCGGCTGGCCGCCGCCGCCGGCGATGCCCATGCCGCCGGCAACGAGAAGGACAACGTCATCACCGGCAATGCCGGCGCCAACCTGCTGATCGGCTTCGAAGGCGCGGACAGCCTCCTCGGCGGGGCGGGCGACGACACGCTCTATGGCGGCGCGGATCTGGATTTCCTCGCCGGCTGGGCCGTGATCGGTTGAGGTCGAATCGACCGAAACCGTGAATCACGCGACCGAACAAAGGGCTAGAGCGGGGCGGGTGAGCGCAGCTCAGCCGATCCCGCTCTAGAGCAGATCGCCGGAGGGCGGTATCGCCCGGAGGCGTGAAGCTGCTCTACAATCCATAAGCTAGAGCGGTTTCGCGCTGCACAGTCAGCGTGAAACCGCTAGTGTCCTGCCCGCGAAGTTCGCTGGATTTCCAGCGAACGCAGCGGACAGGCAGGCCACTGAAAACACAAGCCAGTGGCCCGAGACCGAAATCCGCAGGACTGCGGAAGCGGGCCACCAGGCCCCTTCCCTCCCGCCCCGCCACCCCTGCCCCGCGCACGCACCCTTGCCCCGCCGCGGCACCTCGGCCATGACTGCCGCCGCGCCATGCCGACCGACCTGCCCAACCTGCTGACGCTTTCCCGCATCGCCGCCATCCCGCTGCTGGTGGTGATGGTGGCGCTGCGCCTGCCCTGGGCCGATCTCGCCGCCTGCGCCGTCTTCTCCGCCGCCGCCATCACGGATTATTTCGACGGCAAGATCGCCCGCCAGCGCGATGCCGTCTCCGGCTTCGGCCGCATGCTGGACCCCATCGCGGACAAGCTACTGGTCGGCGCCGCCCTCATGCTGCTGGCGGGGTTCGACCGGCTGGGCGGCGGCCTCGCCCTCTACCCCGCCATCCTCATCCTGCTCAGGGAAATCCTGGTCTCCGGCCTGCGCGAATACCTCGCCCAGCTCCGGGTCGGGCTGCCGGTCACGCCGCTCGCCAAGTGGAAGACCGGCTTCCAGATGGGCGCCCTCGGCACCCTGCTGGCCGGGGACAGCGGCGCCCGGGTGCTCGGCCTCGGCTTCCTCCCCGTCTCCGTGATCGGGGAGGCGATGCTCTGGACCGCCGCCGCCCTCACCCTGGTCACCGGCTGGGACTACCTCACCGCCGGGCTGCGCCATGCCGAGGCGGAGGATGGCAGCCGCACCCGCGCCCCCGGGCCGGCGGTCCGCCCTTGAGACGTCCCGGCCGCGGACGCATCTTCCGACCAATCCCGGGCGTTTCCGGGTTCCAGGAGTTCGCCATGCAACGCAAGCAGGGATGGGGCAAGCACGGGTGGAAGGCCCCCGCCGGGGCGGCGCTGGCCGCGGCGCTCGCGCTCGGGGCCTGTTCCCGGGTGGAGAGCGGCGGCTATGCGGTGACCGACGGCATCACCCAGGCCGGCGCGGCGGTCGGCGCCCCTTGGGGCAGCATGCGGGTGACGCCGCCGGGCGAAGGCGCCACCATCGACCGGGTGCGCGGCGTCGCCGCCCCCACCGCCTCCCTCCAGACCGAACAGGGCAATGTCTGGCCGGCCGGGGAGGCGCCGCGCGCCACCCTCGCCAATCCGGATGCGGCGCTGCGCAACATCCCCACCTACCGCCCGGGCGAACTGGACCGCATGTCCGCCCCCGCCGGCCGTTCCGACTGGCAGCCGCAGGATCCGCCGCCGGTGCGCCCGGCCCCGGCCGACCTCAACCTGCAGCCCCTGGTGCCCGCCCCACCGCCGCCGCCCATCACCGGCCCCGGCCCGCGCACCGATGCCGGCCAGGTGATCCAGACGCCGCGGGGCCCCTACGCCACCAGCGGCGGCACCGACCGGGTGCAGAGCGTCAATGGCCCGGACGGCACCGGCGTCGCGGTGCGGGACGGCAATTTCGTCACCCTCGCCACCCCGAACGGCCCCCAGACGGTGGTGCAGCCGCGGTAGGCCCCGATGCGCGTGCTCTATTTCGCCTGGGTACGGCAGAAGGTGGGACGGGCGGAGGAGGAGGTGGCGCCCCCCGCCGAGGTGCGGGACGTCGCCGGCCTCGTCGCCTGGCTCGCGGCGCAGAGCCCGGGCCATGCCGCCGCCTTCGCCAATGCCAGGACGATCCGCGCCGCGGTGAACCAGGAATTCGCCACGCCGGACCAGGCGGTGGGCCCGGGCGACGAGGTGGCCTTCTTCCCCCCGGTGACCGGCGGATGAGCGTGACCCCCACCATCCGCATCCAGGAAGCGCCCTTCGACCTGGCGGTGGAGACGGCGGCGCTGACCGCGGGGCGGGAGGATGTCGGCGGCCTCGCCAGCTTCCTCGGGCTGTGCCGGGCGGATGACGGGCTTTCGGCGCTGGTGCTGGAACACTATCCCGGCATGACGGAGCGGGCGATCGCGGCGATCGCCGGCGAGGCCTGCCTGCGCTGGCCGCTCACCGGCTGCACCGTCGTCCACCGGGTCGGGCGGCTGCCGCCGGGGGCGCCGATCGTGCTGGTCCTCACCGCCTCCTCCCACCGCGCCGCGGCGCTCGAGAGCTGCGCCTTCCTGATCGACTGGCTGAAGACCCGCGCCCCCTTCTGGAAGCGCGAGGAATTCGCCGATGGGCGGGAGCGCTGGGTGGCGGCCAAGGCGGAGGACGACGAGGCCGCCGCGCGCTGGGACAGGGCATGACGCTCGGCCCCCTGGCGCGGCTGGAGCTGGCCTGCCGCGACCCAAGGCGGCAGCAGGCCTTCTTCGGCGGCATCCTCGGGCTGAAGCCGGCGCTCGGCACGGACGGCCCGCCGCGCTTCGTCCTCGGCGGGGTGGAGCTGGTGCTGCGGGCGCGGGGCGACGCGCTGTTCCCCGCCCATCCGCGCGGCGATGCCGGGGCGCTGCTCGCCTTCCCCGTGCCGGATGACGAGCTGGAGCGCTGGCACCGCCGCATGCTGACCGCCCGGGTCGCGGTGCTGGATGCGCCGGGCCCGGCCGGCGCGCCGCCGCGCATGCTGCGCATCGCCGACCCGGAGGGGAATGTGGTGGAGCTTTACGCCGCCAGGTGAAGGGCGCGCTCGCCCTTCCGGCCGGGGCGGCGCTGCTGCTCTGGCCCGCGGCGCTGAATGGCTATCCGCTGCTCTTCAGCGATACCGGCGCCTTCCTGGCCCAGACGGTGCAGGGCTGGGCGGTGTGGGACAAGCCTTTCATCTACGGGCCGGCGCTGCACCTGTTCCATGGGCGGGTGACGCTGTGGGGGCCGGTGGCGGCGCAGGCCCTGGCGCTGTCCTGGCTGCTGCGGCTGACGGCGCGGGTGCTGGGGCGGCCGGGGTGGCACCTGCCGCTCTGCGCCCTGCTGGCCCTGGGCAGCGCGGCACCCTGGTTCACCGCCACGCTGATGCCGGATTGGCTGGCCCCGGCGCTGGTGCTGGCGATGTTCCTGCTGGGCTTTGGCGGGGCGGCGCTGCGGCGCGCGGAGCACTGGGGCGTGGCGGCGCTGGCGGTGCTGGCGGTGGCGGCGCATCTCTCTCACCTGCCGCTGGCCGTGGCGCTGCTGGTGGCGGTGCTGGGGCTGCGCGGCTGGCGGGCGGCGGGGCGCTGCGCCCTGCCGGTGGCGCTGGCGGTGGGCCTGCTGCTGGGCAGCAATCTCTGGGCGCAGGGGCGGCTGGCGCTGTCGCCCTATGGCACGGTCTTCGCCCTGGCGCGGCTGGTGGCGGATGGCCCGGCCGCCCGCACCATCATGGCGCGCTGTCCAGGGGCGGGCTGGCATCTCTGCGCCTGGGCCGGGCGGCTGCCGGCGGATGCGGATGATTTCCTGTGGTCCGGCGACGGCCCGGTCTGGGGGAAGCGGACGGATGGCGCCCGGCCCGGCGGGCCGATCAGCCTGGCGCCCGAGGCCACGGCGATCCTGCGCGAGACGCTGCTGCGGGAGCCGGGGGCGGTGCTGCTGGCCGCCCTGCGCAACGCCGCGCGGCAGCTTGTGCTGCTGCGCGTCGGGGACACGCTGGGGCCGGAGAATCTGGCCCTTTTCGTGGGGCGGCAGCTCGCCCTTGGCTTCCCCCCGGCGGAGCAGGCGCGCTTCGCCGCCGGGCGGCAGGCGCGGGGAGAGCTGCCGGCGGCGGCGGCGCCGTTCCTCTGGCCGCATCTGCCGCTGCTGGGGGTGGGGCTGGGGCTGACGCTCTGGGTCGCCTGGCGCGGCGCGGGGGTGGGGCGGGGGCTGGCGGTGCTGGTGCTGCTCGGCCTGCTGGCCAATGCCGCCGCCACCGGCGCCCTTTCCGGCCCGCATGACCGCTACCAGGCGCGGATGGCGTGGCTGCTGCTGGTCGCCGCCCCCTCCCTCCCCCGCGGAGCGGGGGAGGGTCGGGGTGGGGGTGCGGGTGGGAGTGGCGCGGCGGCCGTACCCACGCCGCGACCGTCGCCACAACCGTAACGCCACCCCGGCCCTCCCCCCGCAGAGCGTGCTCGGCGCCTGGCTGGCGTTCGGCTTGTTCGGCGGTTGGACGGTCGGGTCTGAAACCCAAGGTTTCCAAAGGCCCTTCGGCCTTTGGCGGGGAGAGCCCGAGAGGGGGCGGAGCCCCCCTCTCGGCCCCTTGCCGGGCGCCACCGCCAGTGCTGCAACCGCTCCGCACAAACCCCCGGGAGGAACCCCATGGCCACGCGCATCATCCGCGCCGAAAGCTTCGTCTGCCGCGCCGCCATCGCCACGCCGGTGGTGAACGCCTTCGGCGCGATGGCGGAGCGCGTGGCGGTCTTCATCCGCCTCACCGATGCCGATGGCGTCAGCGGCTGGGGCGAGATCTGGGCCAATTTCCCCACCATCAGCGCCGAGCACCGCGCCCGGCTGTTCGACGCCTTCATCGCCCCCCGGCTGCTGGGCCGCCAGATTGCGGACCCCGCCGGCTTCTGGGCGGAGACCGACCGCGCCCTGCATCTCTGGGGCCTGCAGGCCGGCGAGCCGGGGGCGTTCTCCGCCGCCCTGGCCGGCGCCGACCTGGCGCTGCACGACCTCCTCGCCCGCCGCGCCGGGCTGCCGCTCTGGCGCTGGTGGGGCGGGACCGATGGCGGCCCGGTGCCCGCCTATGCCAGCGGCCTGAACCCGGACGCCCAGGCCCTGGCGCAGGTGGAGGAGGCCCGCGCCGCCGGCCATCGCGCCTTCAAGATCAAGATCGGCTTCGGCGAGGAGCGCGACCTCGCCACCCTGCGCCCGGTCTTCGCCGGGCTGCGGGAGGGGGAGCGGGTGATGGTGGACATCAACCAGGGCTGGGAGCTGCGCCGCGCCACCCGCATGGTGGGGGTGCTGGGCGAATTCCCCCTGACCTGGATCGAGGAGCCGCTGGCGGCCGACCGCCCGGCCTGGGAATGGGCGCAGGTCTCCGGCGCCAGCCGGGCGCCGCTGGCCGCCGGCGAGAACCTCCGCGGCGCGCTGGAATTCCATCAGGCCCTGGCGGGCTGCCATCTGGGCTTCGTGCAGCCGGATTGCGGCAAATGGGGCGGCGCCTCCGCGACGCTGCCGGTGGCGCGGGCGGTGGTGGCCTCCGGCCGCGCCTATTGCCCGCATTTCCTCGGCGGCGGGGTGGGGCAGCTCGCCTCCCTGCATCTGCTGGCGGCGGTGCGCGGCCCGGGGCTGCTGGAGATGGATGCCAACCCCAACCCGCTGCGCAGCCTGCTGACGGACCAGGTGCTGCGGCTGGAGGCGGGACGGCTGGCGCTGCCGGAAGGCCCCGGCCTCGGCCTGCTGCCGGAGCCGGCGATGTTCGAGCGCCATATCGCCACAAGGAGCTGCCGGGAGGCCTGACCGGCGCGTCCGCGCTGCCAGGGGCCGGGCCCGGCCAGCATGCCGGCCGAAGCTGCGGACCCGGCGCTGGCCGGGGGAGGCGGAGCGCGCGGCGTGATGCGGGGGCACCAACGCGCACGCCCGGCGGGGCGGCGCGCCCCCCGCAGATCGGCGGTATCGCCGCCGGCGGGCGGTTCCCCCTTTCCCCTGTCTTCGCGCACGCGAAGCCACCCCTCCGCGGACGGCTGGTGTCGCCGCCGGCGAGCAGCACCCTTTCCCCCTTCTTCGCGTACACCCCGGCGGGGGCGAAGCCACCCCCGCCGATCGGGGGCGCGGCCGCCGGCGGGCGGCATCCGCCGTCTTATTCTGCTTTTCTCAGGCCCTGACCTTCCGCCGATCTCCTGAATCGTCTCAGAGATGGATCCTGTGGGTTGAATTGCGACGAAGCCTGCGTTAGCAAGCTTCAATTCTCAGCGATCCGTGTGGACGATGGCAGCGCCCCCGGGGGACGCGGCAGGGTTGGGGGTGCCGGATGTATGACGGTCCGCAGGACAGGCGCCCGCTCCGCGAAAGGCCAGTGGATAGCCTCATCTCCTTCATCATCCCCGTCCTGGATGAGGAGGAGGCCATCCCGCATTTCCTGCGGGCGGTGGACCTTGCCTTCGCCGGGACCGGCCAGCGGCTCGAACTCCTCTTCGTCGATGACGGCTCCACCGACGGCACCCTGACCCTGCTGGCCGGGCTGGCGGCGGCGGACCCGCGCATCCGCGTCCTCTCCTTCTCCCGCAATTTCGGCAAGGAGGCGGCGCTGACTGCCGGCCTCGCCCATGCCCGCGGCGATGCCGCCGTGCCGGTGGATGTGGATCTGCAGGACCCGCTGGAGCTGGTGCCGCGCTTCGTCGAGCAATGGCGCCTGGGCTATGACGTGGTCTATGGCGTGCGCGCCGACCGGCGCTCGGACAATCCGCTGAAGCGGCATTCGGCGCGGCTGTTCTACCGCTTCTTCAACCTGCTCTCGGACACCAGGCTGCCGCAGGATACCGGCGATTTCCGCCTGCTGGACCGCCGCGTCGTCGCCGCCCTGGCGCAGCTGCCGGAGCGCGAGCGCTTCATGAAGGGCCTCTTCGCCTGGATCGGCTTCCGCGCCATCGGCCTGCCCTTCGAGCGCCCGGCGCGGGTTGCCGGCCGGACCAAATGGCGGCCCTGGAAGCTGTGGAATTTCGCCCTGCAGGGGGTGACCAGCTTCTCGACCGTGCCGCTGCGGGTCTGGACCTATGTCGGCGCGGTCATCGCCCTCTTCGCCTTCCTCTACGCCGCCTTCATCGTGCTGCGCACCCTGGTGCTCGGCATCGACCTGCCGGGCTACCCTTCCCTCATGGCGGTGGTGCTGTTCCTCAGCGGGGTGCAGATCCTCAGCCTCGGCATCATCGGGGAATATCTCGGCCGGCTGTTCAAGGAAGCGAAGCAGCGGCCGCTCTACATCATCGCCGAGGAATATCCGCCGCCGGCGGTGCCCGACGCCCCACGCCTCGCCGCCGGGGTGCCGCAGCCATGGACCTGAAGGAGGAGGAGATCCTCGGCGACGGCATCGACGCGCATTGGTACTACCGCGCGAAGCTCGCTGCGCTGCGCCGCTGGACCGCCGATCTCCGCCCCGCCGCGCTGCTCGATGTCGGCGCCGGCTCTGGCCATTTCTCCCGCAAGCTGCTGGAACTGACGCCGGCCGTCACCGGCACCTGCGTCGATCCCGGCTACCCGGCGGACCGCGAGGAGCAGGTGGCCGGCAAGCCCCTGCTGTTCCGCCGGGAGGTGGCGGCGACCGGGGCCGACCTCGTCCTGCTGATGGATGTGCTGGAGCATGTGGACGACGATACCGGGCTGCTCGCCGCCTATGTCGGCAAGGCGCGGTCCGGCGCCTGCTTCGTCCTCACCGTGCCGGCCTTCCAATGGCTCTGGAGCGGGCATGACGTCTTCCTCGAGCATCGCCGGCGCTACACCTTGCCGCAGCTCGAGGGCGTGGCCCGCGCGGCGGGGCTGCAGGTGGAGCGCGCCGCCTATTACTTCGGCGCGGTGCTGCCGCTGGCCGCCGGGCTGCGCCTGGTCGGCCGGCTGCGCGGCGAGGATCCGCGCCAGGCGCGCAGCCAGATGCAGCGGCATGGCGCGCTGGTGAATGGCGTGCTCGGGGCGCTCTGCGCCGTGGAGCTGCCGCTGTTTCCGCATAACCGGCTGGCCGGCCTCAGCATCTTTCTCCGGGCGCGGAAGCCGTGAGCGGCATGGCGGCGCCGCGCCCCGCCTCGCCGCACCGCGACCTGCCCGGTCACGCCTCGTCCGATCCTGCTTCGCCCAGCCCCGGCACGTCCGGTCCGGCTTCGCCCGGTCCCGGCGTGTCCGGTCCCGCCTCGCCCAGTCCCGGCGTATCCGGTCCCGTCTCGTCCGGTCCCGCCTTGCGCGGTCCCGCCTCGCCCCGCCTGGGGCCGCCGCGCCTGCATCCGCCCCGTCCGGGCCCGCTGCCCCTGGTCCTGGGCGCGGCGGTGCTGCTGCTCGCCCTCGGGTTCCGGCTGCGGAACCTGGGCGCCTCGCTCTGGCTGGATGAGGCCTACTCGCTCTGGTTCGCCTCCCGCCCGCTCGACTACCTCTGGCAGGTGGTGCCGCGCTTCGAGCCGCACCCGCCGCTCTACTACACGCTGCTGCGCCCCCTGCTGGCCTTCGGCCAGGCGGAGGTGCTGCTCCGCCTGCCCTCCCTGCTCGCCAGCCTGGCGCTGCTGCCCCTGGCCTGGCGGCTGGGCTGGGAATTTCTGGCTGACCGGCCGGCGGCGGGCAGGCTGGCGGGGGGCCTCGCCGCGCTGTTCCTGGCGCTGGCCGCGCCGCAGATCTGGTACGCCCAGGAAGCCCGGCCCTATGCGCTGTTCTGCCTGGCCTACGCCCTGCTGATCCTGGCCGCGCACCGGCTGCTGCTGGCCTGGGAGGCGGCAGGACCATGGCCGCCGCTCGGCCGCCAGGCGCTGCTGCTGGCGTTGGCCGGCAGCCTCACCTGCTGGCTGCACAATATCGGCCCGGTCTATGTCGCCGCGGTCATGCTGCCGCTCGGCCTCAGGGCCCTGCTGCATCCAGGGCGCTGGCGGGTGCTCGGCCAGCTCGTCCTGGCGAATTGCCTGCTGCTGCTGAGCATCCTGCCCAATTTGCTGCACGCCATCGCCCGCAGCCGGGACTGGATCCAGGGCACCTGGCTGATGCCCCTCACCCTCACCCGCGCCCGGGCGATCATCGAGGAGCTGTTCGGCCTTGGCTCCGCCTTGCCCGGCCCGACAGCCCAGCTCGCGCTGCAGGCCGCCTTCTGCGGGCTGGCCCTGCTCGGGCTGCTCGGCCTGCTGCGGCGGGGCGAGGGTGGGGTGTGGCGGGCGGCGCTGCTGGCCTCCGCTGCGGCGGGGCCGGTGCTGGCGGGAATCGGCATCAGCATCGCCGTCTCGCCGGTCTTCCTGCTGCGGACCGCGCTGGCGACAACGGTGCCGCTCCACCTGCTGCTGGCTATGGGCTGCGCGCTGGGGTTCCGCGGCGCCTGGCGGGCAGCGCCGGCGGGGCTGGTGGCCGCGGTCTTCCTGCTGGGCGCGACGCACGGCTTCCTCTGGCGGCCGGCCGAGGATTGGCGCGGCGCCGCCCATCTCCTGGCCGAGCAGGCCGGGGCGGCGGAGCCGGTGCTGCTGGCGCCGAACGATGTGGAATTGCCGATCCGGCATTACCTGGACCGCGCCGGCCTGCCGCGGCGGCTGCTGCCGGTGCCGGCGCCCTACCCGGCGATGGGGCTGCCCAACCGCTACGAGCTGGGCAGCCCGGCCGTGCCCAGCCTCTCCGCCACGGATGTCGAGCGGCTGGTGGCCGGGCTGGCGGGGGAGCCCTCGCTGTGGCTGGTGGAGCGCTATGGCGGCGGCGAGCCGCTGGGGCGGGCGCTGGAGGCGGCGCGGCCGGTGCTGGAGCGGTACGCGTTCGGGCCGGCGATCACGCTGCGGCATTTCGGGGCGGCGAGGTAGGGGGCTTCGCCCACAAGCAGGAATGAGGCTCCGTCCCTTGGCCGCAGCGCCGCCAGGGTGGACCACCCCCGGACCCCGATATGCGTCTTGCGGTTCAAGCGTAGGGGCCAAAACGCCCACGGGGTCCGGGGGAGAGGTCCCCTCCCCGGCGGTCCAGGGGCAGCGCCCCAGGCGGGGTTCGGGGGCGGAGCCCCGATTTTCCCCTATCGCAGCAGCACCGGCAGCATCGCGTCCAGCCGCATCCGCCCCTCATCGGTGGCGCGCAGCCGACCGTCCTCCGTCCATTCCAGGTAGTCCTCATCCAGGCAGGCGGCGAGCATGGCGGGGTCCACCGCCTCCGCCAGGCTGAGGCCGCTGCGCGCCAGCAGCCGCGCCGGGTCCACACCCTCGGCCAGCCGCAGCCCCATCAGCAGCAGCTCGCGCGCCCGGTCTTCCGGCGCCAGCGCCTCCTCCTCCACCCGCCCATGACCCTCGCGCTCCACCCGCGCCAGCCATTCCTCCGGCGCCCGGTGGCGGCGGGCGGCCCATAGCCCCTCCCCCAAGGTCAGCCGCTGATGCGCGCCGGGGCCGATGCCGAGATAGTCGCCATAGCGCCAATAGGTGAGGTTGTGCCGGCTCTCGGCGCCGGGCTTCGCGTAGTTGGAGACCTCATAGGGGCGCAGGCCGAAGCGCCCCGCCTCCTCCACCGTCGCCCAGTAAAGCCGCGCGGCTGCTTCCTCCCCCGGCAGGGCGAAGGCGCCGCGGGCATATTCGGTGGCGAAGCGCGTCCCCGGCTCGATGGTGAGCTGGTAGAGTGACAGGTGGTCGGCGGCCAGCGCCAGGGCCTGGCGCAATTCGGCGCGCCAGGCGGCCTCGCTTTGGTTCGGCCGGGCATAGATCAGGTCGAAGGAGAGGCGGGGGAAGGTGGCGCGGCCGGCCTCCAGCGCCGCCACCGCCTCCGCCGCGCTGTGCTGCCGGCCGAGGAAGCGCAGTGCCTCGCCGTCCAGCGCCTGGATGCCCAGCGAGAGGCGGTTCACGCCCGCTGCGCGGAATTCCCGCAGCTTCGCCGCCTCCACGCTGGTGGGGTTGGCTTCCAGGGTGATTTCCAGATCGTCCGGCGCGTCGAACAGGCGCTTCGCATCGGCGATCAGCGCGGCGGCGGTCCCGGGTGCCATCAGGCTCGGCGTGCCGCCGCCGAAGAAGATGCTGCGGAGCGGTCGGCGTCCGTCCCGCGCCGCCTCCGCCGCCAACTCCCGCCGCAGGGCGGCGGCGAAGCGGGGCTCGTCGATCCGCTCCCGGACATGGGAGTTGAAGTCGCAATAGGGGCACTTCACCTTGCAGAAGGGCCAGTGGAGGTAGAGGGCGAGGGGCTCCATCCGGCGTGATATAGGCGGGGCGGAGGTCCGAAGCATGCCCCTGCCCGTCACCGCGCCCTATGCCGCGCCGCTGGCGCTGCCGCTGGTGGTGCTGTCGCTGCGGGTGATCCGGGCGCGGGGGGCGGCATGAGGTGCTGCTGGGCGCCGCGCACCGGCAGCGGAGCAGGCGGCGCGGACGCAGGGGAATTGCGCGGAGTACGTGCCGCTGGCCCCGCCGCTGCTGGCACTGCTGGAAGGGCTGGGCCTGGTCCGCTGAGCGCTGCGTGCGCTGGGGCTGGCGCTGCTGCTGGGCCGGCTGGCGCATGGCTGCGACATCAGCCGGGCGGTGGAGGTGATGGCCTTCCGCACCCTAGGCATGGCGGCGACCTTGGGGATGCTGACGGTCTCGGCGAGGCTGCTGGTGGTGCCAGAGCATTTCCAAGTCCGGCGGAATCGCCGGACGACTCGGAAAATGCGACAGAACAAAAGAGCTCGAACGGGTTCACCGTGCACAGGCGAGATGAAACCGCTCCAGCGGCGAGGATTCAGGCGACTCCTTCCCTCCCCACAGGGCGGGGCTGGGTCCCTGCGATGCGGGACCCGGAACGCGGGGCGTTCGGGTAGCCCGGCCCCCGGGGCGCGCCAGCGCACCGCAGCCCCGACCTCCCGCCTTCCCCCATGGCCTCCCGCGCAATCCGGGTTAGCCTCCCCGCCCCAACCATCCGGAGAGGAGCCAACGCCATGCCGACCACCGTCCAGGAGATGCTCGCCGCCGCCAATGCCGCCGTGCCCCGCATCTCCGGTGCCGACGCCAAGGCCCTGCACGATTCCGGCCAGGCCGTCTTCATCGATCTGCGGGAGCCGGCGGAGCTCGCCGCCTCCGGCAAGGTGCCGGGCGCCCTGCCGATTCCGCGCGGCCTGCTGGAATTCCGCGTGGACCCCAGCAGCCCGCAGCGCGACCCAGCCCTGAGCAAGCCGGTGGTCGTCACCTACTGCGCCTCCGGCGGCCGTGCCGCGCTGGCGGGGAAGGTGCTGCAGGAGCTGGGCTATGCCGATGTCCGCAATCTCGGCGGCTTCAAGGATTGGGTGGAGGCCGGCGGCACGGTGGAAAAGGCCTGAGCCAGACCGCGGGCGGCGCCCCCGCGCCGCCGCGACCGGTTCGCAAGGCTGCCCCGGCCGGGGTGTTCCTGTACGTTCCCACCTGACGAGACTAGGCCCGGCGGTATTGCCGCCGGGCCGGGAACCTGCCCTGGCCTGCCTCGTTGAGCAGGTGGCCGCCGCACTTCCCCCCCCAGACGGCGGCCCTGGCAGGCGGCGGTGCGGCACAGGTCCCAGCCGCATCGTCGCCCGCCCCCCCTTCCACAGCGACGGAGCCTTGCATGTCCGGCACCCCGGTTGTCGCCTCCGGCCCCGTGCCTATCGAGGAGAGCGCGACCCTGATCGCCGCCGAGAAGGTCAGCGGCACCCCCGTCTATGACGCGGAGGGCGAGAGCCTGGGCAGCATCGAGACGGTGATGCTGGACAAGCGCTCCGGCCGGGTGGCCTATGCCGTGCTGGCCTTCGGCGGCTTCCTCGGCTTCGGCGAGAAGCTCTTCCCGCTGCCCTGGTCCGTCCTGCGCTATGACCTGGAGCTGGGCGGCTACCGCGTGGATCTGGACCGGGAGACGCTGCGGACCGGCCCGAGCTTCACCGCCGCCGAGGCGCCCGATTGGGGCGACCGCGCCTGGGGCGAGCGGCTGCACAGCCATTACGGCCAGCGCCCCTATTGGGAGAGCCTCCTGATTTGATCCCCAGGACGGCGCCGCGCGCCGCCGCGGGGCCCCGGAACCGCCTGACAATCGGCGCCTCTCACAGCCCGCTACGGCGACGCCGCGGCGGGCAATGGGCGGCCCGGCTGTGGGGTAACGTCTCCGGCCCGGCTCCGTGGGCTGGCAGGTTGCGGGCGGGCGCGGCGGAGGGCATGAGGCCCGGGACGCGTGAGGGGAGGGGACCAATGGCCGTCCGCATCGGCATCGCCGGCATCGCCGGCCGCATGGGCAAGCTGCTGGCCGAGGAAGTGGCCGCCGCCGGCGCCGCCCTGGCCGGCGGCAGCCGGCGCGGCGACGACCCCGCTACCCTCTTCGCCGCCAGCGATGTGGTGATCGACTTCACCCATGCCACTGCCGCCATCCCGCACGCCCAGGCGGCGGTCGCCGCCGGCAAGCCGCTGGTGCTCGGCTCCTCCGGCCTCTCGACGGAGCAGGAGGCGACGGTGGCGGCGGCGGCGCGCCAGGTGCCCATCGTCTATGCCGCCAATTTCGCCCCTGGGGTGAACCTCTTCCTGGCCATCGCGGAGCGCATGGCCGCCGCCCTGCCGGCCGAGCAATACGACGCGGAAATCGTCGAGATGCATCACCGCCAGAAGGTCGATGCCCCCTCCGGCACCGCCGTCGCGCTTGGCCGCGCCGTGGCGCGCGGCCGCGGCACCACCATGGAGGCGGCAGGCATCGAAAGCGGGCGGGACGGCCATACCGGGCCGCGCAAGGCCGGCGCCATCGGCTTCGCCGCGCTGCGCGGCGGCCAGGTGGTGGGGGAGCACAGCCTGCTCTTCGCTGCTGCCTCCGAGCACATCATCCTGACCCACAAAAGCTTCGACCGCCGGGTCTATGCCACGGGCGCGGTGCGCGCGGCGCTCTGGCTGCAGGGGCAGGCGCCCGGGCTCTACGACATGAAGCACGTGCTCGGCATGGGCTGAGGGCCCATCCCTTCCTGGCCTGCGGCGGCGCCGCGCGCCGGGAGGCTGCCGGGCCCTTCCGCAACGGTCGCTGACGGGCCACGAATTTCCCGGTGCAGCCGCGGTTTTACCGCCGCTTTCACGCAGGAAAACGCGCCATCCGGCCACTCTCGCCTTGACCCCTCCCCCCCTGGCTGCGAAACAGCCCCGCCCCATCCGGGGGCAGCCAGCCGGGGCGACCGGTTCTCCGCGACAAGAGGCCGAATCACGCCATGCGCGACAAGGGTGAATACCTGTTCACCTCGGAGAGCGTCTCCGAGGGCCATCCGGACAAGGTGGCGGACCGCATTTCCGACACCGTCCTCGACGCCTTCCTGGCTGCCGACCCCTATGCCCGCGTCGCCTGTGAAACCCTGGTGACCACCAACCGCATCGTGCTGGCCGGCGAGGTCCGCGGCCCGGATGCGGTGCTGTTCAGCCTGGAGGAGAAGGTCCGGGCCGCGGTGAAGGAGATCGGCTACGACCAGGAGGGCTTCTCCTGGCGCCATGCCTCCTTCGAGAACCACCTGCATGGCCAGTCCGCCGATATCGCCATGGGCGTGGACGCCGCCGGCAACAAGGATGAAGGCGCCGGCGACCAGGGCATCATGTTCGGCTACGCGACGAACGAGACGCCGGAGCTGATGCCGGCGCCGCTCTCCTACGCCCACAGCATTCTGCGCAAGATGGCGGAGTACCGCCATGCCGGCGACAAGCGGGCCAAGGGGCTGCTGCCGGACGCGAAAAGCCAGGTCACGCTGCGCTACGTGGATGGAAGGCCGGTGGGCGTCACCTGCGTCGTCGTCTCCACCCAGCACGAGGCGGGGATGGAGCAGGCGGAGATCAAGGAGCTGATCCGCCCGATCGTCGCCGACGTGCTGCCCAAGGGCTGGACGGTGCCGGAGGCGGAGTTCTACGTGAACCCGACCGGGCAGTTCGTCATCGGCGGCCCGGATGGCGATGCCGGCCTGACCGGCCGCAAGATCATCGTGGACACCTATGGCGGCGCGGCGCCGCATGGCGGCGGCGCGTTCAGCGGCAAGGACCCCACCAAGGTGGACCGCTCCGCCGCCTATGCCGCGCGCTACGTGGCGAAGAACGTGGTGGCGGCCGGGCTGGCGGATCGCTGCACCATCCAGGTCTCCTACGCCATCGGCGTCTCCAAGCCGCTCTCGGTCTATTTCGACCTGCACGGCACGGGCAAGGACGTGGACGAGACCAAGCTGGCCCAGGTGGTGCAGGAGGCGGTCAACCTCTCGCCGCGCGGCATCCGGGAGATGCTGCGGATGAACCGGCCGATCTACGTGCCCACCAGCGCCTATGGCCATTTCGGCCGGACGCCGGACCCGGCGAAGGACAGCTTCACCTGGGAGCGGACGGATATCCTGGCGCCGGAGCTGAAGCGCGCCTTCGGGCGCTGATCCCTCCCTCCCCCGCCTTCCGGGGGAGTGCCGGGGTGGGGTGGCCGCCGAGGACACGGCCGCCCACCGCACCCCCACCCAACCCTCCCCCGCAAGGCGGGGGAGGGCTATGAGGCGGCGGCATGACCGCTGACCGACCGCCCCTCGCCGAGGGCATCCCCGACCGACTCTATGGCCGCCGCCGCGGCCACCCGCTGCGGCCGCGGCAGCAATTGCTGCTGGACCTCACCCTGCCGCGGCTGCGGCTTGCGCCGGCGCAGGCGCACGATCCTCGCGCTGCCTTCGCGGGGCCGGTGGAGGCGTTGTGGCTGGAAGTCGGCTTCGGCGGCGGGGAGCATGCGCTGGCGCTGGTCGAAGCCAATCCACGGGTCGGCTACATCGCCTCCGAGGTGTTCGAGAACGGGCTCTGCTCCCTGCTGACGCGGCTGGTGCCGGAGGGGGAGGAAGCCACCGGCGCGCTGCCGGGCAACCTTCGCCTCTGGCCGCAGGATGCGCGGCACCTGCTGGGGCTGTTGCCGGAAGGCTGCCTGGACCGGCTGATGCTGATGTTTCCGGACCCCTGGCCGAAGTCGCGCCACGCCAAGCGGCGCTTCGTGAATCCGGCGCTGCTGCCGCTGGTGGCGCGGGTGCTGAAGCCGGGCGGCGAATGGCGTATCGCCAGCGATGACCCGACCTATCAGGGCTGGGTGGAGGAGGTGTTCGCGGCGAGCGCGCTTTTCGTGGGGGACCCGCCGGCGACGGCGCGGCCGGAGGGCTGGCCCGGCACCCGCTACGAGGCCAAGGCACGGCGCGAAGGCCGGCAGCCGAAGTACTGGGTGAAGCGGCGGGTGTGAGGCCAGAATGGGGGGCTCCGCCCCGTGCCCCGCCAGGGGCGCTGCCCATGACCCCGCCGGGGGTTGGCGGCACTGCCGCCAACCGCCTCCCCGGACCCCGGCGGGTGTTTCGGACCCGAGGGTTCGACCTACGCCACCTCGTTCGCCACGCCCCAGGGCCGCAGCGGGGCCGGGGTGCGGAAATCCTCCGGCACCACGAAGTCGCGCGCCGCGCCGCGCATCTTCGCCGGCGCGGCCGGCAGGCCGCTGCGCCGCGCATACTCCGGCAGGCGCCGCCGCACCGCCGCCATGCCGCGCCGGCGGGACGCCAGGCCACAGGCGCTGGCCAGGTCCAGCGCCGTCACCCCCAGCACGGCCAGCATTGCCAGCCCCGCCGCCTCCTGCCGCGGCCGCCGCCCGTCCAGCGCCGTCGCCAGCGTGCCGACATCCAGCGCATCCCCGGCGACGCGGCCCCAGAGCCAGGGCTCCGGATCCCGCGAGAGCAGCAGGCCGACCCCCGTCGCCACCTCCCGCGCGCCATAGGCGGCGATCAGCCTTTCCTGCCCGCGCAGCCCCAGCGTCCGGCTCACCGCCTGCGGCGCCAGCAACTCCACCAGCCCCAGCCCGAGGCTGAACCAGCCGAGGCCGCGGGCCATGCGCTGCGCCCGCCTCATGGCTTCAGCACCACTTTCACGCAGCCATCCTGCTTGTCGCGGAAGGTCTTGTACATTTCCGGTCCCCGCTCCAGCGGCACGGTATGGGTGATGACGAAGCTGGGGTCGATCTGCCCCGCCTCGATCCGCCGCAGCAGGTCGTCGCTCCAGCGGTTCACATGGGTCTGGCCCATGCGCATGGTCAGGCCCTTGTTCATCGCCATGCCGAAGGGGATCTTGTCCAGCAGCCCGCCATAGACGCCGGGGATGGAGAGCGTGCCGGCCGGGCGGCAGACATACATCATCTCCCGCAGCACATGCGGCCGGTCGGTCTCCAGCATCATCGCCTGCTTGGCGCGGTCATAGATGCTGTCGAGCGTCGCCGTGGCATGCGCCTCCATGCCGACGCAGTCGATGCATTTCTCCGGGCCCTTGCCCTGGGTCAGCTCGTTCAGCCGCTCCACCACGCTTTCTTCCATGAAGTCGATGGTGGTGGCGCCGCCGGCGCGGGCCATGGCCAGGCGCTCCGGCACCGTGTCGATGGCGATCACCTGCTTCGCGCCGAGCAGCAGGGCACTGCGGATCGTCATCTGCCCGACCGGGCCGCAGCCCCAGATGGCGACGGTGTCCGTCGGCTGGATGTCGCATTGCACCGCGGCCTGCCAGCCGGTGGGGAAGATGTCGGAGAGGAAGAGGAGCTGCTCGTCGCTCGGCCCTTGCGGCACCTTGATATGCGTCTTGTCCGCGAAGGGCACGCGGAGATATTCCGCCTGGCCGCCGGGATAGCCACCGGTGAGGTGGGTGTAGCCGAAGAGGCCGGCGGTGGTGTGGCCGAACACCTTGTCGGCCAGGCTCTTGTTGCGGTTGCTGCGCTCGCAGACGCTGAAATTGCCGCGCCGGCACTGGTCGCAATCGCCGCAGAAGATGGTGAAGGGGATCACCACGCGGTCGCCGCGCTTCAGGTTGGTGACCTCCTTGCCCACCTCCTCGACGATTCCCATGGTCTCATGGCCCATGATGTCGCCGCGTTCCATGGCGGGGATGGTGTTGTCGTAGAGGTGGAGGTCGGAGCCGCAGATCGCGCAGGTCGTCACCTTGATGATGGCGTCGCGCGGATGCTCGAGCTTCGGGTCGGGGACGGTGTCGCAGCGGATATCCTGCGTGCCGTGCCAGCAGAGTGCGCGCATGCCGGGACCTTTCCTCGGGGGCTGGCGCAGCAACGCGGCGTTCGGGGCGCGGGTTTGTTGCGGGGTGGGTCGGGCCCAAACTCCCACCGGGTCCGGGGACCGGTCCGGTCCCCGGCGGGATCGAACGCATGCGTTCGATGGGGCGGCGCCCCTGGTGGGGGTTGGCGGCACTGCCGCCAACGGGCGAAGCCCCCACGCGCACGCCCGGTGCCACCCCTACCCCGACCCTCCCCCGCGAAGCGGGGGAGGGAGGTCAGCCCTCTGCCGCCACGAAAGGCGGCTGCAGCCAGAGCGGCTCCCTGATCTTCTTCAGGAAGGCCGCATGCGCCGCCAGCTCCGCCTCGCTCGGGATGATGGGCCGCGGCGTCCGCCGGACGAGCAGCGCTGCCGCTTCCGCGCTCGGCGCCCGCCGCGCCGCCGCCAATTCCAGCCCCGGCTGCTTGCCGCCCATCAGCTCCAGGAACACCTGGGCCAGCAGCTTCACGTCCAGCAGCGCGTTGTGGCTGGTGCGCATGGAATTATCGATCTCGTAGCGCCGGCAGAGCGCGTCGAGGCTGTTCGGCATGCCGGGGAAGCGCTTCTTCGCCAGCGCCAGGCTGTCCACCATCCGCGCCCGGTCCAGCGGCGGCCGCCCGAGCAGCTTCAGCTCGGCATCGAGGAAGCCGAAATCGAAGGGTGCGTTGTGCGCGACGATCGGCGAATCGCCGAGGAAGGCCAGCATCTCCTCGGCGATCTCGGCGAATTTCGGCTTGCCCTGCAGCATCGCGGCGGTGAAGCCGTGGATGCGCGTCGCCTCCTCCGGCACCTCGCGCTGCGGGTCGATCAGGGTGTGGTAGGCGGCGCCGGTCGGGATGAGGTTCACCAGCTCGATCGCC
Source organism: Siccirubricoccus phaeus (assembly GCF_008360935.1). Taxonomy (GTDB): domain Bacteria; phylum Pseudomonadota; class Alphaproteobacteria; order Acetobacterales; family Acetobacteraceae; genus Siccirubricoccus; species Siccirubricoccus phaeus. The sequence goes on from NZ_SRXO01000014.1 coordinate 82,435, forward strand.
GCCACTTCCAGCACGCGGTCGCCCGTCGAGGGGTCGAGGCCGGTGGTCTCGGTATCCAGCACCACATGCCTCATCGCCCGCTTTCCTCCCGCACCAGCCGCCGGATCCGCCGCTGCGCCAGATGGCGGGAAAGGCCGGTCGGCACCACCACATCCGCGCGCCTTCGCTTTTCCGCATCCGGCGTCTGCCGCGCCAGGATGGCGTCGAACCGCGCCGGCGTCATGCCGCGGCGGCGCAGCACGCGCCAGCGCTGCACCGCGGCGGGGGCGGAGACCACCACCACCAGGTCGCAGCGCCCCTGGCCCCGCGTCTCGAACAGCAGGGGAATGTCCAGCACCGCAAGCGGTTCCGCCCGGCGGCGGGCGGCGGCGAGGAAGCGCTGCTCCGCCTGCCGCACCAGCGGGTGGATGATGCGTTCCAGCCGGGTGAGGGCGGCGGGGTCGGTCAGCACGGCGCGGCGCAGCGCTTCGCGGTCCACCGCGCCGTCCCGCACCGTGCCGGGGAAGGCGGCGGCGATGGGCGCCACGGCGCGGCCGCCCCTGGCCTGCAGCCTGTGCACGGCGGCATCGGCGTCGAAGACCGGCACGTGCAGGCGGCGGAAGGTGGCGGTGGCGGTGGATTTGCCCATGCCGATGCCGCCGGTCAGGCCGATGATCTTCATCGCCCCGCCCTCATCGCAGGGGGATGTCCCCGCCGACGAATGCCTCCAGCTCGGCGTCCACCTCCGGCATCGTGCCGAACCACTCGGAAAAACCCGGCCGCGCCTGGTGCAGTAGCATGCCGAGCCCGTCCACCGTGGCGAGGCCACGGGCGCGGGCGGCGGCGAGCAGCCCGGTTTCCCGCGGGACATAGACGATGTCGGCGACAATGGCGGTGGCGGGCAGCGGCGCCAGGTCCAGCGTGAGCGGCGGCTGACCCTGCATGCCCTGGGAGGTGGTGTTGACCAGCAGGGCGGCGTCTTCCAGCGGCGGGCGGTCGGCGACCTCGATGGGGCCGCCCAGGGCCTGGGCCAGCGCCTCCGCCCGCGCCGGGGTGCGGTTCACCAGGGTGAGCCGCGGGCAGCCGGCATCCAGCAGCGAAGCGGCAATGGCCCGGGCGGAGCCGCCGGCGCCGAGCAGCACCACGGGGCCGGCAGCCGGGCTCCAGCCCGGCACGGAGGCCATGGCATGGGCGAGGAAGCCGAAACCGTCGGTGTTGGAGCCTTCGATCCGTCCGTCCCGGAAGACCAGGGTGTTGACGGCCCCGGCGCGGTGCGCGGTGGCGTCCACCCGGTCGCAGGCGGCGAAGGCGGCTTCCTTGTGGGGAATGGTCACGTTGGCGCCGGCGAAGCCGAGATCGGCCAGGGACCGCACCGCGGCGGCGAAGCGCTCCGGCCGCACCGGCAGGGGCATATAGGCACCATCCAGCCCGTGGCGCCGCAGCCAGAAGCCATGCAGAAGGGGCGAGCGGGAATGCGCCACGGGCCAGCCCAGGATGCCGGCAAGGCGCGAATGGCCGGAGAGAATCGACATGCGCCATGCAAAGCCGCCGGGTGGCGCGAGGTCAATGCGGGTCGTTGGGGGCTTCGCCCCCAAATCCGGGCAGGAGGTCGTCGCGGGCAGCGCCCGCGACCCCGCACCTCCGCCGGGGAGGCGCGGCGGAGGCAGTGCCTTCAGCCTCGGGCCCAGCGTGAGCCGGCAGGATGAATCGTCGTGCGGAAAGACCCAGGGCGGGGTCCGGGGGGAAGCGTTGGCGGCAGTGCCGCCAACCCCGCCCGGCGGGGTCCAGGGGCAGAGCCCCTGGCGGGGGCTTGAGGGCGAAGCCCCCTACCGCACCTCCGCCAACCGCAACGCCCCCGCCATTCCGCGCGCCCCGCCGGCGCCGAAGACCTGCGCCCCGGTGATCTCCAGCCGGCAGGCGGCCTGGCGCCGCGGCCATTCGCCCTGAACCGCCCCATGGGGCGTCGCCACCGCGTCCAGGGTGACGTCCTCCGCCAGCTCCACCACCAGTCGCGCCTCGCCCTCCGCCGTCGCGCGCACCAGGCGGATCAGCGGGCCCTCCGGTGCCGGATGGGCCACGACCTCCCGCGGGCGCAGGAAGGCGGTGGCCGGGCCGTCCGGCAGCGCCACCGCCAAGGGCGGCAGGCCGGGCAGGCGGAAGCGCAGCACGCCGCCGGCCACCTGCCCCTCCAGCCTTGCCGCCTCGCCCAGGAAGCCGGCGACGAAGGGCGTCGCCGGTGCCGCCAGCAGCGCCGAGGGCGTATCGAATTGCGCGATGCGGCCGCTTTCCAGCAGCGCCACGCGGTCCGCCAGCTCCATCGCCTCCTCCTGGTCATGGGTGACGAGGATGGTGGTGATGCCGAGGCGATCATGCAGGCCGCGCAGCCAGCGCCGCACCTCTCGCCGCACCAGCGCGTCCAGCGCGCCGAAGGGCTCGTCCAGCAGCAGCAGCCTGGGCTCGATGGCCAGCGCCCGGGCCAGCGCCACACGCTGCCGCTGGCCGCCGGAAAGCTGGTCCGGCCAGCGCCGCTCCAGCTCCGGGATCTGGGTGAGGCGCAGCAATTCCCGCACCCGCGCCGTCAGCTCCGCCCGGCCCGGGCGCCGGCCGCGGGGCAGCACGGAGAGGCCGAAGGCGATGTTGTCGAAGACGTTCATGTGGCGGAACAGCGCGTAATTCTGGAACATCACGCCGATGCCGCGTTCCCGCGCCGGCACCCCCGCCATCTCCCGCCCGGCGATCGCGACGCGGCCTTCCTCCTGCGGCTCCAGCCCCGCCAGCACGCGCAGCAGCGTGGTCTTGCCGGAGCCGGAAGGGCCGAGCAGGGCGACGAATTCCCCGTCCCGGACCGCCAGGCTCACGCCATCCAGCGCGGCGGTGGTGCCGAAGCGGCGCACCAGGCCTTCGACGATCACGCTCATCCCGCCTCTCCCGCCACCCGGCCGGACCAGCGTTCCAGCACCGCCTTGGCGGCGAGGGTGACGAGGCCGAGCAACGCCAGCAGCGCCGCCACCGCGAAGGCGCCGGCGAATTGGTACTCATTGTAGAGGATCTCGACATGCAGCGGCATGGTGTTCGTCTGGCCGCGGATATGGCCGGAGACGACCGAGACCGCGCCGAATTCCCCCATGGCGCGCGCATTGCACAGCAGCACGCCGGCGAGCAGCGCCCAGCGGATATTGGGCAGCGTCACCCGGCGGAAGATCTGCCAGCCGCCGGCGCCGAGCGTCGCCGCCGCTTCCTCCTCCGCCCGGCCCTGGTCCTGCATCAGCGGCAGCACGGTACGGGCGACGAAGGGGAAGGTGACGAAGAGCGTCGCCAGCACGAGCCCGGGCAGGGCGAAGATCACCTGGATGCCGCGCGCCTGCAGCCACGGCCCGAGCCAGCCCTGCAGGCCGAAGATCAGCACGAAGACCAGGCCGGAGATCACGGGCGAGACGGAGAAGGGCAGTTCCACCAGCGTCACCAGCAGGCGCTTGCCGGGGAAGTCGTGCTTGGCGATGCACCAGGCGGCGGCGAGGCCGCCCACCGTGTTCAGCGGCACCGAAATGGCGGCGACGATCAGTGTCATGCGGATGGCGGCCAGGGTGTCGGGCTCGAGGATCGCGGCCAGCGCCGCCTCCCCGCCGCGGCGCAGCGCCTCGGTGAAGACGGCGGCCAGCGGCAGGGCCAGCAGCAGCAGCCCGGTGAGGACAGCCAGCGCCACCAGCAGGGCGCGGAACCAAAGCGGGTCCTCGGTGGCGTTCATGGCCTGCCTCACCCTTGGCCTCGCCGCAGGGCGCGCTGCGCCAGGTTCAGCGCCAGCAGCACGGCGAAGGCCAGCAGCAGCATGGCAAGGCCGATGGCGGCGGCGCCGGCATAGTCGAATTGCTCCAGCCGGATGGTGATGAGGAGGGGGGCGATTTCGCTGACCATCGGCATGTTGCCGGCGATGAAGATGACGCTGCCGTATTCGCCGACGGCCCGGGCGAAGCCGAGGCCGAAGCCGGTGAGGATGGCGGGCGCCAGCGCGGGCAGGACGACGCGCCGCAGGGTCTGGAAGCGGGTGGCGCCGAGGGTCGCGGCGGCTTCCTCCGACTCCCGGCCCAGATCGCGCAGCACCGGCTCCACCGTGCGGGCGGTGAAGGGCAGGGCGACGAAGACCAGGGCGATGACGATGCCGGCGGGGGTGAAGGCGACGCGCCAGCCGAACCATTCCCCAAGCGGTCCGCCGACCCAGCCATTCGGCGCCAGCAGCGCCGTCATCGCCAGGCCGGCGACGGCGGTGGGCAGGGCGAAGGGCAGGTCGATGGCGGCGTCCAGCACGGCACGGCCGGGAAAGCGCAACCGCACCACCGCCCAGGCCAGCAGCAGGCCGAGCGGCGCGGCGATGGCCGCCGCCAGCAGCGCCGCGCCGAAGGAAAGCCGCAGCGAGGCGGCGACGCGCGGCTCCGCCAGCGAGGCCCAGAGGCCGGCGAGCCCCAATTCGAAGGGCCGCAGCAGCAAGGCGAGCAGCGGCACCAGCACGATGGCGGAAAGCCAGAACAGCGCGATGCCGAAGGCGAGGCCGAAGCCCGGTATGGCGCGCAGCCGCCGGGCCCGGTGAGGCAAGGCGAGGCTGGCGCTCATCGTCCCGGTCGGTAGATGCGGTCGAACACGCCGCCATCGTTGAAATGGACGCGCTGCGCCTCCGCCCAGCCGCCGAAGGCGCCGTCGATCGTCACCAGCTCCAAAGTCGGGAAGCGCTCCGCGTTCTTCTGCAGCAGCGCCTGGTCGCGCGGGCGGTAGAAATGCTTCGCGGCGGCTTCCTGGCCGGCAGGGGCGTAGAGGCCGCGCAGATAGGCCTCCGCCAGGTCGCGGGTGCCGCGGCGGTCCACATTGCCGTCCACCACGGCGACGGAAGGTTCCGCCAGGATGGAGAGCGGCGGGTAGATAATGTCGAACTGGCCGGCGCCGAATTCCTGCAGGGCGAGATGCGCCTCGTTCTCCCAGGCCAGCAGCACGTCGCCCTGGCCGCGCTGGACGAAGGTGGTGGTGGAGCCGCGCGCGCCGGTATCCAACACCGGCACCTGGCGGAACAGCCTTGCGAGGAATTCCTCCGGGTTCTGCCCGTGCTTCTGCGCCGAGGCCCAGGCGGCGAGGTAGTTCCACCGCGCGCCGCCACTGGTCTTCGGGTTGGGGGTGATGATGGCGACGCCAGGCTTCACCAAATCCGGCCAGTCCCGCAGCCCCTTCGGATTTCCCTTGCGGGTCAGGAAGACGATGGTGCTGGTGTAGGGCGCGCTGTTCTGCGGCAGGCGGGTGATCCAATCCCTGGCGATCAGGCCGCGCTCGGCGATGGCATCCACGTCATAGGCCAGGGCGAGCGTCACCACATCGGCCGCCAGCCCGTCGATGACGGAGCGCGCCTGGCGCCCGGAGCCGCCATGGGAGGTGTTGATGCGCAGCGTCTGGCGGTGCTGCGCCTGCCACTCCCGGGCGAAGCCGGCATTGTAGTCGCGGTAGAATTCGCGCGTCGGGTCATAGCTGACATTCAGCAGCTCCCGCACCCCCTGGGCGCGGGCGGGCAGGGCCAGCAGGGCGGGCGCGGCGAGCATGGCGCGACGGCCGGGGCGGAAGGTGGATCGCATCGCAGCAATCTCCGGTAGGCGTAGCGGAGGGGATAACGCGGCTGCCGCTCACATGGCGGCAAAGGCGGAGAGGATGGTGGCCTCGATTGTGTCCTCCGCCGGCGGCGGCAGGGTGGCCTGGAGGGTGAGGCCGAGCGCGGCGGCGGCAAGGCCGAGGCAGGTCATCGCCGCTTCCGGCGCCGCATGCAGCGCCTGGAGGGCGGCGAGGATCGGGGTGGCGAGACCAAGAAGCATCGTCGTTTCCCTCTGAGGGTTGCATCACGGAATGGGCGCTGCCCGCTGCCCGCCATGGCTTTGCCGCGGCGGGGCTGTGGGCAGGCTGGGGAGGCCGGCGACCTCCGGCGTCCCCGCGAACACCGCGCAGCGGTTGCGTGGGGTTTTCCGGGCGCCCCACGACGCTGCGCAGCGGTGCCGTGGGGATCACGGTCAAGCCGCCTCGGCCAGGCCGAGCAGCGCCAGGATCTCCTCCCGCAGCGCCACCAGCCCGGCATCGTCGCGGCGGCGCGGCCGCGGCGTTTCGACGCGGATATCGGCACGGATGCGGGCCGGGCGATCGCTGAGGACGAGGACGCGGTCGGCCAGCAGCAGCGCTTCCTCCACGTCATGCGTCACCAGGAGAGCGGTGAAGCGCTCCCGCTCCCACAGCGCCACCAGCTCCCGCTGCATCGCCAGCCGGGTGAGGCTGTCGAGCTTGCCGAGCGGCTCGTCCAGCATCAGGATCTTCGGCTCGTTCACCAGCGAGCGGGCCAGCGAGGCGCGCTGCGCCATGCCGCCGGAAAGCTGGTGCGGATAGGCGCTGGCGAAGCCGGCAAGACCCACGAGGCGCAGCGCCTCCTCGATCCGCGGGCCGTCCGCCGCCAGTGTCCCGCGCGCCTCCGGGCCGAGCTGGGCATTGCCGCGCACGGTGCGCCAGGGGAACAGCGTCGGGTCCTGGAACATGATGGTGCGGCTGGGATGGGTGCCGGTGATCTCGGCGCCATCCACCAGCAACTGCCCCTCGGTCGGCGGTTCCAGCCCCGCCACCAGCCGCAGCAGGGTGGATTTGCCGCAGCCGGAAGGGCCGAGCAGGGCGACGAACTCGCCCGGCTCCGCGGTGAAGTCGATGTCCTGGAGGACGGGCAGGCTCCGCTTCTCCAGGGCGAAGGCGTGGCTGACGCCGCGCACTTCCAGCCTTGCGCCGTTCACGCCGCTCACCACCGGACCAGCCCCTTCTGCCAGGAGAGCAGGCGGTCGCGCAGCCGGAACAGCAGGGTGACGGCGCCGGAGCACATGCCCGCCATGACCAGCAGCGCGGCATACATGTTGGCGTAGGCGGCCCAGCCCTGGGCCCATTGCATGTACCAGCCGAGCCCGGCCTTCACCCCCATCATCTCGGCGACCACGAGCACCGAGAAGGAGGCGCCGAGCCCCATGAACAGCCCGACGAAGACCGAGGGCATGGCCGCCGGCACCGCCACCTTCCGCACCAGGAACCAGGGCGAGGCGCCCATGGTGCGCGCCACGTCGTAATAGGCCTTGGAGACGGCGGAGACGCCGGACCAGGTGAGCACCGTCACCGGGAAGAAGCTGGCCAGCGCGATGAGGAAGGTGGAGGCGCCGCGGGAGGAGGCGAAGGCGAAGAAGGCGATGGGCAGCCAGGCCGTCGCCGGCAGCGGGCCGATCAGCCGCACCACCGGATGCGCCCAGTAGCCGACGATGCGCGACCAGCCCATGGCGACGCCGAAGAGGAAGCCGATGACGGCACCCAGCGCATAGCCCGGCACCACCAGCAGCAGGCTGCGCCAGACGCTCTCGCCGAGGCGCGCATAGTCGTCGGTGAAGACTTCCAGGAGCGATTGCGGCGCGGCGAAGAAGGGCCGCGGCAGCAGCTCGTATTTCGCCGTTGCCAGCTCCCAGGCCAGCAGGGCGGCGGCGAGGACGATCAGCCAGGGGCCTGCTTCGCGCAGCCGCGCCAGGCGCGGCGCCAGGCCGGAGAGAGTGCTGCCGAGGGCGGCGAGCAGGACCAGCCCGCCGAAGCCGGCGGCGAGCGTCGCCAGCTCCTGCGTGCGGCCGAGGTCGTCGGCATCCGGCAGCAGGGAGATCGCCGCCGCGGCACCGATCCAGGCAAGGCCCGCCACCCAGCCGGAGGGCCAGAAGGCGGCGGGACGGGCGGGGGCGAGCAGCCCCGCGCCAAGGGTGGTCGCGCTCATGCCGGCGCCCCGTTCAGCACATCGACATGGATGCGGGCGGCGAGCCGCGCCGGATCGGTGTTCGGCCGGATGACCTTCACGAGCTTCAGCTCCGCGATGTAGGCGGCGAGATCGGCTTCCAGATCCGCGCCCTTCGGATGGTGGTTGTGGGTGTGGCTGCGCAGCATGGCGGCCAGCACCGGCGCCGGCGCCCGCGGCGCGTATTTGGCGAAGATCTCCGCCGCCGCGTCCGGGTTGGCATGCACCCAATCCTCGGCCTCGAGGATGGCGGCGGTGATGGCGCGCGCCACCGGCCTATCCTGCCGCACCAGCTTGCCGCTGATGCCGAGGATGCAGCAGGTGCGGTGGGCATATTCGCCGGAGAGGTTGTTCGAGACCTCCACCAGCCCGTCGCGGTCCCGCAGGATGGAGGCCATCGGGTCGCCCAGGGTGAAGCCCTGGATATCGCCGCGCTTCAGCGCCTCGGAGAGCAGGTCGGCCGGGTATTGCCGCCAATTGATCTCGTTGACCGGATCGATGCCCGCCTTGGCCGCGACGATGGAGAAGAAATTCTTGTTCGGCGAGGCCATGTCCTCGGCGCCGATCGTCTTGCCGCGCAGATCGGCGATGGCGGCGACGCCGCTGCCCGGCGCGCTGAGCAACCGCATGCAGCCGCCATGCATGGCGGCCGTCACCTTCACGTCGAAGCCGGCCTCCAGCGCCTTCAGCCAGCGCAGCGCCATGCCGCCGCCGGCATCCGCCTTGCCGGTCGCCAGGGCTTCCAGCAATTGGTCGGTGGAGCCGCCCCAATTGACGAACTCGATGTCCAGATTGTGCCGGGCATAGATGCCCTGCACCTCGGCGGAGGGCACCGCCGCGGTGCAGATGCCGTTCTGGCTCCAGGCCAGCTTCAGCTTGCGGCGCGGGCCGGGCACCGCGGCCTCCGCCAGGTCCGTGGTCGCGGTGCGGCAGATGGGCGGTGCGGCCAGCAGCTCCGCCACCGGATCCGCGGGCGCGAAGGCGCGCGGGGCCATGGCGCCGAGCGGCGCGGCCAGGCCGGCAACGCCGAGGCCGCGCAGCAGGGCACGGCGGTTGGGCAGGGGCGCGCTCATGCCGGCGCCTCGCTCAGCACGTCGGCATAGATGCGCGCGGCCAGCCGCTGCGCATTGGTGTTCGGGCGGATCACCTTCACCAGCTTCAGCTCCTCGATATAGGCGGCAAGCTGATTGCTCAGCACCGGCCCGTGCGGATGGTCGCCATGGGTGTGGCTGCGCAGCATGGCGGCGAGCTGCGCCGCATTGGTGCCGCGGGCATTGGTCAGGAAGATCGCCGCCGCTTCGTCCGGATTGGCGTGGACCCAGTCCTGGGTTTCCAGCAGCGCGCCGGTCACGGCGCGGGCGGCGGCGCGGTCCTCCCGCAGCAGGCTGCCGCGGATGCCGAGGATGCAGCAGGCGCGGTCCGCATATTCGCCGCTGAGGTTGTTGGCGATCTCGTGCAGATCGTCCCGCTCGCGCAGGATCCAGGCGAGCGGGTCGCCCAGGGTGATGGCCTGCACGTCCCCGCGCTTCAGCGCCTCGCCCAGCAGGTCGCCGGGGAAGACGCGGTAGGTGATGTCCTTGTCCGGATCGAGGCCGAGCTTCGCCGCGACGATGCCGAAGAAATTCTTGTCCGGCGCGCCCATATCGGTCACGCCCAGCACCTTGCCGCGCAGATCGGCGACCGTGTTGATGCCGCTGCCCTTCTGGGAGAACAGCCGCATGCAGCCGCCATGGATGGCGGTGGAGATGCGGACGTCGAAGCCCTGCTCCAGCGGCTTCAGCCAGCGCAGCGCCATGCCGATGCCGGCATCCGACTTGCCGGTGGCGATGGCTTCCAGGAGCTGGTCGGTGGAGCCGCCGAAATTCACCAGCTCCACGTCCAGATTGTTGCGCGCGAAGAAGCCGCGCTGCACGGCGACGATGGCGCCGACGGTGCAGATGGAATTGGCGTTGAAGCTGAGCTTCAGCTTGCGCCGTGGCCCCGGCGCGGCATAGGCGCCGCCCCCCGCCGTGGCGCCGATGCGACAGATCGAAGACGGGTCGCGCAGGATGGCGTCCAGATCCGGCGCCGCGGCGCGCGGCGCCATGGCGCCTGCCGGAATGGCGAGCGCGGCGGCGCCGGCAGCGCGCAGCAGGGCGCGGCGGTCAGGGGTGGTCATGGTTCTCCTCTCCTCACTCGGCGGCAACGGGGACGGCGCCGCGCGCGGCGATGGCGGCGCGGGTCGCCGGCAGCAGCTCGGCGCCGTATTGCGCGGCGTCCTCCAGCGGGTCGAAGCCGCGGATCAGGAAGGTGTCGATGCCGAGGGCGTGGTAGTCGGCCAGGCTCTCCGCCACCTGCTCCGGCGTGCCGACCAGAGCGGTGGTGTTGGCGCCGGCGCCGACCGCCGCCGCCACCTCCGTCCACAGCCGCGTGTCGCGCACCGGGCCGGCGGCCGCCGCTTCCAACAGACGCTTGCTGCCGATGCTCTCCGGCTTCGGCCCGCCGCTGCCCACCGCATCGGCGCGCAGCGTGCGGATGCGCTCGATGATGCGATTGGCGCGGGCCCAGGCATCCGCCTCGCTCCCCGCCAGCACCGGGCGGAAGGACATGCTGAAGCGGATGGCGGCCGGGTCCCGCCCTGCCTTCGCCACGCTGGCCTTCACCCGCGCGATGGTCTCCCGCGCCTGGTCCAGCGTCTCGCCCCAGAAGGCATAGACATCGGCGATGCGGCCGGCGATCTCGATGGCGATGTCGGAGGAGCCGCCGAAGAAGACCGGGATATGCGGCTTCTGCACCGGCTTCACCTCGGCGAAGCCGCCCTCGAAGCGGTAATGCTCGCCGTGGTGGTCGAAGGGCTTGTCGCTGGTCCAGAGGCGCTTCAGCAGCGTGACGTATTCCTCGGACCGGGCGTAGCGGTCGGCATGGTCCAGGTAGTCGCCATCCTTGCGCTGCTCCGTGCTGCTGCCGCCGCTGATGATGTGCACGGCAGCGCGGCCGCCGGTGAGCTGGTCGAAGGTGGCGAATTGCCGGGCCGCCAGGGTCGGCGCGATGAAGCCCGGGCGGTGCGCCACCATGAAGCCGATGCGCGTCGCGGCGGCGGCGGCGTGCTGCGCCACCAGCAGCGCGTCCGGGCTGGTGCTGCCCCAGGCGACGAGGATGCGGTCGAAGCCCGCCTGCTCATGCGCCAGGGCGAAGCGCTGGATGTAGCCGGGGTCCACCACCGGGCCCTGGGGCGGATGGATCTCGGATTGCGCGCGATGCGCGATCATGCCGATGAAGGTCAGCGGGTGCGGCATGGGGCTCTCCTTTGGCGTTGGGCCGGCCGGGCGACGGACGGCGTCAGGCGATGTTCAGGCGGCGCAGCGCGGCGCCGATGGCGGCATGGTCGGAAGCGGTGCGGCGGCCCAGCTCCCCGGGCGAGACGGGCTCCGGCTTCAGGCCGAAGCGACGCAGCGCGGCGTCCACCTCCGGCTCCGCCAGCGCCGCGTTGAATTCCCGGTTCAGCCGGGCGATCACCGGCGCCGGCGTGCCGCGCGGGGCGAACAGGCCGAACCAGCCGCTGCCCGGCCAGTCGCGGCCGATGCCGAGCTCGGCCAGGGTCGGCAGCTCGGCGAAAGCCGCCCAGCGGTCGGCGCCGATGGTGGCGAGGCCGCGCAGCCTGCCCTCCGCCACATGCGGCGCGGCAATCGGGTCGATGGTCAGGTGGCAATCGCCGGCGACGACGCTGGTCGCCGCGGCGGCGCTGCCGGGGAAGGGCACGTGCACCGCCTCGATCCCCACCGCCTCCGCCAGCAGCGCGCCGCGCAGATGGCCGGCGGAGCCGATGCCGGCGGAGGCATAGTTCAGGAAGCCCGGCCGGCGCCTCGCCAGCGCCACCAGCTCGGCGAGGCTCGCCACCCCGAGCTTCGGATTCACCGCGACGATGCTGTAGGCCTCGCCCGCCAGCGCCACCGGCAGCAGGTCCCGCAGCGGGTCATACCCGACCGCCGAGAGATGCGGCGCGATGGTCAGGTTGCCGGCGGAGGCGTTCAGCAGGGTGTGGCCATCCGGCTTCGCCTCCGCCACCAGCCGCGCCCCGACCGCGCCGCCGGCGCCCGCCTTGTTCTCCACGACGACGGGCACGCCGAGCCGCGGCGAGAGCGCGCGGGACATGGTGCGGGAGACGTTGTCGTTGGTGGCACCCGGCGGGAAGGGGCAGAGATAGCGGATCGGGCGCTCGGGGAATTCGCCATGCGCATGCCCCTGGGCATGCGCCCCGGCGAGGACAGGCGTAGCCAGCGCGGCGCCGAGCAGCAGGCGGCGACGGATCATTTCAGCAACTCCAGCAGCAGGACAGGGCGGGCGAGCCCGCTGGCGATGAGGGCGGTGCCAAGGCCGCCGAGCAGCAGGGCGAAGCGGAAGGCGAGACCGGTCATGGCACGGCCTCCGCCAGGGCGGCGCGGCCGGCGGCGAGGTGCGCGGCATCCGCGGTCGGCGCATGCACCCGGCCGCATTGCACGTCGCGCCAATGCCGCTCCAGCGGGAAGGCGCGGTCATGCGCGTGGTTGCCGGCGAGGAGCGTCGCCGCCTCCACCGCGCGCACCGCGTTCTCCACCAGCACCGCCTTCAGCACGCCGGCCTCTGCCGCGGGCGGCGGTGCGCCGGCATCGGTCGCCAGCGCCACCGCCTCCGCGATGCGGGCATTGGCGGCGAGCAGCGCCTCGATGCCGCCGACAGCCTCCTGCACCCGCGGCAAGGTCGCCAGCGGGGCGCCGAGGCTGCCCGGTACCCTTGTGCGGAGGAAGGAGACGATCCAGTCCCGCGCCGCACGCGCCACGCCGGTATAGACCGCCGGGACCAGCACCGCGTTCCACACCGCCTGCAGCGGGTCCAGCACCGGGCCGCCGGGCGGGGCCAGGCCGATGGCGTGGTCCTCCGGGATCTCCACCTCTTCCAGCACCAGATCGTGGCTGCCGGAGCCGCGCAGGCCGAGATGGTTCCAGGTCTCCACCACCCGCAGCCCGGGCGCGCCGGCCGGCACCAGGAAGATGCCGACCCGCGGTTCCGGCTCCGCGGTGCGGCCGAACACCTCCAGCCAGCGCAGCGCGCCGATGCCGGTGGCGTAGCGCTTGCGGCCGGAGATCACCCAGCCGGTGGCGGAGCGCCGCGCCGTGGTGGCCGGCAGCCCGCCGCGGGTCGGGGAGCCGAGCTCGGGCTCCACCCGCAGGGCGTTGATCAGCGCCCCCTCCTCCACCGCCTCGCGCCCGACCAGGCGCTGCAGATGCTCCGGCCAGGCCGGGCTGCGGGCCAGGGCGGCCTGCTTCAGGTACTGCATGGCCAGGATCAGCGCCGTCGCCGGGCAGGCGGCGCCGACCCGGGCGATGACCTGGCCGGCCAAGCGCAGCCCCGCCCCGCCGCCGCCGAGCGCCGCCGGCACGGTCAGCGCCGCCAGCCCGGCCTGATGCAGCAGGGCCAGCGAATTGCGCGGCACCGTTCCCTCCCGGTCATGCCGGGGGGCGGCGGCGGCGATGGCGGGCAGCACGCCGGGCAGGCCGGCGAGCGGGTCGCGATCGGCGGTCATGCGCCCTCCGCCGCCGCAGCGCGGCCGGCGAGCGGCAGCCCGGACGCCGCGCCCGGCAGGGCGCGGCGAGGCACGGCAAGGCGCAGCTTCATCGCCGTCACAGCACGGGCCGGATGCGCGCCGGGCTCGGCGGCAGCGGGGCCACGGGCGCGGCCTGGCGGGCACGGCGCAGCACGGCGCGGGCGATGCGCGCCGCCTCCTCCGCCGTGTCGAAGCCGGCGCCGTCGAGGTCGGAGAGCGCCGGCTCCAGGGCGACGAAATGCCAGCGCTGGCTGGACTGCACGGCGACGCCGACGAAGCGGCCGTCGATATCGATGGGTTGCGAGCGGATCATCTGCTGATCCTTTCCGGAGACGAATGACGACTAGGCGTGGCGTAAGGGGGCGGCGCGGGGCCGCGGCCTCAGCGCCGACAGCGCCCGGGCGCGGTGGCCGCGAAAAAGCGGCCGGGGCCGAGGACCCCGGCCGAGTTCGGGAGGATGCGCCAGTCACGGGCGCCTGCAGTCGGGCCGTCCAGGGACGGCCCATCCGCCCAGGCCGGGCGGATCCGGGGGCGCGGCGAAGCCATGGGAAGGGCCTCAGCCGGCGATGAGGAAAGGGGTGGCGGCGGCGGCGGCACCGAGCGGCGCCTCCGGCCCCGCCGCGGCGTGCAGCAGCGGCGGCTGCGCCCCGCCCTGGCCCGGCAGCAGCCGGTGCAGCAAGGCGTGGCCGTCCCACAGCAGCAGATCGCCCTGGCGCAGCGCCAGCCGCCAGGTGAAGGCGGGGGCGGTGGCGGCGGCACGCAGCCGCGGCAGCAGGGCGGCGGCCTCGGCCTGCGGCAGGCCGGTCAGCGCGGTCGCCTCCGGCGGCAGGAAGAGGCTGCGGCCCGGCCCGGCCCGCCCCGCCCGTACCAGGGGCAGCGGCCCGGCAGGGGTCACCGCCTCGAGATACTCGATACGATGGGCCAGCCAGGGGTGCAGCCCGGCGAGGACGGCGTGCTGGCCGGCGAATTCGGCGGCCAGGCCCGGCGCCGGCGCTGCCGCGACGAAGAGGGCCTGCAGCCGGGAAGGGCGCTGCGGCGCGGCGCGGTCGAAGGCCCAGCCGGCCAGCGCCTCCGGCGCGACCTCCGCCGGGGCCGGGGCGGCGGCGGTGCCGGCCAGGCGGGCGGCGAGGGTGGCAAGCTGGGCCGGGCGCAGCGACTGGTCGCGCAGCAGGAGGAGGCGATGCGCGGCGAGGGCGGCCTCCAGCCGGGTCTGCAGCGCCGGCGGCAGCGGCGCGCCGAGGTCGAGGATCTCGGCCCCGAATTCCGGGTGGAGCGGCTGGAAGGGCAGCGCGGCGGCGCGGCGGGGCGCGGCCTCGGCAAGAAGGGCGGACATGGGATTCCCCTGCGGGCCTCGGCAGGCGAGGACCGTGGCAAGCGGTGACGGGCGGCGCGGGTCGGTCGGGCGGTCAGCCCGGACAGCGACGACAGGGCGAGAGCGGCGCGGGCCCGTGGACCGAGGGGCTGCGCTTTAGCTCTTGGTGACGCGGCGCAAGCTGCATTGTTCAAACTCCGCGGTTCCGCCGCGGGATGCGGCGGCGACGTGATGATTTAACGATGTGATTTCGGGTGAGTCAATATGATTCTATCGGTGTTGATCGTGAATTTAGGACCCTTCCCGGGGCGCTGGAAGGAGGATGGCGTGGAATATTTTTCTGCGCATAATCAGCCAGTTGGGTAAAGGATGTGCGCCCAGGGGGCGGGCCGGCCAGCCTTCCCGGCCAGATCCACGTCGTATTCCCGCGTGAAACAAGGCAGGATTCACCACTGCGGCGGGTTATTTCACGTGCCGGAAGCGGGGACCGGCGGGCGGGAAGCCGGGGCGCCGGCGCGGGGGAGGCGCAGCGGCCGTGGCACCGCCGCCGAATCCCTTGCCTTTCCACCCCGCCCCCCGTTGCAGCGGGCCGCTCGGCGGCCCATCTCCGGGTTTGCGCCGGCCGGGCCGGGGCACTACTGTCCGGCCGGTCCCCGCCGCCCAGTGGCGCGCCAGGGGCGGCCGCAACAATCACCTCAAGATCACCTCATCGGGGCGTCACATGGGTTCCTTCAGCATCTGGCACTGGCTCATCGTGCTGCTGGTCGTCCTGCTGCTCTTCGGCAGCGGCAAGATCAGCACCCTGATGGGCGACCTCGCCACGGGCATCAAATCCTTCAAGAAGAACATGAAGGAGGAAGACGCCTCGCTGGCCGAGTCGGCGCCGCCCGCGGCCCAGCCGCCGGCCGGCAGCATCCAGGGCCCCGCCGCCGGCCAGCAGGGCCAGCAGGCGCACGCCTCCTCCAGCCGGCCCGCCGCCTGATGCTGCCCGCCCGAGGCGCCGTGGTCCCGGGCCTCGCCGCCCGCGGCCCGGGGCATCGGGCCCTGCGGCTCCCGCCAGGGCGCTGAGCCCCCATGGTCGGGACGATGGCGGCCGGGACGCGACCGGCCGCGGCGCGACCCAGCGACATGCCGGTGGACGAGGCCCCTTCCTGGGCCCGCCCGGATGCGGCGGAGAGCCTGGACGCCGCCGCCAGCGCCATCATCGCCGCCGGGCGGCGCATGGACCGCTTCGGCTGGGCGCCGGCCACCGCGGGCAATATCTCCATCCGCCTCTCCGCGACGCAGATCGCCATCACCCGCTCCGGCGGGCATAAGGGCTTCCTGGGCCCTGAAGGCGTCATCCTGGTGGACCCCGAGGGGACGCCGCTGGTGCCGGGGGACCGCGCCTCGGCCGAGACCGGGCTGCATTGCGGCATCTACCGCCGCTTCCCGGCGGCGGGGGCGGTGCTGCACGGCCATTCCCCGGCGGCCACCGTACTCTCCCGGCTGGGCGGGGACTCCATCCGCCTGGCGGGCTATGAGCTGCTGAAGGCCTTCCCCGGCCTCTCGACGCATGACGCCGCGATCGCCCTGCCGGTGGTGGAGAACGACCAGGACATTCCCCGCCTGCAAAGTGTGGTCGAGGCCCGCTGGCAGGCGGCGGCGCAGCAGTCGCCCCGAGGCGTGCCGGGCGGGGTGGTGCCGGGCTATGTCATCCGCGGCCATGGCGTCTATGTCTGGGCCGCCGATATGCCGACGGCCCTGACAAGGCTGGAGGCGCTGGAATTCATGCTGGCCTGTGACCTGGAAGAACGGAGGATCGGGCGATGAGCCGTCTGACCGTGTGGGACGCCGCGAGCGGCGCCCGGATCATGCAGAGCGAGGATGCCGCCGAGATCGCCAGGGCGCTCGGCGCCATCGGCGTGCGCTTCGAGCGCTGGGAAGGCGTGGCGGTGCCGGAGGATGCCGACAACGACGCCATCCTCGCCGCCTACCGCCCCTGGCTGGACAGGCTGATGGGCGAGACCGGCGCCGGCTCCGCCGATGTGGTGAGCCTGACGCTGGACCATCCCCAGGCCGCGGCGATGCGCGAGAAATTCCTCAACGAGCACATCCACACCGAGGATGAGGTGCGCTTCTTCGTCCGCGGCAGCGGCGATTTCGTGCTGCATGTGGACGGCAAGGTGTGGGATGCGCATTGCGAGCAGGGCGACCTGCTGAGCGTGCCGGCCGGCACCCGCCACTGGTTCGACGCCGGCGAGAAGCCGTATTTCACCGCGCTGCGGGTCTTCACCGACCCGGCCGGCTGGGTGGCGCAGTTCACCGGCACGGATATGGCGCAGCGCTTCCCTGTCGCGGCCTGAGGGCGGCCGGGGAATGACGCCGCGCCGGGCCCGGTCGCGGAACACCGCAGCGCCGGCGAGGAGCAGGGCGTGAGCGAGGCTCGCGCCATCCAGGTCGTGCTGATGGATATCGAAGGCACGACGACCAGCATCGCCTTCGTCAAGGACCGGCTGTTTCCCTTCGCGGAGGCGGCGCTGGAGGAATTCCTCGCAGCGCATGGGGACCGGCCGGAGGTGCTGGCCATCATCGCGGAGGTGCGGGAGCTGGCGCCCGGGCGGCAGCCGGTGGAAGCGCTGCGCGCCTGGATCGCCGAGGACGCCAAGGTGACGCCGCTGAAGGCGCTGCAGGGGCTCATCTGGCACCAGGGCTATGCCGATGGCCGGCTGCAAGGGCATCTCTGGCCGGATGTCGCCGCCTGCCTGCGGGCCTGGGCGGCGGGCGGGGTGCGGCTGGCGATCTATTCCTCCGGCTCCGTTCCGGCGCAGCGGGATCTGTTCGGGCATTCCGAGGCGGGGGATCTGACGCCGCTGCTCGCCGGCTTCTTCGACACGCGCATCGGGGCGAAGCGGGAGGCGGAAAGCTACGCCGCCATCGCCGCCGAGCTGCGCGCGGCGCCGGGGCAGATGCTGTTCCTCTCCGACGTGGCGGAGGAGCTGGATGCGGCGCGCGCCGCCGGGCTGCTGACCTGCCAATTGGTGCGGGCAGCGGATGGCACGCAGGCGTCCGGGCGGCATCCGGAGGCCGAGGATTTTCCGGCGGTGGCAAGGCGGTTCGGGTTGCCGGGCGCGCCGCCCCCGTAAGCCCCTGGCAGGCTGGAGGCCCCGCTGTGCGAGGGGCAGCTCGCACCGCCGCGGCGCCACTGGTGACAGGACGCGACAGGGAAGCTACAGCGGCCCCGGCAGGTCGGCAGCCGGGCCGGCTGTAGCCTATTGTTCACAGTACGAATTCGTCGCCGGGGCGGCTCGCGCCCCGGCGCGATCTGTTCTAGAAGCCGCCTGCCCCGTACCGGCCGGGAGATGCGCATGCTGACCACCTACACCCTCGAAGCCGGGCACCTGATGGTGCGCGACGGCGCCCAGGACGAAGCCGCGCTGCGCCAGGCCATCTGGATCGACCTGCTGACCCCGACCCAGGAGGAAGAGCGGCTGGTGCAGTCGGCGCTCCGCCTGGAAATCCCGACGCGGGAGGAGATGCAGGAGATCGAGAGCTCCTCCCGCCTCTACAAGGAAGACGACGCGCTCTTCCTCACCGCCCCCTTTCTCTACGGGGTGGAGGGCGGGGAGCTGGGCTCCACCGCCATCACCTTCGTGCTGGGCAACAGCCATCTGGTCACCGTGCGCTACGCCACGCCCAAGGCCTTCGCGGTGTTCAGCGCGCGCTGCCAGCGCACCCCGGCGACGCTGCTCGGCACGCCGGACGGGGTGATGTTCCACCTGTTCGAGCAGGTGGTGGACCGGCTGGCGGACATATTGGAGCGCGTCGGCGCGGATATGGACCGCGCCAGCCAGGCCGCCTTCCGCGCCGCCCGCGCCCAGGTGAAGGCCACCACCAAGGATGCCGACCTGAAGGGCGCGCTCATCACCCTGGGCCAGGTGGGGGAGGTGACGACGCGGGCGAATGAGACCCTGCTCGGCCTCTCCCGCATCCTTACTTTCGTCGGCGCGGAGAAGGCGACGGCGGTCAGGAAGGAGAACCAGGCGCTGATCAAATCCCTGGTGCGGGATGTGCGCTCCCTGGTGGAGCACGCGAATTTCCTCAACAGCAAGGCCAACTTCCTGCTGGATGCGGTGCTCGGCATCATCAATGTCGAGCAGAACGCCATCATCAAGACCTTCACCGTGGCCAGCGTGGCGCTGATGCCGCCGACGCTGATCGCCAGCATCTACGGCATGAATTTCGAGTCGATGCCGGAGCTGAAATGGGCCGAGGGCTATCCGATGGCGCTGATCATGATGGTGATCTCGGCGGTGCTGCCGGTGCTCTATTTCAAGCGGAAGGGATGGCTCTAGGGCATGGTCCGTCCGCTTGCGCGCATGGCGCATGTTCCTGGCCGTTGTCCGGCGGCGTGACTGACGCCTTCGGTAAGTCCACCGAAGGCGATCGCGCTCCAGCCCGGGTGGGAATGCGGCGCCGGCGCGCGGCCGGTGGGGCGTCGGGCCGGGGCGCCGGAGGCCGGGCGGCGGTCCGGTTGCGGTGGCTCTGCGCCCTGGTGCTGGCGCTGGCCCTGCTGGGGCCGGGCCCGGCGCTGGCGCAGCTCTGCCCCCGCGCCGCGCCGCGGCTGACCCTGGCGGTGGTGGATCCGGAGCCGGTGCTGGGGCATGAGCTGGACATCGCCGCGCTGCATGCGGAAAGCGGGCAGAAGCAGCGGGAGACGCTGCATCACCTGGGCCTCACCACTTCCCGCGTCGAATGGCAGAGCGAGATCGAGACGCGCTACCGGGAGGCGGCGGGGGTGGTCTGCGCGGTGCCGGCGCAGGTCGCGCTGAGCCTGGTGCAGACCGAGCATCTGGTGCGCATCGCGCGGGAGCTGCCGGAGGGCGGCTGCCTGTACCGCGAGGTGCTGGCGCATGAGCGGCGGCATGTGGCGGTGAACCGCCGCACCCTGCAGGTGGCGGCGGATCGGGCAAGGCGGGCGGCCACCCGCTGGGCGGCGCGGGCGAGCGGCCAGGGGCCGACGCTGGACGACGCCATGGCGGCGCTGCAGCAGGGGCTGCGGCGGGCGCTGGAACCCTCCCTGGCGGCGATGCGGCGGGCGCGGGAGGCCGGGCATCGCGGCATCGACACGGAGGCGGAGTACCGCCGGCTGGCGCGGGTGTGCCCGGAGGACCAGCAGCGGCTGCGGGAGATGCTGCGGGTGGCCGGGTAACATGCGGCCGGGCCGCATGGCGCTCGATTCGAACCTTCGCCGCCTGTTGCCCTGCCGCGGCTTTGCCGCGGCAGGCTGTGCGAGGCTGTGATCCGAGGGGAGCGCCGGGCCCCCCACGAAGCCGCGCAGCGGCTTCGTGGGGAATACATCAGGTATTCATCGCATCGAAGAAATCCTGGTTGGTCTTGCTGTATTTCAGCTTGTCCAGCAGGAATTCCATCGCGTCCTGGGTGCCCATCGGGTTCAGGATGCGGCGCAGCACCCACATCTTGGCCAGCGTGGCGCGGTCCACCAGCAGCTCCTCCTTGCGGGTGCCGCTCTTGGTGATGTCGATCGCCGGGAAGGTCCGCTTGTCGGAAAGCTTGCGGTCGAGGATGATTTCCGAGTTACCGGTGCCCTTGAACTCCTCGAAGATCACCTCGTCCATCCGCGAGCCGGTGTCGATCAGCGCGGTGGCGATGATGGTCAGGGAGCCGCCTTCCTCGATGTTCCGGGCCGCGCCGAAGAAGCGCTTCGGCCGCTGCAGCGCGTTGGCGTCCACGCCGCCGGTCAGCACCTTGCCGGAGGACGGCACGACGGAGTTGTAGGCGCGGCCGAGGCGGGTGATGGAATCCAGCAGGATCACCACGTCCCGCTTGTGCTCGACCAGGCGCTTGGCCTTCTCCAGCACCATCTCCGTCACCTGGACGTGGCGGGTGGCGGGCTCGTCGAAGGTGCTGGCCACCACCTCGCCGCGCACAGTGCGGGCCATGTCGGTGACTTCCTCGGGCCGCTCGTCGATCAGCAGCACCATCAGGAAGACGTCGGGGTTGTTGGCGGTGATGCTCTTGGCGATGTTCTGCAGCATCACCGTCTTACCGGTGCGCGGCGGCGCCACGATCAGGGCGCGCTGGCCCATGCCGATCGGGGCGATCAGGTCGATGACGCGGTGCGTGTTGTCCTTGGCCGGCCCCTTGGCGACGCTCTCGACCTCGGGGTTTTCCATCTTCAGCCGCCGGTTCGGGTAGAGCGGCGTCAGGTTGTCGAAGTTGATGCGGTGCCGCAGGGATTCCGGCGGCTCGAAGTTGATGGCGTTGACCTTCAGCAGGGCGAAGTAGCGTTCGCCATCCTTCGGGGCGCGGATCTGGCCCTCCACCGTGTCGCCGGTGCGCAGGCCGAAGCGGCGCACCTGGGCGGGGGAGATGTAGATGTCGTCCGGCCCGGGGAGGAAATTCGCCTGCGGGGAGCGGAGGAAGCCGAAGCCGTCCGGCAGGATCTCGAGCGTGCCTTCGCCGTAGATCGCCTGGTCATTGTCGGCGAGCTGCTTGAGGATCGCGAACATCATGTCCTGCTTGCGCAGGGAGGAGGCGTTCTCGATCTGCAGATCCTCGGCGAAGGCGAGGAGGTCTGCGGGAGTCTTGGCCTTGAGGTCGGAAAGATGCATGGCGCATTGCGTCCGGATGCGAGGGGACCGGGACTGTCCCGAAGGGAGCCGGGTGCCGCGCGAGAGCTTCGCGGGAGCCCCGGCCGTTTCGCCTGTGGGTCCGGCCCATCCCTGGCGGGATGCGGACGGAGCTGGGAGACGAAATTCCCGAGGAGGAGGGAGGGAGGTGAGCCGGCACGGCGGGGACGCCGGCTGGCCCGGGAAACGGCGCGACCCTAGGGACCGCCCCGCACGGCGTCAACTGGCGATGTTGAGGTGCCGTGTCAAGTCTGCGGGCCAAGCGGCGGCCGGAATTCTCCACGCACCCGCGGACCGGCCCGCCCCTTGCCCCGGCGCCGCCCCGCCAGGCGGTGCGAGCCGCCGCTCGCCCCGCGCCTTCCCGGGGCCCCCGCGGCGTTGCGCAGCAACGTCGTGGGGAAAGTCAAAAGGGCTTCACGATCACCATGATGACGATGATGACCATGAGGACCGTCGGCACCTCGTTGGCCACCCGCCAGTAGCGCTCGGAATGCCGCCGCTCCCCCCGCGCCAGGCGCTTGCGGCTGACGCTCAGGTGATGGTGGAAGCCGGTCATCAGCAGCACGCAGAGCAGCTTGGTGTGCCACCAGCCGGCCCGCCAATCCAGCACCCCGGGCGTCAGCACCAGCGTCAGCCCCAGCAGCCACACGGCGATCATGGCGGGGTTCATGATGGCGCGCAGCAGCCGGCGCTCCATCCCCTCCAGCATCGCCGCCTCGGGCGAGTCAGGGGCGGCGCGGTAATGGTTCACGAAGAGCCGTGGCAGGTAGAGCAGCCCCGCCATCCAGGCGATGACGGAGACCAGATGCAGCGCCTTCACCCAGGGGTAGGCAGGCACCAGGACATCGAGGGTCACGTATCCTCGCCCTCGCAGCTTTCGGCGGCGCGGGTGAAGGCCACCCAGGCGCCGCGGACGGAAAGGCAGCCATTCTGCCACTCGCCCTCGAAGACCCGGCCATTCAGGGTGAGCTTGCCCTGGCCGTGCGGATGGCCGGCCCGCATATGCCCCTCATAGGTCAGGCCCAGGCGCCGGATCACCAGCCTGCCTTCCACCAAATGGTCGTTGCGGTATTCGCCCTCCTCCACCGCGGTCAGCTCGCCGGCCTCGTAATGGCTCAGCTTGCCACGGCCCTCCGCCTTGCCGCGCCGCAAGGGGCCCTCATAGACCATCGAACGGTCCTGGCCGCCGACGCGCCAGGAGATCTCGGAACGGCCGGTGCCCTCGGCCGGGCCCTCCGGGCAGGGGCCGGACCAGCGGGCGCGGACATCACTGGAGCCGCCCTGCAGGCCGCCGACCCACAGCCAGCAGCCGCCGGCGCCATCGCTGGCCCAGCCGGACCGGCCGCCGGGGACGACACGTTCCTCGGCAGGCGGGTCGGCGGCGGCCAGCAACAGGACAACCCCGAGGAGGGACCAAAACCGCATGCGCGTCTCCCGACAAGCGCTCGGGAGGGGCCTTGCCCCTCCCGAACCCACCCCACCAAAGGCCGAAGGGCCTTTGAAAACCATGAGTCTTACGACCCGAGCCGTGGCAGCATCACGCCGCAAGGCCGAGCAACTCACCTAACGCTGCCATATCCGCGAAAGGTTCGGCACCCACGGCGGCCAGCACGGCCCGGTCGGTCTCACGGGTGAAGCCCAGCACGCGGCAGCCGGCGGCGATGCCGGCACGGGCGCCCAGCAAGCTGTCCTCCACCACCACGCAAGCCGCGGGCGCGGCGCCGCAAGCGGCAGCGGCCGCCAGATACATGTCCGGGGCGGGCTTGGGGCGGGGGACGTCCTCGAAGCTGAAGACGCGGGTGCCGAACACCGCGGCGAGGTCCAGCCGCCGCAGCTTCGCGGCCAGCTCCAGGCGGGCGGAATTGGAGGCGACGGCCACCGGCACCCCGGCCGCCACCACCGCCCGCACCGCCTCCGGCGCGCCCGGGATCGGCTCCAATTCCGTCAGCATGGCGCCGGCGATGCGGGCGGAGAGGGCCTCGGCCCAGCCGGGCCCCAGGGTGCCGACCCGGGCCTCGATCACCAACATCATGTCCGGCAGCGCCATGCCGAGGAAGGTCTCCCGCGCCTGCTCCCCGCTCATCCGCCAGCCGCGGGCGGTCAGCTCCGCCGCCACCAGGCGGTTCACCAGCCCCTCGCTGTCCGCCAGCACGCCGTCGCAATCGAACAGCACGGCGGCGGGGCGCGGCCGCCTCACGCCGCCACCTGCATGGGCGGCCGGGCCTTGCCATGCGGGCAATCGCCCCAGGGCTTCGGGCATTGCCGCCCGCCGGCGAAGCTGCACAGCGCCCGGCCGCCGCCCATGGCGCCCAGCACCAGCTCCCGCAGTGCGGCGATGAAGCCGGGGTAGTCATTCTGCGTCGGCACCCGGAAATAGCCGGGGATGCCGAGCTTCTCCGCCACTTCCCGGTATTCCACGTCCAGCTCCACCAGGGTTTCCGAATGCTCGGAGACGAAGGCGATCGGGCAGATCAGCACCGCCACCCCGTCATGCGCCGCGCGCTCCAGCGCCTGCTCCGTGCTCGGGCCGATCCATTTCTGCGGGGTGACGCGGGATTGGTAGCAGATGCCGTGATCCAGCCCCTCGATGCCCAGCCGCTCCACCACCGCGGCGACGCTGCGCTCCACCTGCCATTGATAGGGGTCGCCGGCCTTCACGATGCTTTCCGGCAAGCCATGGGCGGAGAAAAGGAGGCGCAGCGCGACGCCTTCCGGCAGCTTCGCCCGCGCATCCGCATAGGCGCGCCGCACCGGGACGGCGGTGGCGGCGGCGAAGCCGGGGTGGGAGTGGTAGCAGCAGAGGGTGACGGTCGGCACCGCCAGCCCCGCCTGCCGTGCCGCCTGCTGCCAGGCCAGCACGCTGCTGCCCGTGGTGGTGGTGGAGTATTGCGGATAGAGCGGCAGCAGCAGCACGGCATCCGGCCCCCAGGCGGCGACGTCCTGCGCCGCCTGCTCGCTGAAGGGGTGCCAGTAGCGCATGGCGATGAAGCTGCGATAGGTCGCCGCCTCCCCGTCCAGCGCCGCGTCCAGGGCCCGGGCCTGGGCCTCGGTCAGTTCCAGCAGGGGGGAGCGGCCGCCGAGGATGGCGTAATTCTCGGTGGCGGCCCGGACCCGCCGCCGGGCGATGAACCGCCCGAGCCAGGGGCGGAGGAAGCCGGGGACGCGGAGGATGGCGGGATCGGTGAAGAGGTTTTCCAGGAAGGGCTGGACGGCCTCCGGCGCATCCGGCCCCCCGAGGTTGAGCAGCACCACCGCGACCCGTTGCATGCCGGCACTCCTGCACCCCCGCCCCGCAGATGTGGTGGCCAGGGCGTGCTGCAAGCGCGGTGTAGCAGCCGGGCGCCCCCGGCCTCAAACCGGGGTGGTCAGGGGCGCTACCCGTCGGCGGCAGTGCCGCCAGATTCCCCTACCGGGGGTGAACCACCCCCCGGAGCCCGGTGTGGGCCGGCAGGTCGAGCAGCAAACTCGGACCGGGGGTCCGGGGCCAGGTCCTGGCCCCGGCGGGGTACAGGGGCAGAGCCCCTGCCGGCCGCCCGCGGTGAAGTCCCGCCTTTCAGTTCCGCGGCGCGGCGATGGGCGGCAGCGGCGAGGCCTGCACCCCGCCCGGCGCCGGCGTCATCTGCGCAGGCGGCGGCGCGGCCGGGGCGGGCTCGGGTCCCGGCGCCACGCCCTGGCCGTAGCGGATCAGCGCCGCCCGCAGCGGGTCGGCGCCCGGGTTGTAGACCTGCATCGAGATCACGATCTGCCGCGGCCCGACCTCCTGCCCGTAATAGGCGCGGTTCCACTCGCTGCGGGCGCTGAGCAGCGAGCCTTCCAGCGCCAGCCCGGCGAACAGCCCGCGGGTGCGGGCGATGGCCAGGATGTCCGCCCCCACCGCCGCCGTGGTGGATCCCTCCACCCCCGCCCCCACCGTGGCGAGGGCGAGGGACAGGTCGGCGCCGAATTTGAATTGGCTGTCGAGGACGGCGGTCAGCCCCTTCTCGGTGAAGATCAGCATCAGCACCTGGGCGTCCTGGATGCCGAATTGCAGGCCGAAGCTGCCGGAGGCGAGGCCGTAGAAGGCCGGCGAGGACCAGGAGCCGGCGGCGTCGCGGGCCAGCAGCACGCAGCCCCCGCCCTCACCGCCGAAGAAGAAGCCGGCGCGGAAGAGCTGCGGGCAGACCATGGCGGCGCGGGCGCGGCGCAGCAGGCTGCGATTGTCCTCGGTGCCCGGCCCGGTGCCCAGGATCTCCTGCACCGTCAGCGTGGCCTGGTCCACCAGCGCCTGCGCCTCCCCCTGGCTTTGCGCCCGCGCCGGGGTGACGAGGAGGGGCGCGGCGAGGAGCAGGGCCGCCAGCAGCAGGGCCCGCATGGCCGGCGCCTCAGCGCAGCGGCGGCAGGTTGCCGCGCTGCACCGGGCCGCTGCCCAGCACGGTGCCGGGGGCGGGGGTGCCATAGCCCGCCGCTGCCGGCGGGGCAGCGTAGCCGGCGGGGCTGCCATAGGCCGGCTCCGGCGGCGGGGCCGCGGCGGCGGCCGGCGCGCCGGAGCCGAAGCGCATCAGCGCCGCCCGCAGCGGATCGGCGCCCGGGTTATGCGCCTGCATCGCCACCACGATCTGCCGGGCCGAAACCTCCTGCCGGTAGTAGCTGCGGTTCCACTCGCTGCGGGAGGAGAGGATGGAGCCTTCCAGCGTCAGCCCGGCGAAGAGGCCGCGGGTGCGGGAGAAGGCCAGGATGTCCGCCCCCACCGCCGCGGTGGTGGAGGCTTCCACCGAGCCGCCGATGGTGGCGACGGCGATGGAGGCATCCGCGCCGAGTTTGAACTGGCTGTCCAGCACCGCCGTCAGCGCCTTGTCGTTCATGATGAGCAGCAGGATCTGCGCGTCCTGGATGCCCGCCTGCAGGCCGAAGCTGCCGGAGCCGATGGAGTAGAAGGCCGGCGAGGACCAGGAGCCGGCGGCATCCCGCCCGACCAGGACGCAGCCCCCGCCCTCCCCGCCGAAGAAGAAGCCGGCGCGGAAGATGCGCGGGCAGATCAGCGCGGCGCGGGCGCGGCGCAGCATGCGCGCGGCGTCCAGATGGTCATGGCCGTCGGAGAGCATGTCCTGCACGGTGAGGGTGGCGCGGTCCACCAGCGCCTGCTCCTCCCCGCCGCTCGGGCGGCCGCCTGCGCAGCCGGCCAGCCCGGCCAGGGTGATGCCGAGAATAATAAGACGGCGCATGAAGCCCCCCCGCCAAGCATCGGAATTTCCGCGCTTGTATCCGGTTATGCGTCCGCTGTCCAAACTTCCGGATCGGATCAGCCCGGCGGCGGGGTCCAAGGCTCCTCATTCACCGTCGCCACGCGCCAGTCTGCGCCATGCTTTTCCAGCCGGGTCAGGCCCAGATTGCGGATGGAAAAGACCAGCGCTTGGTGCGGCGTGAGCCCCAGCGCATGCGCCAGGGCGGCGCGGATGGAGCCGCCATGGGCGATGATCACGATGTCTTGTCCGGCATGGGTCTCGGCCAGCCGGTCCAGCACCGGGGCGACGCGGGCCTGCACCTCAGCGAAGGATTCGCCGCCCGGCGGGCGCTCCTCCGCGGCATGCGGCCAGAAGGGGTGGGGCTTGTGGCGCAGGCGCTCGGCCAGCGCCTCATGCGGAATGCCCTGCCATTCGCCGAGATACTGTTCCGCGAGGTCCGGCTCGGTGGCGAGCGGCGCTTCCGGATAGCCGGCGGCGAAGATGGCGGCGGCGGTCGCCCTGGTGCGGGCGAGGTGGGAGGTGACCCAATGCGCCGGCCGCGGCAGCCGCCCCGCCAGCCAGCGATAGAGCGCGGCTTCCTGCTGCAGCGCCAGCTCGCACAGGGCGACATCCATGGAACCGTAGAAGGTGAGGCGGGCGGAGGGCTCCACGAGGGCGTGGCGGATGAGGAAGAGGCGGGTTTCGGGCATGTCCCCCGGATGTAGCGCCGCCGCCCCCGGGGCGGAAGCGCGCGCCCCCGGCAAAGCCTGTGCCTCCTGTTGTCCGGCCGCGGCTTCGTCGCGGCAGGCTGTGCGGACCTGGGGCGCAATCCGGGGCCCCATGAGCCGCACAGCGGCTTCATGGGGAGTTCCCCTTACTCTCCGATATTCAGCAGCGCCCCCTTCACCCGCGCCGCCTGGAATTGCCGCATGAACACCCAGCCCATCGCCACCAGCCAAGCCGCATCCAGCACGAAGGCCCAGCCCAGATGCGCCCAGGCGATCGCCCCATCCAGCAGCGCCGCCCGCATCCCCTCGAACACATGCGAGGCCGGCAGCGCCAGGGCCAAGGGCTGCAGCCAGGCGGGCAGCACCGCCACCGGGTAGAAGACGCAGGAAATCGGCGCGATGCCGAACAGCACGGACCAGGCCAGCGTCTCCGCCCCCGCGCCGTAGCGCAGCAGCAGGGAGGTGACGCCGAGCGCCACCGCCCAGCCCATCAGCAGCAGCGCCAGGAAGAAGGCCACCACCACCGGCCCCATGCGGAACAAGCCGAAGGCGTAGAGCAGCCAGGCCAGCAGCACCGCCGGCGCCACGCCCACCACCACGCGGATCAGGCTCATCGCCATCAGCGCCGCCACCAGCTCCCGCGGCCGCAGCGGGCTGACGAAGACATGGCCCAGGTTGCGGGACCAGATCTCCTCGAGGAAGGAGATGGAGAAGCCCATCTGCCCGCGCAGCGCCACCTCCCACAACAGCGCGCCGCCCAGCAGCGCGGCGGCCGCGAGGCTCGCGGTATTGGCCTGGATGCCGGCGACATAGGCGGTGACGAAGCCCCACACCACCATCTGCAGCACCGGCCAGTACATCAGCTCCAGCAGCCGGGGCCAGGAGCGGCGGTAGAGCGCCAGGTGGCGATAGACCAGCCCCCAGATGCGGCGCAGCGCGGCGCGGTTCATGGCCCCTCCCCCATCATTTCCCCTCCCCCGTCACCCCTTCCCCCGTCACCCCCTCCCCGCCTCAGGCCGCCGCGGCGCGCTGGCGGCCGCGGGCGATGTCGAGGAAGACCTCCTCCAGATCCTCCCGGCCGTATTTCGCCAGCAGCGCGGCCGGGCTGCCCGCATCCACCACGCGGCCCTGCTTCAGCATCAGCACATGCCCGCCGGGGACGCCGCAGAGTCGCTCCACCTCCGCCATGTTGTGGCTGGCCAGCAGGATGGCGCAGCCGCTCTCCGCCCGGTAGCGCTCCAGCAGGCTGCGCACCCAATCGCCGGTATCGGGGTCGAGGCTCGCCGTCGGCTCGTCCAGCAGCAGCAATTCGGGGCGGTTGATCAGCGCCTTGGCCAGCGCCACGCGGGTCTTCTGCCCGGCGGAAAGCTCGCCGGCCGGGCGGTCCAGCAGCTCGGTGAGCTGCAGCTCCTCGGCCAGCTCGGCAATGCGCTGCTCGGTCCGCGGCACGTCGTAGAGATGGGCATAGACCCGCAGATTCTCCGCCACGCTGATCCGCGCCGGCAGGGCGATGTAGGGCGAGGAGAAATTCATCCGCGCCAGCGCCGCGAACCGGTCCCGCGCCATGTCGTGGCCGAGGCAGGAAACGCGGCCGCCGGAGGGCACCAGCAGGCCCAGCAGCATGGCGATGGTGGTGGTCTTGCCCGCGCCATTGCCGCCCAGCAGCCCCCAGGTGGCGCCGCGCGGCATGCGGAACGTCAGGCCGTCCACCGCCGGGGGGCCTTCGGGCCGGTAGCGCTTGGTCAGCGCCTCGGCCTGGATCGCGTCACTCTCCATCGGGTCGATATGCGCGCCTCTGCTGCTGGCGCCAAGCGGGGGATGGGGCTTCGCCCCCAGCAGGGGGCGCTGCCCCCTGCACCCCCGCCGGGGGGAAGGCTTCCCCCCAAACCCCGCCCTGAGACTCCCTCCCTCATGCGAGCGACGGCTGCGTCCGGCGTGTTGCAGGCCGCGGCCAAGTCCGGTTACGGGGACGCTGGCGCTTGCGGCGGGGGGGGGTCGGGACAGTGGCAGGACAGGCCATCACCTTGAGGCTCAGGATCCAGGATCCCTTCCCAGGCGTCGCTTACAGCCTGCAGAACAAGAAGAGCGAGCCGGTCGGGCAGGTCATCGCCGGCGATGCCCCGATCGCATTCGATGTGCCGGTGCGGGTGGCGCCAGGGCCAAAGTTCCAGGGGGATTTTGTCCGCAGCGAAGGGGCCGTCAGGCGCTTCGTCTACATCGCGATCGGCGAGCAGGCCGGGCAATCTCCGTCAGCATGGAGCCGGCGCGCCAAGATCGACATCCATCTGCTGCCCGCCGAGCTGCTGGAGAGGGCCCTGGCCGGCGAAATTCTGAAGGCCGAACTCCCGGGCAAGGCCAAGGACGGCGGCCCGGCCTGCGCCACATTGCGCCCGATCGGAGACTGGCGGGTCGCCGAGTGACCCTGGCCAGGTGGCGGGGCCAGGTGGCGGGGCCAGGTGGCGGCGGCCAGTGGCGAAAGACAGGGCGCCGCCCGTGACGCACGAAGCCCCGGCCATGCGTCAACCGCGCGGCCGGACCAGCGCGCCTTCGAACAGGGAAATCCCCATTTCCCACCCCCAGCCGATGGCCGCAGCATGGTCGGCGCCGGCCAGCACCACCGCCTCCGGCCCTTGGGGCAGGCAGGCGGCCAGCCCGCCCGGCAGGCGTTGCGCCGCCAGCGGCAGCCCGGGGGACCAGCGCAGCCGCAGCAGGGAAAGCCCCAGCCTTTCCGGCGGCAGCAGCGGCAGCGCCGCAAGCTCCGCCACGTCCAGCGCCACGCGGTAGCCGCGCGCCCGGCAGAAGCCGGCGGCGAAGCGGAACCCTTCCGGATCGGCCAGCGCATCCTCGGCGGCGAGCGACACCACCACCTGGCCCCGCCCGGTGCTGCCCAGCAACCCGTCGAGGCGCAGGAATTCCGGGCTGCCGATGCTCTCCAGCGCCAGGCCGATGCCGCAGGGGCCGCGCCGCCGCACCTCCTCCGGCCGCGCCAGCTCCACCAGCAGCCGCCGGTCCAGCAGGCGGGAGAGGCGGCGGAGCAGCCAGGGGGAAAGCGCCGGGTCCGCCCCGCCCAGCAGCGCGCCGCGCAGCTCCTCCAGCGCCGGGCGCCATTCTTCCCACAGCATCTCCGCCCCTGCGCCATCCGCCACCAGCCGGCAGACCGGGCGGCGGCGGAGGAAGCGGGCCAGGCTGGCCTGGCCCAGCGCCTGCTCCAGCGCGGCGAGGTCGGCGGTGGTGAACTCCCCCTCCGCCGGCGCCGGGGCGGGGGCGAGGACGGCGCCGAGCCCCGCCTCGGCCGCGGCCAGCAGCGCCGCCGCCTGCTCCGGCAGGCGCAGCAGGGCGAAGGGCGGCGGCGCGGCCTCGGCCTCCGCCGCATCGGCGGCGAAGAGGGTGGCCAGGGCCTGCTCCGCCGCCGCCAGATGGCGGGTGAAGGGCGGCGCCACCAGCACCAGATCGCCATGCGGCAGCTCGAAGAGCTGGGCGCGGGAGGCCTGCAGCAGCGGCTCCAGCGCTTCCCGCACCAGCCGGCGGTGGTGCGGCTGGTTCCAGGCCGGGCCGAGATCGGAGAGGCGGAGATGCAGCGCCCGCCGCACCACGCCGGCGGCGACGACGCCGCGGACGAGCTGCGCCAGGGCCAGCGCATCCCCCGGCCCGTTGCGGCCGAGGCTGGCGAGGCCATTGGGTAGGGTGCCGGGCAGGTCGGGCGCGCGGGGGATCATGCGCGCCGCCGGCTCAAGGCGGGGTGGGCTGGCCGCGGCCGGCGGGGCACGCATGGCTCCATCCGCGCCGCCCGGGCGGCGGGTTCGGACGAGCCGGCCGGTCGAGCGTGCTCGGGGACCACCCATGTCATCCGGGCGATGGGTCGGGGCGGAACCGGCCGGTCGAGCGTGCCTGGGACCACCCAGGCCGCACGGGCGATGAATTGCGGCGACCCCGGCCGGCCGGGCACGCACGGGACCACCCAAGCCGCATGGGCGACGAGTTGCGGCGACCCCGGCCGGCCAGGCACGCACGGGATCACCCACACCGCCTGGGCGACGGGTTGCGGCCCCGGCCGGCCGGAGCCGCATGGGATCACCCAGCCGGCCGGGCGACGGGTTGCGGCGCCCGGCCGGCCGGGCACGCACGGGATCGCCCACGCCGCCCGGGCGACGGGTTGCGGCCCCGGCCGGCCGGGCACACGCCGGCTCATCCCGGCGGCTCCAGAACCGGGCCGGACAGGGCGGCGAGGCCCAGCCGCGCGGCGAATTCCAGCGCCGCCGGCCCATCCGCCGCGGTCAGCACCAGCCGGGACGGGTCGGCGCGGCGCAGCGCCGCCAGCGGGGCGCGATCCTCCAGCGCCGGCGTCCAGCGCAGCAGCAGCAGATCGGCCGGCAGGGCGGCCAGGTCGAAGCCGGGCAGCGCCGCCGCATCGGGGCCCAGCAGCGCCAGCCCCCAGCCGGCGTCGGCCAGAAGCTGCCGCACGGCGCCGAAGCCGGACGCGGCCAGCGCCGGCAGCGGCAGCACGCCATGCAGCCCGGCCCGGCCCGGCGGCAGCTCCACCCCGGCCCGCAGCGCGGCGCGCGGCAAAGGCAGCAGCCAGAGGCCCGGGAAATCCCCCGCCCAGGCGGCCAGGGAGGGCAGCAGCCTTGCCGCCAGCCGGTCCTCCGCATGCCGCAGCAGGTCCGGGTCCGCGCCGGGCCGGCCGAGCGCTGCCGCCAGCGCCGGGCGGGAGAGGCGCAGCCGCAGCCCGGCCATGGACGGCGCCGCCCCGCCGCCGCGGCCCGGCTGCGGCCGCTGCAGCTTCCGGCTGCGCAGCAGCTTCTCCGGCGCCAGCCGGCCGAGCAGTGCATCCAGCCCCGCCAGCCCCGGCAGGGCAGCGGGCGCCGCCGGCGGCTGCGGCGGCACCAGGGCGCGCTCGGCCCAGGCCAGCAGCGCCGGCGCATCCCGCGGCAGCAGCCAGGGCGCGGCGGGCGGCGCCCCCGCCAGCGCCCCGAGGCTCTCCGCCGCGCGGCGCACCAGCCGGGGCAGGCCGCCCAGCAGCAGCAGGCTGCCATCCAGGGTCTCGAAGACCTGGCCGCTGCCGGCCTCCGCCGCCTCGGCCAGCAGGGTGCAGGCCATGCGCCGCCGCGCTGCGGAGCCCGCCAGCGCCCCGAGCGGCGGCACCACCAGCGCCATCCGCCCGTCCAGCCGTGGCAGCAGCCGCGCCAGCGGCGGCAGCAGCGGCGCCGGCGCGGCGGGGCGGATCGGGTCAGCCAGGCTCACATTCATGCGCAATCCTTGCGCGCAGGGGTTGAGATGCGGTGCAGCACGACGGAAACCCGGCTAGGCTCGCCGCAGATGGTCAATGAAACCCTAAGCCCCGGCCGCCTGCCGCCGGGCCAGCGTGTCTATGCCATCGGCGACGTGCATGGCTGCGACCGCCGGCTGGCGGCCCTGCACAAGCGCGTCGCCGCCGATGCCCGCGCCTATCCGGCGCCGGAGATCACGCTGCTGCATCTCGGCGACTATGTGGATCGCGGCACGGACAGCGCCGCGGTGCTGGAACGGCTGCTGGGCCCGCCGCCGGTGCCCGGGGCGAAGGTGGTGAACCTGCTCGGCAACCATGAGGCGATGATGCTGGCCGCCTGCGAGCCCGATGCGGGGGAGGAGGCGATGGGCCTCTGGCTGCAGAATGGCGGCGCCGCGACGCTGAAGAGCTACGGCGCCCGTGCCGGCGCGGCCTGGGCCGAGGTGCCGGAGGACCATCTGGAGCTGCTGCGCCGCCTGCCGCTCTCCCACCGCGCCGGGGAGTATCTCTTCGTTCATGCCGGGGTGCGGCCGGAGGTGCCGCTGGAGCGGCAGGATGCGGCGGACCTCATCTGGATCCGCGAGCCCTTTCTCTCCTACGCCGGCGCGCTGCCCTGGGTGGTGGTGCATGGGCATACCCCCTCGCGCGGCCCGGCCATCCTGCCGCATCGCATCGGCATCGACACCGGCGCCTGTTTCGGTGGCGACCTGACCTGCCTGGTGCTGGAGGGGGAGAAGCTGCGCTTCCTGGTGGAATAGATCCCCATGGCGGCGCTGGTGTCCCGCTTCCGCAGTCCTGCGGACTTCGTTCTCGGGCCACCAGCTTTTGATTTCAACGGCCTGCTTGTCCGCGGCGTTCGCTGGAAATCCAGCGAACTTCGCGGGCAGGACACCAGGCGCCGCCACGAGAGCCCCGGGGCGCTGGTGGTCCCCCTGGCGCGGCAAAGCCGCGCCAGGACGGCGGACGGTGGGGTTGCAACCGCGGGCCGCAGGTCCGGCCGGCCCGGCTTGCCGGAACCGTCCGGCCCCCCGGGTCAGGCATGCGAGGGCAGAAGCAGCGCATCCTGGGAAGCCGCCGCGCGAGGGCCCGGGGTGCCGGCCTAACCAGCCCGGCGCGGCAACCCCCGCGCCAGGCAAAGGGGCGGCGCGAGTTGCGGCGGCGGCCCGGCCGCCCTGGCCCGAAGGCCGGGCCTGGCCTCAGCCCGCGGGAACCGGATTGATCCCGAGACGGGGCGCGCTGGCCGCCTGACTCTGGCAACCGCCGAACCCGGCGGAATCGGTGGCCCCGGCCGGTTTTCCGCACGCTTGGCGTGTCCGTGGCTTGCATCCGCCGCCCGCCCTGCGCTACCGCAGCACGATGCATGGCCCGGCGCCCGGGACCGGGGTCGTCCCCAGCGGTCCCGCCCCCTCCGATCTCGCCGAAGCTGTCCGCCTGCTGCGGCGCGGCGCGGTGCTCGTCGTTGGCGACGCCATGCTGGACCGTTACGTGTTCGGCCGGGTGGAGCGGGTCAGCCCCGAAGCCCCGGTGCCCGTGCTGGCGGTGGAACGCGAGGTGGCGCTGCCCGGCGGCGCCGGCAACGTGGTGCGCAACCTCACCGCCCTCAGCGCCGCCACCGCCTTCGTCTCCGTGGTGGGGGACGACCAGGCGGGCAGCGACCTCACCGGCCTCATCGGCGGCCAAGCCGGGGTGGAGCCCTGGCTGCTGGTCCAGGGCGGCCGCGCCACCACCACGAAAACCCGCTTCGTCGCCGCCGGCCAGCAGATCCTTCGCGCCGACCATGAGGTGGTGGCGCCGATCCATCACCGCCTGGCGGACCGGCTGATCCGCATCGCCACCGATGCGGTGGCGGCGACCAAGGTCATGGTGCTCTCCGATTACGGCAAGGGCGTGCTGGCCGGGGATACCGCGCAGCGGCTGATCACCGCCGCCCAGGCCGCCGGCCGTCGCGTGGTGGTGGACCCGAAGGGCGGGGATTGCGCCCGCTTCGCCGGGGCGGACCTGATCCTGCCGGATGTCGCGGAACTCGCCGCCGCCACCGGGATGGCCGTGGGCAGCGCGGCGGAGATCGCCGCCGCCGCCGGCGCGCTGCGCTTGGCGCATGGCTTCGGCGCCGTGCTGGTGCTGCGCGGCGAGCAGGGCGCGACCCTGGTGGCGGAGGCCGCCGAAGCGGATCTGGTGCAGCATTACGGCGCCGATGTGGTGGAGCTGGTGGACCCGGCCGGCGCCGGGGATGCGCTGCTGGCGGTGGTCGCCACTGGCCTCGCCGCCGGGCTGGCGCTGCCGGTGGCCGCCCGGCTGGGCGCGCTGGCCGCCGGCGTCGCCTTCGGCAAGGCCGGCATCGCCGTGGTGCGGGAGGATGAGTTGCTGGAGATGCTGATCCCCGGCCGGGTCGCGCGGCGCAAGCTGGCCAGCCGCACCCAGGCGGCGGAGCGGGTGGAGCGCTGGCGCCGGGCCGGCTGGCGCGTCGGCTTCCTGGCCGGCGCCAGGGCGGCCTCCCGCCCCGGCCTGCTGGCCGAGGCGCGGGGCTGGTGCGACCGGCTGGTGATCGGGCTGCCGGACGAGGAGCCCAGCGGCCCCGCCTTGGCCGAGGCGCCGGAGATCGACCTGGTGGTGCCCTATGGCGCGCCGGGCCCGGTTGAGCTGATCCGCCTGCTGCGGCCGGATGTGCTGGTGCAGGACCCGGGCCGGGCGCCGGAGACGGTGGCCGGGGGCGAGCTGCTGCAGGAATGGGGCGGCACCATCCGCCGCGCCACCGCCGAGGCCGAGCCCGCCTGATTTCTCCCCATGGCGTGGCTGCGCAAGGCCAGGGGCCCGTGGCACCGCCGGGCAACGTCCTGCGGGAAAGCCGCGGCATTTCTTCCACCACCGCTTCATCCGGCGCCTGAGCTGCGCTAGAGCGAGCCTGCATTCACGCGGGGATGGCATGTCCGGAACGCAGATTCGCCTGATCGCCCTGGGCTTCGGCCTTTGCCTGCTGGCCGGCCCCGGCCTGGCGCAGAACGCGTCGCGGGGCGCTGCGCCGGCCGCGCCGCCGCCGGCCCCTGCGGCCCCCGCCCCTGCGGCCCCCGCCCCGGATTCGCCGGAACGCACCACGGCGGTGTTCGGCGACTGGACCGTGCAATGCGTCACCCGGGCCCAGACCGGGCGGGTCTGCGAAATGGTGCAGGGCACCCAGAACCAGCAGCAGCAGCCGGTCTCCGTGCTGGCCATCGGCCGCCTGGCCCGGGCCGAGCCGATGCGGCTGGTGGCGCGGCTGCCGGTGGCGGTGCAGGTGGCCCAGCCGGTGAAGCTGAACCTGGAGGGCGACCCAGGGCTGACCTTGCCCTTCCGCTACTGCAACACCAACCCCGTCGGCTGCTTCGCGGAGCTGGAGCTGCGCGACGAGGCGGTGCTGCGCCGGCTGCGCAGCCGCAACCCGGAGCAGGGCGGCAAGCTGGAATTCAGGGACCCGACGGGGCAGGCCGTTTCCATTCCTGTCTCCTTCCGCGGCTTCGCCGCCGCGCTGGAGGCGTTGCAGAAGGAAGGCTAATTCCCCGCCACGTCGCGGGGGCCCCTGGAGGGCGCGGCCTGCCTGGTGTTTCGCGCCGGCCGCGTCAGCGCAACGGGCAGCGCGGTTGCGCCCGGGCGCAGATGCCCGGTGCGGCGCCCCGTTCCTGCACCGCGATCCGGGGCCGTCGCGCAGGCTGTTCCGGATGGCCACTTTCCTGGCGCCCGCACAGCCCGCAGCGGCAGGCCACATCGGCGCAAGAGGCAGCGCGGTTGCACCCGGGCGCAGATGCCGGTGCGGCACCCTGTTCCTACACCGCGATCGGGGCCGTGGCGCAGGCTGTTCCGGATGGCCGCCTTCCCGGCGCCGGCACAGCCCGCAGCGGCAGGCCAGTTCGGCGAGCGGCGGCACATCCGGCAGCGGGACGCGCAGCGCCCGGCGCCGCGCCCTATTCCAGCACCGCGATCTGCTTGCGCTTGATCAGCTCGAAATCGATCTCGGCGCCGAGGCCGGGCGCGGTCGGCGCCTGCACCAGCCCGTCCCGCCCCACCTCGATCTCCTTCGCCAGCCCGTATTTATGCGCGCCGTCGGGCAGCAGCACCTCGAAATAGGTGGTGTTGCGGATGGCGCAGCAGACATGCAGGTTCGCCACGTTGTTCAGGCTGTTGCCGCCGTGATGCACCTCATAGGTCATGCGGAAGGCCTCGGCGAGGTGGGCGGTCTTCAGCAGCGTCGTGATGCCGCCCTTCACCGCCACGTCGCCGCGCAGATAATCCGTCGCCTGCAGCATGATCCAGGGCGCGTAGCTTTCGAGGCCGGCCTGCGGGTACTCCGTCGCCATGATCGGGATGTCGAGCTTCTGCCGCAGCTTCACGTAATTGGTGATGTCCTGGTCGTGCAGCGGGTCCTCGTACCAGAGGAAGCCCAGCTCCTCGATGGCGCGGCCGACGCGGATGGCGGCGGGGAAGTCGTAGGACCAGGTGCTGTCCAGCATGATGGTGTAGTCGTCGCCGACGGCGTTGCGTACCGCCTCGCACACCTTGATGTCGGTCGGCGGGTGCTGCGGCGGGTGGATCTTGTAGGCGGCCCAGCCGGCATCGCGGAAGGCGACCGCCTCCTCCGCGTAAGCCGCTTCGCTGTCCAGCACCTGGGAGGACGCATAGGCCGGAATGCTGTGGCGGGAGGTGCCGATCAGCCGGTGGATCGGCATGCCCGCCGCCTTGCCGGCGATGTCCCACAGCGCGACATCGACGGCGCCGATGGAACGCACGGAGATGAGGCGCGACATCGGCCAGAGCCTGGCGTTGATCGCCTCCCGGTCCAGCGGGTCGCGGCCCAGCAGCAGGGGCTTCAGGAAGCGGATCAGCCCCGGCCCGTCATTCGCCGCGGTATGCGTCGCGCTGCCGAGGAAGGCGTGGCCGGTGATGCCCTGATCCGTGCCGATGGAGAGCAGGCCAAGGGCCGAAGAGCCGGTCTCCAGCTTCGAGGCGGCATGGTAGCGGGTGGGCGGGATGCCGTCCCAGGCGAACAGGGTCAGCGAGACATGGTCGATGCGCATGCGGTGGTTCCTCCCGCGTGCAGGCTAGAGCAGATCGCCGGAGGGCGGGATCGCCCGGAGGCGTGAATCTGCTCTACAATCCATGAGCTAGAGCGGTTTCGCGCTGCACAGTCAGCGTGAAACCGCTCTAGCAGGCATCGGGACGTTTGGCGGAGTGCGTCCAAGAGGTGCAGGCCCTACTTAATCCGCACCTCCGTCGCCTCGATGATCCGCCGCCAGATCGGCGCGTCATGCGCGATCATCGCCGCGAATTCCGCCGGCGTGCTCCCCACCGGCTCATAGCCCACGCCGCGGATGAGCTGGCTCGGCCCCGGCCGCCACACCGCCTCGCCCATCGCCTTGCCCAGCGCCTCGACGATCCCCGGCGGCGTGCCGGCGGCGACGAACATGCCCTGCCAGATCTGCGGCTCGAAATGCGCGATGCCGAGCTCGGTCAGCAGGGGCACCTCCGGCAGGTAGGGCGCGCGGCGCGGCCCGGTGACGGCCAGCGGCCGCAATTGCCCGGCGCGGATGAACTCCCGCGCCGAGCCGGCATCGATGAAGGCGCAGCAGATCCGCCCGCCCAGCATCTCCGAGATCAGTTGCGAGGTGCCGGTATAGGGCACCGGCTCCGCCTCCAGCCCGCTCTCCCGCGCCAGCAGCATGCCCTGCAGGTGGGAGGAGGAGCCGTAGCCGTAATTGCCGAAGAGCAGCGGCTGCCGCGCCGCCCGCGCCGCCGCGACGAATTCCTGCAGGCTCTGCGCCGGCATCTCCGCCCGCACGGCGAAGACCGCCATGGCGGCGGTGATCTGGGAGACGGGGATGAGGTCGCGGCCGATCTCATAGGCCAGGCTGCGATCCAGCATCGGCCCGATCAGCGTGCCGGAAACGGTGGAGAGGATGGTGGCGCCGTCCCGTCGCGCCTGCATGACGCGGGAAATGCCGATCATCCCGCCGCCGCCCGGCACGTTCTCCACCACCACGGGCTGGCCGAGGATCTCCGCCAGGCTGTCCTGCAGCCCGCGCGCCACGGCGTCCGCGGCGCTGCCCGGCGGGCTGTTCAGCACCAGCCGCACCGGCCCGGGCAGGGCCAGGCCGCCGGGCGGCTGGCCCTGCGCCCAGGCGGCGCCGGCGCCGGCAGCCAGGGCCAGCGCCAGCAGGGCGCGCCGGATGAAACGCTGCATGCCTTCCCTTCCTCCCCCTTCCTCGTGCCGGCGCGGCCGGTCCAGCCGGATGGCACAGGCTGCGCTGGCTGCCGCAGCGCGGCCTTCACGCTGGCCGGTTCCGCCCGCGCGCCCCTGCCCCGGGCCCGGCGGCCGCGCCGCCACCCGCGACCGGCTCAGGCCGCCACCACCTCCGCCGCGCGCAGCGCCGGCGCCACCTGCTCGGCGAAGAGCCGTACCGAGGCCCGGGCATCCGCATGCGCCAGGCTGCCGAACATGAAGCTGCCGATCAGGTAGTTCAGCCCGCCCTCGGCGATCTGCCGCGCCAGCTCCGCCCGCACCGTCTCCGCCGTGCCGGCGACCGCCTGGCGGCTTTCCAGCAGCGCGTCGAATTCCGGGGGCAGCTTGGCATTCACCGGCTGGGTGCCGTGCTTGTGCCAGAGCTTCATGAAATTGCGGTAGAACACCGGCCAGGCGGCACGGCCCAGCGCCTGCGCCTCGCGGTCCGTCTCGGCGACGATGATGTAGCGGTTCACCCCGATCAGCGGCAGCGGCCCGCCTTCCGGATGCGCCACGGCCCATTCCGCCCGGTAGCGGTCGGTGATGGCGCGGATGCGCGCGACGGGCCCGCCGCAGACGATATTGGCGCCGCGCTGCGCCGGCCACACGGTGGAGTCCGGCGAGGCGAGGGCGTACCAGAGCGGCGGGTGGGGCCGCTGATAGGGCCGCATCTCCACCGGCACGTCGTGGAAGCTCCAGTAGCGGCCGGCGAAGGTCAGCGACTCCTCGGTGAAATAGGCCTCGAGGATGCGGAAGGCCTCGGCATACATCGCCGCCGCCGCCGCCGCATCGACGCCGAGCGCCTCCAGCTCATGCGGGGAGGCGCCGCGGCCGATGCCGAATTCGAAGCGGCCATGGCTCAGATGGTCGAGCATGCAGATCTCCTCCGCCAGGCGCAGCGGATGGTGGACCGGCAGCAGATAGACCAGCGGGCAGAAGCGGAGACGGGAGGTGCGCTGGATCAGCGCCGAGAGGAAGACGCCCTGGGAGGGGGTGGTGCTGAGCGGCGTGATGTGGTGCTCGCTCATGTGGTAGCAGTGGAAGCCCAGCTCGTCATAGAGCTGCACCAGGCGGATGCGCTGCTCGTATTGCTGCGCGAGTTCCAGGCCGCCGCGGTCGTTCTGGTCGAAGATGCCGAATTTCACCTGGCCCTCCCTTGCCGCCCGTCCCTCGGGGATGCGGCGTCACGGGGCGCGGCGCCCTGCCCTTGACCGCCGGCCTGTTTTCAATATGGTTGAAAGCGTTTTTCCTTGTTGTATTTGAGGGGACGGCCTGGGCGCTGTCAACGCTCACCTCCCCAGGGAGCCGCAGAGGGCATGGAGGCGCCGAAGGACCGCAGGGGCATCCACTCCGTGGAGGTGGCCCACCGGGTGCTGGCCGCGCTGCAGGCCAGCCCGAAGCCGCTGCCGCTGAAGCAAATCGCCGCCCAGACCGGGCTGAGCCCCAGTGCCGCCAACAACTACCTGGTCAGCCTGGCCCGCACCGGCCTCGCCGTGCCGGATGAGCGGGCGGGGCATTACCGGCTGGGGCCCGGCGCCGTCGCGCTCGGCCTCAGCGCCATCCGGCAGATCGACGGCTATGAGATCCTGCGGCGGGAGGTGACGCTGCTGCGCGACGCCACCGGCCTCAGCGCCGCGGTCAGCAGCTGGACGGCGGATGGGCCGGTGAGCCTGTTCACCGAGCCGGGCGACAGGCTGGGCGTCTACGATCTGCGGACCGGGCTGCTGGGCATGCAGGCGACCGCGGCCGGCCGCCTCTTCGCCGCCTGCCTGCCGGAGGCGGTGACGGCGCCGCTGCTGGCCCGCAGCGGCCTCGGCGCCGACGAGGCGGCGGGCTTCCTCGCCGCGGCGCGGCGGGAATGGCAGGCGGCGGGCTATGTGGCGGTGCGGCGGGAGGATGGGACGGGCTATGTCGCCATCGCCATGCCGGTCTGGGACTGGCAGGGCAGGCCGCGCTTCGCGCTGAGCGTCATCGGCGCCCGCACCACCCTGCCGACCGCCCCGGACAGCCCGGCCGTGCTGGCGCTGCGGGCCCGGGCGGCGGCGGCGACCGGGGCGCTGGGCGGGGCGGCGCCGGGCGAGGGCGCGGCCGGGTGAGGCGGTCGGGCGCGACGCCCATGGCCCGGCGCGTTCCTGGCCTGATCCCACCCGGAACGGCCGGCCCCGCCACCGTCGCCACGCCATCAACATCCCGCGGCGGGCCGCCAAAACGCCGCCCCGGGCTGGCCTTCCGCCGGGTGCCGCGGCCAGAGTGGGGCGCATGACCACGCTCCTCGCCGATATCGGCGGCACCCATGCCCGCTTCGCCCTGCTGCCGGAAGGCGGCGCGCCCACAGCGCCGGTGAAATACCGGCTGGACCACTTCCCGGACATCGCCACCGCCATCCGCCAGGCCCTGGCCGGCCAGCCGATGCCCAGGGCGGCCCTGCTGGCAGTGGCCGGGCCGGTCAGCGGCAACAGCGTCACCCTCACCAATCGCGGCTGGGTGGTGGATGGAGCGGCACTGGCGCCGCTGCTCGGCATCCCGCGGGTCCGGGTGGTGAATGATTTCGCCGCCCTCGCCTGGGCGCTGCCGGATCTGGCCGGGGCGGATCTGAAGCCGCTCGGCGGGGCGGCGGCAGTGCCGGGCGCGCCCATGGCGGTGCTCGGCCCGGGCACCGGGCTCGGCGTCGCCGCTTTCCTGCCGCCGGGCCGGGTGCTGGCCAGCGAGGGTGGGCATGCCAGCCTCGCCGCCCACACGCCGGAGGAGGCGGCGGTGATCGCCACCCTGCGGGGGCAGCACGGCCATGTCTCGGCGGAAAGGCTGATCTCCGGCATGGGGATCGAGGCGCTGCACGCGGCGCTGGGCGGCCCGCCCGGGCTGCGCGCGGCGGAGGTGACGGCCCGCGCCCTGGAGGGCGGCGATGCCCTCAGCCGCCGGGCGCTGACCATGTTCTGCGCGCTGCTCGGCAGCTTCGCCGGGGATGTGGCGCTGATGTTCGGAGCCCAGGGCGGGGTGTTCATCGGCGGCGGCATCTGCCCGCGCTTCCCGGATTTCCTCGCGGCTTCTCCCTTCCGCGCCCGGTTCGAGGCGAAGGGCCGCTTCCAGCCCTGGCTGGCGCAGGTGCCCACCTGGCTGATCCTGCGGCCGGACCCGGCGGTGCTGGGCCTGGCTGCCCTGGCCCGGCAGGCGGGCTGAGGCGGGGGAAGAGGGACGCCCCATGGCCGCGGCATGGCTGATGCTGCGCCCGCATCGGCCGTTGCCGCCCTCTGCCCTGCCCAGGCCTCCCGCCCCGCTCCGGCATGGCCGGGGCCGGCCAGCACCGGACGGGACGCCAACCAGGCCCGAGACCCGCGACCCGCCTGATGCCGCATCGCACGTGCCCCACGCCCAGCCCAGGCACGCCAGCACGGCCGGAATCCGCCAGAGGACCAGGCCGGAACGCCGATCAAGGCCGGAGACCCGCGACCCGCCTGATGCCGCACCGCACCTGCCCGACGCCCAACCGCGCCTCGCGCCCTGGCCCCCCGGCATGGCTGGGGCCCATCCAGGGACGGGCTGGCGCGCTGGCCAGGGCCCGATACCCATGGCATAGGCTGATGCTGCGCTGCACCAAGGGACCGCCCGATGCCCCTCTCCGAGCCCGGACGCCGCGAACTCCTGCACCTGCGCGACATCCAGTTGCGCGGCTGGCAGCGGGGGGACGGGCTGTTCGACATCGAGGCCCATCTGCTCGACCGCAAGGCCTATGATTTCGAGAATGACGACCGCGGCATGATGAAGGCCGGCGATCCCCTGCATGGCATGTGGATCCGCCTGACCATCCGGGACGACATGGAGATCGTGGCCTGCGAGGCTTCCTCCGACCACACCCCCTATGCGCTCTGCCCCGGTGCCGCGCCGAATTTCGCCCGGCTGGCCGGGCTCAGGATCGGCCCCGGCTTCAACCGCGCGGTGAATGAGCGGGTGGGTGGGGTGCTGGGCTGCACCCATTTGCGGGAAGTGCTGGCGCAGATGGCGACGGTCGCCTTCCAGACCCTCTACCCCATCCGGGCGCGGAAGGAGCGGGAGGAGGCGGCGCGGATCGCCGCCGCCGGCGGCACCGTGCCGCAGCGGAAGCCGGAGCTGGTCGGCACCTGCATCGCCTATGCGCCGGACAGCCCGGTCACCCTCGCCCGCTGGCCTTGGCTTCGCTCCCCATAAAGCCGTGCGGCGGCTTTATGGGGGTCCCGGGGAGGCGCTGGACGCCCGGCGCTTCGCACAGCAAGGCCGCCAGACGCCGAAGCGGCATCGCGGCCCTCCCTGGATTCCTGGGCCGGAACGTTACCTTACCTTGCCTGCAACCTGGACCTCAAGCGCAGCAGGGGATGGGCAACCTCCTGTTACGTCCCGCGCCGGCCGGGCGGAGGCGGCAGGGGCGCGTAGGATTCGGTTGCCGTCCCGCGGCCGAATTGGCCACGATCCTCCGGCAGCTCCGCGGGCGCCACCTGGCCCGGCGCGTCCATCGGCGCCGGCGCCGCACCCGGCATGCCGTCCCAGGGCGTGCCGTGCAGCAGGGCAAGCGGCAGGGCCCGCTCCGCCGGGCAGGAACAGACGGCGCTGCGGTCGGCCAGCAGGTTCGGCATGGTGGCCTGGTCGCAGAAGGGACAGAGCACGGTCTCCAGCCGGGCCTGCTCCGGTTCGGCGCTTTCCCCCGGCACGAACCTGCCCTGCTTCGCCATGACCGCCGCCTCCTTCGCTCGCCCTGGCTTCAACCGCCGGCATGGCTGGCGGTTCGGCGGAGCGCGGCGGCCTCGGGCGGGTGGCCGGGGATCCGGCGGATCATGCGGCGGGCTGCCGCGCCCGGCGCCGCATGGCAGCCCGCCAGGGTCCTGCTTGTCCGCTCCGTTCGCGGCCAGGACGCCGGAGCGGGACGGTCAGGCTCCGCTCACCGTTCCTGCCCCAGCTCATTGTTGCGATCGCGCGATTCACGGGTTCGGTCGATTTTGGCCTGAACCGATCACGCTCCAGCCCCGCGCGCCGGTGCGGCCCGGATGGCCGGCGAACGGCCCCCGCCGGCCGCCAGGCTCAGTTGAGCTGGGAGAGATCCTCCGCCAGGACTACGATCTGGATGGCGTAGGAGACCTCGCCATCCTCCACATCGCGGTGGACGGTGCCGATGAATTCGCTGCCGACG
Organism: Siccirubricoccus phaeus; assembly: GCF_008360935.1. Classification (GTDB taxonomy): domain Bacteria; phylum Pseudomonadota; class Alphaproteobacteria; order Acetobacterales; family Acetobacteraceae; genus Siccirubricoccus; species Siccirubricoccus phaeus. The sequence goes on from NZ_SRXO01000014.1 coordinate 126,328, forward strand.
AACATCTCCACCGAGGCGTTGCGGCGCTGGGGCGTGGCCAGCTTGATCCGCTCATTGCCCAGCATGCGGCGGAGATGCGCCTGCACCGCGGCGAGTTCGGCAGGGGTCATGGCTCGCGTCTCCTGGGTCTGAAGCCGGCGGTCCCATAGCCCCGGCGCGGCGGGGCCGCTACCCCCGGGCGGTGCTGCCGGCCGCGGCCTCCTCCGGCGTCAGCAGCCGCAGGGAAAGGGCATGCAGCCCGCCGCCGAATTCCGCCGCCAGCGCGGCATGCGCGGCGCGCGACCGGGCGAGGCGGGACATCCCCGCGAAGGCCGGGCTGACGACCAGGACGCTGAAATGCGTCTCTCCGCCCGGGGCGGCGCCCGCATGGCCGGCATGCCGCGCGCTGTCATCCGCCACCCTGACCTCGGCGGGCGGGAAGGCGGCTTCGAGGGCAGCGGCAAGGCGTTCGGCGCGGCTCGGCATGGCGGCAATCTCGGGGGCCCGGCCCCGCCGCGCAAGGGAGGCCCGGCTTGCACGCCCGGCAGGGGGCGCCCATAACTTGCCGATGCCCCCCCGCCGCGGCACAGCCCCCGAACCGGCAGACCCGGACCAGGCGTCGCGTCCCTGCGACGCCCCCGGCTGCCCGGAGGCCGGCCTGTACCGGGCCCCGAAATCCCGCAGCAACCTGAACGAATATCTCTGGTTCTGCCTGCCCCATGTGCGGGAGTACAACGCCGCCTGGGACTACTACAAAGGCATGGCGCCGGCCGAGATCGAGGCCAATCTGCGCGCCGACACCGCCTGGCAGCGCCCCACCTGGCCGCTCGGGCGCCTCGGCGGCCACCGGCGCTTCGACCCGGAATTCCTGCGCGACCCGCTCGGCCTGCTCTACGCCACGCCGCTGCATGCGAAGCGCACCCGCCCGGCCGAACGCCGCGCCGAGGCGCCGCCGGAACTCCGCGCCGCGCTCGACGTCCTCGGCCTGGAGTGGCCGGTGGAGCCGCCGGCGCTGCGCGCCCGCTACAAGGAACTGGCCAAGCGCTACCACCCGGACGCCAATGGCGGCGACCGGGGGGCGGAGGACAAGCTGAAGGATGTGAACCGGGCCTACAGCCTGCTGCGCCAGCGCCTGGGCCGCGGCGGCACGGCCCCCGCCGCGGCGGCGGAATGACCCCCTTGAAGTCCGGGGCCTTGGCCCGGGGCTCGCCGAAATCCCGATTGCCCGGGTAGCCTGTTCCGCAGGCCTGCCCTAGAGTCACCCCTGAGAAGAAGCTTGAGCGGATGCCGATGACCAAGGTCGCCACACTCGCCGAAATCCGTCCCACCTCGGCGATCAATGCCCCGGACACCACCGTGAAGGCGCGGGAGGCGTTCGGCATCGACACCGACCTCGAAGTGCCGGCCTTCTCCGTGCGCACCGAGCATGTGCCGGAGGTGGACGAGACCTACCGCTTCGACCGGGAGACCACGCTGGCGATCCTGGCGGGCTTCGCCAATAATCGCCGCGTCATGGTCCAGGGCTATCACGGCACCGGCAAGTCCACGCATATCGAGCAGGTGGCGGCGCGGCTGAACTGGCCCTGCATCCGCATCAACCTCGACAGCCACATCAGCCGCATCGACCTGATCGGCAAGGACGCGATCGTCCTCAAGGATGGCAAGCAGGTGACGGAGTTCCGCGAGGGCATCCTGCCCTGGGCCCTGCAGCACCCCTGCGCCCTGGTGTTCGACGAATACGATGCCGGCCGGCCGGATGTGATGTTCGTCATCCAGCGGGTGCTGGAGGTGGAGGGCAAGCTCACCCTGCTCGACCAGAACAAGGTGATCCGGCCGCACCCCTATTTCCGCCTCTTCGCCACGGCGAACACGGTAGGCCTGGGCGATACCACCGGCCTCTATCACGGCACCCAGCAGATCAACCAGGGCCAGATGGACCGCTGGTCCATCGTCGCCACGCTGAACTACCTGCCGCATGCGCAGGAGACGCAGATCGTGCTGGCGAAGATGGCCGCCGAGGGCGACCCGAGGATGAAGAAGCAGGTGGAGGCGATGGTGGCGCTGGCCGACCTGACCCGCGCCGGCTTCATCGCCGGGGACATCTCCACCGTGATGTCGCCGCGCACCGTCATCACCTGGGCGGAGAACACCCGCATCTTCGGCGATGTCGGCTTCGCCTTCCGCCTCACCTTCCTCAACAAGTGCGACGAGGCGGAGCGCGGCACGGTGGCGGAGTACTACCAGCGCTGCTTCAACGAGGATCTGCCGAGCGGCAGCCTGCTGAAGAAGGCGGGGTAAGCTGCCGCGCACCTCGCCCGGGGAACGCCGCCGCATCTTCGCCAGGTGGACTTGGCTTGGGGCGGCGGCCGGGGCAGTGAATGGTGGGCTGCGCGCCAGCACCCCCTGGGTCGGGGACGGCATCGCGCAGAATGTGGGCGAAATGCTGGGGGGCGCCGTGCTGGCTGGGCTGCTGGCCCGCGGCGTCTGTTGGTTCTGGTTGCAGCGGCAGGGTTCCTGAACGGCATGTCCAAGCAAGACCTCACCCGCCAGGAAGAATTCAAGCGCGCCACCGCCGGCACGCTGCGCGCCATCGCGCATGCGAATTCCGAAGTGCAGGTGGCCTTCCAGCCCGGCCCCGGCGGCGTCGCCGGCAAGCGCGTGCGCCTGCCGCTGCCGACCCGCGCCCTGCCGCCCGCCGAGATGGCCCGGCTGCGCGGCGCCGCGGATGCCGCGGCGCTCCGGCTCCGCCACCATTCGGACGCCGTCCATGCCGCCCGCCAGCCCGGAAGGCGGGAGGCGAAGGAGGTCTATGACGCGCTGGAAGACGTGCGCGTCGAGGCCGTCGGCAGCAAGCACATGGCCGGCGTCGCCGCCAATCTCCGCGCCCGCCTCGCCGACCAGTGCGAGACCGAGGGCTATGACCGGATGACGCGGAAGGACCAGCTGCCGCTGCCCGCCGCGCTCTCCCTGCTGGCCCGCGAACGCATCACCGGTGAGGCGGCGCCGGAGGTGGCGCACCGCATCCTCGACCTCTGGCGGGATACGCTGGGCGAGCAGGCCGACGCCGCGCTGGCCGAGATGGCGACGGCGACGGATGACCAGGACGCCTTCGCCCGCGCCTCCCGCAAGCTGCTCGCCGCGCTCGACCTGGCCGAGGCCGAGGTGGAAAGCCAGTCCGAGGACCAGGAGGACGGCGAGGAAAGCGGCGAGCAATCCAGCCAGCAGGACCAGTCCGGCGAGGGCGAGGCGCAGTCCCAGGACCAGGAAAGCATGCTCGGCGCCCAGCCCGAGACCATGCAGGGCGAGGCCGCCGAGGAAGAGGCGCAGGAGAGCGAGGAAGAGGGCGCCGCCGCGGAGGGCGACGACAAGCCCGGCGGCCCGCAGCAGCGCAAGGAGGTCGTCCAGACCGACGACAGCAGCCGCTACCACGCCTTCACCGCGCAATTCGACGAGATCGTCGAGGCCGACGACCTCTGCGACCCGGAGGAGCTGGGGCGGCTGCGGCAGCAGCTCGACCAGCAGCTCTCGCATCTGCAGGGCGTCGTCTCGAAGCTCGCCAACCGGCTGCAGCGCCGGCTGCTGGCGCAGCAGCAGCGCGCCTGGGAATTCGACCTGGAGGAAGGCACGCTGGATGCGGCGCGGCTGGCCCGCATCGTCGCCAACCCGATGCTCTCGCTGAGCTACAAGCGGGAGCGCGAGGCGGATTTCCGCGACACCGTCGTCTCCCTGCTGATCGACAATTCCGGCTCCATGCGCGGCCGCCCGATCACCGTCGCGGCGATGTGCTCCGACATCCTCGCCCGCACGCTGGAGCGCTGCGCGGTAAAGACGGAAATCCTCGGCTTCACCACCCGCGCCTGGAAGGGCGGCCAGTCCCGCGAGAAATGGGTGCAGGACGGCAAGCCGCGCAATCCCGGCCGCCTGAACGATCTGCGCCACGTCATCTACAAGGCGGCCGACGCCCCGTGGCGCCGCGCGCGGAAGAATCTCGGCCTGATGCTGCGCGAGGGGCTGCTGAAGGAGAATATCGACGGCGAGGCGCTGGAATGGGCCTATAAGCGCCTCCGCAACCGGCCGGAGCATCGCCGCATCCTGATGGTCATCTCGGACGGCGCGCCGGTGGATGACAGCACCTTGAGCGTGAACCCGGGCAACTACCTGGAACGCCATCTGCGCAAGGTGATCGCGGATATCGAGGGCCGCGGCGACGTCGAATTGATCGCCATCGGCATCGGTCATGATGTAACCCGCTACTACCGGCGTGCCGTCACCATCGTGGACGCCGAGGAGCTTGGCGGGACCATGATGAAGAAGCTGGCGGAACTCTTCGACGAGGATGCGGCCGAGGCCTGGCAGCGGGCCGCCACCCAGGGTTCGGCACTGGTCGGCTGACCGGCGCGGGCATGGCTGGGCCAGGGGGGGGCGCCCCGAGGGAGGCCTCTGGGGGCGCCCCGGGGGGCCGCCGCCGCGGCTGGCGCCGCCGGACCGTCCTCGGCGGTGCGCTGGGCGGGCTGCTGGCCTGCGTCAGCGCCTCGAGCCAGCATGAGTCGGTCGCGCGGCCCCTGGCGCTCGAGCCCCTGCCGGCCGGCAGCAAGCTGGATGCGCTGGGCGGGCTGGTGCTGGACACCGGCGTCATCGGCTTCGGCGGGCTGTCGGCGCTGCATGTGGATGACGCGCTGAACCTGACGGCCATCGCCGATATCGGCCGCTGGCTGACGGCGCGGCTGGTGCTGCGGGACAATGTGCCCCAGGGGCTGGCGGAGCTACGGAGCGGGCGGCTGCTGGACGGCGCCGGCCTGCCCCTGGCGCGCGGCCATGCCGGGGATGCGGAAAGCCTGGCGAAGCTGCCCGGCGGCGGCTGGCTGGTGGGGTTCGAGCGCTGGCACCGCATCCGCGCCTATGCCGATTTCGCCTCGCCCGGCCGCTATGTGGCGGCGCCGCCGGGGCTGGAGGCCGCGCCGCCCAATGGCGGGCTGGAAAGCCTGGCGGTGCTGGCGGACGGGCAATGGCTGGCGATCGAGGAGCAGAATCCCTGGCCGGCCCCGGCGGAAACCCGCCCGGCCTGGATCGGCGGGCCGGCGCGGTGGCGGCGCAAGCTCTATCTGCCGGCGCCGGGCTTCGACCCGGCGGATGTGGCGCCGCTGCCGGATGGCGGGGCGCTGGTGCTGGAGCGGAGCTTCACCATCCTCGCCGGCTTCGGCACCCGGATCGTGCGGCTGAGCGCGGCGCAATTGGAGGGCGACGAGGTGATGGAGGGGGAGGAGCTGCTGCGCTTCGCCCCGCCCTTGCCGATGGATAATTTCGAGGGCGTCAGCGTGTTCCCCCATGGCGGGCGGCAGCTCGTGGCGCTGATCTCCGACGACAACCAGAATTTCCTGCAGCGCAGCCTGCTGCTGCTCTTCGCACTGAATGACGGGTGAGCGGCAGGGGCGCAGGAAAGGATCGAGGGCTTCGCCGGGGGCGGAGCCCCCATTGCCATTGCCGCCCTACCGCCCCTTCTCCCGCCGCCATGCTGCCAGCAATTCCCGGTTCGCCGGATCGGTCATCGGGTAAAGGCCGCGGATGGTATGGCCGGCGGCCACGCGCTCCTGCACGAAATCCTCGACCACCGTCTGCTCGAAGGCCTCTTCCGCCACGCTGTCGGCGAGGTGGGCGGGGATGCACACCACCCCCTCCCCATCCCCCACCATGATGTCGCCGGGGAAGACCGGCACGTCGCCGCAGCCGATCGGCAGGTTGGTGTCCACGGCATGGTGGCGGATCAGGTTGGTCGGGGCGCTGGGCGCGGCGTGATAGGTGGGCCAGGGCATCTCCGCCAGCTCCGGCGTGTCGCGGAAGCCGCCATCGGTGACGGCGCCGGCGACACCCCTCGCCATCAGCCGCGTTAGCAGGATGCCGCCGGCGCTCGCCGCCCGGGGATCGCCGCGGCTGTCGATGACGAAGACATGGCCCGCCGGGCATTCCTCGATGCCCTTCCGCTGCGGATGGTTGGGGTCGAGGAAGGCATCCAGCGTGTCCAGATCCTCCCGCGCCGGGATGTAGCGCAGGGTGAAGGCGGGGCCGACCATGCGCGGCGCACGCGGGTTGATCAGCCGCGGCCCCTGCAGGAAGCAATTGCGGAAGCCGCGCTTCAGCATGACGGTGGTGACGGTGGCGGTGCTGACCCCTTCCAGCTTGCGCCGCGTTTCCTCCTGCATCCGATTTCTCCCCTTATGCGGGTTTGCCCGCCGCACTCTGCCGCTGCCCCCGTCCCGCTGTCGAGGAAGCGGCGGAGGCAGGCGCCGAAGCCTGGAGCGTGATCGGTCGAGGTCGAATCGACCGAAACCGTGAATCACGCGACCGAACAATGAGCCGGAGCGGGATGGGTGAGCGAAGCTCAACCAATCCCGCTCCAGTGTCCCGATTCCAAAGTCCTGCGGACTTCGTTTTCGGGCCACCAGCCTGTGTTTTCGGTGGCCTGCTTGTCCGAATTCCGGACCCCGCGCCGCGCCCCGGCCGCGCGGGCGGGCGGGGCGGTTCTGCAGCAGGGCGGGGATGGCGCGGGCCGTCATGGCGGCGCAAGGCGGCCAGCGCCTCCGCCTGCCGGGCGGTGCCATGGGCGGCGGGGCCAGCCGCAGCGCCGCCCGCACCGAGCAGTCACCGCCCCGCGACCGGCGCCTGGGCGCAGGGTCACACAGCGCCCTCCATTGCCCTGAAGCGGCTTCGCCGCTTCAGGCTGTGCGAGCCCCCGGCAGCACCGCGACTCCCCAGGGCGCATGAAGCCGCGCCGGCAGCCTCATGGGGAAGAGTCAGTGCGGCAGGGTCTCATGCCCGGGCAGATGCCCCACCTGCACCGCCTTGTTGGACAGCCAGACGGTGAAGGCGATGGCGATGGAGGACAGCAGGAAGATGACATGGATGGTGGACTGCCAGATCAGCGTTTCCTGCGGGACGTTCGCCGCATCGATGAAGGATTTCAGCAGGCTGATCGAGGAGATGCCGATCAAGGCCAGGGAGAGCTTGATCTTCATCGTGTTTTCGTTGGTGTGGCTCAGCCAGTCCGGGCGGTCCGGGTGGCTTTCCAGCCCCATCTTGGCGACGAAGGTCTCATAGCCGCCGACGATCACCATGATGAGCAGGTTGGAGATCATCACCACGTCGATCAGCGCCAGCACCGTCAGCATGATGCTGTTCTCGTTCGGCGAGTGCAGCAGGGATTCCACCAGGTGCCACAGCTCCCGGCAGAACAGCACCACATAGACCGCCTGGGCGATGATGAGACCGAGATAGAGCGGCGCCTGCAGCCAGCGGCTGGCGAAGATGAACCTGGCCAGCGCCCGCTCGCTCTTCGGGCTGGGGTCGGGGTGGCTGTGGTCGGCGGGCATGATGCTATGTCCTTGCTGCCAGGGGCGCTGCCGGGGGCCGGCAGGCGGCTCGCCGCGAAGTGATACGGGATGCCGCCGGCCCTGCGGAGGGAAGCCATTATGAACATTCCGCAACACGATTCGCCAAGCTACCGGCTGGCGGTGGAGGACACGGAATTCCTGCTGCGCGACGAGATGCGCGCCTTCCGCTTCGGCATGGAATACGCGAAGGCGGAGCTGCTGCTGCGCGACTGGGGCGTGCGCTCCACCGTGGTGGTGTTCGGCAGCGCGCGGATTCCGGCGCCGGAGGCGGTGCAGGCGGGGACGAAGCTGGCGCATCTGGCGCCCTGGTACGAGGTGGCGCGGGAATTCGGCCGTCTGGTTTCGGAACGCGGCGGGGCGCTGGCGCCGGAGCGGCATGGGGACCGCTCGCTGCGGGACAATGTCGTCGCCACGGGCGGCGGCCCGGGCATCATGGAAGCGGCCAATCGCGGCGCGGCGGAGGCAGGGGCGCCGAGCATCGGCTTCAACATCGTCCTGCCGCATGAGCAGATGCCGAACCGCTACAGCACGCCGGAGCTGACCTTCCGCTTCCACTACTTCGCCATGCGGAAGATGCACCTGGCGATGCGGGCCAATGCGCTGGCGGTCTTCCCCGGCGGCTTCGGCACCTTCGACGAGTTGTTCGAAATCCTGACCCTGCTGCAGACGAAGAAGGCGCCGCCAGTGGGGGTGGTGCTGTTCGGCCGGGAGTACTGGACGGAGGTGGTGAACTTCCAGGCGCTGCGGCGGCATGGGCTGGTGGATGCGGCGGATCTCGACCTGTTCGGGCTGGTGGATACGGCGGAGGAAGGCTGGGAATGGCTGACGGCGCATGGGCTGCACGCGCATACGCCGCCGGCGGAGGCGCCGCCGGCCGACACGATAGGCTGATTCCGGCGGCCCGAAGGGCCGTCGGTAGCGCAGGCGGGCTTGGTGGGGTGGCCGCCTGCCGGACTAGAGCGGGATCGGTTGAGCTGCGCTCCCCCGCCCCGCTCTAGCTCATTGTTCGGTCGCGTGATTCACGGTTTCGGTCGATTCGACCTCAACCGATCACGCTCTAGGCATACCAACGGCCCCGCCATGGGCCGCAGGTCGATGGCCGGCCGTTGGCGTCAGTCAGCCGGGCAGGCAGGCGGCGGCGAGCAGCGCGAAGGCCCGGGCGCGGTGGCTCAGCGCCTTTTTCGCCTCCGGCGGCAATTCGCCGAAGGTCCTGGCGCCGCCTTCCGGCAGGAACATCGGGTCGTAGCCGAAGCCCTGGTCGCCACGCGGCGGGAAGGTCCAGTGGCCCTCCACCCGCCCCTCGAAGCTTTCGGTATGGCTGTCCGGCCAGGCGAGGACGAGGACGGAGATGAACCAGGCACGGCGATCCGCATGCGGCGCGGCCAGTTCGGCCACCCTGGCCATGGCGCGGGCGTAGTCGCGGCTGCCATCCGGCTGCATCGCCCAATCCGCGGTGCGCACGCCGGGCGCGCCGTTCAGCGCGGCGAGGGAGAAGCCGCTGTCATCCGCCAGGGCCGGCAGGCCGGTGGCACGGGTGGCGGCCAGGGCCTTGATCGTCGCATTGCCGAGGAAGGTCTCCTCCGTCTCCGCCGGCTCCGGCAGGCCGAGCTCGCCGGCCGAGACCACGTCCAGCCCGTAGGGCGCCAGCAGCGCCTGCACCTCCCGCAGCTTGCCGGCGTTGTGGGTGGCGAGCACGAGGCGGCCCGGTTCCAGCCGCCGATGCCGCGCCGGCTGGCCCGCCGCCGGCCGCTGCGCCGTCGGTGTCGCCGGTGCCTGCTCCCCGGGCGATGGCGCGGCCGGCCAATTCAGACCTCCAGCCGGTGCTGCCGGCTTCCGATCATCGGATGGTGGCGCGGCCGGCCGATTCGGGTCTCCAGCCGGCGCTGCCGGCTTCCGGTCAACGGACGGTAGCTCGGCCGGCCGATTCAGACCTCCAGCCGGCGCTGCCGGCTTCCGGTCATCGGACGGCGGGGCCATCAGCCCAGCCCGCAGGCGGCGCGCTGCTGCCGGAACAGCTCCGCCACGCCCTGGCGGGCGAGGCCGAGCAGGCCGAGAAGCTGCGCCTCGGAGAAGGGTTCGCCCTCCGCCGTGCCCTGCACCTCCACGATGCCGCCGCGGCCGGTCATGACAAAATTGGCATCCGTTTCCGCCTTGCTGTCCTCGGCGTAATCCAGGTCCAGCACCGGCGCCCCCTGCCAGATGCCGCAGGAGATGGCCGCCACCTGGTCCTTCAGCGGCATGGTGCCGAGGACGTTCATCTTCATGCAGTGGCGGAAGGCCAAGTGCAGCGCGACCCAGGCGCCGGTGATGCTGGCGCAGCGCGTGCCGCCATCGGCGGAGAGCACGTCGCAATCGAGAATGACGCTCATCTCCCCCATCGCCTTCAGATCCGTCACGGCGCGGAGGGAGCGGCCGATGAGGCGCTGGATCTCCTGGGTGCGGCCGGATTGCTTGCCGCGCGCCGCCTCGCGGTCGCCGCGGGTATGGGTGGCACGGGGCAGCATGCCGTATTCGGCGGTGACCCAGCCCTGGCCCTGGCCGCGCAGGAAGGGCGGCACCTTGCCCTCCACGCTGGCGGTGCAGAGGACTTCGGTGTTGCCCATGCGGATGAGGCAGGAGCCCTCCGCATGCCGGGCGGCGCCAGGCTGCAGGGAGACGGCGCGGAGCTGGTCGGCAGCGCGGCCGGAGGGGCGGGAGAGGGTGGTCATGCGGCGCGGTATCGGGGTGGGGCGAGGGGAAGGCAAGGGGAAATGGCGGAGGACAGGCCGAGGGAAGCCAGGGCGGCGTTCCGCCCGGGGCCCGGTGGAGCCGTGCCGCGACCTCGTGGAGGGCAGATCACTCCTGCTGCGCCATGAAATGCGCCAGCGCGGCAATCTCCGCATCGCCCACGCCATACATCACCGCATTCATGTTGGTGTCCGTGCCGCGGCGCGTGCCGTCCCGGTACTGCGTCAGCGCCTGCACCAGGTAGTCCTCCCGCTGCCCGGTCAGCCGCGCCATCTGCGCCTGCCCCTGGAATTGCGGCAGATGGCAGGTGCCGCAGCGCAGCCTTTCCGCCAGCGCCGCCCCCGCCTCGTAGCGCGCGGCATCGCGCGGCGCGCGCTCCGCATGGCCGGGCGGCAGGCCGGCGTAGAAGGCGGCCAGATCCTCCACCTGCTCGTCCGTCAGCCCCTGGCTCAAGGCCGGCATGGGCGGCGTGTCCCGCAGCCCCTCCCGGAACAGGATGAGCTGCAGGGTGATGAACGCCTCCGGATGCCCGGCGAGCGACGGGATTCCCGGCATGGCGGAAATGCCCTGCGGCCCATGGCACTGGCCGCACTCCCGCGCCGCCGCCAGCGCCTGGCCGCGCGCCGCATCTCCCGCCGCGGCGGCCCCGCCGGCCACGGAAAAGGCGGCGGCGAGCACCGCCGCCGCCATGCCCAGGGATCTTCCCACCCTCAATTCCCGTAGCTGATCCGGTAGATCGCGCCGTTCTGCTCATCGCTGACCAGCAGCGAGCCGTCCCGCCGCACCAGCACATCCACCGGCCGGCCGAGGAAGCGGTTATTCGCCTCGTCCCGCAGGCCGGTGAGGAAAGGCTCCACCGCGGTCACCGTTCCCTGTGCATCCAGCTTCGCCACCACCACATCATAGCCGCTCAGCGTCTCCCGGTTCCAGGAGCCGCGGCGGGCGATGAAGATCTGGTTGCGCCAGGCCTCCGGGAACTGCGTGCCGGTGTAGAAGCGCATGCCGAGCGCCGCGGTATGCGGGCCGAGCAGCGCCACCGGCGCCGCGAATTCGGCGCAGGCCGCAGGGCCGGAGGCGATGGCCGGGTCCCGCCAGCCATGCGTGCAATAGGGGAAGCCGAAATCCTCGCCGCTGCGGCGGATGCGGTGCAGCGTGTCCTCCGGCGTGTCATTGCCCGCCCAGTCGCGGCCGTTGTTGGTCGCCCACAATTCGCGCGTCTGCGGGTGCCAGTCGAAGCCCACGGAATTGCGGATGCCCTGCGCCTCCACCCGCCTGCCGGAGCCGTCCGGGTTGAAGGAGACGATCAGCGCATGGGTGGTACGGTCGAATTCGCAGATGTTGCAGGGCACGCCGATATTCAGATAGAGGCGGCCATCCGGCCCGAAGGCGGCGAATTTCCAGCCGTGATGCGCCTCGGTCGGCAGGCCGAAGGCGGCGGTCAGGTCCACCGGCGTGCCGGGGGCGTCCAGCCTGCCCTCGATGCCGTCGAAGCGCAGCACGCGGTTGATGGCCACCACGTACAGCGCGCCGTCGCGCACCGCGACGCCATTGGGATCCGTGAGCTGGGCGGCGATGGTGCGCACCCGGCGCTGGCCGCCCTCCTCGGTGATGGCATAGACCCGGCCGATGGTGCGGGTGCCGACGAAGACCGTGCCGTTCGGGCTTTCCGCCATCATCCGCGCGCCGGTGGCGCCGGTGGCCCAGACCTCCAGCCTGAAGCCCTGGGGGACGCGCAGCGAGGCGGTGGGCAATTGCGCCGCCGGGGTGGCGGTCAGCTTCGGCGCATGCGGGGCGAGGGGCGAGGCCGCCATGCTGTCCGGCCGCCCCTGCGCCCAGCCGGGGGCGGGCGCCGGCTGCGCCAGGGCAAGGCCCGGCAGGATGAGGCTGGCGGCAAGGCCGATGGCCGCCAGGCGGCCGATCGCGGGGCGCTGCATCATCATCTCCTCCCGTCCGGCGCATTGGCGCGCCGTGACCTGGCGGAAGCTACGGGGCGGGCCGGGCCAGCGGCAAGGCTGGCGTGCTCCCGCCGGCGTGAGCCGGCGGGCGGGCGGGAAAGCCCCGCGCGCGGGGGCTCCGGGGCATCCGCCAGGGTGCGGGCCCTCCCCCGAGGGGAAAGCCCCGCGCGCGGGGACTCAGGCCCGCCGCCAAGGGCGGGGGTCCGGCCGGCGCCGATGACATAAAGACATCTTTATATTTTGTAGGAGATCCTGGCCAGGCTCGGAAGGCCGTGCTACTGCCGCGCGCCGACGCAGGAAGGACACAGCCGATGGCCGTTGCCGCAGAGTACAAGGTGAAGGACCTCTCCCTGGCCGAATGGGGCCGGAAGGAGATCGCCATGGCCGAGGACGAGATGCCCGGGCTGATGGCGGTGCGGCAGGAATACGGCCCCAGCCAGCCGCTGAAGGGCGCCCGCATCGCCGGCTGCCTGCACATGACCATCCAGACCGCGGTGCTGATCGAGACGCTGAAGGCGCTGGGCGCCGATGTCCGCTGGTCCTCCTGCAACATCTTCTCGACCCAGGACCACGCCGCCGCGGCGATCGCCGCCGCCGGCACGCCGGTGTTTGCCGTGAAGGGCGAGACGCTGCCGGAATACTGGGACTATGTGCGGAAGACGCTCGAATGGGGCGATGGCGGCGAGCCGAACATGATCCTCGACGATGGCGGGGACATGACGCTGCTGGTGCATTACGGGCTGCGCGCGGAGCAGGGCGACACCGCCTTCCTCGACGGCGCGACGAATGAGGAAGAGACGGTCTTCTTCGCCCTGATCAAGGACCTGCTGAAGAGCAAGCCGGGCTGGTTCGCGAAGCTGGCGGCCAGCATCAAGGGCGTCTCCGAGGAGACGACGACCGGCGTGCACCGCCTCTACATCATGGCGAAGGAGGGCAAGCTGCTCTTCCCCGCCATCAACGTGAATGACAGCGTGACGAAGTCGAAGTTCGACAACCTCTATGGCTGCCGCGAATCGCTGGTGGACGGAATCCGCCGCGGCACCGATGTGATGATGGCGGGCAAGATCGCCATGGTCTGCGGCTTCGGCGATGTCGGCAAGGGCAGCGCCGCATCCCTGCGCAATGCCGGCTGCCGGGTGATGGTGAGCGAGGTCGATCCGATCTGCGCCCTGCAGGCGGCGATGGAAGGCTATGAGGTCGTCACCATGGAGCAGGCGGCGCCGCGCGCCGACATCTTCGTGACGGCGACGGGCAATGTGGACGTCATCACGCTCGACCACATGCGGGCGATGAAGCACCGGGCCATCGTCTGCAACATCGGCCACTTCGATTCCGAGATCCAGGTCGCGGGCCTCAAGAACTACAAGTGGCACAATGTGAAGCCGCAGGTGGATGAGGTGGAGTTCCCGGACGGCAAGCGCATCATCCTGCTGTCCGAGGGGCGGCTGGTGAATCTGGGCAACGCCACGGGCCATCCGAGCTTCGTGATGTCCGCCAGCTTCACCAACCAGACGCTGGCGCAGATCGAGCTCTGGGTAAATCCCGGCAAGTACGAGAAGAAGGTCTATGTGCTGCCGAAGCATCTGGACGAGAAGGTGGCGGCGCTGCATCTGGCGAAGGTGGGGGCGACGCTGACGAAGCTTTCCGCCGCGCAGGCGTCCTATATCGGCGTGGACCAGGCAGGGCCGTTCAAGGCGGAGCAGTACCGGTACTAAGCGCCTGGGTCGGGCGCGCTCACGCGCCAGGCCATGGCCGCGCGGCCACGGCCATTGCTTGGCGTCGCCTTTGCTTCCGCCGGGCGCGGTGTTGCCGCGCGACGGGTGTCAAACTCATGGTTTCCAAAGGCCTTTCGGCCTTTGGCGGGTGGGAGCTTGGGGGAGGGCAGAGCCCTCCCTCAACCGGCGGCCGGGTGGAAGTGCTCGAAGATCTTCTTCGCCACCGCCGGCCCGATCCCCGGCGCATTCGCCAGGTCTTCCAGCGCCGCATTCCTGACGCCGCGCGCCGAGCCGAAGTGGTTCAGCAGCCGCCGCTTCAGCGCCGAGCCCACGCCCGGGATCTCGTCCAGCTCGCTCTTCACCAGGGATTTGGACCGCCCCGCCCGGTGGGTGGTGATGGCGAAGCGGTGCGCCTCGTCGCGCAGCCTCTGCAGGTAGTACAGCACGGGGTCGCGCGGCGGCAGTTGGAAGGCTTCCTTCCCCTGCTGGAAGAACCATTCCCGCCCCGCATCCCGGTCCGGCCCCTTGGCGATCGCCACCAGCGGCACGTCGTCCACGCCCAGCTCCGCGAACACCTCCCGCGCCGCGTTGAGCTGCCCGAGCCCGCCATCGATCAGCACCAGGTCCGGCCAGGTGCCGCTCTCCCGCTCCGGGTCCTCCCGCAGCGCGCGGCTGAAGCGGCGCTCGAACACCTCCCGCATCATGGCGAAATCATCGCCGCCCCCACCCTGCGGAGCAGGGGAATCGCTTCCCTTCGGACCCTTGATGGAGAATTTCCGGTAGGCCTGCTTCAGGTATCCGGCCGGCCCCGCCGCCACCATCACGCCATAGGCGTTGGCGCCCTGGATGTGGCTGTTGTCGTAGATCTCGATCCGCTCCGGCGCCGCCGGCAGATCGAACACCCGCGCCACCGCCTGCAGCAGCGCCTCCTGCGCCGTGCCCTCGGCCAGCTTGCGCTCCAGCGCCTCGCGCGCATTGGTCTCGGCATGCAGCACCGCCTCGCGCTTCTCGCCGCGCTGCGGCCGGTGCAGCTCCACGCGGCGCCCGGCCTTGATGCTCAGCGCCTCGGCGATCAGCGCCTGCTCCTCCGGCGCATGGCTCAGCAGCACCAGGGGCGGCGGCGGCAGGTCGTCGTAGAGCTGGCCGAGGAAGGCGCCCATCACCTCCTCCGGCCCCTGCTCGCCCTTGCTCAGGAAGAAGGGCCGGTTGCCGTTGTTGCGGCCGCCGCGGAAGAAGAAGACCTGCACGCAGGTCTGCCCCGCCGCCTGGTGCAGCGCCACCACATCGGCATCGCCGACGCCGTCCAGGTTGATGCGGTCCCGCCCCTGCACATGCGTCAGCCCGCGGATGCGGTCGCGCAGCGCCGCGGCGCGCTCGAACTCCAGCGCCTCCGCCGCCTGCTCCATCTCCTTCGCCAGCTCCTTCTGGATGCTGGGCGTCTCGCCGGAGAGGAATTGCTTGGCCTGATGCACCAGCTCGGCATAGCCCGCCTGGTCGATGCGGCCGACGCAGGGCGCCGAGCAGCGGCGGATCTGGTAGAGCAGGCAGGGGCGGTCGCGGCTGTCGAACACCGTGTCCCGGCAGCTCCGCAGCAGGAACACCCGCTGCAGCGCGGTCAGCGTCTGGTTCACCGCCCAGGCGGAGGCGAAGGGGCCCCAGTAGCTGGCGCCCTTCCGCCTTTCGCCGCGATGCTTGGCGATCTGCGGGAAGGGATGGTCCTCCGTCAGCACCAGCCAGGGATAGGATTTGTCGTCGCGCAGGACGATGTTGAAGCGCGGCCGGAGCTTCTTGATGAGGTTGGCTTCGAGCAGCAGCGCCTCGGCCTCGGAGGCGGTGGTGATGACCTCGAGGCTGCGGGTTTCGTGCACCATGCGACGCAGCCGCTCGGGCAGCCGGCCGAGCTGGGCATAGGCGGCGACTCGTTTCTTCAGCGCACGGGCCTTGCCCACATAAAGGGCATCGCCGCGAGCGTCGAGCATACGGTACACGCCTGGCGCGAAAGGCAGGGTGGCCAGCGCCCTCTCGATCACCCGCACGCCTTCCATGACCGGCAATGCCGGCGCAGTATCCTCGGGGCCGGGGGTAGCCTCATCCATGGGCCGGGATTAGGGCCGCGCCGCCTTCCTGGGCAAGAGCGGCGGCGGAAGGAAAGCTGTGGAAAACTCTGTGGACACGGCTCCGGGAAACCCGCGCCAGCCCTTGGCGGCAGCGCATTTCCGCCACCTGCTCAAGAATCTGGCATAATTTTAAGCTATTGATTTTCGCCGATTATTTCCTGGAATGTTGCAGAGGGCCAGGTCAAGCGTAACATTGAGCTTGACGCGCGCCAGACGATCACGCAGGCGTGGGTGCGGTGGACAAAGCCCGTTGCAGAACAGTGTCAGGGCCGCCTACGTTCGATGGTGACGCCCACCGCCGCGACATCCGCATAGGCGTCCGGCTTTTCCACCGTCACCCGCGCGCGCCTCACCCTCGGATCCTGCAAGGCTGCCAGGGCGATTCGTTCAGCCAGAGTCTCCACCAGAAGAGTATGTCCTTCCGCCGCGGTTGCGCGCGCCGCGCGTACCACTCTTCCGTAATCAACCACGCGGCGCAGGTCGTCCTCGCCGATTCGGTCCGGGGCTGATTCGTCCTCGACCGCCAATTCCACATGCACGACGACGCGCTGCGGCGCGGCCTTTTCATGCGGATGCACGCCGAGCCGCGCCTGCATCTCCAGCCCGCGCAGGAAGACGAGCCGCAGCCCGGCCTCGGCATTCGGTGCGAAGCTCATTCCTCCGGCCCTCCGGCACGGCTGGACGCGGCCCATTGCAAATGCTGGCCGCCATCCAGCGCGATCATCTGCCCGGTCATCGCCGGCAGGGAAAGGATGGCGAGCGCCGCCGCCGCCACCTCCGCCGGGCTGGTGCCGCGGCGCAGCGGCACGCTGGCGCATTGCGCGGCGAATTGCGCCTGGCTCTGGCGCGGGCTGGGCAAGGCGGGGCCAGGCCCGATGCCGTTCACCCTGATGCGCGGCGCCAGCGCCAGGGCGAGCGACCGGGTCAGCGCCCAGAGCCCGGCCTTGGAGACGGTGTAGGAAACGAAATGCGGCGTCAGCGACCAGACCCGCTGGTCGAGCATGTTGATCACCACGCCCTCTGCCGTCTCCGGCAGGGCGCGGGCGAAAGCCTGGGTCAGCACGAAGGGGGCGCGCAGATTGGGCTCGATATGGTGGTCCCAGCTCGTGCGCGTCGCGTCCTGCCACTCGTCGCGCTCGAAGGTACTGGCATTGTTCACCAGCACGCCGAGCGGGCCGAGCGCCGCCGTGGCGGCGGGCAGGAGCCGCTCCACCTGCGCTTCCTCGGCGAGGTCGGCGGGAAGGGTGACGGCGCGGCGGCCGAGGGCGCGGATCTCCGCCGCCGTGGCCTCGGCTGCCGCCTCACTCGTGCCGTAATGCAGGGCGATGTCGAAACCGGCCTCCGCCAGGCTCAGCGCGATGGCGCGGCCCAGGCGCTTCGCCCCGCCGGTGACCAGGGCGGCGCGCGGGATGGCGGGGGAGATGGGCAGGCTCATGCCGGCGCCTTCTACCCCCGCCGGGGGGCGGCTGGAAGCAGCCCCCCTGCCTGGCCAGGGCGGCGCGCTCTACCGGGTCAGCGCGCCGATGGCCGCGCCGCCGGCACCGCCGATGAGCGCGCCGGTCAGGGGCGAGCCGCCGGTGATGGCGCCCACTGCCGCGCCGCCCGCGGCGCCGATCGCGCCGCCGGAGAGCGTCCGCTGCTGGGTCCGGTTCATGCCGGAGCAGGCGGCCAGGCTCAGGGCGAAAGCGGCCAGGACAGAAAAGCGCAGCACTCGAGACATGTTTTCTCCAATAAGTTGTATTACTTCGTTCATATGTGCCTTAAAGGGGAAGGGTACCAGATACGAGTCCGTGATCAGGCATGGAATCAGCGACACGAATTCGCCGGCCTGGACTTCCCTCGCGCGGTCTGGAAAGGGGTAGGGGATGAGCGAACCACCCCGCATCGCCGGCCTGGCCGGCAAGCGTGCCATCGTGACCGGCCATCGCGGCGGCATCGGCCGCGCCATCGCCGCGACGCTGGAAGCCTCCGGCGCGCGCGTCGCCGGGCTCGACCTGCCGGAGGTGGATTTCGAGAGGCTGGAGAGCGTGGGGCCGGCGGCGGAGGCGGCGGCCGCGTCGCTCGGCGGGCTGGACATCGTGGTGAACAATGCCGGGGCGACCATCCTCGGCAGCCTGGTGGACACGCCGATCGCCGAGGCGGAGCGGATCTTCCGGGTGAATGTGCTGGCGCCCTTCGCCCTGCTGCAAGCGGCGATCCCGCATATGGCGGCGGCGGGGGGCGGGGCGGTGGTGAACATCGCCTCGGACCAGGCGCTGATCGGCAAGCGCGTCTCGGCGGCCTATGGGGCGAGCAAGGCGGCGATCGCGCAGCTCACGCGCAGCGCGGCGCTGGACTGGGCGCCTGCCCGCATCCGCTTCAACTGCATCGCGCCCGGCAGCACGGATACGCCGATGCTGCGGCGGGTGATCGGCGAGCTGGCGGCGCGCTACCCGGACCGCTACGCCGCGGGCAGCGCGGCGGCCTATGCCGCGGCGGTGCCGCTGGGGCGCTTCGCCGAT
Source organism: Siccirubricoccus phaeus (assembly GCF_008360935.1). Classification (GTDB taxonomy): domain Bacteria; phylum Pseudomonadota; class Alphaproteobacteria; order Acetobacterales; family Acetobacteraceae; genus Siccirubricoccus; species Siccirubricoccus phaeus. The sequence continues at coordinate 144,707 of NZ_SRXO01000014.1, forward strand.
CCCTTCGAGATCGCCGCGGTGGTGGCCTTCCTCTGCTCCGACCATGCGAGCTTCGTCACCGGCGTGGTGATGCCGGTGGATGGCGGGACCACGGCGGAATGAGCGCGGCCGGGGACCGTGGCGCCGGGGCGCCCGGGGCGGCGGCGGCGCAGCGGGACCCCCGCAGCGGGCAGGGCGGCCTGGAGCGGCCGCTGGCGGTCGTCACCGGCGGCACGGGCGGCATCGGCCGGGCCTGCGCGGCGCGGCTGGCGGCGCTGGGCTACCGCGTGGTGGCCGGGGCGCGGCGGGCGGCGGCGCTGCCGGAAGGCGTGGAATTCGCCCCGCTGGACGTGGCGGAGGCGGCCTCCGTGCGCAGCTTCTTCGCCGCGCTGCCGGCGGTGCAGGTGCTGGTGGCGGCGGCCGGCAGCGCCGGCGGGGACCCGCCAGAGGACCCTGACGAAGCGCATTGGCGCGGCATCCTCTCCACCAATCTGGACGGCGCCTGGCGGTGCTGCCTGGCGGCCGCGGCGCGCATGCCGGATGACGGGAGGGGGCGGATCGTCACCCTCGCCTCGGTGCTCGGGCTGCGGGCCGTGCCGGACCAGGTGGCCTATGTCGCGGCGAAGCACGGCGTGGTCGGGCTGACCCGCGCGCTGGCGCTGAAGCTGGCGCCACGGCGGATCACGGTGAATGCGCTCTGCCCCGGCTGGGTGCCGACGGCGATGGCCGAGGCGCGCTGGGCGGAACTCGGCATGGATGCAGCGGCCGCGGCGCGGGGCACGCCGACCGGGCGGGTGACGAGCGCCGAGGAGGTGGCAGCGGCGGTGGCATGGCTGGTCTCGCCGGGCGCGGCGAATGTGACGGGGCAGGCGATCGGGCTGGATGGCGGGGCGGGGGTCTAGAGCAGATCGCCGGAGGGCGGCATCGCCCGGAGGCGTGAATCTGCTCTACAGTCCATAAGCTAGAGCGTGATCGGTTGAGGTCGAATCGACCGAAACCGTGAATCACGCGACCGAACAATGAGCTAGAGCGGGGCGGGTGAGCGCAGCTCAACCGATCCCGCTCTAGAGTGGTTTCGCGCTGCACAGTCAGCGTGAAACCGCTCTAGCGAGAGGGCATCGCGCCGCGAGGCGCGCCATGGGGCAATCCCCCTCGCGCTGCCCCCAGCAAGGGCCGAGAGGCCTTCGGAAACCAGGCGTCAGCCGGTGGCGGCGCGGCGCACTTCCTCGCGGATCTCGCCCATCAGCCGCGCCTTCAGCGCGGCGAATTCGGGCGTGGTCTTCACCATCCATTCGCGCGGATAGGGCAGCGCCACCTCCACCTCCGCCTTGATGCGGCCGGGTCGGGCGGACATCACCACCACGCGGTTGGCCAGGAAGATCGCCTCATCGATGTCGTGGGTGACGAACAGCACCGTCTTGCGGCCCCCGGCGACGCCGGATCCGTCGCCTTCCTGCCAGATCTCCAGCAGCAGCTCCTGCATCAGCTCCCGCGTCTGATGATCGAGGGCGCCGAAGGGCTCGTCCAGCAGCAATATCTCCGGGTCGTTGGCCAGGGCGCGGGCCAGGGCGGTGCGTTGCTGCATGCCGCCGGACAATTGGCGCGGCCAGTGATTCTCGAAGCCCTGAAGGCCGGTGCGGGCGAGGAAGCGCGCCAGGATCTCCCGCTGCTCGGCCGCGGGCACGCCGCGCTCCACCAGCCCGTAGCGGATGTTGTCGGCGACGGTCAGCCAGGGGAACAGCGTGTAGCTCTGGAACACCATGCCGCGGTCGGGGCCTGGCCCGGTCACCTCGCGCGCGCCGAGGCGCACCGTGCCGCCGCTCGGCCGGTCCAGCCCCGCGACGATGCGCAGCAGCGTGGATTTGCCGCAGCCGGAAGGGCCCAGGATGGCGACGAATTCGCCGGGTGCCACGGTGAGGTCGGTGGGCTGCAAGGCAAGCGTCGGCCCGGCCTTGCCCTGGCCGGGGAAGCTGCGGGTGACGCCCTGGATGTGCAGCGGATAGGCGCTCATCGGCGCGGCCATCCCCCTCCTGACCTCCCCCGGCCAGCGGGGGGAGGAAGGCTGCCTCCCTCCCCCGCCTGCGGGGGAGGGCCGGGGTGGGGGCGGATCGCCACGCCGCCCACCCTCACAGCACCGCCCAGGGAAACAGCCACCGGTTCACCGCCTTGAACAGCAGATCCGTCACCAGCCCGATCACCCCGATGGTGACGATGCCGAAGATCATCTGCCCGGTATCCAGCAGGCGCTGGCTGTCCATGATCATATGGCCGATGCCGCTGCTCGCCCCCACCAGCTCGGCGACGATGACATAGGTCCAGGCCCAGCCCAGCACGAGGCGCAGCGCCTCCGCCACCTGCGGCGCCGCCGCCGGGATGACGACGCGCCGCAGGATGGAAAGCGGCCGCGAGCCCAGCGTATAGGCCGCCTCCACCAGGTCCCGCCGCGTCCCGCCGGCGATCGCCGCCACCATGATGACGAGCTGGAACACGCTGCCGATGACGATGACGGCCAGCTTCTGCGCCTCCCCCACCCCCAACCAGAGGATGAGCAGCGGGATGAAGGCGGAGGCCGGCAAATAGCGGGCGAAGGAGAAGAAGGGCTCGAAGAAGGCCTCTACCGGCTTGAAGGCGCCCATCAGCAGGCCGAGCGGCACGGCGACCAAAGCCGCCAGCAGGAAGCCGCCCACCACCCGCCACACCGTCACGCCGATATCGAAGGCGAAGCCGTATTCCGCCAGCAGCGCCCAGCCGGAGGCCAGCGCCCGCCCCGGCGAGGCGAGGAACAGCGCCGGCACCACCCCGCCATAGGTGACGGCGGCCCAGACGCCGATGAAGAGCGCGAAGAACAGGGCGCCGAGGACGATGCGCGCCCCCGCCCCCACCGGCTGCAAGGGGCGCATGCGCTTACGGGAGGAAGCTGGAATCGAACAGCTTGGTCAGGTCCACATCCTGCCGCACCACGCCGGTTTCCCGCTGCACCGCATGCGCCTTCTGCATGAAGGCGGGTAGCCCGCTCGCCGCGTAGTCCTTCACGGCGGCCAGCTCCGGCCATTCGATGAAGGCGGCGCTCGCCTTGAATTCCGGCCCGGTCTGGCGGGTGCGGGCGCCCATGATCTCATGGCTGCGGTCCGGCTCCCGGGCGATCATCGCCAGCGCGTCGAACCAGGATTTCGCCACGCGCCGCACCGCCTCCGGATTGGCCTGAATGAAGGCAGGCTGGAAGGCGAGGGTGTCCACCACGCAGGGATAGTCCAGCGTGGTGGAGAGGATCCTGCCCTTGTCCGCGCCCATGGCGCGCACGGTGGAAAGATAGGGTTCGTAGCTGACGCAGGCATCGAATTGGCCGGCGACGAAGGCCTGGGCGGCGGGCTGCGGGGCCAGCGTCGCGGTGCTGACGTCCCGCACCGAAAGCCCGTTCTCCCGCAGCATATAGGCCATGGTGAAATAGGGGGTGGTGCCGGGGCCGTCCACGGCGATGGTCTTGCCCTTCAGCTCCTTCACGCTGCCGATCGCCGGGCGCGCCGCGATGCCGTCGCCGCCCTTGCTGCGGTCCAGCACCAGCACCTGCACCAGCGGGATGGTGCTGGCCCAGAGAATCATGGTGTCCACCGTCGTCACCACGCAATTCAGCGCGCCCGAAGCCAGGGCCAAGTTGCGCTCCCGCTGCGGGACGAATTTGGTCTCCACCTCCAGCCCGTTCGCCTTGAAGAGGCCGGCCTGCTCGGCGAGCGTCAGCGGCGCGAAGCCGGTCCAGCCGGACATGCCGATGGCGATCTTCGGGAAGGTCTGGGCCCGCAGCAGGGCGGGGGCGGCGAAGGGCAGCGCGGAGGCGCCGGCAATCAGGCTACGGCGAAGCATGGTCTGAAGCTTTCTCCCGGGCGCGGCGGCGCCGGGGCCGCCGGATGGGCGGCACGGCGCGCTGAAGAGTGGTCGATGCAAGCCTAGCAAGGATCGCGCCGGAGGAAGCGAGGAGGAGACTCCGCCCCAGGGCACCGCCCTCCGCACCCTGGGGAGCGGACCGCCCCCGGCCCCCGGCCGGGGAGCCTGCCGCGAAAGGGTCCCGGTCGCGGATCGGCGGGGAACTTGCGACCTGCCAGAACCTCCACCAGCCGATGCCGGCGGCATCGGCAAAGCGCGGACCTCCTGCGCACAGCGGTACAGGCGCAGGAGGCGAGGACAAGAAGGATCCGCCAGGACGCGCCGCAGGCCCTTTCGCGACAAGCCCGGAGTCAGCGGGGCCGGGCTGCCGACTCACGGCGGGGCATTTCGGTGGGCAGGGTGCGCTCTCTGCCTGGTCAGCCTGCCGCCAGAAGCGGCATGGCCGCTGCCGCTGTAACCCGCGGTAACGACGGGTTTCCCCGGGTAAAGCCGGCTGGTCGCCGGGCGCGGGCCGTGGCTTAGCTGGGGTTTTCCAGGCAAGGGATGCTTCGCTGCATGATCATGGCTCATATCAACCAGAACCGCTGGCTCTGGATCGGCATCACCGCGGTGGCCTCCGTGCTCCTCGCCTGGCTGCGGAGCAGCTTCGGCGAAGGCTACCACTATGGTGACCTGATGGCCTTCGCCATGATGGTGCTCGGCATGCTCGTCATCCTGAAGAGCCAGGAGGGCTTCGTGCCGCAGGAACTGCCGGAGGAATAAGGCCGCCGCCCGGGACCGGCCGCGGGGAAAGGCCGAGGCTCGGCTCCGGCACTGCCCTGCCCGGCGGGCCCCGGCCCCTCAGGCCCGGCGGCGCCCGCCGCCGCGGCGCTTCTCCGGCGTATAGCCGCCGCCCCCGGGGCCGAGCGGCTTCGGCCGCCATTCCTGCTTCTGCCGGGCGGGGGATTTGCCGGCAGCCGCCGGCCCCCGCGGCACCGCCTCCTGCAGGCTCCGCCCTGCCAGATTCGGCGCCAGGCCGAGATCGAGCGATTCCAGCCGCTTGATCTCGTCCCGCAGCCGCGCCGCCTCCTCGAATTCCAGATCGGCCGCGGCGGCGCGCATGCGCTTCTCCAGCTCCGCGATCGTCGCGCGCAGATCCTTGCCGACGAATTCGGCGGTGGCATCGCCCTCGACGGCCTCGACCGTCACGTAATCCTGCTCATAGACGGACTGCATGACATCGGCGATCTGCCGCTTGATGGTCTGCGGCGTGATGCCGTGCTCGACGTTCCAGGCCATCTGCTTGGCGCGGCGACGCTCCGTCTCCTCCAGCGCGCGGCGCAGGCTGTCGGTCATCCGGTCCGCATACAGCACCACGCGGCCCTCGGCATTGCGCGCGGCGCGGCCGATGGTCTGGATCAGCGAGGTGGTGCTGCGCAGGAAGCCTTCCTTGTCGGCGTCGAGGATCGCCACCAGCGTGCATTCCGGGATGTCGAGGCCCTCCCGCAGCAGGTTGATGCCGACCAGCACGTCGAAGGCGCCGCGGCGGAGATCGCGGATGATTTCTATCCGTTCCAGCGTGTCGACGTCGGAGTGGAGATACCGGACCTTGATGCCCGCCTCGGTCATGTACTCGGTCAGGTCTTCCGCCATGCGCTTGGTGAGCGTCGTCACCAGCACGCGGCCGCCCTTCTTCACCTGCTCGCGGCATTCGGCGAGCAGATCGTCCACCTGGCCTTCCACCGGGCGGATATCCGTCACCGGATCCACCAGCCCGGTCGGCCGGATCACCTGCTCGGCGAAGACGCCGCCGGTGCGCTCCATCTCCCAGGCGCCCGGCGTGGCGCTGACGAAGATCGTCTCCGGCCGGTAGGCGTCCCACTCCTCGAATTTCAGCGGCCGGTTGTCCTTGCAGGAGGGCAGGCGGAAGCCGAACTCGTCCAGAATGCTCTTCCGCGCATAGTCGCCGCGATACATGCCGCCGAGCTGGCCCACCGTGACGTGACTCTCATCGACGATGAGCAGCGCGTTCTCCGGCAGGTATTCGAAGAGGGTCGGCGGCGGCTCCCCGGGATTCCGGCCGGTGAGGTAGCGGGAGTAATTCTCGATCCCCTTGCAGGAGCCGGTGGTCTCCAGCATTTCGATGTCGAATTGCGTGCGCTGCGCCAGGCGCTGCGCTTCCAGCAACCGGCCCTGGGCCTCGAGTTCCGCCAGCCTTTCCTTCAGCTCCGCCTTGATGCTGAAGATGGCCTGGGTCAGGGTCGGGCGCGGGGTGACGTAGTGGCTGTTGGCGTAGATCGCCACGCGCTCCATCTCCGCCGTCACCTCGCCGGTCAGCGGATCGAATTCGCGGATGCCGTCCACCTCGTCGCCGAAGAGGGAGACGCGCCAGGCACGATCCTCCAGGTGGCTCGGCCAGATATCCACCGTCTCGCCGCGGATGCGGAAGGTGCCGCGGGCGAAGAAGCTGTCATTGCGGCGGTATTGCTGCTCGACGAGGCCCTTCACCAGCAGGTCGCGCTCGATCCGCCCGCCGCGCTCCAGCTTCACCACCATGCGGGAATAGGTCTCGACCGAGCCGATACCGTAGATGCAGCTCACCGAGGCGACGATGACGACGTCGTTCCGCTCGAGCAGCGCCTGCGTCGCCGAGTGGCGCATCCGGTCGATCTGCTCGTTGATCTGCGCGTCTTTTTCTATGTAGGTGTCGGTGCGCGGGACATAGGCTTCCGGCTGGTAGTAGTCGTAGTAGGAGACGAAGTACTCCACAGCATTCTCGGGGAAGAAGCTCTTCATCTCCCCATAGAGCTGCGCCGCCAGCGTCTTGTTCGGCGCCAGGATCAGCGTCGGGCGCTGCACCGCCTCGATCACCTTCGCCATGGTGAAGGTCTTGCCGGAGCCGGTGACGCCGAGCAGGACCTGGTCGCGCTCCTGCCCCTGCAGCCCCGCCACCAGCTCGCGGATCGCCGTCGGCTGGTCGCCATTCGGCTCGAAAGGGGAAACGACCTTCAGCGCCCGCTCATGCGGCGGGGCGGGGCGTTTCGGCGGATGGAACAGGACGGGGGCGAGGTGGTTCATCGCATCGCCTATCTGGGGCGGCCATGCTGCCATGGAAAGCCGGGGCGGGACGAGGGGCGTTGGGCAGAAGCGCCGCGTGAGATCACCCAACCCTCCCCGCCAGCGGGGGGTCGGCGGGGCCCGCGCCCGAAGGACCTGGGAGGGTGGGATGCGACCGGGCCCGCACCCGCACAGCAGCGGGGGGAGGAGGAGCCACCGCCCCTACCCCAGCGCCATCAACCCCGCCCGCAGCGCCTCCGCCGTCACCCCGCCCAGCCCCGCCTCCACCACCGCATGGGTCGCCCGCCAGATCGGCAGCGCCGCGGCCAGCCTGGCCTGCCCCGCCTCGGTCAGCCGCAGCAGCCGGCTGCGGCGGTCTTTCGGGTCGCCCTCGCTCGCCACCAGCCCGTCCCGTTCCAGCGGCTTCAGCGCCGCGATCAGCGTGGTGCGGTCCAGCCCCAGCAGCTTGCACAGCGGCAGCATCCGCGCCGGCTCCGGCCGGTTCAGCGCCATCAGCAGGGAGAATTGTCCGTTGGTCAGCCCTGCCGGCCGCAAGGCTTCATCGAAGCGTCGCGCCAGCGCCCGCGCCGCGCGCTGTACATGCAGGCAGAGACAGGCGTCGCGCACCTCCAGCGTCGTCTCGAAGGGCACCGGTCTTGACATGCCCTGATTATGTTGATATCAACGTTTTTGTCAAGCCGGGACAGATCGGGCGCCGCAACCAGCCCGTTCCGGCCAACACAGCCCGCGCCGCACCAGGCCGGGCACGGAAGGAGAGGAAGGCCGGCATGAGCGGATCGCGGATGGGCTATGTGGATGGCTTCGTGCTGGCCGTACCGGCAGCGAACAAGGAGGAGTTCCGCCGCCACGCCGCGGCGGCCGCCCCCCTCTTCAAGGAATACGGCGCCACCCGCGTGGTGGAATGCTGGGGCGACGACGTGCCGGACGGCAAGCTCACGGATTTCCGCGGCGCCGTGAAGGCGGAGCCGGGCGAGGTGGTGGTCTTTTCCTGGATCGAATACCCGTCCAAGGACGTCCGCGACGCCGCCATGAAGCGGATGATGGAAGACCCGCGCATGAAGCAGATGGGCGAAATGCCCTTCGACGGCAAGCGCATGATCTTCGGCGGCTTCGTCCCCGTCGTCGACGCCTGAGGGAGCGCCCCATGCCCAACCCCCATGGCGATTTCATCTGGTACGAGCTGCTGACCAGCGACCCGCAGGCGGCCGAGGCCTTCTACGGCGCGGTGCTGGGCTGGCAGGCCTAAGGTGCCGGAGATGCCCGGCGGGGCGGAATCCGGCTACCGCCTCTTCTCCACCGGGGAGATGGCGGTGGCGGGGCTGATGGCCCTGCCGCAGGACGCGGCGGCGCAGGGCATGCAGCCCGGCTGGCTGGGCTATGTCGGCGTGGATGACGTGGACCAGGCGGCGGCGTCCATCCGCGCCGCCGGCGGCGCGCAATTCGTGCCGCCCACGGATATCCCGAATGTCGGCCGCTTCGCCTTTCTCGCGGATCCGCAGGGCGTGGCCTTCTACGTCATGCGCGGCGTCTGCGACCAGGCGAGCACCGCCTTCGATCGCGACCGCCCCGGCCATTGCCACTGGAACGAGCTGACCACGCCGGACCCGGCGGCGGCCCTGGAATTCTACGGCAAGCAGTTCGGCTGGGAGAAGCAGGGCGCCATGCCGATGGGCGAGCATGGCGAGTACCAGTTCATCGCGCTGCAGGGGAAAGTGCTGGGGGCGGTCATGCCCAGGCTGCCGGATGTGCCGCGCGCGGCGTGGAATTTCTACTTCGGCGTCGCCGATATCGACGTGGCGGCGAAGGCGGCGAGCGGCGCCGGCGGCACCATCCACTACGGCCCCGCCGAAGTGCCGGGCGAGGTCTTCGTCGTCGTCGGCAACGACCCGCAGGGGGCGCAATTCGGGCTGGTGGGACCCCGGCGGACGTAAGTGCCGGGGGCCTCGCCCCCGGCTTCGCCGTGACTCGGCAGGTTCAACCCACGGGCCCGGACCTCAGGCCGGAGTCCGGGGCCAGATCCCTGGCCCCGGCAGGGGCTGGCGGCACTGCCGCCAGCGGGCAGCGCCCCGGATTCAGCGCCTGCCCCGCAGCATGGAGCTGATCAGCCAAGTCGCGGTCACGGCGATGCCGATCGCCAGCAGCGGCTGCGCCCGCGTCGCCTCCCGCAGATGCCCGGCGACATAGACCGCGGCGTCGCGGCCCTCCCGCGCATAATCCCGCGCATTCCCCACGGCTTCGGAGGCGGTGGGCACGACGCGCCGCTCCACCAGATCCTCGAGCTGGGACCAGAGCCGCGCCAGCTCCGTCCGCGTCTCGTCGCCGCGGCTGCGGAATTCCCGGCCGCGGTCGCGGAACTCCCGCCGGGCGCGCCGCCCGTAGCTCTCGGCGCCGTCGCCGAGCTCATTCGCCTGGGTGCGCAGGGCGGACAGGATACCACCAGCCATGGCGTTACTCCCTCATTTCGCTCTGCCCCCCTAACGGGGTTGGTGGCCGCGGGTTCGCCTCTCCGGTAGAAGCCCTGCCATGCAGGCAGCGGTGATCGGGGCCGGCCCGGCGGGGCTGATGGCGGCGGAGGTGCTGGCCGCAGGCGGCGCCGCCGTGACGGTGCTGGACCGCATGCCGAGCCCGGGACGCAAATTCCTCATGGCCGGCCGCGGCGGGCTGAACCTCACGCATGCCGAACCCCTGGAGTCCTTCCTCTCCCGCTACGGCACCGCCCGGCCGCATCTGGAACCGCTGATCCGCGCCTTCCCGCCCGCGGCGCTGGTGGCCTGGGCGGAGGGGCTGGGCCAGCCCTGCTTCACCGGCAGCAGCGGGCGGGTGTTTCCCCGGGCGCTGAAGGCCTCGCCCCTGCTGCGCGCCTGGCTGGCGCGGCTGGCCGGGCAGGGGGTGGCGCTCCGCCTGCGCCATGCCTGGCAGGGCTGGACCCCGGCGGGCGAGCTGGCTTTCGCCACGCCGGAGGGGCCGGTGGCGCTGCGCCCGGCGGCCACCGTGCTGGCGCTGGGCGGCGCCTCCTGGCCCCGGCTGGGGGCGGATGGCGGCTGGGCCGGCTGGCTGCCGGGCGTGGTGCCCTTCCGCCCGGCCAATTGCGGCTTCCGCATCGCCTGGTCGGAAACGCTGCGCCGCCGCTTCGCCGGCACGCCGCTGAAGCGCATCGCCCTGGCCTTCCGCGGGGCGGCGGTGCGGGGCGAAGCGATGGTGACGGAAGCCGGGATCGGCGGCGCCGTCTATGCCCTGGCCGCGAAGCTGCGGGAGGCGATCGCGGCGGAGGGCCCGGTGACGCTGGCGCTGGATTTGCGGCCGGACCTTTCCGCCGAGGCGCTGGCGGCGCGGCTGGACGGGCCGCGGGGCGGCGTCTCCCTGGCCAATCATCTGCGCCGGGCGGGGCTGGCGCCGGTGGCCGCGGCGCTGGTGCAGGAGGCCTTGCGGGCGGGGGCGGCCGGGCCGCTCTCCCGCCTGGTGAAGGCGCTGCCGCTGCGCCTGGAAGCGCCGATGCCGATCGGGCGCGCCATCTCCTCCGCTGGCGGGCTGGGCTGGGCGGCGCTGGATGCGCGGCTGATGCTGCGGGCGCGGCCCGGCGTCTTCGCGGCGGGGGAGATGCTGGACTGGGAAGCGCCGACCGGCGGCTACCTGCTGCAGGCCTGCTTCGCCACCGGGCGGGCGGCGGGGCTGGGGGCGCTGGCCTGGCTGCAGGCGGAGGCGGCGCCGGCGGTGAACCCGCCCGGCCGGATGCCGGCGCGGGGCAGCTAGAGCAGATCGCCGGAGGGCGGCATCGCCCGGAGGCGTGAAGCTGCTCTACAATCCATACGCTAGAGCGGTTTCGCGCTGCACAGTCAGCGTGAAACCGCTCTAGTGTCCTGCCCGCGAAGTTCGCTGGATGTCCAGCGAACGCAGCGGACACGCCGGCCACTGAAAACAAGAGCTAGCGGCCCCGGGAACGAAGTCCGCAGGACTGCGGAATCGGGCCACTAGAGCAGATCGCCGGAGGGCGGAATCGCCCGGAGGCGTGAATCTGCTCTACCATCAATAAGATAGAGCGTCTTCACGCTGCGCAGTCAGCGTGAAGACGCTCTAGGACGATGTCGCCGGATCCTGGCCCGACCCCGAGAACCGCCGCCGGACGGCCGATGCGAGCGCGCCCTGCCGCGGCGGCGAAGCCGTGCATTGCCGCCGGCCGCGCCGCCGCGCGAGACTGCGGCCAACACAGCCTGGGAGGAACAACCATGCCCGTCACCCGCCGCGGGGCGCTGCTCACGCTGCTGGCCGCGCCGGCCCTGCTGCCGGTGGGCCGCGCCCGCGCCCAGGCCTTTCCGCAGCGGCCGGTGCGCCTCATCGTCCCCTATACGCCGGGCGGCGTTTCGGACATCACCGCAAGGCTGATGGCCGAGCCCCTGGCCGCCGCCTGGGGCCAGCCCGTGCCGGTGGAGAACCGCGCCGGCGCCGATGGGGTGATCGGCACCGAGACCCTGGCCCGTAGCGCGCCGGACGGCCACACCCTGGCGCTGGTCTCGGTGGGGCATCCGGTGAATGCCGCCTATTACCGGCTGCCCTATGACACGATGCGGGACTTCACCTTCGTCACCCAGACCACCTCGACGCCGCTGGTGCTCTGCGCCGGCAAGGGTTTCGGGCCGAACACCCCGGCGGAGCTGGTGGCGCATGCGAAGCGCCACCCGGGCGTCACCTTCGCCGGCACCGGCGGGGTGGTGCGGCTGGCGCCGGTGCTGTTCGGCCAGCTCACCCAGACGGAGCTGAGCTACGTGCCCTATCGCGGCAGCACCGCGGCGCATCCGGATCTGATGGCCGGGCGGGTGGACATCATGTTCGACACGGTGCCGGCCGCGCTGCCGCACATCCAGTCCGGCGCGCTGAAGGCGCTGGCGACCACGGGGGCGAAGCGCGCGCCGCAGCTCCCCGATGTGCCGACCGTCGGCGAGGCCCTGCTGCCGGGCTTCGAGGCCTCCACCTGGGGCATGGTGATCGCGCCCGCCGGCGTGCCGGCGGAGACCCTGGCGAAGCTGAACGCCGATTGCGTGGCGGCGCTCCGGCGGCCGGAGGTGGTGGACCGCCACCGCGTGCTGGGGGCGGAGATCGTCACCTCCTCGCCCGAGGAGATGCGCGCCTTCTGCCAGGCGGAGCTGACCAAATGGGGCGAGGCGGCGCGCAAGGCCGGGATTACGCCCCAATGATATTTCCCCCCGACGTCCAGGTGGCGCCCTGCGTGCCCTTGAGCGCGGTGGAGCAGCCGATGGCCTGTCGGCGCCGCCTGTGGGCATGGTGACGTCGCCGGCGCAGTTCTTCTGGAATCTGGAGAAGCGGGCGTAGTGGCGGCGTGCTCCACCGCCCCCCCTGCGCCATGCCCCTGCGCCATGCCCGGGGATGACGCACGGGGCTACGTCGCAATGCCGGCGAATTCCACCGGGTGCACACCATGGCGGTGGACAGCCGCGGCAATGTCTTCGCAACGGAGGTGGACAACGCCAGGCGCGCCGAGCGCTGCCGCCTGGCCGGCCAATTGCCGCGCTGAACCGCGCGCCTTTGCGGCGGGCCGAGGCGCCTGGTCCCCTGCGGCCTCGGGCAGCGACCCCGGAAACCGGCCGGCCCGGCCTGGCCTGCCCGGAACGATCCGCCCCGGCCCCGGCCCGGGCCGCGCTGGGCGCTTGACCCGGCGCGCGGGGCTGGGCCATGCGGGGGCGGTGATCCCACGCATCCTTCCGGCCCTGCTCGCCCTGCTACTGGCTCCCGCCGTGCTGGCCGCGATTGCCCTGGCCCCGGTCGCGCTGGCCCCGGTCGCGCTGGCCCCGGTCGCGCTGGCGCAGAGCAGCCTGGGCCAGTCGGGCGGCAGCCTGCCGCCGCCCCGGGCCGCCGCGCCTTCGCCCGGCGGCGCACCCGCCCCGCCCGCCAGCCCCGCCGCCCCGTCCCGGCCGCAGCCCGCATCCCGGCCGCAAGCCGCACCCCCCCGCCCTGCCGCACCCCAGGCCCAGGCGCCCCGGGCCACGGCCCCGGCGCGGCAGACGCCGGTGGTGGAACC
>NZ_SRXO01000015.1:0-58801 GCF_008360935.1 Siccirubricoccus phaeus
GCGGCCGCCGCGCGTGGGGGCCCGCCGCCCCCGCCCGCCCCCCGCCGAAGGACAAGCCCATGCCGCATGTCGTCTGCCTCCGCCCCGTCCACCCCGAAGCGCTGGAGAAGCTGCGGGAAGGCGGCTGCACGGTGGAGGTGCTGGACCCGGTGAACGCGACCACCATCGCCGCCAGCATGCCGAAGGCGGAGGCGGTGATCGTCCGCGCCACCCCGATCAACCGCGCCTTCCTGGCGCATGCGCCGAACCTCCGCATCGTCGCCCGCCATGGCGTGGGCTATGACGCGGTGGATGTGCCGGCGCTGACCGAGCGCGGCATCCCGCTGACCGTGACGCCGGATGCCAATGCGCAGAGCGTCGCCGAGCATGCGATGATGCTACTGCTGAACATCGCCCGGCAGACGGCGTTCTACGACCGCGCGACGCGCGAGCTGCGCTGGAGCAGCCCGCCGGTGCCGGCCACCTTCGACCTCGGCGGCCGCACCGTGCTGGTGCTGGGCTTCGGCCGCATCGGCGGGCGCGTGGCGCGGCTGTGCCACGCCTTCGGCATGAAGGTGCTGGTGCGCGATCCCTTCATTCCACAGAACACCATCAAGGGCGCCGGCTTCATTCCGGTGAAGGACCTGGCGGCCGCCCTGGCCGAGGCGGATGTGGTGACGGTGCATGTGCCGAGCAGCGCCGCGACGCGCGGCATGGTGAATGGCGAGTTCCTGGCTTCGATGAAGCAGGGCGGCGTCTTCATCAACACCGCCCGCGGCACGCTGGTGGAGGAGAAGGCGCTGGCCGGGGCGCTGAGCAGCGGCCATCTCGCCGCCGCCGGCCTCGACGTGTTCTGGGATGAGCCGGCGACGCCGGACAACCCGCTGCTGAAGCTGCCCAACGTCATCCTCACCCCGCATTCCGCCGCGGCGACGGAGCAGGGGCTGCGGCGCATGGCGCTCTCCTGCGCCGAGAGCATCCTGCAGGTCTTCGCCGGCAAGCTGGACCCCGACGTGGTCATCAACCAGGAGGTGCTGCGCGGCAACGCGTAGCGCCATCCGATCGCGGAGGGGTTGGCAGCACCGCCGCCAACGGGCCCGGAGCGTGAATCGGATGGCACAACAGGAGGCATCGCATATGGTGGACAACCCGCTCCTCACCCTCGCCGAGCACGCCGCGTCCTGGCGTACCCGTCCGCTCGCGCCGGAGGTCGCGCACCACGCGCGGCGGGCGCTGATCGACTGGTTCGCGGCGCTGCTGCCGGGCTGTTCCTTCCCGCCCGCCACGCTGCTGGCTGCCGCCATGGCGGCGGAGCGCGGGCCGGGCAAGGCGATCTGCTATGTGGACGGCAAGCCGGGGCCGCTGCGCCACGCCGCGCTGATCAACGCCACCGCCAGCCATACGGTGGAGTTCGACGACATCTTCCGCGATGCCGGCTACCATCCGGGCTGCCCCACCATCGGCGCCGCGCTGGCCGCCGCCCAGGCCCAGGGCGCGACCTTGGAAGAGCTGCTGCGCGCCATCACCGCGGGCTATGAGGTTTCCTGCCGCATCGGCATGGCGGTGCAGCCCAGCCACTACAAATACTGGCACACCACCGGCACGGTCGGCACTTTCGGCGCCGCCGCCGCCGTGGCGCTGCTGCTGGGCTGCGACGCTCAGCGCGTGGCGCATGCCATCGCCACCGCCGCGACCTTCGCCGGCGGCTTGCAGCAGGCCTTCCGCAGCGACGGCATGAGCAAGCCGCTGCATCCCGGCCATGCCGCGGATGCCGGCGCGCTGGCCGCCATCGGCGCCGCGGCGGGCGTGACCGGCGCGCTGGACGTACTGCATGGCCCGGTCGGCTTCGCCGCCGCCACCAGCGAGGATACCGGCAAGTGGGACAAGGCGCTGGCCGATCTGGACCGGCGCATCTGCATCACCGAGATGACCTTCAAGAACCATGGCTGCTGCGGCCATATCTTTGCCGGTCTGGATGCGGTGCGGGACCTCCAGGCGGAGCATGGCTTCAAGGCGGAGGACGTGGCGCGCATCCATCTGGGCGGCTATTCCGCCACCAAGGATGTCTGCGACCGCCCGGTGGTGAACACCGAGCAGGAGGCGCGCTTCTCCGCGCAATACTGCATCGGCGCGATGCTGGTGCTGGGCGGCGTCCGCATCGCCGCCTTCACGCCGGAGAACCTGGCGAATCCGGCGATCCGGGCGGTGATGCCGAAGGTCTCGGTCAGCCTGGACCCCGAGCTGGCCAAGGACTATCCCGGCCGCCGCGCCGCCAAGGTCAGCATCGCGCTGCAGGATGGGCGGGAGCTGTTCCGCTATCAGCCGACCCGCAAGGGCGACCCGGATGCGCCGCTGTCCGATGCGGAGCTTTCGGAGAAATTCCGTGAACTGTCCGTGCCGGCCGTGGGCGCCGCGGCGGCGGAGGCGTTGCTGGGGGCGCTGTGGAAGGGCGATGCCTTGCCCGGCGCGGTGCCCTTGCTTGCCACGCCGGCGCTGCGGGCGGCGGAGTAGCTCCCGCCCGTTGCGGGTTGTTCTCGCGCGGCCCAAACTCATGGTTTCCAAAGGCCCTTCGGCCTTTGGCGGGATCGGACGCACTGCGTCCGATGTGAGAGAGGGGATCGCGCCGCAGGCGCGCCTTACGGCACGACGCCCCTCTCGGCACCCAGCCGTCGCCAGGAGACAATGATGCCCCGCAAGACCCCAGAGCAGCTCCGCAGCCATCGCTGGTTCGGGGTGGATGACCTTCGCGCTTTCGGCCATCGCTCCCGCCTGTTGCAGACCGGCCTTGCCGAGCAGGATTTCCGCGGCAAGCCGGTCATCGGCATCATCAACACCTGGTCCGATCTCTCCGTCTGCCATGCGCATTTCCGCACGCGGGCGGAGGAGGTGAAGCGCGGCGTCTGGCAGGAAGGCGGCTTCCCGGTGGAGCTGCCGGCGCATCCGGTGACGGAGCAGTACCAGAAGCCCACCTCCATGCTGTACCGCAACCTGCTGGCGATGGAGACGGAGGAGCTGGCCCGCAGCCATCCCTGCGACGGGCTGGTGCTGCTCGGCGGCTGCGACAAGACGCCGCCCGCCCTGGTGATGGGCGCGCTTTCCGCCGGCCTGCCCTGCATCTTCGTCCCCGCCGGCCCGATGCTTTCGGGCAATTGGCATGGCAGGAAGCTCGGCTCCGGCAGCGATGTGTGGAAGTACCATGCGGAATTGCGCGCCGGGAACATCAGCCAGGCTCAGTGGAAGGACATGGAAAGCGGCATCGCCCGCAGCTTCGGCACCTGCATGACGGCGGGCACCGCGGCCACCATGATGCTGGCGGTGGAAGCCCTCGGCCTCGCTTTGCCCGGCGCCTCCTCCATCCCTGCCGCCGATGCCGCGCATCCGCGCATGGCGACAGCCGCGGGCCGGCGGATCGTGGAGATGGTGTGGGAGGATGAGACGCCCGCCCGCCTCCTGACCCAGGGCAGCGTGGACAATGCCGTCACCGCCACCATGGCGTTCGGCGGCTCCACCAACGCCATCCCGCATCTCATCGCCATGGCGCGCCGCGCCGGGCTGCAGCTCGACCTCGACCGTTTCGACGCGATCAGCCGCCGCACCCCGCTCATCGCCAACCTCCGGCCGAATGGCGACACCTTCCTGATGGAGGATTTCTTCTATGCCGGCGGCGCCCGCGCCTTCCTCGCGCGGCTGGCCCCCTATCTGGATCTCTCCGCCCGCACCGTCACCGGCGCCACGCTGGGCGAGAACCTGGAAGGCGCCGAGATCTTCAACGAGGAGATCATCCGCCCGCTCGACCGCCCCTTGCAGCCGGAAGGTGGCGTGGCCGTGCTGCGCGGCTCGCTCGCCCCGCGCGGCGCCGTCATCAAGACCAGCGCGGCGGATCCGCGCCTGCTCTCGCACACCGGCCCGGCGGTGGTGTTCGAGGATTACAACGACATGAATGCCCGCCTCGACGACCCCGACCTCCCCGTGACGCCGGACAGCGTGCTGGTGCTGCGCCAGGCGGGGCCGCAGGGCGGGCCGGGCATGCCGGAATGGGGCATGATGCCCATCCCGAAGAAGCTGCTGCAGCAAGGGGTGCGGGACATGGTCCGGCTCTCGGATGCCCGCATGTCCGGCACCAGCTACGGCACCTGCGTCCTCCACGTGGCGCCGGAATCGCATGTCGGCGGGCCGCTGGCGCTGGTCCGCACCGGCGACCTCATCCGGCTGGACGTGCCGAAGCGCAGCCTGGACCTGCTGGTGGAGCCCGCCGAGCTGGAGCGCCGCCGCGCCGCCTGGACCCCGCCGCCGCCGCGCTACGCCCGCGGCTGGACCGCGCTGCATCTGGCGCATGTCCGCCAGGCCGATGAGGGCTGCGACTACGACTTCCTGGAACACGGGCCGGCGACGCCGGAACCGGAAATCCACTAGAGCGTGATCGGTTGAGGTCGAATCGACCGAAACCGTGAATCACGCGACCGAACAATGAGCTAGAGCGGGGCGGGTGAGCGCGGCTCAACCGATCCCGCTCTAGGAGAGGGAACTTTTCCCATCCGGCCGCATTGCTGTCCCGGCAACCGGGATTGCTGCCATGGATATGCCGGAACAAGCCTTCCTCCTGCTCGAAGGCTGGATGATCGGAGCAGCCCTCTTCCCCCTGGCCATGGAGGAAGTCGCCCGGAATCCGCCGGCGAATGACGACTGACGGGGGCGGTGCCTCCGGCAGGGGGCGCTGCCCCCTGCACCCCCGCCGGGGGGTGGACCACCCCCCGGACCCCGGTCTGAGTCCGGAAGCCGCGGGTTCAACCCGCCGAGCTTGCTCGCCAGGCGCTTAATGGCCAGCATCCCGGCATGCAGCACATCGCCGATGCCGCGGCCGCGCTGGCCGCCGGCCGCATCTCCGCCCTCGCCCTGGTCGATGCCGCGCTGGAGCGCATCGCCGACCCCGCCGGGGAGGGCGCGCGCGCCTTCACCGCCGTGCATGCCGAGGCCGCCCGCGCGGAAGCCCGGGCGATGGACGCGCTGCGCCATGCCGGGCGCGCGCCCTCGCCCTGGGCCGGCATCCCCATCACGGTGAAGGATCTGTTCGACGAGCACGGCCACCCCACCCCGGCCGGCTCCACCGTGCTGCGGGACGCCCGGCCCGCGGCGCAGGACGCGCCGGTGGTGGCGCGGCTGCGGCGGCAGGGCTTCATCGTCATCGGCCGCACCAACATGGTGGAATTCGCCTTCAGCGGCCTCGGCGTGAACCCGCATCACGGCACGCCGAAAAGCCCCTGGGACCGCGCCACCGGCAGGCTGCCCGGCGGCTCCTCCTCCGGCGCCGGCGTCGCGGCGGCGGACCATATGGGCTTCGGCGGGCTGGGCACGGATACCGGCGGCTCCTGCCGCATCCCCGCCGCGCTCTGCGGCGTGGTCGGGTACAAGCCCACGGCGCGGCGGGTGCCGATCGCCGGCGTGCTGCCCCTCTCCCCCTCGCTCGATTCGGTCGGGCCGCTGGCCCGCAGCGTCGCCTGCTGCCATCTGCTGGATGCGGTGATCGCCGGCGAGGAACGCCCCGCCCCGCTCCGCCACCGCCCGGTCGCCGGGCTGCGCCTGGCCCTGCCGCGCGGCACCTTCCTGACGGAGGATATGGACCCCGCCGTCGCCAACACCTTCCAGCGCGCCCTCGCCCGCCTTTCCGCCGCCGGGGCGCGGATCGAGATGCTGGACCTGCCGGAGATGCACGAGCTGCCGATGGTGAATGCCACGGGCGGCTTCGCCGCCTCCGAGGCCTATGCCTGGCACCGCCAGCTCATCGCCGCGCGGGCCGAGGGCTACGACCCCCGCATCCTCGCCCGCATCCGCCGCGGCGAGCGGATGTCGGCCGCCGACTACCTGGACCTGCTCGCCCACCGCGCCCGGCTGGCCGCTGCGGTGAATGCCCGCACCGCGGATTTCGACGCGGTGATCGGCCCGACCTGCCCGCTGGTGCCGCCGCCGATCGCGGCGGTGGCGGAGGAAGCGGCCTATAACCGCATCAACCTGCTGCTGCTGCGCAATACCGCGCCGTGGAATTTCCTCGACCGCTGCAGCATCAGCCTGCCCATCCACCGCCCGGGCGAGGCGCCGGTCGGCCTCATGCTCACCGGCGAGACCATGGGCGATGCCGCGCTCTTCGCCCTGGCCGGGGCGGTGGAGGCCGCGCTGGCCGCGCCGTGACCGGCAGCCTGCTACGGATTGCGGCATTGTAAGCCCCGCCACACCTCCCGTAGAGGCGCCCCGCGGCAGAGTGCCTGCCGTCGTCCTGATGCTTCCGGTGCCAGTGCTTCTGGGATGGGAAGTTCGGACGGGCGGCGTTCGGCAGCGGCTATTTCCCGGCAAGCCGCTGTCAGACTGGCAGCCTTCGGGCAGCCACCGGGCCGGCTGGAGCAATCCGGCCGGCCCGTCTTCTTTTCCGGTCCCCGGCGCGAATTCCGTTGGTATTCTGCAACCGTCTGTGAGCCAGGCAGGGGCCTCGACGCACCGGCTGTCGAAGGCCGGGCGTCGCCGCAGCCCGGGCCATACGCCCCTGCGTTTCCCCATTTGGACCGCCATCTTTGCCCAACTGGTCAAGGTCAGGCGAGATGCTGACGGATTACGACGCCAAGGCCGTTGCGGAGATCTTGGGCATCGCCTTTCTGGGCGTGGAAAGTGGCGCCTCGGCGGCCCGGGCTGCAAGAAGCACCAGATCGCCTGCCGGCCCTCCAGAGGCGGGCTTCGTCATCGACGCCGGAGGCACCTGGGTCCGGATGGTCGAGGCCGAGGCAGGCAGGCCGATCGGCCGAGCCTATCGGGCCAAGGGCTTCCGGGAGCCGCCCCCCGATTTCAAGGAGCCCGATTTCAAGGAGGCAGAGCTTGCTTCCCTCTCCCCCGTCCTGATCGAGAAGGCGGTGGAACGCGGCCTTCCCCGCAACGCCCTGCGGCATGTCGCCGAGCGCCTGGCCGGGGGCGACAAGTCGAAGATCGCCACCCTGGAATGGGGCCTGGTGCCGAAGACCACCCTCGAACGCCGCGAGACGCAGCTCTCGCCGCAGGAGAGCGAGCGGACGGAGCGGGTCGCCCGGCTCTTCGTGCATGCGCGCCGCGCCCTCGGCACGGAGGTGGAGGCGCGCGGGTTCATGACGACGCCGCACCCGCAATTGGACGGGCGCAGCCCGATCGAGGCTTCCAGGACCGATCTCGGCGCCCGCCGCGTCGAGCAGCTTCTCAACGCGCTCGAATACGGCCTCGCCCTCTGAGCGCAGCCCCGCTCCGCCTCTGGCGCATCGTCACCGGCGCGCATCCGATCTGGTCCGGGGAGGGCGCCCGACGCTTCGGTCAGCGCTGGAACCGCCCGGCCTGCCGGCCATCTATGCCGGTGGGAGCTTCGCCGTCTGCCTCCTCGCAATCCTGGTCCATGCCAACCGCAGGGCGCCGCCGAGTGCCGCGCGCTATGTCGAAGCGCTGGTTCCCCCGAACGTTTCCCGCGAGATCTTCCAGCCCGAGCTGCATGCCGGATGGGGCAACCCGCTCGACGTCGCGGTCGCCCAGGCCTTCGGCAAGACCTGGCTGCAGGAGCGGCGATCGGCCCTCCTGATCGTTCCCTCGGTCGTCACCGGCGGGCTCGATGAGAACGCCGTGGTGAATCCGGATCACCCGGATGCTGCCCGCATCTCGGTCGGGCCGGAGATGCCGGTCAGGCTCGACCCGCGGCTTTTCGGGTCCTGACCCTTGGCCCTACCGGGGTGCTCACCGGAGACCTGGCAAGATCGGCGCGGCATGTAGGGCAGCCCCCTACCCCGCCTCCGCCTCCAGCAGCGCCAGCAGCCCCTCCAGCATCTGCGTCGGGCTCGGCGGGCAGCCGGGGATGACGAGATCGACTGGCAGCGCCGCGTCGATCCCGCCCTCCACGGCATAGCTCCCCTTGAAGACGCCGCCATCCACGGCGCAGTCGCCCACCGCCACCAGCCATTTGGGGTCCGGCGTGCAGGCCCATGTGCGCTCCAGCGCCTCCCGCATGTTGCGGGTCAGGGGGCCGGTCACCAGCAGCACATCGGCATGGCGCGGGCTGGCGACGAAGCGCAGCCCGAAGCGCTCCAGATCGTGCACCACATTGTTCAGCGCATTGATCTCCAGCTCGCAGGCGTTGCAGGAGCCGGCATCGACCTGGCGGATGGCGAGGCTCCGCCCGAGCCGCCGCCGCGCCGCCGCCTCCAGCCGCTCCACCAGCGCCTGGGTCAGCTCCGGCTGCACGGGCGGCGCCGGGTCGGTCAGCGGCTTGCGGACCAGGTTGCGGGCCAGCCGGGGCCAGAGCATCAGGCAGCCTCCTCGACGCATTCGCTGAACACCAGCACATTGCCGAAGGGGTCGGCGATGGACATGTCCCGCCAGCCCCAGGGCCGCTTCTCGATCCCCGGCCGGGCATGGCGGTACTGCTTCCCCAGCAGCTCCGCCTGGAATTCCTCCAGCCCCGTCATGCGCAGGATGAGCTTCGTCCCCGGCGTCCCATCGCCGAAATGCTCGCTGAGGAACAGCAACAGCCCCCCGCGCGAGACCTGGGCGAAGACCGGCAGGTCGGGCGCGAAGCGATGCTCCCAATCCCAGGCCATGCCGAGGAAATCAACGTAGAATTCCCGCGCCTTCGTCAGGTCGAAGATGCGCAGCACCGGGATGGCCCGCTCGAATTCCGGCATCACAGATCGACCCCGCTATAGGAGCAGTTGAAGCTCTTGTTGCAGAGCGGGAAGTCCGCGACGATGTTGCCCTCGACGGCGGCCTCCAGCAGCGGCCATTGCAGCCAGGAGGCATCGCGGGGGAAGGCGGCGCGCACCAGCCCGCTGTCGTCCAGCACCACATGGTGCAGGCACTCGCCGCGGAAGGCTTCCACCAGCCCCAGCCCCTCGCCGGCGCGCTGCGGCAGGGGCGAGGCCAGCTCGCCCGGCGGCAGCTCGGCCAGCAGGGTCTCCACCAGGCGGAGGGAGTCCGCCAGCTCGGCGATGCGGATGCGCACCCGGGCATCGACATCGCCGGCGGTCAGCACCGGCATCTCCGGCCGCAGCCGGTCATAGGGTGCGTAGGGCGCCGCCAGCCGCGCATCGAAGCCGCGGCCGGAGGCACGGCCGACATGCCCGCCGGCGGCGAAGCGCGCCGCCAGCTCCGGCGCCACATGGCCGGTGCCCACCACCCGGTCCTGCAGGCTGGCATGGCTCTCATAGACGGCGAGCAGCCCCGGCAGCTCCGCCCGCACCGCCGCCAGCGCCGCCGCGATGGCCGAGGCCCCGCCCGGCGCCAGATCCAGCGCCACCCCACCCGGGATGACCCGGTCCATCATCAGCCGGTGGCCGAAACCGGCATCGCAGGCCCGCAGCACCCCTTCCCGCAGCGCGCCGCAGGCGGCGTGCGGCCAGGCGAAGGCGGCGTCGTTGCAGACGAAGCCCCAGTCGTTCAGGTGGTTGTGGATCCGCTCCAGCTCCGCCATCAGCGCCCGCAGCGCCACGGCACGGGGCGGCACCGCCGCCTCCAGCGCCGCCTCCACCGCCATCGCGAAACCCCAGGCATGCGCCACGGTGGAATCGCCGGAGAGCCGGGCGATGAAGCGCGCCGCCACCCGGGCCGGCTTGCCCAGCATCAGCCCGATGATGCCCTTGTGCAGATAGCCGAGGCGCTCCTCCAGCCGCACCACCGTCTCGCCCTGGACGTGGAAGCGGAAATGCCCCGGCTCGATGATGCCGGCATGCACCGGCCCGACCGGGATCTGGTGCACCCCCTCCCCCTCCACCGGCAGGAATTCCGGCTGGGGCGGCGTCAGGGCGTTGGCGGCCGGCCTTGCCGCCAGCGGCCCGACCAGCGGCCAGCGGCCATGGTCCAGCCAGGCGCGCAGATCGACGGCGCCCTCCGCCACCAGGCCCCAGAGGTCGCGAATCATCCGCTCGAACCGCACCGCCCCGGGCCGGACGGGGGAGAGCGCCGGGTAGCGCCCCTCCGGCACGGCGAGGCTGGCGATGCCCAGCCGCCCGGCGCCGGCGGAGTCGCGCAGCGCCGCATGCACCGCCTGCGGCTCGGCCCAGAGGCCGAGCAGCTCCACCTCCGGCGCCGCCACCAGCGCCTGGACCAGCGCCGCCCATTGCGCCGCGGAGAGCAGGTGGCGCGGATGCGGGCGGCAGGGCTGCGCGGCGCCCGCGGCCAGGATCTCGAACGGGCTCATCCCGGTATCTCCGCCCCCGCGGCCAGCAGCGCCCGCGCCCAGCCCGGCAGCGCCATGCCCAGCCAGAGCGCCACGGCGAGATGCAGCCAGAGCGGCACCAGCGTCCAGGCCGCCGCGCCGGGGGGCGGCGCCGCATCCTTCCGCGCCTCGCCGAAGCAGAGGAGCTGCAGCGTGTGCAATTTGGCCGAGGCCGCCACCAGCACGCCGATGCCGAGCGGGAGGCTCAGCCACCAGTGCCGCCCCACCATCTCCGTCAGCAGCGCGAATTCGCTGGCGAAGAGGGCGAAGGGCGGCAGCCCCGCCACGGCGCCGATGGCGACGGCCAGCCCCCAGCCCAGCCCCGGATGGGTGGCGATGAGGCCGGAGATGTCGCCGATCTTCTGCGAGGCGCGCCGCCGCACCGCATGGCCCAGACCGAAGAACACTGCCGATTTGCATAGCGAATGGCCCAGCATGTGCAGCAGCCCCGCCAGATTGGCCGCCGGCCCGCCCAGGCCGAAGGCGATGGCAGAGAGGCCCATATGCTGGATGCTGCTCCAGGCGAAGAAGCGCCGCGCATCATGCCGCCGCCACAGCGCGAAGGCGGCCAGCAGCACGGAGGCGAGGCCGAGCCCGATGAGGTAGGGCCCCGGCGGCACCGTGCCCGGATGCGCCGCGACGATCGCCTTGGCGCGGATCACCGCATGCAGCGCCGCGTTCAGCAGCAGGCCGGACAGCACGGCGGAGATGGAGATCGGCCCCTCCGCCTCGGCATCCGGCAGCCAGGCATGCAGCGGGACGAGGCCGGCCTTGGTGCCGTAGCCCACCAGCAGGAAGACGAAGGCGAGGTTCAGCACCCCGGGATCGCAGCGCGAAGCCAGCCCCTTCAGCACCGCCCAGGAGAGGCCGCTGTCGCCGTGCCCGACGAAGGGCTGCGCCGCGAGATAGAGGAAGATGGTGCCGAGCAGCGCCAGGGCGATGCCGACGCCGCACAGGATGAACAGCTTCCACGCCGCCTCGATCGCCGGCGGCGTGCCATGCACCGCGACCATCAGCACGGAGGCGAGGGTGGCGATCTCGATCGCCACCCACATCACGCCCATATTGTCGGCGAGCAGAGCGAGGGCCTGCGCCCCCATGAAGCCCTGGAAGGCGGCGTGATAGGCGCGGAGGCGTAGCGCATCGAAGCGCTCCGCCGCGATGTCGCCGGCGGAGAAGATGGCGGTGGTGAGGCCGATCAGGAAGCCGAGCAGCAGCAGCGGCGTGTTCAGCGCATCCACCCGGGTCCAGCCCTGCTCGCCCTCCGGCAGCACCAGCAGGCCCAGCGCCAGCAGGAAGCTGGCGGCGGAAACACCGATGTTCAGCAGCGCCGCCGGGCGTTCCCGCGGCAGCAGCGCCAGGGCGATGGCGCCGGCCCAGGGCAGGAAGACCAGCAGCCAGGGCAGCGGCATCCCAAGGGGCATCAGGGCTGCTCCCCGCGATGCGGTTCCAGCAGGGCGGTGTCCACCGTGTCGAAGCGCTCGCGGATCTGGAAAACGAAGACGCCGGCGACGACCAGCAGCAGCATCACCAGCGCGGCGGTGGAGAGCTCCACCACCAGCGGCATGCCGGCGACGCCGACCGCGGCGAGGATGAGGCCGTTCTCCAGGCTCATCAGCCCCACCACCTGCAGGATGGCGTTGCGCCGCGTGATCATCATCAGCATGCCGAGCAGGACGACGGACAGGGCCAGCGCCAGATCCTCCCGCGCGATGGCGCGGCTGCCGGCGGTGATGGGCAGGACGACGAGGATGGCCAGCGCCACCAGGGCGACGCCCGCGATCATGCTGGGGCCGATGCCGAGCGCCGGCTCCACATTGCGGTGCAGGTCCAGCCGGCGGATGAGGATGCGCAGCGCGAGGGGAATGAGCACCGCCTTGGCGGCGAAGGCGATGAAGGCGGTGAGGTAGAGCTGCGGCGCGCCCTGCACGAAACCCTGCCAGGCGGCGGCCGCAGCCAGTATGGCGCCCTGCGCGGCAAAGGTGTTCACCACCGCGGCGACGCCGCGCTGATACAGCAGGACGAAGGACAGCAGCAGCATGAAGCCGCCCAGCAGATGGGCGACGTCATAGGGGAGCTGGCCGAAGGTCATTTGCCGGCACCCCGGCGCAGGGCGCTACCTCCCTCCCCCGCTCTGCGGGGGGTTGAACGCATGCGTCCAACCGGGGTGGGGGTGCATGCCCGAGCGCTCCAGACCACCCCCACCCTCCAGACCACCCCCACCCCAGCCCTCCCCCGCCAGCGGGGGAGGGAGTCCAAATCCGCTCTCACCCCAAGCATCACGCCAACCCCGTCGAGACGAACAGCAGCGCCACCGCCAGCAGCGCCAGCAGCAGCGCCGCGCCGAGGAATTCCGGCACCCGGAACACCCGCATCTTGGCGATCGCGCTCTCGAACACCGCCAGCGCCAGGCAGAGCCCCGCCATCTTCGCCACCCAGGCCAGCAGCCCCAGCAGCCAGGCCAGCGGCCCCGCCCCCGCCGGCGCCGTGCCGAAGGGCAGGAAGATCGCCGCCAGCAGGGCGAACCACAGGGTCAGCCGCAGCGCCGATTGCGCCTCCCACAGCGCCAGGTGCCAGCCGCTGCTTTCCAGCAGCATGGCCTCATGCACCATGGTGAGCTCGAGATGCGTCGCCGGATTGTCCACCGGAATGCGGGCATTCTCGGCGACCGCCACCGCCAGCATCGCGACCGCCGCCAGCCCCAGCGAGATGCGCAGGCCGAGGCTGCCATCCCGCAGCAGCACCGCCACGGCATCGAGGTTGGTGGTGCCGGCCAGGATCGCGAAGGTCAGCACGCAGAGCAGCAGCGCCGGCTCGGCGAAGGCGGCGAAGGACATCTCCCGCGCCGCCCCCAGCCCGCCGAAGGCGGTGCCGACATCCATCCCCGCCAGCGCCAGCGCCATGCGCGCGAGCGCCAGCAGCCCGGCCAGCAGGATCAGATCGCCCACCGGCGCCAGCAGCATGCCATGCGCGAAGCTCGGCACCATCGCCAGCGCCAGCAGGCAGGCGGCGGCGCCCACCAGCGGCGCCAACTCGGAAATCTCGGAAGCATTCTCCGCCAGCAGCGGCCGCTTGCGCAGCAACTTGCGGACATCCCGCCAGGGCTGCAGCGGGTGCGGGCCGCGCCGCCCCATCAGCCGCGCCTTCAGCCAGCGCGTGCCGCCCACCACCAGCGGCGCCGCCACCAGCACCAGGGCCAGATGCAGCAATTGCGTGAGGATGGCGCCCAGCCAGGCCATGCTCAGCGCGCCTCCAGCCAGGCCAGCAGCGCCAGCAGCCCGACCAGCAGGCCGAAGGCGAGGGAGAGGTTGCGCCGGATGGTCAGATCCCGCAGCCGCTCCGCCTGCGCTGCCAGCGCCTCCCGCGCCCGGGCGATGGGCGCCAGCAGCAGGGGCAGGCTGGGGTCCTGGAAGCCGGCCTCGTAGCGCGCCGCGCGGGTCTCGCCCGGGCGGGGCATCTCCACCGCCTCCCGCGCCGCAAACAGCGGCA
Source organism: Siccirubricoccus phaeus (assembly GCF_008360935.1). Taxonomy (GTDB): domain Bacteria; phylum Pseudomonadota; class Alphaproteobacteria; order Acetobacterales; family Acetobacteraceae; genus Siccirubricoccus; species Siccirubricoccus phaeus. The sequence goes on from NZ_SRXO01000015.1 coordinate 13,673, forward strand.
CCCCCAGCATGCGCCGCAGCGGCTGGGCGATGCCGCCGGCGGTGGGCTGGGTGAAGGGGTCGCCGAAGGGCAGATGCGGCGGCGGGTCGATGAAGCCGCAATTCCACACCGGCCCGCGCTGGGCGCCGCCGGGCGCCACCTGCCGCCGCCACAGCCACAGCCCCAGCACCACCAGCCCCAGCAGCAGGGCGATGGCCAGCGGCCGGTAGCCCGCCCCGCCCTCCCCAGTCTGCAGCAGCCACCAGCCGCCGGGCGGCCGCGCCGCCGCCCCGGCCAGGGCCTGGACGGCCGGCGCCGCCAATTGCGCCAGCACCCCGGGGAACAGCCCGAACAGCACCGTCAGCCCGGCCGGCAGCCATAGCGCCCAGGCCTCCGGCCCCTGCACCTCATGCGCGCCGGCGCCGCGCGGGCTGCGCGGGCGGCCGAGGAACACCAGCCCGTACAGCCGCAGCATCGCCGCCGCCGCCAGCGCCGCCGCCATGGCGGCGATCGCCGTCGCCGCCGCGGCGGCCACCTGGAAGCCGATCTCCTGCACCCGCCACCCGGCCAGCAGCGCCTGCAGCAGCAGCCACTCGCTGGCGAAGCCGGAGAGCGGCGGCAGGGAGGCCGCCGCCGCCACCCCCACCAAGGCGCAGGCGGCGGTTGCCGGCATGGCATGGATCAGCCCGCCCAGCCGGTCGATCCGCCGGCTGCCCGCGGCATGCAGCACCGCGCCCGCCGAGAGGAAGAGCAGCGTCTTGAACACCCCATGCGTCATGGCATGCAGCAGCGCCGCCGCCGCGGCCAGCGCCGCCAGCCCGCCGAGATCCGCCCCGCGGAAGGCCAGCACCAGGCCGAGGCCCAGGGTGATGACGCCGATATTCTCGATGGTGGAGCAGGCCAGCAGCGTCTTGGTGTCGTCCTCCAGATTGGCCCTGAGCGCCCCCAGCAGCGCGGAGAGCGCGCCGAGGGCGATCAGCGGCAGCCCCCACCAGGAAGGCTGCGCCGGGCCGCAGAGATCCAGCAGCAGCCGCGCCAGCACATAGAGCGCGACCTTGGTCATCGCCCCGGACATCAGCGCCGAGACATGGCTGGGCGCCGCCGGATGCGCCAGCGGCAGCCAGGCATGCAGCGGCACCAGCCCAGCCTTCGCCCCGGCCCCGATCAGCCCGAGCAGCAGCACGGCGGCGGCCAGCCAGCCCTCCGGCGGCGCCGCTCGCAGCAGGGCGAAACTCGCCCCGCCGGCATGCGCCGCCAGCAGCCCGAAGGCGGGCACCAGCGCCGCCCCCGCGGCCAGGGCGAAGATCAGGTAGAGCCGCGCCGCCGCCCGGTTCTCCGCCTGCTCATGCCGCGCGGCGACCAGGGCCCAGGAGGCGAAGGACATCAGCTCGAAGCCGAAGAGCAGGGTGAAGCCATCCCCCGCCCCCAGGGACAGGACCATGCCGGCGAGGAAGAGCGGGAAGGCGGGCAGGGAAGGCGGCGCCTCCGCCCCCATGCCGGAAAGGGAGGCGGCAGCCCCGACCAGGCCGAGCAGCAGCAGGAACCAGGCGGAAAGCCCGTCCAGCGCCAGCAGCGCGGCGCCCCAGGGCGGGCCGACGGGAAGGACCAGGGGGGTAGGCGCCTCCCCGCCCAGCAGCACCGCCAGCGCCACGCCGGCCAGCCAGAGGCAGACCGCCAGGCAGCCGCCATGCACCATTCGTCCCACGAATGGCAAACGCCCCAGCGGCAGGGCCGCCAGGGCGAGGAGAAGCAGCGCGGCAACGCCAGCGGCAAGGCCGGTCAGCATGATTGTTCAGGCCCGAACTCCATTCGCCAAGTGTATCCCCCCCGATGCCCGCCCGCGAAGCCCCCGGGGCGCTCCCGGCACTCCCGGCATCGTGAAACAGGGCCTTAACTTTCGCCGGCTGAGGGATTAGGAACGGCCCGGGCCATGGCCGAGCAGGAATTGTAACCATTCTAGGGGTGGAAAGTTCGATGAATCGTCGAGGTTTCGTCGCCGGCGCGATGGCGGCGCCGGCTGCTTTGGCCACCCCAGCCCTGGCCCAGGGCGCCCTGCCCGAGATCCGCTGGCGCTGCGCCTCCTCCTTCCCCAAATCCCTGGATACGATCTACGGCGCCGGCGAGCACGTCGCCCGCCGCGTCGCCGCGCTGACGGACAACAAATTCCAGATCCGCGTCTTCGCCGCCGGGGAGATCGTGCCCGGCCTCGCCGTGGCCGATGCGGTGCAGAACGGCACGGTGGAGGCGGCGCACACCGCCAGCTACTACTTCGTCGGCAAGGATCCGACCTTCGCCTTCGACGGCGCCATGCCCTTCGGCCTCAACATGCGCCAGATCAACGCCTGGCTGCAGGCCGGCGGCGGGCGGGAGGTGCTGCAGGAATTCTTCGCCGGCTACGGCATGGTCTCCCTCCCCGCGGGCAATACCGGCGCCCAGATGGGCGGCTGGTTCCGCAAGGAAATCAAGACCGTCGCCGACCTCAACGGGCTGAAGTTCCGCGTCGGCGGCATCGCCGGCAACGTGCTGCAGAAGCTCGGCGTGGTGCCGCAGCAGATCGCCGGCGGGGACATCTACCCGGCGCTCGAGAAGGGCACGATCGATGCCGCCGAATGGGTCGGCCCCTATGACGACGAGAAGCTCGGCTTCAACCGCGTCGCCCCCTTCTACTACTACCCGGGCTGGTGGGAGGGCGCGCTGAACCTCTCCTTCTACGTCAACAAGGCGAAGTGGGAGGAGCTGCCCCAGCTCTACAAGGACGCGCTGGAATCCGCCTGCCGCGACAGCACCATCGAGACCATGGCGAAGTACGACGTGCAGAACCCGCAGGCGCTGCGCCGGCTGGTGGCCAGCGGCACGCAGCTTCGCGCCTTCCCGCGGGAAGTGATGCAGGCCTGCTACCGCGCCACCTTCGAGCTGTATGAGGAGATCGCGGCGAAGAACCCCGCCTTCAAGAAGGTGTACGACCACTGGCGCGCCTTCCGCGACGTGCAGTACCAGTGGTTCCGCGTCGCCGAGAGCACCTTCGACAATTTCGCCTATTTCATGCACGCTCAGGAGCAGCAGCGCCGCTGAGCGGCGCCGCCTGCCAGGGAGGCCATAGCCCGAATGGGTCCTTTGATCGCCTTCAGCCGGGGCGTGGACCGGCTCAACTCCCTCGTCGGCAAGCTGGCCGACTGGGCCGTGCTGCTGTCCTGCGCGATCTCCGCCGGCAATGCCTTCATCCGCTACGGCGTCTCCTACAGCTCCAACGCCTGGCTGGAGGTGCAGTGGTACCTGTTCGGCGCCACCGTCATGCTCGGCGCCTCCTACACGCTGTTCAGGAACGAGCATGTGCGGGTGGACCTGGTCTATGGCAGCCTGGGGGAGCGGGCGCGGCTCTGGGTGGATGTCTTCGGCTTCATCGTCTTCATGCTGCCCGCCGTCATCCTCCTCACCTGGATGACCTGGCCCTTCTTCGTCGATAGCTGGGTCCGCGACGAAGGCTCGCCCAATGCCGGCGGGCTGCTGCGCTGGCCGGTGAAGATCCTGCTGCCGGTCGGCTTCTTCCTGCTGACGCTGCAGGGCTTCTCCGAACTCATCAAGCGCATCGCGCTGCTGCGGGGCATCCGGCCCTCGGCCGAGGTGGTGGTCGAGTACCACCGCCCCGAACAGTAACCCCCGGCCGCGAAGGGCACCTTCCCCATGTCGCTCGAGATCATGCCGCCGCTGATGTTCGGCGGGCTGGTGGTGTTCCTGCTGATCGGCTTCCCGGTCGCCTTCTCGCTCTCCGCGGTCGGCCTGTTCTTCGGCTTCCTCTCCATCGAGCTCGGCTTCTTCGGGCCGCAATATCTGGGCAACCTGCCGCTGCGGGTCTTCGGCATCCTGGCCAACGACCTGCTGCTGGCGATCCCCTTCTTCACCCTGATGGGCGCCATCCTGGAACGCTGCGGCCTGGCGGAGGATCTGCTGGAAGGCACCGGCCAGCTCTTCGGCAAGATCCCGGGCGGCCTCGCCTATGCCGTCATCATCGTCGGCGCCATCCTCGGCGCCATCACCGGCACCGTCGCCGCCTCCGTCATCGCCATGGGCATGATCAGCCTGCCGATCATGATGCGCTACGGCTACGACATGCGCCTCGCGACCGGCGTCATCGCGGCCTCCGGCACCATCACCCAGGTCATCCCGCCCTCCCTGGTGCTGATCGTGCTGGGCGACCAGCTCGGGAAGAGCGTCGGGGACATGTATGCCGGCGCGATCGGCCCTTCCATCCTGCAGGTGCTGCTCTTCATCGCCTATATCGTCGTCGTCAGCATCATCTCCCCCCACCGCGTGCCGCCCTTGCCGGATGAGGCGCTGACCCAGCGCGGCTGGGCGCTTTGGTGGCGGGTGCTGAAGGGCATGGTGCCCTCCATCGTCCTCATCTTCATGGTGCTCGGCACCATCTTCCTCGGCCTCGCCACGCCGACCGAGGCAGGCGCCATGGGCACGGTCGGCGCCGTGGCGCTGGCGGTCATCAACCGCCGCTTCTCCTGGAACCTGCTGTGGCAGGCGACGCAGAACACCATGCGCATCACCGCCATGGTGATCTTCATCCTGATCGGCGCCACGGTGTTCAGCCTGGTGTTCCAGGGCGTCGATGGCTCGCTCTGGATCGAGCACCTGCTGTCCCACCTGCCGGGCGGCGCCACGGGCTTCCTCATCTTCAGCCAGATCTTCATCTTCTTCCTGGCCTTCTTCCTCGATTTCTTCGAGATCGCCTTCATCGTCATCCCGCTGCTGGCGCCGGTGGCGGCGAAGCTCGGGATCGACCTGGTGTGGTTCGGGGTGCTGATCTGCGTGAACATGCAGACCAGCTTCATGCATCCGCCCTTCGGCTTCGCGCTGTTCTACCTGCGTGGCATCGCGCCGAAGGAGGTCCGGACCAGCGACATCTACTGGGGCGCCATCCCCTGGGTGGGGCTGCAATTGGTGCTGGTGGCCATCACCATCATCTGGCCGGAGAGCGTGACCTACTGGATCGACAAGGGCTCGGGCGTGGATCCGAGCACGGTGCGCATCGAGGTGCCGCTGCCGGACCTGCCGGAGGATGACGCGCCGCCGGTGTTCCGCTAGAGCGGTTTCACGCTGACTGTGCAGCGCGAAACCGCTCTAGCTTATGGATTGTAGAGCAGCTTCACGCCTCCGGGCGATGCCGCCCTCCGGCGATCTGCTCTAGAGCGGGATCGGTTGAGCTGCGCTCACCCGCCCCGCTCCAGCTCATTGTTCGGTCGCGTGCTTCACGGTTTCGGTCGATTCGACCTCAACCGATCACGCTCTAACCCGCGGACTCCCACCGGGGTCCGGGGGGTGGTCCACCCCCCGGCGGGGTGCAGGGGCGGAGCCCCTGGCGGGGGCATGGGGGCGAAGCTCCCATCATTCGCGCATATGAGGCTCTGCCCCCGCCGGACCCCGGTGTGAGTTCGGAACCCGACGGGCTGGACCGGCGGGAGTTAGCCTCGCACCTCGATCGGCGTCGGCATCGGGCAGGCGCCCTCCACCACCTCCGCCGCCTCCAGCGCCAGATCCTCCCGCCATCTCGGCGCGATGATCTGCACCCCCATCGGCAGCCCCGCCGCCGTCAGCCCGGTTGGCACCGCCACGCTCGGCACGCCGAGCAGCGGCGTCGCCAGCAGCGGCTGCTGCGCCCGGTACACCGCGTCGAAGCCCTGCTGCCCCGCCACATCCAGCCCTTGCGGAAAGGGCGGCTCGGCCGAGACCGGGCAGAGCACCAGCGGATAGTCCTGCTGGAACAGCGCCCATTGCCGCTGCCGTGCCGTCCGCCGCGCGGCCAGCCTCATATACCCCGCCATGTCGAGATCCGGCGTGTGCGTCAGCATGAAGCGATAGGTCGCCTGCGCCCCTTCATCGGCCAGCTTCGCGAAGGCCTCGCCCATGAACACCCCGGCCTCGCCATGGGCGAAGGCGTCCCAGTCCCGCGCCGTCTCGGCGAATTCCGGCGGCGCCTTCTCCTCCACCGCATAGCCCGCGGCCTCCAGGATGCGCCCGGCGCGCGCCACCGCCGCCGCCACCTCCCGGTGCACCCCATTCCCCGCGGGATCGGCGCAGAGCGCGACGCGGATCGGCCGCGGCGCCGGCGGGTGCTCCAGCGGCGCCGGCATCCACCACGGGTCGCGCGCATCGCCCGCCGCCATCACCGAGAGCGCCAGGCGCAGATCCCGCACCCGCCGCGCCAGCGGCCCCTGGGTGGACATGAGCTGGCCGGAAAGCGGCCGCTCCGCCGCCATGGTCGGGTTGAAGGCCGGCACCCGGCCGAAGCTCGGGCGGAGGCCGGCCACGCCGCAGGCATAGGCCGGGTAGCGGATGGAGCCGCCGAGGTCGTTGCCATGGGCAATGGCGCCGATCCCCGTCGCCACCGCCGCCGCCGCGCCGCCGGAGGAGCCGCCCGGCGTATGCCCCGCGTTCCAGGGGTTGAGCGTCCTGCCATGCAGGGCGTTCTCGGTGAACCAGCGCATGGAGAGGGCCGGGGTGTTGGTGCGGCCGATGATGACGGCGCCGGCCCGCTTCAGATTGGCCACCACCGCGCTGTCCGCCGGCGCGATGAGGTCCTTCAGCGGGGCGCAGCCATTGGTGGTGGGCAGGCCTTCCTGGTCCACATTGATCTTGGTGGTCACCGGCACGCCATGCAGGGGCGGCAGCGCCTCGCCCCGGGCGCGGCGCGCATCGGCGGCCTCCGCCGCGGCCAGGGCCGCCTCGTGCAGCGGCTGGGCGACGGCGTTGATGGCGGGGTTCGCCGCCTCCAGCCGGTCCAGCGCCGCCTGCACCGCCTCCTTCGCCGAGACCGCGCCGGTGCGGATGGCGCGGGCGAGGTCCACGGCGTCCCAGCGCCAGGTCTCCGGGGGCAGATGCGGGATGGGCATGGGCGGGGGGTCTCCTTCGCCTCCAGCCTAAAGCGGATCGGGCCGGGGCGGGAACGCCCGGGCGTCCCCCCATCGGCGGCCGCACCGCCAAATGCGTCGGGCGCCGAGGCATGGCCACCGCGCCGCCGGCGACCCGGCCGCGGATACCGGGACCGGATATTGGACCTGCGGCCCATGGCAGGGCCGCTCTCGGACCTTGCGCCCGGCAGACGCCGCCTGCCCCCTGCCCTTCCGGGCGCCGGTTATCAGGCCGCGGGTCCGGCGGCCGTCGTCGCAGCAGCGCCCTGGCCGCGCGGCGGGGGCGCCCCGGCGGCCTCAGGCCAGCGCGGCGGCCGGCTGCCGGGCGCGCCGCCGGAGCGTGGCGGCCAGCCCCATCAGGCCGAGGGCGAGGATCAGCGCGCTGCCCGGCTCCGGCACCGCGCCCGGCGGCGGGGCGGAGACCAGCGTCCCGGCGAAGGGGAAGTCATGCAGCTCCCCGCCGCCGCTGAAGCTGTTCGCGTAGAGGAAGCCCTCCAGCGGCGAGCTGTTGGTGACGGCCGCCTTCCCGGCCAGGATCGCGCCATGCCAGAATTTCAGGCTCAGCGAGGTGGCATCCGCGAAATTCCAGATGACGTGCCGGTTCAGCCATTCGCTGCCGTTGAAATTCTGCCCGCCCGGCTGGGTGTAGCTGCCGCCCGTCACGTTGATGATGATGGTGTCGGCCGCGGTCTCGCCCACGAAGCTGATATTGTTCAGCCGCGCCAGGTCGGTGGCGGCGATGGTGAACACCGCGATGCCGTCGGACCCCGGCACCACGGTGAGCTTCATCAGGTTGGGGTCGGTGCCGGTGATGGCGCTGGTCGCCGTCATCCCGGAGAGCTGGGCCTGCAGCGCGTCCAGCGGGGCGGTGAAGTCGCTGATGGTGAAGCCGGGCGACTGGCTGACGAAGTGGCCGCCATTCAGGTTGAAGCGGCTGCCGGCATCGGCGGGAAGGCCGCCGGCGAAATTCACGTTGCCGCCGTTATTGACGTTGATGCGCCCGCTGCCGGTGATGTTGACGACGTTCACCGCGGCGAAGGGCGAAGCGCCGGAGGCCGCATTCGGCTTGATGTAGAGCGTGCTGCCGCCGCCATGGATGGTGCCGGCCACCAGCCTGCCCTCCACGTCGTGATGGCTGGTGAAGGTGCCGGCGACCACGGCGTTGAACTGGGTGAGGATCTCGGTGGCGCTCAGCGGGGCCGCCTGGCCCGGGGCGGCCGCCAGCAGCAGGGCGAGAAGGCAGGCGATGAAACGCGGCATCCGGGCATCCCCAATTCGCAGCGCCTCGCCCGTCTCAATATGCGAGGCAGAGGATGCTTTCTAGATGAGGACCGAGGCCGGGTCGAGAATATTCCGTCCAAATTTCCGTGACAGCGTGTATCAAATGCGCTTCCAGGTCAGGACCAGCACATCCCGGCAGGAGGGCAGGGCCGGGTCGGCCGGCTCCACCGGGGTGACGCCATGCATCACCCGCACATCGTCCACGAAGGCGGTGTCCAGCCGGTCCAGCAGGGTGAAGCGCGCCAGCTCCCGCTGGTCGTCATCGGTGATCAGCGTCTCCCCGCCCGCCAGGTTGGTGCGGGCGATCATGCTGATGAGGACGTAGTCCACCCCGTCATGGTGCACCCCCTCCGGCGTCGGGTAGCCGGGCATATGCGCCGCGGCCTCGATGCGGAATTGGTGCATCTCGACGAACCAGTCATGGCCCGGGCTGCCGGCATCCGCGACGCTGCGGCCGAGGTCGAGCATCGCCTGCAGCGGCGCGCCGGCGGCGACCGCGTCCTCCACCGGGGCGAACCAGCGCTCCACCCCGCCATTCAGGCTGTTGTGCACCACCGCCTGGAAATGCGGCCGGTGCGGGTTCCGCCGGTGGCCGGGCTGGCCCCATGCCGCGGTGAAATTGGCATGGCGGCGGCGGCGGTAGAGGCCGCCATCGGCCATGAAGCGGTCGGTCTCCAGCCGCGCCCAGCTGCCGGCGAAGGCGTCCAGCTCGGGGCCGGAGAGGCCGAGGCGGGCGGCGAGCGGGCCACCGCGCAGCAGCGCATAGCCCTCGGCGGTCACCGCCTGGAACAGGGCATCGGCCTCGGGGATCTGCAACGCAGCGCTCATCATGCCTCTCCGATCGGCGGGGCGGCTTCGGTCCGGCCGGCCAGCACCTCCGCCACATGCCGGACCTTCACCGGCAGGCCTTCCCGCTTCAGGCGGCCGGCCATGTTCAGCAGGCAGCCCAGATCGCCGGCGAGCAGCGTCTCCGCCCCCGTCGCGGCGATGGATTTCGCCTTGTCCGCCACCATGCGCGTCGAGATGTCCGGATACTTGACGCAGAAGGTGCCGCCGAAGCCGCAGCAGATCTCGGCATCCGCCATCTCCTTCAGCGTCACGCCCGGCATGGCGGCGAGGAGGGCGCGCGGCTGCGCCTTGATGCCGAGCTCGCGCAGGCCGGAGCAGCTGTCGTGATAGGTCACGACGCCCTCATAGCGGGCGCGGGGGGTTTTCAGGCCGCGGATATCGGCAAGGAAGCTGACCAGCTCATGCGTCTTCGCGGCCAGCCGCTCCGCCTTGCCGCGATATTCCGGGTCCTCGGCGAAGAGGCCGGGATAGTGGTGGCCGATCTGGCCGCCGCAGGAGCCGGAGGGGACCACGGTGTAGTCATAGGGCAGGAAGGCATCGATGACGGCGCGGGCAAGGTCCTTCGCCGTGGCGCGGTCCCCGGTGTTGTAGGCGGGCTGGCCGCAGCAGGTCTGGGCCGGCGGGACGACGACCTCGCAGCCCGCTTCCTCCAGCAGGGCGATGGCGGAAAACCCGACATTCGGCCGGTAGAGATCGACGAGACAGGTGACGAAGAGGGCGACGCGCGGCCGGGTTTGGGACATGGAACGGAAGATAGGGCGGGGGAGACGGCGGGGAAAGCGGTGGCTGCGCATGGGGTGGGGTGGGCGTAGGCGGAGTTAGGTCCCCGGGCCCGTTTGGCTCTGCCCTCGCTCCTCGCGGGGGAATCCCCTCCCCGGACCCCGGCGGGAGCTTAGCGGAACCGGCGTGTTCCGGCCGATTCCGGAAGGTCCGCTTCCGGTTGCACCGTCTGCCGGAGCGGACGCAGCGGTCGGACACGCGCTGTGCTGGCACGTTTCACACCGCATCTCGGCGCGCGATGACGATGCTCCAGCCTGCCGCCTCTTGCGCCTGCGAAGCGGCTCGGTGAACTCGGTGGGGCCCCTGCCAAGGATCCCCATCCCCACCCCGTCGAGGCCAGGAGGCAGGGTCCGTCGCCAACGCAACCCCATGATGGAAGCGAGGTCCTCGGCGACGCCGGCCGGGAAACGGGCGCGCGGCACGACCCCGACCCTGCCGAAGAAGCTGCCTCAACCGGTCCGCAGCCGCACGAGGCCGCCGCCTAGTACGACGACGCTCACGCCCAGCATGGCAATGTCCTTGATCAGGAAGCTGCCGGTCGCATCGAGGAAGGGGAAGCCGCCCGAGCCCGCCTCCCAGATCGGCAGGGCGAGCATCGTGGAAGCCGTCACGGTGAAGGTCGCGGCGCCGAGCGCACCACCGAGAACGCCGGCGCGCGCAGACCAGGGCGAGGCGACGAGGAGCGCCGCGGTGAACACCTCGACCACGCCGAGCAGGGCCGCGGCCCCGGCTTCGCCGAAGACGGGATAGAGCCAGGAAAGCCACGGCGTGCCGCCGATGAGGGGCTTCAGGACCTCGACCTCGATGGGAGTGAATTTGAGGATGCCGATCAGGAAGAGGGGCAGGACGATACCGGCGAGAGCGATCGCACGCCCGATGGCCGTGATGCGCTCGGCAGGAACGAGGCGATCGATCCGGGCGATCGCCCGGTCCGATGCAATTCCGAGATCATGCAGCATGGTGTCTCCGCTTTTTGTATGCGCGAAGCATATATATGGGCGCCGCCTTGATGTCTATGCTTCGCGCATATATTTTTGCGCCCATGAGTGATGACAGAATCGAGAACACGGTCGGAGCCCTGGCGCTGGCGCTCTCGGATGCGCTGCTGCAGGAGGCCCAGGACCAGGCGCCCGAGCCGGGCCCGGCCGCGGCCGCGATTGCGCTCCTTCGCCACGAGCCGGGCATGACGATCGAGCGACTTCGACGGGCTCTCCGGCTCTCACATCCCGGCGCGGTGCGCCTCATCGACCGTCTCGTCGAGGACGCTCTGGTGGTTCGTCATCCCAGCCCTACCGACCGCCGTGCGGTCGCGCTGCATCTGACCGAGGCCGGGGATCGAAGGTGCGACGCGATCCTCGGCGCACGTCAACGCCGCATGGCGCGCGCGCTGAGCATCCTGGACGAGGACGAGCGTCAAACCCTTGGATTGCTCACCGACAAGCTGCTCGCCGGCCTGATCCGCAATGACGATGATGCGTATTCTGTCTGCCGGCTTTGCGACGCGGATACATGCCGCGATTGCCCGGTCGACAGAACGTTGAGGGCGAAGACGGAGTGAATACCGGATCCTCCGGTCAGCCCGGAACGGGGGCATGCCAAGTCCGTTTTCGGGACCGACCGCGGCCTATGGACGGCGAGCATGGGCGCAAACGGCCTCTGGCGAGGCCGGCCGCCCAGCCTTCCGGTAGTGCCCCTCCCCATGCGAGACCATTCCCGTGATAAGGTCGGCCGCAGGGACACGCTTCGCCGGTGCCGCATGCCGTCCGGCGAAGCGCGCCCCCTGCGCCCGGCGCCTCAGGCCGCCAGCAGCTCGTCCGCCGGGCCGAAGAACTCGTAGTGGATCCGCGCCGCCGGCACGCCCAGCCGGACCAGCCCATTCACGAAGACGCGCAGGAATTCCCGCGGCCCGCACAAATAGAAATCCGCTTCGGCCACCGGCGTATGGGCGCGCAGCCAGTCCAGGCTGATCCGCCCCTCGACATCATAATCCCGCCCCTGCCGGTCCTCGGGGCGCGGGCAGTCATAGAAGGTCGTGACACCGATCCTGCCGCCGGAGGCAGCCGCCAGCGCCCGCGCCTCCCCGCCCAGCGCATGGGTCGCGCCGGACAGCGTGCCATGGACGAACTGCACCGCCACCTCCGGCCGCACCGCCGCCACCGCCGCCAGCATGCTCAGCAGCGGGGTCTGCCCGACGCCGCCGCTGAGCAGCACGACCGGCCGCTCCGGCCGCGTCGGCAGGAAGAACTCGCCGGCCGGGGCGCCCACCTTCAGCCGCGCGCCCGGCTGCACCTCGTCATGCAGCCAGTTGGAGGCGACGCCCCGCGGCTCCCGCTTCACCGTGATCCGGTATTCCGCGTCATCGGGGGCGGAGGAAATGCTGTAATTCCGCTTCAGCGGCGCCTGGCCCGGGATCTCCAGCCAGAAGGTCAGGTACTGGCCGGGCTTGTGCCGCAGCACCGCGCCGCCATCGGCGGGGGCGAGGCGGAAGGAGGCGATGATCTCGCTTTCCTGCCGCTTCTCCGCCACGACGAAGTCGCGCCAGCCAGTCCAGCCGCCGGGCGCGCCGGCCTGTTCCTTGTAAATCTGCTGCTCGCGGCCGATCAGCACATCGGCCAGGAACCAGTAGGCCTCCCCCCAGGCCGCCAGGATCGCCGGCGTCGCCGCCTCCCCCAGCACGTCCCGGATGGCGCCGAGCAGCGCCTCCGCCACATGCGGGTAGTGCTCCGGCAGGATGTTCAGCCCGACATGCTTCTGGGCGATCCGCTCCACCGCGGCGGTCAGCACGCCGAGATTGTCGATGTTCCGCGCATAGGCCAGCACCGCCATGGCCAGCGCCTTGGGCTGGGCGCCGGTCTCGCCATGGTGCGACTGGTTGAACAGGTCCCGGATGTCCGGGTTCTGGAACATCCGCGCATACATGCGGCGGGTGATGGCGAGGCCATGGGCCTCCAGGGCCGGAACCGTCGCCTTCACCATGGAGATGGTCTGATCGCTGAGCTGTCGGGGCATGGCGGCCTTCAAAGGTGCATGAAGCGCACACCTTATGAAGCCCTGGCCAAAAGATGTAAAGGCGCTACACCTTCCCCATGCGGCTCACCCTCCACACCGACTACGCCCTGCGCGCGCTGATCTATCTCGGGCTGCGGCCAGGCCGGCGCGTCTCCATCCGGGAGATCGCCGAGGCGCACCGCATCTCGGAGAACCACCTGGTGAAGGTGGTGCACAATCTCGGCCGGGGCGGCTTCCTGGAGACGACACGCGGCAAGGGGGGCGGGCTGCGGCTGGCCCGCCCGCCGGAGGAGATCAGCGTCGGCGAGGTGGTGCGCTTCACCGAGGAGGACATGGCCCTGGTCGCCTGCTTCCAGGCGCCGGCCGGGGGCAGCGGCTGCGCGCTGGTCAATGTCTGCCGGCTGCAATCCCTGCTGGGGGAGGCGCTGGGCGCCTTCCTCGCCGTGCTGGACCGCCGGACCCTGGCCGACCTGCTGCATACCCCGAACCGGGAAGCCATGGCGGCGCGGCTCGGCCTCGCCCCGCCGGATGCTCCACCGGACGCCCCACCGGACGCTCCCCCGGACGCTCCCCCGGACGCTCCCCTGGGCGCCGCCGCCGGCGTGCCGCCGGATGCGCCGGGCCTTACCGGGGAATGATCCGCGACTGGCTGCGGGGCTTCCTGCCGGCCCCGATGACCGCCAGCACGGCGGAGCGGCTGCGCGGCTGCGCCGGCGCCCTGCTCGGCCTGCTGCTCACCGGGCTGGCCTGCACCCGCCTCGCCGGCCTCGGCGCCGGCCTGCCGCTGCTGATCGCGCCGCTCGGGGCCTCGGCCGTCCTGCTCTTCGCCGTGCCGGCCAGCCCGCTGGCGCAGCCCTGGCCGATCCTCGGCGGCAACACCGTCTCCGCCCTGGTCGGCATCACCTGCGCGCAATGGGTCCCGGACCCGCTGCTGGCGGCGCCCCTGGCCGCTGCCCTGGCGATCGGGGCGATGTTCGCCCTGCGCTGCCTGCACCCGCCCGGCGGCGCCATCGCCCTCACCGCCGTGCTCGGCGGGCCGGCGGTGACCGGGGCCGGGTATCAATTCGCGCTCTCGCCGGTGGCGCTGAACTCGGCGATGCTCCTGCTCGCCGCGATCGGCTTCCACATGGCGACGCGCCGCCCCTACCCGCATCCCCGGCCGGCGCCCCGGGCCAATCCGCATCACACCGCCGACCGGACCCCGACGCAGCGGCTCGGCGTCAGCGCGGAGGATGTCGACGCCATCCTGCGGCAATACGACCAGGTCCTGGACGTCAGCCGCGACGATCTGGACAGCCTGCTGCAGCAGGCCGAGATGCATGCCTATCGGCGCCGCTTCGGGGAGATCACCTGCGCCGAGATCATGTCGCGCGACGTGGTCGCCGTGCAATTCGGCACGCCGCTGGCGGAGGCCTGGCGGCTGCTGCGCCGGCACGACATCCGGGCCCTGCCGGTGATCGACCCGGCGCGGCGGGTGATCGGCCTGGTCTCGGATGTGGACTTCATGAGGAGCCCGGAGCTGGACAGCTTCGACGGGCTGGGGGCGCGGTTCCAGCGCCTGATCCGCCGGGTGACGACGATGCATGCCGACCGGCCGGAGGTGGTCGGCCAGATCATGCCGCGCGGCATCCGCACGGTCGCGGAGGGCACGCATGTCGCCGAGCTGGTGCCGCTGATGGCCGATGCGGGGGTCCGGCACGTGCCGGTCATCGACCAGGAGCGGCGGCTTGCCGGCATCATCGCGCAATCCGACCTGATCGCCGCGCTGTACCGCGGCAGCCTGGAGCGCGACGCGGCCAGGAGCGGCAGCAAGGCGGCGTGACTCCGGCGCGCGCCGGGCGGGCCGGGCGGCGGGAACCGCCATCCGCCATCGAGGGGGGCAGGTGGCGAGGCCCCTGCCCAGGGGGCTCGCCCGGCAACCCTCACACAGGCAACTCTCACACAGGCAACTCTCACCCGGGCAACTCTCACCCGGGCAACTCTCACCCGGGCAGCCCTCAGCGCGGTCCGGAACGGCGGTGGCCGGCGCTCCCGGCGGCCGCCGGCGGGGAGGCGGCCGCCCCCGCCGCGCGCGTCGCCGCCTGCAGCGCCGCCTTCGCCCGCGGCACCAGCACGAAGACCTCCGCCTCCTCCTTCATCAGCCCGGCCCGTTCCATCGCCGGCTTCCCCCAGCCCCAGAACAGATCGCCGCGCGCCGGCCCGCGGATCGCGCCGCCGGTATCCTGCGCATGCACCAGGCGACGGATCGGCCGGCCGTCCACCGGGTCCTTCGTCACCACGTAAACCAGCGCGCCGAAGGGGATGAAGGCCGGGTCCACCGCCAGGGACCGGCCCGGCGTCAGCGGCACGCCCAGCGCCCCCAGCGGCCCTTCCTCCGGCCGCAGCCCCTCCACCCGGCGGAAGAAGACATAGGCCGGGTTCTGCCGCAGCAGCGCCCCCGCCGCCCCGGGCGAGGCCGATGCCAGCCAGGCGCGGATCGCCTGCATGGACATCTGCTCCTTCGGCACCTCCCCGCGCTCGATCAGGAAGCGGCCGACCGACCGGTAGGGGTGGCCGTTCTGCCCGGCATAGCCCAGCCGCAGCACCTGCCCGTCATGCAGCTTCACCCGGCCGGAGCCCTGGATCTGCAGGAAGAAGGCATCCACCGGATCGTCCACGAAGACGATCTCCAGCCTTTCCCCGGCAAGCGCCCCCTCCTCGATCGCGCCGCGATCCGGCAGCGCGGGCCGCGGCGCCGGCAGGCCCAGCAGCGGCACCTGGTATTCCCCGGTCGGGTATTCGGCGCCGCGCAATTCGGGCTCGTAATAGCCGGTCAGCAGGCCGCGCCCCATGGCGAAGGGCTGGTAGTGCCGCTCGATCAGCCGGCGCAGCGCCGCTGCCCGCGCCGCGCGCTGCGCCGCGGCGGCGGTCAGGCGGCGGCGCCGCGGCCCGGCGGAGGCGGGCGGCGGCGTGGCGGCGAAGGCACCGGCCTCGCGGCAGGCCTCGGCGGAGAGGGCGGCGGCCCCGCCCAATTCGCCCAGCCTGCCGGCGCCGCCCAGCGGCCGCTCCGCGGCCCAGCCCGCCAGCGCCCGGCAGGTGGCCAGCCAGGGCGGCAGGGCGGCCAGCGGGGACTCGCCCGGCCAGCCCGGCAGGGCGGCGAAGCCCACCGCCCGCGGTCCTTCCTGCGCCCGCCCGGCGGCGGCCAGCGCCAGCAGCAGCGCCAGGGCCGCCACGCCCCGCGCCGCCAGGAGGCCCCGGCCCGGCCAGCGCCGCCCGCGCGCCGGGCGCGGCCTTGCCCCGCCGGGCGATGCGCGGTGCGGCGAGGCCAGCGCCCGTCCAGGGCCGCCAGAGGCCTGCGCGGCGGCTTCACCGGGCGCCGGCCCGGCCGCTCCAGGCAAGCACCGCCCGCCGGCATAGGGAGCAGGGACATGGGGAGCAGGGACATGGGGAGCAGGCCCGGCGCCCGCGCGCAAACGCGCCGCTGCGTCGCCGGCAGCCGACCCATCCCCTCCGGGCAGGCGCCCAACGCCGTCCCAGGCCGCCAAGCCGGCCCTCCCACGACGCCGCGCAGCGACCTCCCGGGACGCTACAGGCTGCGCGTCGCGACCAGCTTCCAGGTCGGGTCGGCGGAGGTCAGGTCGCGCTGGAAGGTCCACAGATCGGTCAGCTCGGTAATGGCATCGCTGCCCGCCACCACCTCGCCCCCGCGCCCGACCGTCATGTTGATCTGGTCGGTCACGAAGCGGACGGTGACATCGGCGACGCTACCACGCAGGTCCGCCTCCTCGATGGCCAGTTCGTGCACCGCGCGCAGCTCGGTCCGCTGCTGCTCGCCCGCCTGCTCCCGCGTGGTGATCGCCTGCTCGAAGCCGCCATAGGTCTCGTCGGAAAGCAGGGCGCGCAGCGTCTGCCGGTCGCCGGTGGCGAAGGCCTGGATGACCATGCGGAAGGCGCTCTCGGCCCCGTCCAGGAAGCGCTCCGGCTGGAAGTTGCGGTCGGCGGCGGCGATGCGCGCCAGGGCCTGGCCCGGCGGGGTACGCGGGTCCGGCACCACGCGCTTCGCCGCCTCGCCTTGCGGCGCGGCCGGGCGCACCTCCTGCGCCTCGCCTTCCAGCACGCGGCCGCCGCGCGGGTCGTAATTCCCGTTCCGCGCCTCGGGTGCCGGCGGCCGCTCGAACCCCGTACGGCGGCCGAGCACGCTGCGCAGCCGCAGCACCAGAAAGGCCGCGATCATGGCGAAGAGAATCAGTTCGATCGGGAAGCCGCCGCCCATGATGGACTCCTTTTCACCTATCTAGGGGCCGCGCAGGGCCGCCGCAACCGCCGCGCCGCAGCATGCCCCGGGGAGGGGGGCGAGAGGCGCGGCCGCCCCCCCTCGGGCTGCATCGTCCGGGCCTGAACGCGCGGACCGCCCCATACGCGCCGTGCCCCCGCCCGGCCGCCCCCGTTGCCCGGGCTTGCGGCCGCCGCCCCGCGCCTGTATCGCGGCCAGGAACCCAGAGAGGGGGCCGGGCGGCGATGATCCTGCTGCGTCACGGGCAGAGCGAGTTCAACCTGCACTTCACCGCGACCAGGCGCGACCCCGGCATCCCCGACCCGAAGCTCACCCCGCTCGGCATGGCCCAGGCGGAGGAAGCGGCGGAGGCGCTGGCGAATGAGGGCATAAGGCGCATCATCGCCTCCCCCTACACCCGCGCCATCCAGACCGCGACGCCCATCGCGCGGCGCCTCGGCATTCCCATCCATGTCACGCCGACGGTGCGGGAACGCTACGCCTTCTCCTGCGACATCGGCTCCCCCCGCACCCAGCTCGCCCTCGCCTTCCCGGAACTCGACCTGGCGCAGCTGGACGAGGTGTGGTGGCCGATGGTGGAGGAGCCGGACGAGCAGATCGAGGCCCGCGCCCGGCTGTTCCGGGCGGAGATGGCGGCGCTGGCGGATTGGCAGGACACGCTCGTGGTCTCGCATTGGGGCTTCATCCTGGCGATGACCGGCGAACGGGTGGTGAATGGCCAGATCCTCCGCTGCGACCCCACCGCCCCGGCGCCGGAGAAGATCATCTGGCGCCTGTCCCATCACACCGCCCTGAAGCCCTGACCGCCTCTCCCCCGCCTTGCGGGCGAGGGCCGGGGCCGGGGGTGCCGCCTGGCGGGTTGCTGCCTGCCGCCCCGCAAGGCCCCCGCTTCATCCCCTGATTCGCCGCTTTCCACCCGCGGGGATGCACGCCCACCCGCCGCGGGGCTATCACCCCTCACCTCCCTTCCCCGGCCCGGCAAGAAAGGCCCGCCATGTCAGACCTGCCCCCGATGAACGGCCAGCCCGCCCCCCAGGGCCCGCTGGTGCTCAACCTGCAATATACCAAGGACCTCTCCTTCGAGGTCCCGGGCGCGCCGCAGATCTTCTCCACCCTCCGGGAGCAGCCGCGGGTCGATCTGCAGCTCGACGTCCAGGCCCGGCCGATCCAGGAGGGCGGCAATGTCTACGAGGTCTCCCTGCAGATCCGCGCCGACGCCCAGGCGGAGAACCAGACCTGCTTCATCGCGGAGCTGACCTATTGCGGCATCTTCACCGTCACCGTGGACCAGCAGGTGCTGGAGCCGGTGCTGTTGGTGGAATGCCCCCGGCTGCTCTTCCCCTTCGCCCGCAACATCCTGGCGGACATCACCCGCGACGGCGGCTTCCCGCCGGTGATGCTGGCGCCGATCGACTTCGTCGCCCTTTGGCAGTCCCGGCGGGCGGAAGGCGGGGCGGTCGGCACGGCCTGAGCGGCGATTCGGGCCAGGGCGCGGCGGCCCGACAAGATCGGGGGCGCTGCCCCTCCGCCGGGGGGAAGGCTTCTCCCCGGACCTCGCCCCGAATCTGCACAGGAAAACGACGCCTGAGTAACGTTTTTACGCGCAATTAACGCTTCTCAGTTGAATCCAGCCGGGAGAACTCGCCGGAAGCTTGCATCACGATTCGCATTCAATATAGTTGCGCCACGGACCAAGCGGCGGTGAGCCAGGATGTCACCCGTTTCGGCTGCGATGACGCCTCTGCTCGCCTTTCCCCGCCCGGCGCGGGCCGAATCACCGCCCGCCGCCAGCCTCCATGGCACGGAGCGGATCCTCCTTTCGCCCCCGCATCTGACGGGCGGGGAACTCGCCGCCCTCGGCGCGACGCTGGACAGCGGCTGGGTCGCCCCCGCCGGCCCGGTGCCGGAAGCCTTCGCCGAGGCCATCGGCACCGTCACCGGCTTCCCCTTCGTCGCGCCCCTCGCCTCCGGCACGGCGGCGCTGCATCTCGGCTACCGGGTGCTGGGACTGGAACGGGGGGAGGAGGTCTGGACCGCCTCCCTCACCTACATCGCCACCATCGCCCCGGCGGTGCAGATGGGCGCCACCCCGCGCTTCCTCGACGTCACCCCCGGAAGCTGGACGCTGGACCCCGACCTGCTGGAGCGGGAGCTGGCCCGCGCCGCCCGCCGCCGCGCCCTGCCCCGCGCGGTGGTGCCGGTGGATCTGTTCGGCCAGAGCTGCGAGCTGGACACCATCACCGCGCTTTGCGACCGCTGGGGCGTGCCGGTGCTGTGCGACAGCGCGGAATCCCTCGGCGCCGTCCAGCATGGGAAGCATGCCGGGCGCGGCGCCCGGCTCGCCGCCTTCAGCTTCAACGGCAACAAGATCGTCACCGCCGGCGGCGGCGGCGCCCTGGCCAGCGAGGACAAGGCGCTGATCGACGCCGCTCGCCACCTCGCCGCCCAGGCGAAGGAGCCGGCGCCGCACTACCAGCATGCAACGACGGGCTTCTCCTACGGCCTGTCCTCCATCCTGGCGGCGGTCGGCCTGGCCCAGCTCGCCGCCCTGCCCGCCCGGGTCGCGGCAAGGCGGGCGATCTTCGAGCGCTACCAGGCCGGCCTCGCCGGGCTGCCCGGCCTCGGCTTCATGCCGGAACCCGGCTGGGGCCGCAGCACCCGCTGGCTCACCGCCATCACGCTCGACCCCAAATCCGGCGCCCCGGGCCGCGAGGCCGCCCGCCGCGCCCTGGCCGCCGCCGGGATCGAGGCGCGGCCGGTGTGGAAGCCGCTGCATCGGCAGCCGGTGTTCCGCGGCGCGCCGCGGGTGGGCGGCGCGGTCGCGGCGCGGCTCTTCGCCACCGGGCTCTGCCTGCCCTCCGGCAGCGGGCTGACGCCGGCGCAGCAGCACCGGGTGATCGGCGTGCTGCGCGGCCTCTGGCGCGGCTGAGCGGGCCGGAAATGCGGCTGCTCTACCTGCACCAGCATTTCTCCACCGCCGAGGGCGCCACCGGCACGCGGAGCCTCGCCATGGCGGCGGCGCTGGCGGCGCGGGGGCACCAGGTGACGATCGCCTGCGGGCAATATGCCGGCGCCGCCACCGGCCTTGCCGGCCCCTTCGAGGGCGGGCGGCGGGAGGGGCGGGTGGGACGGGTGCGGGTGGTGGAATTCGCCATCCCCTGCGGCAATGCCCAGGGCTTCGCGGCGCGCACCGCGGCCTTCCTGCGCTTTGCCGCCGCCGCCACCGGGCTGGCGCTGCGGGAGGACTGGGACCTGGTCATCGCCTCCTCCACCCCGCTGACCGTGGCGCTGCCGGCGCTGGCCGCCCAGGCGCAGCGCGGCACCCCCTTCGTCTTCGAGATCCGCGACCCCTGGCCGGAGCTGCCGCGCGCCATGGGGGTGGGCGGCGGCCCCGCCGCCTGGTGGGCCATGGACAGGCTGGCCGATGCCGCCTGCCGCCGCGCCGCCGCCGTGGTGGCGCTGAGCGAAGGCATGGCGGAGACGGCGATCGCCCATGGCGCCGCGCCCGGCCGGGTGAGCGTGCTGCCGAATGGCTGCGACACCGCGCTGTTCGGCCCCGCCGCCACGCCCTGGCGGCCGGATCGGGTGGGGGAGGCGGAGGTGCTGGCCGTCTATGCCGGGACGCATGGCGCGGCGAACGGGCTGGACCAATTGCTGGCCGCCGCCCGGCTGCTGGAGGCCCGGGGGACGGGGCAAGGCGCCGGGCCGGGGCTGCTGCTGGTGGGCGAGGGTGCCGAAAAACCCCGGCTGCGCGCCCGGGCGGCGACGCTCGGGCTGCGGCGGGTGGATTTCCTCGACCCGATGCCGAAGACGCGGCTGGCCGGGCTGCTGGCCGGGGCGCAGATCGGCGTGCAGTGCCTGGCGCCGGTGCCGGCCTTCGCCGAATGGACCTCGCCGAACAAGCTGATGGACTACCTGGCGGCGGGGCTGCCGGTGGTAGCCAATCTCGGCGGCCGGGCGGCGCGGCTGCTGGAGGCGGATCCGCTCGGCGCCTGCGGCGTGGCGGTGCCGCCGGGGGATGTCCCGGCGCTGGCCGCGGCGCTGGCAGGGCTGGCGGCGGACCCGGCACGGCGGGCGGCGCTGGGGGCCGCGGCGCGGGCGCAGGCTGAGGCGCGGTGGGACCGGCGGGTGCTGGCGGAGCTGTTCTGCCAGGTGGTGTCGGGGGCGCTGCCCCCGAGCCCCCGCCGGGGCCAGGACCTGGCCCCGGACCCCGGTCCGAGTTTGCGGTTCAACCTGCAGACTCCCACCGGGGTCCGGGGGGTGGTCCACCCCCCGGCGGGGTCCAGGGGCGGAGCCCCTGGTAGGGGTTTGGGGGCGAAGCCCCCATGAGCGAACTGCATCTCGTCGCCGCCGCCCGCCCCAACCTGCCGAAGCTGGCCGCACTTTGGCATGCCCTGGCCGGCGCCGGCCTGCCCCTGCGCCCGGTGCTGCTGCACACCGGCCAGCACCATGACGAGGCCATGTTCGGCGCCCATCTCGCCGCTCTCGGCCTGCCGCCGCCGGAGATCGCCCTCGGCGTGGGCGGCGGCAGCCATGCGGCGCTGACCGGCCGCACCATGATCGCCGCCGAGGCTGCGTGGCGCCCCCGCCGCCCCGCCCTGGTGGTGGTGCCCGGCGATGTGGATGGCGCCCTCGCCGCCACCCTGGCCGCCCGCAAGCTCGGCCTGCCGGTCGCGCATCTGGAAGCCGGGCTGCGCAATGGCGAGCGGGACATGCCGGAGGAGATCAACCGCCGCGCCATCGACGCCATCGCCACCCTGCACTGGGCGCCGGACGCGGCGAGCGCCGCCCGCCTGCTGGCCGAGGGCCACGCCCCTGCGGGCGTGCGCGCCGTGGGCAACAGCATGGTGGACACGCTGCTGCGCAACCTGACCCGGGCGCGCGACCTGCCTCTGCCGGCCGGGCTGGTGCCGCTTGGCTATGGCGTCGTCACCCTGCACCGCGCCGGCAATGTGGACGACCCCGCCGCCTTCGCCCCGCTGCTGGATGCGCTGGCGGAGGCGGCCGCGCTGCTGCCCCTGGCCTGGCCGCTGCATCCCCGCAGCCGGGCGCGGCTGACGGCGCATGGGCTGGCGGTGCCGCCCGGCATCACCCTGCTGCCGCCCCTGCCCTATCTGGAATTCCTCTCCCTGCTCGCCGGCGCCCTGCTGGTGGCGACGGACAGCGGCGGGGTGCAGGAGGAAGCGACGGCGCTGGACCTGCCCTGCCTGACGCTGCGCCCCAGCACCGAACGGCCGGTGACGCTGGAGCTCGGCAGCAGCCGGCTGGTGCCGCGGGCGGGCCTGCCGGCAGCGGTGCGGCAGGTGCTGGCGGGGGAATGGCCCAGGGCGCGGCCCATCCCGCTATGGGACGGCCAGGCGGGCGCCCGGATGGTCGCGCATCTGCGGGAGTGGCTGTGATGCTGGATGATCCTCGCCCGGCCGCGCCGGGGGCTGGCCCGGCCCCGCCATGGCTGGGTCGGCCATCGACCTCGCCGGCGGGACCGGAGATACCGCGCGGGACCAGGCGCTTCCGCGCCCTGCTGGAGCGGCACCTCCCCCGCCCGCCGCTTCCGGCGCAGCGCAGAGGCCCGGGCGCCGCGGGCCTTGGTGCGCCGGGCCCGGGCCTCGCCGAAGGCGGCACTCTCTCCCCGGATGTCCTGCTGCTTTCCGCCGCCCACCCCCCGGACGACATCCGCGTCGTCCGCAAGGAAGGCGCCGCCCTGGCCGAGGCCGGCTGGCGCATCCGCCACCTCGCCCCCGGCGCCGCGGCATTGCCGGCCGCCGCCGGGGGGGCGTTGGAGATCCATCGCACCCCCGGGACCGCGGCGTCGCCCGCCGCTGCCGGCGGGGTGTCGGGGACCCGTCCTACCCCCGGCGCTGTGGCGCCGTCCGCCGCTGCCGGCAAGGCGTCGGAGACCCATCGTGCCTCCGGCCCCGCAGCGCCGCTCGTCGCCATCAGCATGGCGTCGGAGACCCATCGTGCCTCCGGCCCCGCAGCGCCGCTCGTCGCCGTCAGCATGGCGTTGGAGACCCATCGTGCCACCGGCGCTGCGGCGCCGCTCGTCGCCGTCAGCATGGCGTTGGAGACCCATCGTGCCACCGGCGCTGCGGCGCCGCTCGTCGCCGTCAGCATGGCGTTGGAGACCCATCATGCCCCCGGCGCCGCGGCGCCGCTCGTCGCCGTAGGCGCGGCGTCGGAGACTGATCGTGCCCCCGGCGCCGCGGCGCCGCTCGCCGTCTCCGGCGTGATGCTGGAAACCTATCGCCGCGCCTCCGGCTGGCGGGGCCGGCTGCTGGGTATCCTTCCCCTCGCCCACCGCGCCGCCGCCAGCGGCGCCCGCGTGATCCATGCCAGCGAGCCGGATGCCTGGTTCGCCGCCCTCCTCGCCGCCCGCCGCACCGGCGCGCGCGTCGTGATCGACGTGCATGAGCACTACCCGTCCCGGCTGAATGCCAAGCTGCCCGCGCCGCTGCGCCCCCTGGCGCGTGGCCTGATCCGCCTGGCCTGCCGCATCGCCGGCCGGCTAGCCGATGCGGTGGTGGTGGCGAAGGACGGCCTCGCCGGGGATTTCGGCCGTCGCGCCCGTATCGTGCCGGTGCGGAATTACGCCCTGCCCAGCCCGGTCGCGCCCCGCCGCCACGCCCCGGGGCCGGTGACGCTGGCGCATGCCGGCGCCCTCGGCCGCAGCCGCGGCTGGCCGCAGATGCTGGCGGCGCTGGCGCTCTGCCCGCCCGGCACCAGGCTCCGCCTGATCGGCCGGTTCACCGATGGCAGCGAGGCCGATTTCCACGCCGAGGCCGCCCGCCTCGGCCTGACCGACCGCATCGAGACCCTTGCCTGGATGCCGCATGCGGAGGCCCTGGCCCGGCTGGCGGAGGCGGATATCGCCCTGGTGCTGTTCCAGCCGGGCGAGGTGAACCACACCCTCGCTCTGCCGCATAAGCTGTTCGACGCCATGCTGGCCGGCCTGCCCGTCATCGCCCCGGATTTCGCCACCGAGGTCGCCACGGTGGTGCGCGAGGCCGGCTGCGGCGAGCTGGTGCCGACCGGCAATGCCGCCGCCATCGCCGGGGCGGTGGCCCGCCTCGCTTCCCCCGCCCGCCGCCAGGCGCTGGGCGAGGCCGGGCGCGCCGCCGCCCTCGGCCGCTTCGGCTGGGCGGCGGAGGCGGCGCGGCTGGTGGCGCTGTACCGCGACCTGCTGGGCTGAAGACCGACGGGAGCGGCCGCTGCCCGCCCGCCCAGGCGCCGAACGAGGCCGCGCGCCATACCCCTGCCGCTTCGGCCAGCGAAGGCGGCCGCCGCCACCCTCGAACCGCCTCTCAGCCACGGCCGGGAGCGCCATGGCCAGCCACGCATTTCCCCGCGTTTCAGCCGTCCAGCCGGCGGTGGCGCCGGGGCAGGAAGCAGCCTATAGCAACCGCATGGCCCGCCTCGCGCCGCACCGCATCCTCCTCAACCTGCTGCTCGATTCGGCGCTCGCCTGCCTGGCCCTGCCGCTGGCGCTGCTGCTGGCGACGCCGGGCGACTGGCCGCCGGCCGCCTGGTGGTCGGGTGCCGTCCCCGGCGCCGCCCTGGCGCTCGGGCTGGGCGGGCTGCCGGTGCGGCTGCCGCAGCAATACTGGCGCTTCGCCGGGCTGCGGGACCTGCTGGGCATCGCCGGCGCCGCGCTGCTCGGTGCCCTGCTGTTCTGGGGCGGGCTGCTGCTGCTCGGCGCCTGGCGGCCGGCCAACCCGGCCTTCCCCGCGCTGCACGCCCTCGTCCTCGGCATGCTGCTCGGCCTGCCGCGCATCGCCGGCCGGCTGCAGCAGACCCGCCACGCCGCCGAAGCCGAGGCCAGCGCCCAGCCCGTGCTGCTGGTCGGCGCCGGGGATGCGGCGGACCTCTTCATCCGCGCCCTCGCCGGCGAAAGGCGGCCGAGCTACCGCGTCATCGGCATCCTCTCCATGCGCTCCCGCCAGGCCGGGCGGCGCATCCAGGGCCACCCCATCCTCGGCACCTCGGAGGATGCCGCCGCCATCCTCGACCGCCTCCGCGCCGAGGGCCGGCTGCCCGCCCTCATCGTCCTCGCCACCCCGCACGCCCAGGGGCCGGCGCTGGAGGCGCTGCTGGACGCCGCCGACCGCCATGGCGTGCCGGTCCGCCGCGCCCCCTCCGTCACCGCGCTCGACCCCGCCGCCGCCCATGCCGCGGACCGGCTGGCGCCGCCCGGCGGCCCCCGCCTCCAGCTCCGCCCCGTCGCCATCGAGGATCTGCTGGACCGCCCGCAAGTGCCGCTGGACCGCGACGGCATGGCCCGGCTGGTGCAGGGCCGCCGCGTCCTCGTCACCGGCGCCGGCGGCACCATCGGCGGCGAGCTGGCGCGGCAGGTGGCGGCGCTCGGCCCCGCCCAGCTCACCCTGCTGGATCACGGCGAATACGTCCTCTACGAAATCGACCTGGAGTTGCGGGAGCGCCACCCGGAACTGCCCCGCCGCGCCGTGCTGGCCGATGTCCGCGACGAGGGCCGCATCCGCCGCCTCTTCGAGGACATCCGCCCGGAGCTGGTCTTCCACGCCGCCGCGCTGAAGCATGTGCCGATGGTGGAGAACGACCCGCTGGAGGGGCTGCTGACCAACGCCCTCGGCACCCGCATCGTCGCCGATGCGGCGCGGGCGGTGGGCTGCCGGGCCATGGTCTTCATCTCCACCGACAAGGCGGTGAACCCGACCAGCGTGATGGGCGCCAGCAAGCGCCTTGCCGAGATGTACTGCCAGGCGCTGGACATGGCCGCCCGCGCCGGCGAGGGCGCCGCCGCGCAGGGTGCCCCCAGCCCCGCCGGCCATCACCCCCCCGGTGCCTCCGGCCACCATCTCCCCGGCGCCTCCGGCCATCACCCCCCCGGCGCCTCCGGCCATCACCCCCCCGGCGCCTCCGGCCATCACCCCCCCGGCGCCTCCGGCCATCACCCCCCCGGCGCCTCCGGCGCCATGCGCTGCGTCACCGTCCGCTTCGGCAATGTGCTGGGCTCCACCGGCAGCGTGGTGCCGCTGTTCCGCCGCCAGCTCGAGCGCGGCGGGCCGCTGACCGTCACCCACCCCGATATGCGCCGCTACTTCATGACAGTGCGGGAAGCGGTGGGCCTCGTCCTCCAGGCCAGCGTCATCGGCGCGGAAGACCGGGCCGACCAGCCGCCGGAGCTGCGCGAGGGCGGCATCTTCGTCCTCGACATGGGCAAGCCGGTGAAGATCGTGGACCTGGCGCGACGCATGATCCGCCTCGCCGGCCTCCGGCCGGAGGAGGATGTGGAGATCCGCTTCACCGGCCTCCGCCCCGGCGAGAAACTGTATGAGGAGCTGTTCCACGGCCAGGAACCGCCCCGCCCGACGGAATTCCCCGGCCTGCTGGTGGCCACGCCGCGCACCGCCGACCCGGCCCTGGTCGGCCGCGCCATCGACGAGATCGCCACCGCGGCGCGGGGCGGGGCGCCGCGGGCGGCGCTGGCGCAGCTCGGCCGGCTGGTGCCGGAATTCGACCACAACGCCGACGGGGCGGGCAGCCGCGCGGCGCAATAGCCCAGGCGCCCCACGCCGCCGCTTGCGACTCCGCCGCCCCTCCCCCCCTCCCGGCCCCGCCGCCTTCCCACCCCCCGCGCAACCCATTGCCCCGCCCCGCCTTCCGGCGGGCGGTTGCCCTGCCCCGCCGCTTTGGGCAGGTTGCCCGAACCCCGATGCACCACAGGAGGAAAGATGCACGTCATGCGACCCATGACCCTGCCGGCCGCCCTCGCGGCAGCCTGGCTCGGCCTCGCCACGCCTGCCCTCGCCCAAGGGACGAGCCCAGGGATGCGCCCCGGGACGGGCGGCAGCGGCACCCCGACCTCCGTCAGTACCACCGCGGACCTCGCCGCCATCTGCCTGCCGACGGCGCAGGACCCGCAGCGGCTGGAAGCCATCGCCTATTGCCAGGGCTACATGACGGCGGCCGGCCAGTACCACAGCATGCTGCACCGCCCGGGCGGGCGGCGCCGGCCGCTCTACTGCCTGCCGAACCCGGCGCCGACGGTGGCGGAAAGCGCCATCGCCTTCGCCCAATGGGCCCGGCAGAACCCGCAATACAACCAGGAGCCGGCGCTGGACGGGCTGTTCCGCTGGGCCCAGGCCACCTACCCCTGCCCGCAGGAGGCGGCCCCCAGCCGCCCCCGGACCAGCCGTTGAGGAGGAGCACCATGGCCATGACCAAGCTGCGTGGAATGGCGCCCGCCGCGGCCCTGCTGGCCGCCGTGAGCCTGGGCGGCTGTGAGAACGCGACGCGGACAGAACGCAATGTCGGCACCGGCGCGCTGGGCGGCGCGGCGCTGGGGGGGCTGATCGGCTCCTTCAGCGGCAACCTCGGCTGGGGCGCACTGCTGGGCACCGCTGCCGGCGCCGGGGCGGGGTATCTGTACGAGCAATCCGAACGGTCGTCGGACCGGGCGTACCAGCAGGGGGTGCGGGACGCGCGGGGGCGGCGTAGGGGGTATTGAGTTAGGGCGTATGTGTCAGGGGGGCGCTGCCCCCTGAAACCCCCGCAAGGAGGGCGCTGCCCTCCTTGCGGGGCCCACCAAGGCCCCCCGGAATCTAGCATAACAATCCGCCCTTCCGCCAATTAAACGATCAATGTGAAAATTTCTAGCCCAATCTCGCAATATACTGTGCAGTATCTCTATAGAACCAGGAAGTAAATTTACCTCGTCTCTAATAGGTATTACACCGCTCCTACTTTCGGCCAAACCGGCCTCGCCGGAGCCTTGATGTGCTTGCCGGCGTGCTGGTTCGAAGGCATCCTGCAGAAGATGATTCGTAAGGCGGTCGGGATGGGATTGCTGGACATGTTCCGCAAGGCACCGAAGAAAAATGCCATCGACCTTTTGCAGCAAATCTCGAAGCGTGCCGAGGATCTCACCCCTGAGGAGCAGGCAAGAAGCTTTGTTGCAATTCGCCGAATCGATGGAGCTCTGAAAAGCCGAGACAGCCGGGTTATTTTTGGCAGAAGAGGCACGGGGAAAACCCATATCCTTTCCTACATGGCCACGGCCGCAACTTCTCGCGGCGATTTTGCCTGCTTAATCGATCTTCGTACTCTCGGTTCGAACAATTCTATTTATTCCGATTTCAGTTTATCCCCTAGCACTCGTGCCACGACGCTCATTCGCGATCTACTGTCCTCTATCCACGATAGAATCCTTGAAATTTTTACGGATCCCCAATCTAAGCTAGATGATAGGCGCATCCCAGCGCTACTGGACCGCTTACAAGATTGCGTCAGAACTGTAGTCGTGACCGAAACTCAGGAAACCCGCGGCAAGCTTTCGCAAGCAGAAGCGGCAAGACTTCAGACAGGGTTGGAGGCAAAGGCTTCACTGATCGGCGGTAATGCAAAGGCGTCAATGAATACCGAGATTACGAGCGGAGATTCTGCTGAATGGGAAACCAAGATTACCGGGAAGCCCAGGCTTTCTGTTAATATGGGGGACGCATACACTATACTTAATAATATATCCTCCGTTTTTCCAGGCAGACTTTTGATACTACTAGATGAATGGAGTTCCCTTCCTGAAGAGCTACAGCCATATTTGGCCGATTTCATCAGACGGGCCATTTTACCAATTCAGAATATTAGTATGCACATTGCCGCGATTGAATATCGCTCTAGATTTCGTACAGATAACGCGAATGATCGGGTGGGCCTAGAATTGGGTTCCGATATCGCTGCTGATATCAATCTTGACGATTATTTTGTATATGACGTTAGCCCAGATGTTGCTGTCCAATTTTTTGGGGAGCTACTTTACAAACACCTTGTTGCTTTCGCTGGCGACGCCGGTTTGGCAGAGGATAGCGCCAAGGCGGTTATAGCTAATATCTTTTCCCAAGATCGCGTATTTGCGGAGCTGGTTCGTGCCTCGGAAGGCGTGGCACGTGACTTCATTAACATATTACAACTTGCTGCCATGCGGTCTGACGACAGCAAAATCACGATGAACGAGGTTCGCACTGCTGCGAAAGACTGGTTTGAGCGGGACAAGCAACGGAATCTTGACTCACGGCAGAATGCGCAGGAGCTTTTGCACTGGATTCGGGACGAAGTCATTGGTGAAAAGAAAGCACGGGCTTTTTTGCTGAACGTTTCAGTATCAAATCAACTAATAGATTTTCTTTTTGACGAGCGGGTTCTTCATATAGCTCGCCGCTCCTATTCAGCCAAGGATGACCCCGGAGTACGCTATCGTGTCTGGAAAGTTGATTACGGATGCTACGTCGACCTTATTAACACGGTCAACAACCCGACATCTTTTCTCTCCCACGGAATTATTTTCAGCCCTGATGGCGATCTTACGGTTCCTGATGATGACTACCGGGCGGTTCGTCGAGCAATTCTTGATATTGCGGCATTCGATAAGCGGGCTTCCGAGGCTGGGCAATAATGCCTTGGAATACTAGCGTATCGCGCTGGCCGACAGATAATTAAGATCTGATGCAAGCCGTCTACGACCGACCTTGGTTAATGCCGTCCCTCCCCTCCCGTAAGCCGAGCCGGACAGGGAGCACTTAGCCTCCAATCTTTCGTGTGACTCATTGACAAACGGAATATATTCCTATATCCTTCGCCGTTCCCCACCCCACGGCGCCCCCACCCATGTCCACCCCCCTCCTCCCCACCCCCCTCCCCCTCACCGCCCTCATCCACCGCCTCTCCCTCGACCCCATGCGCTGCCTCACCCCGCCCCACCCCTGGGCGCCGATGAGTGATGCCGAATGGAACGCCATCGCCCCCTTCCTCGCCGCCCAGGGCTGCGGCCTTTCCTTCGCCCCCCGCGCCGGCCGCCCGCCCGTGGATACGCGCGCCCGGCTGGATGCCATCTTCCGCGCCGTCCTGCTGAAGGCCCCGGGCGGCGGCCGCGGCACCTGGCGGCAGCTTCCGCCCGAATTCGGCAAGCCGGATACCGTCAGCCGCACCTATCGCCGCTGGGCCCGCGCCAATCTCTGGGCAAGGCTGCTGGTGGAAATCGCCTGCCCCACCTGCCCGCCCATCCTCCGCCGCCTGGCCTACCGCATCTGCTGCGCCTTCCGCCGGGGCATCCGCCTCATGGGCTTCCGCGCCATCCTGCTCGCCCGCCGGCTGCGCCTGTTCTCCGCCCTGCCCGCCCCGCCGAATTTCCTGCCGGACCCGGATTTGTCCGAAACCCTCTCCCCCATCCTGCCCGGCCTCATCGCGCGCACCGCCGCCAACCCCGGCTGGCGCGCCCCGCGCGCCCTGCTCCGCGCGCTGGATGGGCTGATGCGCCTCGCCCGCGGCCGCCGGATCCGCCGCTGGATGGAACCGGCCTGATGTTGCACCCCGAAACCCCGGGTGATTTGGCCGCCGCGCCCGCCCGGGCCTATGCAGGCGCCATGAGCACGCCCCGTCCCATCGCCTTCTTCGACATGAAGGCGCAGCAGGCCCTGATCCGCGACCAGATCGAGGCCGGTATCGGCCGCATCCTCGACCATGGCCGCTTCATCCAGGGGCCGGAGGTCGATCAGCTCGAAGCCCGGCTCGCCGCCTTCACCGGCGCTGCCCATGCCGTCGGAATCTCCTCCGGCACGGATGCCATCCAGATCGCCCTGATGGCGGAGGGCATCGGCCCCGGCGATGCCGTCTTCCTCCCCGCCTTTACCTACACCGCGACGGCGGAGGTCCC
This sequence comes from Siccirubricoccus phaeus, assembly GCF_008360935.1. GTDB lineage: Bacteria > Pseudomonadota > Alphaproteobacteria > Acetobacterales > Acetobacteraceae > Siccirubricoccus > Siccirubricoccus phaeus. Next base: position 44,439 of record NZ_SRXO01000015.1, read on the forward strand.
GCTCCTCCTCGGCGCCACCCCCGTCTTCGTCGATGTCGATCCGCGCAGCTACAACCTCGACCTTGCCGATCTCGAGCGCCGCATCGCCCTCGTCGCCCGCGAGGGCCGCCTCCGGCCCCGCGCCGTCATCGCCGTCGATCTCTACGGCCTGCCGGTGGACTGGCCGGCGCTGAACGCCATTGCGGCGCGCCACGACCTCTTCACCCTGGACGATGCCGCCCAGGCCTTCGGCGGCGCGCTGAACGGCAGGCGCCTCGGCCAATGGGCGCATGCCACCGCCTGCAGCTTCTACCCCACCAAGACGCTCGGCTGTTACGGCGATGGCGGCGCCATCCTCACCAATGACGCCGCGCGCGCGGAGCTCTACCGCTCCCTCCGCACCCATGGCGAGGGCAGGACGCGCTACGAGGTGCTGCGCACCGGCATGAATGGCCGCCTCGATTCCATCCAGGCCGCCATCCTGCTGGCCAAGCTGCCGCTGCTGGAGCAGGAGCTGCAATCCCGCGCCGCCGCCGCCGCCTGGTATGAGGCGGCGCTCGGCAACCGCGTGCAGACGCCGAAGGAATATCCCGGCGCCGCCAGCGCCTGGGGCATCTACACCATCCTGCTGCCGGACGAGGCCGCCCGCACCCGCGTGCAGGCGGCGATGCAGGCGGCGGGCATCCCCAGCGCCATCTACTACCCGAAGCCGCTGCACCTGCAGCCCGCCTACCGCGAAGCCCATGCCGGCAGCCTGGCCGGCGGCCCGCCCCCTCTGCCGGTCGCCGAGGATCTCTGCGCCCGCTGCCTTTCCCTGCCCATGCATCCCTACCTGACCCAGCCGGATGTCGCGCGCGTGGCGGAGGCGGTGCTGGCCGGGCTGTAATTCTGTAATTCGTGTAATCTCTGCCTTCTGTGTTGAACCCCACCGGCCGCCCACGCTTCCATGACAGCATCACGTCAAGGAGGCTACAGGCATGCGCCGGCGCTCCCTGCTTGCCGCGGCCGGCGCCGCGGCCCTGCCCATCCGTCCTGCCCTGGCGCAGGGAGACCCGGTGGATGTGCTGCTGCTGCTGGCCGTGGACGTCTCCCGCTCGGTGGATGAGGATGAGGCCAGGCTGCAGCGGGAGGGCTATCGCAACGCCGTCGCCGACCCCACGGTGGTGGAGGCCATTCGCGGCGGCATGATCGGCGCCATCGGCCTGGCCTATGTGGAATGGGCGGGGGCGGAGTATCAGCGCCTCGTGCTTCCCTGGACCCGCATCGCCAGCCAGCGGGAGGCGGTGCTCTGGTCGGACCGGCTGTCGGAGGCGCCGCGCGCCTCGCTCTCCTGGACCTCCATCTCCGGCGCGCTGGATTTCTCCCGCACCGTGATGGCGGAGGCGCCCTTCGATGCGGCGCGCCGCGTCATCGACGTGTCGGGCGACGGGGTGAACAACAGCGGCGGCCCGGTGGAGCTGGCGCGCGACCGGGTGGTGGCGGAGGGCATCACCATCAACGGCCTGCCCATCGTGAATGACCGCCCGACCTTCGGCCGCATGCCGCCCATTCCGCTGGACGAGTATTTCAAGGAAAGCGTGGTCGGCGGGCCCGGCGCCTTCGTCATCGTGGCGGAGGATTTCAACAGCTTCGGCAATGCGGTGAAGCGGAAGCTGATCCGGGAGATCGCGGCGCTGGGCGGGCCGGTGGTCGGGTAGGGATGGGGGGCTTCGTCCCAGGCCCCAGCGGGAGGCCCTGCCTCCTGCACCTCCGCCGGGGGGTGAACCACCCTCCCCGACCCCGGTGGGGGTTTGCCGGTTGAACCCACGGGCCGGAAAACCCCGGCCGAGCTCCGCGCCTCCCTGGCGGGTGCTTCCTCAGCCCCTACCGGTCCACCTCCTCGATCGAGAGCCCGAAGGCCGCGACGCCCTCGGCCAGCAGGTCGCCCAGCATCTCCATCCCCAGCAGATAGGTGCCGGCGTCGCTGCCCTCGTTCCGCTCGGCGGCGAGGCGCACCGCCTCCTCCCACTCCTCCGGCCCGTAATCGCCGCGGCCCACCCAGGCCAGAGCGATCAGCGCCGCCTGCTCATCCTCGTTGAGCTGGTCGATGAAGTCGTGCAGCGACTCCTCGGTCAGCTCCTCATTCTCCTCGCCGAGCTGGGCGGCCTCGCTGTCATCTTCCTCGGCCAGCTCCTCGGCGCCCGCCTCCTCCTGCCCCTGCAGCGCGCGGGCCTGGTCCACGATCGTCGCCACCGTTTCCAGGCTGATCCCGAGGTCAACCTCTTCCTCGTCCATGGGCCCTGCCATCAGACCGCCACCCTATCCTCTGTGCCTGGGGGTTCCGCAGCCGTCGCGCCGTTTCCGCTCGTCCCCCGGGCCGAACCCGGATCGGCCACTTGGGTTCCGGGGAATTGCCGGCGCGCACAGGGGTGCCGCTGCTCTCGGCGACGCTAAGCCAAGGCCCTGTGTCATGCAAGCATTCCGCGGCCGCCGCCCCGTTGATACCAATGCTTTACATCGCATCGCCAAGGGCTTGCCGCCCACATGGGCTAGCCGGGCCGCGCGGAACCGCCTAGCCTTCTACCGACCTTGCCCGAGGGGCGCTGGTCTGGGACGGGAAACGACTCAATGACGGAGATCAGATACCTCGCGCCCGGCACGCTTGAGGATGCGGTGGGCGCCTTCGCCGCCGCCCAGGCGGCTGCGGCGGGCTCGGCACGGATCCTCGCCGGCGGCACCGATCTGCTGGTGCAGATGCGCGCCGGGGTGGTGCGGCCGGGCACCATCATCGACATCAAGAAGATCGAGGAAATGACCGCCATCACCGAACAGCCGGATGGCGGCTTCGTGATCGGCGCCGCGGTCAGCGGCGCGACGCTGCATGACCATCCGCGCTTCGGCCAGGTCTGGCCGGGCGTGCTGGAGGCGATCAACCTCATCGGCTCCAAGCAGGTGCAGGGCCGCGCCTCCCCGGGCGGCAATCTCTGCAACGCCTCGCCGGCCGGGGACAGCGTGCCGGCGATGATCGCCGCCGGTGCCGTGGTGACGATCCAGGGCCCCAATGGCCGCCGCACCCTGCCGGTGGAGAAGGTGCCGGCCGGCCCCGGCCGCACCACCCTGCAGCCGGGCGAGATCCTCGTCAGCTTCACGCTGCCGCCGCGGCCGAAGGGCTCGAGCGATGCCTATCTGCGCATGATCCCGCGGACGGAGATGGATATCGCCGTGGTCGGCTGCGGCGTCAGCCTCACCCTCGCGGGCGGCACCGTCACCGCCGCCCGGGTCGGGCTCGGCGCCGTCGCGCCGGTGCCGCTGCTGGTCGAGGATGCCGCGAAGGCCCTTATCGGCTCGAAGCTGGAGGAGAGCGCGCTGGAGGCTGCCGCCGCCGCCTGCCGCGCCGCCTGCAACCCCATCAACGACAAGCGCGGCACCATCGCCTACCGCACCAAGGTGGCGGGCGTGCTGCTGAAGCGCGTCACGGCCGTCGCCGCCGAGCGCGCCGGGAGGAGCTGAGACTCATGGCCAGGATTCACGTCACGACGACCATCAATGGCGAGCCGATGGAGTTCCTCTGCGAACCGCAGCAGAGCCTGCTCGACGCGCTGCGCAACAATCTCGGCCTGACCGGCACCAAGGAAGGCTGCGGCACCGGGGATTGCGGCGCCTGCTCCATCACCTTCGACGGCCGCCTCACCTGCTCCTGCCTCGTCCTCGCGGTCGAGGCCGAGGGGCATGAGATCGGCACGATCGAGGGCATGGCGCAGGGCGAGACGCTGCACCCGCTGCAGCGGAAATTCCTGGAAATGGCGGCGCTGCAATGCGGCATCTGCACGCCCGGCGTGCTCATCGCCGCCCGCGCCCTGCTGGAGAAGAACCCGGATCCCACCGAGACCGAGGTGCGCTTCGGCCTAGCCGGCAATCTCTGCCGCTGCACCGGCTATGACAAGATCGTCCGCGCCGTCATGGAAACCGCCGCCGAGATGAGGGAGACCGCGTCATGAACGTCATCACCCCCGCTGAGAACAAGTGGATCGGCACCCGCACCGTCCGCCCGGACGGCGCCGACAAGGTGACCGGCCGCGCCGCCTATGCGGCGGACACCACCATGCCGGGCATGATCTGGGGCAAGGTGCTGCGCAGCCCGCACGCCCACGCCGTCATCAAGTCGATCGACACCAGCAAGGCGGAAGCCCTGCCGGGCGTGAAGGCGATGGTCACGGCGAAGGACATCGTCGATTTCCCCACCGACAAATCGGTCATGCTCGGCATCCAGGACATGCGCTGGATGTGCCGCAACGTGATGGCGCGGGAGAAGGCGCTGTTCCACGGCCACCCGATCGCCGCCGTCGCCGCCACGACGGAGGAGATCGCCGCCGAGGCCTGCCGGCTGATCGACGTCCAGTACGAGGTGCTGCCGCACGCCATCGAGATCGAGGACGCGATCAAGCCCGACGCGCCGATCCTGCACCCCTTCCTGCAGCATGAGGGCAAGCCCTCCAACATCGCCGGCACCATGGTGGCGAAGCTCGGCGATATCGAGCAGGGCTTCGCCGAGGCGGAGGTCGTCATCGAGCGCACCTTCCGCACCCGCCCGGTGCATCAGGGCTATATCGAGCCGCATGCCTGCACGGTGAGCTATGCCGCGGATGGCCGTGCCACCATCTGGTCCTCCTCCCAGGGCCAGTTCATGGTCCGCGCCATGACGTCGCTCCTCACGGGCGTGCCGCAGAGCAATATCCGGGCGATCCCGGCCGAGATCGGCGGCGGCTTCGGCGCCAAGACCATCATCTATCTCGAGCCGCTGGCACTGCTGCTTTCGAAGAAGTCCGGCCGGCCGGTGAAGATGGTGATGAGCCGGGACGAGGTGATGCGGGCCACCGGCCCGACCTCCGGCTCGCTCTCCACCGTCAAGATCGGCGCGAAGAAGGACGGCACCATCGTCGCCGCCCAGGGCACCTTCTACCTGCAGGCCGGCTGCCTCCCCGGCTCGCCGATCCGCGGGCCGGTCGGCTGCTCCTTCGCGCCCTATGCCATCCCGCATGTGCTCTCGGTGGGCTACGACGTGGTCTGCAACCGCTCCAAGGTCGCGGCCTACCGGGCGCCGGGCGCACCGATCGGCGCCTACGCCACCGAATGCGTGCTGGATGAGCTGGCGGAGAAGCTCGGCATCGACCCGCTGGAGCTGCGCCACCGGAACAGCGCCAAGACGGGGATGAAGGCGGCCTATGGCGCCACCTTCAACCAGGTGACCTTCGAGGAAACCATCGAGGCGATCCAGAACCACGAGCACTACAAGACCCCGCTGGAGAAGAACCCGCGCCCGGGCATCAAGCGCGGCCGCGGCGTCGCTTCCGGCTTCTGGTACAATGCCGGCGGCGAGAGCAGCGCGCAGGTGAACCTCACCGAGGACGGCAATGTGGTGGTCATCACCGGCCATCCGGATGTCGGCGGCTCCCGCGCCTCCATCGCCAATGTCACGGCGGAGCTGCTGGGGGTGGAGCATGACCGCGTCTCGGTCATCATCGGCGACACGGCCTCCATCGGCTTCTCCAACCTCACCGGCGGCAGCCGCGTGACCTTCGCCTCCGCCATGGTGGTGACGCAGTCGGTGGAGAAGGTCATCGGCCAGCTCAAGGAACGGGCGGCGAAGATCTGGAAGATCGACCCCGAGGCGGTGATCTACGAGAACGGCGCCTGCCGCCCGGCCGGGCCGAATGCCGGGCAGTTCCCGCCGCTGGCGCTGAAGGATCTGGCGGCGAAGGCGAATGAGACGGGCGGGCCGATCGGCGCCGGCGTCCAGCTCAACACCCAGGGCGCCGATCCGGGCTTCGCCACGCATGTGGTGGATGTCGAGGTCGATGTCGATCTCGGCATCGTCCGGGTGCTGCGCTACACCGCGGCGCAGGATGTCGGGCGCGCCCTGCACCCGAGCTATGTGGAAGGCCAGATCCAGGGCGGCGTGGTGCAGGGGATCGGCTGGGCGCTCTCCGAGGAATACCTGTACGACAAGCAGGGGCGGCTGGATAACGCCAACTTCCTCGACTACCGCATGCCGGTCTGCTCCGACGTGCCGATGATCGAGGCGGTGGTGCTGGAGATCCCGAACCCGCGCCACCCGCAGGGGGTCAAGGGCGTGGGCGAGGCGCCGATCGTGCCGCCGCTCGCGGCCATCGCCAACGCCGTCCACGACGCGCTGGGGCGGCGCTTCTACAGCCTGCCGATGTCGCCGCCGAAGGTGACGGAGGTGATGGACCTGCCGCTGGCGGCGGAATAGGGCAGGCGGGGGCGCGGCCCCCGCCGGGGCCAGGCCCGGGCCCCGGACCCCGGTCCGAGTTTGCGGTTCAACCTGCCGACTCACACCGGGGTCGGGGGGGTGGTCCACCCCCCGGCGGGGTCCTGGGGCAGCGCCCCTGGTGGGGCATGGGGCGAAGCCCCATCACCTTGCCAACCACCCCCCATTAGGCTCAGATCGCCTGGGGAATCGTCCGCGCCGCCGTGGTCCTGCCCGGCCCGAGCGGCCGGCGCCCCGTTGCGCGGGCATTCCCCCGGCGCCACCCCTCTGCGTGCCGCCGGACCGGGTTTCATCTGCGCGGAGCGACAGGAGCATCATGCCGCAATCGGCCATCGTCCTCGGCGCCGGCATGGTCGGCGTCTCGGTGGCGCTGCATCTTCGGCGGCGCGGCTATGAGGTGGCGCTGGTGGACCGCAACGGCCCCGGCGAAGGCGCCAGCTTCGGCAATGGCGGGCTGATCCAGCGGGAGGCGGTCTATCCGCACCCCTTCCCCCGCGGCATCGCGGAGCTGCGGCGGATCGCCGGCAACCGCGCCGTCGACGTCTCCTACCACCCGCTGGCGCTGCCGGGCTTCGCCTCGCCCCTGCTGCAATATTGGTGGCATTCGGAGCCGCGACGCTATCTGCAGGCGGTGACGGCCTATGCGAGGCTGATCGTCACCTGCATCGACGAGCATCTGGCGCTGGCCCGCGGCACGCCGGCGGAGGCGCTGCTGCGGCCGATCGGCTGGATGCGGCTGTTCAGCGACCGCAAGCTGCTGGACGCGGCGCTGGCGCAGGCGGAAGTGGCGAAGCGCGATTACGGCGTGAACTACCTGGCGCTGGATGCGAAGGGGCTGGCGGAGGCGGAACCCTCCCTCCTCGTCTCCCGTACCGGGGCGATTCACTGGACGGACCCGCTTTCGGTCAGCGACCCGCATGCGCTGACGGTCGCCTATGCCGGCATGTTCACCGCCGAGGGCGGCCGGCTGCTGCGGGGCGATGCGCTGACGCTGGAGAAGGCCGGCAGCGGCTGGCGGGTGCAGACAGAGTCCGGGCCGGTGGAGGCGGCGGAGGTGGTGGTGGCGCTCGGCGCGCATTCCGCGGTGCTGACTCGGCGCTTCGGCTATGCGCCGCCGATCTTCGGCAAGCGCGGCTACCACATGCATTACGGGCTGCGCGGCAATGCGGTGCTGCACCGGCCGGTGCTGGACACCGAAAGCGGCTTCCTGCTGGCGCCGATGCGGGCGGGCATCCGCCTGACCACCGGCGCGGAATTCGCCCGGCTGGATTCGCCGGCGACGCCGGTGCAGTTGGAACGGGCGGAGCCCGTGGCGCGCGGGCTGTTGCCGCTGGGCGACCGCGTGGAGAACGCGCCCTGGATGGGCGTCAGGCCCTGCACGCCGGACATGCTGCCGATCATTGGGAAGCTGCCAGGGCAGCAGGGGGCATGGTGCGCCTTCGGCCATGCGCATCAGGGACTGACGCTGGGGCCGACCACGGGGCGGCTGCTGGGGGAGATGATGGCCGGCGGGGAGCCCTTCACGGACCCGGCGCCGTACCGGGCGGAGAGATTCGCTTAGGGGCCTTGCCCCCGGCCCCGTCCGGGTTTCGGACCCGACGGCTGAACTAGAGCGGGATCGGTTGCGCTGCGCTCACCCGCCCGCTCTAGCTCATTGTTCGGTCGCGTGATTCATGGTTTCGGTCGATTCGACCTCAACCGATCACGCTCTAGCAGACTCGCGCTAGGGTCCGGGGAGGGGCTCCCCTCCCCGGCGGGGGTGCAAGGGGCGGCGCCCCCTGCCGGGGTTGGGGGCGAAGCCCCCGCCCCTACCGCGCCGGCAGCAGCTTCGCGAAATCCGCGTCCAGCGCGGCCAGCGCCCCGTCGATGCGGCCGCGGCTTTCCTCCCGCCATCGCCTCTGCGCCGCCAACGCCTCCCGCGCGCCCGCGATCATCCGCGCCATCTCGGCCGGCTGCGGCCCGCCGGAAGTGGCGCGCGCCCGGACGATCGCCACCGGGTCCAGCGCCGCGCGGAACGCCGCCTCGTCCAGCGGCAGGCTGGCATTCTCCACCTGCATCTCGTGCCGCAGCGTGTCGGCGTAGATGCGTCGCGCCTCGGCATAGGGGAAGTCGCTCGGCCGGATGTCGTGTTCCCGCGCATAGTCCACGATGCCGGAGGCGAAGTGGTGGCCGACGCGGAAGGGCAGCCTGTGCTCTCGCATCAGCAGGTCGGCGAGTTCCTGGGAGGCGGTCCAGTCGCTGTTCAGCTCCTCCAGTGCCCGCTCCGGGCTCAGCACCAGCGCCGAGAGCACGCGGTCGAACGCCACCAGCATGCGCGTGGCGCCGCCGGTGACGGCGGCGTTGTCGCGCACCGCCTTGGCGTCGCTCATCCCCGGCGGAATATTGTGCGCCTGGATTGCCCGCCCCTGGCCCAGCGCAATGACGCGGGACGCCTCGGCCCGCGTGTCGTTCAGCAGGCCGGGGTTGCGCTTCTGCGGCATGGCGGAGGAGACATAGGTGTTGCCCTCGCCCTCGCGCAGCAGGATCCACGGCCGCGCCTGGGCGTATTGCGTCATCACATCCTCGACGAAGGCGCCGACATGCAGCGCGAGCGAGGTGGCGACGGCGCCGATCTCCACCGGCATCTCGGTGGCGAGGATCTGCGCGGCGTCATAGGCATTCTCGACCAGCACGGGGAAGCCGAGATAGCGCGCCATGCGCTCGCGGTTCAGCGGCCAGCTCGTGCCGTTCAGCACGGTGGTGCCCATGGGGGAATGGTCCAGCCGGGCGAAGGCCGAGCGCAGCCTTTCCGAATCGCGGCGGAAGCCGGCCAGGTGGCCCAGCAGGTAATGGCCATAGCTGTTGGGCTGGGCGGCGACGCCGTTGGTGTAGTTGGGCACCACGGTGGCGGCGTGCTGCGCGGCCAGGCGCAGCAGATTCGCCTCCACCTTCTCCAGCGCGGCGGCGAGCTGCAGCAGCTCGTCGCGCAGGATGGCGGCGCGGACGGTGGCCAGCATGTCCTGGCTGGAGCGGCCGGCATGCAGCAGCGTGGCATCGACGCCGGCGGCCTCGATCAGCAGCGGCTCGAAGGTGATGACCAGGGTGGGGCGACGGCCGCCCGGCTGGTCGCCGGCGCGCAGCACCTGCTGCAGCCCGGCGGCGAGGCGCGGCGCCAAGGCGGGGTCCAGCAGCCCCTCCTGGTTGTTGATGACGGCGCTGGCCTTGTTGATCTCGCCCAGCCAGTAGAATTCGTCCCGCCGGGGAGCGGGTTGGGCAAGGGCGTCACCGCACATCAGCAGGGCTCCGAGTCCGATCCAGAACGGCTTCATGGCAGTCTCCCACGGCCGCCGGAGGCCGCCCTGCCAACCTAGCCCGGCGGGGCGTGGTAGGGCAGGCGCTGGCCAGGCAGCAGATCGTAGGGGGCGCGCCAGCCCGGCAGGGCGGCGATGCGGTCCAACCAGGCGCGGATCGCCGGATAGTCGGCGGCGAGGTCGAAGCCGGTCTCCTCCGCGGGGAAGGACAGGTAGGCGCACATGGACAGGTCGGCGATGGTCGCCCGTTCCCCCAGCAGGAAGGGGTGCGCCGCCAGGTGCCCGGCGAGGATGCCGAGGAAATCCAGCAGCCGCTCGCGCATCCAGGCGAGCACCGCCAGATCAGGGTCCGGGGTGAAGGCACGGCGATAGCGATAGGCGGCGAGGAAGCCGCTGAGCTTCTGGTTGTCCCAGAACAGCCAGCGCAGCAGCTCGAAGCGCTCCGCCGCGTCGCGCGCGCCGTACTGGCCGTAGCGCTCGGCGAGGCGGAGCAGGATGGGGGCGGTCTGGGTCAGGCGCGCGCCATCCTCCTCCAGCACCGGGATCTCGCCCATCGGGTTCACCGCCGTGCGCCATGCGGGGGTGCGGGTGACGCCGCCGCCGAAATCGGTCCAGACGGGCTCGAAGCCCTGGCCGCAGAGGGTGAGCATCAGGGCCAGCTTGTAGCTGTTGCCGGATTCCGGGAAGTAATGCAGGCGGTAGGCGGGCATGGCGCGGGCTCCCTCGGCCGCCGCGTCAGCGCCGGCCCCCTTCGCCCGCGGAGGCTAGGGGCCGGGCGGGGGCGCCACCATTCAGTTCCAGGGCGCCGGGGTTCAGCGCCGTGCAAGGCGCGGCTAGGAAGGCGGCGGCCTCCCGCCGCAGCCAGTCGCGGAACAGCGCCATGGCGCGGCCGGGCCGCCCAGCGCCGCGCCGCCGCACCAGGTGGAATTGCCGCGAAAGCCGCACCGGCCCGGGCGGCAGCGCCACCAGCCGGCCGGCTTGCAGGTAAGGCCGCACCACCGGGTCCAGCCCCAGCGCCACGCCCTGGCCCGCGGCGGCCGCCTCATAGACCAGGGAAAGGTTGTCGAAGCTGCGGGCGAGCGGCGGCGCGGGCTCCGCCACGCCATGCGCGGCGAGGTATTCGCGCCAAAATTCCGGCTGGTGGGTCGTGCCGATCAGGGGCAGCCGCAGCAGCGCCGCCGCGTCCGGCCCCACCGCCAGACCGGGCCGCGCCACGGGAAAGGCCAGCACCGGCAGGAAGGGCTCCGCCAGCAGACCCGGCCAGGGCCCGATACCCAGCCGGATGGCCCCGTCCAGATCCGGCCGGGCGCGCAGATCCACCGGCTCGGGGCCGGTCTCCAGCTCGATCTCGGTACCCGCATGGCGGGACGCCCAGCCGCCCAGCCGCGGCACCAGCCATTGCGCCGCGAAGCTCGGCATGACGGTGAGGCGGAGCGGGCGCCGGCCGGCGCCGCGCATGGCCTCGGTGGCGGTGGCGAGGCTCTCCCAGGCCGGGCCGATGGCGGCGAAATAGGCGGCGCCGGACTCGGTCAGCGCCAGGCCGCGCGGCAGGCGGCGGAAGAGCGGCATGCCGAGCTGCGCCTCCAGCAGCGCGATGCGCCGGCTGAGGGCGGGGACGGTGAGATGCATGGATTGCGCCGCCCGGGCCAGGCTTCCCAGCCTTGCCACCGCCACGAACGCCTCCATGGGGCCAAGGGGAAGTCGCCGCATGGGGGGAGGCTAGCGCAGGCGGCGATCCGGGGAAGCAGCTTCCGGCCGGCGGCGTCCTGCTCGGTGTTACGGCTGCAACGCTTCGCCGCGCTCCCTGTCATCCTCCGGCCGTCGGCCCCGCCCAGGATGGGCCCCGAAAGGCTCCGCGAAGGAGCCGCATCGGGGAAAGCCACCACATGCGAATCGACGATCCACGGTCCTTCCGGGCCGGCGACGGCCTGCTCTCCTACGCCGCCCCTCCCGGGACGCGCCCTTCCCCTGGCCTGGGCGCGCGCTGTGCCCGCCTCCTCGCGGCGCTCAGGGCGCATTGGCGGGAGCGGCACGCGGCGGCGGAGCTGGCGGCCCTCAGCACCCGCATGCTGGCCGATATCGGCCTCACCCGCGCGGACCTGCCGCGCTTCCAGCGCCGGTGGCGGGCCGAGGAATTCCGCTGAGCGGGGCGCGGCGCCCGAAGCCTGGCCGCTTGCCCCGCGCTCGTCCCGGCGGGCGGGAGGTTCCCGATCCCGCCCCGGATCGGCCCCTACCCCGCGAAGGGATCCCGCAGCGTGATGGTGTCGTCGCGGTCCGGGCTGGTGCTCAGCAGCACCACCGGCGCCTCCACCAGCTCCTCGATCCGGCGGACATACTTCACCGCCGCCGCCGGCAGCTCGGCATAGCTCCGGGCGCCCATGGTGCTGGTGCTCCAGCCCTCCAGCGTCTCGTAGACCGGCTCCGCCGCGGCCTGGGCCTGGAAGGCGGCGGGCAGGCGGCGATAGGTCTCGCCATGGATGCGGTAGCCGGTGCAGATCTTCAGCTCGGCGAGCCCGTCCAGCACGTCCAGCTTGGTCAGCGCCAGGCCCTGGATGCCGCCGAGCTTCACCGCCTGCCGCACCAGGCAGGCATCGAACCAGCCGCAGCGCCGGCGCCGGCCGGTGACGGTGCCGAATTCCCGGCCGCGATCGCCGAGGCCGCGGCCGATCTCGTCATGCAGCTCGGTCGGGAAGGGCCCGCTGCCGACCCGCGTGCTGTAGGCCTTGGCGATGCCCAGCACCATGCCGACCGCATCCGGCCCGATCCCCGCCCCCGAAGCGGCATTGCCGGCGACGGTGTTGGAGGAGGTGACATAGGGGTAGGTGCCGTGATCGACATCCAGCATCACCGCCTGCGCGCCCTCGAACAGCACGCGCTGGCCGGCATGCCGGGCCGCATCCAGCCGCTCCCACACCGCCTCGGCGTAAGGCAGCAGCTTCGGCGCCAGGGAAAGCAGCCCATCCAGCAGCGCCTGCTTCTCGAACAGCGGCGCGCCGAGGCCCTTCAGCAGGGAATTGTGGTGCAGCAGCAGCTCGTCGAGCTTCTTCGAGAGCGTCTCCGGCTCCGCCAGGTCGCAGAGCCGGATGGAGCGCCGCCCCACCTTGTCCTCATAGGCCGGGCCGATGCCGCGGCCGGTGGTGCCGATCTTGTCGCCGCCCCGCGCCGCCTCCCGCGCCTTGTCCAGCGCCGGATGCAGCGGGAGGATCAAGGGCACGTTCTCCGCGATGCGGAGATTCTCCGGCGAGACCTGCAGCCCCTGCGCCGTGACCTTCGCGATCTCGGCGAGCAGCGCATCCGGGTCCAGCACCACGCCATTGCCGATGATGCCGAGCTTGCCGCGCACCACGCCGGAGGGCAGCAGGGAGAGCTTGTAGGTCTCGTTCCCCACCACCAGCGTATGGCCGGCATTGTGGCCGCCCTGGAAGCGCACGACGATATCGGCCCGGCTGGCGAGCCAGTCCACCACCTTGCCCTTGCCCTCATCGCCCCATTGGGCGCCGATCACGGCAACATTGGCCATGCGCCTACTCCTTCGGCAGCGGCACGGCCTGGCCGTCCCGCAGGATATGCGTGCAGCGGAGCGCCCGCGGCGCATCCGCCGCCGAGAGCGCCGCCACGGTGGCGAAGCCCTGGGCGCGGAAGCCCGCCGCCACGGCTTCCGGCGTGCCCTCCGGCAGGAAGAGGCGCGGGCGCGGCGGCGCGGCGGGCGCGGCGCGCAGCACCGCATCCGGGTAGAGGGTCATCCCCGTCGCCGGCTCGTCATTCAGGGAGAGGTAGCGGCCGCCCCGCGCCAGCTCCCCGCTGCGGCCGGGGCCGTAGAGGGTGAAGGCGACGCCGACATGGTAGCGGAAGCCGCGGAACTCGGCCGGGTCCAGCGTCAGGCGCAGCCCCGGGGCGCGCCGGCGGATCGCAGCGATGATGGCGGCGGCATTGTCGGCGATCTCCCGCGCCGCCTGGGGCAGCGGAGCGGCGGCGAGCGCCGCCAGCGCTGCATCGGCCGGGCCGGCGGCGGCGAGCAGCGCCGGCAGGCAGGCCGCCAGCACGCCGGCCTCGGCGGAGAGGGCGGCGACCATGGCGGCATCCTTGCGGTCCAGCGCATGCGCCAGGCCCTGGCGGCGCTCCGCCGGCAGGCCGGAGAGGTCCAGCAGGGTGGGCGTCATGGTCGGCAGGGTGATGTCGAGGGAGATGGGCGCGACGCCCACGGCTCCGAGGGCCTCGGCCGCGACGGTCGCCACCTCGGCATCCGCGGCGGGGGAGGCAGTGCCGATCAGCTCGATGCCGGCCTGCGGCATCTGGCGCTCGGGCGCCAATTGGCTGCCGCGGACGCGCAGCACCTGGCCGGCATAGCAGAGGCGCAGCGGGCGGCCCTGCAGGCCCAGCCGGGTGGCGGCGATGCGGGCGACCTGCGGGGTGGTATCGGCGCGGAGGCCCATCATGCGCTGGCTGACCGGGTCCATCAGCCGGAAGGTCTGCTCGGCCACGGCGGCGCCGGAACCGGCGAGGAGGCTGTCCTCGAATTCCAGCAGCGGGGGCTTCACGCGCTCATAGCCGTGGCGGGTGAAGCCGGCCATCAGCGCCTCGACCAAAGCCGCCTCCCGCTCCGCCTCGGGCGGCAGCAGGTCCATCAGGCCGGCGGGCAGCAGCCCGGCGGGCGGGGCGAAGGGAGAGGCTGGGTCGGTCATGGGCTTTTGCGTGGCAGCGCAGGGTGTGTGGCAGGGGGGGAAAGGGGATGCAAGGGCGGGGGCTCCGTCAGGGGGGGGGGGGGGGCCCCCCCCCCCCCCCCCCCCCGGCCGGCCCCCCCCGCCCCCCCCCCCCCCCCCCCCCCG
>NZ_SRXO01000015.1:58811-148615 GCF_008360935.1 Siccirubricoccus phaeus
GCTTTTGCGTGGCTCCGCTGGGTTTGTGGCCGGGGGGTAACGGGTATGCCCGGGCGGGGGCTCCGTCAGGCAGGGGGCGCTGCCCCCTGCACCCCCGCCAGGGGCGCCGCCCCTGGACCCCGCCGGGGACCGGACCGGTCCCCGGACCCCGGTCCGAGTTCTGGCCCGACGGTTGAACCTGCCGACTCACACCGGGGTCCGGGGAGGGGTTGGCGGCACTGCCGGCAACCACCGGCGGAGGTGCAGGGTCGCGGGCGCTGCCCGCGACGACCTCCTGGTGGGGGGGCCGGGGGCGAAGGCCCCCGACCTACACCGCCCGCGGCCGCAACCGCCGCATCGCCCGGCCCAGCCGGGCCTGCTCCGCCAGCCGCCGGTCGAGGAAGGCCAGCGCCGGGCCGGTCTCCGCCGAGTCGTCCCGCAGCCAATAGGCCAGGGTCGCCGCGTAGAGCGCCGCCAGCGTCGCCCGCCGCGTATACCAGGAGAAATCCGCCGAGGTATCGCCCGCCGCATGCCACATGGCATCCGCCGTCGCCGCGTTCAGCCGCAGCGCCGTCCCGGCATTCCAGGGCAGCGCCAGCAGCGCCATGGCCCGGCGCAGCGCCTGCTTGTGCGGCGCCAGCAGGCCCAGGCGCAGCGCCACCAGCCGGCGGATGCGCGCCGGCACCCGCAGCCGGGCGATATCCTCCGCCGCGGCCGCCGCCTCCATCGCCTGGTTCACCGCATCCACCCAGGCCTCCACCGCCCCCAGCGGGCCGCGGGGAAACAGGCTTTCCGCCAGCGCCGAGTCCTGCCCGGCAGCCGCCATGGCGGCGCGCAGGCTGCCCCAATTCCACCCCTGCTCGGCGGCGATGGGCAGCAGCGCGGCCAGCGCCGCCGCCCGCTCCGGGCTGCGCTCCGTCATCGCGCCACCCCGCCGGCGGCGCGCGCCAGCTCCTCGGTGAAGCCGAAGAGGGAGAGGTCCTCCATCCGCATCGGGTAGAGCACGCCGTCCAGATGGTCCGTCTCATGCTGCATGACGCGGGCGAGCAGCCCCTCCGCCTCGCCCCCCACCTTCTGCCCGGCGGCGTCCATTCCGCGCCAGGCGATGCGCTTCGGCCGGGTGACGCAGCCGCGCAGCCCGGGGATGGAAAGGCAGCCTTCCCAGCCGCTCTCCGTCTCCTCGCCCAGGGCCATCAGCTCCGGATTCAGCAAGGCGCTCACCTTGCCGCCGTCGCGATAGACGAAGAGGCGCCGCGGCACATGCACCTGCGGCGCGGCGAGGCCGAGCCCGCCGGCATCCAGCATGGTCTCGCCCATATCGGCGACCAGCCGCTGGATCTCCGGGTCCAGGGGGTCCGTCACCGGCGCGGCCTGCTGCAGCAGCACCGGGTGGCCCATCCGGGCGATCTTCAATATGGCCATGCGCGCCTCCTCGGCCCCCGCCTGCCAGCAGAAGTAGGATGCCGCGAGGGCGGGCGGGAGGGGCTTCCGCCGCCCGGCCCCGCCATGCTATGAGTCCGTATCCGCGTCAGATCGGCGTCCTGCCTGGGTCCGGGGTTCCGGAGCCGGGGGCAACCCGCCGCCTGCCGCGGCGTTCGTCGTTTTCCTCCCAACCCGAACCACGAAGGAGTTGCCGCCGCGTGCAAGTCGTCGTCCGTGACAACAACATCGACCAGGCGCTGAAGGCGCTCAAGAAGAAGCTGCAACGTGAAGGCGTGTTCCGCGAGATGAAGCTCCGCCGGCATTACGAGAAGCCGTCCGAGCGCCGCGCCCGCGAGGCCGCCGAGGCCGTCCGCCGCGCCCGGAAGGTGGAGCGCAAGCGGCTGGAGCGCGAGGGCTTCTGAGCCCCTCCCCCGCCGCGCCGGGCCAGGCCGCCAGCGGGGGATTACTTCGGATCAGAGACCGGATGCCGCGGCGTGGGGGATGCCCCGCGTGACGCGGCTTTTGGTCGTTCTGGGGGTGTTGCTGGGCGGTGGGGCGGCGGGGGCGCAGGATCTGGCGCCCTTTTTCGTACAGGCGGGCTGCGTGGATGCGGCGGGGCGGCCCCAGCCCGGGATGCTGCCTTTCGAATCGGGCTGCGGCCGGCCGCGCCCCCTGGCCGCAGGCCAGCCCCTGCCCTACCGAAAGCATGACTGGCCGGCCGAGGCCGAGGCGGCGGCGCTGCCTCAGGGCTACCAGGCCTCCGATTCGCTGCTCGGCACGTTGCGCGGCCGGCGCGCCGCGCTGCAGAGCTTCGATTTCGCCGACGCCACCCGGGCCTTCGCCCGGCGGGATCCGGGGGATGGCGGGCAGGCGGTGGTGCTGGACCCCGGCGGTGCCTGGGCGGTGCTGACCGAGGATGGCAGCGGCGGCAGGCAATGGTTCCAGGGCCCGCGCTGCGGCCAGCGGGCGCTGCGCGGCGAGCCGGACCGCGGCTGGCTCTTCGCCCTGGCGCCGCTGCGGGAGGGCTGGCAGCAGCGCGTGGTGCGGCTGGGCATCAGTGCTGCGGCCGAAGCCTGCCCGGCGGCGCTGAATCCCAGCCTCACGCGCTGGCGGATGCTGCGGCTGGAACTGCCCTGGCGGGATGCCGGCGGGCCGCCCCGGGCGGTGGCGGCGGAAGTCCTGCTCTCCGAGCATTATGGCGGCGCCGGCATCGCCATGGCGGACCATCTGGAGCGGTTCTGGTTCGCCCGCGACCTGGGCCTGGTGCGCTGGGAGAGGTGGGAGAATCCGGCGCGAAGCCCGGCGCTGCGCATCGCCGCCATGGCGGCGCTGCTGGCGGCCTCCGGCCGCTGCCCGCCGGTGGCGGGGGCGGAACCGCCGGGGCCGGGCTGGCGGGCGGTGGATTGCCGGCTGTGGACGAATTTCGCGCGGGCGGCGCCAGGGGCGATGCTGCGCGGGTTGGAATGGCCCTGAGAAGCAGGGGGCTCTGCCCCCATCGAACGCATGCGTTCGATCCCCGCCGGGGCCAGGACCTGGCCCCGGACCCCGGTCTGAGCTTCAGACCCGGCGGTTCAGCCTGCCGACTCGCACCGTGGGTCCCGAGGGCCCCCTCCCCGGCCGGTACCGCCGCCAACGGGTAGCACCCCTGGTGGGGGCATGGGGGGCAGAGCCCCCATCCCCCCTTGGCAGCCGCCCCGGGATGCCGTCCTCTCAGCGCCGGACACACGCCCCTGGGGAGGAACACCTTGCAGCTCTACTGGTCCTCGCGCTCGCCCTTCGTCCGCAAGGTCATGGTCGTGGCGCATGAGCACGGCCTGGCCGAGCGGATCGAGAAGCGCCCGATCGTCGTTTCCGTGATGAAGACGGGGCGGGAGCTGCTGCCGACCAACCCGCTGGGCAAGATCCCCACCCTGGTGCTGGCGGATGGCACAATCCTCTACGATTCCTCCGTCATCTGCGAGTATCTCGACGAGATCGGCAGCGGCCCGAAGCTCTTTCCCGCCGCCGGCCCGGCCCGCTTCAACGCGCTGCGCCGCCAGGCGCTGGGCACCGGGCTGATGGACATGCTGGTGACCTGGCGCAGCGAGCTGACGCGGGAGCACCCCGCCCCTGGCGCGCTGGAAGGCTATGGCTGGAAGCTCGCCGCCAGCCTGCAGGCGCTGGAGGCGGAGGCCGACTCGCTCGCCGCCGACCCCTATGGCATCGGCCAGGTCTCGATCGGTGCGGCCCTCTCCTACCTGGATTTCCGCTTTCCGGAGGATTGGCGGGCGGCGCATCCCCGCCTCGCCGCCTGGCATGCCGGCTTCAGCGCCCGGCCGGCGGTGCAGGCCACGGCGCATATCGACGCCTGATCGGCGTGGGGCGCCGGCCCCGCCCCCTGGAGCGAGATCGGTCGAGGTGGATTACCGCAACCGTGCATCGCGCGACCAAGCAAGGCGCGGAGCAGGCATGGCCCCGATCGGGCCTGCCGCCCTGTCCAGGCCCCGGCCTTCACGCCGCGGCCGGCTCGTCCCGCCGCAAATCCGGCGAATTGCGCCGACCGGGCGCCAGCAACGCCGGGCCGCAGCCCTTTCAGCCGTTCACCAGAGCCGTCCCGGCTTCCTGCAGGATGATCTCCTGGGTGATGCGGAACTGCGCCGAGACGCCTTCGATCAGCGTCTTCGCATCCCGCGCCAGCGCAGCTTCCAGCAGCGGCCGGTGGGTACCGTATTCGGAGGGCATGTCCGGGTTCAGCCGCCGCGCCCAGGCGCGGTAGCGGGCGGCACGCTGGCTCAGCAGGGCGCGCATGGCCAGCAGGGTGGGGGAATCCGCCGCAGCCACCAGCCCTTCATGGAAGGCCAGATGCCGCACCTGCCAGGCCGGGTCCCGCCGCTGCGCCGGGTTGTGCACCGGCCCTTCCTCCAGCGCATCGTACAGGCGCTGCAGCTCCGCATCCCATTCCGGCCCGCCGCATGCCACGGACCGCGCCAGCAGCTCGGTCTCGATGAAGATGCGGCTGTAGATCACGTCCTGCAGCTCGCGCCGGGAGACCGGGGCGACACGGAAGCCGCGCTGGCCTTCCGCCACCACCAGGCTTTCCTGCACCAGATGCGCCAGGGCTTCCCGCAGGGTGCTGAAGCTGACCCCGTAGGAGCTGCGCAGGCTTTCGAAGCGCAGGCGTTGGCCAGGCTCCAGCCGTGCCTCCACGATATCCGCCCGCAGGCGGTGAAGGACATCCGAAGCGAGGGTCCGCCCGATGAGTTCATCGGCGACCGGGGGGTGCAATTTCACGTCAATCGGCCGGCTGCTTGTGTCGGTGGCGGGCGATTGTGCCGATACATCGAAATTCCTCAAGTGATTCCTGCGCAACTTTAGGCAAAAATGTGAATCTGCCGGCCAGCCGCTGCGGCTGTTACATGCCGCTTACCTGCCTTTCTGCAATTCTCCCGCTGCCAATGCGACATGCCAATCATTCGCAGCGCTGGGCGGCCCCTCCTCCCCCCGCCGCCCGCGGGCCATTGCATCCCCCGCGCTTTCCGCCGAGGCTCGGCCAGAAGGCGCCGCCAGGCAGGACCGGGCAGGTGCAGGAAGCGGGGAGAACCGGCCAGATGCAGCCCTTGCGGATCGGCGACGTCACGATCACCAGCATCATCGAGCGCGACGGCCCCTGGCGCCGCCCGGCCGAGATGTTCCCCGCCTATGACGAGGCGACCGCTGCCCGGCATCTGCGGACGCTCGACCCGGCGGTGTTCGATCCCGCCTCCGGCCGCATGGTGATCACCTACCAGACCTTCGTGGTCCGCACCCCGAAGCACACCATCCTGGTGGATACCTGCACCGGCGAGGACAAGGGCTATCCGGCGCCGATGGATTTCCCGAAGGCGCCCTGGCTGGACGGGTTCAAGGCCGCGGGCCTCAGCTTCGAGGCGATCGACTACGTCTTCTGCACGCATCTGCACATCGACCATTGCGGCTGGAACACGCGGCTGGTGGATGGCCGCTGGGTGCCGACCTTCCCGAACGCGAAATACGTCTTCCACAAGGGCGAATACGCGGCCTGGGAGGAAGCGACGCGGCGCGGCGCCAACCCGCCCGGCAATGTCTGGCGCTTCAATTGCGAGCCCGTCGTGGCGGCCGGCCAGGCGCTGCTGGTGGATGACGATTTCGCCCTGGACGACACGGTCTGGCTGCAGAAGACGCCGGGCCACTCGCCCTGCCATTGCTGCGTCAACATCGCCTCCAGGGGCCAGAGCGCCGTCGTCACCGGCGACCTGATGCACCACGCGCTGCAGGTGCGGGAGCCGGGCTGGTCCACGGTGTTCGACTGGGATCCGCAGGAGGCCGCTTCCTCCCGTCGCGCCTTCCTCGCCGAGGTGGCGGAGACGCCGACGCTGGTGCTGCCCATCCATTTCCCGAATCCCACCGCCGGCCGCATCAAGGGCGGTGCCCAGGGCTTCGACTGGGCTTACCACCGGCCCGCCTGACCGCCAGGCTGAAGCGGGATCGGCGAGCGTCGCTCACCCACCCGCTCCAGCTCCTTTGTCCGGCCGCGCGATTCACGCTTTCCGGTGAGCCCGCTTCAAGCAATCACGCTCTTTGTCCGGCCGCGTGATTCACGCTTTCCGGTGAGCCCACCTCAAGCGATCACGCTCTTTGTCTGGTCGCGTGATTCACGCTTTCAGGTCAGCCCACCTCAAGCGATCACGCTCGGAAATACGGAGGAAACCCATGGCCCGAATCCCCTACCTCTCCGCCGCCGATCTGGCGCCGGAGGACAAGCCCCTGCTGGCGCGCGACATCTCCCTGCACAAGGCGCTGGTGAACAACCCCGCCGCCGCCCGCGCCTTCTCCGGCCTCGGCAGCTATCTGCGCCACGGCACCACGCTGGATGCGCGGCTGCGGGAGCTGGCCATCCTGCAGGTGGGCTGGCTTGCCCGCTCCCCCTATGAATGGTCGCACCATGTGAAGATCGGCTATGATTTCGGCGTCACCGACGCGGATATCGAGGCGCTGATCGCCGAAAGCCGCGGCGAGACGACGGCGCTGGACCCCGTGGCGCGGCTGGTGCTGAAGGCAGCGCGGGAGGTGCATGCCGGGCCGGGCATTCATTACGAGACCTTCGCCGCGCTGCGCGCCGTGCTGGACACGCCGTCCGTCGTCGATCTGGTGGTGACCGCCAGCTTCTACTGCGCCGTGGTGCGGCTGCTCGCCTCGCTCGAGATCGATGTCGAGGAGAGCTACATGCCTTATTTGAAGAAATACCCCTTCCCGGTGTAGCAGAGGCGAGGGCCCGCCGCGGCGGAAGGGGCATGGCGGGCCGGCGGGCCGGGCCCTGCCCCGCCCCGGCCGGCCCCAAAGGACCAAGGACGGACCAGACGCCATGAGCACCTCCGAGCCGGCGAAGAAGCCGCGCGGCCGCCAATTCTTCGCCAATCCGGGACCGACCAGCATTCCGGATTCCGTGCTGCTGGCGACGGCGCATCAGACCGTCGATTTCAACGACCCGAATTTCATCGCGGTCTACGAGGCCTGCATCGCCGGGCTGAAGCGCGTGCTGAAGACGCGGCAGGAGATCTTCCTCTATACCGGCTCCGGCCACGCGGCCTGGGAGGCGAGCCTGGTCAATCTGCTCTCCCCGGGCGATACCATCCTGATCCTCGAAAGCGGCTATTTCTCCCTCTCCTGGGCCGCCATGGCGGCGGATCTCGGGGTGGAGGTGCAGAGCGTTGCGGCGGATTGGCGCCGGGGCGTCGATCTCGGCGCGCTGCGGGAGGCGCTGGCGGCCGACAAGGGCCATGCCATCAAGGCCGTCTGCGTGGTGCATAACGAGACGGCGACGGGGATGATGATCCCGCTGCCGGAGGTGCGCGCGGCGCTGGACGCGACGGGTCATCCGGCGCTGTTCCTGGCGGACACCATCTCCTCCCTCGGCAGCCTCGATTTCCGCATGGATGAATGGGGCGTGGATGCCTGCGTCGGCGGCAGCCAGAAGGGGCTGATGCTGCCCACCGGCATGAGCTTCACGGGTGTCTCCGCCAAGGGGATGGCGGCGCATGCCGCCTCGACGCTGCCGAAGCATTACTTCAACTGGACGAACATGCTGAAGCGGCCGCATCGCAGCTTCGTCGGCACCGTCCCGGTCAGCTTCTTCTACGGGCTGCAGGAATCGCTGCGGCTGATCGAGCAGGAGGAAGGGCTGGAGAACGTCTTCGCCCGCCATACGCGGCTGGCCAGGGCGGTGCGCGCGGCGGTGCAGCACTGGTCCGGCAACAACGGCCCGCAGCTCTTCTGCCTGAACCCGGGGCGGTATTCGGACAGCGTGACGGCGATCCTGATGCCGGAAGGCTATGACGCGGATGCGTTGCGGGCGGTGGCGCTGCAGAAGTTCAATCTCTCGCTCGGCGGTGGGCTGGGGCCGCTCGGCGGGAAGGTGTTCCGCATCGGGCACCTGGGCGATCTGAACGAGCCGATGATCCTCGGCACGCTGGCGACGGTGGAGCTGGCGATGAAGACGGCCGGCGTGCCGCATACGCCGGGCGGCGTGCAGGCGGCGCTCGACGCGCTGGCATAGCGGTCGGGGGCTCCGCCCCCGACACCCCCGGCAGAGGGCTCTGCCCTCTGCACTCCCGCCGGGGCCAGGACCTGGCCCCGGACCCCGGTCTGAGTTTCAGACCCGACGGTTCAACCCGCCGACTCACACCGGGGTCCGGGGGGTGGTCCACCCCCCGGCAGGGGCTACGGGGGCGGAGCCCCCGCCACCGGCCCCGCCCCGGGGCCAGGCCTTCGCCGCGCCGCCCGTTCCGGCTGCCCCGCCAGCAGGCAGGCACGCAGCAGGGTGAATTCCACCAGATCCATCTGCGCCCGGCTGCCACCGATCCGGTCCCGCTCCGCCGCCACCGGCGCCAGCGCCTCCACCGCTCCGGCGTAGTCGCCCCGGGCGAAGGCCGCGAAGCCCGCCGCGCAGGCCGGCAGCACGGGGCCGGAGGGGTAGCGCCCCGCCGCCTCCAGCGCCCTGACCTCCGCCACCCATCTCTCCAGCGCCGCGCCGTCCCCGGCCATGGCCTCGGCCAGCGCCACGTGCAGATCGGCGAAGGCGAAGCCGGGGCGGGGGAACATGGCGCGGGCGAAGCCCAGCATCCCGCCCCAGGCCTCCGCCGGCCTTGCCTGCCCCGCCAGCTCCCAGCGCAGCAGGAAGGAGACGCCGTCGGTCAGCTTCAGCCGTACCGGCCCGGTATGGCTGGCCGGGCCACAGCCCGCCAGGTAGGTGGCCCAGGCGGCCTCCGTGTCGCCCGCCGCCAGCTCCCCCAGCGCCTGGTGCCAGGCGAGGTGGGAGTAGAGCGTCCCCTCCCGCGCATAGCCCGGCAGCCAGGCGCGCAGGAAGCCGATCCCCGCCGCCACCTCGCCGCTCTCGTAGCAGATATGGGCCAGGGCATGGGCGCCCCAGGCATGCTCCGGCCGCGCCGCCAGCGCGGCTTCCACCTTCGGCCGCCCTGCCGCCGGCCGCCCGGCCTCGGAGAGCGCCATGCCGTGCATGGCGCCGAACCACCAATCATTGCCGTAATACGGCGCCAGCCCCTCCATCAGCCCGATCAGGTAGTCATGCCGGTCGGCGCGGCCGGAGCTGCCGATCAGCCCGTTCGGGGTGATGGCGGTGTCCAGCACCAGCGCGTCGCGCGGGAAGTCCCGCATGTGGTCGGGCAGCGCCGCCAGCGCCGCCGCCCCCTGGCCGCGCAGGAGCAGGCCGAAATAGCCGATATGCCGCCGCTCCCGCTCGGTCGTGCCGGCAGCCAGCGCCTCCGCCGCCGCCAGGTGGCGCGGCACCGCGGCCGCATCCCCCGCCCGCAGCGCCGCATGGGCCCGCGCCGCATGCGCCATGGCGAAGCCGGGATCCGCCGCGATGGCGCGGTCGAAGGCCGCCGCCGCGCCCGGCCAATGCGTCACCAGCAGGTCGTTGCCTTCCCGGAAAGCCGCCGCCGCCGCGGCCGAGCCGGTGGAGAGCGCCAGGCCGAGCCGGTCCTCCTCCATCGCCGCCTCAGCCGCTCGGCAGCGCCGCGATCGCCGTGGCGCCGGCATCCACCGGCACGATGGCGCCGGTCATCCAGCGGGCATTGCCGCTGCACAGGAACGCGACGGCGGCGCCGACATCCCAGCCGCTGCCCTCCACCTGCAGGATGCTGCGCTTCCGCCGCAGCTCCCGTTTCTCCGGCGTCATGTTGTTGGCCTGGACCATGGGCGTGTAGACCATGCCGGGGCAGACGCAATTCACCCTGATGCGGTCCTTCGCGTGATGCACCGCCATGGCGCGCGTCATGTTCACCACCGCGCCCTTGCTCGTCGGGTAGAGCAGCGAGGGATGCCCGCCCTTCAGCCCGGCGACCGAGCCGATATTGACGATGGCGCCGCCGCCCGAGGCGCGCATCGCCGGCACGGCGTATTTCACCATCAGCATCATGGAGGTGACGTTCACCAGCAGCCCCTGCGCCCAATCGGCGGGGTCCACCTCCTCCGCCGTGCCGGGCGGGCCGCTGATGCCGACATTGTTCACCAGCACGTCCAGCCGCGCCCAGCGCCCGGTGGCGGCGGCGACGATGGCGGCGCACTCCTCCGGCTTCGTGACGTCGCCGGCGACGGTGATGGCCTCGCCGCCCTCCGCGGCGATCATCCGGCGCGTCTCCTCCGCCCAATCGGCGACGGCATCGGCCAGCACCAGCCTGGCGCCTGCCCGGGCCAGCAGGATGGCGGCGGCGCGGCCATTCCCCACGCCTTCCCCCGGGCGGGACCCGGCCCCGGTGACGATCGCGACCTTGCCATCCAGCTCCGCGCTGATGCCCTGCATCGACATTTCCTCCATGTCCGGCCGGCAGCCTCGCATCCACGGGCGGGGGGCTCAACCCATGGGCGGCAGGTGGCGCCGCCCGCGCCCCTCACGCATTCCGGCGCTTCATCATGTAGAGCTTCGACCGCCGCGGCCCGCTGAGGCGGCGGATCGCCAGGTAAAAGACCGGGGTGAAGAGCAGCCCGAACAGCGTCACGCCGATCATGCCGAAGAACACTGCCGCCCCCACCGCCCGGCGCATCTCCGCCCCCGCCCCTTCCGCCAGCACCAGCGGCAGCACGCCGAGGATGAAGGCGAGCGAGGTCATCAGGATGGCGCGCAGCCGCAGCCGGCAGGCCTCCACCACGGCGTCCAGCGGGCTCTTGCCGGTATCTTCCTGCGCCTGGGCGAATTCGACGATGAGGATGGCGTTCTTCGCCGCCAGCCCCACCAGCACGACGAAGCCGATCTGCGTCAGGATGTTCACATCCTGCCCGAGCAGGCGCACGCCGAGCGTCGAGGTCAGCAGGCACATCGGCACGATGAGGATGACGGCGAAGGGCAGGCTCCAGGAGCCGTACTGCGCCGCCAGGACGAGATAGACGAAGAGCACGCAGAGCGGGAAGACCAGCAGCCCGGCATTGCCGCTGGTGGATTGCTCGAAGGAGAGATCGGTCCATTCGAAGCCGATGCCGTCCGGCAGCACCTGCCGCGCCGTCCGCTCGATGATGCGCAGCGCGGCGGCGGAGCCGGTGCCCGGCCTGATCTCCCCGGCCACCTCGGCGGCAGGGTAGAGGTTGTAGCGCGGCACGCGCTGCGGCCCGGTGATGTCGCGCATGGACATCACATTGGCCAGCGGCACCATCGCCCCGTCGGCATTGCGGGTGTAGAGCCGCGCCAGATCCGCCGCCTCCCGCCGGTATTCCGGGGAGGCCTGGGCGACGACGCGCCAATTGCGGCCATAGGCGGTGAAGTCGTTGACATAGGAGGAGCCGAGCAGGGTCTCGATCGCCTGGCTCAGCCGCGCCACCGGCACGCCCAGCATCTCCGTCCGGGTGCGGTCGATATCCACCGCCAGCAGCGGCGCGTCGATGCTGAAGGGGGTGTAGACGCCGGTGAGGCCCGGCGTCCGGTTCAGCGTGGCGGCGAGTTGCTGCGCCGCATCCGCCAGCACCGCGGTGCCGCGGCCGGTGCGGTCCTCCAGCCGCAGGGCGAAGCCGGCGCCGCTGCCGAGGCCGGGCACGGCCGGCGGCGGGATGACCAGCACCGTCGCCTCCTGCAGCACGGCCAGGCGCCGGCGCAGCTCCGCCATGATGCGCGCGGCGTTCTGCCCCTCGGCCAGCCGCTGCTCCCAGGAGGCGAAGACCACGGTGAGCTGCCCCTGGTTGCTGCCGGCGGTGTTGGTGGCGCCGGAAACGCCGGCCAGCGCCGCGACGCGGCCGACCCCTGGCACCTCCCGCGCGATCGCCGCGGCCTGCTCCACCACGGCCGTGGTGCGCATCAGGGAGGCGGCGCCCGGCAGCTCGATGCCGACGATGGCGTAGCCGCGATCCTGCGCCGGCACGAAGCCCTGCGGGGAGGTGGCCAGCAGCCAGCCCACCCCGGCGATCAGCATGGCATAGAGCGCGAGCATCGCCCCGGCCCGCGGCGCCACCCTTCGGGTCAGCGCCCCGTAGCTTTCGGCCAGCCAGTCGAAGCCGGCATTGAAGCGGTCGAGCGCCCAGCTCACCGCCCGCCGCAGCGCCCCGGGCGGGCGCCGCGCGGCCCCTTCCTCCTCCCGATGCAGGATCAAGCGTGGCGAGTGCCGGGCTCAAAGTGAGGGAGCAGAAGCAGGAGAGCGCGGTGGCGACGGCGATGGTGACGGCGAATTGCCGGAAGAACCGCCCGGTGATGCCGTCCAGGAAGGCGGTGGGGACGAAGACGGCGCAGAGCACCAAAGCGATGGAGATCAGCGCGCCGCCGACCTCCCGCATCGTCCTGGTCGCCGCCTGTTCCACCGTCGGCTCCGCCTGCAGGTGGCGGTCGACGTTCTCCACCACCACGATGGCGTCGTCGACGACGATGCCGACCGCCAGCACCAGCCCGAATAGCGTCAGCACATTCAGGGTGAAGCCGAGCGCGATCATGACGCCGAAGGTGCCGATCAGGGAGACCGGGATGGCGAGGATCGGGATGGTGGCGGCCCGCCAATTCTGCAGGAAGAGCAGCACGACGAGCACCACCAGCGCCACCGCCTCGCCGATGGTCTGGACCAGCTCGTGCACGCTGTCGGCGACGAAGCGCGTCGGGTCATAGGCGATCTCGGCGGTGATGCCGGCGGGGAAGTCGGCGGCGATCTCGGCCAGGCGATTGCGGATCTCGGTCGCCGTCGCGAGCGCGTTGGAGCCGGG
The DNA here is from genome assembly GCF_008360935.1 of Siccirubricoccus phaeus. Taxonomy (GTDB): domain Bacteria; phylum Pseudomonadota; class Alphaproteobacteria; order Acetobacterales; family Acetobacteraceae; genus Siccirubricoccus; species Siccirubricoccus phaeus. The sequence continues at coordinate 71,397 of NZ_SRXO01000015.1, forward strand.
GCGCTGGGTGATGGCGAGCGCGACCGCCGGCCGCCCCTGCAGCGTGCTGGCGGTGGTGTAGGAGGCGGCGCCGAGCTCCACCCTTCCGACATCGCCGAGGCGCAGCAGCCGCCCGCCGGCGCCGGCGCGGATGACGATGCGCTCGAACTCCAGCGGATCGGCCAGCCGGCCGCGGAAGGTGAGGTTGGGCTGGAAGGCCTGGTCGGTCACCGGCGGCTCGGCGATCTGGCCGCCCGCCACCTCGGCATTCTGCGCCTGCACCGCGGCGACGATGTCCTCCGCGGTGATGGCGTTGGCCGCCATCAGCCCGGGGTCCAGCCAGACGCGCATGGCGTAGTCGCGCGCGCCCTGCATGTCGATGTCGCCGATGCCGTCGATCCGCAGCAGCTCGTCCCGCACCTGGCGCAGCGCGTAATTGGAGACGTAGAGCTGGTCGTAGCTGCCATCCGGCGAGCTGACGAAGACGATCATCAGCCGGTCGGTCGCCAGCTTGCGGGTGGTGACGCCCCAGCGCCGCACCTCCTCCGGCAGGCGCGGCAGGGCGGTGGAGACGGCGCCCTGCACCAGGATCTGCGCCCGGTCCGGATCCGTGCCGAGGCGGAAGGTGACGGTCAGCACCATCCGCCCATCGGCGGTGGATTGCGAGGACATGTAGAGCATGCCCTCGGTGCCGTTGACCTCCTGCTCGATCGGCGTCGCCACCGTATCCGCCACCACCTGCGCGGAGGCGCCGGGGTAGGAGGTGGCGACGACGACGGTGGGCGGCGCCACGTCCGGGTATTCCGAGATGGGCAGCGAGAGCAGCGAGAGCCCGCCGACGATCAGCAGGACCAGCGAGAGGACGCAGGCGAGGACCGGCTGGCGGACCGAGAGGACGCCGAGATTGCTCAGGGCCGTGCCTCCGCCGTCGCGGCGGGCCCAGGGATGGACCCAGGGGCGGACCCAGAGGCGGACCCAGGGGCGGGCGAGACTACGGCGGCCGCGGTGGCGGCCATGCGCTGCGGCACCACCGCCTGGCCGGCGCGGACACGGGTGAGGCCGCTGGTCACCACCTCCTCATTGCCGTCCAGGCCGTGGCGGATCACCCGCATGCCGTCCTGCAGCGGACCGAGCTGGACCTGGCGCATCTGCAGCCGGTCCCCCTCGGCCACCACATAGACGATGCGGCGGGACTGGTCGGTGGGTGGCAACGGCGCTGTCCGGCACCAGCAGCGCCTGATAGGGTCGGCTGCCGACCAGCCGGATGCGGGCGAAGCCACCGGGCAGGAACAGGTCGCGCGGATTGGCGAAGCGGGCGCGCAGCCGGATGGTGCCGGTGCCGGCATCCGCCTCGTTGTCCACGAAGACCACCTCGCCTTCATGGGGAAAGCCGATCTCGTCGGCCAGGGCGAGCTGCACCGGGTTGCGCATGTCGCGGGAGGAGGGGCGGCCGCCATCCACCGCCAGGCGCTGGTAGCGCAGTCCCGCCGACTGGTCGATGTCGAAGCTGAACTCGATCGGGTCCAGGGTGACGATGGTGGCGAGCAGCGTCGCATTGCTGCCCTCCCCGCCGGAGACGAGGTTGCCGGGGCTCACCAGATGCCGGCCGATGCGGCCGGAGAGCGGCGCCCGGACCTCGGTGAATTCCAGGTCGAGCTTCGCGCGCTGCAGCGCCGCCTCCGCCTGGGTCACCGCGGCGCGGGCGGCTTCCAGCGCCTGGGCGCGCTGCTCCACATTGGCCTCGGAGGCGGCGCGGGCGGTGAGCAGGTTGCGCGTGCGGTCGAATTCCCGCTCTGCCAGGGTGAGCTGGGAGCGGGCGGCGGCGAGCCGCGCCTCGGCATCGACGATGGCGGTGCGGAAGGGGCGCGGGTCGATGCGGAAGAGCAGCTCGCCGCGCTGCACCACCTGGCCGTCGGCGAAGGCGAAGCTGTCCAGATAGCCGCTGACCCGGGCGCGGACCTCCACCCGCTCGACGCTGACGAAGCGGCCGGTGAACTCGTCCCAATCCGTCACCTCCCGCCGCACCGGGCGGGCGACGGTCACGGCCGGCGGGATTTCCGGCGCCATCTCCTCCTCATGGCTGTCGCAGCCGGCGAGGAGCAGCAGCAGCGGCAGCGCGCGCCGCCAGGCCACGCGCCGCCAGACCCCACGCCATGGGAGCGGCAGGGCGCGCCCAGGCGTCATGCCATCACCTCTGCACGTCATCCTGTCCGCACCGCCCCGGCCGGTCCTTGCTGCAGGACTGGTAACATGTGGCGGGGCTCCGCTGGAACCCGTTCGGTTGGCGCGACGGGTGGGGTGGCCAGGCCGCCTTCAGTTGATGTTGGCGCCGCCATCCACGTCGATGACCTCGCCGGTCATGAACATCGGCGTCGCGGTGGCGAGGAAGGCGGCGACCACGGCGATGTCCTCCGGCGTGCCCACCCGGCCGAGCGGCGTGGACTGGCGCAGCCTTTCCAGATGCGGGGCGAAGGACTCCGCCGTGCGCTCCGTCAGGATGGCGCCGGGGCAGATGGCGTTCACGCAGACCTGCGGCGCCAGCTCCCGCGCCAGGCCGCGGGTCAGGCCGAGCACGCCGGCCTTGGTGGCGCTGTAGGCGAAGCGGCTGGCGGCATGGGGGGAAGGGCCGGTATGGGCGGAGACCGAGCCCATATTGATGATGCGCCCCTCCCCCTGGGCCAGCATCGCCGGCGCCACCGCCTGGGACCAGTTGAAATAGCCCTTCAGATTCACCGCCATGCCGCGGTCCCATTCCGCCTCGGTGATCTCCAGCACGCGCTGCGGCTGCAGCATGGCGGCGTTGTTCACCAGCACGTCGATCCGCCCCCAGGCGCCGAGGATGGCGGCGACATGGTCCCGTGCCGCCTGGTAGTCCGCGATGTCGGCGGCGATGGTGAGCGCGGGCACGCCATGGGCGCGCACCGCGGCGGCGGTCGCCGCCAGCTCCTGCTCCCGCAGATCGACCAGCGCGACGGCCAGGCCCTTCTCCGCCAGGGCCAGGGCGATGGCGCGGCCGATGCCGCGCGCGGCGCCCGAGACGATGGCCGTTCTGCTGCCGGGTTCGGTCATGGATGGGGTTCCTGCCTCCGTTGCATCCGTCGGGCGGGCGGGCCGGGCCGGGACCCCGGCCGCTGCGGTGCCCGTGGTCCACCGGCATGGCGGCTCCGCCCGGGCGATGATGGCGCCCGGTGCCGCGGAAGCCCAGGGGCGCTGCACCGCCGGCGGGACCCGTGGGCCCTCAGCGCTGAGGTCCCGGCGCCGAGGCAGGCCGCCATGCCGGGCGGCGAGGCCGGGGGGCCGTGATGCGGTCGATGCCGGCCGGGCCCGGCAAGGTGGGGAGCCGCGATGCGGCCGCCGCCACCGGCCTAGCCAGGCAAGCCAGGACCCCGGCGATGCGCCGATGCCCGCCGGATCCGCAAGGCGGGAGAGCCGCGGTGTGGTCGCCGCCCCCGTCCGGCAACGCCACGAGCCAGCGCTGCGGCCACCGACCCGGCGCGGCAAAGCCAAGGCCGGGCGATGCGGTCGGTGCCCGTCGGGCCCGGCAAGGTGGGAAGCCGCGATGTGGTCGCGGCCGCCCCGGCCTGGCGACGCCACGGGCCAGCCCCTGCGGCCGCCGCCGGCCGGGTCCGGCGATAGGGTGCCGCCTCGGGGCCCGCCGGCAGCGCGGATGGACGGCCAGGACCAGGCCAATGCGCCCCCGCGCGCGGAAGACTCATCGCGAAATTAGTGAAGAAGGGACCCCGCCGCCGGCCTCGCCGGGCCGGGCGGCGCTGTCCCCCTGCCCCCACCAGATGCCTGGATTCCAAGCCCTTTCAGCCGCCGGCAGCGGCGCGTCGCCATCGCCACCGCCCGCCGCGAGCCACCGGCCGGCGCGCCCAGGGCGCGGGAACCGATGCAACTCGCCCCCCGCTTCGCGGTTCCACCCCCTGCCGCCCCGCGCGGGCGGCGCCTTCCGCGTGGCCTCCCCCCGAACCGTTCCGGGCCGCGCTTCATCCGGCCAGGGCATCCCCCATGTCCCGGCCCGACGGATCCGGGAGCCCATGAGGCCAAATCCTGCCAGGCTGATCGAGCTTGATTCCCTGCGCGGTCTCGCCGCGCTGATCGTGGTGCTGCACCATGCCTATCTCTCCCTGCCATGGGTGCCGGACTGGCTGCGCTGGGCGCTGGAGGCGACGCCGCTGCGTCCCATCGCCACCGGCCGGCCGGCGGTGCTCTTCTTCTTCGTCCTCAGCGGCTATGTGCTGACCCGGGCCCTGGCGGCGCAGGAGGCGAAACAGCCGGGCAGCGTGCTCAGCGCCCCGGGCTGGGCCAGCTATGCGGCGCAGCGGGCGGTGCGGCTGGGGGTACCGGTCCTGGCCTCCCTGCTGTTCTCGGCGCTGTTGCAGCGCCTGGCCTGGCACGGCCCGCTGCCGGCCGAGGTGCCGCATCTGGTCGCCAAGGCCGGCTGGCACGAGATGTGGACCTGGCCCGCCATGCTGCAGCAGGCGCTGCTGCTGAGCCATGGCGACGGCTTCCAGCTCAACCCGGTGCTGTGGAGCCTGGTGCATGAGTGGCGGGTCTGCCTGCTGCTGCCGCTGGCGCTGCTGTTCCGCGGGCATCTGGCGCTGCTGCTCGCGGCCTCCCTGCTGGGGGCCGGGGTGGCGCGGCTGGCGGGCATGCCGGAGGGCTGGGTGACGCTGGGCGACAGCCTGTGGCGGACCTTCGCCGCCAGCGCCGGGCTGCTGCCGGCCTTCGCCGCCGGCGCCGCGCTGGCGCTGGCCCGGCTGCCGCCGCTGGACCGGGCGGGGGCGGCCGCCGCCGGGATCGCGGTGGTGATGCTGGCGATGGCGGCGCAAGATTACGGTGTCATCGCCGCCTCCGTGCTGCTGATCCTGCTGGCCCAGGCAGGGGGCGGCCTCGCGGCGGCGCTGCGGCGGCCCGTGCCGCTCTGGCTCGGCCGGGTCTCCTTCAGCCTGTACCTGGTGCACATGCCGCTGCTGCTGATGCTGGTGCATCTGCTGTGGGGCCGGCTGCCGCCCCTGGCGGTGGCGGGGCTGGCGATCGGGCTTTCCCTGCCGGCGGCGGCGGCGATGTATCGCTGGGTGGAGCAGCCCTCCCACCGCATGGCGCGGCGGCTGCGGTGGCAGGGGGCGTCGCGGGGGGTGCCGGCGGGCGGGCTTGCCTCCCAGGTGGAAAGGGGGGCGGCGCCGTAGGGCTGCCTCCAGGCCGGCGCTCTGCTCCCGGAACGCTGCCCGAGGCAGGGCCGGCACCGGTCCGCGGGCCGGCTTCGACCGGTCGCGGCAGCGCGGGGCGGGGCGAAGCGCCGGCGGTCCCGCCGGCCTGGCCCCGGCTGGCGTCGCCCGGCCGGTCAGGGCCTCGCCATGAGGAAGGCCAGCGCGGTCAGCGCCATCTCCTCCGGCACCTCATGCCCGCCGGCGAATTCGCGGAACAGCACGGTGTAGCCATAGCGCCGGAGCTGCGGCACCAGCCGGCCGCTGCAGCGCTCGAAAGGCAGCACCGGGTCGGCCAGGCCGTGGCTGAAGAAGCAGCGCGGCCGGCCTTCCAGGTGCAGCGGCGCGGCGAAACCGGGGGAGAAGGCGAGCACATGGGTGAAGAGCTCGCCATTCATCAGTCCAAGGGAAAGGGCGTAGGAGGCGCCGTCGGAAAACCCGGCGATGGCGATGCGCGCCGGGTCCACCGGCCATGCCGCCAGCACGCCGGCCAGCGCCGCATCCAGCCGCGCCACATCCGGGCCGTAGCCGTCCAGCAGCACGTCCCAGGTGGGGCCCAGGCTTTCCGGCAGCAGCACCAGGGCGGAATCGGCGATCGGGGCGATGCGGCGAAGGGCGCGCGCCGCATCGCCGCTCGCGCCATGCAGCATGACGATCAGCGGCAGCGGGCCGGGCAGGCCGGCGGGCGGCACCCGCAGCTTTCCCTCCCGCCCCTCCCCCTGGCCGAGGCTGTGGAGGCCGGGCGGCAGGGGGCGTGGGGCGTCCGGTGCAGGGGCGGTCGGCCGCGCCAGCAGCCGGGCATCCGCATGGCTCATGCCGCAGCCTCCCCCCAGGCGTGGCCCCAGGGCAAGCCCCCTACCGGCTCAGCCTGCCAACCGGAGGGGCCTCTGCGGGCCTCGATCACCGGCGGATTGTCCCGGCGTCGCTTTCGGAGAGCATTTTCAACTTCGGCGAAATCGCCGGACGACTTGGAAAATGTGAGGAAACAAAGGGCTAGAGCAGATTCACGCCTCCGGGCGATGCCGCCCTCCGGCGATCTGCTCTAGAGCGTGATCGGTTGAGGTCGAATCGACCGAAACCGTGAATCACGCGACCGAACAACGAGCTAGAGCGGGGCGGGTGAGCGCAGCTCAACCGATCCCGCTCTAGCAGGGACGGCCGGGATCAGGGCTTTCCGATGCCCGCCGCCCGGAGCTCCGCCACCTCCGCGCGCAGCGCCCGGATTTCCCGCAGCATCAGCGCCGTATCGGCCTCCGCCTGGGCCATCGCCTTCTGCTGCAGCGCCGCCTCCCGCTCATCCTTCAGGGAGGAGATGCTGTCCACGATGACGCCGATGAAGAGGTTCAGCACGACGAAGGTGGCGACCAGGATGAAGGGGATGATGAAGAGCCAGGCCCAGGGCTGCTTCTCCGCCAGCGGGAAGGCGATGTCGCTCGGCCAGCCTTCTAGCGTCATCAACTGGAAGAGGGAGAGCAGGCTGTCGCCGAAGGTGCCGAAGCGCTCCGGCAGATCGGCGCCGAAGAGCTGCGTGGTGATCACCCCGCAGACATAGAAGAGCAGCAGCATCAGCGCGACGATGCTGGCCATGCCGGGGATGGAGGCCAGCATCGCCTCCACCACCACCCGCAGCGAGGGGACGATGCTGACCAGGCGGAGGATCCGCAGCACCCTGAGCACCCGGAGCACGGCGAAGGGCCCGCTGGCCGGCACCCAGGCGATGGCCACGACGATGACGTCGAACAGCCCCCAGGGGTCCTGGAACAGCCGGCCGCGGAAGGCATGAATGCGGAGCGCGATCTCCAGGGTGAAGATGGCGAGCAGGGCGTGGTTGAGCGCCCCGATCACCCCGCCCCAGCCGGCCATCAGGCTCGGCCAGGTCTCGAGGCCGAGGGTGATGGCGTTCAGCACGATGAGCCAGAGGATCAGGCTCTGAAAGCCCGGCGAGCTGACGAAATGGGCGACGCGCGCCCGTGGCGAGCCGTCCGCCTCGGCGGTGGTGACGGTTTCCTGCATGGTTCCTGCCCCGGCCTCGTTCTGTGTCCTGAATGGCGGCAATCGGGGGTTGCGATCAAGAGGCCGCGAGCAGGACCGGGACGCCGAAGAGCAACGGGTGCAGATGCAGCACCGCCGCCCAGGCGAGCAGGCCGAGCAGCGGGGCGCGCCAGCCGAGCTCGCCGAGGGCCAGGCGGTTGCGGCCGGCGAGGATGGCCCCGAAGGGCAAGGCGGAGGTGGCGGCGGCGAGGCGCGCCCATTCCGCCGGGGCGCGGCGGGCGAGCTTGGCGTCGATGGCGGGCATGCCGGCCAGAGCGGTGAGGAGGAGGGTGCCGAAGAAGACCAGGCTGGCGGTGTCGCCATTGCCGATGAGGTGGATGGCGGCCCAGAGGGCGATGGCCGAGAGCATGGGGTGGCGGGTGATGCGCTGGATGCCGCGGGCCGGCTGGCCGGGCCGGCCGCCCACCGCGGTGGGGTTGGGGCCGAGGAGGGCGAAGGCCAGCAGCAGGAAGGCGGGCAGCATGGCGAAGGCCAGGACCCAGCGCAGCCCGGCGGGGGCGAACCAGAGGGGTTGGGTCTCGGCGCCGCGCCAGGCGAGGATGAGCAGCACCAGGGAGGCGACGGAGAGGAGGGAGAAGGCGGCGCGGAAGCCGCCCTCCCCGAGGCGGGCGACGGCGATGCCGCGCAGCCCGGTGCCGGCCAGGCCGAAATGCAGGCCGAGCCAGAGCAGGGCGGCGAGCAGCAGGAGGAGCATGGGAAAAGGTACCAGACAAAGCAACGGCTACACACGCTGGCGTACGCAACTAAGTTAATATTCTTCTAGCTCGCCGCAGCTAGAGGTCAGAGGCCATATCATGAATATTCTACCTTTGGGTCGCTTTTTTCCCTACAGCAGGAGGTGGTGTCAACCAGTGTAGGCCAGGCAAAACTTGATTTGCCCACACGTAATCGGACTCCAAAAATAGGAAGGTAACTTTATGTATTCTGCATCTTTCGAAAGTACAGTCTTCGAATAATACAAAATTATATATAGGAACATTATCTGCCACCATCACCGCACACACACTTGTCATGCGACAATCTTTCATTCCTCCTTCACTTGGTCTGGTGGCAGATAAAGCGATATTATAAGGGCCTACTATATCACATTCTATAAACCTCTTTTTTCGCACTATCGGTTCTATTGGTGATACAAGATTGGAAACATCAATTCTTCTTTTCTTGAATTCATCTTGAAGTGGATTTATGGAGTCTTGTCGATGACAGAAATGATTCTCAATAGATGCCTTTATGATGCGTTCTCTTGCAATAGCCGCAGCTAGCCATAAGAGGACAAAAAGACCTCCAGCTGCTAGTCCACAAGCTATCCAGGTAATTACACCGCACGGTGCGAGCCACTTAGTTACCGCGGCGGCCCAGCTGGTGAGTATTGTTACGAATCCGGTGCTTCCAATAAGCGCGATAAGCGACCAATGAGATGAAATACTCTCAAGAATCGCATTGATCTTCTTCCACATGTCCCCCCTCTTATGCATGCCAAAACTGGCCAAAACTGATGGATGAGAGTTCATCCACTCCCGCCGGCTGCCATCCTCGCCCGTCTCAAAGGCAGAATGGCATTCCAAATTCGGATCGATCAATCTCGCCTAGGCCGCCAGGCACGATGGTAGGGGTGGCCCGCCCGGATGGCCTGCACCCGGTACCATTGCTCGGCCAGCAGCCCGCGCACCAGGAAATGCGGCCAGGTCAGCGGCCCAAGGGAAAGGCGGTGATCCGCCCGGGCCAGCACCGCCGGGTCCAGCCCCTCAGCCCCGCCGATCAGGAAGCAGAGCGGCCTTCCCGTCGCCTCCCAGCGCGCCGCCAGCGCGGCGAGCGCCTCGGAGCCGGGGGCCGCGCCGCCGAGGTCCAGCGCCACGGCATAGGCGGCCTCCGGCAGGGCGGCCAGCAGGGCGGCGCCCTCGCGGCGCCGGGCCTCGGCGGGGCTGCCCTGGGCCTCGGCCAGCTCCGTCACCGCGAAGGGCGGGCGCAGCCGGGCATTGTACTGGGCGAAGAGCGCCGCCTCGGGCCCCGGCTTCAGCCGGCCGATGGCGATCAGGCGGGGGGGCTTCACGCGGCGGGCTGAGGGGGCGGGCAGTGCCGTTGCGGCGGGTGTTCCCGCCCAAGGGCGCCATCCCGCCCCCGCCATGCGCTGTCTCGCCCCTGCGCGCCGCGCCGTGCCTGCGCGCCGTTCCACCCCCGCGCGCCGTTCCACCCCCGCGCGCCGTTCCACCCCCGCGCGCCGTTCCACCCCCGCCCTAACCCTCCCCCGCCAGCGGAGGAGAGAATCCGCTCTCTCTCCCCCGCTGGCGGGGGAGGGCCGGGGTGGGGCTGGCGGAGAACCAGGGCATGCCGCCGAACCAGGGCGCAGGGACGCATCGGCGCCTCGCCCTGGCCGCAACCAAGCCCGCCGAACCGCCGCATCATCCCACGGCGCGGCCCCATCCCCTCACCCCCCGCCACTGCCCTCGCCCACCGGCGAGTCCGGCCCCCACATCCGCTCCAGCGCATAGGTCGCCCGCGCCTCCGGCTTGAACAGGTGCACCACCAGGTCGCCGGCATCGATCAGCACCCAATCGGGCGAGGCCTGGATGGCATTGCGGCTGAGCTTCAGCCCGGCCTTCTCCAGCGCCTCCTCCAGATGCTCCGCCATGGCCTGGATCTGCCGGTCCGCCAGCCCGGTGGCGATGATCATCCGGTCCGTGAAGCTGGCCCGGCCGGTGACGTCCAGCACCAGCACATCCTCGGCCTTGTCGTCTTCCAGGCTGGCGCGGGCGGCGGCCACCAGCGCGTCCAGCCGCGCCGGCTCCGCCTTCGGCTTGCGCGCGCGGCGGGGCTGCGGCGCTGCCTCCGGCCCCGCTGCCACCTGGCTGCGGGTTACCGCGCCGCCGGCGGATCTGCGGGCGCGGGGCCGGGGTGCCGCGGCAACGGAGTCCGTCCCGGCCGCAGCTTCCTCGGCATGCGAGGGCATGACCGCGGACGGCGTCTCCCCCGCCACTTCAGGGGCGGGCTTGCGGCCGCGCCGCGGTGCCGGCCCAGCTTCCCCGGCATGCGGCGGCATGGCCGCGGGCGGCGTCTCCCCCGCTTCAGGGGCGGGCTTGCGGCCGCGCCGCGGTGCCGGCCCAGCTTCCCCGGCATGCGGCGGCATGGCCGCGGGCGGCGTCTCCCCCGCTTCAGGGGCGGGCTTGCGGCCGCGCCGCGGCGGCAGGGCAGCTTCCCCGGCCGGGGCGGCGGCCGCCTTCCGGGCATGCGAGGCCTGCGCCGTCACCGGCGCGGCCTCCCCGGCCGGGGCAGGCCCCGCCTTCCGGCCGCGCGGCCTCGCCACCGGCCCGGCCGGCGCTGCTTCGGCCGAGGGGCGGGCACGGCGCTTCGGCGCGGCCGACGGGCTGGCGGTGCTCTCCTCCCCGGCAGGGGGCTTCGGGCTGCGGGCGATGGCCGCCTCCTCTTGTCATATCCGCGGACAGTCCGGCGGCCTGATGTCCGAAGTCCCGCGGACTTCGCCGTCAGGCCGCCGGCCTTGGTGTTCCTTGGCCTGCTTATCCGCTCCCTTCGCCGGAAATCCAGCGCGGGGAGCGGGCAGGACGGCGGAGCGGGCGCATGCCGGTCCCGCCCCGGAAAATAAGCCCTGGGCGGCTTACCGCGGCCTGGCCGGAGCGCTGTCCGGCCCGGCCAGGCTGCGGTCGCCCTGCCCCAGACCGGCCCGCGCCACCCTGATAGCGGTGGCGGAGGCCGGATGTTCCCGCGCCGGCACCAGGCACCACGGCGCGTGGGCCGCCGCCCGGCACGCCGCGGGCCCTCCGCCCAGCGGCCCCGCCAGCAGCGCCGCCGGCCGCCGCCGCCAGCGCGCCAGGGCATGCGCCGCCTGGCCGCTCAGCGCCCGGCGGGTCTCCCCGGGCCGTGGCAGCACGGCGATGGGGGTGTGCCGGGCCAGCAGGCGCCAGCGCCGCCAGCGCGGGAGCTGGCGGAGATTGTCCGCCCCCATCAGCAGCACGAAGCGGGCGCGCGGGAAGCGCCGCGCCAGCTTGGCCAGGGTGGCGACGGTGAAGCGGCTGTGCAGCCGCGCCTCCAGCGCCGTCGCCACCACCCGCACGCCGTCGCCGATGGCGCGGGCGGAGGCCAGGCGCTCCGCGAAGGGGGCCATGCCGGCGGCGGGCTTCAGCGGGTTGCCGGGGGAGACGAGCAGCCAGACCTGGTCCAGCCGCAGCGCCCGCAGCGCCCGTTCCGCCACATGGCGATGCCCGGCATGGGCCGGGTTGAAGCTGCCGCCCAGCAGCCCGATGCGCGCCCGCCGCCGATCCCCCGCGGGGCCGGGCAATCCCGGCATGTGTTTCCGTCCCCTCCCCCAGAGCGTGACCGCTTGCGGCGGCCTCACCGGCAGCGCGGATCGCGCGGCCGGCTGCGGGGCTCGCGCATGCTGCCGTGCCGCCGGCCGTCAGGGCCTGGTCTGGCCCGTGCCGAGGACATGGTAGCGATAGGTGCAGAGCTGCTCCAACCCCACCGGCCCGCGGGCATGCAGCCGGCCGGTGGCGATGCCGATTTCCGCCCCGAAGCCGAATTCGCCGCCATCGCAGAATTGCGTGGAGGCGTTCCACAGCCCGACCGCCGAGGCGATGCCGGCGAGGAATTCCTCCGCCGCCGCCGCATCCTCGGTGATGATCGCCTCGGTATGCTCCGAGCCGTGGCGGCCTATATGCGCGATGGCCGCCGCCACCCCGTCCACCACCGCGACGTTCAGGATGGCGTCCAGCCATTCCGTGCTGAAATCCCCGGCCGTGGCGGGCTGCAGCTCCGGGCAGATGGCGCGGGCGCGGGCATCGGCGCGGAACGCGCAGCCCAGCGCCCGCAGGTCGGCGACCAGCAGCGGCAGCAGCGCAGGGGCGATGGCGGCGTCGATCAACAGGGTCTCGGTGGCGCCGCAGACGCCGGTGCGGCGCATCTTGGCATTGGCGAGGATGCGGCGGGCCATCTCCGGCGCGGCGGCAGCGTGGACATAGGTGTGGCAGAGGCCCTCGGCATGGGCGAGGACCGGCACCCGCGCCTCCTCCATCACCCGCGTCACCAGGCCCTTGCCGCCGCGCGGGATGATGAGGTCGATGAGGCCGGCGGCGCCGAGCATGGCGCCGACGAAGGCGCGGTCCGCGTTGGGGGCGACCTGCACCGCCGCCTCCGGCAGGCCGGCCGCGCGCAGCCCTTCCGCCAGCGTCGCATGGATGGCGGCGACGCTGCGCAGCGATTCGCGGCCGCCGCGCAGGATGACGGCATTGCCGGATTTCAGGCAGAGCCCGGCGGCATCGGCGGCGACGTTCGGCCGGCTCTCGAAGATCATGCCGATGACGCCGAGCGGCTGGGCGATGCGGCGGATGAGCAGGCCGTTGGGACGGGTCCATTCCGCCAGGGTGCGGCCGACCGGGTCGGGCAGCTCGGCGATCTCCTCGAGGCCCACGGCCATCGCCTCGATGCGGGCGGGGGTGAGGGTGAGGCGGTCCTTGAAGGCGGGGGAGAGATCCGGGGCGCCCAGCACATCGGCGGCATTGGCGGCGAGGATGGCCGGCGCAGCGCGCCGCAGCGCGGCGGCGGCGGCGCGCAGCGCCTGGTCCTTCGCCGGTCGCGGCGCCCGGGCGAGTTCGGCCGCGGCAGCGCGGGCGGCGCGGGCGGCGGTCTCGAGCAGGGCGGCGGCCTCCTGCTGCACGGGCAGGCGGGCGGTGGCGTCGGTGATGGCGTTCATTGCGGGACTCCCAGCGCGATGCGTAGCGCGGGGGAGAGGGGGCAGGCAAATGGGGCTCCGCCGCCGACCCCGCCCTGAGCCTGCTGGTTCAGCACCCGGGCCAGAACTCACACCGGGGTCCGGCGCCGGGTCCTGGCCCCGGTGGGGGTTGGCGGCACTGCCGCCAACGGGCAAAGCCGCCGACCTTCCCGCTTGTTTTTCATACCTTCCCAGTGTCCCGCTTCCGCAGGACTGCGGAAGCGGGACACCAGCTTTCGTTTCAGTGGCCTGCTTGCCCGCGAAGTTCGCTGGAAATCCAGCGGACTTCGCGGGCAGGACACCCGGTCCAGCCCATGGGACAGCGCCCCCTGCCGGGGCACGGGGCGAAGCCCCGCCTCACCCCTTGGCCAGCACCAGCGGCGGTGCCGGCCCCACCCCCAGCGCCAGGGAAAGGGCGTAGCCCTCCGCCGCCGCCAGGACCGCCAGCAGGGGCACCACCATGCGCCGCGGCCCCTCCGCCATGGCGGCGTCCAGATCGTCATCCGCCAGCAGGCGCAGCAGCGCGGCGGGCCAGGCCACGCTGCGCCCCTCCGGCAGGATGGTGAAGCCCGCCGCCGCATCGCCGGCAACATGCACGGTCCCGCCGCGCGGCAGCGCCTCCGCCCCCAGCAGCGCGGCATTCAGCACCAGCGGCACCAGCTCCGCCGGCACCGGGCCAGCGACGGAAAGCCCTGCCAACGCGAATTGCACCCGGGGGAAGGCGGGGGCGCCCAGCAGCAACTCGCCGATCGCCGGCGCGTCCAGCGTCCCGCTGCCCATGCCCCAGGCGGCGCCGTAGAGCCGCAGCCGCAGCCGCAGCGCGGTGGCGGATTCACGTGACAGAGCCAGCAGCTCGGCGTCACCCTGGCTGAGCATGTCGAGAGTGCCGGACAGGCTGCCGACCACGCCGCCGAGATCATGACAGAGCCGGGCAGCGACCAGCCGGGAAAGTCGGGAAGCGGCACTCATTCCTTTTCCATCCTGCGGGGAGCGGGTCGTCTCGTGTTGATCACATTCCGGTTAGTCAATTCCTTCCCCCGCATGAGGGCCGGAACGTGACCGGGCTCATCGAGCCCGGCATGTGGGTCCGGCACCCGGATCGCCCGGATTGGGGGATCGGTCAGGTCCAGTCCGTGATCGGCGACCGCGTGACGGTGAATTTCGAGCACGCGGGCAAGCTGTTGATCAATGCGAAACAGGTCACGCTGGACATAATCGGACCTGAAGACCCCTGAAATTTCGCCGCTTCCGCCGGCCCGGAGCGACCGGCCCGGCGGCGAAACCCGCCGGACGGGCCGCCCCGGGGGTTGCGGCCCCGGGGGGAGACGGACCAAATGCAGGGCGTGAATGAGCTCTCGAACCCTGGACATGCGAACCCTGGGCATGGCGCCATGATTGATCCGTTCGGCCGGCGGATCTCGTATCTGCGTGTCTCCGTTACCGATCGCTGCGACCTGCGCTGCGTCTACTGCATGGCGGAGGACATGACCTTCCTGCCGAAGCGGGAGGTGCTGACGCTGGAGGAGATGGACCGGCTCTGCGGCGCCTTCATCTCCCTCGGCGTGGAGCGCATCCGCCTGACCGGCGGGGAGCCGCTGGTGCGCAAGGGGGTGATGACGCTGTTCCAGAGCCTCGGCGCGCGCCTGGGAGGGGGCGGGCTGAAGGAGCTGACGGTCACCACCAACGGCACCCAGCTCGGCCATATGGCGGAGGGGCTGTACGCCGCGGGCGTCCGCCGCATCAACGTCTCGCTCGACAGCCTGGACCCGGCGGTCTTCAAGGCGGTGACGCGGTGGGGGGAGCTGGAGAAGACGCTGGACGGCATCTTCGCCGCCAAGGCCGCCGGCCTCGCGGTGAAGATCAACGCCGTGGCGCTGAAGGGCGTGAATGAGGGCGAATACGACCGGATGCTCGCCTGGTGCGGCGAGCACGGCTTCGACCTGACGCTGATCGAGACCATGCCGATGGGCGAGATCACCGGCGAGCGGGTGGACCAGTACCTGCCGCTCTCCCTGGTGCGGGCGCAGTTGCGGCAGCGCTGGACGCTGGAGGAGACCGACTACCGCACCGGCGGGCCGGCCCGCTATTTCACGGTGAAGGAGACCGGCGGGCGGCTCGGCTTCATCACCCCGATGACGCATAATTTCTGCGAATCCTGCAACCGGGTGCGGCTGACCTGTACCGGCACTCTGTACATGTGCCTGGGGCAGGAGGATGCGGCGGATCTGCGCCGGCCGCTGCGCGACCCGGCGGTGGACGAGGCGGGGCTGCGCGCGGCCATCGAGGCGGCGATCGCCCGCAAGCCGAAGGGACACGATTTCGTCATCGACCGCCGGCACAAGACCCCGGCGGTGGGGCGGCATATGAGCGTGACCGGGGGCTGACCCCGGATTGGGTCCCCGCCGGAGGGCGGGGGCTTCGCCCGCCGGCAGCGGTGCGGCCCCTGGCTGGCGGGGGCTTCCGCCCTCGTCGTTCTGCCCTCGCCGGCAGGGCCGTGCTGCCGACCCCGCCCGGGGCGAAGGCATCCCGCCGGCCTCCTGCGACGTCGCCGGCGCGGAAACTGCCGCCCCCCTCCCCGCTCCGGGGTGCAGGCGCGCCCTCTCCTCCGCCGCGTATGCTTCCGCGCTTTGCCCCCCTGCCCCGGCTCAAGCTATTCTCCCGCCACGGCGGGCGGCTGCGCCCGGCGACGCTGGCAGCCAGGGGAATGGGCGATGGAGTTGCTGCAGGACATGGCGACCCGCCTCGCCGTGCCGGGCATGCCGGAATGGACCGGGCTGCTGGCCCTTCTGCTGCTGCTGCTGATGGGCCTCGCCTTCCTGCTGATGCCCTTCAGCGTCTTCGGGGTGAAGGGCCGGCTGGAGCAGATCGAGGCGCAGCTCGACGAGATCCAGGCCGAATTGCGCGGCCTTTCCCTGCGGCTTTCGGACGCGCCGCGGCGCGCCATGGCGGATGACTGGGTGGAGATGCCGGGCCATGGGCTGCGGGTGCCGGAGGACAGCCTGCCCCGCACCGCCCCGCCCGTGCCGCCCCCCGCCGCCTGGCCGGAAGGCGGCCGCGCCAGCCGCGCCGAGCCGCGCCTCGACTGGCCCCGCCGCTGAGCCACGCGGCCCGGACTCGAGGTCTTCAAACGCCCCTCGGCCTGCGGCGGACCCCGGCGACGATGGGGGGTGGCCGATGGCGCCCCCCGGCGGGGTGGGTCCGGCAGGGGGCAAATCCCTCCCCGCGGGCGTGCCCTTGCCCTGCGGCCCACGCCACGGCTTGATGCGCCGGACCGGCACAGGGATTCCGAGCGATGCGCGTCAGCGTCATCCAGATGAACCAGGGCAGCGACAAGGCGAGGAACCTGGCGGAGGCCGAGCGGCTCATCACCGCCGCCGTCGAGGCCGACCGCCCCGGCCTCGTCACCCTGCCCGAGACCTGGACCAATCTCGGCGGCGGCCGCGAGGCGCGCATGGCGGCGGCGGAGGTGCTGCCCCCCGAGGGCAGCGGTGAGCCCGGCGGCCCGGCCTATGAGCTGCTGCGCGCCCTCGCCCGCCGCCACGGGATCTTCGTCCATGGCGGCAGCATGGTGGAGGCGGGCGACGGGAAGCTGTTCAACACCACCGTGGTCTTCGACCCCGCCGGCACCGAGATCGCCCGCTACCGCAAGATCCACCTCTTCGACATCACCGGCCCGGACGGCACCGGCTACCGCGAGAGCGCGCTCTACGGCGCCGGCGACCGGCTGGTGACCTTCGAGGCGGGCGGCATCACCTTCGGCTGCACCATCTGCTACGACATGCGCTTCGCCGAGGAATACGTCGCGCTGCGCCGGGCGGGGGCGGAAGCGATCTTCGTCCCCTCCAATTTCACCCTCGCCACCGGCAAGGACCATTGGGAGGTGCTGCTGCGCGCCCGGGCCATCGAGAGCCAGTGCTGGATCCTCGCCGCCGCCTCCTGGGGCCAGTATGAGGAGCGCGGCCAGATGCGCTCGGTCTACGGCCATTCCCTGGTGGCGGATCCCTGGGGGCATGTGGTGGCCAAGGTCTCGGACGGGGTGGGCTGGGCGACGGCGCGCATCGACGGGGCGGTGACGGCGCGGGTGCGGCGGGACATGCCGGTGCTGGCCCACCGCGACGCGCGGCCGATTTCGCTGTGAGCGAGCCGGTATCGAGCTTCCCGCTGCCCGTCACCCAGACGCCGGAGGATTTCGCCGGGCGCATCGCCTTCCTGGCCTCCGCCACGGAAGCCGCCTGCGCCGCCCGCGCCCGGCTGGTGGCCCGCTACGGCGACACGCCGCTGGAGCAGGCGGCGGCGATCGTGGCGCTCGGCGGCGATGGCTGCATGCTGGAGACGCAGCACCGGCTGCTGGGCCGCAACATCCCGGTCTATGGGATGAATTGCGGCAGCGTCGGCTTCCTGATGAACGACTACCGGGAGGAGGCACTGCCCGAACGCCTGGCGGATGCCCAGGCCGCCATGCTGCACCCCTTGCGCATGCGCGCCATCACCGCCGGCGGCGCGGTGCGGGAAGCGCTGGCGATCAACGAGGTCTCGCTGCTGCGGGAGACGCGGCAGGCGGCCAAGATCCGCATCCTGATCGACGGCAAGGAGAGGCTTTCGGAGCTGATCTGCGACGGGGTGCTGGTCTCCACCCCGGCGGGCAGCACGGCCTACAACCTCTCGGCGCATGGGCCGATCGTGCCGCTGGGGGCGAACCTGCTGCCGCTGACGCCGATTTCCGCCTTCCGCCCGCGGCGCTGGCGCGGCGCGCTGCTGCCCGCCGATGCCGAGGTCGCCTTCGAGATCCTGGAGGGCGAGAAGCGCCCGGTCGCCGCCGTGGCGGATTATACCGAGGTGCGGGAGGTCCGCCGGGTGGAGGTGCGGGAGGATCGCGGCGTGGCGCTGACCCTGCTGTTCGACCCGGACCACGGGCTGTCCGAGCGGATCATCGCGGAGCAGTTCACGGTGTGAGCCAGCCCGCTGCCAGGGCGGAAGCGGCGGCGCCGAGGAATACGCCGCCGGAGGCGACGCCCGGGGCGACGGCGGCGGCGCCGGATGCGGAGCCGCTGCCCGCCGCCGACACCCGCCTGCTCTGGGGCATCGCGCTCGGCCAGACCATCGGCTGGGGCACGCTGTACTACGCTTTCCCCCTGTTCGGCGCGCCGCTGGAGGCGGAGCTCGGCTGGAGCCGGGCGGCGTTCAATGCCGGGCTGACGCTGGCCCTGCTGGTCTCCGGCCTGGCCGCCATTCCGGTGGGGCGGATGGTGGACCGCTCCGGCGGGCGGCGCATGCTGGCCTGGGGCGCGGGCGCCGGGGCGGTGCTGCTGCTGGGCTGGGCCGCCACCTCCTCCCTGCCCGTCTTCTGGGGCATCTGGCTGCTGATGGGGCTGGCGCATGCCGCCTCGCTCTGGGCCCCGGCCATGGCGGTGGTGGTGGCGATGGCGCGGGATCCGGCGCGGACCATCACCGGCATCACCTTCGTCACCGGCTTCACCGCCACCATCTTCACGCCCCTGACCGCGCTGCTGATCGAGGGCTTGGGCTGGCGCGGCGCGCTGCTGGCGCTGGCGGCGCTGCAGGCCGTGGTGGTGCCGCTGACGCTCTGGCTGCTGCCGGCCGAGGGCGGGCGGACCAGCACGGCGCCGCGCCCGGGCTTCAGCCTGTGGCGGGCGGTGCGGCGGCCGGCCTTCCTGCAGATCGCCGCCTGCCTGGGGGCGCTGAGCTTCATCAGCATCGGGCTGACGGCGCATCTCATCCCGCTGCTGCGGGAACGCGGGCTGGCGGAGCCGATGGTGATCCTCATCGTCTCCCTGCAGGGGCCCTTCACCGTGGCGGCGCGGGCGCTGCTCTTCGCGCTGGGGCCGCTTGTGACGATGCGGGATGTCGGCCGGCTGGCGACGCTGCTGACGCCCTGCGCCATGCTGGTGCTGGCGGTGGCGCCGCCGGCGCTGCTGCCCTTCCTGCTCTATGCGCTGCTCTGGGCCATGGCGGATGGGCTGATGACCATCGTCCGGGCGGCGGGGGTGGCGGAGATATTGGGGCGGGAAGCCTATGGGACCATCACCGGGGCGCTGACCATGGTCTCGCTGCTGCCGCGGACCCTGGCGCCGCTGGCGATCGCGCTGCTGTGGGAGGGGTTCGGGGGGTATGGGCCGGTGCCCTGGCTGCTGGCGGGGCTGGGCTGCGTGGCGGCGGCGGCGTTCTTCCGGGCGGCGAAGCCGGGGTGAGGCAGTAGAATGGGGGCTTTGCCCGTTGGCGGCACTGCCGCCAACGGGCAAAGCCCCCGATCTTCGTGGCGTTCTCTGAGTTCGGCGTCAGGGGCCCATCCCTCACGCCAGATCGTTCAGATGACACGCACTCCGCCGCCCGGGCGCGATCGCCTTCAGCGCCGGCCGTTCCAGCTTGCAGCGCTCCATCGCATGCGGGCAGCGCGGGTGGAAATGGCAGCCGCTGGGCGGATTCAGCGGCGAGGGGATTTCCCCCTG
Organism: Siccirubricoccus phaeus; assembly: GCF_008360935.1. Lineage (GTDB taxonomy): Bacteria > Pseudomonadota > Alphaproteobacteria > Acetobacterales > Acetobacteraceae > Siccirubricoccus > Siccirubricoccus phaeus. The sequence goes on from NZ_SRXO01000015.1 coordinate 90,824, forward strand.
CACCCCGGCGAAGCTGCGCTTGCGCGCGTCGATCCGCGGCACCTCCGCCAGCAGCGCCTGGGTGTAGGGGTGGTTGGGCGAGCGGAAGACCTCCTCCGCCGGCGCCTCCTCCACCACGCGCCCGAGATACATGATGACGACGCGGTCGGAGAGATGCTCCACCACGCCAAGGTCATGGCTGATGAACAGGTAGGTGAGGTCCAGCTCCTTCCGGAGCTTCATGAAGAGGTTCAGGATCTGCGCCTGGATGGAGACGTCGAGTGCCGCCACCGCCTCGTCGCAGACCAGGAAATCCGGCTGCACCGCCAGCGCCCGGGCGATGCCGATGCGCTGCCGCTGGCCGCCGCTGAATTGGTGCGGGTAGCGCTTCTTCAGCGCGGGATCGAGGCCGGCGCGACGGAGCTGCTCATCGACATAGGCGGCGAGTTCCGAACGCCGCGCCAGCCCGTGCACCAGCGGCGCCTCGCCGACGATCTCCTCCACCTTCAGCCGCGGGTTGAGCGAGGCGTAAGGGTCCTGGAAGATCATCTGGGTGGCGAGCTTCACCCGCCGCGCCTCCGGCCCGTCCAGGCTCCGCAGGTCGCGGCCATGGGAGAGGATGACGCCGTCGCTCGGCGGGAGGATGCCGGCGATCATCCGGCCGAGCGTCGATTTGCCGCAGCCGCTCTCGCCCACCAGCCCGACCACCTCGCCGCGGCGGATGGCGAGGTCGACGCCGTCCACCGCATGCACCACCTCCTCCCGCACCTTCACGCCGAGGCGGCGGGCGAGCTTCGCGGCGAAATCCAGCGTCTTCGCGAAGCGGCGGGAGACGCCGCGGGCCTCGACGATCGGCGGCGCCTCGGTGGTCCGCATGGCCGGGGCCTCCAGGGTCTCGCTCATGCCGCGGCGACCTCCGCCAGATGGGGGTGGATGCAGCGCGCATGCCGCCCTGGCAGGTATTCCGCGAAGGGCGGCGGCTCGGCGCAGCGCGCCTCGGCGCGCGGGCAGCGGGCGCGGAAGGCGCAGCCCGGCGGCAGGTTGAGCAGGCTGGGGGTCATGCCGGGGATCTGGCTGAGCGGCGCGCCGCGATGGTTGCGGCTGGGCACGCTGCCGATCAGGCCGCGGGTGTAGGGGTGCAGCGGCGCGTCCAGCACTTCGCTCACCGGGCCGCTTTCCGCGACCTTCCCCGCATACATGACCGCGATGTCGTCGGCGAGGCCGGCGACGACCGAGAGGTCATGGGTGATCCAGATCAGCGCCGTGCCGTATTGCGTGCAGAGCTTCTGCGCCTCGGCGAGGATCTGGCCCTGGATGGTGACGTCGAGCGCGGTGGTGGGTTCGTCGGCGATGATGAGGTCCGGCTTGTGCAGCAGGGCGATGGCGATGGCGACGCGCTGGCGCATGCCGCCGGAGAATTGGTGCGGATAGGCGGCAAGGCGTTCCTCCGGCGAGGGGATGCCGACCTGGCCCAGCGCATCCCGCGCCCGCTGCCTGGCTTCGGCGCGGCTGACCCTGGCGTGGGCCAGGACCGTCTCGATCATCTGGGTGTCGATGCGCAGGACCGGGTTCAGCGTCATCATCGGGTCCTGGAAGATCATCGCGATGCGGTTGCCGCGCAGGTCGCGCATCTGCGCCTCGCTCAGCGTGGCGAGGTCGGTGCCCTTGAACAGGATCTGCCCGCCGGTGATCCGCCCCGGCGGATCGACCAGGCCGAGGATGGAGAAGCCGGTGACCGTCTTGCCCGAGCCGCTTTCTCCCACCAGGCCGAGCACCTTGCCGCGCTCCACGGTGAAGGAGACGTCGTCCACCGCCTTCACCACGCCGGCGCGGGTGAAGAAGTGGGTCCGCAAATTGCGGACCTCGAGAGTGGGGGGCGTCACCGCTTCAGCCTCGGGTTCAGCACGTCGCGCAATTGGTCGCCGACCAGGTTGATGGAGACGATGGTCACCAGCAGGGCGATGCCCGGGTAGAAGCTGATCCAGTATTTCCCGCTCAGCATGTACTCATAGCCATTGGCGATCAGCAGGCCGAGGGAGGGCTCGGTGATCGGCACGCCGAGGCCGAGGAAGGAGAGCGTGGCTTCCAGCGCGATGGCGCGCGCCACCTGCATGGTGGCGACGACGATCAGCGGCGGCAGGCAATTCGGCAGCAGATGGCGGAAGATGATGCGCCGCGTCGGCAGCGCCAGGCATTGCGCCGCCTCGATGTACTCGCGCCGCCGTTCCACCAGCGCGGAGCCGCGCACGGTGCGGGCGTAATAGGCCCACTCCACCACCACCAGCGCGATGACGACGTTCAGAATCCCCTTGCCGAGGAAGGCGAGGATCATCAGCGCGGCGAGAATGGCGGGGAAGGAGAGCTGCAGATCGACCAGCCGCATGATGAGGCTGTCCGTGCGCCCGCCGGCATAGGCGGCGATCATCCCCAGCGAGGCACCGACCAGGCAGGCGATGATGGCCGAGCCGGCACCGACGAGGAGGGAGATGCGCAGCCCGTACATGATGCCGGAGAGCATGTCCCGCCCCTGGTCATCCGTGCCGAGCCAGTAGGTGAAGCCGGCGCCGCCCACGCTGCCCGGCTCCAGCCGCCCATCCATGATGTCGAGCTGGGCGAGGTCATAAGGGTTCTGCGGCGCGATCCAGGGGGCGAGGATCGCCACCAGCGCGATGATGGTGAAGAGCAGCAGCCCGAACAGCGCCAGCTTGCTCTCGGCGAATTCGGCGACGAAGCGGCGGAAGGGCGTCTCGACCCGCGGCGGGGCGATACTGCCGGCGGCGGTGCTGCTCATGCCTTGCCCTCCAGCCGGACGCGCGGATCGAGCACGGAATAGGTGATGTCCACCACCAGGTTGATGGTGATGAAGAGCAGCACGATGATCATCAGATAGGCCACCATCACCGGGCGGTCGAGCACGTTGATGCTGTCGATGATCAGCTTGCCCATGCCCGGCCAGGCGAAGACGCTCTCCGTGACGACCGAGAAGGCGATGGTGCCGCCGAATTCCAGCCCCACCACCGTCACCACCGGGATCAGGATGTTCTTGAAGACATGGACGAAGGTGACGCGGGCGGGGGAAAGCCCCTTGGCCCGGGCGAATTTCACATAGTCCATCAGCATCGTCTCCCGCACCCCCGCGCGGGTCAGGCGGATGACGAGGCTGATTTTGAAGAGCGCGAGGTTCAGCGCCGGCATGGCCATATGCGCGAGGCCGTCCCGCGTCAGGAAGGACCAGCGCATGCCGAGCACCTCCACCGTTTCGCCGCGCCCGGTGCTGGGCAGCCAGCCGAGCTGCACGGCGAAGACCATGATGAGCATCAGCCCGACCCAGAAGGTGGGGAGCGAGAAGCCGAGGATGCTGCCCGCCATGATCCCCTGGGAGAGCGCGGATTTCGGCCGGAGCCCGGCATAGAGGCCGAGCGGCAGGCCGATGAGCAGCGCCACGATGGTGGCGCCGAAGGCCAGTTCCAGCGTCGCCGGCATGCGCTGCAGAATCAGCCTGAGCGCCGGCTCGTTGAACACGAAGGACCGCCCGAGATCGCCCTGCAGCGCCCGCCCCAGGAAGACCAGATATTGCTGCCACAGCGGCAGATCGAGGCCGAGCGCCTTCACCGCCCGCTCCCGCTCGATCTGGTCGGCCTCGGGGCTGATCAGGATCTCCACCGGATCGCCGATGGCATAGACGCCGAGGAAGACCAGCAGCGACATGGCCAGCACGACGCCCACCGCCTGGAGCAGGCGGCGCAGGAGGAAGACCGTCATCGCGGCGCCGCCGGGCGGACATCCTGCGCCCGCGTCAGCTCATCCGCCCTGGCATCCATCACCAGGCCGCGGCGCATGGCCCAGGCATTCTTCTGGATGTGCAGCGGGATGATGCCGACATCCTCGAAGGCGACGCGGCTCGCCTGGCGCAGCAGCTCCTCCCGCTTCGCATCGTCCAGCTCCTGCATGGCGCGGTCGATCAGCCGGTCCACCTCCGGGTTGGAGTAGCGGCCGCGGTTGGAGGCGCCGTAGCCCTTGTCGCGGTCGAAGCTGGCGACGAGGTTGCGCAGCGGGTTGGAGGCCTCGCCGGAGGAGGTGCCCCAGCCGATCAGGAAGGCGGAGAGATCCTGCCGCGCGGCGCGGGCGACGAAGCTGGTCCAGGGCTGCGCCTCCACGGTGGTGCGGATGCCGGCGCGGGTCCACATCTGGCCGATCGCCTGGATGATGCGGGCATCGTTCGGGTAGCGGTCATTCGGCCCGCTCAGGGTGAGGCGGAAGCCGTTGGGGAAGCCCGCCTCCGCCAGCAGCTTCTTCGCCGCCTCGGCATCGGCGCGCGGCGCGGCGAGGCCGGGCAGGTAGCCGAAGGCGCCTTCCGGCAGGAATTGGCCGGAGGGGATGGCGGAGCCTTCCATGATCCGCTCGGTGATCGCCGCGCGGTCGATGGCGATGGAGAGCGCCCGCCGCACCCGCACATCCTTCAGCGGGTTCTGCTGGATCGGCCTGCCCTCATTGTCGGCGACCTGCGGCGAATTCTCCGCCCGGCTGTGGTCCAGGCTGAGGAAGATCAGCCGGAGGCCGGTCACCTCCGCCAGGGTCAGGCGCTGATCGGCGCGCAGCTTCGCCAGGTCGCTGGTCGGCACCTGGTCGATCACCTCGACATCGCCGGCCAGCAGCGCCGCGGTGCGCGCCGCGTCATTGGTGATCATCCGGTAGGTCACGCGCTGCCAATGCGGCTTGGTGCCCCAATAGGCCTCGTTGCGCTCGAATTCGATCCGGTCGCCATTGCGGTGGCTGACCATGCGGAAGGGCCCCGTGCCCACCGCCATGGGGCCGGCATTGAAGCCTTCCGTCGTCGCCTGGGCATGGGTCTCGCGGTCCAGGATCATCACGCTGGCCAGGTCCGTCGGCATCAGCGGATAGGGCGCGGCGGTGCGCAGGCGCAGGGTCAGCGGATCGACGATCTCCACCTGCCGGATGGGCCGCGTGTAGATGGCGTAGGAGGAGGGGGAATTCGGCACGTTGGGCACGCGCTGGAAGGTGAAGGCGACGTCCTCCGCGGTGAATTCGCCGCCATTGTGGAAGCGCACGCCGGGGCGCAGCCTGAACTCCCAGGTCGTCTCATCCACCGCGCGCCAGCTTTCGGCGAGGCCGGCGACGACCCGCGCATGGCTGTCCGTCATGGTCAGCCCGCCGAAGATCATGTGCGCCACGGCCGTATTGGGCGAGAGCTGGTGGTAATGCGGGTCCAGCGAGGTGACCGGCGCCCCGACGCCCATGGTCAGGGTCTGCGCCGCCGCACCCCCCGCCAGAAGGCATGCGGCCATGGCGGCGCTGCCCGCCGCTTGCAGACCTTGTTTCATTCTATGCCCCAGAAGCCTAGCCCTGCCGCAGTGTAGCAGCGGCCCCCTCCCCCTGCCAGCATGTGCCCGGCCTGCGCCCGGATGGGCAGCCTGCCCAAGGCTCCGGCATTCCCCTGCCTGCGGTCCTGGCATTCCGCCCCCCGTCCTGCTGCCAGGGCGGGGCAACGCAAGCCGGATGCCAGCGGGCCGCGGCGCTGCTACATGGGCAGGGACGCCAGCCGGAGACCCCCATGCGCCACGCCGCCGCCCTTGCCGCCAGCCTGCTGCTCGGCCCCCTGCTCGCCCCCGCGCCGGCCCAGGCCCAAGGCACCACGGCCAGCGGCACGGCCAATGGCGGCGCCGGCCTTGCCATCGGCATCGGCGGCGCCGTCACCTCGCTGGACCCGCATTTCTACAACGCCTCCCCCAACAACAGCCTGGCCATGCATCTCTTCGACCGGCTGGTGGAACGGGACGCCAAGGCGCAGCCCTATCCCGGCCTTGCCGAAAGCTGGCGGGTGATCGACGGCACGGCGTGGGAGTTCAGGCTGCGCCAGGGCGTCGCCTGGCATGATGGCCAGCCCTTCACCGCGGAGGATGTCGCCTTCACCATCCGCCGCGCGCCGGACGTGCCGGGCAGCCCGGGTGGGTTCGGCGGCTTCGTCCGCGCGATCCAGAAGGTGGAGGTGGTGGATGCCCACACCATCCGCCTGCACACCGCCGCGCCGCATCCGCTGCTGCCGACGGAGCTCGCCTCGGTGGCGGTGATCTCCCGCCATGCCGGCCAGGGCGCGCTGCCGGAGGATTACAACAGCGGCAAGGCGGCGATCGGCACCGGCCCCTACCGCTTCGCCGCCTACCGCCCCGGCGACCGCACCGAGCTGCTGCGCAATGACGGCTATTTCCGCGGCGCCGAGCCCTGGGCCCGGGTCTCCTACCGCTTCATCGCCAATGACGCGGCGCGCACGGCCGCGATGCTCGCCGGCGATGTCGATGTGATCGACCAGGTGCCGTCCTCGGACATGGCGAAGCTGCGGCGGGAGCCGCGCCTGCAGCTCTCGGAAATCCAGGGGTTGCGGCTGATCTATGTGACGCCCGACCGCTCCCGCCGCGGCCAGGTGCCCTTCATCACCGACAATGAGGGCAAGCCGCTGGCGGCGAACCCCTTCGACGACGTCCGGGTGCGCCGGGCGCTCTCCATCGCCATCAACCGCCAGGCCCTGGCGGAGCGGGTGATGGAGGGCACCGCCCTGCCGACCGGGCAATGGCTGCCGGAAGGCACCTTCGGCTACAATCCGGAGGTGCGGCCGCCCGCCTACGATCCCGAGGGCGCGAAGAAGCTGCTGGCCGAGGCGGGCTACCCGAACGGCTTCCGCATGGTCTTCCACACGCCGAACGACCGCTACCCGAACGATGCCCGCGCCGCCCAGGCAGTGGCGCAGATGTGGACCCGCATCGGCATCCGCACCGAGGTGGAGGCGGCGCCCTGGGCCAGCTTCTCCGTCCGCTCCTCCCGCCAGGAATACGGCATAAGGCTGGGCGGCTGGGGCAGCGTGACGGGCGAGGCGAGCTATGCGCTGGTCAACATCCTCGGCACCTTCGACCGGGAGAAGCGCACCGGCGCCAGCAATGTCGGCCGCTACTCCAACCCCGATCTGGATGCGCTGACGGCCCGCGCCGCGGCGACGCTGGACGATGCGCAGCGGGCGGCGCTGCTGCGCCAGGCGGTGAAGCTGGCGACGGATGACGTGGCCATCATCCCGCTCTTCCAGCTCGTGAACAGCTGGGCGGTGCGGCGCGGGCTGCGGCATGAGCCGCGGATGGATGAGCGGACGCTGGCGACGGGGGTGCGGCCGGAATAGCGCGAGGGCTTGCGGGGTCCGGCGAAGCTCCCCCCGGCGGCGCGCGGATCCGGGATCTCGCCCGATCCGCCGCCGCCGGATGCGCCGCCGGCCGACAGGGGTGCCCATCCGGCGGGGCCGGCGCGGCCGGGCAGGCCGCTCCGCCCGCTTGCCAGCCCGGCGCCCTGGCCGTAATCGGAGGGGCCGGAGGAACTCCCCATGGACCAGCCGCTGATCGCCGCCGACCCGCATGCCGAAATCCGCGAGGAAGTGGCCAAGCTCTGCGCCCGCTTCCCCGGGGAATACTGGCGCAAGGTGGACCGCGAACGGGCCTACCCGACCGAATTCGTCCAGGCCCTGACCGAGGCCGGCTATCTCGGCGCCCTGATCCCCGAGGAATATGGCGGCGCCGGCCTGCCGCTCTCGGCCGCCGCCGCGATCCTCGAGGAGATCCATCGTTCCGGCGGCAATGCCGGCGCCTGCCACGCCCAGATGTACATCATGGGCACCATCCTCCGGCACGGCTCGCCGGAGCAGAAGGCGAAATACCTGCCGAAGATCGCCAGCGGCGAGCTGCGCCTGCAGGCCTTCGGCGTGACCGAGCCGACCAGCGGCACCGACACCACCGCGCTGCGCACCGTGGCGAAGCGCGAGGGCGAGAATTACATCGTCAACGGCCAGAAGATCTGGACCAGCCGGGCCGAGCATTCCGACCTGATGCTGCTGCTGGCCCGCACCACCCCGCGCGACCAGGTGGCGAAGAAGACCGAAGGGCTCTCCACCTTCATCGTGGACATGAAGGCGGCTTTGGGCCACGGCCTGACCATCCGCCCCATCCGCACCATGATGAACCACAACACCACCGAGGTCTTCTTCGACAACATGGTGGTGCCGGCTGCGAACCTCGTCGGGCAGGAGGGCCGCGGCTTCCGCTACATCCTGGACGGGATGAATGCGGAGCGGCTGCTGATCTCCTCCGAGAGCATCGGCGACGCCAAGTGGTTCATCCGGAAGGCGGTGGACTACAGCAATGAACGCGTGCTGTTCGGCCGGCCGATCGGGCAGAACCAGGGCGTGCAATTCCCCATCGCCCGCGCCTATGCGCAGATGCGCGCCGCGGAGGCGCTGCTGAAGACGGGCCTCGAGAAATTCGAGGCCGGCCTGCCCTGCGGCGAGGAAGCCAACATGTCGAAGATGCTCGCCGCCGAGGCCGCCTGGGCCGCGGCCGAGGCCTGCATCCAGACCCATGGCGGCTTCGGCTTCGCCGAGGAATACGATGTGGAGCGGAAATACCGCGAGGCGCGGCTCTATCAGGTGGCGCCCATCAGCACCAATCTGGTGCTGAGCTATATCGGCGAACACGTCCTCGGCATGCCGCGGAGCTACTGAGCCGATGCGCCTGCCTGCCCGCCTGATCCTCGCCGCCATCCTCGTCTCCCCGCCGCTGCTGGGGCTGCCGGCCGGGGCGCAGACGTCGGAGGCGCCGAATCGCGGCCTGCGCGTGCCGGAGCAGGCGGAGCCCGCCAATCGCGGCATCCGCCTGCCGGACCAGGCGGAGCCGCCGGCCCAGGCGGCCCCGGTCGCCACCCGGGCCGCCGCCACCCGGGCCAGCGCCGCCGGCGGCCCGGCGGCCATGACCGAGGCCGCGGCCGGCTGCCTGCTGCGCCATGGCGCCAAGGCGGCGGGGAATACCGAGGCCTGGCGGGATATCAGGCGGATCTGCACCCTCTATCCGGGGATCGAGTAGCGCGGGGATGGGGGGGCCGCCATCCTGTGGACTGCTTCACCGCCCGCCCGGCTTCTCGACACCGGCCATTCCGAGGAAGATGTCGCGTCGCAGCCGATCGATGAGCTGATCCGGCAGATGCGCGCCTGGCTCGCGGCCCATCGGCCAGCGCCCCAACGGAGGATTTCGCCATGACCGGCAGCCAACCCCTGAAAGGCCTTCTCGTCGTCTCGATGGAGCAGGCTGTCGCCGCACCCTATTGCGCCTCCCGCCTCGCCGATGCCGGCGCCCGCGTCATCAAGATCGAGCGGCCAGAGGGGGATTTCGCCCGTGCCTATGACGCGGTGGCCAAGGGCCAGTCCAGCTATTTCGTCTGGCTGAACCGCGGCAAGGAAAGCCTCTGCCTCGACATCAAGAACCCGGAGGACAAGGCCCTCCTCGCCCGCCTCATCGCCCGCGCGGATGTCTTCATCCAGAACCTCGCCCCCGGCGCCATGGGCCGCGCCGGCTTCGGCAGCGCCGCGCTGCGGGAGCAGCATCCCCGCCTCATCACCCTGGACATCTCCGGCTATGGCGATGAGGGCGATTATGCCGCGATGAAGGCCTATGACCTGCTGGTGCAGGCTGAAACCGGCCTGGCCTATGTGACGGGCCGCGCCGAGGGGCCGGGGCGGGTCGGCGTTTCCTGCTGCGACATCGCCTGCGGCATGTACAGCTACCAGGCCGTGCTGGAAGCGCTGATCGAGCGCGGCATCACCGGCCGCGGCAAGGGCCTCGCCGTCTCGCTCTTCGACGGGATGGCTGACTGGATGACGGTGCCGCTGCTGCAATACGAAGGCACCGGCAAGAACCCGCCGCGTATCGGCCTGGCGCATCCCTCCATCTGCCCCTATGGCGCCTTCGAGACGAAGGACGGCTACCCCGTCCTCATCGCCATCCAGAACGAGCGGGAATGGGCCAGCTTCTGCGCGCATTTCCTGGACGAGCCCGACCTGCCGCAGCGGGAGGGCTTCCGGGTGAACAATGAACGCGTGGCGAACCGGCCGATGGTGGACGCGCATATCGCGCGGATGTTCGCCAGCCTGAACCGCGAGGAATGCGCGGCCAAGCTGCGCCGGGCCAATACCGCCTATGGCTTCGTCAATGATTGCGAGGGGTTGCGTACCCATCCGGCGTTGCGCCGGGTGACGGTGGAGACGGAGAAGGGCCCGATCGCCATCGGCGCGCCGCCGGCCAGGCTCTCGGACGGGCCGCGGCGCCTGGGGCCGGTGCCGGCCCTCGGGCAGCATTCCGCCGCCATCCGGGCGGAATTCGGCGGGTGAAGGATGGGGGGCTTTGCCCGTTGGGCGCAGCGCGTCCAACCCCCGCCGGGCGGTCGACCACCTTGCGAATCCCGGTCTGAACGCCAGCCTCGGCGGTCGAGCCTAGAGCGGGATCGGTTGAGCTGCGCTCACCCGCCCCGCTCTAGTTCGTTGTTCGGTCGCGTGATTCACGGTTTCGGTCGATTCGACCTCAACCGATCACGCTCTAGCGCCTCAGGGCGAGATCCAGGGGAGCGTTGCCGGCACTGCCGGCAACCCCGCCCGGCAGGGGTGCGGCGGGCAGCGCCCGCTGCCCGGGTCGGCGGCGCTGCCGCCAACGGGCAACGCCCCCAACGCGCGAAGCTCCCATCCTCACCCCGCCGCCGACGCCACCTCCGCCGCGCAGAGGATCTGGTTCCGCCCCCGCGCCTTGGCGGCATAGAGCGCCGCATCCGCGTGGTTCAGCAGCGCCTGGAAATCCCCCGCATCATCCGGGAAGGTGGCGAGGCCGATGCTGACCGTCACCACCTGCTCCAGCCCCTCATACACCCCCGCCGCCACCGCGCTACGGATGCGCTCGGCCAGCATCAGCGCCCCCTGCTGCGACTCCCCGCACAGCAGCGCGAATTCCTCCCCGCCATAGCGGAAGACCTCATCGCCCGCGCGGCGGGAGCGGTCGATGACCCCGGCCACCGCCTGGATCACCCGGTCGCCCTTCGGATGGCCGTGCTGGTCGTTGATCGCCTTGAAATGGTCGATATCGACCATCATCAGGCTGACCGGCCGGCCCAGGGACCGCGCGGCCTGCAGCATGGCGAGGCCCGTCCCTTCGAATTGCCGGCGGTCCCGCACGCCGGTCAGCGCGTCCTTGCCGAATTCCGCCGCCAGCGCCTCGTAGCGCTGGCGGTAGGTCAGGCGGTGGAAGACATCGGCCACGCCGGAGGGCGGCTCGCGCGGCTCGCTGCGCTCGCAGAAGCGGAGATAGAGGCCGAGCGCCAGGCCGAAGAAGGCGGAGGCGCCCATCTTGGCGATCCAGCCGCCCCAGAGCGCCGACATCGGCACGCCGGAGACCAGGTGCAGCCCGAGGAAGAAGAAGAGCTGGTCGAAGCTCAGCACCAGCGCCAAGCTGAGGCAGATCCGCCCGAGCAGCGTCCGCGTCACCCAGACGCCGAGCCTTTCGTAGAGGATCACCAGGGCGATCAGGTCGATGTAGAGCAGGAAGGTGCCCCACAGCATCAGCAGCCCCATCTGGTCGACGAAGCGCAGATCCGGGTTGTAGCCCGGCAGGGCCACGGGGTCGCTGTAGAAGCGGAGGATCAGCGCCAGGGCAACCATCAGCACATTGCCGCAGAGCAGGCCGTAGACCGGCTGGCGCATGCTCTCCGCATCCTCCTTGATGTAGAGCAGGAGGAAGAAGGCCAGCTTGCCGGTGAACATCACCGTGGAGCCGGGGGAGATCAGCCCGAAGGGCAGCTCGATGAAGAAGACCGCGGCGAGGTAGGTCTCGAGGAAATGCATCGCGCCGAGGATGCAGTAGAAGACGCCGATGCCGACGAGATGGCGGATGCGGAAGACCGCCGCCATGGCGACCAGATAGACAACCGCCTGCCCCAGCAGGGCCAGAGAACCATACATACCGCCCGCACGCCCCCGGTCGATCGCCCCCGGGCCGGCCGCCTTGCCGGTCGGGGTAATTCGCCGTCCGAAAGCCTGGCCGCGGCGGTGCCCGGCCGTCAGGGCCAGGGTGCCGCGCCATCGCTCCGGACGCTTGTCCTTCCCTCTGCGCCGCGCCGCACGCCGCGCGCCGGCGGCCGGCGGCCGGCGGCGGCGCATTCACGCCGCGGCGGCCGGGGCCGGGTCCGTGGCGGAAAAGCCGGGCGGACGCGGCTTTCATATCAGGATCGTTCCCGCGGGGCCAAAGGGCAGGGATGTTTTCCAGGCGGGAGGTTGCTCTTTTCTTTCTGCGGCTCTTTCGGCACCCGCGGCAGGCGCCCTGCCGGGCGGCGCTACCCTCTCGGGGCCTGCGCCTGGGGCTGTGGGACCCGCCACGCCGCCATGCCCGGGTTGCGACAGAGGAAGGCGGCGCCTGACCGCCAACGGCACGGCCCCGCTGCGCTACGGGCCGGCGCCAACGGGGCGGCATTTCCGGCCTGCAGCTTTCCGTAGCATCTTGTGAATTTCGGATAAGCCTTTGAATTCAATCGGCAAAATCCGGAAATCTGCCATCCGCGGTGCGAGGCTATGCTGCGGTGCAAAAAACCCCTTGCCGGCCCAGGGCGGGGCCCCTAGATTGTGCAGCGCAGCAACACGGCCTTGCCGGGTTGTCTGCCTTTCTTGGACGTTTCCTCCCTAAACTCGGCGGTGCCGCAAGGCACCGCCTTCTTTTTTTGCCCCGATGCCCCCGAAGGCTCAGCGCAGGATCGTCCAGTCGGCCTCGGCCAATTGGCGAATCAGCCTGGTGAGATCGGACACCAGCCGCGCCATGCCGGGCAGCCGCTCGATCCGCAGCTCATCCATATAGAGCGGCCGCGCCACCTCGATCTGCAGCGCATGCACCCGTTCGCGCGGCCGGCCGTAATGCCGGGTGACATAGCCGCCGGCATAGGGGTCGTTGCGGCGGACCCGGTAGCCCATCTGCAGCAGCGCCTCCTCCGCCAGCCTGGTAGCGCGCGGGGCGCAGGCCGTGCCATGCGCGTCGCCCAGCACGAAATCGGGCGGGCTGGCGGCCTGGGCCGGGTGGGTCGGCATGGAATGGCAGTCGATCAGCAGGCAGTAGCCGAATTCCGCGCGGGTCTCGGCGATCAGCGCCGCCAGCGCCGCGTGATAGGGCTGCCAGTAGCGGCGGATGCGGTCCTCCGCCTCGGCGAAGGTCAGCTTGTGGCGATAGACCGGCTCCCCCGTCGCCACCACCCGGGCGATGGTGCCGAGCCCGGCGCCGACCCGGGGGCTCGCAGTGTTCACCCAGGCCGGCAGCGGCCCGTCGAACATATTGGGGTCCAGCTCCCAGGGCTCGCGGTTCACGTCGCAGAAGACACGGGGAAAGGTGGCGGCCAGCAGCGGCGCGCCGGAGTCCGGGGCGGCGGCGAAGAGCTCATCGACGAAGCCGTCCTCGCTTTTCCGCAGCGCCACCGGGTCCAGCCTGGCGGCGGCGACGAATTCCGGCGGGTAGAGCCGGCCGGAATGCGGCGAGGCGAAGACCAGCGGCACGGTCTGCCGCGCCGGCCTGGTCAGCAGATAGGGTGGCGGGTCGGCGACCGCGGCCAGGGTGGGGGCAAAGTCGGGGGGCAGGTCCATAGGCCATGCGATGAAGCCACAGCTCCGAGCCGCTGTCATCCATGGTGACGCACGGTGGCGGCTCCGGGCTTGCTCCCGTCGCCGTCCCAGGCTACACAGCCGGCCCCGGGCGATGGGCGCATAGCTCAGCGGGAGAGCACCACCTTGACACGGTGGGGGTCACAGGTTCAATCCCTGTTGCGCCCACCATCGCCCCCGGTTCCCCTTGTTTTTCAGCGCGTTGGATGGCTTCGGCGGCCGGTTGCATAGCGGCGGTCGGCATTCGGTTGTGCGGCTGCTGCGGCGGGTGGCGGCGCCGTCTGCGGATTGCGGCGGCTGTCGTGGATGGGCAGCGGCGGGCGCCGGGCTGCCGAGGGCGCAGCGTGCGGCCGGCGCAGCCCTGAAGCCCGCACCGCTGTCTGGCGGCCAGCGCCCCGACCAAGCCTGCGCTGCGCGTTGTCCTGCCGCGGCTTTGCCGCGGCAGGCTGTGCGAAGCGCCGATCACTCGGCGCCTCCCGGGCCCCCACGACGGCGCGCAGCGACGTCGTGGGGGAATGGGTCAGGGCCGCTCGTTGGAGAAGACGACGGTGCCGGAGGCGCTGAACATGCCGCCGACGCCATGGCAGACGCTGATCTTCGCCCCCGGCACCTGCGCGGGCGCGGTGCCGCGCATCTGCCGCACGCTCTCCTGCAAGGCGAACATGCCGTACATGCCGGTATGGGTGTAGGACAGCCCGCCGCCATTGGTGTTGAGCGGCAGCTTGCCGCCCGGGCGGGTATGGCCCTCGCGGATGAAGTCCTTTGCCTCGCCGCGCCTGACGAAGCCGAGGTCCTCCAGCCCGTACATCGGCAGGTGGGCGAAGGCGTCGTAGATCATCAGGTGATCCACATCCTTGCGGTCGATGCCCGCGGCTTCAATGGCAGTCGGGCCTGCCACCCGGAAGGCGGAGGACGACGTGAAATCCTTCATCTGCGAGACCATGGTGGTCTCCACCGATTCGCCGGTGCCGAGGATGTAGACGGGCTTGGTCGGGAAATCCTTCGCCCGGTCGCTCTTCGTCAGGATCAGCGCGCCGCCGCCATCCGTCACCAGGCAGCATTGCAGGATGCGGAAGGGGTAGGCGATCATCCGGCTGTTCAGCACGTCATCGACCGTGATGGGGTCGCGGAACATGGCGCGCGGATTCTTCCCCGCCCATTCGCGGGTGACGACGGAGACCATCGCCAGGTCCTCATGCGTCACGCCATAGGTCTTCATGTAGCGCAGCACGGGGATGGGGAAGAGCGTCGGCGGGCCGAAGGGGCCGAAGGGCGCCTCGAATTGCCCGTTCAGGCTTTCCGGCTCCGGCGGCCGCGGCGTGGCGTTGATGCGCGACTTGCCACTTTCCCCATGGGTGATGAGGATGGTGTTGGCATAGCCGGCATGGATGGCCGCCGCCGCGTGGCGGACATGCAGCATGAAGGAACAGCCGCCGACGCCGGTGCCATCCACCCATTTCGGCGTGATGCCGAGGTAATGCGCGATCTGCTGCGGCATCATCGGGCCGACGCAGGCGACGCCGTCGATATCGGCGGGCTTGAGGCCGGTCTCCGCCATGGCGTTCAGCGCCGCATCGGCATGCAGCATGATCTGGGACATCTCTGGCACCGCGCCGATCCGGGTGGATTCGGCGGCGCCGACGATGGCGATCTCTCCGCGGCTGAGCATCACTTGCCCTCCTTCACGGGGCGGAAGAAGGGCAGGCTGATCTCCTCATCCATCGCCTCGAACACCACTTCCAAGGGCATGTCGAGCACCAGCGCTTCCGGCGTCTGCTCGCATTCCACGATATTGGTCATCAGGCGCGGACCTTCCTCCAGCTCCACCACCGCGATGGCGTAGGGCGGGGTGAAGCCCGGCACGGGCCGGTGGTGGATGACGTAGCTGTGCAGCGTGGCGCGGCCGGAGGCCTGGAAGATCTCCACATTGCGCGTGCCGGTATAGGGGCTGAACGGGCGCGGCGGGAAATAGGCCTTGCCCGTATCGCCGCAGCGCTGGAGGAGCAGCTTGCCCTCCTTCGCGCCGTCCCAGAAATGCTTGGTCTCCGGCGTGGGTTTCGGCTTGGGCCGGCCTGGCGCGATCATCCGCGTTCTCCTCCTCGGGTCTCGGGACCGCGGAGACTGTCACGGATGAGCGCGCGGGCCAATCGGCCGTTGCGCCGGATGTCGTCGCTGGCGCTGCCCGTTGCCCTGCCGCGGCTTTGCCGCGGCAGGCTGTGCGAAGCATCGACCGAACGGGGATCGGGGTCCCCGCGACGCCGCGAAGCGGTGTCGTGGGGAAATCACATGGCGGGATACCAGCCGTCATGGATCAGGGTGTAGCCGCCCGGGCGCTTCGCCAGGTGCAGCAGGCCGGGGAAATGCATATGCATGCCCGCCACCGCCAGCCCATCCGTCGCCACCATGTCGAAAATGCGGGCGCGGGTCGCCACGGCCTGCACCGGATCCACATCGAAGGCCATGGTGACCTCGGGGTGCTGGATCTGGATTTCCGGCAGATGGATGATGTCGCCCCAGATGAAAAGCTGCTGGTTGCCGGAGGCGATGACATAGCCCGTATGCCCCGGCGTATGGCCCGGCAGCGGCATGGCGGTGACGCCGGGAAAGACCTCGCCGCCGGTGAAGGTGCGGGTGCGGCCGGCATAGGGCGCCACCTGGTCGCGCGAGGCCTGGAAATTCCGCTGCCGCCCCACCTCATCCGCCTTGGCCATCTGCACGTCGTCGTGCCAATGCGCCAGCTCCTGCGCATGCATCACCAGCTCGGCATTCGGGAAGAGACGCTTGCCGTCCTTGCTGAGGCCGTTGGAGTGGTCCGGGTGCATATGCGTCAGCAGCACCGTGTCGATCTCTTCCGGCGCCACGCCGGCGGCGGCGAGGTTGGCGAAGAGCTTGCCGCCGGTGGGCGACATCGCCGTGCCACATCCCGTGTCCACCAGCGCCGCGCGGTCCCCGCTGCGGATGAGGAAGGTGTTCACCGCGGTGCGCCGCGGCACCGGCCGATGCGCCTCCTGCAGGATGCGCACCGCCTCCTCCGGCGCGATGTTCTGGATGACGGCCATGGAACCGTCGAGGAAGCCGTCGCTGACGCTGGTGACGGTGATGTCGCCGACCTTGCGGTGATGGATCGCCGGCACCTGGGTTTCGGGATGCTTGGCCACGGAGCTATATCCTCCCTATGCGATGCGGCGGAGAGTATGGCAGGCCCCGCGCCGCGGCCAGGGGGTGTGCCGGGCCGCCGCCGGCAAGGGCCAGCCCCAAGGCCCGCCCCGCCGCGGCCGGCTATCCCTGCGCCGCCTGGATCGCCCGCCACACCCGCTCCGGCGTCGCCGGCATCTCGATATCCCGCACCCCGAGCGGGTGCAGCGCATCCACCACCGCGCTCAGCAGCGCCGGCAGGGCGCCGACCGTCCCGGCCTCCCCTGCCCCTTTCACGCCGAGCGGGTTGGTGGCCGTGGGCACCGGGTTGCTGATGACCTCCATGGCGCAGAGGTCATCCGCCCGCGGCATCGGGTAGTCCTGGAAGCTCGCCGTCAGGATCTGGCCGTCCGGATCGTAGCGGATCGCCTCGCCGAAGACCTGGCCGAAGCCCTGGGCGATGCCGCCATGGATCTGCCCCTTCACCAGCAGCGGGTTGATCACCGTGCCGACATCGTCCGCCACCACGTAGCGCAGCAGCGTGGTCTCGCCCGTTTCCGGGTCCACCTCCACCTCGCAGACATGGCAGCCATTGGGGAAGGTGGCGTCGCCCGGGCGGGTGACGAGGGTGGCGGCGAGGCCGAGTTCCTCGCCCATCGGCAGGGCGCCCGGCACGTAGCTCTGCTTCGCCAGCGCCTCGATGCCGAGGCCGCGGTCGGTGCCGGCGACGCGGAAGACGCCCCCCTGCTCTGCCGAGGCGTCGAATTCGATGTCCACCTCATCCGCTTCCAGCAGATGCGCGGCGATGCGCTTGCCGCGCTCGACGATCTTCGCCGCCGCGCCCACCAGCGCGCCGCCGGCCGCCATCATGGAGCGGGAGCCGATGGTGCCGCGGCCATGGGTGACGAGGTCGGTATCGCCGCAGACCACGCGCAGCCGCTCCGGCGGAATGCCGAGCTTCTCCGCAGCGATCTGGCGGAACACCGTCTCATGCCCCTGGCCGTGGTTGTGGCTGCCCATCAGCAGGGTGGCGCTGCCGCCGGAATCGAAGCGGATCTCGGCCGCCTCCTCCATCGGTCCGCGATGCGGCCCGCCGGCGCTTTCGACGGCGTTGGCGAGGCCGATGCCGCGCAGCCTGCCGCGCGAAGCCGCTTCCGCCCGCCGCGCCGGAAAGCCGGCCCAGTCGGCGGCTTCCAGCGCCAGCGCCTGGTTCTTCGGGAAATCGCCGCTGTCGTAGGTGTAGTCGAGGCCAGTGCGGAAGGGCATGGCCTCGGGCGGGATCATGTTGCGGCGGCGCAGCTCGACGCGGTCGATGCCCATGGAATCGGCCGCCAGGTCGATGCAGCGCTCGATGGCGAAGATCGCCTCCGGCCTGCCGGCGCCGCGATAGGGCGCGGTGGGCTGGGTATGGGTGAAGATGCCGCGCACCTCGGTGCAGATGGCAGGCGTGCGATAGACGCCCGCCAGCCCGCCGACATTGTTGGTGGAGGAGACCGGCCCCTGCCAGGCGAGATAGGCGCCGAGATTGCACAGCGTGCTGACGCGGAAGGCGAGGAACCGTCCTTCCGCATCCAGCGCCAGCTCGGCGGTGGAGACATTGTCCCGCGCATGGCTGTCGCTCAGGAAGCTTTCGGTGCGCGTCGCCGTCCAGCGCACCGGCCGGCCGAGCAGCTTCGCCGCATGCAGGCAGAGGACGTATTCCTGGAAAGGACTCTCCTTCATGCCGAAGCCGCCGCCGACATCGGGGGAGATGATGCGCAGCCGGTTGCTCGGGACGCCGAGGGCGAATTCGGCGATCTCGTTCCGCATCACATGCGGAAGCTGCGTGCCGGTGACGAGGGTGTAGCGCTCCTCGATCGGGTCGTAGGTCGCCAGCGCGTTGCGCGGCTCCATGGGGTTGGCGGAAACCCGGGTGATGCGGAATTCGTGGCGCACCACATGCGCGGCGCGGGCGAAGCCGGCCTCCACCGCGGCGGTATCGCCGAGGCGGAAGAGGAAGCTCTCATTGTCCGGCGCGAATTCCGGCCAGACCGCCGGCGCGCCCGGCTGCACCGCCGCGGCGATATCCGTCACCGCCGGCAGCGGTTCGTACGCCACGGCGATCGCCTCCGCCGCATCCAGCGCGGCGGCGCGGCTCTCCGCCACCACGGCGGCGACGGCATCGCCGACATAGCGCACCGCATCGCTCGCCAGCATACGCCAGGGGGTCTGGGCGATGGGCCGCCCGTCCCGGCGGTGCCGCGGGGTGACGCAGCGCAGCACGCCAAGCTCGCCGATCCCGGCGGCGGTCAGCACCAGCCGCACGCCGGGCATGGCGCGCGCCGCATCGGCCTCCAGCGCCGTGATCCGCGCCGCGGCATGGGGCGAGCGCAGCACCACCAGATGCGCCGCGCCGAAGGCCGGATGGTCGTCCACGAAGCGGCCGGCGCCGCGCAGGAAGCGGCCATCCTCCACCCGGCGCATCGGCGTGCCGATCCTGATGCCGAGCCCCGCTGGCTGCATCCCTCCCCTCCCCCTTGCCGATCAGCCCCTTCCCGCCACCGCCTTGCCGGCGTCGCTGCGGATGCCCCAACCCCGCCGCCCGTCGTCCTGCCGCGGCTTCGCCGCTGCGGGCTGGGCGAGACGCTGCCAGTGCAGCGACCCTGGGGTCCCCGCGGCGTCGCGCAGCGACGTCGTGGGGAATATCAGTAGGGCGTGTCGCCGCACACCGTCACGCGGTGCATGATACGGGTCTCGGCCGGATAGTCGTTGATCGCGAAATGCATGGTGCAGCGATTGTCCCAGAAGGCCAGCGAGCCGCTGTTCCAGCGGAAGCGGCAGGTGAATTCCGGCCGCGTCGCATGCCGCATCAGGAAGTCGATCAGCGGACGGCTCTCCGCCTCCGACATGTCCTCGAATTTGTGGAGATGCCCGCCGACGAACAGCGCCTTGCGCCCGGTCTCCGGATGCGTCCGCACCAGCGGATGGGTGGAGGTGGTCTGCACGTCGCCGGGATCGCGCGTCTTCATCGCCAGGCGGCCGGCGTAGAATTTCTCGCGGCTCTGGCCGTCATGGCCGCTGAGGTTGTTGCCGCGATAGACGCCCTTCACCTTCTCCAGCATGCGCTGCATGCTGGGCGACAGCGCCTCATAGGCGCGGTAGAGGTTGGTGAAGAGGGTGTCACCGCCGGCAGAGGGGATCTCCACGCCGTAGAGGATGGTGCCCATGGCGGGCTTCGGGGCGAAGGCCTGGTCGGAGTGCCACTCGCCGCCGAAATTCACCTTATCCGCCGGCGTTTTCCGGATCTCCAGCACCTCCGGATATTTCTCCATGCCCTGCATGAAGGGGTGCAGGTGAATCTCCCCCCAGCGCCGGGCGAAGGCGAGCTGGCGGTCCGGCTCCAGCTTCTGGTCGCGGAAGAAGATCACCAGATTGTCCAGCAGCGCCTGGCGGATCTCGCCCATCACCTCCTCGGGCAGGTCCTGCGCCAGGTCCACCCCGGCGATCTCGGCGCCGATCGTGCCGGCGATGGGGCTCACCTCCAGATGGCGGTAGGTGCTGTTGCGCAGCTCCGGCATGGGCTTCTCCCTCTCCGCTTGGGCGGTCGGGCGACCGCCCGGGGATCATGCGCCGGCCCCGGGGGCCTGGGAAGGGGGCGGCGGCACCGCCCGGCGGGGCGGCGGAGGGGGAAGGCCGGCAGCCGCAGCGGCCCGCCGCACCGGCGACCCGTATAGTTCGACATCGCTCCGAAATGGCGTGGCCGTGCCGCCAGCGTCCAAGCCCGCGCCTGCGGGCGGCGGTCCTCGTCGCAGCGTCCGAAGCGCCGATGATCGCGACGCCGCGCGGCGCCAGCAGCGCCGCGGGGGCGGCCCGCATCGCTGCTACTCCGCCTTGGCCGGGCGCGGCGGGCGCTGGCTGAAGCGGCGGCCGAACACCTCCTCGGCGATGCGGTTCTTCAGGATCTCGATGGAGCCGCCGGCGATCATCCAGCCGCGGCAGCGCCGCATGCAGTACTCCACCAGCGCCTCCTGGCTGAAGCCCATGCCGCCCATCACCTGGATGGCCTCGTTCGCCACCTCGAACCCCGCCTGGTTGCAGGCGAGCTTGGCGATCGCCGTCTCATAGGCCGAGGGCAGGCCGCGATCCGCATTGCTCGCCGCGCGGTAGAGCAGGAGCTGCGCCGCCTCCAGCTTCAGCGCCATCTCGGCGAATTTCCACTGGATGCCCTGGAACTCGTTCAGCGTGCGGCCGAACTGCTTGCGCACCGCCACATGCTCCTTCGCCCGCTCATACGCATAGCGGCCGACGGCGAGCGAGCGCGAGGTGTTGCCGATGCGCTCCGCATTGAAGGCCGCCATCTGCTTCTTGAAGCCGCCGGGGCCGAGCAGGAGGTTCGCCTTCGGCACGCGGCAATCCTCGAAATACAGCGCGCTCCATTCCTCGCCATTCAGGAAGGTGGAGGGCTGGCCGATGGTGAAGCCCGGCGTGCCGCGCTCGATGAGGATGGAGCCGATGCCGTCGATCCCCGGTCCGAAGCGGCAATAGACCAGGTAGAGCGTCGCCTCCGCGCTATGCGTGCCGAACACCTTGGAGCCGTTGACGACGTAGTGCTCGCCATCGAGGCGCGCGGTGGTGCGGAGGTCGGTGGCGGCGGAGCCCGCCTCGGGCTCGGTCATGCCGAGGGAGATGGCGTTGCGCCCGGCCAGCAGATCCGGCAGCCAGCGTTCCTTCTGCGCCGGCGTGGCATATTCGGCGAAGGTACGGATGGGGCCGAAATTGCCGGCCTGGATCACGTCGGCGCTGCGCGGGCAGACCGCCGCCACCTGCTCGATCGCCAGCACCGCGTCCATCAGCGTGCCGCCCTGGCCGCCATCCTTCTCCGGAATGGTGATGCCGAGCAGCCCCTGCTGCGCCGCGAGCTGCGCGACGTCGAAGGGGAAATGCGGGTCATGCGCCCGGGCCAGCGCATCCTTCGCCAGGTTCGCCTCGGCGAAGCGGCGCACCGAGTCGGCGAAGATCCGCTGCTCCTCGCTGAGGCTGAATTCCATGGCTGTTCTCCTGGCGGTGTCGCGGGGCAGGTTGATCGCCGGAGCGCAGCCTTCCCGCAGACCGGTGCCGGTCGGCGGGAAGGCCGGGCTCCCTTCCAGCGGACAAGCAGGCCACTGAAAGCAAAAGCTGGTGGCCCGAGAACGACGTCCGCAGAACTTCGGAATCGGGACACCAGGCTGCCCTTCTGCGGGCGCGGGCGGGGGGCGGCAACTTCCCATCCGGCAACGAGGCATGAGCTTTTGTCATGCCAACCCGAACGGGAGCCGCCCCGCCAAGGCATGACAATAGCTCATGCCGTCCTGCCTCCTTGGAAATTGCCGGCCGCCCGGGCGGGCCCCAAGGATCGCGCCGCCGGCCAGGACAAGGCCGGCCCGCAACGACAGGAACCGGCCATGTCCGCACCCCCCTCCGCCCGGCGCGACCGCATCACCCCCTTCGTGCCGAAGCTCGTCGAGATGACCAGCCTCGTCCTCTATGGCGATGTCTGGGAGCGGCCCGGCCTCTCCAAGCGCGACCGCAGCCTCGTCACCATCGCCGCGCTCATCGCGCTGGGCTGGCAGGACCAGCTCAAGGCGCATGTGCAGCGCGGCCTCGCCAATGGCGTGACCAAGGAGGAGCTGAGCGAGGCCATCACCCATCTCGCCCTCTATGCCGGCTGGCCGGCGGCCATGTCGGCCTCGCACACCGCGCTCGACGTGCTCGAGACGCAGGGCTGAGGCGCGGCGATGGCGACGGGCGGCGCGGTGCGCCTTGGCTTCATCGGCCTCGGCACCATGGGGGCCGGCATGGCCGCCAATCTGCAGAAGGCCGGCCATGCGCTGGTGGTGCATGACGCCAGGCGCGCGGCGGCAGCGCCCTTCCTCGCCGGCGGCGCCACCTGGGCGGAAACGGCGCGGGAGGTGGCGGCCTCGGTCGATATCCTCTTCACCTCGCTGCCCGGTCCGCCGGAGGTGGAAAGCGTCGCCTTCGGTGCCGAGGGCATCATCGCCGGCGCCGCGCCGGATCTGGCCTGGTTCGACCTTTCGACCAACGCCCCGGCGACGCTGCGCAAGCTGCAGGCCGCCTTCGCCGCGCGCGGCGGGCATCTGCTCGATGCGCCGGTCAGCGGCGGGCCGAAGGGTGCCGCCTCCGGCCGCCTCGCCATCTGGGTGGGCGGGGAGGCAGCGGTCTTCGCCCGCCACCAGGCCGTGCTGCGCGCCATCGGCGACCAGGTGCGGCTGATCGGCCCCTTCGGTTCCGCCACCGTGGCGAAGCTGGCGCACAACCTCTCCAGCTACGCCTTCAACCTCGTCATGGCGGAGGTCTTCGCCATGGGGGTGAAGGCCGGCGTCGAGCCGCTGACCCTCTGGGCCGCGCTGCGCCAGGGCGCCATGGGCCGCCGCCGCACCTTCGAGGCGCTGGGCGAGCAATTCCTGCAGCACCGCTATGACCCGCCCGCTTTCGCGCTGCGCCTGGCACACAAGGATGTCGCCCTGGCCGTCGCGCTGGGGAAGGAGGTCGGGGTGCCGATGCGCCTCGCCAGCCTGACGCTGGAGGAGATGACCGAAGCCCTCGGCCGCGGCTGGGGCGACCGCGATTCCCGCACGCCCATGCTGCTGCAGCAGGAGCGCGCGGGCATCGAGATCAAGCTCCCGGCGGAGGACATCCGCGCCGTGCTGGATGCCGAGAGGAAGGCGGGCTGAGATGGCCGAACCCCTCCCCTGCTACGAGCTCTACGCCATCCGCTACGCCGCGCGGGATGGCCACCGCCGCGACCATTTCCTCGGTGGCGACCCGCATGACGGGCCGATGCCCATGGCCTACTACGTCTGGGCGGCGATCGGCGCGGAACGCAGCTTCGTCATCGACACCGGCTTCAACGCCGAGGTCTCGGCGCGGCGCAAGCGGGACTTCCTGCGCTGCCCGATCGAATCCCTGAGGCTCGTCGGGCTGGATCCGGCGCAGGTGCGGGACGTGGTGCTGACGCATCTGCACTACGACCATGTCGGCAATTTCGACCGCTTCCCGCAGGCGCAATTCCACCTGCAGGAGCCGGAGATGCACTACGCCACCGGCCGGCACATGCGCTACCCGAAGCTGAACCACGCCTTCGAGGTGGAGGATGTGGTCGGCATGGTGCGGCTGAACTATGCCGGGCGGGTGCTGTTCCACCGCGGCGATGCGGCGCTGGCGCCGGGCCTCAGCCTGCACCTGGCGGGCGGGCATTCGGCGGGGCTGCAATGCGTGCGGGTGCACACGGCGCGGGGCTGGGTGGTGCTGGCCTCCGACGTCGCGCATTTCTACGAGAACCTGGACGCGATGCGGCCCTTCCCCACCGCCTTCCATGTCGGCGAGATGCTGGAGGGCTTCGACCTGCTGCGGCGGCTGGCGCCCTCCCGCGCGCATATCATCCCGGGGCACGACCCGGAGGTGCTGCGGCTCTACCCGGCGCCAAGGGCGGAGCTGGAGGGGATCGTCGCCCGGCTGGACGTGGCGCCGCGGGAGGGGTGATATGGGGGCTCCGCCCCCATGCCCCGGCCAGGGGCGCTGCCCCTGGACCCCCGCCGGGGGGAAAGCTTCCCCCCGGACCCCGCCCCGAGTCTGCAGGTTCAACCATCGGGTCTGAAAACTCAGACCGGGGTCCGGGGCCAGGTCCTGGCCCCGGCGGAGGTGCAGGAGGCAGCGTCTCCTGCTGGGGGTTCGGGGACGAAGCCTCCGCCCCTCACGCCGCGTAAGGCCGCACCTCCCGTTCCAGCCAGGCCAGGAAGGCCCGCCCGCGGTAATTCAGCGGCCGGTCCTCTGGATACACCGCGTAGTAGCTCAGCCGCCGCTCCAGCGTCCGGCCGAACAGCGGCACCAGCAGCCCGGCCTCGATATCCCCCTCCAGCAGCCGCACCTGACCCATCGCGACCCCAAGCCCGGTGACCGCCGCCTGATAGGTCAGCACGGAGCTGGAGAACTCCATCCCCGTCACCGGGATGTCGGCGCGGCCCACCGCCGCCAGCCAGTCCCGCCAATCGCTGCGGCGCAGGCGGGAGACCAGCAGCCGGTGCCGCCGGAGATCGTCGATCTCGCGCAGCGGCAGCTCCCCCCGCAGCAGCAGCGGGCTGCACACCGGCTGCAGCACGTCGGCGAAAAGCCGGTGCGCCGCCAGGCCCGGCCAGTCGCCATTGCCGAACAGCACCGCCATGTCCACGTGGCCGCGGCTGAAATCCGCCACCGCCGCGACGGTGCTGATGCGGACATTGATCTCCGGATGGTCCTTCTCGAAGCGCGGCAGCCGGCCGATCAGCCATTTCGCGGCGAAGGTATGATAGACCTGCAGATGCAGCGGCTCTGCCTTCGCCGCCTGCCGCATGCGCTGGGTGGCGTTGACGATGCGGCTGAAGGCCGGGGCGATCTCCCGGTGATAGGCGGCGCCGGCCGGCGTCAGCGTCGCCCCTCGCCGGTCGCGGTGAAACAGCGGCCGCTGCAGATACCCCTCCAGCACCGCGATCTGCCGGCTGACCGCGGATTGCGAGACGTTCAGCTCCTCCGCCGCCAGAGTGAAATTACCCAGCCGGGCGACGACGTCGAAGACATGCAGCGGATTGAGCGGGGGCAGGGAGCGCGACACGGCTCTGATGCATGAGAAAAACTCATGGCTTTCTACGGTTTGGACAGTTGCCTGTCCAGCACTCAGGGTGGAGAGGTGGGTCATCCATAACGGCCCCGGGAGGATCGCTGTGGCGCCATCGAGCCCCACCCAGCCAAGGTGCAGCGGCGCGCCGCTGCCCCTGGCGCCGGCCGCCCGGCCCGCCTCCCGCCAATCCCCGAAGCCATAACCATAAGAGGCGCCCGCACATGTCCATCCGCCTTCCCCTCCTCGCCCTGGCGGCGGCGCTCGGCCTGGCCGCGCCCCGGCCAGGCGAGGCCCAGGCCCAGGCCGGCTATCCGGACCGGCCGATCCGGGTGGTGCTGCCCTTCGCCGCCGGCGGCGGCGCGGACATCATCACCCGCATCTTCTCGGATTGCCTCGGCACCCGGCTGGGCCAGTCCATCGTGGTGGAGAATCGCGGCGGCGCCGGGGGCAATATCGGCGCGGAGATCGTCGCCCGCGCCCCGGCGGATGGCTACACCCTGCTGGTCAGCACCATCTCCACCCAGGTGCTGAACCGCTTCCTCTACAAGCGGCTGCCCTATGACGCGCGCAAGGATTTCGTCGCGATCAGCCAGATCGGCCTGACCGCCAACGTGCTGATCGCCCGCGCCGGCCTGCCGGCGACGAATGTGCAGGAGCTGGTCGCGCTGGCGAAGAAATCGCCCGGCGAACTCAGCTATGGCTCCTCCGGCACCGGCACCATCCTGCACCTCTCGGGCGAGATCTTCGCCCGCATGGCGGGGGTGCGGATGACGCATGTGCCCTATCGCGGCTCCGCCCTGGCGATGAATGATCTGCTTGCCGGCCAGCTCGACACCGCCTTCGACATCCCGACCGGCGTGGTGCAGCAGGTCCGGGATGGCAGCATCCGGGCGCTGGCGGTGACGGCGAAGCAGCGCTCCCCGCTGCTGCCGGAGGTGCCGACCCTGGCGGAATCCGGCCTGCCGGATTACGAGACCTATCTCTGGCACGGGTTGTTCGCCCCCGCCGCGACGCCGGCCCCGATCGTCGAGCGGCTGGGGAAGGAATCCCAGGCCGCGCTGGCCGATCCGGCCTGCCGGGCGCGGCTGGTGCAGGTGGGGATCGACCCGGTCGGCTCCAGCCCGGCGGAGTTCACCCGCTTCTGGGACGCCCAGATCGCCTATTGGGGGCCCTTCGTGCAGGCCTCCGGCGTCACGCTGGACTGAGGCGCATTGGCGGGGGCGGCCGGCCGCGCCCGCCAAAGGCTGCTTTCCTGCCCGCGAAGTTCGCTGGAGTTCCAGCGAATGGAGCGGGCAGGCAGGCAAGTGGACAGGCCGGCCGGCGGCCCGAGAACGCGATCCGCAGACTTCGGGACCGGCCATTGGGATAGTTTCCGGCCATCCGCCCCGGACCGGGCGGCCCCGCCGCCAGACCGCGAGGATGCGATGCCCGACGCGACCGCCACCGCCACCGCCGCCACCGCGCTGGGCCAGCTCGCCGCCTTCACCGCCGGCCTGACCCCGGCGACCCTGCCGCCGGCGGTGGTGGAGAAGGCCAAGGCCTGCCTGCTGGATTCGCTCTCCGCCGCCGTCACCTTCGGCGCGCATCCCCGGGCCCGCGCCGCCCTGGCCGCCGTGCCGCATGACGCGCCGGGCCATGCCTGCCGCATCCTCGGCACGCCGCACCGCGCGGCCGCGGCCGATGCGGCCTTCGTCAACGGCGTCGCCACCGCGGCCACCGGGCGGATGGACACCCACCCCGCCCCGGCCAGCCATCCCGGCACCGTCGTGGTGCCCGCCGTGCTGGCGGCGGCCGAACAGGCGGGAAGCGACGGCTTCACCCTGATCGCCGCCCTGGTCGCCGGCTATGAGGCGATGTGCCGGCTGGGCGAGACGCTGATGACGCCCGCTTTGGCCGAGACCTTCCGCCCCACCAGCCTGGCCGGACCGACCGGCGCCGGGTTCGGCGCCGCCCGGGCGCTGGGGCTGACGCCGGCGCAGGCGGTGAATGCCGGCAGCCTGGCGGCGCAGACCTCCATGGGGCTGAACGAATGGGCGCATGCCGGCACCAATGAGGGCGCCTTCCATTCCGGCTTCGCCGCCCGCAACGGCGTCACTGCCGCGCTGCTCGGCCGGGCCGGCGCCGTCGCCGCGCCGAGCGTGCTGGAGGGGCGCTCCGGCCTGCTCGCCGCCTTCGGCCGGCGCGAGGCGGCGGCGGGGCTGACGGCCGGGCTGGGCGAGGGCTTCGCCATCCTCGCCATCCTGCACAAGCCGGCCCCCGCCTGCGTCTATGTGCAGACGCCCGTGCAGCTCGCCGAGCAGCTCTGCCGGGAGGATCCGCCGGCGCTGGAGGATATCGAGGCCGTCACCATCCATGTCTGCCACGCGGCGGCGACCTATCCGGGCTGCGACAATCCCGGGCCGATCCCGACCCAGCAGGCGGCGCGGATGAGCCTGCAATACAGCGTCGCCTCCGTGCTGGCGGCCAGCGCCATCCGCGACGGGAATTGGTCGGACCATCCCGATCCCCGGGCCGTGGCCCTGGCCGCGCGCAGCAGGGTGGTGGTGGAGGATGCCTTCACCGCCGCCTTCCCGGCACGCCAGAGCGCGGCGATCGAGCTGCGGCTCCGCGGCCGCGCGCCGCGCCGGGCGGAGCAGGCGGATCTCCGTTCCCTGACCTGGCCGGAGCTGGAGCGGCGCTTCCTGCTGGCGGCGGAGCCGGTGATCGGGCGGTCCCAGGCCCTGGCGGCGGTGGAGGCGACGCGGCGGCTGGAGACGCTCGAGGCGGTCGGCGCGCTGACGGCGCTGCTGGCGCCGGCGGCACGATAGGCGGCTGGCGGCGCAGCCAGTGTCCCGATCCCGCAGTCCTGCGGACTTCGTTCTCGGGCCGCTGGCTCTTGTTTTCAGTGGCCTGCTTGTCCGCTGCGTTCGCTGAAATTCCAGCGAACTTCGCGGGCAGGACCCTGGGCCGCGCCGCCAGCCGCGCCGGCACGGCAGCGCCGGCGGTTGACCCGCCGCATGGCGGCCGCCATCTTTCGCCCCGCATGCTCGCCCGGCTCGGCACCTCCCCGCTCGCCCGCCTGATCGGCCTCCTGGCCGTGCTGCTGGCGCTCGGCCTCGGCAATCATGCGCATGCCTCGGCCGGCGGCGGGACATTGGTGCTGGCCGGCGCCGCGCCCATAGCGGCGGAGGCGCAGCCCGGGGGCGAGGATGGCGGCGCGCTGCCGGCCGCGGCCCATTGCGCGCTCTGCCACGTCGCCCAGGGGCTGCTGCCCGAACCGGCGGCGATGCAGGGGCCGGCCCTCCGGCCGGAACGCGGCATCCCGTCCCGCGCGGTGCTCCCCGCCGACCTGGCGCTGCCGGAAGGCCCGGCGCGGCCACCCAGGCCCATGCGCGCCGCCTGACCGCGCCCGTCCGGGAGGAGGGGCGCGGCCTGACCGCCATGCCGCCCCCCTTACGCCGGACGATCCCGCATGCCCCGTTTCCAGGCCCTGCGCGCAGGCCTTGCCGCCGCGCTGCTGCTCGCCTTTGCCGCCGCCGCCCATGAGGGCCATGATGACGACGCCCCCGAAGCCGCGGCGCCGGCCCGCCCGCGCCTTGCCCTGCATACCGAGGCCTATGAGCTGGTCGCGGTGCGGGAGGCGCCGGACCGGCTGCGCCTCTGGCTGGACCTGTTCGAGGGCAATGCGCCCGTCACCGCCGCCAGGATCGAGGTAACGGTCGGCGAGGCCGCGCCGCTGGTGGCAGCGCCCGAGGCGGATGGCACCTACCGGCTGGAGAGCCCGGATCTGGCGGTCACCGGCCAACCCCTCGAGCTGGTCTTCGCCATCGCCGGCGGCCCGGCCGGGGATGAGCTGATGGCCGGCACGCTGCCCGCCCTGCCGCCGCCCGACCCGCATCTCGGCCCCTTCGAGGATCGCTGGCAGGCCGGGCGGGAATGGCTCGCCCATCGGCCCTGGCTGGTGGCGGGCGGCGGGGCGGCCTGCGGCCTGCTGGCCGGCATCGCCCTGGCCCGCCCGCGGTGGCGCCGGCGGCGGGCCGCCCTCGCGGCCCTGGCCATCGGCCTCCTCGCCCCCGCGCTGCCGGCGCAGGCCGGGCCCGGCCATGACCATGACGCGCCGGCGACCCCCGCGGCCGCGGTGGACGCCCCGGCGCGCCTGCCGGACGGCACGGTCTTCCTGCCCAAGGTCAGCCAGCGCCTGCTGGAGATCCGCACCGTGACCCTGCGGGAGGGGGTGGCGCCACGCAGCGTCACCCTGGTCGGCCGGGTGGTGGCCGACCCCAACCGGGGCGGCCTGGCCCAGAGCATCGCCGGCGGCCGCATCCTGCCGCCGGAGGGCGGGCTGCCCCGCCTCGGCCAGGCGGTGCGGCGCGGCGAGGTGCTGGCCATCGTCGAGCCGCCGATCCCGGTCGCCGACCAGACCACCATCGCCGAGCGCTCGGGCGACCTGGAACAGCAGATCGCCGCCGCCGAGGCCCGGCTGGCCCGCGCCCGCAACCTGGCCGCCGCCGGCGCCGGCACCCGGGTGATGGTGGCGGATACCGAGATCGAGCTGGAGGGGCTGCGCCGCCGCCGCACCCTGCTCGGGCAGAGCCGGGTGGCGCCGGAGGTGATCCGCGCCCCGGCCGACGGCGTCATCGCCAGCGCCCAGATCGTCGCCGGCCAGGTGGTGGCGGCGCAGGACGTGCTGTTCCAGATCGTCGACCCGGGCGGCCTCTGGGTGGAGGCGCTGGTCTTCGGCGCCGATGCGGCCCAGGCCTTCCGGGCGGCCAGCGCCGCCACCCGCGGCGGCCCGCCGATGCGGCTGGCGCTGCAGGGCTTCGGCCGCGCCGTGCAGCAGGGCGCGACCCTGGCGCAATTCCGCATCCTGGACCCGCCGCCCGGCCTGGCGCTGGGCCAGCCCGTCACCGTCTCGGCGGAGATCGCCGAGCCGGTGCGCGGCCTGATCCTGCCCCGCGCCGCGGTGGTGCGCGCCGCGAACGGGGAGCAGGTGGCCTGGCGCCACCTCGCGCCGGAGAGCTTCACCGCCGCCCCCATCCGGGTGGAGCCGCTGGACGCCACCCGCGTGCTGGTCGCCGCCGGCCTGCAACCCGGCGAGCGGGTGGTGGTCGAGGGCGCCGGCCTGCTGAACCAGCTGCGCTGAGGCGGCGATGTTCCGGCTCCTCGTCGCGGCCAGCCTGCGCAACCGCCTGCTGGTCCTCATCGCCGCCCTGGTGCTCGTCGGCTATGGCGCGCTGGTCCTGCCGCGCGTGCCGGTGGACGTCTTCCCCGACCTGAACCGTCCCACCGTCACCCTGCTCACCGAGGCGGAGGGCCTCGCCCCGGAGGAGGTCGAGCGCCTCGTCAGCTTTCCGATCGAGACGGCGATGAACGGCATGCCGGGCGTCATCCGCGTCCGCTCCGTCTCCGCCGTCTCGCTCTCCATCGTCTATGTCGAATTCGACTGGTCGGCGGAGCTGTACCGGGCGCGGCAGCTCGTCGCCGAGCGGCTGGCGGTGGCGCGGGCCGCGCTGCCGGCCAATGTCGCGCCGGTCATGGGCCCGGTCACCTCCATCATGGGGGAGATCATGCTGGTCGCCCTGCGGCCGGAGGGCGTCTCCCCCATGGCGGCGCGGGAGGCGGTGGATTTCACCATCCGCCCCCGCCTGCTCGCCATCCCGGGCGTCGCCCAGATCATCCCGATCGGCGGCGAGGTGCGGCAATACCGCGTCACGCCGGACCCGGCCGCCATGCTCGCCCTCGGCGTTACGGCGGCGCAGGTGGAGGCGGCGGTCGCGGGCTTCGGCAGCAATACCGGCGGCGGCTTCGTGGACCAGCGCGGGCGGGAATACCTCATCCGCAATCTCGGCCTGACCCGGCGGCTGGAGGATCTGGCGGACACGCCGGTGGCGCAGCGCCCGGGCAGCCCGGCACCGATCCTGCTGCGGCAGGTCGCGGCGGTGGAATTCGCCGCCCGGCCGCGGCGCGGCGATGCCGGCTACCGCGGCGACCCGGCGGTGATCTTCTCGGTCCAGAAGCAGCCCGGCGCCGACACCATCGCCGTCACCGCGGCGGTGGAAGCCGCCCTGGCGGAGCTGCAGCCCAGCCTGCCGCCCGGGCTCGGCGCCGCGCAGATCCAGTTCCGCCAGGCCGATTTCATCGCCACCTCCATCCGCAATGTCGAGCGGGTGCTGCTGGAGGCCGCCGCCGTCGTCGCCGTCATCCTCATCCTCTTCCTGATGGATGTCCGGGCGACCGCCATTTCCCTCCTTGCCATCCCGGTCTCCGTGCTGGCGACGGTGGTGGTGTTCCACGCCTTCGGCCTGACCATCAACACCATGACGCTCGGCGGCCTCGCCATCGCCATCGGCGAGCTGGTGGACGACGCCGTGGTGGATGTGGAGAATATCCGCCGCCGCCTGCGGGAGAATGCCGCCCTCCCCGCCCCGCGCCCGGTGGCGGAGGTGGTGGCGGCGGCGAGCCAGGAGGTGCGCTCCGGCATCGTCTATGCCACCGCCATCGTGGTGCTGGTCTTCCTGCCGCTCTTCGCCCTGCCCGGCATCGAGGGGCGGCTCTTCGCGCCGCTCGGCCTCGCCTATGTCGTCGCGATCCTCGCCAGCCTCGCCGTCTCGGTCATGCTCACGCCGGTGCTGGCCTATTGGCTGCTCGGCCATCGCCCGGCACGGACGCAACATGCCGATGGCCCGGTGCTGCGCGCGGCGAAGCGGCTGAACCGCGCGGCGCTGATTCGGGCGCTGGCGCGGCCGGGGCTGGTCTTTGCCGGCGTCGCGCTGCTGTTCGGCGCCGCGGCCTGGGGCGCGGCGCTGCTGCCGCGCGCCTTCCTGCCCGCCTTCAACGAGGGCACGGCGCTGGTCAGCCTCGCCTTCCGGCCCGGCATCTCGCTGGCCGAGAGTGCCCGGCTCGGCGCCATCGCCGAGCGGCTGGTGGCCGAGGTGCCGGAGGTGGTCTCGGTCGGCCGCCGCACCGGCCGGGCGGAGCTGGACGAGCATGCCGAGGGCGTGCATGTGAACGAGCTGGACGTGGCGCTCCGCCCCTCCGCGCGGGGCCGTGCCGCGGTGCTGGCCGAGCTCCGCGCCCGGCTGGCGCCGCTGCCGGCCAACATCAATATCGGCCAGCCGATCCAGCACCGCCTGGACCACATGCTCTCCGGCGTGCGGGCGGAGGTCTCGGTGAAGCTCTTCGGCCCCGATCTCGACACGCTGGGCAGCCTTGCCGAGGCGCTGCGGGCACGGATGGCGGGCATCGCCGGGCTGGTGGATCTGCAGGTGGAGCGCCAGGTGCGCATCCCGCAGCTCCGTGTCGTGCCGGATTACGGCGAGGCGGCGCTGTACGGGCTGACCCCGGCGGCGCTGACCGCGGCGCTGGAGGGGCTTTCGAACGGCCGGGTGGTGAGCCAGATCCTGGACGGGGTACGGCGCTTCGACGTGGTGGTGCGGCTGGCCGACCGCGACCGGACGACGGAGGGGCTGGGCGAGCTGCTGCTGGCGACGCCGCAGGGCCATGTGCCGCTGCGCCTGATCGCCGCGGTGGAGGAGGTGGACGGGCCGAACCAGGTGCTGCGGGAGGGCAGCCAGCGGCGCATCGTCATCTCCGGCAATGGCGATGGCGTGCGGGACATGGCGGCCATCGCCACCGAATTGCGCCGGGTCATCGCCGAGACGCCGCTGCCCACCGGCTACAGCGCGGTGCTGGAAGGCAATTTCCGGGCGCAGGAGGAGGCGGCGCGGAGCATCTTCCTGCTCTCGCTGGCCTCGCTGGCGCTGATCTTCGTCGTGCTGCGCCAGCGCTACCGCTCCACCGCCCTGGCGCTGGTGGTCATGGGCAATATCCCGCTGGCGCTGATCGGCAGCGTCGCCGCGCTCTGGCTCGCCGGGCTGCCGCTCTCCGTGGCTTCCATGGTGGGCTTCATCACCCTGGCGGGGATTTCGGCGCGCAACGGCATCCTGAAGGTCAGCCACACCCTGAACCTCGCCTTGCATGAGGGGGAGCGCTGGGGGCGGCGGCTGATCCTGCGCGGCAGCGAGGAGCGCGTGGCGCCGGTGCTGATGACGGCGCTCTCCGCCGGGCTGGCGCTGGTGCCGCTGCTGTTCGGCGCCGGCGAGCCGGGGCGGGAGATTCTGCACCCGGTGGCGGTGACCATCTTCGGCGGCCTGGTCAGCGCGACGCTGCTGGATGCGGTGCTGACGCCGCTGCTGTTCCGCCGCTTCGGCCGGCCCGCCCTCGACCGGCTGCGCGCCGAGCAGGACGCGCTGCCCGCCGGGCGGCTGGCCGAAACCTTCTGACCTTGGAGAGAGGAGACCTTCGATGCGCCTTGCACGACGCGGCCTGCTGCCGCTGCTGCTGCTGCTGCCCGCCCTGGCCCGGGCCCAGACCGCGCCCCGCCGCGGCCCGCATGGCGGGCCGGTCGCGGTGATCGACGGCCATCCGGTCGAGCTGCTGGTCTCCGGCACGGAGCTGGCGCTGCTCGTCACCGATGAGCAGGGCCGCCCCTCCTCCACCCGGCACGCTTCCGGCCGGCTGACGATCCAGGCGGGCGGGCAGACCTCCACCCTCACGCTGCGGCCGGCCGAGCCGAACCGGCTGGTCGGCACGCTGCCGGCGCCGCTGCCGCCCGGGGCCCGGCTGGTGTTCAACGGCACCATCGACCATGGGCACCGGGGCACGGCGCGCTACGTCATCGAATAGCGCGGAAGGTGTCTGGCCAGGATGCCGCGCCGTCCCACGCGGCGCCGCGCGACAGCGGAGAGAAGGGGACGCGCGTGCCGAGCCGGGATCGGTTGAGCTTCGTTCATCCGTCCCGCTCCAGCTCCTTATCCGGGGCGTGATTCACGGCTTCGGTCGATCCGACCTCGGCCGATCACGCTCCAAAGGCTTCGTCGCCCTGCGTCTCGCCGGCGATCATGAGCGTCGCGGCGGCAGGTGCCCGGCGCAGCGCATCCCGAGCCGCGGCCTGCAGCATCCGAGCCTGATGCCGGCGCGCCGCGCCGGCAGCGTCGCCCCTTACTCCGGCGTGATGCCGGTGCGCTGCAGCACAGGCTCCCACCGCTTCCGGTCCGCGTCCAGCGCGGCGTTCAGCTCGGCGCGGCCGAGATAGGCCGGGTCGAAGCCGCGCTCCATCAGCAGGGTGCGGAAGGCGGCATCCTCCATCACCTCGCGCGCCGCCTTCTCCAGCATTGCCACGATGGGTGCCGGAGTCTGCACCGGGGCGGCGAAGGTGTACCACAGCTCCGCCGCATAGCCCGGCAGCGCCTCGCCGATCGCCGGCAGCTCCGGCCAGGCGCGCGCCCGCGCCGCGGCGGTATTGGCCAGAGCGCGCACCTTGCCCTCGCGGATCAGCGTCTCCACCGCGCTGGCCGAGGCGAACATCACCTCCACCTCGCCGGTCAGCAGCCCGGTGACGGAAGGGCCGGTGCCGCGATAGGGCACATGGATGATCTGCGTCCCCGCCAGGTCGTCGAACAGCGCCGCCGCCAGGTGCTGGGAGGTGCCGGCGCCCGGCGTGCCGTGGTTCAGCTTGCCCTTGTTGGCCCGGGCGTAGGCGATGAACTCCGCCAGGTTGCGCGCCGGCACCTCGTTGTTCACCACCAGCAGCATGGGCGTGCTGGCGAAGCGCGCGATGTGCACGAAATCCTTCTTCCAGTCATAGCCGGGGTTGCGGAACAGCAGGTCGCTGATGGCGATGCCATTGCCGGTGAACAGCGTGGTGTAGCCATCCGCCGGCGCCTGCGCGGCCGCGGCCTGGCCGATATTGCCGCCGGCGCCGCCGCGATTCTCGATCACCACGGGCTGGCCCAGCCGGTCCGTCAGGGCGCGGGCGACGAGGCGGCCGAGATTGTCGGTGCCGCCGCCCGGGGTGTAGGGCACGATGAGGCGGATCGGCCGCGACGGGTAGGCCTGGGCATGGCCGGGCGTAGCGATGCCCAGCCCAGCGGCCAGGGCCAGCAGCCCGCGGCGGGGCAGCGGAAACTCGGTAACGGGTCGCAAGGTCGCTTCCTCCATGGGTCCCGGCCGGTGCCGGGTTGGTCTGGTTCAGCCGCGCCGCGCCGGGCGCGGGGCAGTGGCAAGCACGCCGGCCGCTTCCAGCCGGTCGATCTCCTCCGCCGGGAAGCCGGATGCCGCCAGCACCGCGCGGTTGTCGGCGCCGAGCGTGTGGCAGGACTCCTTCACCGCCAGCGTCCGCCGCGCGAAGCGGAAGGGGATGCCCTTGGCCGGGCTGCCATCCGGGCTGCGCAGCACGGTGGTGCCGCGGATGAATTCCTCGGCCGCGGCGAGCGCCACGCCGTCCCGCACCGGCGCGCTGCCGCCGGGCCATTCGACGCGCCAGCCGCCCGCGCCATCGGGGAGCAGGCGCTCCTCCGGCTCGGCCGGGTCGAGATTGCCGCGGCGCGGCGAGGGCGCGCCGGCGGCGGCCGCGATCAGCTCCTCGCCCAGCAGGAAGCTGGTCAGCTCGCGCTGCGAGAGGTCGAGATGCGCGCCCTCTCCGGTGCGGTCGCGCTCCAGCAGCGCCGCGACGACGGCGCCGGCGGCGAAGAGGCAGACCACCTGGTCCGGGTAGTTCACGTCGCGCCCGGTGATCACCGGCGCCTCGCCGGCGCCGGTCAGCGCGGCCAGGCCGGCGGTGGCTTCGAGGGTGGAGCCGAAGGAGACCATGTCGCGGTCCGGCCCGGTCTCGCCCTGGCTGGAGATGCTGGCGATGACGAGGCGCGGGAAGCGCTGGCGCAGCATGGCAGGATCGAGGCCGAAGGAGGCCATGACGCCGCGGCGGAAATTCTCCACCAGCACGTCCGCCTCTTCCAGCAGGCGCAGCAGCACCTCCCGCCCGCGCGGATCCTTCAGGTCCAGGCAGAGCGACTGCTTGCCGCGGTTGGTGAAGGCGAAGAAGGGGGAGCGGTTCCACCAATCGGTGCCGAGATCGGCGCCCTCCCATTGGCGGAAGGGGTCCGGCGCGCCCGGCCCCTCCACCTTCACCACCTCGGCGCCGAGGTCGAGCAGCAGGGTGGAGGAAGCGGCGCCGGCGGTGATCCAGCCGAGATCCACCACGCGGATGCCGGCGAGCGGCAAAGCGGGATCAGACGGCATCTGTCACCTCCCGGGCCAGGCGCCGGCCGTCCCAGCCGAGCGGCAGGGCGGGCGTGCCGTCCGGCGCCAGGAAGGCGCGGGCGCGGTATTGCGCATCCTCGAGCAATTCGGCGGGGTACTTCACCGGCCCGATCGGCACGCGCCGGGCCTGCGCCGCTTCGGTGATCTCGGCGCGGGTGCGGGCGGCGAACCAGGGGCCGATCACCTCCAGCAGCGCCGCGCGGTTGGCGCCGCGCCCCGGCCCGGTGGTGAAGGGCTCCTCCAGCAGGCGCGGATCGCCGATCAGGTCGCGCAGCGGCGGCCAGTCCTTGTCCTGATAGACCAGGGCGACATGCCCGTCCCGCGCCTGCACGGTGAACCAGGTGGCCTTGGCGCTGCCGCGCACCGGCGCACTGCCGATCACCATCACCCCCGCCGCCACCTTCCAGTTCAGCCAGGCGGTGACGTCGAGGAGCGAGACATCCACCATTTCCTCCCCGCCCGCCCGCAGCGCGGCGAGCAGGGCGGTGCAGGCGGCAAGCCCGGCGGAATAGGCGATCTGATGCCCGGCCAGCCGCGCCGGCGGCGCCGGCGGCGCCTCGCCGACGATGCCGAGCAGGCCGGAGAGGGCGGCGAGGCCGAGTTCGGTCATCGGCGGGTCCGGCTCCTCCGGGCCGAAGACGGAGAGGCGCGCCTTGATCGGCACCTCAGCCGCATACGCCGACAGCGCCGCGGCGTCGCCGATGGCGGCATCGAACCGGCCCGTCGCCGGGCCGGGGCGCTTGCCGGCATTCAGGAAGCGGTCGAGTGCCGAGCCGCCGCCTGGCAGCAGCGGCGGCAGGGCGGCGAAGGGCTCGCCGCCTTCCGGCAGCGTCCGCACCACCTCCGCTCCATAGGCGCCGCAGAGCTTGGCGGCCATGGAGGCGGCCAGAGCATGCGGCCGCTGGGCGCAGAGCGCGCCGAGATCCAGCACCCGCCGTCCCGCGAGCGGCGCCGGCATGGCCGCACCCATGGCTAGACCCCCTGGCCCGGATTCTTGATGCCGGCGGCGAAGCGGGCGCTGCCCTCCGCCTGGGCGGTGGTCTTCGAGCGGATGGTGAGGTTCACCATCTGGCCGTGATCCATCGCCTCCTGCCAGTCGGTGATGAAGCCGGGGATGCGGTCCAGCGCCTTCTTGCTCTCGCTCAGCGCCACGGCGTCGAACTTCGCCACCTTCTCCGCCAGCGCCCGCGCCGTCGGCAGCAGCGCCTCCGGCTCGACGCATTGGTTCACCATGCCCCAGCGCTCGGCGGTGGCGCCGTCGATGCGGTTGGTGGTGAGCACCAGCCAGGCCGCCTGCTTGCGCGTGATGCCGGAGAGCTGGATGGCCGGCCCCGCCATGCCGGGATAGGTCGAAAACCCCATCTCCGGGCAGCCGATGCTGGCCTTGGTGCTGGCGATCGCCAGGTCGCAGACATTGATCAGCGTGGCACCGCCGCCCAGCGCCAGGCCGTTGACCGCGGCGATGAAGATCGAGGGATGCGCCTTGATCGCCATGTTCACGGCGATCCATTCGTCGCCGGCACCCTCGATGCCGGCCTGGCGGTCGGCCTCGCGCTCCTTCAAATCCATGCCGGCGCAAAAGGCGACGCCGGTGCCGGTCAGGACGATCGCCTTGGCCTTGCCGCGCAGCGCCTCGAAGGCGCGCAGCAGGCCCTGGCGCGTGGCGCGGTTCATCGCGTTGCGCTGCGCCTCGCGGTTGACCTGGATCTCCGCCCAGCCCTCGGCTTCGGTGATGATCAGCTCATCGGACATGGGGTCAGGCCTCCGGGCCGAATTGCGGCAGGACGAAGCCTTCCGGCCCGCCGGGGAAGCGGACGGCCATCCGCATGCCGATCTTCAAGGCTTCGGGCTCCAGCCCCTCGATGTTGGTGAGCAGGTAGGGGCCTTCCTCCAGCTTCACCATCACCACCGGATAGGGCAGCTCATCGCGCATGCCCGGGAAGTAGCTCTGGTGGAAGACCACGAAGGACCACAGCGTGCCGCGGCCGGAGGCGGTGATCCATTCCCAGTCCGGACGGCCGGTGAAGGGCGAGACCGGGGCCGGCGGGAAGAAGCACTTCCCCGTCGCCTTGCAGCGCTGCAGGACCAGCTTGCCCTCGGCGCAGGCGGCCCAGAAGGGCTTGTTCCAATTGTCGACGAGCGGCGTCGGCCGGGTGGCGAGAGTCATGCGTCGGCCCTCCGCAGGATCAGGCTTTGCGCGATGTGGGTGGCGCAGATGTATTGCATGACCTTCGCGTCCGGGATCTGCCGTGCGCCGCAATCGCCGCGGAGCTGGCGGACGCATTCGGCGATGATGCCCCAGCCCTGCATGTAGCTGTCCGAGAGATGCCCGCCGGAGGTGTTGGTCGGCCAGCGCCCGGCGCCGAGGCGCAGCGTGCCACCCTTCACGAACTCACCGCTCTCGCCCTGCTTGCAGAAGCCGAGGCCTTCCAGGCTGAACATCACCGTCGGCGTGAAATTGTCGTAGATGCCGAGGCCCTGGATGTCCTCGCGGCCGATGCCGGCGCGGTCATAGACGCTGCGGCAGGCCGAGAGCGTCGGGTACCAGTAATCGTCGGCCGGGGCGCTGCCATAGGCGAAGCAATCCTGCCTTGCATAGCCGGAGAGCAGCACCGGCGGGCGCTTCAGGTCCTTCGCGCGCTCGGCGCTGGTCATGATCCAGGCGACGGCGCCGTCATTGATCAGGCAGTAATCCAGCAGCTTCAGCGGCTCGCAGATCGGCCGCGCCGTGGCGTGGTCCTCCAGCGTGATGGGCTTGCCGTGCATGACCGCCACGGGGTTGAGCGTCGCATGGTGGCGGAAGGCGACCGAGACCTCGCCGAGATCGCCATGCTTGGTGCCGAAATCATGCATGTGGCGCTGCCACATCATGGCGTGGATGGCGCCCGGGCTGGTCATGCCCCAGGGGCTCCACTGGCTGTCGCCGCCGCCATACAGCATCCGCACGCTGCGGCCATTGTTGCCATAGACCAGGGCGATGGTCTTCGCCGCGCCGGTGGCGATGGCCTGCGCCGCCAGCGCCAGCGAGACGCCGGAGAACCGGCCGGGTGTCTCGGTCAGCAGGCAGTATTGCGGGTTGATGCCCATCATCTCCGCGAAGCGCTCATAGCTCGGGATGCGGTTGACGATGAGGCCGTCGATCTCGGCGGGCGTCAGCCCGGCATCGTCCAGCGCCGCGTTCAGCGCCTCGCAGCCCAGGCCATAGCTGTCGGTCTCCGGGAAATTGCCGTAGCGCGTGGTGCCGATGCCGACGAAGGCGACCTTGTCGCGCAGCGGCCAGGGCAGGTGGATGGCAGGGGATTGGGGATCGGGTGGCATGCGTACCGGCTTCCAGGCGTTTCTCCGAAGCCGAGGCTGCACCCGGGGAAGGCCGGGCGCCAGGGAGGAATTGGCGGGGTAGGCCAACCTCAGGTTAGGCTGGGCCATGCGCGATACCATGCCGCCCCTGGCCAGCCTGTACGCCTTTGCCCTGGTGGCGGAGACCGGCAGCCTGACCACCGCCGCCGAACGGCTGAGCGTGACCCAGCCGGCCATCAGCAAGCGCATCCGGGCGCTGGAGGCGCATCTCGGCACCCTGCTGCTGCATCGCGGCGCCAATTCCGTGCGGCTCACCGCGGCGGGGCAGGAATATGCGGCGGCGCTCGGCCAGGCCTTCGCCACCATCCGCGGCGCCACCAGCGCCATCAGCGCGCGCCCAAGCGGCCCGCTGCGCGTCCGCGCCTACACCACCTGGGCGCTGCGCTGGCTGATCCCCCGCCTGCCGCGCTTCCGGGCGCGGCATCCGGGGCAGGAGGTGGAGGTGACCACCTCCATCACGCCGGTGGATTTCGCCCGCGATCCGGTGGATGCCGCCATCCGCTCCGCCGACCATGCGCCGGCGCCCGGTGCCGAGCGGCTGCAGGTGGTGGATGTGGCACCCTATGCCGCGCCGGGCCTGGCGCGGACGGTCCGGCGGCAAGGGTTGCAGGGGGTGACCCTGCTCGGCAGCAAGGTGCGGCCGGGCGATTGGGCGGTCTGGGCGGCCGCGACGGGCCACGCGCTGCAAGGGCCGCCGCTGCTGTTCGAAAGCACCTCGCTCGCAGTGCAGGCGGCGCTGGAGGGGCTGGGCGCCGTCATCGTCTCACCGAATCTGGTGGCGGAGGATGTGCGGCGGCGGCGCCTGCTGCGCCTCGCCGCGGCGGTGGTGGACACGGCCGATTCCTACTGGCTGGTCACGCCGCCCGGGCGGCGGGCGCCCGCCTTGCAGGCCTTCCGCGCCTGGCTGCTGGAGGAGATCGCGGCCGAGGCGGCGCAGGCCGCGCCCTGAACAGGGGCGCTGCTCACTCCCGCAAATTGTAGCGGCGGATCACCGCCTCGGCGCGCGCCTTGTCCTCCAGCACCAGGGCGCGGAAGCTGTCCGGGTCGGTGCGCTCGACCGCCTCGACGCCCGATTCGCTGAGCTTCCGCCGCAGCGCCGCATCCGCCAGCGCCGCGTTCAACGCTCTTCCCAGCCCCTCGACGATCTCGGGCGGCGAGCCGGTGCGCAGCTCCAGCCCGGTCCAGGTGAAGGTGATCAGATTGGGAAACCCCTGCGCCACCGTGGTCGCCACCTCGGGCAGTGCCGCCAGGGGCGTCCGGTAGCTGACCGCGATCGCCCGCAGCTCGCCGGAGCGCACCGCCGCCTGAATGCCCGGCAGCGGGATGAGATAGGCGTCGAGCCGCCCGGCCAGCAGATCGCTCATCAGCGGGCCGGTGCCGCGGTAGCGCACCTCCTCCACCTCGATCCCCAGCTCCTGCCCCACGAAATGCGAGGTGTAGCTGATGCTCGGCGAGCCGAAGCGCAGCGGCTCGCTCCGGCTGCGGCCATAGGCCTGCAACTCCTGCAGGTTGCGCGCCGGCACCGAGGGGTGCACCACCAGCACGTTCGGGCTGACGCCGATCAGCCCGACCGGCATGAGCACCTCGAGCGGGTCGAAGCTCATCGGCGTGCCGAGCGCGCGGGCCACCAGCACCGCCGCGGTGGAGAACATGATGGAGTAGCCATCGGCCGGCGCCTGCAGCACGGATTGCACCGCCGGGACCCCACCGCCGCCACCGCGATTCTCCACCACGATCTGCTGGCCCAGCTCGGCGCCCAGGCGGGTGGCGACGGCACGGGCGGTCAGGTCGGTGCCGCCGCCGGCGGCATAGCCCACCACCAGGCGGATCGGCCGGTCCGGCCAGGCGGCCAGGGCGGGCGCCGCCAGGCCACTGGATGCCAGCGCCAGCAGCGCACGGCGCGACAGGGGATGCAGGCTGGTGCCCGGCATGCCGTTTCCTCCGTCCTTTGGGCATCACTTTGGCGCTTTCGCGCTCCCTCGTCCAACCGGCTCCCCCTGGGCGGCTCCCCTGGGCGGCTCCCCTGGGCGGCTCCCCTGGGCGGCTCCCTGGGCGCGGGCTTGGCGCGGCGGCGGGAGCGGCTAGGCTGCGCCGACCGCCGCGGGACGGCGGCGGAGGGAGGCACCTGCATGCGCGTTGGCATCACCCTGCCGGTCGAGGATTGGCGCCGCTGCGGCCCCGTCGCCGCCGCCGCCGAGGCGGCCGGGATCGACCTGGTCACGACGAACGAGAACAAGCACGAGCCCTTCACCCCGCTCGCCTTCGCCGGCCTCGCCACCACGCGGATCGAGCTGGCGACGAGCGTCGCCATCGCCTTCCCCCGCAGCCCGATGATCGTGGCGAGCATGAGCTGGGAACTGGCGCGCCATACCGGCGGGCGCTTCGTGCTCGGGCTCGGCACCCAAGTGCGGGCGCATAACGAGCGGCGCTTCAGCGTGCCCTGGGTGGCGCCGGCGGCGCGCATGGGCGAATACGTGCAGGCGCTGCGCGCCATCTGGCGGTGCTGGGAGACCGGCGGCCCGTTGGACTATGCCGGCGAGCATTACCGCTTCAGCCTGATGAACGAAGGCTTCTCGCCCGGCCCCAACCACCTGCCGCTGCCGCCGGTGACCATCGCCGCGGTCGGGCCGCTGATGCTGCGCACCGCGGCGCGGCATTGCGACGGCGTCCGGCTGCACAGCTTCGCCACCCGCGCCTATCTGGAACGGCAGGTGGCGCCGGCGCTCGACAAGGGGCTGGCCGAGGCCGGGCTGCCGCGCGAGGCGTTCGAAGTCAGCGGCGGCGGCTTCGTCGCCACCGGCCCGGATGCGGCGGCGGTGCAGGCGGAGGCGGAGCGGATCCGCGCCCGCGTCGCCTGGTACGCCTCCACCCCTGCCTACCGCACGGTGCTGGAGGAGCACGGGCTGGGGGAGCTCGGCCTGCGCCTTTCCGCCATGGCGCGGCGGAACGAGTTCCAGGAGATGGCGGCGCTGATCCCGGACGAGGTGCTGCAGCTCTTCGCCGCCATCGGCCCCTATGACGTGATCGCCGAGCGCATCGCGACGCGCTTCGGCGGGTTGGTGGACACCGTTGTCATTCCCTTCCCGGCGGAGGCGGACCCGGGCGCCGTGCGCGCCGTGGTGCGGGAGGTACGGGCGATCCCGGCGCGGTTCGAGGGCTTCCGAACCTAGGGCGGTTCACCTCGCCTGTGCTCGGTGAACCCGCTCTGGTGGCCCGATTCCGCAGTCCTGCGGACTTCGGTCTCGGGCCACTAGCTTCTTCTTCTGTCGCATTTCCCGAGCGATTCCGCCGGATTTGAAAATGCCCTGGTGGGCAGCGTCACCGTGTCCCCGGATGTGGTTCGCCGGGCCGGGCGATGCCCCGCGGGAGAGGTCGCAGCCGCAACGCCGCTCCTGGTTCGGGCCATGCGGCCGGTGATGTCCGGTTCGGCGGCTGCAATGCCACAAGCGCGGTGCGGCGCGGCCGGACAATCTCCGGTGATTTCAGGGCATTGCATTTGGTGAGCCGGGAGGGATTCGAA
This sequence comes from Siccirubricoccus phaeus, assembly GCF_008360935.1. Taxonomy (GTDB): domain Bacteria; phylum Pseudomonadota; class Alphaproteobacteria; order Acetobacterales; family Acetobacteraceae; genus Siccirubricoccus; species Siccirubricoccus phaeus. The sequence continues at coordinate 134,024 of NZ_SRXO01000015.1, forward strand.
CCCTCGGCCACGAGATTAAAAGTCCCGTGCTCTACCAGCTGAGCTACCGGCTCACGCGCTGGGACGTGACCGCCTGCGGCCGAACCGGCCGGAAGCGCCACCCATGCCAGCACCAGGGCGGGAGGCTCGGACGCCTCCCGCTCCAGGAGGCGCCCCCTACGCAGGGGCGCCCGCCCTGTCAAGTCGGGCGGCCTCAGGCTGCCGGCGCGTCCGCCGCGATGCGGGCCTTCACCAGCCGGTCCGGCCCCTGGACGATGCCGTTGCCGCCGGTGCCGCGCTTGATCTTGTCCACCGCCTCCATGCCGTCCACCACCCTTCCCCAGATGGTGTACTGGCCATCCAGGCTCGGCGCCGGGGCGAACATGATGAAGAACTGGCTGCTGGCGCTGTTCGGGTCCGCGGTGCGGGCCATGCCGCAGGTGCCGCGGACGAAGCGCGCCTTGGCGGGCGGCGAGAATTCCGCCGGCAGGTTCTCGTGCCCTGCCTCACGCGCGCCGCCGGTGCCGGTGCCGGTGGGGTCGCCGCCCTGGGCCATGAAGCCCTCGATCACCCGGTGGAAGGGAGTGTTGTCGTAGAAGCCGGCGCGGGCCAGCGTCTTGATTCGCTCCACATGCTGCGGCGCCAGCTCCGGCAGCAGCTCGATGGTCACCTTGCCGTCCTTTAGCTCGAGGATCAGCGTGTTCTCCAGCTTGGGGTCGGGCTCGGCGGGGGCGGCCGCCTCGGGGGTCGTCTCGGGCGCCGCCGCTTCCGGCGCTGCGGCCTCGGCCGTGCTCTCCGGCGCGGCCTCTTCCCCGATCGGGGGCTCGCCCGGGATCTTCTCGGGGGTGCCGGCTTCGTCGCTCATGCTTCGCGTCCTTTCGTGACGGGTTTCAGGCGGCCGCCAGCCGCGCCCGCAGCAGCCGGTCCGGGCCGCGGACGGTGCCGTTGGGCGGCTCGCCGCGCTTGATCTTGTCCACCGCCTCCATCCCGGAGACCACCCGGCCCCAGATGGTGTATTGTCCGTCGAGGCTCGGCGCCGGCCCGAACATGATGAAGAACTGGCTGTTCGCGCTGTTCGGGTTGCTGCTGCGGGCCATGCCGCAGATGCCGCGGGTGAAGCGGTACTTGTTGGTGAACTCGGCCGGCAGATCGGGCAGATCCCGGGCGCCGCCGGTGCCGGTGCCGGTGGGGTCGCCGCCCTGGGCCATGAAGCCCTCGATCACTCGGTGGAAGGGCGTGCCGTCGTAGAAGCCGCGGCCGACCAGCAGCTTGATCCGTTCCACATGGCGCGGCGCCACATCCGGCAGGAATTGGATGGTGACCGGCCCGTCCTTCAGCTCGAAGACCAGCCTCTCCCCGCCGGCCGGCGCCTGGGTCTGCTGCGCCCGGGCGGCAGCAGCCGGCAGGGCGGCAGCCGCGGCCAGGGCGGCGAAGTCGCGACGTCGCATCATCCACTCCTCATGCTTGGCCGGCAGGGCTTATTCGGAAGCGGGGGTCCGCACGCGCTGCAGGGTCCGCTCCAGGGTCAGCTTCGGGACGAAGCTGGCGATATCCCCGCCCAGCCGGGCGATCTCCTTCACGAAGCGGGAGGAGATGAACTGGTTGGTCTCGCTGGCCATCAGGAACACCGTCTCGATCGCCGGATCGAGCCGGCGGTTCATCCCGGCCATCTGGAATTCGTAGTCGAAATCCGAAACGGCGCGCAGGCCGCGCACGATCATCCGGGCGCCGCAGGACTGGGCGAAGCTGATCAGCAGCCCCTCGAAGGGCATCACCTCGATCCTGGTGCCGGTGCGGGCGGCGATGGCGTCGGTCTCGGCCCGCACCAGCTCGCACCGTTCCTCCAGCGGAAAGAGCGGCCCCTTGCCGATATTGATCGCGACGCCAACCACGAGCCGGTCGAGGATGCGCGCGGCGCGGCCGATAACGTCCAGATGCCCGTTGGTGACGGGGTCGAAGGTGCCGGGATAGAGGCCGACGCGCTCAACCATCGGAAGGGGTCCCAGTTTCGGAGGAGTCAGGCCCGGAGGGATCAGGTTCGGTCGCGGCAAGCGCGCCGGTCTGCGCCGCGCCGGAATCGGGGCCGGCCTCCCCCTGGTCGTCCACGACCGGGAAGCAGGATGTCACACGTTCCCCCTCATTCAATCGGAGGAGCATGACGCCCAGGCTGCGGCGGCGCGTCAAGCGCACCTGGTCGGCCGGCAGGCGGATCAGCCGCCCGGTATCGGTCACCAGCATGACATCGTCGCCCGGCCGCACCGGGAAGGTGGCTACCACCGCCTTCCCCGTCCGCCGACTGAAGACCATGCTCTCCAGCCCCTGGCCGCCGCGGCCGGTGATGCGGTAGTCGAAGGCCAGGCTGCGCTTGCCGAAGCCGCCATCGGTGATGGCGAGGATGATCTCCTCCGCCTCCTCCAGCTCCCGCGCCCGCTCGGGGGAGAGGGTGATCTCGGGGACGGCACCTTCGTCGCCCTCCTCCGCCGCGGCGGGCTCGGCCTCCTCCACCCCATTGCCATTGGCGCGGCGGCGCTGGGCGGCGGCGCGGATCGCCGCCTCGCGCTCGGCCGGCGTCGCCTCCACGTGGCGCAGCACGGAAAGCGCGATCACCTCGTCCCCCTGGGCGAGGCGGATGCCGCGCACGCCGGAGCTGTCCCGCCCGGCGAAGACGCGCAGCACATCCTCCGCCGCCTGGAAGCGGATGGCGCGGCCGCGGCGCGTCGCCAGCAGCACGTCATCGCCTTCCCGGCAGGTGGCGACGCCGATGAGGGAATCCCCCTCCTCCAGCTTCATCGCGATCAGCCCGGCGGCGCGGACATTGCGGAAATCGGAAAGCCGGTTGCGCCGGACATTGCCCGTGGCGGTGGCGAAGACCAGGTGCAGCCCGTCCCACAGGCTCTCATCCTGCGGCAGGGGCAGCACGGCCGTCACCTGCTCATTCTCCTGCAGCGCCAGCACCTGGCGCAGCGAACGCCCCTTCCCCTGCGCGCCGCCTTCCGGGAGCTGCCAGACCTTCTCGCGGAAGGCGATGCCGCGGCTGGTGAAGAACAGCACCCATTGATGGGTATGCGCGATGAAGCTGCGCATCACCACGTCGTCCTGCCGCGTCGCCGCCGCGCTGCGGCCGCGGCCGCCGCGATTCTGCGCCCGGAAGGTCTCCAGCGGCGTGCGCTTCACATAACCGTCCCGCGTCAGCGTCACGATCATGTTGCCCGGCTCGATCAGGCTTTCGTCGTCGAGGTCGGCGACGCCATCCAGCACCTGGGTCAGCCGCGGCGTGGCGATCTGGGCGCGGACCGCGAGCAGCTCCTCGCGCATCACCTCCATGCGGCGGGGATGGCTGCCGAGGATGTGCAGCAGCTCGCGGATGCGCTCGCCCACCTCGCCCAGCTCGGCGGTGATCTTCTCCCGCTCGAGGCCGGTCAGCCGGTTCAGGGTCAGCGCCAGGATGCCGCGGGCCTGCGCCTCGGTCAGCCGCACCGTGCCCTCGGGCGTGACGATGTTGCCGCTGTCGTCGATCAGCGCCAGCAGCGCGCCGACATCGCCGGCCGGCCAGTCGCGCGCCATCAGCGCGGCGCGCGCCTCCGTGCCGTCGCGGCTGGCGCGGATCAGCCGGATGACCTCGTCGATATTCGCCACCGCGATGGCGAGGCCGATCAGCAGATGGCCGCGTTCCCGCGCCTTGGCGAGGCGGTAGCGGGAGCGGCGGAGGATCACCTCCTCGCGGAAGGCGATGAAGGCCTGCAGCGCCTCGATCAGCCCCATCTGGCGCGGCTTGCCATTGTCCAGCGCCAGGAAATTCACCGGGAAGGAGGTCTGCAGCTGGGTCATGCGGTAGAGCTGGTTCAGCACCACCTCCGCCGTCGCGTCGCGCTTCAGCTCGATGACGACGCGCAGCCCGTCCCGGTCGCTCTCGTCCCGCAGGTCGGAAATGCCCTCGATCGCCTTGGCGCGGACCAGCTCGGCGATCTTCTCGATCAGGCTTGCCTTGTTGACCTGGTAGGGGATCTCGGTGGCGACGATCGCCTGCCTTCCGCCGCGCATCTCCTCGATCTCGCAGCGGGCGCGCAGCGGGATGGAGCCGCGCCCGGTCTCGAAGGCGGCGCGGATGCCGGCGCGGCCGAGGATCAGCCCGCCGGTCGGGAAGTCCGGCGCGGGCATGATCTCCATGATGCGGGCGAGCGGCGTCGCCGGGTCGGCGATCAGCGCCAGGGTGGCGTCGATCACCTCGCCCGGGTTGTGCGTCGGGATGTTGGTCGCCATGCCGACGGCAATGCCCTGGGCGCCGTTGACGAGGAGATTCGGGAAAGCCGCCGGCAGGACGCGCGGCTCCATCTCGCTCTCGTCGTAATTCGGCTGGAAATCGACCGTGTCCTCGTCGATCCCCTCCAGCAGGGCGGTGGCGGCGCGGGCGAGGCGGACTTCGGTGTAGCGCATGGCCGCCGGCGGGTCGCCGTCCATGGAGCCGAAATTGCCCTGGCCGTCGATCAGCGGCACCCGCATGGAGAAGGGCTGCGCCATGCGCACCATGGCGTCGTAGATCGCGGCATCGCCATGCGGGTGGTACTTACCCATGACGTCGCCGACGACGCGGGAGGATTTGCGGTGCGGCTTGTCCGCCGTGTAGCCGCTTTCCTGCATGGCGTAGAGGATGCGGCGATGCACCGGCTTCAGCCCGTCCCGCGCATCCGGCAGGGCCCGGGCGACGATGACGCTCATCGCGTAGTCGAGGTAGGAGCGGCGCATCTCCTCCTCTAGCGCGACCGGAAGGCTGTCCTCCGGCCGGGCGCCGCTGCCGCCGTTCTCTGTCTCGCTCACGCGGTGGATGCTCTCATTCGGCTACGGGTCGGGCGGGCGCCGGGGCCCGGCGCGCCTGCAGGAGAAGCGCGCCCCGACCAATGGAAATTTCTCGCTGTAATATAGGCCGGCGCGGCGGATTCTCCAAACCCCGGCGCGCTCAGCCCGGGGCAGGCCGGCGCGCCACATAGGCGGTGCGCAGGCCGGGCCGGAAGCCGCAGCCCTCGTAGAAGCGGTGCACGGCCGGATCCTTCCGGCCGGATTGCAGCAGCACGTGGAAGCAGCCCCGCGCCCAGGCCTCCGCCAGCGCGGCTCGGACCACGGCGCCGCCATGACCCTGGCCGCGATGGGCGGGGTGGGTGACGACATTCTCCAGGAAGCCGTGGCCCTGGCCGCCGCGCAGCAGGTTGGGGGCGGTGATGAGGGTGCAGGTGGCGCCGATGCCGCCGCCGGACTCGGTCACGAAGACGGCCATGTGGGGCGCGGCCAGGATCTCCGCCCAGAGGGCGGCGGCACGCGCCGGCGGGGTGGCGACGGCGCTCACCTCGGCGAGGGCGAAAAGCGCCAGCAGGGGCGGGAGATCGGCCTGGCGCGCGGGGCGGGCCTGGGGCATGGCGGGACTCCTGGGCAGGCCCCAAGGGTCGCACCCCGCGGGTCCGGCGCAAGCAGGGATCGGCGGCTCCCGCCGCCTGCCGCGGCCGCCACACGCCTCCCGCGGCCTTCAATGGGCGAAGAGGGGCTCCCTGCTGCGGTCCGCCACGACGCGCAGCCTCTCGCCCGGCAGCGGCTCGCCCGGCTCGTCAAGCCGGCCGAAGGCCGCCATCCACTCATAGATGGCGATCCGGTTGGAGGAGGCGTCCACCACCTCCCGCCAGGCGGTGGGCAGCCCGGCATCCTTGGCGAAGGCCACATGCAGCCCAAGCCAATGCAATTGCACCTGCTCCTCGGTCTCGGAGACGATCAGCGGGGTCATGGTCTCGGCCTCCTTGCACCTTGCCGGTGCGGCATGGATGAATGATCACGGTTTCGCGAAAGTTGCTGCGTCCGGCGGCAGGGTTAAGGCCTGCCCGGCTGGATGGCTGTGCCTTTCAGCACCGCCCAACGCGGCCAAGCGCAAGCGGCTGCATCCGCGCCGCGCTGCCGAAGGTCCGGACAGGCTTTCCCCGGACCCGGGGGCAGGTCCCCGGCCCCGGGCGGCGGGGCGGCAGGCCGGCGCACCGTCATCGCCCGGCGGCCGGAAGCGGCCCATATGGCGCCGGCGGCCGCTTCCCTGCCCGGCCTGGCGCCATCTCGTAACGACCTAACCGGCCACGCCCTCTGCCGTTGATAGCTGCACGGACAACAGAGGAGGCCAGGATGTCCAACACAACCACGACCACAACCACGACGCGCAGCGAAGGCGTTGCCGTGAACGAGACGGACCGGCTGATCTCGTCGGACAAGGTCGAGGGCACCACCGTCTACAATCGCGCGGGCGAGAGTGTCGGCTCGATCTATACTCTCATGATCGACAAGTATTCGGGTCAGGTCGATTACGCGGTGATGAGCTTCGGCGGCTTCCTTGGGATCGGCGAGCGCTACCACCCGCTGCCCTGGAAGGTGCTGTCCTACGATACGGGGCTGGGCGGCTATCTGGTGGACGTGACGCGCGAGCAGCTCGAGCGCGCGCCGAGCTACGCCAAGGATGAAACCCCCTGGGCAACGCCGGGCTACGGGCGCAGCGTCTATGACTATTACGGGATGACATACCCGTATGGCGGGATCTGAGACGCTGCCGCCCGAGGCGTCACCGGGAAGCGGGTGAGGCCGGGTTCCGTAGGACTGGGCCAAGGTCCGGCGGGGGCGTTCCCGCCGCCGGGCGGCCCGGCCGAGGCGCGCGGCCCGGCAAACGCCCATGAGGCAAACGCCCACGAGTCAGCGGAGGGCGCCTGAGGCCCCTCCCGGGTCGCGGTCGGGCAACCGTCCTGCGCCATCGATATCGCTGGTGTCAGCGGGAAGCAGAGGCCAGAGGGGCGAATGCCCGTGCCGTCCCCGGGCGGGAGGCGGCCGGAACGGGCCGCCCGCCTCTGCGCCATCCCTTCGACCGCCACCGTGAGCACCCGACCGCCACCATCAGTACACATCGCGCCGATAGCGGCCGGCTTCCAGCAGCCCGGAGACGGCCTCCGCCCCCAGCGTCTCGACCAGCACAGCATGCACGCCGCCCGACATGCCCTCCAGGCTGCCGCAGACATAGATGGCGGCGCCCTCGGCAACCCAGCGGCGCAGCTCCGGCGCGGCGGCGCGCAGCCGGTCCTGCACATAGACCCGCTCCGGCTGGTCGCGGGAAAAGGCCAGGTCCAGCCGCTGCAGCCAGCCCCCTGCCCGCCAGGCCTCGATTTCCGCCCCATGGAAATAGTCCGACGCCCGGCTGCGCTCGCCGAAGAGCAGCCAATTGCGCCGTTCGCCGGCAGCCTGGCGGGCGCGGAGATGCGCCCGCAGCCCGGCCAGGCCGGTCCCATTGCCGATAAGAATCAACGGCCGGCCCGGCTCCGGCGGGTGGAAGCTGCGATTCGTGCGGATCCGCAGCGCCACCTCTCCGCCCAGCGGCGCCTGCACCGTCAGCCAGCCGGAGCCGAGACCCAGCCGCCCATCCGGATGCCGCGCCTGCCGCACCAGCAATTCCAGCCGGCCATCCGCCGGCAGGGAGGCGATGGAATAGTCGCGATGCGGCAGCGGCGGCAGGTGTTCGGCCAGCGCCGCGGGCGGCAGCCCGGCCAGCTTCCCGATCGCGGCGGGGTCCTGCGGCAGCAGCCGCGATTCCAGCCCGGGCGCCGCCGCGAGGCCGAGGCGGCGCAGCAGCGCCGCGACCGCTTCCGGGGCATTGCGCGGGCTGATCTCGGCAATGTCGCCGGCGCACCAGGGAGGCGCCTCGCCGATCGGCTCCAGCGCCAGGTGAAAGGCGGGACCGCCGAGGCTGCCGGGGTTGAGCAGCCGCCGCTCCACCAGCCGCCACCGCCCGTAGTCCCGCGCCCCCCAGCCCGGCCCCTCCGCCGCGCCCCCGGCCAGCCGGCCGAGAAGCTGCTGCCATTGGCGGAGCGCCGCCTCGTCGCCGTCATCCACCTCGATCGGGTCGAAGAGCGGGCTGGCGCCGCACTGCCGCAGCCAGGCATCCAGGCTGCGGCCGAAGGCGCAGAAGCGCGCATAGCTGCGATCCCCCAGCGCCAGCAGGCCGAAACGCAGCCCGGACAGATCCGGCCGGCCGGCCATGGCGCCACGGACGAAGCGGGCGGCGGCATCCGGCGCATCGCCCTCCCCGGTGGTGCTGACGACGAAGAGCGCCCGGCCGGCGCCGGCCAGCGCTTCCGCCGGCAGCCCGCCCAGCTCCGCCAGGCGCACCGGCAGGCTGCCCTGGCGCAGCAGCGCCGCGCTGCGCCGGGCCAACTCCTCGGCGAAGCCGCTCTGGCTCGCATGGGCGATGAGCAGCCCCTCCGCGCCGCCGGCCTCAAGCTGCGCGGCCTGGCGCCGGCGCCGGGCGCGCAGCAGGATTAGGGCGCAGAAGGCAAGGTACAAGATCAGGACGGCAAGCGCCGCCAGCAGGCGTCTGGTCTCGGGCGTCACGGCAGCGGCGATCAGTCCAGCATGGCGGCGAAGGCGGGCGACATATGTTCCCGCAGCCCCGGCCCCTCCCGCGTCAGGAACAGGGCAGCGATGCCATGGCGCACCGCATGCGCCAGCCCCGACTGCGGCCCCAGCACGGTGAGCGCGGTGGCGAGCGCATCGGCGCGCATGCAGCTCGGGTGCAGCACGGTGACGGCGGCGGTCTCCGCCGCGACCGGGGCGCCGGTGCGGGGGTCCAGCGTGTGGCTGTAGCGCCGCCCGCCATGCCGGAAGAAGCGGCGGTAATCGCCCGAGGTGGCGACGGATAATTCGTGCAGCGCGACCAGGAAGGGCTCCGCCCCCGGCGCCGCCTCGCCCGGCGGGGTTTCCAGCGCCACCCACCAGGGCGTGCCATCGGGCTTCGCGCCGCGGCCGCGCAGCTCCCCGCCGATCTCGACCAGGAAGGCGGGGATGCCGGCGGCGGCGAGGAATTCCGCGACGAGATCCACCGCATAGCCCTTGGCGATGCCGGAGAGGTCGAGCCCGATCCCGCCGGGCTGGAAGGCCCGCCCCGCTGCGAGGTCGAGGCGGAGCTTCCGCCAGCCCACCCCCTGCCGCAGCGCCTGGCACTCCGCCGCCCCCGGCGGGCTCCCGCCCGGCCCGGGCCCTGGCCCGAAGCCCCAGAGATCGACCAGGGTGCCGATGCTGGGGTCGAAGGCGCCGTCGCTCTCCTGCGCCACGGCCAGGGCGCAATCGAGGACGGCGAGGAATTCCGCGGGAAGCCGGTGCCAGGTGCCGGCCGGGGCGCGGTTGAACCGGCTGAGGTCGGACTCCGCCTCCCAGGGACTCATCTGCGCCACCACCGTCTCCAGCCGCGCCAGGATGCCGGCCCGGAGCCGCGCCGCATCGCCACCGATGCAGCGGACCGACCAGGAGGTCCCCATGGCCTCCCCCTGCAGCACCTGCAGCCTGCCATCCCGCGGGATGGCGGGGGCCGCCAGCAGCGCCGGGATCAGCACCCGGTTCATGCGGCGCCCCCGACGGCTCCGCTCAAGGCAGCACTTCGAGCGTCGCCGCGTAGCTCGCATTGCGCTGGACGTTGGGCAGGCCCGAGCGGTCGTCGCGGACCGAGGCGCTCAGCCAGTACATGCCGGGGCCGTCCCAGCGGACGGTGACGGCGCCTTCCGCATCGGTCCGCAGCTTCACCTCCTTGAGCTGGTCGCGGTAGCGGATGCCGCCGGGGATGACGGAAACCTCGATGCCGGCAGCCGGCTTGCCGTCCAGCAGCATGCGGAAGCGCGCCGGCTCGCCCGCCACCAGATCGTTGGGATGGGTGATCGGCACCAGCTCCAGCCCCTCATTGATCGGCTGCAGCGCGCGGTCGCTCGGCGCGCCGCGGGTGACGAAGAATTCGATGCGGCGCTGGCCGAGGGTCACGCGCAGCCCCTCCGCATTGGCCGGGACCTCGCGCGCGAAGGCCTCCCGCGTGCCGCGCCAGCGCCTGGTCTGGCCATCCTGCCGCCAGGAGGCCGTCAGCCCGCCGCCGGCCACCGCCACCCGGTAGGTGCCGGCCTGCGCCACGCGGAAATCGAAGGTGCTGCGGTAGCGGCCGCGGGCCTGGTTCTCCGCCGCCACCTCGGACCCGTCCGGGGCCATGATGGTCAGCCCGTCCAGCGGCAGGGGGAAATGCTCGAAATAGAACAGGTCGTTGGAGACGGCCGCGTCCACGCTCACCCAGGCGTCGTCGCCGGAGAGCACGGTGGCGGAGGGCAGCAGCCAGGCGCGGTGCGCCAGGGCCGGCAGCGGCAGGGCCAGCAGCGCCGCCAGCAGCAGCGGCCAGGAGCGGGACCAGGGGCGGGGCATCCGGAGGCGGGGCATGGGTCTCTCCTTCGTCAGGCGGTTGCGGCGTCAGGCGTTACGGCTTCAGCTCGAGGCTGACGGCGCCCAGCTCCTCGCTGCCCTGGGCGCTGGCCGTCCGGGCGGCGGTGGCCGGGGGCCATTGGAAGGGCAAGCGCAGCATCTCCCGGCCACCGACCTCCCGCGCCGCCTCCACCACCAGCGTGTAGTCGCCCGGCGCCAGCCCGGCGAAGGGCGGCCTGGAGGTGTCGATGGCGAGGGTGTGGCGACCCGGCGCCCTGGTGGCGCCGCTGACGCCATCCACCGGCATGGTGAGGCTGCGCCCGGCGCGGCGCCACCATTGGCGCAGATCCTTCAGCCATTTCTCGCCTTCCTGGTTGCGCTTCGCCACATCGTACCAGACCGCCAGGGTGGCGACGGCCTGCTGGTCCGGGCGCTCGAGCCAGATGGCGACATAGGGCCGGTGGTATTCCGCCACGGCGAGGCGCGGGATCTCCAGGTTCAGGGTCAGCTCCGCCGCCATGGCGGGGGCGGAGGCCAGCCCGGCGGCGGCGATGAAAGCAGGAAGGCGCATCAATACCCCTCGTCAGTGGATGAACAGGATCAGCAGGATCAGCGGCGCCACCAGCCCCAGCCCGACCAGCGGCCAGGTGGCCGGCCGCCCGCCGGCATGCAGGTGCAGCAGGGTGAGGCCGGTGCCGCAGAAGACCAGGCAGGCGACGGCGAAGACATCGATGAACCAGCGCCAGGCCGGCCCGGTGTCGCGCCCCTTGTGCAGGTCGTTGAGATAGGCGATCCAGCCGCGCGAGGTGACCTCGTAGGAGGCTTCGCCGCTGCCGCGCTCGATGCTCACCCAGGCGTCGCCGCCCGGGCGGGGCAGGGCCAGGTAGATCTCGCCCGGCGACCATTCGGCGTCCCGGCTGCCGGCGCTGATGCCGAAGGCCTGGCCGAGCCAGGCCCGGACCGGCGGCGGCAGCGGCTGCTTGCCGGCCTCCGGCGGGCCGCCGAGCTGCGCCAGCAGCGCCGGCGGCAGGGTGGCGGTGCTGGTCGTCACCTGGGGGGTGGCGGGGATGTCGGCGGCGTGGTTCAGGGTGATGCCGGTGGCGGCGAAGAGGAGCATGCCGACCAGGCAGATGGCCGCGCTGATCCAGTGCCAGCGATGCAGGTGCTTCAGCCAGAAGGAGCGGCTGCCGCGCGGCGTCGCGACGGCGCCCGGGGGCGGCCTCCTCAGCTTCATCGGCCGGGGGCGGCGGTGCCGTTGCCGCGAATAGCCGGCGCGCCCCTCTCAACCACGCTGCATGCCTCAATCTCCGCCGACGCCGGAGACCTTCCGGAGCGCAGGCGCTCCTTATATGCGAATAGGTCGCATTATCATATAGCTGGCGCGCTGTTCCTGACGGCCGCGCCCGTCCCGGCCTCTTCGCGCAGGGTCCGGCGGGCTGCGGCCAGTCCTGCGCCGCGACGGCCCGGCGCGAGCGCCGGGCACTGCCCTCGCCCGCCCCGTTCGCCTGCCCAGGAAACCGTTGCCGGCTGCCGGTCCCTCCGCCACCATTGGCCGCAAAAGGGAGCGGAACCTTCGATGCAGGAAGAAGGGATGGCCGGCGGCATGGTACGCCGGCGTGCGCTGCTTACAACCGGCCTGCTCGCCCTGCCGCTCCCGGCGCTGGCCCAGGCGACGCGCTTCCCGGAACGGCCGATCGAGATCATCGTCGGCTTCACCGCCGGCGGCGGCACCGACCTCGATGCGCGCAGCTACGCCAGGGCGCTGGAGCAGCGCCTGGGCGGCACCGTGGTCGTCAGCAACCGCCCCGGCGCGGGGGGCGAGCTGGCGCTCGGCGCCACCGCCCGGGCGCGGCCGGACGGGCATACCATCGGCACCACCAATTACCCGGGCCTGCTGACCATCCCGATCGAGCGGCAGGCGCAATTCAAGCTCGGCGATTTCGTGCCGCTGGCCAATATCGTCACCGATCCCGCGGCCATCACCACCCATGCGGACAGCCCCTACCGCAGGCTGGGCGACGTCATCGAGAAAGCGAGGACGGCGCCGGGCACCATCACCTACGCCTCGCCGGGCGTCGGCTCGGACGATCACATGCAGCTCGTGCTGCTGCAGCAGGCGGCGGGCATCCGGCTGAGCCATGTGGTCTATCAGGGCGATCCCGGGCTGCGCACCGCGCTGCTGGGGCGGGAGGTGGATCTGATCGGGCTCAACCTCGGCGCCGTCACGGCCGCGCCGGACAAGATGCGCATGCTCTCCCAGGCCAGCGCCACCCGCAGCCCCTTCCAGCCGCAGGTGCCGACGCTGAAGGAGCTGGGCTTCCCGGTGGAGATGGGCTCGGAGCGCGGCCTGGTGCTGCCGGCCGGGACGCCGCCCGCCATCGTCGCCCGGCTGGTGGAGGCGACGGCCGACATCGCCAGGGACCCGGAATTCATCCGCCAGGTGGAGGGGCGGTTCTCCGTGCCGGTCTATGAGGAAGGCGCGGCCTGGTTCGCCCGGCTGCACCGCGAGGAGGCGCGCTTCCGCCAGATCTGGCGGGATTCGCCCTGGAAGGAGGGGTAGCGCGCGATGGTGCCCGGCCGCGTGCTTCGCGGTTTCGGTCGATTCCGTCCCGGCCGATCACGCTCCGGGCGGGGGCAGCCCGCCCTGACGCGCCTTGACACACCTCCCGCCGGACCGGGCAGGATCGGGGCAAAGCGGAGGAGATGGAGATGCTGAAGATCGGTGCCGTGATGTTCTTCACGGCTGACTCGATGCATCCTGCCGAGCTCGGCCAGGTGCTGGAGGAGCGGGGCTTCGAATCCCTCTGGGTGCCCGAGCACACCCACATCCCCTCCTCCCGGAAGACGCCCTACCCCTCGGGCGGGCCGCTGATCCGGCCCTATTACGAGATCATGGATCCGTTCCTGGCGCTGAATGCGGCGGCGACGGTGACGACCAGGCTGAACATCGGCACCGGCATCGCGCTGGTGACGCAGCGCGACCCGATCGTGACGGCGAAGCTGGTCTCGACCATCGACCAGCTTTCCAGGGGCCGCTTCCTGTTCGGCGTCGGCAATGGCTGGAACCAGGACGAGATCGAGAATCACGGCACCGACTTCGCCAGCCGCCACAAGCTGGCGCGCGAGCGGATCGAGGCGATGCAGGCGATCTGGACGCAGGAGGAGCCGGAGTATCACGGAGAATTCGTCAACTTCGACAAGATGAAGCAATGGCCGAAGCCGGTGCAGAAGCCGCACCCGCCGATCATCGTCGGCGGCGCCTTCCCCTATGCGGCGCGGCGGGCGATCCGCTACGGCGATGGCTGGATTCCGCGCGCCGACCGGCTGGAGAAGGACGGCGTCGGCGTGCTGATCGGCAAATTCCGTGAGATGGCGAAGGAGGCGGGGCGCGACCCCGCCAGCCTGCCGATCACCATCTTCCGCGTTCCCGAGGAGATCGACCGGCTGAAATACTGCGAGGAGATCGGCGTCGATCGCGTCACCTTCAGCCTGCCGGCCGACGGCCGCGACACATTGCTGCCGATCATCGACCGCTGGGCCGAGCTGAAGCACCGCCTGGGCGGCTGAGGCGCGGGCAGCGGCGCCGGGCGGCGCGGCACGCCTGATGGCAGCCGGGCGCCTGCTCGGCCGGGGATGCCGGCGCCGCGGGGATGCGACGCCGGCGATGTGGGAGGCAGGGCATGCGGCGGCTGTTCGCGGTGGTCCTGGTTGCGGCAGGTGCAAGTGGCGCGGTTGCCCTCGCCCAGGACGCTCTTCGCTTCGACCGACCGCTTTTCACGGTAGAAGGCGCCGTGCTGTGCCCGCGCCAGACTCAGGTGGCGGCCATCCAGCGTGCGCTCGACGCCAATAACAGGGCGGCCGCCGATCGGATCATCACGGAATTCTGCAAGGCGGTCGGCGCGGACATCCCGCTGACGGTCGTCTCCCGCCCCGGCCGGTATGACCGAGACGTCGAGGTGAGAGCCGTCGCCACGCCGGACCCGGACCCTGCCGTGCCACGGGGGGCGCGATGGACCCTGAAGACGATGGTCCGGAATTAGAGCGTGATCGGCTGAGGTCGAATCGACCGAAACCGTGAATCACGCGACCGAGCAATGAGCTAGTTGTTTGGTCCCGGGATGAGGTGGTGCGGTTTGATTTTGAAGATGGTGGGGGTCCTTGGTCCAGGCGTCGCAGACGGCCTGGAAGGGGGTTCGCCATCGGAGTGCCTTGAGGTGTTTGGCGAAGTTGTAGGCGGTGATGAAGGCCAGGACGTGGGCTTTGAGGGTGCTGAGGTCGGGGTAATGGAAAGCCTTGATGGTGGCGTCCTTGACCGTGCGGTTCATCCGCTCGGCCTGACCGTTGGTCCAAGGATGGTAGGGCTTGGTCAGCCGATGTTGG
>NZ_SRXO01000016.1 GCF_008360935.1 Siccirubricoccus phaeus
CACGCTCACGCAGATCCTCGGAGTATGGCCGCATCCTGGCTGGCCTCCATCGCCCAGCCCAGAGCTTGAATCAGATCTCAGCCCGTTTCGGAACCCCCGATTCAGAGCAAACACAGCATGCTCTAGCTCATTGTTCGGTCGCGTGATTCACGGTTTCGGTCGATTCGACCTCAACCGATCACGCTCTAGCGCCCCTGACCGAGGCCAGCACCGCCGGCCAGGCCGGCTTCTGCGGGACCGCCCCGCGGCGATGCCGGCCGCCACCAGCTCCCGCGGCGGCAAGGCCGTGTTGCCATCGCCATTGACCGCGCCCGCCGGGCCGGGCTGCGTTGCCACGGTAGCACGTGGCTGAGACCCCGTCTCGAAAGGTCTGCGGCGCGTCTCGGCGGGTCCTTTCCGCCCTGGCGACGTCCACCTCCTGGCCGGGACGTAATCCCTCGCCGAGCCGATGCCGGGACCCTTTTAAGACAGCCCGAGGCGCCGGCTCACCCCAGCTCGATCACCGCATCCGCGGCGAAGCAGCCCTCGCCTTCCGGCAGGACCAGCAGCGGGTTCACATCCACGCCGGCCAGACGCGGGCCGGCCGCAACCGCAAAAGCCGAAAGCGCCGACAAGGCACGCGCCAAAGCCGCCACATCCGCCCTGGGCCGCCCCCGCGCGCCATCCAGCAAAGCGAAGCCGCGCAGGGAGCGGATCATGCGTTCGGCCTCCGCCGCGTCGAAGGGGCAGCGGCGGAAGGCGACATCCTTCAGCACCTCGATGAAGATGCCGCCCAGCCCCACCATCGCCACCGGCCCGAAGACCGGGTCGCGGAAGATGCCCAGCGCCATCTCGACCGCGCCCTTGATCTGCTTCGCCACCAGCACGCCCTCGATGCGCGCGCCCGGGGCATGCGTCGCAGCGCGCTCGATCAGCGTGGCGAAGCCGGCGCGGACGGCGGCCGCATCCGCCACGTCCAGCAGCACGCCGCCGATCTCGCTCTTGTGCAGGATGTCGGGCGAGAGGATCTTCAGCACCACCGGAAAGCCGATGGCCTCCGCCGCCGCCACCGCCGCCTCCACCGTGGCGCAGGCGCGCTCCGGCACCGCCGGCACGCCGGCCTCGGCCAGCAGGGCCTTGGCCGCCGCCTCGCTCGGCGTCGTCTCCGGCAGGGTCACCTTTGGCAGCTTCACCTCCGGCGCCGGCGCCTCCGCCTTGGCGAAGGCGGCGCCGAAGCGGCCCATGGCCTCGATGGCGGTCACGGCGCGCGACGGATCCTCGAAGCAGAGCCAGCCATCCGCCTCGTATTCCCGCACCTTCTCCGGCGCCAGCATGGACATCACCCAGAGCCGGTCCGGGTATTTCGCCCGGATCGCCCGCATCTTCTCCTGCAGCGTCGGCCCCAGGCTGCGCCCCGCCGCGGTCTGCGACCAGAAGGAGAGGATGGAGCTGTAGCCGCCATCCGCCGCGACGCTTTCGACGAAGAGGTCGATCAGCTTCAGGTCGTTGGTCACCTGTGCGGTGCAATCCACCGGGTTGCGCGGGGCGCAGAAGGGGATCAGGGACCGCAGCTTCGCCTGCGCCGCCTCCGGCATCGGCGGCATGGCGACGCCGGCCGCCTCCGCCGCGTCCGAGATCAGCACGCCGGCGCCGCCCGAGACGGTCAGCACGCCGAGCGTGTTCCGCGCCGGGTAGATGCGTTTCGTCGCGGCATAGGCGATGTCCAGCATCTCCTCCGTCGTCCGCGCCCGCACCACGCCGAACTCGTCCAGCACCGCCTGGGTCACCGCGTCGTCGCCGGCGATGGAGGCGGTGTGGGATTGCGCCGCGGCGCCGCCGAGGCTGGACCGCCCGACCTTCATCATCACGATCGGCTTGCGGTTGCGCCGCGCCAGGTCGAGCGCGGCGAGGAAGCTCTCCCGCTCGCGGATGCCCTCGGCATAGGCGCAGATGACGTCCACCTCCGGCGCCTGGGCCATCCAGCCCAGCACGTCGCCCAGCGCCACCTCCGCCTCATTGCCCGTGGTGATCACCACCTGCATGCCGAGGCCGCGGTCGAGCCCGGCGGAGAAGATATGCGTGCCATAGGCGCCGGACTGGCTGGCGACGCCGATCTGGCCGGGGATGGGCCAGCCCTTCTCGAAGCTAGCGGTGAAGGTGCCGTAGAAACGGATGGCGTCGTTGAAGACACCAAGGCAGTTCGGACCGAGCAGCCTTATGCCGTGGCGCCGCGCCGTCTCCGTCAGCTTCACCTGGGCGGCGGCGCCCGCCTCGTCCATTTCGGCGAAGCCGGCGGTGAAGCAGATGACGGCGCGGCAGCCCTTGCGGCCCAGCTCGTCCAGCGTCTCGATCGCCAGGGCGGCGGGCACGGCGATGATGGCGACGTCCGGTGCCTCCGGCAGGGCGGCGACAGAGGGGAAGGCGGGCAGGCCCTGCACTGTCGGGCGCTTCGGGTTCACCGGCCAGATCGGGCCGGCGAAGCCGCGTTCCAGCATATAGGCCAGCGGGCGGCCGCCGATCCGCGTCTTCTCGTCCGAAGCGCCGATGATGGCGACCGAAAGCGGCCGCACCAGCGCATCCAGGGAAGCGAAGCGCGTGGGATCGACGGCAAGGCTGGACATGTTCCCCCCTTCTTCAGGCTGGGCGCAGCCTGGGCCGACGGGGCGCGCGCGGCAAGGGGGGGCGGCTACTCCTCCTCCTCTTCCTCATCCTCGTCGCCGAAGAACTCGTCCTCCTCGGCTTCCTCCTCCTCTTCGTCCTCTTCGTCCTCTTCGTCTTCCTCGTCCTCGAATTCCTCCTCGTCCTCGTCCTCGTCGTCGCCGGTGCCGCTCAGCAGCAGCGGCGGCAGGGGAAGGGGTTCCTCGGTCCATTCTGGTGACGGCATGGGCCATGCGCTCCGTACTGGCTGGCGGACAAGGCGGCGGGGTTGCGTGGCCAGGCTAGCAGGCCCGCGCGGCGGGCAGAATGAAGAGAGGCATGATCTCCTCGCCGTCCCCGTCATGGGCCGAAACCTCCAGACCCGCCCTGGGTTGACCCATGGTTTGGCAAAGGCCCTTCGGTCCCCGGCGGCGCCGCTGCACCGGAATTGGCCAGCCCCTCCCATGCGGGGCTTTCAGACCCGCCGGTTGAACCAGCAGACTCAGGGCGGGGTCCGGGGGGAAGCTCTTCCCCCCGGCGGGGGTGCAGGGGGCAGCGCCCCCTGCCAGGGCCCGGGGCCCCTCAGCCCTGCGCGTCGGGCGAGAGCACCATGCAGGCGCTGCCGCGGCGCAGCCGGTTGCAGGCATTCTGTGCCCCGGCCGGGCTGAGGCCGATGACCCGGGCGCGGTAGAGGGTGCTGCGCCCCTGCGCCACCGGCAGCACCTGCACCCTGCCGCCCGCCGTGCCGGCGGCGGAGGCGGCGGCGGACCGTGCCTGGGCCTGGCTGGCGAAGGCCCCCACCTGCACCGCCCATTGCCCGCCGCCCGAGGGTTCCGGCCGGGAGAGGGCGGCGCGCAGCGGCGCCGGGGCGGCATTGGCGGAGCCCACCAGGCCGAGGCCGCGGGACCGGGCCGGGCTGGGCGGCGCGGCCAGCGCCACGGCCTGGCGCGACGGGGCCGGTGGCGCGGCATGGCGCTGGGCGCCGCGCGGCACTGGCGGCGGCAGCGCGGCGCTGGCCAGCAGCGTGCCGCGCTGGGCCGGTGCGGCGGCGCGGGCGGGCGGGGCGATGGGCGGCTCCGCCGAGCGTGGTACCGGGGCGGGGGTGCCGCGCGCCGATTCGGCTTCCATCTCGGCCATCCGGGCGGCGCCCTGCGGCGTGCTGCCATCCGGGATGGGATCCATGCGCACCACCCCGCCCGGCAGCGGCACCGCGCCCAGCGAGGCGACCTGCACCGGCGGCGACAGGGAGGCCGTGGCGGTGCTGCCATCCGGGATGGGATCCATCCGCACCACCGGGCCGGGCGGAAGCTGCGCCAACTGCACCCCCGGGTCCAGCGCCTGGCGCTGCTCCCTGAGGGCGAGCATGGTCGCGCTGTCCATCCGCCGCGGGCCGGGCGGGATGTTCAGCGGGATCTCGGCGGCGGCGTAGATTTCCGGCGCCACGCGGCGGCGCGGATGCGCGTCCACGATGCGCGGGCCGATGCGGGCGACGTAGTTCCGCGTCTCGGTCGGCAGGCCGCGGCTGCTCCAGAGGTAATCCTCCAGCCGCCGCGGCCCGGCATTGTAGGCGGCGAGGAAGGCGGGCGAGCCGTAGAGGTCATACATCTCCCGGATATAGGCGGCGCCGGCCATGATGCTGTCATAGGGGTGGTAGGGGTCGTCCCCCAGCCCGTAGCGCGCCTGCAGCTCGCGGTAGGTGCCGGGCATCACCTGCATCAGCCCCATGGCGCCGACCGGGGAGGTGGCGGAGACGCGGCCGCCGCTCTCCTGCCGCATCACCTCGCGGATCCAGCGTTCCGGCACGTCGAAGCGGCGGGCGGCCTCGCGGATCCAGGGGCCCCAGGGGTCGCTGGCCGGCCCGGGCGGGTCGTAGCTGGCGGGGCGGTTGTAGCTGCCATAGGTGGCGGCCACATGGGTGGCGGGGCCGCGCTGCTGCGCCGCCTGCTGCCCGCAGGCCGCCAGCAGCGCCATCAGGGAAAGGGCGAAGGCCGGCCGGCCCCAGCCGCGTAGTCCCAGGTCTCGCTTGGCCGGGTCCCGCTTGACCGGGTCCCGCTCGCCCGGGTCGCACCTGGCCCGATCGCACTTGGCCGGATCGCGTCTGGCTAGGTCTCGCCGCCCCGGGTCACCCCGGCCCGGTGCGCTCCCCCCCGGTCGCCCCCCTGCCCCGAAAGTCCCGGACTCACCCGGAACGAAATACCGTAGGCCAGCCTCTTGCCCTTCGGGCATCACCACCGCTCCGTCGCGTCTTGGCCACCGGATTTCCGAAGCCTGCCCCCTCCGGGTCAGCGGTGTCCCCACACCGCAGCCCCAGGCTGCTCCAGGAACCAGGCGGACGGTTTGCGTCCTGCAAGCCCAAGCCCTACACGGCTTTCCGCGGGAAAGGCAAGACCGAGTTGCGCTCGCATTACTTTGCCTGCGCCCGGCCTTGGCTGTGGCGACTTGGCCACAGCGGCTGTGACTTTCTTGACGAATGTCTAATGATACGTGGCGAGGCGGTTGTTTCCGCCGGGTGTTGTTTCAGCCGCGCCCGCGCAGCCCCGCCACCGCGCGCCGCAACGGCAGCAACCCCCGCCACGCCGCCCGCGCCGGCCGCAGCGCGGCACGGGTCCAGAGGGCGGCTTCCAGCACCGGCGGCAATTGCTCGTTCAGCCGGCGAAGCTCCGCCTCGATCCCCGCCAGCCGCGGGCCGAGCGCCGCGTTCTCCGGGGCGGCGCCGGGCGCCGCAGCGGGCACCAGCCAGTCGGTCTGCGCCCGCAGCTCCAGCAGCACCTGGCGCAGCAGCGCCAGCCGCGCCGCCTCGCGCAGCTCGGGGGTGGCGAATTCCTGCCGGCCGCGGCGGAGATGCACCAGGAACTCCACCGCCGGCTCCGGCCGCAGCCACTCCACCCGCCAATCCGCCAGGCCGAGCGCGCCCAGTTCGAGGATCAGCAAGGCGAAGCTCGACGGGGTGAATTGCCAGGCGTGGCAATCGACATAGGCCGCCTCCGGCCGCTCGTCGCAGTTCTCGAAGGCGGCCAGCGCATCCTCCAGCGGACCGCCGAGGCGGAGCGTCGGCACCGCTTCCCCCGCGCCCCAGCCGGGCCGGCCCTCGGCATCGGTGGCGCTGTAGGCGAAGTGGTCGAACAGCGTCGTCGCCGCATGCCGCACCGCGCCGCGGCGATGCGCCGCCAGCACCTGCCCCGTGGTGCTCGGCGGCTTCAGCAGGTCGAAGCACCAGCGCTTGTCCGGCACCGCCAGCACCAGCATCCCGCGCCCCGGCTCCAGCAGCCGCGCGGCGGAGCGCAGGAAGCCGAGCGGATCCGGGATGTGCTCGATGACATGGCTGGCGATGATGGCGGCGAAGCGCCCATGCTCGGCGGCGGGGAAGAGCGCGTCCAGCGGCCCTTCGGTCCAGACCCGGTCCACCGCCTCGATGCGGGCGGTGTCCACATTCGGCGCGGCGGCGTATTTCGCCACCAGCGCCTCCCGGTCCGCATGATCCACGACGGTGGTGTTCCAGCCGTCGCGCTTGGCCGCAACCGGCCCGAAGCTCGGCCCGATCTCGATGATCGGGTCAGCGCGCGAAAGACCGCGCAGCAGCGCGGCGTTCCGCTCGCTCATGCCGCGGGGCGGCGGCCGGTATATTCGAAGCCGGCGGCGATGCGCTCCTGGCTCGGCTGGGTCAGGCTGCCGAAATCCCGCCAGGCGGCGTCGCGGCGGCGGGCCGGGTCGCGCCAGGCATCCACCAGCCAGCCGATGGTGGCGGCGCGCAGCCCGTCCGCCGCCGCCGCCGAGACATCCCGCCGCAGCGCCGATTCGCATTCCGAGGCGAGCCAGGCGAAGGCGTGCACCGGGTTCATGTTGTCCGGCACATGCGCCTCGCCTGCCTCGAAGCCGCTGAACCAGCGCAGCAGCCCGGGCTTGGTGCAATTGTAGAAATGCCAGGGCGCCTCATGCTCCGGCTGCAGGAAGGCGGTCTGGATGAGCACCCAGCCGCCGGGCTTCAGCACCCGGCGGATCTCCGCCGCCACTTGCACCGGGTCGGCGTAGTGCTCGAAGGCGTTGAGCGCCACGACGCCCTCGAAGGCGGCATCGGCGAAGGGCAGGCGGTGGGCGTTGGCGACCAGGTCGGTATGGCGGAAGATCGCCGCCTCCGCCTCCACCACATTCGGCAGGCGGGTGACGGTGCCGCCGGCCGAAAGGTTCAGCACCAGCCCCGGCGTGGCGCGGATCCGCGCCTCGACATGCGCCGGCAGCGGGTTGCTGAGGTGATGCTCGGCATGCAGCACCGGCTCGCCGAGCCCCGGGAACAGCACCGGCCGCCCGGCGCGGAGCGGCCATTGCTTCCCCTCCGGCGTGAGCAGCGCCGTGCCCTCCGGCGACAGGGAAAGCGGCGCGCCGCTTTCCGGGCAGCGCAGCAGCGGCAGCAGCCGGGCGAGCCGGCCCTTCGCATCCTCCGGCGCCTCCGCCGGGGCGGCCACCGTCGCGATCGTGCCGCCCCTGCCGCCCGGCGCGGTCAGGGCCAGCCAGGCATGCCGCCTTTCCATGTCGGCCAGCAGCTTCTTCTTGTTCTCCTCCATCTCCGTCACGGTGCGCAGCATGGAGCTGGCATGCACGCGGTATTCCGCCAGCGGCTCGCCGCCCACCGCGATGCCGGGCAGGCCGCGCTCCGCGATGCGGCACCAGAAGTCGAAATCCTCCCAGCCGAAGCGGACATTGTCGTAGCCGCCGACCAGCGCCCAGCTCGCCTTGGAGACCAGGGCCATGGCGTCCACGTAATTGCCGCCGACGAAGCGCAGCGGGTTGGCGGGCCACACCCCCATCAGCTCCTGCGTCGCGCCGAACTGGCGGATGACCGGGTAGGCATAGGCAGCCCCCACCGCGTTCAGCGCCGCGAGGCAGCGGGAGACGCAGCCGGGCAGCAGCCGGTTGTCGGCATCCAGCGGCAGCACATGCAGGGTCTCCGCCGCGTCGAAGCCGACATTGCGGGTCGGGCCGAGGCCGGCATTGACCAGGTTGCGCAGCACCACCAGCCGGTTGAAGCGGTCCCGGTGCCGCTCCGCCCAACGCAGCGCGACGGCGAGCGACTCGTCGGTGGAGGCATCGTCGACGACGACCAGGTCGAGATCGACCACGTCCTGCGCCGCGACCGAATCCAGCGCCTCCTCGACGTAATGCGCGTAATTGTGCAGCGGCACCACCACCGTCACCGCGGCTTCGCGCAGCCGGTCGGAGACGAAGACCTGCTCATGCGCCGGCAGCTCCGGCGGCGGCATGGGCTGGTGCAGCGGCTGCAGGCTGAAGGCGAAGGCGCGCGACGCCGCCCGCCCGCCGCGCAGATGCTCGAGCAGCGAGGCCGCCAGCTCGGCGCGCCGGTCGGGGCCGAAATTCCACAGCGCGTCGTACAGCGCGTTGCGCGCCACGCGGCGGCGCTCCTCCGGATCCTCCAGCAGGCGGCGCAGCGCGCCGTGCCACTCCTCCTCGGATTCGGCGAGGAAGCCGGTCTCGCCATGGCGGATGGCGCGGCGATAGGGCCCGGTGGGGGAGGCGATGGTGCCGACGCCGGCGATCGCCGCCTCGAAATACTTCAGCTCGCTCTTCGCCTCGCAGAAGGGGTTGCCCACTTCCAGCGGCGCGAGGTTGATGTCGAAGCGCGCCATCTCCTCCGGCAATTGCTCCAGCGGCACGCGCTGGCGCCACTCGACCTGCTGATCGAGACCGTGCAGGGCGGGGAATTCCTCGATGTCGAGCAGCGGCCGCTGGGTCTCGGCATCGTGGAACAGCACCAGCCGCGCCGCGGGGCAGGACCGCAGGATGCGCGCCACCGCCCCGGCGCAAAGGGCGAAATCCCGCTGGTGGGTGCGGGAGCCGCCGGCATAGCCGATGCGGAACAGCCCGTCCGCCGGCGCCGCCGCGCGCCGCCGGGCGGCGAGGCGAGAGCGCTGGTAGGTCCGCGCGTCGAAGCCGTTCGGCAGCACCAGCGCCGGCAGCCACATGCGCCGCGCATGGCTCGCCAGCTCCTCCGTCGTCACCGTGCAGAGATCGGCGGCGAGCATGGTGCGGCGGACCCGGTCGTAGAATTCCCCCACCGCGCTCTCGGTGAGGAATTGGGTGCGGATGCCGTCGATGATGTCGATGCGCGCCAGCTCCGGGTCGATCATCAGGTCATCGACGTCGAAGATGATGCGCGCGCCGGCCTGCCGCGCCGTGTCGATCGCCGCCCCCACCTCCGGCGTCCAGGCGGCGCGCCAGATGCAGAGGAGCTGCGCCGTGGCGATCTCGCCGAGCCGCGCCGGCAGTTCCTCGAGGCGCAGGATGGCGGCCTCGGCGCCGGCCTGGCGCAGCGCCTCGGCATAGCGTTCCACCCGATAGGCGTGGCCGGGGGTATGCGGCTCCCCGCTCAGGAAGGCGATGCGGAAGCGGGCCGGCGCGCCGGCCGGCACCGTGCCCGTGGCCGTCACCGCGGCGGGCGCCGCCACCTGGGCGGGCGTGGGCGTCAGGGCCACGGCCGGCGGCAGGGCGGGCATCGGCGCCGGCCGGCCGAGCAGGGCGCGGAATTTCGTGCGGTAGCCCGGCTCGCCCCGCCACAGCCCGGCGGCGACGCGCAGCGGCCGCGTCAGCCGCCAGGAGCTGGAGGCGATGAGGGCGGCCCGCTGCTCCCGCAGCGCGACCGCCTCGGACCGCGCCGCGCGCATCTCCACCCGGGCGGCGAGCAGCTCGTTCTGCGCCTGGTCCTGCTCCGCCCGCGCCTGGGCGAGGCTGGCCGCGAGCTGCTCCCGCGCCGCGACCACCGCATCCCGCTCGGCCAGCGCCGCGTCGCGCTCGGCCAGCGCCGAATCCCGCGCCGCCAGGGCGGCATCCCGGGCGGCGAGGGCGGCGCCATGCTCGGCCGGCACGCGGTCGCGCTCCGCCAGGACCCGGTCGCGTTCGGCGAGCGCGTGGTCGCGCTCCGCCAGCGCATGGTCGCGTTCGGCGAGGATGTGGTGGCGCTCGGCCAGGATATGGTCGCGCTCGGCGAGCACGCGGTCGCGCTCGGCAAGGGCCGCGTCGCGTTCGGCGAAGGCGGCGTCGCGCTGCCCGGCCGCCGCGCTGATCCGCTCCTCCTGCTGCCGCTCGGTCGTCTGCCGGCGGCCGACATCCTGCGCCAGCTCCCGGAGCTGGTAGCGGAAGCGTACCGCCTCGCCGCGCGCGGCGAAGAGATGGCGGATGGTCGCCGTCATGCCCGCATCCGCCTCGAACAGCGCGGCGACCGGGCGCGGGAATTCACGGCCGAGGCCGAGCACGCCGAGGCCCTGGCCGTGGGTGAACTCGAAATGCGGATGCTCGGCGCGCAGCGCCCGCCACAGCCGCCAGACGCCGAAATCCCGCTCCCGCACATTGATGTCGTGGAACAGCACCACGCCGCGGTCGGACAGCGTGTCCCGCCAGGTCTCGAAATCGTGCCGCACCGCCTCCTCGGTGTGCAGCCCGTCGATATGCAGCAGGTCGATCTCGCCGGCGCCGAAATAGGCCCGCGCCTCGTCGAAGCTGCTGCGCAACAGGGTGGAGAAGCGGCGCCAGTGGCGCTCATTCACCGCGCTGACGCCGGCGAAGACCTCCTCGCCGTAGTGCCCGGCATGCTCGTCGCCCTGCCAGGTATCGACCGCATGGCAGAAGCTGGGCAGACCGAAACGTTCCACCGCCTGGCAGAAGGCGCCGTAGGAGACGGCCCAGTGCGTCCCGAGCTCGACGATGCTGCGCGGCCGGAGGGCCTTTACCAGCCACCACGCGAAGGGCACATGTTCCAGCCAGGCGCTGGCGGCGAGATGGTCCGGCTGCCAGTCGAGCTCCGGGCCGAGTTCCAGGGCAGCGGCCACGCCGGACAGGCCCGCATCGGAGATCGGGCGGTCAGGCAGTGTGATATCCATGCATGATCCTTCGGCTTCGCGGCCAGGCCGCGGCAGGCAGGCATGACGCCTGCGAGCTATGACTGCAATTCGGCGTCACGACACGACACATTGCCGTAGCCATTGTCGCGAACGCTTGATCGATGACATGGTTCCGGGCATGCACCGGCAGCATGAGAACGAGCCCCATGAGCACGAATTCCCCAAGCACGAGCCCGCTGGATGACGAGATCGGTGCGGCTCTTCATCGTTCCGCTGATGTGCTGCGGGCGATGGCGGAGGATGCCGGCTGCCGCGCCGCCATCGCCGGCATGGTGGAGGAAGCCGCGGCGGCGCTGCGCGCCGGCGGCAAGCTGCTGTTCTGC
This sequence comes from Siccirubricoccus phaeus, assembly GCF_008360935.1. Lineage (GTDB taxonomy): Bacteria > Pseudomonadota > Alphaproteobacteria > Acetobacterales > Acetobacteraceae > Siccirubricoccus > Siccirubricoccus phaeus. The sequence continues at coordinate 10,847 of NZ_SRXO01000016.1, forward strand.
GGCAATGGCGGCAGCGCCGCGGATGCGCAGCACTGGGCCGGCGAGCTGGTCTCCCGCTTCATGTACGACCGGCCGGGCCTCGCCGCCATCGCGCTGACGACGGACAGCTCCATCCTCACCGCCATCGGCAACGACTATGGCTATGAGCGGGTCTTCGCCCGGCAGGTGGAGGCGCTCGGCGTGCAGGGCGACGTGCTCTTCGCGCTGTCCACCTCCGGGCGCTCGCCCAACATCATCGCCGCGCTGCGGGCGGCGCGGGCGAAGGGCATGCTGACCTTCGGCTTCACCGGCGCCGCGGGCGGGGAGCTGCCGGCGCTCTGCGACCATTGCCTCTGCGTCCCCGCCACCGCCACGCCGCTGATCCAGGAAGCGCATGAGGCGGCGGGGCACACCATCTGCGCCCTGATCGAGCAGCGCCTCTTCCCGCGCAGGGCATGAGGCCGGCGCTGTTCCTCGACCGCGACGGGGTGGTGAATGCCGATCGCGGCTATGTCCACCGGATCGAGCAGGTGGAATTCCTGCCCGGCATCTTCGCGCTGGCGCGCGCGGCCAGGGCACGGGACATGCCGATCGTCATCGTCACCAACCAGTCGGGCATTGGGCGCGGGCTTTACTCGGAGGCGGATTTCGCCGCGCTGATGCAGTGGATGGCAGCGCGCTTCGCGACGGAGGGCGCGCCGCTCACCGGGGTGGAGCATTGCCCGGACCATCCGGTGCACGGCCTGGGCTCCTACCGGCGGGAGAATGACCGGCGCAAGCCGGGCCCCGGCATGCTGCGGGACGCCGCGGCGCGGCACGGGCTGGCGCTGGGGCGCTCCGTGATGGTCGGGGACCATGCGACGGATATGCTGGCCGGGCAGCGCGCCGGCCTGCCCTTTCTGGTGCTGGTGGGCGGGGACGCGGCGGAAGCGGCCGCCGCGCCGCCCGGCACGCTGGCGCTGCCGAGCGTGGCCGCGGCGGCGGCGTGGCTGGAGGGGCTCCGCCCCGCAACCCCGGCAGGGGGCGCTGCCCCTGCATCCGAGCCGGGAAGGGCACCTCTCCCTGGACCCCGGTGTGAGTTCGGCCTGTGATTCACGGCTCAGTCGATTCGACCTCGGCCGATCACGCTCCGGGGTTCAGCCGGCAAATTCATCCCGCCACTGCGGCCTCGGCGCCAGCGCCGCATACGCGCCCTCCAGCGAAAGCCAGGGGCTGTAGAACGGGTCCGCCATCAGCGCCGCGCCCCAGCGGTCCTGCATGGTGGCGATCTCCCCCGCGAAGCGCCGCATCTTCTCCCGCGAGAGATCCGCGCCGCGCGAGGCGGATTCCAGATGGTACAGCTCCGCGAAGGGCGTCCAGAGATTGCGCAGGCCCCGCGCCCGCAGCTTCAGGCAGAGATCGACATCGTTGAAGGCGACGGCCAGCCGCGCGGCATCGAAGCCCCCCACCGCCAGAAAGGCCTCCCGCCGCACCGCCAGGCAGGCACCGGTCACCGCCGTCACCTCCCGCACCAGGCCGAGGCTGCCGAAGGGGCCTGGATCCTCCCGCGGCGTCTTCGGCAGGTAATGGTCGGCGACACCGCCGATGCCGGTCACCACCCCGCCATGCTGCAGGCTGCCATCGGCATAGAGCAGCTTCGCCCCCACCGCGCCCACCCCCGGCCGCACCGCCTGCGCCACCAGCTCCGCCAGCCAGCCGGGCCCGATCACCTCGATGTCGTTGTTCAGCAGCAGCAGCACCTCGCCCCGCGCCGCTGCCGCCGCCTGGTTGTTCAGCGCCGCGTAATTGAACGGCCCCGGGGCGGGCAGCACGCGCACCCGCGCATCCTGGCGCAGCCGGGCGAGGAGCGCGGCGGTCGCCGCCTCCCGGCTGTCATTGTCGATGACGATCACCTCCAGCGCCGGATAGTCCGTGCGGTGCAGCACCCCCTCCAGGCAGGCCTCCAGCAGCGCGGCGCGGTCGCGCGTCGGCACCAGCACGGAAACCAGCGGGGCCGGGTCCGGCAGCGGCCAGGCGATGCGGCAGGCGGCGGGCCAGAGCGGCGCCGCGCTCACCCGGGCATCCGGCGCCGCCTCCGCCAGCACGGCCGCCGCCGCTTCCTGCTCCCGCCCCGCCTGCCGCGGCGGGGCGGTGGCCAGCAGCATGGGCAGGTGCCGGATCGCCGCCGCCGGCACCGCCCGCGCGGCGCGGCGCGCCAGTTCCTCCGGCGGCGCGTCCGGCCAGCGCGCGGCCAGGGCGGTGCGCCAGGCGGTGGCCGGGCCGAAGAGATTCGCCGCTAGATGCCAGTCCGCGTCGAAATCCGGCTTCAGCCAGGGTATGGCGCCGCCCTCGCCCGCCTGTTCCTCATCGGCATAGAGGATCTGCGCCGCCGGCCAGGCGCGGGCCGCCTCCGCCAGCAGGGCCAGGGCCAGGGGGTGCAGCACCTCGCCCGGACGCAGCACCAGAAGCCATTCCGCCTCCGGCGGCTTTCCCGTCTCCCCTGGCAGGCGGATGGCCGTCGGCGGGTGGCGCTGCGCCGCCAGGGAGGCAAGGCTCGCCGCCAGCGCCCCCGGCGCCGCCTCGCCGTCCGCGATCCGCACCAGGAAGCGTGGCGTCGTCCCCGGGCGGGGCGCCGGCGGCAGCCTCCCTTGCAGCCACGCCTCATGCCGGCGGCGCCAGCGCTGCAGCGCCTCGGGCGGCGTGCGGTCCAGCCGCGGCGGGCGCGGCGGGGTGCCCAGGGCGCGCCGCGCCAGCAGGGCCAGCGGCACGCGGATTGCCGCAGCCAGCCGGGCCGCCGGTGCCGGCAGCAGCGCCCAGCCCCGCCGCCAGCCCTGGCTGGCCAGCCCCAGCAGGCCGCGCCGCAGCCCGGCCAGCGCCGAATCCAGCCGCATGCCTAGCCCCGCTGCCGCCGCGCCGGCCCGGGCGCGGGCCGCGGCAGGGGGTGGGGCTGGGGGCACCGCAGCGTCATTGGGGGCATGCCTTCATCCTTCATCCCCGCCGGGGAATGGCGCCGGGGAAACACTGCGTATCTCGCCCCGTTCCGGGCCGCCATGGCAGGCTGATGAGGAATGGTAACCGCGCGCGGCGGGGCAGGAGGCGCCGCGCCAGCCGCAAGCGAGGCGCCACGCCCCCGGTATGATCGCCGGATCGTGATCGAACCTCGCTCAAAGCTGCGCCAAACCTGCGGGTGCGGCGAACATTATCCCAGATGATGCGCCGCGCTTCGCTCAGCCGGGACCGGCCAAGCCAGGAAGACCCCTTGCTCGCACAGATCGACACCCCGCCCCGTCCGGACACCCTGCCCTTGCGGCTGACGGAGCTGGCCGAGCCCGGGGCTGCCGAAGCCCGTGGAGTACACGCCTACAGCACCGCCGGCACTTGGCCGCGCCTGGCTCGCCGGGCCGGCGAGGCGGCGATGGAGGTCGGCCTCGCCCTCGGTCGGGACATGCTGCGGGCGGTGGATCCGCGCCCCACGCTGCGCCGCCTGGAACCCGGCCTGGAGCCGCAGCCGGAAGCCCGCAGCATCGCCCTCTTCGTGCATTACTCGCCGCAGGGCGGCGTCTCCGAAATGGTGCTGCGCCAGCTTCAGATGCTGCGGCAGCAGGGCTTCGCCGTCGCCTTCATCTCCATGGCCGAGTCCATCCCGGAGGAGGATTGGGAGGCGGTGCGGCAGCAGGCGGCGCTGCTGGCGCTGCGTCGCAATTTCGGCCGGGATTTCGGCGCCTGGCACGACCTGATGGACCTGGCGCTGGAACGCTGGCCGGCGGCCGAGGAAGTGCTGCTGATGAATGACAGCATCCTCGGCCCCATCCGCAACCCGGCGCCCTGCTTCGCCGGGCTGCGCGCCGGCGGCCCTGGCCTGTTCGGCCTCACCGAGAGCCTGCAGAGCGGGCCGCATCTGCAGAGCTACCTGCTGCTGGCGCGCGGCCGGGCGGCGATCGAGGACCTGGCCCTCTTCCTCCGGCAATTCGTCCCGAGCCACTCCAAATGGCTGGTGGTGCGGCGCGGCGAGCTGCAGCTCGCCGACTGGATGCGCCGCCGCGGCCACCGCGTCGCCGCGCTGTTCGGCTATCAGCGGCTGCTGGAGGCGGCGCTGGCCGACCCGGCGGAGGTCGCCCAGCTCAGCGCCTCCCACCCCCTGCTGCGCGGGCTGGACAGCCTGCCGCCGGCGGCACAGCGGGCGCTGCTGCGGGCGCATCCGCTGAACCCCACCCAGCATCTCTGGACCGTGCTGGTGCGGCGCCTAGCCTTCCCCTTCCTGAAGACGGAGCTGGTGCGGCGCAACCCGGGCCACCTGCCCAATGTGGAGCATTGGCCGGCCTTCGTGCCCGCCGGCGCGCCCTGCCCGGTGGCGGTCATCAAGGCGCATCTGGCCGGCCTGCACTGCCCCTCCGCCTGACGCAGCCGGGCAGGCCGTAACCGCCGCGGCCCCGGGGCTCGCCTGGCCGGGGCGGTAGGGATATGCACGGCGGATGAGCGACACCGCCCCATCCGTCCCGCCGGGACTTGCCGACGCCCTCGCCGCCGCGGGGGAGGCCACGCTGCCCCTGCATGCGGCGACCCCCGCCACCCTGCCCTCCCTGCTGGCCGGCCTGCCGGTGGCGGCGGCCGCCTACCTCGCCGCCACCGGCTTCGTCGCGAAGCCGCAGGAATGCCAGTTGCTGCCGGGGCCGGACGGCCTGGCCGGGGCGGTGCTCGGGCTGGGGGAGGCGCCGCCCACCCCCTGGTCCTTCGGCGCCCTGCCCTTCCTGCTGCCCGCCGGCACCGCCTGGCGTCTCGCCGGGGCGGAGCCAGGGCTGGCGGCGCAGGCAGCGCTGGGCTGGGCGCTCGGCGCCTATCGCTTCACCCGCTTCAAGCCGGCCCCCCGCCCGCCGGCGCGCCTGGCGGTGCCGGAAGGGCTGGACGCCCCGCTGCAGCAGGCCGCCGCCATCTGGCGGGCGCGGGACCTGATCAACACCCCTGCCAACCTGCTCGGCCCGGCGGAGCTGGCGGCGGCGGTACAGGACCTGGCGACACGGGAAGGCGCACGCTGCGAGATCGTCGAAGGCGCGGCGCTGGCGGAGGGCTTCCCGGCCTTGCATGCCGTCGGCGCCGGCAGCCCGCGCGCGCCGCGTGTCGCCGTGCTGGAATGGGGCGCGGCGGAGGCGCCGCTGGTCGCGCTCTGCGGCAAGGGCGTCTGCTTCGACACCGGCGGGCTCGACCTCAAGCCCTCCGCCGCCATGCTCCGCATGAAGAAGGATATGGGCGGCGCCGCGCTCGCCATCGCGCTGGCCGAGATGGTGATGCGGGCGAAGCTGCCGGTGCGGCTGCTGCTGCTGGTGGGCGCGGTGGAGAACGCCGTCTCCGGCGACAGCTTCCGCCCGCTCGACGTGCTGCGGAGCCGCGCCGGACGCAGCATCGAAATCGGCAACACCGATGCGGAAGGCCGGCTCGTCCTCGCCGATCTCCTCGCCTTCGCGGCGGAGCGCGCGCCCGCGCTGGTGCTGGATTTCGCAACCCTCACCGGCGCGGCGCGCGTCGCGCTCGGCCCCGACCTGCCGGCGCTGTTCACGCCGGATGATGCGCTGGCGGAGGCGCTGCTCACATCCGGTCGAGCGACCGATGATCCGCTGTGGCGGCTTCCGCTGCACATGGGTTACGATTCGTGGCTCGACAGCAGCGTTGCGGAGATGAACAACGTATCGAGCCGTCCGATGGCCGGCGCGATCATCGCCGCGCTGTTCCTGAAGCGGTTCGTGCCCGACACCCTGCGGTGGGCGCATTTCGACGTTTATGCGTGGAATGACACCGCACGGCCGGGACGGCCCGAAGGCGGCGAGGCGCAGGTCATCCGCGCCGCGCTGCACAGCATCGGCACCCTGTTCGAAGGCGCGTCAGCCTCGCGCGGGTAACGAGACCGAGATGGGATGGAAACTTTCCCGCACCGTCGTTCTTGCCTCTACAGGATGCGCGGAATGACGAAATCGGGAGTCCGGCACGGCGCTACCCGCAGGCCAGGAGGGCCGCGACGGGCGCGCCAGAATGGCAGGCCCTGAGAGGGCGAGGGGATTGAAGCTATGGCGGTTCAGACACATCCGGATCAACTCGTCGCGATCCTGCGGGACACGGTCGTGGCGCTCGTCCGGCGCGACGGGCCGGATCTTTCGGCGCGCCAGCTCGGCGTGTTCCTGACGGTCTATCTGACGGACGGCCCGCATACGGTGCGCGGCCTGGCGGCGGAACTCAATGTTTCCAAGCCCGCCATCACCCGCGCGCTCGACCGGCTGGGCGAGCTGGATCTGGCGCGGCGCAAGGTGGACCCGATGGACCGCCGCAGCGTCATCGTGCAGCGCACGCTGAAGGGCACCGCCTTCCTGCGTGACATGCGCCAGATCATGAGCGAGGCGGAAGGGCTGGTGAGCAGCATGCCGGAAGCGCCGGAAGCGGCGAACGCCGAGCCGTCCCGCGCCGAGGGCCGCAAGGCAGGCTGAGCGCGCGGGCTGGCGGGCGGCACCGACGTCTGGCCGAGCCCGGCCGCCCGCTGCCCTGCCGCGACAGGCTGCGCGGGTCGTCGGAAAGGCAGCGACTCCGGGGCCCTCGCGGCGCCGCGGGGAGCAGGTCAGTATCCCGCGGCGAAATCGACGAGGTTGATGAGCGGGCGGCCGTCGCGCAGGCGGTGGAGATTCTCCACCACCTGCGGCGCCGCGCTGGCGGGGATGGTGATGCTGGCGGCATGCGGCGTGAGCACCACGCGCGGATGCCGCCAGAAGGGATGTTCCGGCGGCAGCGGTTCCGGCTCCGTCACATCCAGCGCGGCGCCGGCGATCTGGCCGCTCTCCAGCGCCGCCAGCAGATCCGGCTGCACCACATGGCCGCCGCGCGCGGCATTCAGCAGGAAGGCGCCGCGCGGCAGCAAGGCGAGGCGCTCCGCGTTCAGCAGCCCCTGCGTCTCCGGCGTCAGCGGCAGCAGGCAGATGAGGATGTCGCTGCGGCCGAGCATGGCGCGCAGCCCATCCTCGCCATGGAAACCCTCGATCCCCGGCAGGGATTTCGGCCGCCGCGACCAGCCCATCACCGGGAAGCCGAGGGCACGCAGCTTCGCCGCCGCATCGCTGCCCAGCGCGCCGAGACCGAGAATCCCGATGCGCCGCTGCGCCGTGTCCGGCGCCGGCAGCTCATGCCAGATCGCCGCCGCCTGCTGCGCCCGGTACTCCGGGTCCTGCCGATGGAAGCGCAGCACGTTCTGCAGCACCCATTCCGTCATGCCCTGGGTCAGGCGCGTATCGACGAGCCGCGCCACCGGAATGCCGGGCGGCGGGCCGGGCGGGCGCATCAGATGGTCCACGCCGGCGCCCATGGAGACGATGAGGCGCAGATCGGGGAAGCGGCGCAGCGCGGCGAGGTCGTGGCCGGTCCACATCACCACCGCCTCGATCGTGGCGGGATCGCCGGAGTCCGGATGCAGCCGGATTTCGAGCGCCGGGTCGAGGGCCAGCAGCGCGTCGCGCCAGCCCGCCATGGCGGACTCCTTGGTGGCGAGCAGAACGGCCATGGTCAGTCCTTCGGCAAGGGGTCCAGTGACTCGGGCAGGGCGCGGATGAAGCCGCGCCAATCGTCGCGGCGCGTCGCCGCGCGCTCCTCGCCGTCCGGCAGCCGCGCATAGAGGCTGAGCACGCCGCGCGACCACCAGAAATCGAAGTGCGCGTCGGCGGACAGCACCAGCGCCGCGGTGCGGTCGAAGACCGCGTCGCGCACGCGCGGCTGCTGCTTCATCAGCCACCACCAGCAGCCCACGGCCAGCACCGCGGCGCCCAGGTAGAAATGCACCAGCGCCGTGGCGGCGAAGGAAGCGACCAGCACGGCGCCCGCCGGCAGCACATTCTCCTGCGCGCGATAGACCGGGCTGCCTGGGCTGTTCATCGGCCGGATATGCACGCCGAGCTTCACCTGCCCGGCATCCAGCAGCTCCCGCAGCCGCTGCAATTCCGGCCCGGCCTGCGCGGCGCTCATGCCGTTACCGTCGCCAGGTCGAAGGCCGCGGCCATCAGCGCCTTGGTGTAGGGGTGGGTGGGGGCTTCGGTCAGGCGTTCCGCCTCGCCCTCCTCCACCACCTGGCCGTCCTTCAGCACCAGGATGCGGTGGGACATCGCGCGCACCACGCGCAGATCATGGCTGATGAAGAGGTAGGCGAGGCGATGCCTCGCCTGCAGGTCGCGCAGCAAATCCACCACCTGGGCCTGGACCGAGACATCGAGGGCGCTGGTCGGCTCATCCAGCACCACCAGCCGCGGCTTCAGCACCAAAGCGCGCGCGATGGCGATGCGCTGGCGCTGGCCGCCGCTGAATTCATGCGGATAGCGCTGCGCCATGGCGGGGTCCAGCCCCACCTCCTCCAGCGCCTGCGCCACGGCCTTCTCGCGCGCTGGGCGGGGGAGGCCGGGCTCGTGCACCTCCAGCCCCTCGCCGATGATCTCCCCCGCTGAAAGCCGCGGCGAGAGCGAGCCGTAAGGATCCTGGAAGACGATCTGCATGCGCCGGCGCAGCGGCCGCAGCGCGGATTGGGCGAGGCCCTGGATGTCCTGCCCATCGAAGCGGATGGCGCCGGTGCTGCGTTCCAGCCGCAGCAGGGCGAAGCCGAGCGTGGTCTTGCCGCTGCCGCTTTCCCCCACCAGGCCGAGCGTCTCGCCTTCCCGCACCGCCAGGCTCACGCCATCCACCGCCTTCACATGCCCCACGGTGCGGCGGAGCAGCCCGCGGCGGATGGGGAAATGCACGCGCACATCCTCGCCGCGCACCACCTCCGGCGCGTCGGGCGGCACGGGGGCGGGGCGGCCGCGTGGTTCGGTGGCCAGCAGCATCCTCGTATAGGGGTGCTGCGGGGCGGCGAAGACGGCGGCGGTGGTGCCGCTTTCCACCGCCTCGCCATCCTTCATCACCACCACCCGGTCGGCATGGCGGCGGACGATGCCGAGGTCGTGGGTGATGAGCAGCATCGCCATGCCGGTGCGGCGCTTCAGCCCGGCGAGGAGTTCGAGGATCTGCGCCTGGATGGTGACGTCGAGGGCGGTGGTCGGCTCGTCGGCGATCAGCAGCTGCGGGTCGTTGGCCAGCGCCATGGCGATCATCACCCGCTGGCGCTGGCCGCCGGAGAGCTGGTGCGGGAAGGCGTTGAGACGTTCCTCGGCGCGCGGCAGCCCGGCCTCGCGCAGCTTCTCCACGACGCAGGCGCGCAGCGCGGCGCCGGCGAGCGGGCGGTGCAGCGTCACCGCCTCCGCCACCTGGCGGCCGATGCCGTGCAGCGGGTTGAGCGAGGTCATCGGCTCCTGGAAAACGATGCCGGCGACGCCGCCGCGGAGCTGGCGCAGCGCCGGTTCATCGGCCCGCAGCACATCGACGCCATCGAGCGTGATGCGGCCTGCCGGATTGTGCCCGCCAGGCGGCAGCAGGCGCAGGACGGACAACGCCGAGACCGATTTGCCGCTGCCGCTCTCGCCGACCAGCGCCAGGGTTTCGCCCGGCTGCAGGTGGAAGGAGAGGTTGCGCACGACCCGGCGCGCGCCGAAGGCGACGGAGAGATCCTCCACCGTGAGCAGCGGCGGGCTCATCGCCCGCCCCCGGGCAGCTTGCGCGGGTCGAAGGCGTCGCGCACCGCCTCGCCGACGAAGATCAGCAGGGTCAGCACCCCGCCCAGCACGACGAAGCCGGTGAAGGCCAGCCAGGGCGCCTGCAGGTTGTTCTTGCCCTGGGAGAGCAGCTCACCGAGCGAGGGCGAGCCCGGCGGCAGGCCGAAGCCGAGGAAATCCAGGCTGGCGAGGACGGTGACCGAGCCGGAGAGGATGAAGGGCAGGAAGGTCAGCGTCGCCACCATGGCATTGGGCAGGATGTGACGCAGCATCAGCCGCGCATCGGAAACGCCCAGCGCCCGTGCCGCGCGGACGTAGTCCAGGTTGCGGCCGCGGAGGAATTCCGCGCGCACCACCCCCGTCAGCCCCATCCAGGAGAACAGCAGCAGGAAGCCCAGCAGCACCCAGAAGCCGGGCGTGATGATGCTGGCCAGGATGATAAGCAGGAAAAGCTGCGGCATGCCCGACCAGATCTCGATGAAGCGCTGGAAGAGCAGGTCCGTCGTCCCGCCGTAATAGCCCTGCACGGCCCCGGCGGCGATGCCGATGACGGAGGAGATGATGGTGAGCGTGAAGCCGAACAGCACGGAAATGCGGAAGCCGTAGATCACCCGCGCCAGCACGTCCCGCGCCTGGTCATCCGTGCCCAGCCAGTTGCGCAGGGAAGGCGGCGCCGGCGCCGGGCGGCCGAGATCGCGCACGATGGTGGCATGCGCATAGGGGATGGCGGGCCAAAGCATCCAGCCGCGCTGCTCCACCTCCTGCACCAGCACCGGGTCGTGCCAGTCGGCTTCCGTCGGCAGGCCGTCCGGCAGCACATCGCTTTCGGCGTAGTCGGCCAGCACGGGGAAGAACCAGCGCCCCTCCACCCGCGCCACCAAAGGCCGGTCATTGGCGATGAACTCGGCGAAGAGCGTCACCAGGAACAGCGCCAGGAAAATCCACAGCGACCACCAGCCGCGCCGGTTCGCCCGGAAGTTCGCAAGGCGCCGGGCGTTGAGCGGGCTCATGGCATTGCAGGGGGTTCTGCCCCCTGCACCCCCGCCGGGGACCGGACCGGTCCCCGGACCCCGGTCTGAGTTTTAATCGCCGCCTGCAGGGCCCCGCTGGGGCCCTGCAGGCGGCGATAACTCAAGGGTTCCAAGGGCCCTTCGGCCCTTGGCAGGAGGGTGCAGGGAGGGCAGCGCCCTCCCTGCAACGCCGCGAAACCACTCAACGCCTGGCCTCGAAGTCGATGCGCGGGTCCACCAGGGTGTAGGCGAAATCCCCCACGATCTGCATGACCAGGCCGAGCAGCGTGAAGATGTAGAGCGTGCCGAACATCACCGGGTAGTCGCGCCGTATCGCCGCTTCGAAGCCCAGCAGGCCGAGCCCGTCGAGCGAGAAGATGATCTCCACCAGCAGCGCGCCGGTGAACAATATGCCGATGAAGGCCGCCGGGAAGCCGGCGATGATCAGCAGCATGGCGTTGCGGAACACATGCCCGTACAGCACACGGGTCTCGCCCGCGCCCTTGGCGCGCGCCGTCACCACGTATTGCTTGTGGATCTCCTCGAGGAAGGAGTTCTTCGTCAGCATCGTCAGCCCCGCGAAGCCGCCGATGACCAGCGCCAGCGTCGGCAGCACCATGTGCCAGGCATAGTCCAGCGCGCGTTCCCAGAAGGGCGCCTCGCCCATGCCGGGGGAGATCAGGCCGCGCAGCGGAAACCACTGCAGGAAGCTGCCACCGGCGAACAGCACCACCAGCAGGATGGCGAAGAGGAAACCCGGGATGGCGTAGCCAACCAGCACGGCGGCGGAGGTCGCGACATCGAAGCGCGAGCCGTCCCTGACCGCCTTCTGGATGCCGAGCGGGATGGAAACGAGGTAGATGATGAGGGTGGACCACAGGCCGAGGGAGACGGAGACCGGCATCTTCTCCAGGATCAGCCCCGCCACCGGCCGGTCGCTGAAGAGCGAGCGGCCGAGGTCGAAGCGGGCATAGCCGGAGAGCATGTCCCACAGCCGGACATACCAGGGCTTGTCGAAGCCGAAGGCCTTCTCGATCTCCCGCACCACCGCCGGGTCCAGCCCCTGGGCGCCGCGGTAGCGGCTGCCCTCGCCGCCGCCTTCGCTGCGTTGCGGCGCGCGGGTTTCGCCCTGGCTCTCGCCGGAGATGCGGCCGAGGGTGCTGCCCGCCTGGCCCTTCAGCTCGGCGATCATCTGCTCCACCGGCCCGCCCGGCGCGAATTGCACGATGGCGAAATTGATCAGGATGATGCCGAGCAGGGTCGGCACCACCAGCAGGAGGCGGCGGAGAAGATACGCAGCCATGCGCTAGCGTCCGATCGTCGGAGGCGCGCAGCGCCGCAGACGTGAATCGGCCGCTCTATGCCAGCCTCCGATCGTCGGAGGCGCGCAGCGCCGCAGACGTGAATCGGCCGCTCTATGCCAGCCTCCGATCGTCGGAGGCGCGCAGCGCCGGAGGCGTGAATCGGCCGCCATGATGTCTATTGCGGCCGGGCTTCGCGCTTGCCCTGTTCCACCGCGCCTTCCCGGCCGCGCTCCACCCACCAGGAATCGAGGGCGAGGTTGTAGCGCGGGTTCCGTGGCGGCCGGCCGAATTTGTCCCAATAGGCCAGGCGGAAGGTGCGGATGTGCCAGTTCGGGATGACGTAGTCCTGCCACAGCAGCACGCGGTCCAGGGCGCGGGTGCGGGCCACCAGCTCGGCGCGGTCCGGGGCGCCGATCACCAGCTCCACCAGCTCCTCCACCACCGGGTTGCAGATGCCGGCGACGTTCTGGCTGCCCTGCTTCCGCGCCTCGGCGCAGGTGAAGAAGTCGCGCTGCTCATTCCCCGGCGAGAGGGATTGCGGAATGACGTCGATCGTCATGTCGTAGTCGAAGCTGTCCATCCGCACCTGGTACTGCGCCGGGTCTATGGTGCGGACGCGCGGCTCCATGCCCAGCCGCTGCAGGGATTGCACGAAGGGCAGCGCCACGCGTTCGTAGGTCGGGCCGTTCAGCAGGATCTCGAAGGCGAAGCCCTCGCCGCGCGCATTCACCAGCCGGCGGTCGCGCACATTCCAGCCTGCCTCCCGCAGCAGCGCCAGCGCCCGGCGCAGGCCTTCCCGGTTGTTGCCGCTGCCATCCGTCACCGGCACGCGGTAGGGTTCGGTGAACAGCTTCTCCGGCAGTTGTGCGCGGTACTTCTCCAGGATCTCCTTCTCCCTTCCCTCCGGCACGCCGGAGGAAGCGAGCTCCGAGTTGGAGAAGTAGGAGGTGGTGCGGGTATAGCTGCCATAGAACAGGTTGGCGTTCATCCATTCGAAGTCGAATACCTCGATGAGCGCCCGCCGCACCCGCGCATCCTGGAAGAGCGGCCGGCGCAGATTCATCGCGAAGGCCTGCATGCCGGTCGGCAGCTCGTGGCGGATCTCGTCCAGCTTCACCAGGCCGCGCCGCACCGCCGGGAAGTCATAGGCGGTGGCCCAGTCCTTCGCCACGTTCTCGGTGCGGAAATCGATCTGCCCGGCCTTGAAGGCCTCCAGCGCCACGGTGCTGTCACGGAAATACTCGAAGCGGACGACGTCGAAATTCGCGGTGCCCTTCATGGTCGGCAGGTCGCGCGCCCAGTAATCCTCGACGCGGCGATAGACCAGGCTGCGCCCCGCCTCGAACCGCTCCAGCCGGTAGGGGCCGGAGCCGAGGGGCGGGTCGAGCAGCGGCCGGGCGAAGTCGCGGCCCTCCCACCAATGCTTCGGCAGCACCTGAAGCTGGCCGAGGATCAGCGCCAGCTCCCGGTTCTCGTTGTTCTTGAAGCGGAAGGTGACGCGCTGCGGCCCCTCCGCCGCCACGCTCGCCACATCCCCCCAGTAGGAGCGGTAATTCGGCCGCCCCTGCTCCCGCAGCGTGTTGAAGGACCAGACGACATCTTCGGCGGTGATCGGCCTGCCGTCATGCCAGCGGGCTTCGGGCCGCAGCTCGAAACTGACGCCCAGCCCGTCCCCGGGCAGCTCGATGGCGGCGGCCAGGTGGCAATATTCGGTGCTCGCCTCGTCCATGCTGCCCACCAGCAGCGTGTCGTAGATCTGCCCCAGCCCGACTGCCGCCGTGCCGCGCAGGATGAAGGGGTTGAAGCTGTCGAAGCTGCCGAGGGCCAGCCGCGCGATCTCCCCGCCCTTCGGCGCCTCCGGGTTCACCCAGGGCCAGTGCGGGAAATCCGCCGGCAAGGCGGGCTCGCCGAGGAGGGAGAGGGCATGGGTGCGGCGTGGCCCGCCCTGGGCGGCGGCGGGCCGGCCCAACGCCGCCAGGGCGGGCGCGGCCAGGGGAAGGGCGAGGGCGGAGGCCAGGAGGTCTCGGCGTTGCATGGCGGGAGGATGGGGGTTCGGGGCGGCCGGGGCAACCACCGCCTCAGCCCGCCAGCAACCGGATGGCCTCGGGCAGCAAAGCGGGGTCGCCCACCGCCAGGACGCGGCCATCGCTGTCCAGGGTCAGCGCCTCGCCCTGCCAGCCGGTGACGCGGCCCCCGGCGCCTTCCACCACCGGCACCAGGGCAGCCCAGTCCCAGGGCTTCATGGTGCATTCGGCAATGACATCCACCAGGCCCAGCGCCATCAGGCCATAGGCGTAGCAATCCCCGCCCCAGGTCACCCGCCGCGCCGCCGCCCGCAGCCTTGCGAAGCCCGGGCGGTCCTGCGGCTCGAACATGTCCGGGCTGGTGCAGGAGAGCTCGGCCCCCGCCAGAACCGGGCAGGGCCGGCAGCCGGGCGTCCCGCCCAGCGGAGAGCGGAAGCGGGTGGGCTGCCCCGCCACCCCGATCCAGCGCTCCCCGATCCCCGGCTGGTCGATCAGCCCCAGCACCGGCTTCCCCCGGTGCAGCAGGGCGATCAGCGTGCCGAACAGGGGGCGGCCGGTGACGAAGGCCCGGGTGCCGTCGATCGGGTCCAGCACCCAGAGATATTCGGCCTCCACCCGCTCCGGCCCGTATTCCTCGCCCCAGATCCCATGCGCGGGGAAGCGCTCCGCCAGCAGGGCGCGGATCGCCCGCTCGGCGCCGCGGTCCGCCTCCGTCACCGGGCTGGCATCGCCCTTGGCCTCCACCAGCAGGGGGGAGCGGAAGAGGGGGCGGATGGCGGCCCCGGCCAGCGCCACCGCTTCCTCCGCCACCGCGATGAACGCCTCCATGCCGCCACTCCCCGGTTGCGCAGGGCTTTGGCCCGCGCCTTTGCACCGATCTTCGCCCGCGCGCCGGCACGGACCGTTGCCCGCGCATTTGCACGCGCCCGGGGCCTCGATTACACGCCCCGCATGACCGAGACCATCGCCTTCCAGGGCCTGCCCGGGGCCTATTCGGACCTCGCCTGCCGCGCCGCCTATCCCGGCTGGGCCACCCTGCCCTGCCCGAGCTTCGAGGCGGCGATGGATGCGGTGCGGGACGGCCAGGCGAAGCTCGCCATGCTGCCCTGCGAGAACACCCTCGCCGGGCGGGTGCCGGACATCCACCGCCTGCTGCCGGAAAGCGGCCTTTCCGTGGTGGGGGAGCATTTCGAGCGGGTGGAGCACTGCCTGCTGGCGCCGAAGGGCGCGACGCTGGCCGGGCTGAAGCGGGCGCATAGCCACCCGGTGGCGCTGGGCCAGGTGCGGCGCATCCTGAAGGAGCTGGCGCTGGAGCCGGTGATCGAGGCGGATACCGCCGGCGCCGCCGAGCTGATCGCCCGCCGCGGCGGCACGGAGGACGCCGCCATCGCCTCCGCCCTGGCGGCGGAGATCTACGGGCTGGAGATCCTCCGCCGCAACGTGGAGGACGCGCCGCACAACACCACGCGCTTCTATGTCTGCGCGCTGGACAAGGCGCCGCCCTTCCGCGGCGAGTGCGTGACGACCTTCGTCTTCCGGGTGCGGAACATGCCGGCGGCGCTGTACAAGGCGCTGGGCGGCTTCGCCACGAACGGCGTGAACATGACGAAGCTGGAAAGCTACATGCTGGATGGCGAGTTCACCGCCACCCAATTCCTGGCCGATGTGGACGGCCACCCGGACGACCCGGCGCTGGCGCGGGCGCTGGAGGAACTGGCCTTCTTCTCCCGGGAACTGAAGGTACTGGGCGCCTATCCGGCGCACCCCTACCGGCGGGCGCATCGGGGCGGATAGGAGAGGGGCTTCGCCCCTCGCCCCGGCAGGAGGCGCTGCCTCCTGCACCTCCGCCGGGGGGTGGACCACCCCCCCGACCCCGGTCCAGGTTTGGACCCGTGGGTTGAACCGCGGACTCTCAAACCTCCGCCGCGTGCGCCTGCAGATCCTCCAGCCGGCACACCTCCAGCGCTGCTTCATGCGTCGCTTCCAACGCCACCAGCGGCGCCTGGCCGGCTCGCCGCGCCTCCTCCCATCGCGCGGCGCAGAGACACCAGCGGTCGCCGGGCTGCAGGCCGGGGAAGCCGTATTCCGGCAGCGGGGTGGAGAGGTCGTTGCCGCGGGCCTTGGAGAAGGCCAGGAACTGCGCCGTCATCACCGCGCAGACCACATGCAGGCCGAGATCCTCCGGCCCGGTGTTGCAGCATCCGTCGCGGAAGAAGCCGGTCAGCGGCGCCACGGAGCAGGGCAGCAAGGGGCCGCCCAGCACGTTGCGCGCCGCCGGGCGCTCCTCCCGCCGGCGGCGGAATTCGGTGTCGTCGAGCGGCATGCGATGGCCTCGCGGCTGGGGGCAGGCCGCAGCCGGCAAAGCTGCGGCCACGGCATCCGGTACAGGCGCAGCATAGGCAGCGAGGGTGCCAGCGGCCAGCCTCGGGCCCGCGGCAGCCTATTCCTCCCGGCATTCCGGCCGGGACAGCGGCCCGCCCGGCTGCACGGCCTGGTCGATCCGCGATCCGATATCGGCGATCCGGCGCAGCACCGCCTCGGTCGAGAGCGTGTTCACCGGCGCGGCGGCGCATTCCTGCGCACCTGGCTGCCGTATCGGATCAGCATAGATTTCGCGTCTTGCGGCGAGAAAGCGCCGGTACTCCTCCCGCAGGATCCCACCCTGGTCCTGGCCGGTGAGGCGGCTGGCATGCTCCGCCATCGCCTCCATCAATTGCCGGACGGCCAGCGCCACCTCAGGCTCGCGCTGGCCACAGGCCTCGCGCGCGGCCTGCATGTCGAGGACGAAGGTCGGCGCCAGCAGCAGCGCCTGCGGCGGGCTGCACCGCATCGCCGCCTGGGCCGCCGCCAGGGGCGCGGCCGCAGCCGCCAGAAGGGCGACGCGGCCAGCGCCCCGCAAGCGCCTCAGGCCGCCGCGCGGATGGCCGCCGCCTTCACCTCCTCGCTCACCGCGCCGGCAAAGGTCTCGAAATTCTTCTCGAACAGCCCCACCAGCTTCGTCGCCGTCGCGTCATAGGCCGCCTTGTCCGCCCAGGTCTCGCGCGGGTTCAGCACCTCGGCCGGCACGCCCGGCAGCGACTTCGGCATCATCAGGCCGAAGAAGGGGTCCTTCACGAACTCCACCTTCGCCAGGGAGCCATCCAGCGCCGCCCGCAGCAGGGCGCGGGTGTGATGGATGGACATGCGGCTGCCGGTGCCATAGGCGCCGCCGGTCCAGCCGGTATTCACCAGCCACACCTCGGCCCCGTCGCGGGCGATCAGGCTCTCCAGCATCTTGCCGTAGACTTCCGGGTGCCGCGGCAGGAAGGGCGCGCCGAAGCAGGTGGAGAAGGTCGCCTGCGGCTCCTTCCCCAGCCCCTTCTCCGTCCCCGCCACGCGCGCGGTGTAGCCGGAGAGGAAGTGGTACATCGCCTGGGCCGGCGTCAGCTTGGCGATCGGCGGCAGCACGCCGAAGGCATCCGCCGTCAGCATCACCACGTTCTTCGGCTTGCCGGCCTGCCCGCCCGCCACCGTGTTCGGGATGTATTCCAGCGGGTAGCAGGAGCGGGTGTTCTCCGTCAGCGCCGCGTCGTCCAGGTCCAGATTGCCCAGCGCGTCCGCCACCACATTCTCCAGCACCGCGCCGAAGCGGTGGGAGGCGGCCCAGATCTGCGGCTCCTGCTGCTGGTCCAGGCGGATCACCTTGGCGTAGCAGCCGCCCTCGAAATTGAAGACGCCATGGTCGGACCAGCCATGCTCGTCATCGCCGATGAGCTGCCGCTCCGGGTCGCTGCTCAGCGTCGTCTTGCCGGTGCCGGAGAGGCCGAAGAACAGCGCGGTGTCGCCATTGCGGCCGACATTGGCGCTGCAATGCATCGGCAGCACGCCGCGCGCCGGCAGCAGCCAGTTCATCACCGTGAAGATGCTCTTCTTCACCTCGCCGGCATAGGAGGTGCCGGCGATCAGGATGGTCTTCGCCGCGAAGGAGAGGGCGATGCAGGTGCTGCTGCGGCAGCCATCCACCGCCGGGTCGGCCTCGTATTCCGGGGCGTGCAGGATGGTGTAGTCCGGCTCGAACCCGTCGAGCTCCGCGCGCGGCGGCCGGATGAACATGTTGCGGGCGAAGAGGGCATGCCAGGCATTGGTGGTGACCAGCCGCACCTTGATGCGGTGCGCCGGGTCGGCGCCGGCATAGAGATCCTCGGTGAACAGCACCGGCCGGGCGCCGAGCCAGCTCCGGACCTTCGCGGCCAGGCCGCGGAATTTCTCCGGTGCCATGGGCTGGTTGATCTTGCCCCACCAGACCTGGTCGTGGACCTCGGGGTCGTCGACGACGAATTTGTCCTGGACGGAACGGCCGGTATGCACCCCGGTGACGGCGATGAAGGCGCCATCGGCGGAAAGCCGGCCCTCGCCCCGCTGCAGGGCGAAGGCCACCAGCCCGGCGGCGGTCAGGTTGGCATGGACGGTACCGCCAGAGGCGATTCCGGTACCGGCAAGGGCGGGCTGGGGAGACGACATTCCAAACCTCCGGATGAGGGCGCGCGTCGCGGGATCGCCTTAAAGATAGACAATTTTAAGGCGCCGGCCGGGCAGGTCAATGCAACCCCGCGTCAACCTTTGTCAGGGTGGGTCGGTTGCCTGCGCTCCGGGCGCGGCGGCCGCCCGGGCCGCCTTGCTGGCGGCCACCAGCGCCTGCCGCACCCCGGCAGCATCCGCGACCGGGGCGGGAAAGGCCAGACGCAGCACCTGCTCCGCCATCACGAATTCGGCACCGTCCACGTCCAGCGCGGACATGCGCCAGGGGCCTTCCGCCCCGCCCAGCAGCCGGGTGCAGATCAGCGCCACGGCCTCTGCATGGTCGGCATTCATATGCGCCAATATGCCGGCCTCGGCCGCCGCCAGCGCCGCCACCGCCGCCGGGTCCGGCTGCAATTGCGCCAGCTTCAGCCTGGTGGCGCGGGCGAAGCCGCCCACCAGCATCGCCCCGCCCGGCGCCACCCGCCACAGGGCGAAATCGGCGAAATCCGCATAGAGCGCAGCATAGGGGTGGCGGGCCAGGAAGCGCGCCCGCAGCCCCGGCAGCTCCGCCTCCGGCACCGGCGCCGCCAGCCCGGTCAGCGTCACCCTGGGCGCGGTCTGCGGGTTGGGCCCGGCCGGCGGCCCGGCGAAGAGCAGGGCGCAGCGCGGCTCCGCCCGGAGCTGCCTGGTATGCTCGGAGAGCGAAGAGAGCAGCAGCAGCGGCGAGAGGTCCGGCGCCAGGGCGGGCGTCACCAGGCTGGCGAAGGGCTGGCCCGCCGATTGGGTCGCCAGGGTGGCGGCAGCCGCTGCCCGCATCACCCGCCGTGCCGCGAAGCCCGGATCCTCGCCCATCCCAGCCTTCTCCCCGGATGCTTCCCCTGGCACTCACCCCCCATGGGGTGTGCCACAATCCCGCACCATATCCCGTGCAGACTCCGCCGACAGGGGCCGCCTGCCCGCCCCAGGAGAGAGACCGAGACCATGCCCGCCACGATCGCCCTGGTGGATGACGACCGCAACATCCTCACCTCCGTCTCGATGACGCTGGAGCAGGAAGGGTTCCAGGTGCGCACCTACACGGATGGCGAAAGCGCCCTGCAAGGGCTGCTCGCCCGCCCCGCCGACCTCGCGGTGCTGGACATCAAGATGCCCCGCATGGACGGGATGGAGCTGCTGCAGCGCCTCCGCCAGCGCAGCGCCATGCCGGTGGTGTTCCTGACCTCCAAGGATGAGGAGGTGGATGAGCTGATGGGGCTGCGCCTCGGCGCCGATGACTACATCACCAAGCCCTTCAGCCAGCGCCTGCTGCTGGAGCGGATCCGCGCCCTGCTGCGCCGCAACGAGGCGAGCCGCGCCGAGGGCAGCGGCCAGCCCGCCGGCGGCATCATCCATCGCGGCGACCTGGTGCTGGACGAGACCAAGCACACCTGCACCTGGAAGGGTCACGACATCCAGCTCACCGTCACGGAATTCCTGCTGGTGAAGGCCCTGGCCCAGCGCCCGGGCATGGTGAAGAATCGCGACCAGCTCATCGACGCCGCCTATGGCGAGAACATCTATGTCGATGACCGGACGATCGACAGCCATGTGAAGCGGGTGCGCAAGAAATTCCGCCAGGCGGATGATGATTTCGCCCAGATCGAGACGTTGTACGGCATCGGCTACCGCTACAAGGAAAGCTGAGCGGCCCCTTCCGGGCCGTGCAGGACACGTGAATGCCCGATATCGGCGTAGCGCGGGAGGTGACGCAGGCCGACCCGCCGGTGGTGCGGCAGCGGCGGCGCTGGGTCTCGCCCCTGCTGCGGCGCATCCTGCTGCTGAACGTGCTGCCGCCGGCGCTGCTGGCCGCCGCCATGCTCTATCTGGACCAGTACCAGAACGGGCTGCTGGCGGCCGAGGTGGAGGCGCTGCGCACCCAGGCCCGCATCTATGCCGGCGCCATCGCCGAGGCGGCGACCCGCATCCAGGATGACCGGGCGGTGCTGGTGCCGGAAGCCTCCCGCCCGCTGCTGCGGCGGCTGGTCGATCCCTCGCCCAACACCCAGGCGAAGCTGTTCGACAATACCGGCCTGGTGGTGGCGGACAGCCGGGTGCGGGAAGGGCCGGCCGGCGCCGTCGTCACCCAGCCCCTGCCGCCGCCGGAGCCGCGCGGCGCCTTCTCCGCCGGCGTGGCCGGGCTGTATGACCGGGTGCTCGGCATCCTGCCCCGGGCGCTGCTGCGCCACGACGTCCGGAACGATGTCTTCGTCGACCAGACGCCGGACGCGCCTTCCTTCGACTGGCAGCCGGAATTCGGCGCGCCGAGCAACCAGGGCGCCGGCAATGACCGGCGGGAGGAATTGCGCCTGGCGCTGGAAGGCGGCGTCCGCCCCTATATCCGCCGCACCTCGGATGGCCGGCTGCTGGTCTCGGTGGCGGAGCCGGCGCGGCGGGCCAACCAGTCGGTCGGCATCGTGCTGCTGACGCGGGAAGCGCGGGAGGTGGACCGCCGGCTCTTCGAGATCCGTGCCAGCGTGCTCGGCATCTTCGGCATCGCGCTGGTGGTCACCGTGGCGCTGTCCTTCTACCTGGCGCAGACCCTTGCCAACCCGATCATGCAGCTCGCCGGTGCCACGGCGGCGATGCGCCAGGGCGAGGGGCGGAGCGGCAGCGTTCCCGCCCCCCTGCTGGCGCGGGAGGATGAGATCGGCATCCTGGCGCGGGACCTGCAGGCCTCGGCCCGCGCCCTCTGGGCCCGGATCGACACCAATGAGCGCTTCGCCGCCGATGTGGCGCATGAGCTGCGCAACCCGCTGACCAGCGTGCGCTCGGCCATCGAGACGCTGCGGCGGATCGAAAACCCGGAGCAGCAGAAGCGGCTGCTGGCCATCATCGCCGAGGATGCGGTCAGGATGGACCGGCTGATCGCCGATATCGCCGATTCCTCGCGGGTGGATGCGGAGCTGTCCCGCACCGTCGCGGTGAAGGTGGATGTGGCGCCCATCCTCTCGACCCTGGCCGAGCTGCACAATGCGACGCGGGATGGCGAGGAGGCGCCGACCGTCCAGCTCGAGGCTCCGGCGGAGGGGCTGGTGGTGCGCGGGGTGGAGGGGCGGCTGGTGCAGGTTTTTCGCAACCTGCTGGGCAATGCGCTCTCCTTCAGCCCGGCCAGCGGCACGGTCCGGGTACGGGCGCGCCGCGCCGGCGGCGAGGTGGAGGTGGTGGTGGAGGATGAGGGCCCCGGCATTCCCGAAGCCAAGCTGGAGGGCATCTTCGAGCGCTTCTATTCCGAGCGCCCGCGCGGCGAGCGCTTCGGCCAGCATTCCGGGCTGGGGCTTTCCATCAGCCGGCAGATCGTGGAGGGGCTGCATGGCCGCATCGCCGCGGAGAACCGGCGCGATGCGGAGGGCAAGGTGCTGGGGGCGCGCTTCGTGGTGCGGCTGCCAGCGGGGTGAGGACGTGGGGTGAGGACGTGGGGGCAGGATTGCGGGCAAGGCGGCGGCAGTCGCCATTTGCCGCTGCACGGGCTACTCCTCCCTCCCATGTACCGCTTCTGGATCCTCCTCGCCGCCCTGCTGGGTCTCACCGCCGTCGGCCTCGCCGCCTGGGCGGCGCATGGCGCGCAATCCGCGCTGGATGAGGTGCATCTCGCCATGCTGGGCCGCGGGCTGCAGATGCAGGGCTGGCACGCCTTGGCGCTGTTCGGTGCCGCGCTCTGGGCGGAGCGGCGGGGCGGGGTGCTGCCGCATCTCGCCGCCGCCGGCTTCGGCCTCGGCGCGGTGCTGTTCTGCGGCGCCGTCTACAGCCATGCGGTGTTCGACGTCTCGCTCGGCCGGGTGGCGCCGATCGGCGGCACCACGCTGATGCTGGGCTGGGCGCTGCTGGGCGTCTCGGCCCTGGTCCGGCGGTGATCGGCGCCGCCTATCTGGCGGATACGGGCTTCGAGGCACCGCTGGCCGAGGAGCTGGCCCTTGCCGGCCGCAGCATCGCCGCCTGGCATGGCCGCCTCGCCCTTTCGCCGGAGCCGCCGCACCCCGCCATCTGGGCGCTGGAGAGCTGGACGGCGCCGGTGGAGCTGCCCGCCCCCTCGGTGAAGGCGGCGGCGGATGCGCTGCGTGGCATCCAGCGCAATTGGGCGCTCTACGCCGCCGGCCACCACCGCCGCGCGGCGCTGATCGAAGCGCGGCTGCCGCCGGTGAAGGCCCGCCCCCTGCGCTTCCCGGAGCCGGCCCCGACCGGCCATCTCGGCGCCTGGACGCTGCTGGCGCCGGACCTGCTGCTGGCCTCCCCGTCCAAGACCAGCCCCTTCGTGAACGGCGCCGTCGCCTTCGAGGAAGACCGCACGGGCCCCCCCTCCCGCGCCTATCTGAAATTATGGGAGGCGCTGACCCGCGCCGGGCGCTGGCCGGCTCCGGGCGAGACCTGCCTCGATCTCGGCGCCGCGCCGGGCGGCTGGAGCTGGGCGCTGGCCCGGCTCGGCGCCCGGGTCATCGCCGTGGACAAGGCGCCGCTGGACCCCGAAGTGGCCGCCCTGCCGAATGTCGAGCAGCGGCAGGAGAGCGCCTTCGCGCTCGATCCGCGCGAGATGCCGCCGGTCGATTGGCTGTTCAGCGACGTCATCTGCTACCCGGCCCGGCTGCTGGCCCTGGTGCGGCGCTGGCTGGAGGCAGGGCGGGCGCGGCATGTCTGCTGCACCATCAAGTACCAGGGGGAGACCGACCATGCGGTGACGGCGGAATTCGCCGCCATCCCCGGCGCCCGCCTGTTCCACGGCGCCCACAACAAGCATGAGGCGATGTTCCTCCTGCTGGGCGAGGGCTGAGCCCTACCGGGTGCGACGCTGCCCGGCCGGCTCGACACGCGTCCGAACGTCGGCTCATGGTAAGCCGGGCTTTGCAATATTGCCGCCCTGAACGTTAATTCCCATTAATATCAAGATTACCTACTCAACATATTCATGAATTCAAAACCCCCGCCCTTGCTGCTTACGATATTTTAGCTTCCACTAAAGCCAGCCAATCGGGGAAACGCACCATGTCATTTATATTTGGTCCATGGCAGGGCCACGGGCAGATCAACGGCACGGATGGCGACGACATCATCGTCGCCTGGGGCTCCGACAATACGATTACGGATGATGGCGGCAACAACCTCGTCATCAGCAGTGCCGGCGGCGATGACACTCTCCAGCTCGGGCCGCCGACGGACCGCCTCCTGCCCCTCCCGCCCGAAGGCACGCCGACCCTGTCGAACGCCGTGCTGCTGACAGGGGAGGGCAACACGCTGATCGGCGGCGATGCGGATTTCAGCATCCTCGGTCTGCGCGGCGGCAACAGCATCAACCTCGGCAACGGCACGAACACCCTGGAACTCCTCGGCACCCACAACACGGTGGAGGTCGGCAGGGGGGACAACGCCATCGAGTTCCTCGGCAGCCATGCCAGCGTCATCCAGCACGGCCTGGCCTATGGCGGCGCCGCCGGGACGACCACGATCCAATTCACCGGAACCGGCAACAGCCTCAACGTCCTCAACGACACGCCCGGCAACGCCGGGCCCGCCCTGGCGAATGTCGAGATCACCGGCGGCGACGGCCACGGCTATTTCGGCTTCGCCGGCGGCGGCGGCTTCTCGCTCGACACAAATGGCCTGTACAACGAGGTCTATACCGGCATCGGCCAGTTCGACATCGCACCCGGCGATGGCCATGACACCGTCCATGTCGGCTTCTCGGCCCGCGGCGGTGGCGCGAACGGCACCATCACGCTGAACGGCACGCACAACACCATCGACGGCTCGGCCGGCACCGTCACCGTCACCGGCGGCGACGGCTACACGACGCTCGATTTCAGCGACGGCTTCTCCTCCGGCCTGCACCTCGCGCTCGGCGGCTCGCATAATTCGCTGACGAACAACATTCCCACCGGCGGCACCATCGACATGGGCGATGGCGACGCCAGCCTCAGCCTGTTCAACAACAGCGCCACCATCACCTTCGACGGATCGGGCAATGTCGCGACGCTCGACAACGCCAATAACGGCACCATCATCGACCAGTCGGACGGGTTGCGGCTGAACGTGACGGGCAACCCCGGCATCTTCTCCTTCACCGAGACCATCCAGAATTTCGGCGCGGATCGTGGCGCGGTGGTCGCCCTGGATGCCGAGGCGACGGGCTATGCGACGGTACAGAGCGCTTATGCCGCTTTGCATGCGGACGGCATGGGCAATACGGTGCTGGACCTGCCCAATGACGGCGAGCTGGTCTTCGCCGGGCTGAGCCCGACGGCGCTGCACGAGGATAATTTCCTCATCGCCTGATGGCGGGCGGTGCGGCCGGGACGCCGCAGGGCTGCCGGGCGCGCCTCCGGCTCGTTCGGCGTCGCTGCTCCTGGGGCCTGCCGGTGCGGGAAGGCGGCGGCCTGGCAGCCGGCGCGACCGGGAATGCGGGCTGGCATGCCAGGTGCTGTGGGTGATGCGGTGTCCGCGGGACACTGCCGTCCTTGCCGGCCGGCTCCACCCGAGCGCGGGAGAATTGCCATGCAGGTCTCCGTCGGGGGCGGCGTCATCCCCCCGAGCATGCAGGCCTGGCGCAGCCAATTGGAGCGCAACACCTTCGGCTCCCGCGCTTCCGACGGGGATGGCGGGGTGAGGCTGGAGGAGACGAAGGCGCGGCTGAAGGCGCTGCAGGAGAAGGCGGCAGAAGATGCCGCCGCGGCAAAATCGGCCGAGACCACCGGCATCGAGGCCGGCTTCGCCCGGTTGGACCGCAATGGCGATGGCAGCCTCGGCGAGGCGGCGGTCTCCGCCGGGCTGACGGCGCAGCCGGGCCTGCACGGGCCGGGCCGGCCTCACCGCCATGCCGGCGGGCCCCAAGGGGATGCGGCCCAAGGGGGTGAGGCCCATGGCGGCGGCCTCGGCAGCGGGCTGCTGGCCCAGCTCCTCGGCCAGCAGGCGGAGGGTGCCGGTACGGGCGCCGCCGGCGGCAGCGCCGGCAGCGCGTTCCCCGGCCTGTTGGGCCAGGGTAGCGACGGCGAACTTTCCCCAACGGAGCTGCAGGCCGGGGCTGCCGGGCCGACGCCCCTGCCGCCCGAAGGGGCCGAGGGCCTCGGCAATGCGCTGGTGGCGCAGCTCTTCGGCCAGGAGGGCGGCGGCAGCGACGCCGCTGCCGGCACCGCTGCCAGTAGCAGCGCCACCACCCGCGCCACGGCGGAGGCCACGGAAAGGGCGCAGGACATGCTGCGCCGCTACCTGCTGCAGGCCTTCAATGGCGGCGCCCCCGGCTCCCTCGTCGCCTGAGCCGCTGCCTTGCCAGTACCCCCCGCGGCGGCCGGGCCATGCCGCGTGGCGGCCAACTCCCGGCCGCCCGGGCATCCGGCCCGGCATCGCCCGGCCTGCCCTTCCGCGCGCCCGGCCGGCACGGCCGGGCCGCGCCGATTCCGCCCCCGCACGAATCGCTCTAGGATGCCCCTTTGCACCAGCCACCGGGAGCCCTTGCCGATGCGTGCCATCTTCGTCGATGCCAATGAGTCGCTGGCGGAGGTGACGGAAAAGCTCATGCGCCCCGGCGACCCGCCGGTGGCCATCAACCGCAACCCGGACATCACCCCGGCGGATCTGCCGAAGCTGCTCGCCGGCCATGCCATCGCGATCGACGACCATACCCAATTCCCGGTGGAGGTCGTCAGGCAATGCCCGGACCTCAAGCACATCGTCTTCCTCGGCACCGGCGCCCGCAGCTACATGGACCCGGAGGCGCTGCAGGCCGACTGCGGCGTCGAGGTCCATATCATCAAGGGCTATGGCGACACCGCCGTGGCGGAGATGAGCTTCGCCCTGCTCTGGGACGCCGCCCGCCAGACCGCGATGATGGATGCCGCCATCCGCCGCGGGGAGTGGCCGCGCGTGGTCGGCATGCAGCTTACGGGGAAGACCATCGGGCTGATCGGCATGGGCGGGATCGGCGCCGAGATGGCCCGGCTCTGCGCCGGCATCGGCATGAAGGTCATCGCCTGGAACCGCTCGCCCAAGGCGGTCCCGGGCGTGGAATTCGTCGGGCTGGAGCGGCTGCTGGCGGAAAGCGACGTGGTCTCCCTGCACCTGCTGTTGAATGACGAGACGCGCGGCTTCCTCTCCGCCGAGCGGCTGGCCATGCTGAAGCCCGGCGCCATCCTGGTGAACACCGCCCGCGGCGCCGTGGTGGATGAGGCGGCGATGATCGCGGCGCTGGAAAGCGGCCGGCTCGGCTGGGCGGCGCTCGACGTCTTCGTGCAGGAGCCGCTGCCGGCGGGCCACAGGCTGGCGACGCTGCCGAATGTGACGCTGACCTCCCACGCCGCCTTCCGCACGCCGGAGGCGAGCGACAATTTGCTCGGCGCGGCGCTGGACCATTGCCGGCGGATCGCGCAGGAGGGGCGGTAGGCTGCGCGGCCTGAGCCTGTACGCCGGCCTGGGCGCGCCCAGGCCGCGTATCCGCCGGCGCGGAACAGCCAGGCCTGCATCGGCCTGAGACAGTCAGGCCGCCGCAGGTCCATACCGCCCGCGCAACTCCGTACTTCAAGCCCGGGCGATGGCGTGCGATTCTGGCGCACCGGCGGCGCGCATCGGGCGGGCGTGGCGAAATGGTAGACGCATGGGTCTTAAAAACCCAGGTCCAATACGGATGTACGGGTTCGAGTCCCGTCGCCCGCACCAGGCTGTCGCTGCGGTTGGGGGCTCCGCCCCCACACCCCCGGCAGAGGGCGCTGCCCTCTGCACTCCCGCCGGGAGGGGACCCCTCCCCGGACCCCGGTGTGGGTTTGCAGGTTCAACCCACGGGTTCAAAACTCGGACCGGGGTCCGGGCTGGTCCCCGGTGGGGGTTCGGGGCAGGCTGTGCAAAAACTCCCTAGTTACCCGAACCTGCCAACGATCGTGCGACGACTCTATGTCAGGTTGCATTGAGCGTTACCGGGCCCCCCAGGCTCCCGAAGCGTTTCCCTGTTGCGCAGGAGCAGAAGGTCTCCCTGAAAGGAGGCGCAACGCCCACAAGGAGAGATACGCCCTTGACTTGGTACGGTATGATACCATACCTGCGCGGTGATTACTTTGAACCCCGACTTGAGACCGGCGGGCATGGAATCCCACAGGACGACGAGAGGCGCCGAGCGCCTTCGCGCACTACGAGCGATGGCCGCCAACATGTTCCTCGAACAGGGCTACGAGGCCGTCTCGCTTGATACGCTGATCGCATCCGTGGGCGGCTCGCGCCGCAACATCTACGACAATTTCGGCGGCAAGGAGGGCCTCTTCATCGAAGCGGTGACGGAGTGCTGCGCCGAACTCGCTGCCCCTCTGGAGCAACTCGATATTCATGGCTCCGACCCGCGAGACGCCCTGCTCCTATTCGGATGCAAGATCCTTGAAACCGTGGTGCAGCCGCGGGCCCTTGCGCTGCATCGGCTGATGGTCGCCGAGGGACAGCGGTTTCCCGAACTGTCGCGGTCCATCTGGCACGCAGGCCATGACAATGCGACACGACTTCTGGCTCGCTGGTTCGCGGACAGGCAGCGTGACGGGCAGTTCCGAGCGGATATGCCTGCCGCCACGCTGGCTGCCCATTATATCAGCCTTGCCGTGACAACACCGCAGCTACGTTGCCTGGTGGGTGAGAATGCGTCTTTGAAACCCGCCGAAATCTCGAAGATCGTCGATGACGCTGTCACCCTGTTCCTCGAAGGCGCGCTGACCGAAAAAGACCAAGTTCAGAATGCGTAAGCTTAACTGGCCGTCCGTCCTTCGCTGGGCGCTTGCCGCCTTCTTCGTCTTCGGAGGATTTGGAAACATACTCGCTTCGGAGACCATCCTCGCGGATTACGCCCGGTGGGGATATCCGGACTGGTTCCACTATGTCACCGGTCTGATCGAGCTGTCGGTCGCCGCGCTTCTTATCGTGTGGCCACGTCATCTGTACGGCTCGATCCTAGGTGCCATCGTGATGCTGGCGGCGGCAGGTACGGTCGTCCTGCATGGCGAATATACGCATGCCATCGCGCCTTTGGTGGTGGCCAGCTTCTCTGTGCTTGTCGGCGTTTTGACGGTTCATTCAGGCGGAGATTCCCGAGCGTGAAGGCGCCGCAACATACATCCGCAGCATGTGACGATCGATCAAGCTACCCCGTCCTCGACCCAAGATGACCAATCCCAGTCTAATGACGATCAGGCGATGCACGGTTGAGCATCCGTTCGGCACGATTAAACGAATGTCTGGCGGCGGAAGGTTCCTGACGAGAGGGCTCAGGGCGGTGAAGGCGGAAGCAGCGTTGTCGATCTTGGCCTTCAATATCCTTCATGCAGCTAACACTTTCGGAACCAGGACAATTACACCGAACTGAAGTGGAGCTACGCTTCGCTTTAACCGAAGTTGGCTGGCGTCACGGTCGGCATCTGGCGTTTTGGCACAGCCTGGGGGGCAACGCCCCCGATCCGTGGGCTATCCCTTCCCCATTTCCAGCGCCCGCGCATAGACCTGCTTTCGCGGCAGCCCGGTGGCCTCCGCCACGGTCGCCGCCGCGTCCCGCACGCTCATCCCCGCCTCCAGCGCCGCCCGCAGCCGCGCTTCCAGCTCCTCTTCCGGCGCTGCTTCCTCTGCCGCCGGCCCGACGACGACGACGACCTCCCCCCGCGCCGCCTCCCGCCCATACCACCCGGCCAGCTCGGCCAGGCTCCCCCGCCGCACCTCCTCGAAGCGCTTGGTCAGCTCCCGTGCCACCGCCGCCGGCCGGTCCGCACCCAACCCCTCCGCCAGCGCCGCCAGCATCTCCGCCAGCCGGTGCGGCGCCTCGTAGAAGATCAGCGCCGCCCGCAGCCCCGCCCGCTCCGCCGCCCGCAGCCGGCCGATCTCCGCCGCCCGCGCCGCTGCCTTGGCCGGCAGGAAGCCATGGAACAGGAAGGGGTGCGGCGGCAGGCCGGAGAGCGTCAGCGCCATCACCGCCGCATTCGGCCCCGGCACCGCCGTCACCTTCAGCCCCGCGGCGATCGCCGCCCGCACCAGCCGGTAGCCGGGGTCGGAGACCAGCGGCGTCCCGGCATCGGAGACCAGCGCCACCCTCTCCCCCGCCGCCAGCCGGGCCAGCACCCGGGGGATCTGGGCATCCTCATTATGTTCATGCAGCGGGATCAGGGTCACCGAAACGCCATGCCGCGACAGCATCGCGCCGGTTACCCTGCTATCCTCACAAAGCACTGCATCCGCCTCCCGCAAGGCGGTGAGCGCACGTGGAGACAGGTCGCCGAGATTGCCGATGGGCGTTGCTACCAGGGTCAGGCCGGTGGCATTGCCCGACGGTGCCGCCCCAGGGGGTGGTCCAAGACGTCCGGCCACCAGCTCGTCAGGAGGATCGCTTGCCCGTTCCGTCATCGCGCCCGCCCATCCTTGCCCTGTTGGCCTTCCTGCCGCTGCTCGCCTGCGCCCCGCAAGCCCCGCGCCTCGCCGGCCAGGGCCAGCTCGCCCCAGCCGCGCCGGCGGTGCAGGACGTGCCGCGCAGCCGGGTCGGGCTTCTGCTCCCGCTCTCCGGCGCGAACAAGTCGCTGGGGGAGGCGATGCTGAACGCCGCCCAGCTCGCCCTGTTCGACCAGGCGGATCCGGAGATCGAATTCCTCCCGCGCGATACCGGCGGCACCCCGGCCGGCGCGGCGGAGGCCGCCCGCAGCGCCCTCTCCGCCGGCGCCAAGGCGCTCGCCGGCCCGCTGACGCTGAGCGAGACCGCCGCCGCCGCCGGCCCTGCCCGCGCCGCCCACGCCCCGCTCATCGCCTTCACCTCGGATGCCGACCAGGGCGGTGGCGGCGTCTGGGTGCTGGGCATGACGCCGGGGGAGCAGGCGGAGCGCATGGCCGCCGCCGCCGCGGCGGACGGCGCCCGCCGCATCGGGCTGCTGGCGCCGGATGATGAATTCGGCCGCCGCCTCGCTGGCGCGCTGCGGGCGAAGCTGCCGGCGCTCGGCCTGCCGCCGCCCTTCATCCTGCTGCATGCCCGCCTTGGCGACAGCGCCGCGGCGGCCCGGCAACTCGCCGAACAGGCGGGGCCGGAGGGGCTGGACGCGGTGCTGCTCGGCCTCGGCCGCCAACGGGCGCGGGCAGCGGCGGCGGCGCTGGCGGCGGCGCTGCCGGCGAAGCCGCGCTTCCTCGGCACCGCCGCCTGGGCGGCGGAACCCGCACTCGGCACCGAGCCGGCCCTGGCCGATGCCTGGTTCCCCGGCCCCGATCCGGGCATCCGCGCCCAATTCGATTCCCGCTACCAATCGGCCTTCGGCGACCGCCCGCCGCGCCTCGCCGGCCTGGCCTACGACGCCGCCGCCCTGGCCAGCCGCAGCCTGCGGGACGGCCGCAACGCCCCGCCGGTGGGGGAGGCGCTGATGGGCGCCGACGGCCCGATCCGGCTGACGCAGGAGGGGCTGGCCCAGCGCGGCCTCGCCATCTTCGCCCTCGACCCCGCCGGCGGCGAGCCGCGGCTGATCCAGCCGGCCCCAGTGCCGGGGGCGCCGGGGACCTGACCGGGCGATGCGCCGGCAGGGCGCCAGCGGCCCAAGGCCGGGCGGAAGGCCGGGCGCAGGAGGGGACGGAAGAGCCGAGGCAGGGCGGGGGACAGGCCGAGGCGCGGGACGGGGACGCGAGGCGAGGCGCGGCATGGGGCGCGAGACGGGGCCTGGGATGGGAAGCGAGACGGCATGACCCGCATCCTCGGCGCGGCCGGGCTGATCGGCGGCGTCCCGGCCCTCGTCCTCATCACCCTCATGCTGCTCGGCGCGCTGGGGACCGGGCCGGGGCTGCTGGCGCTGCTGGCCTGCGGCCTCGGCGCGCTGGCCCTGGCACGGGTCTGGATCGGCAACCTCAACCGGCTGGCGGGCGCGCTGCGCCGGGCGGCGGCGGAGGACGGGCAGCTCGTCCCGCCGGATTCCACCCCGCTGCTGCCGGCCGTCGAGGAGATCGCCGATGGCGTCGCCCGGCTGGCCCGCACCCTGGCGGAGCGCGGCGCCCTGGTCGGCCGGCTGCAGCGCGCCGACCAGGCGATCGTCGAGGCGCTGCCGGACCCGCTGCTGGTGCTCTCCCCGGCGCGGCAGGTGCTGCGCAGCAATGCCGCGGCGCGCGCCCTGCTGGGCGCCGGCCACGATGTGGCGGCGCTGCTGCGCCACCCGGCGCTGGCCGAGGCGCTGGACCGCGCCCAGGCAGAGGGAACGCCACGCACCGCCGACCTGCATCTGCCCGTGCCCATCGCGCGGGAGCTGGCGGCGCAGATCATTCCGATGGACCCGCCTCTGGCGGATGGCGGGCGCATCGTCATCCTGCTCTCCGACCGGACGCGGGAGCGGGCGGTGGAGCGGATGCGGGCCGACTTCGTCGCCAATGCCAGCCATGAGCTGCGCACCCCGCTGGCCAGCCTGATCGGCTTCATCGAGACGCTGCGCGGCCCGGCGGAGGACGACCCGGCGGCGCGGCAGCGCTTCCTCGGCATCATGGCCGAGCAGTCGGAGCGGATGCGGCGGCTGATCGACGACCTGCTCGGCCTCTCCCGCATCGAGCTGACGGAGCACCAGCCGCCGGTCGGGGAGGCCGATCTGGCGGCGATCGCCCGGGCCGAGGCGGCGGCGCTGGAGCCGCTCTACCAGGGCCGCGGCATGCGGCTCGAGCTGGCGCTGGCGCCGGCGGTGGCGGCGCCGGCGGATGCCGAGCAGCTCGCCCAGGTGGTGCGCAACCTGCTGGAGAATGCGGTGCGGCACGGCAGGGATGGCGGGGCGGTGCGGCTCGAGACCGGGCCGGGCAGCCGCCAGGCCGGGCGCAACGGCGTGGCGGTCAGGGTGAGCGATGACGGGCCGGGGATTCCGCGGGAGCATATCCCGCGGCTGACGGAGCGGTTCTACCGGGTGGATACGGGGCGGTCGCGGCGGGTGGGAGGCACCGGGCTGGGGCTGGCGATCGTGAAGCACATCGTCAACCGGCACCGCGGGCAGCTCACCATCGAAAGCGAGGAAGGGCAGGGGGCAAGGTTCAAGGTGTGGCTGCCGGCCGCAGGGGGGCATTGAGGAAGGGCTTTACCCCTCTCAAACTCTCCCCACCAAAGGCCGAAGGCCTTTGGAACCTTGATTCTACCGCCCCGCCAGCACCAGCACCACGCCGCAGACCACGGTCAGGGCGCCGAGGATCTCGGCGCGGCTCGGACGTTCGCGCAGGTAGAAATGGCTGAACAGCAGGGTCATCAGGATCTCCACCTGGCCCACCGCGCGGACCAGCGCCACCGGCGCCAAGGCGAAGGCGCTGAACCAGCAGGCGGAGCCGCAGGCGGAGAGCGCCCCGACCTGCGCGCTGCTGCGCCAGGTGGTGAAGACGGCGCGGGCCTGCCGCGGCTCCCGTGCCAGCAGCCAGCCGCCCTGCATCACGGTCTGCAGGATGTTCGTCATCACCAGGGTGATGAGGGCGCGGAGGATGGGATCCGGGGCCGGCACCTCCTGATTCGCCGCCTTCACCAGCACGCTGGTGCCGGCAAAGAAGAAGCCGGCGGCGAGGCCGCACATCGCCGCCGGCTGCAGCGCGGCGCGGGCCAGGTCCCGGCCGGGATGCGCCTTGCCCGCCAGGGTCAGCCACA
Source organism: Siccirubricoccus phaeus (assembly GCF_008360935.1). GTDB lineage: Bacteria > Pseudomonadota > Alphaproteobacteria > Acetobacterales > Acetobacteraceae > Siccirubricoccus > Siccirubricoccus phaeus. The sequence goes on from NZ_SRXO01000016.1 coordinate 43,841, forward strand.
GCACACCGGCGACGCCGATCCCGATGCCCACCCAGGCCAGCGCCGAAATCCGTTCCCCCAGCAGCAGCAAAGCGAGGATGGCGCCCTGCACCGCCTCGGTCTTCGCATAGGCGGTGCCGACGGCGAAGCCGCGATGGCTGAAGGACATGATGAGCAGGTTGGTGCCGAGGATCTGCCCCAGCCCCCCCGCGGCACAGAGCGCGAAGAAGGCCCAGCCCAGCCCCGCCGGCACCGTGCCGCCGAACACCGCGATGTAGAGCGCCAGCAGCAGCGCCCCCACCGGCACGCCGTAGAGGTAGCGCACCACCGCCGCGGCGTTGACGGAAAGCTGGCCGCGCAGCTTCTGCTGCATGGCCGTGCGCCAGGTCTGGAACAGGGCGGCGGCCAGGGTGATGGGCAGCCAGAGCGGGGAGAGGATCATTCGCCCTGCACGCTGCGGCCCCGGCCGCGCCGCGTCAACCGGCGTCGAGCTGCAGCCCCTCGCGCTTGATCACCGCCGACCACTTCGCCGTCTCCGCCTTCACCCAGTCGGCGAAGCCTTCCGGGCTCAGCTTCAGCGGCACGCCGCCCAGCGCGGCGAAGCGCTGCCGGGTCTCCGGCAGATCCAGCATCTCGTTGACGTCGGCATTGATGCTGCGGGTGATCTCGGGCGGCAGGCCGGCCGGGCCGAACAGGCCGAACCAGGTGTTCACCTCGAATGCCGATAGCTCCGGCAGCGTCTCCTTCGCCGCCGGCACCTCCGGCAGCTCGGCATTGCGCTCGGCGCTGGTGACGGCGAGCGCCCGCAGCCGGCCGGCGCGGATGTGCTCGATGACGCCCGTCAGATTGTCGATCATGAAGCCGACATTGCCGGCGATCAGCTCCACCTGCGCCGGGGCGGAGCCGCGGAAGGGCACGTGGATCGCCTCCACATTCAGCAATTGCAGCAGCCAGACCGGCGTCAGGTGGGTGGACTGGCCGACGCCGGTGGAGGCGTAGCTGATCTTGCCCGGATTGGCGCGCAGCCAGGCGGCGAAGCCCGCCATGTCCCGCACCGGCGTCGCCGCGTTCACCACCAGCACATTGGGCCCGCGGATGGTGCCGCAGATATCCACCAGGCTCTCCGGCTTGTAGGCCAGGTTGCGGAAGAGCGAATAGGCGATGGCCTGCGGCCCGATATTGCCGGAGAGCAGCGTGGTGCCGTCCGGCTTCGCCCGCACCACTTCCAGCGTGCCGATGGTGCCGCCGGCGCCGGTGCGGTTCTCCACCACCACCGGCGTGCCCCAGCGCGCCTGCAGATACTGCGCGCAGAAGCGGGCCATGATGTCCGTGGTGCCGCCGGCGGCGGCCGAGGCGATGATGCGGATCTGCTGCCCCGGCCGCCAGCTCCCGCCCTCGGCGCGGGCGGCGGCCGGCAGCAGGGCCGGCAGGGCGAGGAGGGCGCGGCGGGGGAGGCGCATGGTCAGCCCACCTCCAATTGCAGGCCTTCGCGGCGGATCACGCTCGACCATTTCTCTATCTCCCCATTCACGAAGGCGGTGAATTCCTCCGGGCTGCCGCGCAGCGCGACGCCGCCCATCTCCCGCCACCGCGCCTGCACCTCGGGCGTCTCCTGCCAGGCCGCCATGGCCTGGGAGAGGGCGAGGACGACCGGGCGCGGCGTGCCGGCCGGGGCGAAGATGCCGAACCAGGTGTTGACGTCGAACTGCGCCAGCTCCGGCATCGTCTCCCGCGCCGCCGGCACCTCCGGAAGCTGCGGGTTGCGGTCGGCGGAGGAGACCGCCAGCGCCCGGACGCGGCCGGCCTTGATCTGCTGGATGCCGCTGGTGAGGTTGTCCCACATATACTGGATGTTGCCGGCGACCAGCTCGATCGCCGCGGGTCCGGCGCCGCGGAAGGGGACGTGGATCGCCTCCGTCCCCGTCGCCTGGTTGAACCAGACGCCGGTGAGGTGCGGCGACTGCCCGACGCCGGGCGAGCCGAAGGAGAGCTTGCCGGGGTTCTTCTTCAGATGCGCCACCAGCTCCGGCAGCGTGTTGGCGGGGACGGAGGGGTGGACCACCAGCACATTCGGCCCGCGCACCGTGCCGCCGACGGGGATGAGGCTGTCCCGGCTGTAGGGCAGGTTGCGGTAGAGCGAGAAGCCGATCGCCTGCGGCCCGATATTGCCGAGCAGCAGGGTGTGGCCATCCGGCGTGCTGCGCACCGCCTCCTGCGTGCCGATGACGCCGCCGGCGCCGGAGCGGTTCTCCACCACGCAATTCTGCCCGAGCTGGGCCTGGAGCCATGGGGCGAGCAGGCGGGCGGAGATGTCCGCCGTGCCGCCGGGGGCGGCGGGGCAGATGATGCGGACGGGCTGGGTGGGCCGCCAGCCCTCCGCCCGCGCGGCGCGGGCAAGGGCGGGCAGGGCGAGCAGCGCCAGGGCGGCGCGGCGGGTGGGCATGAATGTTTCCCCCGGAGTAGATCGGTTCGGGCGGAAGATGGCCCGGGATGGCGGGGAAGGCCAGGGGGCATCCCGGCGCTGCGCGGCGGCGGGCCCCGGGGGCGCTGGCCGGTGCAGGCGGCGCCAGCCTGCGGCGGGTAGCGCCCGGGCCGCCGAAACGCAGGCCACCGAATTCCGGCGGTGGCGCTGGCACCCGCCGTGACGGCGGGCGTTGAGCGGATACGGATCCGGCCCCGCAGCGCTGACCGCGGGCGAGGGCAGATGGCGCGGCTCCGACCAGCGATAGCGGGGGGCCGCATGTCTGCCATCGAGCAATCCGGCATTGCCAACCGCCTGCTCCGCGCCCTGCCGGAAGCGGAATTCGCCAGGCTCGCGCCCGCGCTGGAACTGCTGGACCTGCCGCTGGGGAGGACGCTGTTCCCCGCCGAAGGCGAGGTCGACGCTGCCTGGTTCGTGGAAACCGGCACGGTGTCCATGCTGGCCCGGCTGGAGGAGGGCGGGCTGATGGAGGTGGGCATCGTCGGCCCGGAAGGCATGGCCGGCCTGCCCCTCGTCTTCGGCACCGGCGTGTCGCCCATCGAGGCGCTGGTGCAGGTCCCCGGCCGCTCCCTCCGCATCGCCGGCGCCGCCTTCCGCCGCGCCCTGGCGGAGAGCCCGGCCCTGTTGCCGCTGCTGCTGCGCTATGCCCAGGTGTTCTACGCCCAGGTCACCCAGGCCGCGGCCTGCAACGGCAACCACACGCTGGAGCAGCGCCTGGCCCGCTGGCTGCTGATGGTGCATGACCGGGTCATGGGCGACGAGCTGCCGCTGACCCAGGAATTCCTCGCCCAGATGCTCGGCGTCCGCCGCCCCGGGGTGACCATCGCCGCCGGCATCCTGCAGAATGCCGGTCTCATCCGCCATCGGCGCGGGCATGTCACCATCCTGGACCGGGACGGGCTGGAGAACGCCTCCTGCGAATGCTACGGCGCCATCCGCCGCCTGACCGCGCGGCTGCTGGGCGCCTGACGCCCTGCCGCGGCCGCCGCCGGATGCCTGGCGCTGGGCTTCGGACTCGCGCTGCTGCTGCAGGGCCGCGGGCGTGGCCGCACCCGGGGGGGTGGACAGGGGGGGGGTGGACAGGGGGGGGTGGACAGAGGGGCCGCTGAGGGCCGCGGTCCCTGCGTTCGAAACCGGACAGACAACATCGCCCGCATGGCCGATGGCCCGGCACTGCGGTGACGAAGGGATGGGGCATGTCGGGTGCATCGGAGGGGGGCGGGCCGCGGACCGGCAGGCTGCAGCGCCGGCGGGTGCTGCTCGTCGAGGACGAGGCGATCGTCGCCCAGTTGCTCGAGGACAAATTGCGCGATGCGGGCGCCGAGCTGCTCGGCCCGGCCGCCACCCTGGCGGAGGCGTTCCGGCTGGCCGAGACGGCGCTGGCCGATGGCGGCCTCGATGCCGTCATCCTCGACGTCAATCTCGGCGGCGAGCAGGTGCTGCCCCTGGCCGATTGGCTGGACGCACGGGGCGTGCCCTTCATCTTCGCCACCGGCTACGGGAACGGGCCGCAGCGGGGCCGGCATCTCGCCGCGCCGGTCATGGCCAAGCCTTTCGATCCGGATGCGCTGGTCGCGTCCCTGCAGGCCGTCATGGCGCGCGGATGACGACCCTCGCCCCTGGCGCGGCGCCGGTGGCGTACCGCCGCCCGCCGCGGACGCTCCTGACCCATGCCGCGGAGCTGCGCCGCCTGGCCGAGCGCATGCTCGCCCTCGCCATCCAGCGGGACATCCCGGGCCAGGAGGCGGACCGGGAGGCGGCGAGGCGGCTGCGGGACATCGCCGCCAGGATGGCCATGGCGGCCGACCGGTTCGAGGCGCTAGAGCGCGATCGGTTGAGGTCGAATCGACCGGAACCGTGAATCACGCGACCGAACAATGAGCTAGAGCGGGGCGGGTGAGCGCAGCTCAACCGATCCCGCTCTAGCGACCGGGCTGGAATGACGCGGGCGGCTGCCGCGACCGCCCGCTGGCTGCACCGCGAAGCCAAGGCCGAAGCGGCCGAGCGCCAGGGCCAGGGTGCTGACGGCAAGGGCAAGGGGGTTCACCGCGCGGCGTCCCTGATCCGGCGTCGGCACCATGGCCGCGGGCTTAGGCGCGCCCGGCGGGAACGCCGCCCTGGCGAGGCAAGCTAGCTGACCAGCCCGAGCCCGTTCAGCCCCGCGAGATGGTCCGGCCAGCGCCGCCTCTCCGCCGATCGCAGCAGGATGCGCGCCCAGGCCACCCAGCCGGACCAGGCCACGCGCTTGTCCCAGGCCGTGCCCCATTCGCTCAGCAGGTCGAGCCCGGCCCGGGCATCCGCCGCCGCGCGGTCCCATTCCCCGGCGGCCAGGGCAAGCTGCGCCAGCAGCAGCCGCGGCTCGCCGACGAAGGGGTTGAGCTGGGCGGCGGTCTCCAGCGCCAGCCGCGTCGGGCCGGGGGAGGATTGCGGCAGGGCGCGGGTGACGGCCTGCCAGTAGAGGCTGCTCGCCGCCATCTCCTGCTCCGGCGAGAGCACGGCGTTGCAGCGGGCAAAGACCGGCGGCACCGGCAGGCCCCATTCCTCCGGCATCTCGGCAAGCGGCCGGGCGAGGCGGGAGAGGAGCGACAGCGCCTTGGCCGTCGGCTTCAACGGGCCGGGCCACAGCGCGGCAGACCAGTGTTCGCTGACGCGGCGCGGCGTGGTGCTGGCCGGAAACTCCGAGAAAATCTCGTCCTGCCAGGAATGCCATTGCTCGGCGATGTCGGCGATGGTGGCGATGGCGAAGACCGCGACGTCGCGCGTGGAGAGCAGCACATCCGGCTTGCCCGGCCGCTCCAGCGCCATGCCTTCCTCGGGCAGCTCGCCTGCCTCCGCCAGGCGGCGGGTGAAGAGGGAGCGGGGCATGGTGCAGAACAGATGGACCAGCCGCTCCGTCTCCTCGCCCAGCAGGGCGCGCAGCCCGTCGCGGCCGCGCTCCGCGTCGAACAGCTTCAGGTCCACGTATTCGTTGGAATAGACGCTGTGGAACAGGCCGAGCAGGCGCACCTCCCGCGGCTGGTCCCAGAGGGCGAGGGTGCGATAGGTGCCGAGCAGGTGGTCCTTGAAGGTGCCGGCCTTGTGCCAGTCCTCCCCGGCGCTGCGGGCGAGCAGGGCTTCGAGGATGGGCGGCAGGGTGGGGTCCACGGCCGCCCAGTCGTCGGCGAGCAGGGGCTTCAGGCGTTCGCTCATGGCAGGGGCCCTTGATGCGGGGTGTCGGGGCCGGGGCGGCCGGCGGTGGTCCGCCTGCGCGGTGCGAAAGGCCGCCGCCGCCCGCCCGGCCCTGCTTTCCGGGCTTCAGCCTGCGTGCGGCAGGCGGCCGATGGCAAGCCCGGCGATGGCGGCGCGGCGGCGTTTGGCGGAGCAGGCCGGTGAGGCAGGCGCCGGGAATGCCCTGGTCGCGGCGCCAGGGGATCAGCCGCCCGCGACCCGCGCGGTCGGGCACCGGTGCCGGGTGTGTGGCGCGCCTGCCATGCGCGCCACCCGCTGCGCTGCCGCGGCTTCGCCGCGGCAGCCTGTGCGAGGCTCCGGAAGCACAGCGACTCCCGGGGGCCCCATGGCGCCGCGCCAGCGGCGTCGTGGGGAAATCAGCAGCGGTATTTGTGGCCCTTGCGGTCCACGGTACGCATCATGCCCTCGAACTCCATGCGGCCATACTCCCAGGTGGGGCGCATCTTCTTCATGCGCGCGGCCGCCTTCTCGACGACATAGGGCTCGATCTCGACCGGCGGCTCGCCGAGCTGGCGGGAAATCAGCTCCAGCTCGCAGGCGCGCTCCAGCATGTAGAGGCGCATCATGGCACCATGAATGGTCTCGCCCAGCGTCAGCAGCCCGTGGTTCAGCAGCACCACGCAGCTTCCCGTGGCGCAGGAGCGGCCGAGCGCCTCGCATTCCTCGACCGTCGCCGGCACGCCGTATTCGTGATAGACGACGTCGTCATAGACATGCAGCGCATCCTGGCTGATCGGGCGCAGGCCGCGCTTCAGCAGGGAGACGCCGCCGCCCGCCCGGGTATGGGTGTGCAGCACGCAATTCGCATCGGGCCGCGCCTTGTAGATGCCGCTGTGGATGGTGAAGCCGGCGGCGTTGAACTTGCCCGGATTGCCGATGACGTTGCCCGCCATGTCCATCTTGATGAGGGAGGAGGCGGTGATCTCGTCGAACATCTCCCCGTAACTGTTGATGAGGAAATGCTCCGGCTCGCCGGGGACGCGGACGGACATGTGGGTGTTGATGGTGTCGGTCCAGCCGAGGTCGTGGCAGATGCGGTAGAGCGCCGCGAGCTCGCAGCGGACATCCCACTCGGCATCCGACATGCCTGTGGCGGTGAGCTTCATGGCTGAGGACATCGGGTGTCTCCTTCCGCCGGGGATCGGCCGGCCGGGTGGGATGCTGCGCCGGACGGGGCGGGGCCGCAAGGATTAAGCAACGCCGCTATCAGCAAAATAGCAGCAAGAAACGCGCCGCTCCGGCTGACGCCCCGCGGGACCGCGTTGCCCGTTGCCCTGGCGCGGCTTTGCCGCGCCAGGCTGTGCGAGGCGCCGATCGGAAGGGCATCCGGGGCCCCCATAAAGGCGCGCAGCGCCTTTATGGGGATCGCTTCACCCCCCAGAAGGTCGGGAAGCCCGGCTTCACGCCGGTGATGGTGTTGCGGTAGCCGACCGGCTGGATGTACTGGCCGAGCGGAATGCTCGGCACGTCCTGCATGCACTGCACCTGCATGTCGCGGCAGATGGCCTGCTGCGCTTCCTGGTTCGGCGCCTCGAACCAGGCGTCGCGCAGCGCCTCCAGCTTCTCGCTGACGCACCAGCCGGGCCAGGCGCCCTGCTCCTTGCCGTTGCCGCGGATGGCGTAGTGGTTGGCGGGGTCCATATGGTCCGCCCCTTCCCAGCCGGTGTTGAAGAGGCTCCAGCCGCCCTGGTCCACCGGGCCGCGGTTGTTGCGCCGCTGCAGCATGGTGCCCCAGTCGGTGGCGATGAAATCCACATTCATGCCGATGCGGTTCATCATGTCGGCGGCGACCTCGCCGATCGCCTTGAACTGGGCGTAATCGGCGGCGACCAGCATCGCGACCTTCTCGCCGGCATAGCCGGCCGCCTTCAGCATCTCCTTCACCTTGGCGTAGTCGCGCGGGCCCTTGAGGGGCTCGAGGCCGGCCTCGCTCGCCATCGGCGTGCCGGGGCAGAAGACGCCGTGCGGCACGTGGTACATGGCGGGGTCGGGGCCGACGATCGCCTGCATCATGTCCGCCTGGCTGATGGCGTGGAGCATCGCGCGGCGCACCGCCGGCTTGTCGAAAGGCGGCTGCAGATGGTTCAGCCGCATCATGTCCACCTGGCCGGTGGGGTTGTTCACCTCCAGCCTGATGCTGCGGTTGCGGCGGAGCAGCGGCAGCAGGTCGTGGGTCGGGTTCTCCCAGAAATCCTGCTCGCCCTGGATCAGGGCGGAGGCCTTGGTGGCGGCGTCCGGGATGGTGGTCCATTCCACGCGGTCGAAGAAGACCTGCTTCGGCCCGGCATTCCATTGCAGCGGGCCGTCGGCGCGGGGGACGTATTTCTCGAACTTCGCATAGACGTTGCGGCTGCCGGCGATGCGCTCCTCGGCCAGGAAGCGGAAGGGGCCGCTGCCGACCATCTCCGGGATCGGGCGGAAGGCGTCCACATTGGCCAGGCGTTCGGGCAGCATGGCCGGCATCGGGCTGCTGATCTTGCCGAGCGCCTCGGGCAGCAGCGGGAAGGGCTTCTTCAGGCGGAAGCGGATGGTGCGGTCGTCCGGGGCGGAGAGCTCGTCGGTCGCCGCCATCAGCGCGCCGCCCAGCGCGTCGCGCTTCGCCCAGCGGCGGATGGAGGCGACGCAGTCGCGCGAGGTCACCTTCTCCCCGTCGTGCCAGAGCAGGCCGGGACGCAGCGTCAGGGTCCAGAGCCTGCCGTCATTCTCCACCACATGGCCTTCGACCATCTGCGGATGCGGGCGGAAATTCGCGTCCATGCCGTAGAGCGTGTCGAAGATCATGTGGCCGTGGCCGCGGGTAACGTAGGCGGTGGTGCCGTGCGGATCGAGCACGGCGAGGTCGATCTGCGGGATGAATTTCAGCGTGGTGGCGGCCTGGGCGCGCAGGAAGCCGGGCGCGGCCATGGCGGCCGCGCTGGCGGCGAGGCCAGAGGCGAGGAAGGAGCGGCGGTTCATCGGAAGCGTCCCTGTTTGCGGCGAAGGCTCTGGCGGCCGGCCTGGCGTTTTCGGGAGGCTAGCCTGCCACGTGCCGCGCTGGAAACCTTTCCGCACCGCAGGGTGGCGGGGCTTCGCGGCCGAGCCGGAGGGCGCCGCGCCTGGACCTCGCCGCCCGTTGTCCCGGCGCGGCTTTGCCGCGGCGGGCTGTGCGAGTCATCGGCAGGACAGCGCCCCCGGGGGTCCCCGCGGCGGCGTGCGGCGAGATCGTGGGGATTTCCCGCGCCGCCCGTTGCCCCGGCGCGGCTTTGCCGCGGCGGGCTGTGCGAAGCCTCAGAAGGACAGCGCCCCCGGGGCCCCCATGAGGTTGCGCAGCAACGTCATGGGGAGCTTCAGAACGGAACGCAGCGGACGATGTCGTCATGCCCGCGGGCGAGGGTGGCCATGGTGCCATCCGGGCATTCCTGCGCCTGCACATTGGCTGCGGCCGGCAGGCCGGACATCCAGCGCACGGTCTGCACCCGGGGGCGGCTCTTCGTCGCCAGGCGCCGCGGCGCCGTGTTGGCGGAGGCCGCCCGGGCATCCCGCACCATCCCCACCTGGCCGCGCATGGCGGAACGCTGCACCGGCGCCGTCACCCGCTGCGCCGCCTGGCGCCGGCCGGCCTGGCGTTGCGCGGCGGGGCGATGCGCCGCCGGACGCGAGGCCGTTTGCTGCTGCGCCGGCCGGCTGGCCGCGGCGGCCGGACGCGGCGCCACCACCGCCAGGCGCTGCGCCACCACCCTTGCCTGCGGCGCCGGCGACCTGCCCTGCCCCTCCGGCTTCTGCCCCGCGGCATAGGCCGGGACCGCAAGCAGCATCAGGCCAAGGACGGCAAGGGGAGCGAAGCGCATGGGCAATCCTCTCGAATCCGTGAGCCTTATTACGCCGTATTACGTCAAATGCGGCAAGCCCAGATACTCCTGGCTTTGCATTTCCATCAAGCGGCTCGCAGTCCGCTCGAACATCGCGGCGTTCTCACCTGATTCGTAAAGGTTGTCCGGGGCAGCCATCGCTGAAGCCACGAGTTTGCAGCGATGTTCGTACAATGCATCCACCAGCGTCACGAAACGGCGAGCCCGATCGAAGTTCTCCGGACCCAGCCTTGGGATGCCATCCATCACCAAAGTGTGAAAATGCGTGGCCAGCGCCAGGTAGTCGGCCGGGCCCAAAGGCCGGCCGCAGAGCGACTCGAAATCCATCCGGGCGACGCCGCGCGCCGCCTCCGGCACCTCCAGCACCCGCCCCAGCACGGTGAGCTGCGCGGGGGTGCCGTGCGCCTCGCCCGTCAGCTCCAGGAAGGCGGCGTCCAGGGCGCGCTCGGCACGGCCATCCACCGGGGAATGCCAGGTGGGCAGGCCGCGGATGCGCTCGCGGCGATAATCGCGCTCGGCCTGCAGGTGCAGCACCTCCAGCCGCTGCTTGATGAGGGCGATGAAGGGCAGGAAGGCGTCGCGGCCGGGCTTGCCCTTGAAGAGGTTGTCCGGCGCGGTGTTGCTCGTCGCCACCACCACGACGCCGCGGGCGAAGAGCGCCTCGAACAGCCGGCCGAGAATCATCGCATCGGTGATGTCGTGCACCTGGAATTCGTCGAAGCAGAGCAGCGCCGCCTCGGCCACGATGCTGTCGGCCAGCGGCGGGATAGGGTCCTCGCCGCCCGGATTGGCCTGCTTCCAGCGATGGATGCGCTGGTGACAGTCCTGCATGAATTGGTGGAAGTGGATGCGCTTCTTCCGCGGCACCTCGGCGCAGGCGAAGAAGAGATCCATCAGCATGGACTTCCCGCGGCCGACCTCGCCGACGAGGTAGAGGCCCTGGGGCACGTCCGGCGCCTCCTCCACCGGCTTGCGGCGGAAGAAGCGGGAGAGCAGCCCGTTGCCGCCGCCATTCTGGGCGGGCTCCGGCTTCGGGTCGTAGCCGCGCAGGCGGCGCCAGAGATCCTGCAGCACCTCCGCGGCCCGGGCCTGGGCGGGGTCCGGCTTCAGCGTGCCGGCGGCAAGGCGCGCGCGATAGGCCGCCAGCGGGCCTTCGGCCGCGGCGGGAAGGGGGGCGGCATCCATGCCGGCGGGATAACCCGGGCCCGCCGGCTTGGCCAGGGCGGTCGGGCCGGGCGCGGGCCTTACCGGACCGTCCTCACGCCAGGCCTCACCCCCGGGCCGCTCCGGTCCCGGCGGCGGTCGGCGAAAAGCAGCGCAGACGGGCGCGAGGCTCCCTGGAGCCCCGCGCGTCACGCCGCGCCCTTGGGCCACTCCGGTTCCGGCAGCGCGCGAAAGCGGCGGCCAACGGGCGCGATGCCCCCCGGAGCCCCCCGCGCTGCGCCTCGCCCCCGCGCTGCGCCTCGCCCCCGCGCCGCTCCGGTCTCCCGGCAGCGGGCGGCAGCGGCGGCCGGGGGCGTTCCTGTCGGTTTTGCGCCATGATCCTGCGGCAATCACGCCGGCCATGCACCCCTTCGCCCCGCATCGCTATATCCGCCTGCTCCGTCACCGGGTCCGCCGCCGGGCCGCCCTGCGCACCTGGGTCCGGCGCAGCGAATTCGCCGTGGTGCTGCTGGCGGTGCTGATCGGGGTGGGGGTGGGCCTGGCCGCCTGGGGCATGGGGGCGGCGGCGCATGGGCTGCAGCGCCTGCTCTACGGCTTCGGGCCGGAGACGCGGCTTTCCACCGCCACCTTCCTGCCCGACTGGCGGCTGCTGCTGGTGCCGCCGCTCGGCGGGCTGGCGCTGGCCGGGCTCAATCGCCTGATCCGGCGCTGGCGGCCGAAATCCCCGGTGGACCCGATCGAGGCGAACGCCCTGCATGGTGGCCGCATGTCGCTGAACGACGCGGTGGTGGTGGGCGCCCAGACCGTGCTGTCCAACGGCGTCGGCGCCTCGGTGGGGCTGGAGGCGGGCTACGCCCAGGCCGGGGGCGGCATCGCCTCCCGCCTCGGCCGGGCCTTCGCGCTAAGGCGGGCGGATCTGCGCATCCTGGTCGGCGCCGGCACGGCGGGGGCCATCGCCGCCGCCTTCGACGCGCCGCTGACCGGCGCCTTCTACGCCTTCGAGCTGGTGATCGGCACCTACAGCATCGCCTCCCTCTTCCCCGTCATCGCTTGCGCGGTGACGGCGGTGCTGGTGGCGCGCGGGCTTTCCGCCGGCACCTATGCGGTGGTTACCTCGGTGCCGAGCGTGATCGACAGCGCCGCCTATCCGCTGGCGCTGGCGGTCGGGGCGCTCTGCGGCCTTTGCGCCATCCTGCTGATGCGCGGCGTCGGGCTGGCGGAGGCGCTGCTGGCCCGGCTGCTGCCCTCCCCGGCGCTGCGGCTGCTGCTGGGTGGGCTGGCGGTGGGCGGGCTGGCGCAGATCTCGCCGGTGGCGCTTTCGGCCGGGCATGGCGCGCTGCACCTCGCCTTCGTCACGGAGGCGCCGGCCTGGCCGGTGCTGACCCTGCTGCTGGTGAAGGCGCTGGCGGCCATCCTCTCCATCGGCAGCGGCTTCCGCGGCGGGCTGTTCTTCGCCTCGCTGCTGATCGGCGCGCTGGGCGGCAAGCTCTTCGCCGGCGTGATGGCACTGCTGGCGCCGCCGGGGCCGGATGCACTGCTGATGGCGGTGGTGGGGATGAGCGCCTTCGGCGCCGCCGTCATCGGCGCGCCGCTGGCGATGACCTTCCTGGCGCTGGAGACCACGGGGAGCCTCGCTGTCACCGGGCTGGTGCTGGCCGCCGTCGCGGTCTCCGGCCTGCTGGTGCGGCGGCTGTTCGGCTATTCCTTCGCCACCTGGCGCTTCCATCTGCGGGGGGAGGCGATCCGCAGCGCGCATGATGTGGGCTGGGTGAACGACCTGACGGTGGGGCGGATGATGCGGCGGGATCCGCGGCGGGTGCCGGCGGAGACCAGCCTGGCGAATTTCCGCCGCCTCTTCCCGCTGGGCGCCGCCGCCCAGGTGGTGGCGGTGGATGAGGCCGGGCGCTATGCCGGCCTGGTCTCCGTGCCGGAGGCGCATGCGGCGGCGCCGGAGGGCGGGCTGGGCCCGTTGCTGCGGCATCGCGGTACGGTGCTGCTGCCGGCGATGAATGCGCGCGACGCGATCGCCGCTTTCGAGGCGGCGGAGGCCGATGCGCTGGCGGTGGTGGAGCCGGCCAGCCGCCAGGTGCTGGGGCTGCTGACGGAAACCCATCTGCTGCGCCGCTATGGCGAGGAGGTGGAGAAGAGGCGGCGGGAGGAGAGCGGGTTGAGCGGAGCGGGATGAACCGCCGGGTCTGAAACTCGGACCGGGGTCCGGGGCCAAGTCCTGGCCCCGGCGGGGGTGCAGGGGGCAGCGCCCCCTGCCAGGGGGGGTGGCGGCACTGCCGCCAGCGACCGAAGCCCTACTTCTTCACCGGAATATTCACCTTCCCCCCCGGCGCCGCCGGGTCCCGTCGGTTCACCCCCACCTCCCGGTCCTCCGGCGGGTATTGCGCTTCCGGCCGCTTGTCGCGCGGCGGTGCCTTGGGGCCGTCCCGGGTGACGTGGCTGGTGATCGTGTCCTCCATCGGCGCGCCGGCGCCGGGGTGCTTCGGGTCGTCGGCCATGGCGGGCTCCTGCGGCTGTTGCCGCAACAACGCCCCCCGCCGGGCGCGGGTTCAGGCCCGTTCCGCCGCCGCCCTGGCCGTGCCCGGCACCGCGCCGCCGCCATCCGCCGCCTGCGGCGACAGCGCCGCTTCCATCGCTTCCCGCAGCGCGGCCAGCTTGCGCTCGTTCTCCACCTTCAGCCCGAACACGTCCTTCACGTAGAAGACGTCCACCGCCCTGACGCCATAGGTGGTGATGTGGGCGGAGCCGATCTGCAGCCCCTCTCCGCTGATCGCCGCCGTCACGTCGTGCAGCAGGCCGGGGCGGTCGCGGGCATTCACCTCGATGACCGTGTGGGTGTTGCTGGCGTGGTTGTCGAAGACCACGCGGGGCGGCACCGTCACGGCGCGCAGCCGGGCCGGCTCGCGCCGCACCTTGCGGATCTCCTCCCGCAGCCGGAGGCGGCCGGAGAGCGCCTGTTCCACCAGCACGGAAAGCCGTGCCAGGCGGTGCGGCGCGTCGAAGGCGCCGCCGGCGGCGTCCTGCACCCAGAAGGTGTCGAGCGCCATGCCGTTGGTCAGCGTATGGATGCGCGCATCCACGATGGAGGCGCCGGCCACCGCCAGCGCGCCCGCGATGCGGCTGAACAGGCCGGGATGGTCCGCGGCATAGACGGTGATCTCGGTGACGGCGCGGCTTTCGAGGACGCGGGTGCGGACGGTCAGCGGCGCCTGGCTGGCCTCGGCCTCGCGGATCAGCGCGGCGTGGCGGGCATGGGTGTCGGCGTCGAAGGAGAGCCAGTAGCCGGGATAGCCGAGGGCGAGGAATTTGTCCCGCTCCGCGGCCGGCCAGGCGGCCAGCATGGCGGCGGCGGCCTCCCGCGCGCGGGCCACGCGCACGTCGCGCTCCGGCACGGAAAGCCCGCCGGCCAGCACCTCCGCCACGCGCCAATAGACCTCGCGCAGCAGCGTCGCCTTCCAGCCATTCCACACCTTGGGGCCGACGGCGCGCATGTCGCAGACCGTGAGGACCAGGAGCAGGCGGAGGCGTTCGGGGGATTGGACGAGGTCGGCGATGTCGAGGACGGTCTTGGGGTCCTCGATGTCCCGCTTGAAGGCGGTCTGGCTGATCAGCAGGTGGTGGAGGACGAGCCAGGAGACCGTCTCCGTCTCCTCCGGCGTCAGGCCGAGCCGCGGGCAGAGCTCGGTGGCGATGCGGGCGCCGAGTTCGGAATGGTCCCCGCCGCGGCCCTTGGCGATGTCATGCAGCAAAGCGGCCATATAGAGGGCACGGCGGGATTGGAGCTGGCCGATCAGCTCGGAGGCGACGGGGGCGACTTCCTGCAACTCGTTGCGCTCGATCTGCTGCAGCACGCCGATCGCCTCGATGGTGTGCTCGTCCACGGTGAAGACGTGGTAGGTGTCGAACTGCATCAGCCCGACGATGCGGGCCCAGTCCGGGATGAAGCGGGAGAGGAAGCCCGCCTCGTTCATCAGCCGCAGCCATTGCGCCGCGTCGCGGCCGGTCAGCAGATCGAGGAAAAGGGTTTTCGCTTCGGGGTTGTCGCGCAGCCGGCTGGCATGGTGGGCGTTGCGGATCAGGGCGCGGATGGCGAGGGGATGGATCTCCAGCTTGCGGTCCCGCGCGGCTTTCAGGATCCGCAGCATCAGCACCGGCTCGCGGGAGAAATCCCGGTTGGGCGGGGCGGCCACCAGCTTGCCGTCGGCGAAGGCGAGGCCGGCCTCGGCCAGCGCCGCATCGCCCTGGCGCCGCGTCGCCGGCGGGCCCAGGGCGGCGCGCTCGATGGCCGGCTCCAGGATGCGGGTCAGGCGGAGCACGTCGCGCACCGTGAGGAAGAGGTGCTTCATGAAGCGCTCGACGCCGTTCTGCCGGCCGCGCGGCATGTAGCCCATGCGGGCGCCGACCACCGGCTGGAAATCGAAGGTCAGGCGCTCCTCGGCGCGGCCGGCGACGTAGTGCAGGTGGAAGCGGACGGTCCAGAGGAAATTCCAGGCCCGGCGGATGGCGCGCGCCTCATGCTCCGTCAGCAGCCCGCCGCCGGGGCTCTCGGGCCCGACGAGCTCGGGCATGCGCTGGGTGTTGAAGGCGTAGCGGGCAAGCCAGTAGAGGGTCTGCAGGTCCCGGAGGCCGCCGCGCCCCTCCTTCACATGCGGCTCCACCAGGTAGGGGCTGTCGCCGTAGCGGGCATGGCGGCCAGCCCGTTCCGCCCGCTTGGCGGCAAGGAAGGGGCCGAGGCCCCGCTCCTGGCGCTGCCTGTGGAACACCTCCTGGAAGCGCTCGAACACCCTGGGATCGCCGGCGAGGAAGCGGGCATCGACCAGGGCGGTGAGGACGGTGGTGTCCCGCCCCGCCTCCTCCATGCAGTCGCGGATGGAGCGGGTGGCGTGGCCGACCTTCAGCCCGAGGTCCCAGAGCAGGTAGAGGACGAATTCCACCACCCGCTGAGTGCGCAGCCCGGCCGTCTGGTCGGAGAGGAAGAGCAGGTCGATGTCGGAGAAGGGGGCGAGGACGCCGCGGCCATAGCCGCCGGTCGCGACCAGGGCGAAGGGGGCTTCCGCCCGCTCCATCGCATCCCGGGCCGGGACCATGGCCAGGGCATAGGCCTCGATCGCCTGCATGAGGCCGTCGGTCAGCGCCGCCAGCCAGCGGGCGGCGGCGAGGCCGGAGAGCTCATGCGCCTCGAAGCTTTCCTGCACCCTTTGCTGGATGCGGCCGAGATGCTGGCGCAGCAGGTCCAGCGCTTCTTCCCGCCGCATCGGGCCGCCGCCCTGGCCCCGGGTGAGCTGGGCGATCAGGTCCGGAATCACGGAAGGTGGTTCGGCCAGCGCGGCGGCGCGCTGGCCGGAAGCCCTGGCGGGGAGTGCGGCGGGCGAGGTCATTCGGGCTACTCTAGCCCGGCGCAATCGCCCTTGACAGTGCCATCGAGCAAGGCGCGGAGGCGGTAGAGCGCCGCCTGGGCCTCCCTGGGGCTCAGCGCGTCCGGATCGAGCGCCGCCAGCGCCGCCAAAGCCGGGTGGGATTCGGCCGGAGGCGGGCCGGGGTCGGGGACGGGCGCCGGGGGGGCGGCGGGGCGGGCGAAGAGGGGCAGCTCCTCCGACAGCGGGTCGAGGCCGCGGGCCCGGGCTTCCAGCGAGGCCAGCACCTCCGCCGCCCGGGCGAGGACGGCGCGCGGCACGCCGGCCAGCCGGGCGACATGCAGGCCCCAGCTCCGCTCGGCGGCGCCGGGGCCGACCAGGTGCTGGAACACCACCTCGCCGCGATGCTCCTTCACCCGCATGGAGGCGAGGGTCAGCTCCGGCAGCTTGCCGGCGAGCGCGGTCAGCTCGTGGAAATGGGTGGCGAAGATGGTGCGGCAGCGCAGCCGGTCATGCAGCGCCTCCAGCACCGCCCAGGCCATCGCGAGCCCGTCCCAGGTGGCGGTGCCGCGACCGACCTCGTCCAGCACCACCAGGGAATTCGGCCCGGCCTGGTTCAGGATGGCGGCCGTCTCCGCCATTTCCACCATGAAGGTGGAACGGCCGCCGGCCAGGTCGTCCGCCGCGCCGACGCGGGAGAAGAGCCGGTCCACCAGGCCGAGCCGGGCGCTTTCGGCCGGCAGGAACAGGCCGGATTGCGCGAGGATGGCGAAGAGCGCGTTCTGCCGGAGGAAGGTGGATTTGCCCGCCATGTTCGGCCCGGTGAGCAGGCAGAGGCGGCGGCCGGGGGACAGGTCGCAGTCATTCGGCACGAAAGCCGGTCCCCGGGCGCGGGCCAGGGCGGCGGCGACCACCGGGTGGCGGCCGCCCTGGATGCAGAATTCCGGCCGCTCCACCAGCGCCGGCCGGCACCAGCCGCCCTCGGCGGCCAGCTCGGCGGCGGCGGCATGGACGTCGAGCTCGGCGAGCGCGGCGGCGGCGGCGGCGATGCCGGGGGCGGCTGCCAGGCAGAGATCGCGCAGGTGGCGGGCGATCAGCCGCTCCCGCCGCGCCGCCTGCTCGGCGGCCTCGGAAAGGCGGCGGTCGAGATCGGCGAGCGCGGCGCAGGTGAAGCGGTGGCCATTGGCCATGGTCTGGCGATGGATGGGGGCGTAAGGGCCGGCGGCGCTGGGCGGGGCGTCCCGCAGCAGCTTCTCCCCGGCCGCCGAGGGGATTTCCGCCAGATAGCCGAATTGCTGGTGGTGCTTCACCTTGAGCGAGGCCACGCCCCAGGCCTGGGCAAGGTCGAGCTGCAGCGCGGCGATGGCGCCGCGCGCGTCATCCCGCAGCCGGCGGAGGCCGTCCAGCTCGCCATCATAGCCGGGGGCGAGCAGGCCGGGATCCTCCAGCCGCGCCGGCAGGGTTTCGGCCAGCGCCCGGGTCAGCTCGGCCGAGGGGTCGGGGTGCGGCACCAGCGCGGCGGCGGCGGCCTCCAGCAAGGGCGGGATGGGGGCGAGGCCGGGGGCGGCCAGCGCCTCCGCGATGCGGGCGGCGCGGGTGAGGCCGTCCCGCACCGCTGCCAGGTCGCGCGGGGCGAAGCGGTCCAGCGAGAGGCGGGCGAGCGCCCGGGCCATGTCCGGCGCCCCCTTCAGCAGGGCGCGGATGGCGGCGCGCAGCGGGGCGGCGGCGAGCAGCGCGGCCACGGCATCATGGCGGGCGGCGATGGCGCCGGCATCCGCCAGGGGGCTGGCGAGGCGGGCGGCCAGCTCCCGCGCCCCTGGCGCCGTCACCGTGCGGTCCACGGCGCCGAGCAGGCAATCCTTGGTGCCGCCCCGCTCGGCACGGAGGATTTCCAGGCTGCGGCGGGTGGCGGCATCCATCTGCAGCAGCCCCTGGCCGCCGCGCGATACCGGGCGGCCAAGGCGCGGCAGGGCACCCTTCTGGGTGAGGCGGACATACTCCACCGCCATGGCGGCGGCGGCCAGCTCCTCCGGGGCGAACTCGCCGAAGCCGTCGAGGCTCGCCACCTGGAAGGCCTCGGCCAGGCGGCGAGGGGCGTCGCGCGGCGGCGTCGCCTCCACCGGGGCCGGGCCGGCGGGCAGGGCAAGGCTGGCGGGCGCCAGCAGCTCCGCCGGCTCCAGCCGCGCCAGCAGGGCGGGCAGCTCCGCGGCGGGGAGCGACTCCGTGCCGAACAGTCCGGTGGTGATGTCGAGCCAGGCGGCGCCGATTCGCGGCCCGGAAGGCGCCAGGGCCAGCAGCCAGGCGGGCTTCGCCGCCTCCAGCAGGCTTTCCTCCGTCACCGTGCCGGGGGTGACGAGCCGCACCACCTCCCGCCTGACGGCCGGGGCCTTGCGGCGCTTCGCCTCCTCGGGCGTCTCCATCTGCACGGCGAGCGCCACGCGGAAGCCGCGGCGGATCAGCCGCGCCAGATAGGCCTCATGGCTGTGCGCCGGCACGCCGCACATCGGCACCTTGCGGCCCTGATGCTCGCCGCGGAAGGAGAGGGCGATGTCCAACGCCTCGCTCGCTGCCTCCGCATCGGCGAAGAACAGTTCGAAGAAATCCCCCATCTGGAAGAACAGCAGCGCATCCGGGTGAAGCTGCTTGCAGGCGAACCATTGCGCCAGGGCGGGGGAAGCGCCTGCGGCGCTGGGCAGGGGTTCGGGCAGGTCCATGCCGGCTTCCTAGAGCATTTTCAAGTCCGGCGGAATCGCCGGACGACTCGGAAAATGCGGCAGAACAAAGAGCTAGAGCGGCTTCACGCTGACTGCGCAGCGTGAAGCCGCTCTATCTTATTGATGGTAGAGCAGCTTCACGCCTCCGGGCGATTCCGCCCTTCGGCGATCTGCTCTAGCCTTGGTTTTCGGTGGCCTGCTCGTCCGCGAAGTTCGCTGGAAATCCAGCGAACTTCGCGGGACGGACACTGGCGCAAACTCCGATCAGGTGGAATCACCTGATCGGAGTAATTTGCTCGCTGTAGACCGTGATCGCCCGAGGTGGAATCACCGAAAAGCATGAATCACGCGATCAGACTAAAGCCGCCAAGGTCCGGCAGGAACAATCCCTGCCCGGCCCGGCAGGTTAAGCATGGTGGTTTTTAAGTTCCGCGCGCTTTCTCTTCGCCCTTGCGAAGCAGCCACCTTCCCTGGACCTCGCGCGGCTGCGATGCTGGGCGCTCGATCGCGGCTTCGCCGCATGGCTCTGGTTCGGGCCTGTCGGGACAAGGATGGGGGCGAAGGGCCGGGGCTGATCGCCGCCGGACCCCGGCCGCCGCCCGTTCTTCCGGCCGGTCCCTGTGAGGGTAAGGAACGCCGGAATGGACGATGTGCGCAATACCGGGCTGCCCAATGACGGGCGCACCGCCCGCATCACCGGCGAGGAAGCCCTGGCCATGCATGCCGAGGGCCGCCCCGGCAAGCTGGAGATCCGCCTGACCAAGCCGCTGGTGACGGCGCGCGACCTCTCGCTCGCCTATTCCCCCGGCGTCGCGGAGCCCTGCCTGCATATCCACCGCGACAAGACCCTGGCCTATGACTACACCTCCAAGGGCAATTTCGTCGCCGTCATCTCCAACGGCACCGCCGTGCTCGGCCTCGGCAATCTCGGCGCCGTCGCCTCCAAGCCGGTGATGGAGGGCAAGGTCGCCCTCTTCAAGCGCTTCGCCGATGTGGACGGGATCGATCTCTGCATCGACACCGAGGATGTGGATGCGATGATCAACGCCATCCGCTATCTCGGCCCCTCCTTCGGCGGGATCAACCTGGAGGACATCAAGGCGCCGGAATGCTTCATCATCGAGCAGCGGCTGCGCGAGCTGATGGACATCCCGGTGTTCCACGATGACCAGCACGGCACGGCGATCGTCGCCGCCGCGGGCCTCATCAACGCGGCGCATCTGACCGGGCGGGATTTGGCGACGACGAAGCTCGTCATCAACGGCGCCGGCGCCGCCAGCATCGCCTGTGCCGAGCTGCTGCGGGCCATGGGCATGCGGCCCGAGAACATCCTCATGTGCGACACCAAGGGCGTGATCTACCGCGGCCGGGTGGAGGGCATGAACCAGTGGAAATCCGCCCACGCCGTGGAGACCAAGGCCCGCAGCCTCTCCCAGGCGCTGGAAGGCGCCGATGTGTTCTTCGGGCTTTCGGTGAAGGGCGCGGTGACGCAGGACATGGTGCGCGCCATGGCGCCCAAGCCCATCATCTTCGCCATGGCGAATCCGGACCCCGAGATCACGCCGGAGGAAGCGAAGGCGGCGCGGCCGGACTGCATCATCGCCACCGGCCGCAGCGACTACCCGAACCAGGTGAACAACGTCCTGGGCTTCCCCTTCATCTTCCGCGGCGCGCTGGACGTGCGGGCCAGCACCATCAACGACGCGATGAAGATCGCGGCGGCGAGGGCATTGGCGCTGCTGGCGCGGGAGGACGTGCCGGAGGAGGTGGGCAGCGCCGGCGCCGGCAAGTCGCTGCGCTACGGGGCGGAGTACATCATCCCGAACGCCTTCGACCCGCGCCTCATCAGCCGGGTGCCGGTGGCGGTGGCGAAGGCCGCCATCGAGAGCGGCGTGGCGCGCAAGCCCATCACCGACCTGGCGCGCTACGGCCGGACGCTCGCGGCGCGGCTGGACGCCACGGCCAATGCGCTGGAGCTCATCACCGAGCGGGTGAAGGCCAACCCGAAGCGCGTGGTCTTCGCCGAGGGCGAGGAGGAGAAGGTCATCCGCGCCGCCATCGCCTTCCACAATGCCGGCTATGGCTACCCGGTGCTGGTGGGGCGGGAGGACAGGATCACCGCCACCTGCCATGCGCTGGGCATCCCCCTGCCGGACGGCATCGAGATCCGCAATGCGCGGATTTCCGACAGCAACCGGCGCTATGCCGACTACCTCTATGCCCGGCGGCAGCGCGAGGGCTTCCTGTTCCGCGACTGCCAGCGGCTGGTGAACCAGGACCGCAACGTGTTTGCGAGCTGCATGGTGGCGCTGGGCGATGCCGATGCCGTCGTCACCGGCCTGACGCGCAGCTACTCGGTCGCGCTGGAGGGCGTGACCTCGGCGATCGACCAGGAGGCGGGCAGCCCGCTTTTCGGCCTCACCCTCATGCTCGCGCGGGTCTCCGGCACGGTCTTCGTCGCCGATACCGCGATCCATGAACGGCCGGAGGCGGCGACCCTGGCCGAGATCGCCATCCGCTCCGCCGCCGCGGCGCGGCGGCTGGGGCATGAGCCGCGGGTCGCCTTCCTCTCCTTCTCCACCTTCGGCGATCCGAAGGGCCATATCCCCGGCTCCCTCCGCGAGGCGGTGCGGCTGCTGGACGAGCGCAAGGTGGATTTCGAGTATGACGGCGAAATGGCCGCCGATGTGGCGCTGGACCCGGCGCTGCGCGCCCGGCTCTATCCCTTCAGCCGGCTGAGCGGCGCCGCCAATGTGCTGGTGATGCCCGGGCTGCATGCGGCGCATATCCTCACCCGCGCCACGCCGCGGCTGACCAGCGCCACCACCATCGGGCCGCTGCTGATGGGGCTGTCCCGCCCGGTGCAGATCGTGCCGATGGATGCCAGCGTGAACCAGTTGCTGGACATGGCCTGCCTGGCGGCGCACGCCGCCATCGCGCGATGATGCGCCGATCGCCCGCGCGAAGCGGCGGTGCGGATCGGCCGCGCAATGCTCATGCCCGCTCGCCCGAGCGGCGCGGGGGCGTGAAGCGGTTGCGCCAAAGATGACCTCGCCGCTCTTCACCATCGGCTATGGCGAGGCGACGCCCGGGCGGGTGATCGCCGCGCTGCAGGCGGCCGGCGTCACCACGCTGGTGGATGTACGGGCCGTCGCCAACAGCCGCAAGCCGGGCTTTTCCAAGGGCGCGCTCTCGGCGGCGCTGGCCGAGGCGGGGATCGGCTACCTGCATCTCCGCCCCCTCGGCACCCCGCCGGCGGGGCGGGAGGCGGCGCGCAGCGGCAGGCCAGCGGAGATGCGGCGCATCTTCTCGGCGCATCTGGCGGGCACCGAGCCCCAGGCGGCGCTGGCGGCGCTGACGGAACGGGCCGGGCGGGAAAGGCTTTGCCTGCTCTGCCTGGAGGCCGACCCGGCGCAATGCCACCGCACCCTGGTCGCAGAAGCGGTGGCGGCCCAGGCGCCCGGAGTGGTAGTGGAGCATCTTCACCCCGCCTGAGGCTGCCGATGCCGCAATGCCTTCTGGTGCTGCACACCCTGGACCAGCTTAGCCCGGATGCGCGCCGGGCCTTTGCCGATTCGCTCTATGAGATCTCCGCCGAGCACTGGGCGGTGCAGCCCGGCGCGACGCTGGTCGCCACCGGCACCTCCCCCGCCTATCTGCTGGCGCATCTGCGCGGCGTGTTGCGGCGGCAGAAGGCGCCGGAGGTGCCGCTGCTGGTGACGCGCATCCGCGCCGATCTGGCCATGGCGGGCCAGCCGGCGGGCGGCGCCGCCTGGCTGCAGGCGCTGCTGGACGAGGCGGAGCCGGAGGGCGAGGAGGAATAGCGCCGCCCTGGGGCATGATCCGTTCGCCTGCGCTCACGGCTCATGCTCCAGCTCCGCCCGGATCGCAGGGAGTCACGCTTCAGGTGACGCCGCCGAAAGCGATCGCGCCCTACCGTGCCACCCGCCGCATGTTCCAGAAGACCGGGAAGCCCACCGGCAGCACCTCCGCCACGTCCGCCCGATGCGCTGCCGGGACGGAGAATTGGCCGTTGAAGAGCATCAGCGCCTCGTCATGGACGAGGCGCTGCATCTCCGCCGCGATCGCCTGCCGCTTCGCCGCATCCGGCTCCTTGCCGAATTGCTCCAGCAGCGGCGTCAGGGCCGGGGCGCAGTACCAGCCCGGGTAGTTCTGGCCGCAATTATACGCCACGGCGTAATGGGCCAGCGGGTTCAGGATGTCGAAGCCGGTGAAGACCACGGGCATCAGGTTCCAGCCGCCCCGCCCCGGCGGCTCCCGGGAGAGGCGACGCTGCGCCTGGCTGCTGTAGTCGCTGGCCAGCACATCCAGGTTGAAGCCGGCGCGCTTGAGGCGGTCGATGATGACCAGCGCCATCGGGTTCAGCGTCACGCTGTCCGTGCTGTGCAGCAGCACCACGGGTTCGTTGTTGTACCCGGAAGCGCGCAGCGCCTCGCGCGCCTTCTCGATGCTCGGGTTGCGCAGGCGTTCGGTGCCGGCCTCCGAGGCGTAGGGGCCGCCGCACATGAAGATGGACTGGCACCAGGGCATGGACATGCCGGCGGGCAGGCCGAGGCCGGCGATGATCTCGCCCTGGTCCATCGCAAGCTGCAGGGCGCGGCGTACGGCGGGGTTGTTGAAGGGCGGGTGCAGGTGGTTGATCTGCAGCGCGCCCATCATCTGGGCGATGGGGCGCGGATTGATCAGCCGCACATTGCGGTCCCGCTGCAGCCGGGCGATGAAATCCGTGGGGACGAATTCCAGGTAGTCCACCTCGCCCGCCTGCAGCGCGGCGACGCGGGTGGAGAAGTCGGGCAGGCTGACGAAATCCACCCGATCGAAATGCGGGACCTTGCCGCCGGCGAGGCCGTCCGCCGCTTCCTCCCGCGGCTTGTAGCGCGGGTTGCGGCGGAAGATGGCGCGGTCCCCCTGGCGCCATTCGCCGCGGTCGAAGGTGTAGGGACCGCTGCCGATGCTCTCCGGCACCGGGCGGGTGATCTCGGTGGCCGCCAGCCGCGCCGGCATCATGAAGGGGATCTGCGCCGCCGGCTTGCCGATCGCCTCGATCACCTGGCTGAAGGGCTCACGGAGTTCGAGCACGAAGGTGCTGGCATCCACCACGCGGAAGCCCTTGGCCGCCGCCATCAGCCGGCCGCCGAGGCCGTCCCGCCGGCCCCAGCGTTCGAGGGAGGCGACGCAATCCTCGGCGGTGACGGGCTTGCCGTCGTGCCATTCGAGGCCGGGGCGCAGGCGGAAGGTCCAGGTGAGCTGGTCGGCGCTCGGCTCCCACCCTTCCAGCATCTGCGGCTTGTAGTTGCCCTCGCCATCCATGCTGATCAGCGTGTCGTACACCAGGTAGCCATAGGCGCGCGTCACGTTGGAATTGGTGATGATGGGGTCGAGCACCTGCAGCTCGAGATTCAGCACGGCGCGCAGCGTGCTGCCCTGCGCCTGCGCCCCAGCCTCGAATGACAGGGCGGGCAGCAGGGCGAGGATGGCGGTGGCAATGATCCGGCGCATTGCGGTCTCTCTCCTTCGGAGAGGCGTTTCCTGCGCGGCAGGGTGGCGCGGGGCGGCGGGTCTGACAAGCCGCCCTGGCAAGCTCTGGCCGGGGCGGCCGGGGCGTGCTTGGCTGTGCGCCGACGCAGCGAGGTGCCCGGCATGAGCCAGACCACAGGCGGCCCGGATGGCCGCATCCCCGTCCTCGATATCGGCCCGGCCCTGGCTGGCCTGCCCGGCGCGCGCCAGGCGCTGGCCGAGCGTATCGCCTGCAGCGCGGAGGATACCGGCTTCCTCGTCCTGGCGGGGCATGGGATCGACCCCGCGCTGCCCGCCGGCTGCTTCGCCGCGGCGGCGGAATTCTTCGCCCTGCCGGAGGAGGCGAAGCTGGCGCTGAAGGTCGGGGAGCTGAATATCGGCTTCCTGCCGACCGGAGCGCAGGTCATCCGCACCTCCAAGGTAGCGGAGGTGAAGAAGCCGAACCTGAACGAGAGCTTCTACATCGTGCGGGACCGGGCGCCGGACGACCCGGACATATTGGCCGGCAAGCCCTTCGTCGGGCTGAACCGCTGGCCGGCGGAGCTGCCGGAATTCCGCCGGGCGACCATGGCCTATTTCAACGCCATGGAGGCGCTGGCGCAGCAGATGCTGCCGATCTTCACCCTGGCGCTGGGGATGCCGGAAGATTACCTGGCGGGCGACTTCACCGACCCGAGCTGCACGCTGCGCCTCATCCGCTACCAGCCGCAGCCGGAGGCGGAAGAGGGGCGCTTCGGCTTCGCGCCGCATATCGACACCAATTTCATCACCTTCCTGGCGCAATCGGCGCTGCCGGGGCTGGAAGTGCGGACGCGGGAAGGCGAATGGCTGCGGCCGCCGGCCATCCCCGGCACCTTCGTGGTGAACACGGCGGAAATGCTGGGGCGCTATTCCAACGACCGCTTCGCGCCGACGCCGCACCGGGTGCTGAACGCGGCCAATGAGATGCGCTACGCCATCCCCTTCTTCTTCGGCCCGAACAACGACGCGGTGATCCGCCCGGTGCCGAGCTGCGTGAGCGCGGAAAACCCGGCGCGGTACGAGCCGCTGCTGTACGAGGACCACCGGCGGAAGCTGAACGTGACGAATTTCGCGCATCGGCAGAAGCTGCCGGCTTAGGTTGGGGAAGGGCGTTGCGCCGTAAGGCGCGCCTCACGGCGCGACCCTCCCCCAAACCCCCACCCGCCAAGGGCCGAAGGGCCCTTGGAACCCTTGAGTCTGGATCCGACGGTCGAGGCGCAAAACTCAAGGTTTCCAAAGGCCCTTCGGCCTTTGGCGGGAGGAGTTTGAGGAGGTCAGAGCCCTCCTCAACCACTTCGGCAGGGTCTAATCTCCCCACCAACCCAGCGGAGGATGCGACAGATGGACGGGTTCGATTTCGGCGCCATTCCAGGCCTGGCCGAGGAGCACCGCATGGTGCGCGACCTGGTGGCGAAATTCGTCGAACGCGACCTGATGCCGCTGGAGCCCGCCGTGCTGAAGCGGGAATCCGAGGGCCAGCGCTACGGGCTGACGCCGGAGGAAGAAGGCCCGCTGCTCGAGAAATGCAAGGAGCTCGGCCTCTGGGGCCTCGACGTGCCGGAGGAATTCGGCGGCGCCGACCTGCCGCTGGCGGCGCTGATGGCGATCGAGGAGGAGATGGGCCGCACCGTCACCCCCTTCATCTTCCCGCCGGACAGCCCGAACCTGCACATGCTGAAGGCGGTGGCGAATGCCGAGCAGCGCGCCAAGTACCTGGACCCCTATGCGCGCGGCGAGGCGCGCTCCTCCATCGCGATCTCCGAGCCCGGCGCCGGTGGCGACCCGGCGGGGATGACGACGCGGGCGGTGAAGGACGGCACGGACTGGGTCATCAACGGCCGCAAGATCTGGGTCAGCGGCGTGCCGCGGGCCGATTTCATCATCCTCATGGCCCGCACCGGGGAGGGCAAGCGCCAGGAAGGCGTCACCGCCTTCATCGTGGAGCGCGGCACGCCCGGCTTCATCATCGAGCGCGAGATCCCGATGATCGGCGGCCGCCGGACCTATGAGCTGGTCTTCGAGGATTGCCGGGTGCCGGAGACCCAGGTGCTCGGCGCGCTCGGCGCCGGCTATGCGCCGATGCAGCTTCGGCTGAACGTCCGCCGGCTGCAGATGGGCGCGCGCTGCACCGGCATGGCGCGCCGGGCGCTGGAGATGATGTGCGAGCACGCCAAGCAGCGCGTGACCTTCGGGGTGAAGCTGGCGGACCGCCAAGCGATCCAGTGGTGGATCGCCGATGCGGCGACCAAGATCCACATCGCCCGGCTGATGGTGCGGGACGCGGCGGCGAAGCTCGGCGCCGGGGAGGAGGTGCGGAACGAGGCCTCCATGCTGAAGGTCTTCGCCACCGAGATGGCGCAGGAGACCATCGACCACGCCATGCAGTGCTTCGGCGCCATGGGCATGACGAAGGAGCTGCCGCTGCAGCTCATGGCCAGCCAGGTGCGGGTGCAGCGCATCTATGAAGGGCCGACCGAGGTCCACAAGATGGCGATCGCCCGGCGGGTGCTGAAGGGCATGGGCTGAACCCCTTCCCTCCCCCGCCGGTGCGGGGAGGGTCAGCGCGGGGGCGGGTGCCCGGCGGCCCGCGTGGCGCGACGGCACCCAGGCCCTCCCCGCTCGGCAGGGCAGGGAGACGAGGCCGGCCTCCCCAGCGGGGGAAAGGCCGTCCTCGGCTTGCATCCCCCGGCAAAATCCGCCATAGCGCCACCCCGCGCCTGGGTAGCTCAGCTGGTTAGAGCACGGCACTCATAATGCCGGGGTCGCCGGTTCAAGTCCGGCCCCAGGTACCACCTTGTCCTGTTGATATGAAACGACTTTCCGGCCCGGCAATCGCAGGGGGCGGAAAGCGCCGCCAGGGCTGAGCGGGCATTGGCCGGACGGCGGCCCAAAGCGGGAGCGGCGCGACCCTCGCCCAGAGCACCGTCCGCCCTCCTCGGGACGAGGTGTGGTTGAAAATCGCGCCCGTCTCTGCCCCGCCGTGTGATTTCCCCCGCTGCTGAGCTTGCCCTCAGGGTTGCCAATCCGGCCGTCCTCGCCTTCCATGTCCAGAACGACAACCTTCCCGGGGGGATAAGACGTCCATGACCCTGACCACCACGCGCCGCGAATGGCTCGCCGGTACCGCTGCCGCCGGCGGAGCCACGCTCCTTGCCGCCCGCGGTGCCCGGGCGCAGGGGACGCCGCCCGTCATCCGCCTCGGCGTCATGTCCGACTATTCCGGTCCCTACCGCGACTGGTCGGGCCCGACGAACCTCGCCTGCGTGCAGCAGGCTGTGGAGGAGTTCCGCGCCCAGCGCCCCGATATTCCGGTGGAGGTCATCAATGCCGACCACCAGAACAAGACCGATGTCGGCGCCAATGTCGTGCGCGAGTGGTTCGACCGGCGCGACGTCGATGCGGTGGTGGACGTCAACAACTCCGCCGTCGGGCTCGCGGTGAACACCGTGGTGCGGGACAAGAACAAGGTATTCCTCTGCTCCGGCGCCTCGACCGCGGCGCTGACCGGGGAGCAGTGCAGCCCGAACACCGTGCAGTGGACCTACGACACCTACATGCTGGCCAAGGCGACCAGCACCGCGATGGTGAAGGCCGGCGGCGATACCTGGTTCTTCATCGTCGCGGACTATGCCTTCGGCCACCAGATCGAGCGCGACGCGCGGCGCTTCATCGAGGCTGCCGGCGGCAAGGTGCTGGGCGCCGCCCGCTACCCCTTTCCCCAGACCTCCGATTTCTCCGCCCTGCTCCTGCAGGCGCAGGCGAGCGGGGCGAAGGTGCTGGCCCTGGCGAATGCCGGCAACGACACGGTCAACTCCGTCAAGCAGGCCAAGGAGTTCGGCTTGCAGCGGCGCGGCATGAAGGTCGCGCTCATGCTCGCCTATGTGACGGATGTCCACACGATGGGGCTGGAGACCGCCCAGGGGCTGGTGCTGTCCGAGACCTTCTACTGGGACCTCAACGACCGCACCCGGGCCTTCATGAACCGCGTCAAGCCCAAGGTCGGCAACAACTGGCCCAACCAGATGGGCGCCGGCGCCTATTCGGTGACGCTGCATTACCTGAAGACGGTGGCGGCCATGGGCGGCGCCGCCGCGGCCAAGGCGAGCGGTCGCGACACGGTCGCGCGCATGAAGACGATCCCGACCGACGACGATTGCTTCGGCCCCGGCACCGTCCGCGCCGACGGGCGCAAGATGCACCCGGCCTATCTGTTCCAGGTGAAGACGCCGGCGGAATCGAAGGGACCCTTCGACTATTACAAGCTCATCGGCACGACGCCGCCGGAGGAGGCCTTCCGCCCCATGGCGGAGGGCGGGTGCCCGCTGGTTTGACCGCTATCCGCAGGCAGGGGCGATAGCCACCGAACGGCAGCCGGGGCCGGCCTTCGAGCGGCGCCGCGCCGCCATCCTCCGCCCGGGGCGCAGCAGCACCGGGCGGCGCGACGCTGCCGCCCCTCCACGCCCGTGCCGCCGGCGTCAGGCCCGGCGGCCCGCCGCGGTCTGATCCACCAGCACAAGGGATGGCCGCCCCGCGAACAGGTGGCCGAGCGTGGCGATGGGAGCGGCCCTGCCATAGAAATAGCCCTGCGCCTCGGCGCAGCCTGCTTCACGCACCTGCTCGAGCTGTGCGGCGGATTCCACGCCTTCGGCTGTCGCCACCATGCCGAGGCTGGTCGCAAGCCGGGCGATGGACCGCACGATGGCGCGGCAATCCTCGCGGATCGCCATGTCGCGGACGAAAGACTGATCGATCTTGATCTTGTCGAGCGGAAAGTTGCGCAGATAGCTCAGGGAAGAATACTTCGTCCCGAAATCGTCCAGGGAGATCCCGACGCCAAGCGTCCGCAGGCGATGGAACGTGGCCACCACGGCGTCGCTGTCCTGCAGCAGGACGGATTCGGTGACTTCCAGCTCCAGCCGATGCGGCGCCAGGCCGGCCTCCGTCAGCGCCCGGCCGGTGACCTGCAGCAGGTCGCCGCCGGCGAATTGCGCCGCGGAGACGTTGACCGCGATCTTGATGTCGGCCGGGATATTCGCCGCGTCCAGGCATGCCTGCCGCAGGACCCATTCGCCGAATTGCACGATGAGGCCGGTTTCCTCGGCGAGGGGAATGAACTCGCTCGGGTGCACCAGGCCGCGCACGGGGTGCTGCCAGCGCAGCAGCGCCTCGAAGCCGCAGAGCTTGCCGCGCGCGATGTTGTAGACGGGCTGGTAGTGCAGCTCGAGCTCGCGGCGCTCGAGCGCGTGCCGCAGATCGGCTTCGAGCTCCATCTTGCTCTGCAACTCGGCCGCCATGGAATGCTCGAAGATCCGGTGCGTCCCCCGCCCTGCGGCTTTCGCGCGGTACAATGCCACGTCGGCATGCTTCATCATCACATCGGCATTCAGGCCGGGCCCGGTTGCCATGGCAATGCCGATGCTCGCCGCCACCGATGCCTGGTAGCGCCCCAGGCTGAAGGGCGTGGCCAGCGCCTCCGTAATGCGCCTTGCCAGCGCCTCCACCCCATTGGCCCTGGCGACTTCCCCCACTGCCAGGACCGCGAATTCATCGCCGCCGAGACGGGCGACGACTTCCTCCTCGCGCAGATGCGCCTTGATGCGCGTCGCCGCCGAACGGAGGAGCTGGTCCCCCGCCTGATGGCCGAGGGTATCGTTGACGTTTTTGAAATTGTCGAGGTCGATCAGCAGGAGCGCGACATCCTGCCTGCCGTCGTCATGCGCCAGCAGCGCTTCCTGAAGCTGCTCCCCGAAATGCCGGCGGTTCGGCAGGTCGGTCAATGCGTCATGGTTGGCGAGATAGCGGATGCGCGCCTCGGCCCGGCGGCTCTCGGTGACATCCTCGTAGGTCGCAACCCAGCCGCCATCCGCGAGGGGGCGGTGCGACACCCAAAGCGAGCGTCCCTGGTCGTCTTCCCGGACGAAGGTTGCCGCCTTCGCCTCGGCGGCGAGCATGCGGTGCTCGGTCCAGACAGCCTCGATGGCGCGGGCGCCGAAGCCGCCGGCAACGCCGGCATGGCGCAGGATATCGGCGGCGAGCACGCCTGGCGCCGCGATATCGTGGGGCAGGCGGAACATCTCCTCGAGCCGGCTGTTGCAGACGATGAGCCGGTGCGCGGCATCGAACATCGCCAGCCCCTGCGGCATGTTGCTGAGCGCCGCGTGGAAAAGCTGGTTCTGCCGGCGCAGCTCGGCGTCGCGCGCCCGCAGCTTGGTGTTCTGCTGCCGCAGCGCCAGCATCGCCTCCTGCACCTGGAGATTGGCGTGGGCGAGGCTTTCCCCGGTCCGGCTCAGGCTTTCGACGAGCGACCCGACCTCCGCATTCGCCCTGGCCAGAAGGCGATTGCGCCAGGCGGCCAGCCCGGCCAGCAGCAGCGAGGTGGCGATCAGCCCCATCAGCAGCCTGGAGAATTGCCAGTGCAGCTCCGCCAGCTCCTCGGAATCCTCCCGCGCCAGATCGGCGCCGCGGCCATGCGCCAGGGAGGCAAGGCGCGCCATGCTCGGGTTGAGGGGTTCGAAGCTCCGCATGAGCTGCAGGACGACGTCGGGCTGATCGAGCTGGTCGAGCAGCGGGCGGGCCGCCTCCGCGGCCCGCGCGAGGGAGGCCACGATCTCGCTCACCTCGGGGTCGGAGCGGACGAAGGCCCCCACCTCGCCCGCGCGGAGGACCGCCACGCGGTTCGCGATCAGGTCCAGCCACATCTCGATGTCCTCCCGCTCCGCGTCTCCGCGGCGGAGAACGAAGGCGCCCAGCGCGGCCTGCAGCCGGGACACCTCATGGCCCGCCTGGGCGGCGGTCCATCCGAGATTGTAGCGGGATGTCTTCCGCAGCGCCTCCTGGCGTTCATGGACCAGGCTGGAGACATGCGTGGCGCTGATGGCGAGCAGCGCCGTGGCGCCGATGAGCACCCATTGGAAGCGCGATCGGCTGAAGCGGGATGCCCGTGGCCGCGTGCCGCCGGGACCGGCGGCCATGGCCGATGCCGGCGCGTCAGGCATCGGGCCCCCCGCTTCGTTCATCGCACGACTAGTCGGGCCACCGACCATGCGGAGCGGCTGTAATACAGCCGGCTCCTCAATTCAGGGCTGGAATCATAGGGGTACACGATGAACAGAGGCCCCTTGTCGCTGACCCGCATCGGCTGCCCGTTGCGGAGCAAGGCGAGGATCACGTTGAAGCGGGCGAAGTCGGTGATCGGGATATCCGTCGAGTAATCGTTCAGGGCGATGGCCGTGACCGTCTCGCCGCTGGCCCCGACCGCCTCCATGAGCTTCACCATCGGCACTCCGTCGAAGCGCATGGGGCCATCGAACCACGGCGAATTGGTGACGATAGTGGCAAAGCCGAAGGCCTCCAGCATCGGCCGGTCGAATACCGCCTCCTCCCCCTGGTTGGTGTGCCGGATCTTGCCCGATATGGTGAGGACCGGGCGCTGGCCGGGCGCGGGCAGGGGCTGCCTTGCGCCGTCGCCCTGCGCATGGGCCGGCCGCGAAGGGGCCAGGGCGGGTGCACAGGCCGCCCCGGCCGCCAGCGCCAGCATCCATCGTCTGCCTTGGCGATCCATCCTGCCGTCCTTTTCTCCCGCAGCGCCCTGGCCAGGCGCCGTCCAGTGTCGAGACCTCTGCCCTGGCGACCCGCACTGCCGGGAGGCGGCAGCTTCAGCATTGCGTCGGCGGGGCGTCCACCACACCCGGCGCCCGGGTGCGGGGGACGCGGTCCGGCCGGCCGTCAGCGATCGCCGCGGCTATATATAGTCCCCTCGGCGCCACCTTCCGTGCCGCGCCAGACCTCCACGCGCTCCAGCCCTCTCAGCGAACCGTCTATCCGATCCCAGATCCAGCGCGCGACGTTTTCGAGCGTCGGCATTTCGAGGCCGTCGATGTCATTGAGATAGCTGTGGTCGAGTTGCTTGCGGATCGAGTCCAGGATGGGTGCAACCTCGAGCAGGTCATGGGACCAGCCGTAGATGGGGTGGGGTTCGCCGGTCAATACAACCCTCACCTTGAAGCTGTGCCCATGCAGAGGTGTATCCGGCGTTGTTTTATGCGCGGCGTCAAAGGCGAAGTCGCGGAACGTCAAGGCGGGCATTGCCCTAGACTCCAAAAGGTTGAATTGGTGCCGCGGGTTCTCGATAAACGCGATCCCGCCACCTTTTCCATCATACGCGTAGTTTTTGCTGGAATGTTATCCGTTCAGTAAAGATGTCGATGCGGATGGCTGGTGGTGCAGCCGGCATCTTCGCCGGGGTGGCGCCGCCCGCTGGAGGGCGGGGTGCACTGGCGGGGCGCCGGCTGCCGGACGGCGGGTGGCGCAGCGAGGCGCCAGCAGCGCCGGGCCCGGCTGGCGCGCCGCCCGCCGCGCCGTCTCGTCCGGCCGCCACCGTTGTGCGGCCCGCGACGTCGCTTCGCCCCTTCGCCGGTTCGCCCCTTCGCCGGTTCGCCTCGGAAAAGCGCCAGGCGATCCGTGCCTCGTACTGCCGGCCGCGGCAGGGCGGGGGCGGGGTTTCGACCGGGGCACGGGGCGGCCGGCGCCGCGGCGGCCGGCCCAGCCAGCCTGCGGTCGGCCTGGGCGTGCCCCCTCCGGGTAGCGCGCTCAGGCCGCGAAGCGCCGGCTCAAGACGCCCGACCCGTATCGGCCTGACGCGTTGCGCTTCCGGCGCATTCGGCGTTATCTGCGGATATCCGCCATGTACGGAGATGTCCAGGAATGAATCGCCGCCGCCTTCTGGCCAGCGGCGCCGCGGGGGCCGCCGGCGCCGCGACGCTTGCCACGCCGAATCTCGCTTCCGCGCAGCCGCGCATCCGCTGGCGCTGCCCGGGCAGCTTCCCGAAATCCCTCGATACCCTCTACGGCACGCAGGAATACATCGCGCGCCGCGTCTCCGAGATGACGGATGGCGCCTTCCAGATCCAGGTCTTCGGCCCGGGCGAGCTGGTGCCGGCCCTGCAGGTGCTGGATGCGGTGGGGGCCGGCAATGTCGAATGCGGCTTCACCAGCGGCTATTACTACCTGGGCAAGGACCCGTCGCTGGCGCTGGTCACCTGCCTGCCCTTCGGCCTTTCCTCCCGCCAGCACTGGTCCTGGCTGACCCAGGGGCCGGCGAAGGAGCTGTATGCGGAGGTCTATCGCGACCAGGGCGTGGTGGGCATTCCGGCGGGCAATACCGCGGCGCAGATGGGTGGCTGGTTCCGCAAGGAAATCCGCAGCCTGGACGACCTCAAGGGGCTGAAATTCCGCATCGCCGGCTATGGCGGCAATGTGCTCGGCAAGCTCGGCGTCATCACCCAGCAGATCGGCGGGCCGGACATCTACCCGGCGCTGGAGCGGGGCGTGATCGACGGCGCGGAATGGGTCGGGCCCTACGACGACGAGAAGCTCGGCTTCAACCGCGTCGCCCAATACTATTACTATCCGGGCTGGTGGGAGTATTCGCCCTCCATCGACCTGATGGTGAACGCGAAGTCCCATGAGGAGCTGCCGGCGCCGTACAAGGCCATCCTGCATGCCGCCTGTACCGAGGGCTGGCACTGGATGGCGGCGCGCTACGACGTGCTGAACCCGACGGCGCTGCGCAAGCTCATCGCCTCCGGCACCCAGCTTCGCGGCTTCCCGCGGCCGGTGATGGAGGCCTGCTACCGCGCGGCGCAGGAATTCTACGCCGAGGTCGGTGCCAGCAATGCGCGCTTCAAGCGCATCCATGCGGAATGGGACAAGTTCCGGGTGGAGCAGACGCAGTGGCTGCGCGTGGCGGAGGACAGCCTGGGGAATTTCCTGGCGGCGGCGACGGTGCCCAGGTAGGTGCCGGGGAAGGCGCTGCCTTCCCTGGACCCCATCCGCCAAAGGCCGAAGGGCCTTCGGAAACCTTGAGCCAGCAGGTCGAACCAGCAGACTCACACCGGGGTCCGGGGGAGGGGTCCCCTCCCCGGCGGAGGTGCAGGAGGCGGCGCCTCCAGCTGGGGGCGCGGGGGCGAAGCCCCCGCTACGCCGCCAGCCCCGCCGCCACGCGCGCCACCAGCGCCTCCCGCTCCGCTCGCATTCCCGCGCCGCGCGTCCTCGCCCGCGCCAGCACCTCGGCCGGCGCCGTATCCGGGTGGCCGGCGTCGAAGGGCGGTGCCGGCGCGTATTCGATCTGCAATTGGATGGCCTGCGCCACCTCTTCCCCCGCGATCTCCGCCGCCATGGTCAGCGCGAAGTCGATCCCCGCCGTCACCCCGCCCCCGGTGAAGAGATTGCCGTCCCGCACCACCCGCGCCGCCACCGGCGTCGCGCCCAGCGCGGCCAGGAAGTCGTGGCTCGCCCAATGCGTGGTGGCGCGCTTCCCGCGCAGCAGCCCCGCCGCCCCCAGCACCAGCGCCCCGGTGCAGACGGAGCCGAGATAGCGCAGCCCCGTCGCCTGGGCGCGCAGGAAGCCCAGCACCTCGGCATCTTCCATCAGCGGCGCCACGCCGGGGCCGCCGGGGATGCAGAGCAGGTCCAGTTGCGGGCAGTCCGCGAAGCCGGTCTCCGCCAGCATGGTCAGGCCGGTATCGGCCCGCACCGGCCCCGCCTCCTTCCAGATGGTGTGTACCCTCGCGCCGGGCAGGCGGCTCAACACCTCATAGGGCCCGGTGAAGTCAAGCTGGGTCAGGCGGGGAAACAGCAGGAACCCGATGGCGAGACTCATGGCTTGCCTCCTTGGCGTTGCGGGCAGGATGCCATGCGTACCCGCCACCCCCCAAGAAATCGTGGCCAGGGCCCGGCGCCCCAGGGGCGCGGCAGGTTGTTGGCGGCGAAGGCCACGACGAAGAGGATGCACAGCCCCGGCAGCAGCGGCGCCAGCAGGAAGTGCCAGTCGGCCTCCTCGGCGAAGACCACCAGCGGGTTGGCGCCGGCCGGGGAGTGGATGGTGCGCGTCGCCGCCATCACCGTCAGCGCCGCGGCGACGGCCAGCGCCGCCCAGATCTCCACCGGCCCGCCCAGCGCCAGGTAGAGGTGGCGGAGCACCAGCCCGGTCAGCGTCGCCAGCGCATGCCCGCCGAAGAAGCTGCGCGGCTGCGCCATGATGCCGCGCGGCATGCCGAAGAGGATGACGCAGGAGCCGCCGAAGGAGGGCAGCAGCCAGGGGTGCTGGGTGGCCTGCAGCAGGGTGACGGCGCCGGAGAGTGCCAGGAAGGTGCCGAGGAATTCGGTGAGCAAGCGGGGTGGCCGGGTCCTCATCCTTGCCGCATCGCCTCCAGATCCTCCTTGCTGTCCACATCCCGCAACCGGCGCAGCAGCACGGCGCGGGGGCAGTTGCGGAGCGTATCGGCCAGCGCCTGGGGCGTCGACCAGCGGACGCCGGCGAAAGGGCGTGCCGGGCAGCGGGGGCCGAAGCCGACCAGCCAGTAGCCGCCATCCTCGGCCGGGCCGAAGACGGCGGGGGCGCGGCCGAGGGCGCGGAAGCCGGCGGCGATGTCCGCGGCGGCGATGCCGGGGATGTCGGTGCCGATGAGGAGGGCGCGGCGGCGGCGCGCCAGGGGGCGGAAAAGCGCGCGCTGCATGCGGGCGCCGAGGTCGCCGCGCCCCTGGGGGTGGCGGGGCAGGCGGCCCGCCCAGGGGCCGCGGGCATGGTCCGGCGTCACCGCCAGCGCCGTGTGCCAGCGGCGGTCCCGCCCCAGCGTGCGGATCAGCGCGGCCAGCCGGGCGCGGTGGAAGCGCAGCGCGGCCAGCGTGCCGATGCCCGCGGCGAGCCTCCGCTTCACCTGGCCGA
The DNA here is from genome assembly GCF_008360935.1 of Siccirubricoccus phaeus. Classification (GTDB taxonomy): domain Bacteria; phylum Pseudomonadota; class Alphaproteobacteria; order Acetobacterales; family Acetobacteraceae; genus Siccirubricoccus; species Siccirubricoccus phaeus. The sequence continues at coordinate 79,903 of NZ_SRXO01000016.1, forward strand.
GGCGGGGGGCGCGGGCGAAGAGGATGAGCGTATCGCCCTTCATCCGTGGAGCCTTCGGACCAGTCGCCGCAGGGCGCCCGGGAATCGTCGCCGAAAACATCGAGGCGTGTGGGCGAAGAGGATGAGCGCATCGTCCTTCATCCGTGGAGCCTTCGGGCCAGTCGCCGCAGGGCGCCCGGGAATCGTCGCCGAAAACATCGAGGCGTGTGGGCGAAGAGGATGAGCGCATCGCCCTTCATCCGTGGAGCCTTCGGACCAGTCGCCGCAGGACGCCCGGGAAGCGTCGCCGGAGGCATCCGGGCGCATGGGCGAAGAGATGAGCGTATCGCCCTTCATCCGTAGAGCCTTCGGATCCGGCGCGGCGGCACGCCAAGGAACCACAGCCCCAGGCAGCAGAGATTGCGGGCGGAGCGGCGCCACCACCCCTCCCGCTGCCAGCGCGCGGCGGAGGTGACGGCCGCCACCGGCAGCGCCACGAGGCGGCGGCGGCCGAGGCGGCGGATGAGGTCCACATCCTCCATCAGCGGCAAGGGACGGAAGCCGCCGACCTCGTCGTAGAGAGCGCGGGAGATCAGCAGCCCCTGGTCGCCATAGGGCAGGGCCAGGAAGCGGCAGCGCCAGGCAACGGCGCGTTCCAGCCGGCGCGCCTGCCGGGAGGGATCATCCAGGGCGAAGCGGAAATAGGCGGCGCGGTGGCGGTTGGCGGGTGCCGCCATATGGGCGGCGATGGCGGCCTGCCAGCCCGGGCCGAGGCGGGTATCCGCATGCAGGAAGAGCAGCCAAGGGGTGCGGGCGGCCGCCGCGCCGGTGGCAAGCTGCACCCCGCGGCCGGGCGGGCCGGCGACGAGGCGGGCACCGGATTCCAGCGCCAATTGGATGGTGCCGTCCTGGCTACCGCCATCGGTGATGATCATTTCATGACATTGCCCGCGAAGGTTGTGGATTGTCGCGGCCAGAAGCCTGGCGGCGTTCCGCGTGGGAAGGACGATGGTCAGGCTTTGTTCCAGGGCAGTCTTAACCAATAGTTCGCTTGATGTTCTTGACAGCACAACCGCATCCACGGCAGGGTTGGGGGGAACGGACAAGGAACAGGACCATGCCGGACGGGCTTGCTGTTTCCCCTGGCCCGGGCCTGCCGCGCAAGGGCCGCGGCGCGCTCTCCAACCCCGCCGTGCGCTTCGAAAGCACGGCGCGGGAAGCCTTCGACGATGGCTGGGGCAGCCTCGAGGCGCTGGCCGACCTGCCGCCGCTGCCGACGACGCTGATCCGCGAGAAGTCGCGCAGCGCCATGGCCTGGAATGACAGCCCGGATATCGGCTTCGACCGGTCGCTGAACCCCTACCGGGGCTGCGAGCATGGCTGCGTCTATTGCTACGCCCGGCCGAGCCATGCCTATGTCGGCTATTCGCCGGGGCTGGATTTCGAGACGAAGCTGCTTTTCAAGCCGGACCTGCCGGCGCTGCTGGAGAAGGAGCTGCGGAAGCCGGGCTACCAGGCGAGGCCGGTGGCGCTGGGCGCCAATACCGACCCCTACCAGCCGGTGGAGCGCACCCTGCTGATCACCCGCCAGGTGCTGGAGGTGCTGGACCGCTTCAGCCACCCGGTGACGATCGTGACGAAATCCGCCGGGGTGCTGCGGGACCTGGACATCCTGCAGCGGATGGCGGCGCGGCGGCTGGTGCATGTCTGCGTCTCCGTCACCACGCTGGATGCGGCGCTGGCGCGGAAGATGGAGCCGCGGGCGGCGACGCCCGGCCGGCGGCTGGAGGCGATCCGGCAGCTCAACGCGGCGGGGGTGCCGGCGGGGGTGCTGGCGGCGCCGATGATCCCCGGGCTGAACGATGCGGAGCTGGAGCGCATCCTCTCGGCCAGCGCCGCGGCGGGGGCGCAGCGGGCGGGCTATGTGCTGCTGCGGCTGCCGCTGGAGATAAGGCAGCTCTTCGAGGAATGGGCGCGGGCGCATTTCCCGGACCGGGCGGCGCGCATCCTGGCGCTGGTGCGGGAGACGCGGGGCGGGCGGATGTATGACAGCCGCTTCGGCCAGCGGCAGACCGGGACGGGCATCTATGCGGACATGCTGGCCAACCGGTTCAAGGTGGCCATCACCAGGCTCGGGATGAACAAGGCCGGGGTCGGGGGGCAGGGGCTGGATTGCAGCCTGTTCGCGCCGCCGGCGGAGGCGGGGCCGCGGCAATTGGCGCTGCTGTGACTGAGGGGGAGCTCTGCTCCCCTCGTTGGACGCAGCGCGTCCAACCCTCCTCGCAAAGGGCCGAAGGGCGCCTTGGGCCCTGGAGTTTGGCCGTCTCGACCGTCGCGCCAAAGACTCACGGTTTCCAAAGGCCCTTCGGCCTTTGGCGGGGAGAGCCCGAGAGGGGCAGAGCCCCTCTCGGTTCAACCCTCTTCGGTGAAGAACTTCCGTCCATCCGCGAAGATATTGGGCCGCAGGAAGATGCTGAGAATGGTCGCCCCCTCCGGCCCGGCCCAGGCGACATGGGTATTCCCCGCCGGGCGCCAGACGAACTGCCCCTCCAGGCACTCCCCTTCCTCGTCCAGGAAATGCCCGCGCAGCACATAGGTCTGCTCGATGGCGGTGTGCTCATGCAGCGGCACCACCGCACCGGGTGCCAGCTCCAGCAGCAGCGTCGCCAGGCCGCTCGGGTCCGTGCAGAGCGTCTTGCATTTGATGCCGGGGAATTTGGTCTCCTCCCACGGCATGTTCGGCACGTCGAGGAAGATGGAAGCGGGCGAGGGTTCATCCGCGAGCAGGCGCTTGCGGGGCGGCTTCTGGGCACCATCGGGCATGGCGGATCCTCCCTGTATTCGACGGACGGACGACCAACCTAGACCATCATCCACACCGGCAGAAGCGCGGATCGTCGTCCAGCCGGTGCCCCAGAGCGTGATCGGCTGTGGTCGAGGAGACCGAAACGGTTTAGTGGCCAAACAATTGAGGGGAGGGACGGGTGAGCGAAGCTCAGCCGGGCCCGCTCCGGCGCGCGGTTCACGCTGCCTGGCCCCGCCCTCCGGCGACCCGCCCGGCCCGGGCGGGGGAAGCCGTCCCGGCTACCGCCGGTCGCCGGGCGCCATGGCCAGGCCGAGCCGGGCCATGCCCAGCATCATCTCAATGGCGAGGCAGGGGGAGGCGAGGCAGGCCAGGCCGGCGAGGATCGCCGTCTGCCCATCCCCGCCCTGCAGCAGCACTGCCAGCGGAGCGCAGGCGGAACCGGCCAGCAACAGCGCCCAGGGCGCCTCCTCCCCCTGGTCCAGGCCGGGGATGCGAGAAAGAGACCATCGCCAGAGCCGTTCCACGTGACACCCCATTGCTGCAAAGGGTTCAGCGGCGCCCTGGCGCAGGAGTTGCGGGCCAGGGGGACATAAAGCCGTGCGGCAAAGCGGCCGGAGCCGGAGCGGGCCCGCACCGCCGCCAACTATGGCGCAGCGGGACGCCGCCGCGCCACCATGGCGTTGGGGGGAGCCGGTAACGGGAAGGCTGCGAGGTTGTGCGCCGCATCTCAGGCGTTTGCGCGAGGCTGGGGGCGCCGCACCTCCGGTGCTTGCGTGAAGGTCGGGGGGCGCCGCATCCCGGCGCTTCCGCGAGATCAGGGCGCCGCATCCCGGCGCTGCCACGTGCTGCCTGCACCCCCACCCCCAGCCTTGCCCCGCAGGGCGGGAGGGGCGACGGCGCCACGCCTGGGCCAGGGCGCCCCGGCAGGCTTCAGATCATCGCCATGCCGCCATTCACATGCAGGGTCTGGCCGGTCACCCAGCCGGCCTCGCTGCTGGCCAGATACACCACGGCGCCGGCGATATCCTCCGGCGCGCCCATCCGGCCGGCCGGGATGCGCTCCAGCAGCCGGGCGCGCACCTGGTCCCCCAGCACATCCGTCATCGCCGTCTGCACGAAGCCCGGTGCGACGACATTCACCGTCACATTGCGGGTCGCCACCTCCTGCGCCAGGGATTTGCTCATGCCGATCAGCCCGGCCTTGGCGGCGGCGTAATTCGCCTGGCCGGCATTGCCGGTGACGCCGACGATGGAGGCGATGGAGACGATCCGCCCCCAGCGCTTCTTCATCATGCCGCGCAGCGCGGCGCGGGCCAGGCGGAAGGGGGCGGTCAGGTCCACCTCCAGCACCGCGTTCCAATCGGCATCGCCCATGCGCAGCGCCAGCATGTCGCGGGTGAAGCCGGCATTGTTCACCAATATGTCCAGGCCGCCGAGCTTGCCCTCCACGGCCTCCACCAGCGCCGCCGGGGCGGCGGGGTCGGCCAGGTCGGCGGGCGCCACCAGCACGGGCGCCTCCCCCTTGGCGCCCAGCTCGGCGGCCAGCGCCTCCAGCTCCGCCGCGCGGCGGCCGGTCAGCGCCACCGCGGCGCCCTGGGCGTGCAGCGCCCGCGCCACCGCGGCGCCGATCCCCCCCGTGGCGCCGGTGACGAGGGCAGTTTTTCCATCGAGACGAAACATGGCCGAACCTTCCAGGGCGGGATCGCGCGACTCGCGCGACCAGACAAAAGCCTGGGGCATGATCCCGTGGCCTCGCCACAGGATCATGACGCCAGGGCGGGTTTCGCAGGCGCCGGCCGCCCGCGCCACCTGGCGCCCCGCGGACCCTGCGTCTGCGGCCAGCTGCCGGTGCCGAAGCCGGTGGGCGCCGCGGGCAGGCGGCCTGAGCGTGATCGGCTGAGGTCGAATCGACCGAAGCCGTCAATCACGCGACCGGACCATGACCTGAAGCGGGACGGGTGAAGCTCGACCGATCCCGCTCCGGCGTCCTGCCCGCTCCGTTCGCTCGATTCCAACGAACGAAGCGGACAAGCACGCCGCTGAAAACAAAAGCCAGTCTCCCGAGTCCGAAGTCGCAGGACCCCGGACTCAGGACATCAGAGGCTCTTCAGGAAGGCCTCGACTTCGGCGGGCGTGCCGATGGCCAGGGCGGTCGCCTCCGGCGCGTTGCGCTTCATCAGCCCGGTCAGCACGCGGCCGGCGCCGAGCTCGGCGAAGCGGTCGCAGCCCATGGCGGCCATGGCGGCGATGCAGTCCCGCCAGCGCACCGTGGCGGTCACCTGGCGCACCAGCAGGTCGCGGATCTCATCCGGGTCCGCGGCCTTGGCGGCCGTGACATTGGCGACCACCGGCACCACCGGCGGGTTCACCGCGGCGCGCTCCAGCGCCTCGCCCATCGCCGCCGCGGCCGGGGCCATGAGGGCACAATGGAAGGGGGCGGAGACCGGCAGCGGCAGGGCCCGCTTGATGCCGGCGGCGGGGGCGGCGGCGACGGCGCGGTCCACCGCCGCCTTCGCGCCGGAGATCACCACCTGGCCGCCGCCATTGTCGTTGGCGACCTCCACCACCTCCGCCTTGCCCGTCTCCGGGTCCGTGGCGGCGGCGGCGCAGAGCGCCCGGGCCTGGTCCAGCTCGGCGCCCAGCAGGGCGGCCATGGCGCCGGTGCCGGGCGGCGTCGCCTTCTGCATCGCCTCCCCGCGCAGGCGCAGCAGCCGGGCGGCGGTGGAAAGGTCGAAGGCGCGGGCGGCGGTCAGCGCGCTGTACTCGCCCAGCGAATGGCCGGCGACGAGGGCGACCCGGGCGGCGAGGTCGAAGCCGCCCTCCTGCTCCAGCACCCGCAGCACCGCGATGGAATGGGCCATCAGCGCCGGCTGGGCGTTGGCGGTGAGGGTCAGCTCCTCGGCCGGGCCCTCGAACATCAGCTTCGAGAGCTTCTGCCTGAGGGCCTCGTCCACTTCCTCGAAGACCTCGCGGGCGGCGGGGAAGGCGGCGGCCAGGTCGCGGCCCATGCCGGGGGCCTGGCTGCCCTGGCCGGGAAAGACGAAGGCAAGGGCCATGGCAGGTTTCCAACGGATGACAGGGGGCGGGGCCTAACCGCTGGTCATCGCAATGTCAACGAGAAGGGCGGTAGGGGCCGGGAAAACAAGGGGATAGGGGGGGCGGGCTTCGCTCCGCCCGGCCTTGCCGGCCGCGCTCAGCGATCCGTCAGCCGCAATTCGATCCGCCGGTTCCGCGCCAGCGCTTCCGGTGAATCCCCGGTGTCCAGCGGCTGGTTGTCGCCGAAGGCCGTCGCCGCCACTCGGTTCGGCGCCAGCCCTTCCGCCATCAGCAATTGCGAGACCGCGATCGCCCGCGCCGCCGACAGCTCCCAGTTGGAGGCAAACCGCGCCCCGGGCCGCAGCGGCTGGCGGTCCGCATGCCCGTCCACCCGCAGCAGCCAGTTCACATCGGGCGGGATGCGGGAGGCGATCTCCTGCAGCACCCGCGCGATCTCGCGGATCTGCTGCTGCCCGCTCGGCGACAGCTCCGCCGAGGCGGGCGGGAACAGCACCTCGGACTGGAAGACGAAGCGGTCGCCGACGATCCGCACCTCCGGCCGGTCCCCCAGCACGTCCCGCAGCCTTCCGAAGAAGTCGCTGCGGTAGCGCTGCAGCTCCTCCACGCGCGCCGCCAGCGCCGCGTTCAGCCGCAGGCCCAGCGAGGCGATCTGCGCATCCTTGTCCCGGCCGGAGGCTTCCGCGGCATCCAGCGCCGCCGCCACCCGGGCGAGCTGGTTGCGTAGCTCCTCGAGCTGACGGGTCAGCAGCGCCACCTGGGCGCGGGCGCTTTCCGCCAGGCGGGTCTGCTCGGCGCCGGCGCGTTCCGCCGCCTGGCGGCGCTGGGCTTCGTCCTGGGCGATGGTCTCGGCGGCGCGGCGGCGCTCGCCTTCGGCCGCCGCGGCGCGTTCGGCGGCGGCGCGGGCTTCCGCCTCGCTGCCGGCCGTGGCTTCGGCGGTGCTGCGCCGCTGCGCCTCGTCGCCGGCGCGCCGCGCCGCCTCCGCCGCCTGGCGCTCCAACTGGTCCCGCATGGCGGAGAGGGCGCGGATCTGCTCGGAGAGCCGGGCAATATCGGCCAGCCGCGTCTCGATGGTGGCGCGGTCCGCCTGCACCTGGCGATCGAGCGCCGCCATCTCCGCCCGCATCGCCGCCACCTGCTGGCGGGTGCTTTCCAATTGCGCCTGCGCCTCGGCCAGCGACTGGTGGAGGTTGGCCAGCTCCCGCCGCGCCGTCTCCACCGCGCCGCGCGCCTCGGCGAGCTGCGTCTCGGCCTGCTGGCGGGCGGCGCGCTCGGCGGCGAGGTTGCGGCCGGTCTCCGTCAGGCGGCGCACGGTCTGCGCGGCATCGCCGCCGGCGGCCTCGGCGCGGCGCAGGGCCTCCGCCAGCTGGGCTTCCAGCGCGGCGATCCGCTCCCCGCTGCCGCGCGCCGAGAGATCGAGATCGGTGATGCGGGCGGTCAGCCGGTCGCGGTCGGCGCGGGCGGCGTCGCGGTCGGCCATCAGCCGCTCGCGCTCCTCCCGCGTCTCGCGCAGTTGGGCGGAAAGCGCATCCCGCGCCGCGGCCGCGACGCGCAATTCCTCGGCGGTGCGGGACAGGGCGTTGCGCAACTCGCCCGCCTGGCCACGCTCCAGCGCCAGCATCTCGGCCAGCTCGGAGACCTGGCGGTTCAGCCGGTCCAGGGCGCGGTCGCGGGAGGACAACGCAACCGAGAGGAAGCCCTGGGCCAGGACGAACACCATGAGGACGAAAATGATGACCATGAGGAGCGTCGAGAGCGCATCCACATAGCCGGGCCAGGCCTCCAACCCGCCGCCATCGCGGCGGCGCCGGGCGCCGCTCAGGGCCATGGTATTTCGAGGGGGCCTTGCCCCCTCGAGCTCCCCCGCCAGGGGCTTCCATCGAGAATGTGCAGCATTGCCGATGGGGTCCCCCCAAGGCCGCAAGGCCCTTGGCACCCTTGCATCCGCCGGGTCACCGCGGCGCCTCCTCGGACAGCGCCGCGATGGTGCGGGCAACCAGCTTAATCTCGCTGCGCAGCTCGGCCGTGCTCTGGGCGCGGCCCTGCGAGACCTCCTCCAGCAGGCGGGCCAGATACAGCTCCGCATTGCGCAGATGGCCGCGGGTCTGGTCGTCGATCGCCGGCTGCGAACCGGCATCGGCCAGGCGCGACAGCACGGGGCCGAGAGCGGCCTGCTGCTCCGCGACACGCAGCATCAGGCTCTGGCCGGTACGCATCTGGTCGGTCAGGGTGGAAAGCCGCTCGGTGAGCGTCATCATCGCCTGGCTGGTCTGGGCCCGGCCTTCCTCGCCGCGGGCCAGGATGCGCTGCAGCCCTTCCAGATTCTCCGCCGTCTGCTCCAGCAGCGCCTGGACGTAAGCGGGGACGCTGCCGCCCTCGCCGCCCGCATCGCCCAGCACGCCGGAGGAAAGGCGCGTAATCCCTGCCAGCCACTCCTCCAGCTCATTGAAGAAGCGGTTCTGCGCCTGGCCCGCGGTGAGATCGAGGAAGCCCAGCACCAGCGCCCCCGAAAGACCCAGCATGGAGGCGGAGAAGGCCGTGCTCATCCCCCGCAGCGGCTGCGCCAGCCCGGTCTTCAACTGGTTGAAGAGCTGGTTCACATCGCCCGAGCCCACCGACATGTCAGCAATGACGTCCGAGACCGAGCCGATGGTCAGCAGCAGCCCCCAGAAGGTGCCGAGCAGGCCGAGGAAGATCAGCAGCCCGGTCATGTAGCGCGAGAGCTCCCGCGACTCGTCGAGGCGGGAGCCGATGCCGTCCAGCAGCGTGCGCATGGCGCCGGCGGACAGCGACAGCCGGTCCGAGCGGCGGGCGGCGAACATGCTGGCCATCGGCCCCAGCAGCCGCGGCAGCGCCTGGGCGGGGGCGCCGAGCTTCGGCTGGCGGAAATTCTCCAGCCAGTCCACCTCCGGCCGCAGCACCAGCACCTGGCGGAGATTCCAGGCGATGCCGAGCAGGATGACGGCGAGGATCAGGCTGTTGAGGATGGGGTTGCTGACGAAGGCATGCATCAGCATCGGCGCCAGCAGCACGACGACGCCGCCGACCACGGCGAGGAAGCCCAGCATGCGCCAGAGGAAGCGGAGCGGCGGTGTCATCTGCGGTCTGTCGTCCCCCCTGGCGTCCCCCCTGGCGTCCCCCGGCTGGGCGGCGGCTGGATATCGGCACTGTCCAGCCCATCGGCCGTGCGGCCCATCGGGCGGATATCGATTCGCGTCGGCGGCAGCCCGCCTTCCGCCAGCGCCTGCTTCACCGCGAAGCCGCGGGCCAGGCTGAGGCGGCGGGCGGTGGAGACATCCTCCGGCCCGCTGGCCTGGGCCAGGATGGTGACGCGCCCCGGCGGCCCGGCGGCCAGGCGACGGCCGAGCTCCGCCAAAGCGGGGGCGGCGGCCTCCGGCACCTCCGCCGCGCCGGTGGGGAAGCGCAGGCGCCAGGCGCCGCTGGGCAGGGCCTCCATCCCGGGCGGCAGGGCCAGCGCCGGGACGGTGGCGGGGGACAGGCCGCGGGCCGGCGCCGGGCGGTCCGGCAATCGGGCGGGGGTGGGCGGGGCCAGCGCCGGTTCCGGCGGCACGGGCCCGTCCTCCGCCGCCGCCGGCAGCGGCAGGATCAGCAGGGCAAGCAGCAGGGCGCGGCAAAGGGGCTGGGTCACGGGGCGAAACTAGGCCGTCCGGCCGCGTCGCGGCAATGCGTTGGCGGGTGACGGCGCGTTGCGGCGGGGGGCTTTGCCCCCTTGCCCCGGCAGGGGGCGCTGCCCCCTGCACCCCCGCCGGGGGGTGGACCACCCCCCGGACCCCGGTGTGGGTTTGCGGTTCAGCGGACCGGAGTCGGGGGAGGGGTCACTGCCGCCAATGGGCAGCGCCCTGGTGGGGGTTCGGGGCGGAGGCCCCGGTCTACTCCGAAGCCCGCGCCCGGGCGCTGGCGACGGCGGCGATCCCTTCCACCACCACCTCCCGCAGCTTGCCGTGCAGCGCCTGGTTGCCGGCGACGACATTGCCTTCCGCATAGGGGTCGCCGCCCTCGGGGTCGGTCACGAACCCCCCGGCTTCCTTCACCATGATCAGCCCGGCCGCCATGTCCCACTTCTTGAGGCCGAGCTCCCAATAGCCCTCGTACCGCCCCGCCGCGACCCAGGCGAGATCCAGCGCCGCCGCGCCGAAGCGCCGCACCCCCGCCACCTGCGGCATGATGCGCGCCAGGATCTGGCTGAACTCCGCCTTGCGCGGCACGCCGGCGAAGGGGATGCCGGTGGCGAAGACCGCCTGCTGCAGCTCCTTCCGGCCGGAAACGCGCAGCCGCCGGTCGTTCAGGAAGGCGCCGACGCCCTTCTCCGCCCAGAACATCTCGTCCGAGGCGGGGTTGTAGATGACGCCGGCGACGATCTCCGTCTTCTCCGCGTCGATCCGCTTCTCGATGCCGACGGAGATGGCCCAGTGCGGGATGCCGTGCAGGAAATTGGTGGTGCCGTCCAGCGGGTCCACCACCCAGCGCCATTCCCAATCCTCGGCGCCATGGCTGCCGCTTTCCTCCATCAGGAAGGCGAAGTTCGGGCGGGCGCGGGAGAGTTCGGCGCGGAGCGATTCCTCCGCCCGCAGATCGGCCTGGGAGACGAAATCCCCCGGCCCCTTGGGCGAGACCTGGAGCTGCTCGACCTCTCCGAAATCGCGCAGCAGGCGGCGGCCGACCTTCTGCACGGCGGCGACGACGACGTTGAGGGCGGGGGAGAGACGGGGGGAGGGGGCCATGGGCGGGGACTCCGTGCGGCCGGCGAGGATGGGCGCGCGAGGCGAGGGGAGGCGGCCGGCCTCCCGCCAGGAGCCGGGCGGGGGCAGGGGCGGCCGGCAAGGCCCTGGCACGCGCGGCCGGACCTGGCACTGCCTGTTGCCCTGAAGCGGCCTTGCCGCTTCAGGCTATGGGAGGCCCCGGGAAGGCAGCGACTCCCGGGGCCCCCGCAGAGCCGCGCAGCGGCTTCGTGGGGAGCTTACTTCGCCCGTTCCACGTAGCTGGCGTCTTCCGTCTTCACCACGATCTTCTCGCCGGCGGTGACGAAGGGCGGGACCATGGTCTTCACGCCGTTGGAGAGCACGGCCGGCTTGTAGGAGGAGGTGGCGGTCTGCCCCTTCACCACCGGATCGGCCTCCACCACCTCCAGCACCACGGATTCCGGCAGGGACATCGCCACCGGCTCGCCCTCGATGAGGCGGACATTGACGGTCATGCCCTCGACCAGGAAGGGCAGGCGGTCCCCCAGGATGTCCTTGGTGACATGCGTCTGCTCATAGGTCTCCGGATGCATGAGGACGAGCTGATCGCCCTCGGCGTAGGAGAAGGTGAACTCTTCGTCGGCCGTCTCCAGCCGCTCCACCGTATCCGCGGTGCGCCAGCGCTGGTCCTTCTTCGCGCCGGTCTTCACGTTGCGCATTTCCACCTGGATGACGGCGGCGCCCTTCCCGGGGATCATGATGTTCTGCTTGAGGATGGTGTAGCGCTGGCCTTCGAACTCGATGACCATGCCGGCACGCATCTGGTTGGCCTGCATCTTTGCCATGGGTGGGCGACCTGTCCGGGAGGTTGGGAATGAGCGGGCGCCCGGATGGGCGCGGGTGGCGGGGGTTTAGGCGGGAAGATGGCGGGAGGGAAGGGGGCGGCGTTCTCCCGGGCCACGGGTGATGCTATATTGGGCAGGCATGTCCGCTTCCCTCTCCCCGCCCTCCGCCGCGCATCGCCCGATGACCGAGGCGGAATTCTTTGCCTGGCTCGCCCGGCAGGAGCGGCGGCATGAGCTGGTGGACGGGCGGCCCAGGGCGATGGTAGGGGCCACGCTGCGGCACAACCGCATCATCGGCAACCTCTCGGCGGCGTTGCGGTCCAGGCCGCGGGGCGGAGCCTGCCAGCCCTACACGATGGATGTCGCGGTGCGCATCCCCAACCGCAACATCCGCTATCCGGATGCGGTGGTGGATTGCGGCCCCTATGCGGACAATGCCCGGGCGGCGGCCGAACCCATGCTGGTGGCCGAGGTGCTCTCCCCCTCGACCATGGATTTCGACCAGACGGAGAAGCTGGAGGAATACCGTTCCGTCCCCGGCCTTCGCCACATCCTGATGATCGACACCGACCAGCCCCGGCTGCGCCTGCACAGCCGGGGCGAGGACGGGCATTGGGCGTCCGAGCCCTTTGCCGGGCTGGCGGCACTGGTCGCGATCCCGGCGCTGGGCATCGAGCTGCCCCTGGTCGAGCTGTATGAGGGCCTGACCTTCCAGCCCCTGCCCCGCCTGGTCACGCCCGGCGCGCCGGAATAGCTGTTGCGCCAGCGGCGGCCGGCGCTGGCTGGTGCCCTGACGCGGCTTTGCCGCGGCAGGCTGTGCGATGCCTGGGGAATGCAGCGCTTCCAGGGTCCCGCGGCGCCGCGCAGCGGGGTCATGGGAAATCTAGCATCCTGCCCGCGAAGTTCGCTGGATTTCCGGCGAACGCAGCGGACAAGCGGGACACTAGAGCGGTTTCACGCTGACTGTGCAGCGCGAAACCGCTCTAGCTTATGATTGTAGAGCAGATTCACGCCTCCGGGCGATGCCGCCCTCCGGCGATCTGCTCTAGCATTCCACCACCCGCACATGTCCGGCCGCGCCATAGGCCAGGATGGCGCGGTCCCGCGTCACCACCGGCAGGCCGCGGTCCCGGGCGGTGGCGATGATCAGCCTATCGCCCGGATCGCCATGCACCTCTCCCGGCAGGAAGGAGGCGCCGATGGCGATGCCCGGCGTCAGCGGTGCCGGGCGGAGCCCGGGCGCCGCCATCAGCCTGGCGAACCAGGTCTGCGGATCGGGCAGGAAGTCGATGGCCGGGCGGTTGGACCGGGGGCGAGCCAGCATCCCCACCTCCCAGGCCGAGACCGGGGAGACGAAGATGCCCTCCCCCGCCCCGGCCGCCAGGATGGCCTGCAGCGCCGCCGGGGCCAGCCTGTCGCCATTCGCCAGCCAGATCGCCGCGCAGGTGTCGAGCAGGAGGCCCCGGGGAGCGCCCTCGCTCACCCGTGCAGCCGGCCCTCCTCGGCGAGGAAGGGCGCCTCGCCCTCCGAGGCCGGGGCGGTCAGGTCCAGCCCGGGCGGGATCACCGCCATGCCGCGCAGGCAGCCATGCAGCCCGGCCAGGGCCTCCGCCGGGGCGGGCGGCGGGACCAGCAGGGCGACGACCTTGCCGCGCTTGGTGATCTCCAGCCGATCCCATTCCCCGGCCGCGGTGCGGTCCAGCAGCTCCAGGCAGGTAGCCTTGAACTCGGCGGCGGCGATGATGGGGGCGTCGGCGGTCATCGGAGCCTTTCCATGGTCATCTGGGATGACCATATGGCGTCGCCCGTCCCGGAGTCCAGGAGAATGGGCACTTTCCCCCCGCCCCCCGGCGTCTCCCGCACATAGGTCGGCCAGGCCAGCCCGGTCACCCGCCCACGCAGCCGCCGCAGCAGCGCCAGCCCCTCCGCCTCCGGCACATGGAAGCGGGCCGTCCCCGGCGCCGGGTCCAGCTGGTGCAGGTAATAGGGTTTTACTCGTGCCCGCAGCATGGCCCGGAACAGCCCTTCCAGCGCCGCCTCGCTGTCATTCACCCCGCGCAGCAGCACGCTCTGCCCCAGCAGCACCGCCCCCGCGCCATGCAGCCGCCGCAGCGCCGCCTGGGCCGCCGGGGCGAATTCCCGCGCATGGTTGGCATGGACGCAGAGATAGAGCGGCGCCTCCACCGCCAGCGCCTCGGCCAGCGCCGCCGTCACCAGCCGGGGCGCCGCCACCGGCACCCGGCTGTGGATGCGCAGGATCTCGATATGCGGGATCGCCGCCAGCCGCCGCAGCACCTCCCCCAGCCGCCGGGGCGAGAGCATCAGCGGGTCGCCGCCGGTCAGCACCACCTCCCGCACCTGCGGCGTCGCGGCGAACCAGGCGAGCGCCGCCTCCAGCTCCGCCTCGCTCAGCAGCCCGCCATCCGGCCCCACCGCCTCCCGCCGGAAGCAGAAGCGGCAATAGACCGGGCAGGCCAGCAGCGGCTTCAGCAGCGCCCGGTCCGGGTAGCGATGCACCACCCCCTTCACCGGGGTGAAGGGCGCATCCGCCGTCGGGTCTTCCAGCTCATGCGGGGCGGTGATCAGCTCCGCCGGGTCGGGGAGGTATTGCCGGGCGATCGGGTCCGCCGGGTCGGCGGGGTCCATCAGCCTCGCCATCTCCGGCGTCACGGCGATGGCGTAGCGTTCCGCCACCGCCGCCACCCCAGCCCGCGCCGCCTCCGGCAGCAGCCCGGCCGCGATCAGCTCCCCGGCGCTGCGGAGGGTGCGGGCCGGCCGGCGCCCGCCCGCTGCCGTCAGGGCGGAAGCCGCCCGGGCAAGGTCCGGCGCGTCCTGGGCTGGGCGGGAGGGGAGGCCATCGGGCATGGTCCCGGGCAGCTAGTCCCTCAGGTCCCCCGACGCAATGCCCGCATCCCCACCCCTCTCCCCACCCTGGCATCCGGAACGCCTCGCTGCCCGGCTGCCTTTCCTCCACCGCCGGGCGGCGCTGACCGCCGCCACCCGCGCCTTCTTCGCCGCCCGGGGCTTCACCGAGGTGGAGACCCCCTGCCTCGTCCCCGTGCCGGGGATGGAGGTGCATCTGCATGCCTTCCGCAGCGAATACGTGCCCCATCTCGGCCAGGGGGAAAGGCGGGTCCTCTGGCTCCGCACCTCGCCCGAACTTGCCCTGAAGCGGTTGCTGGTGGCAGGGGCCGGGCCGATCTTCGAACTCGCCCGGGTCTGGCGGAACGGCGAGGCGAGCCCGCGCCACGCCCCGGAATTCACCATGCTGGAATGGTATGCCCCCGGCCTCGGCCTCGCCGGCCTGATGGACCAGGTGGAGGCCTATCTCCGCGCCGTCGCCCCGCCCCTGGTCAGCCATGCAGGCGTGGCATGCGACCTGACCCTGCCCTTCGAGCGGCTGACCATGCAGGCGGCCTTCGCCCGCTGGTGCGGCGGCCTCGACATCCTCGCCACCGAGGGCGATGCGGCGAAGCTGCGCGCGGCGGCCGCCGCCATCGGCGTGACGCCGCGGGAGGATGAGGGCTGGGAGGACCTCTTCTTCCGCCTGCTGCTGGAACGCATCGAGCCGCAGCTCGGCCGCGGCCGCGCCACTTTCCTCACCCATTGGCCGACGCCCCAGGCGGCGCTGGCCCGGCGCGACCCCGCCGACCCCCGCGCCGCGCTGCGCTTCGAGCTCTTCGTCGCCGGGATCGAGCTGGCCAACGCCTTCGACGAGCTGACCGACCCGGTGGAGCAGCGCGCCCGCTTCACCGCCGATGTGGCGGAACGCCGCGCCCGCTACGGGAGCGAAGGCTGGGAGGTGGACGAGGATTTCCTCGCCGCGCTGGAACACGGCATGCCGGCGGGCAGCGGCATCGCCCTGGGCTTCGACCGGCTCGCGATGCTCGCCAGCGGGGCCCGGCGGATCGAGGACGTGCTCTGGCTGCCGGCGCTGCCGTGACCGGCCCCGGCTGCACGGGCCTCAGCCGGTCTCCGGGGCGCCGCCGCCCGTGGCCTATTTCCGGTTGGGACTCACCCCGAAGGAGGTCTGCCCCGGCGGCCCGCCGCGATTGCCGCTGACGGAGCCGGACTGCCCATGCTGCCGCTTGCCCTTCGGCCCGCCATGGGCATGCGCCCGGCTGCCATGCGGCGCGTCGTCCTCCGGCCGGCCGAAGGCGGGACCGGCATCGGGGTCGGAGGCGAGGCGGCCAGCCACCTCGGCCTCCCCCAGCATCGCCGCCGGGGCCTGGAGGGCGGGCAGGGAAAGCCGCACCAGCCCGCCTTCCAGCCCCGCCACGGTGGAGCGGGGCAGCCAGCGATGCTCCCCCGCCTCGCCGCGCATCAGCTTGAGATATTCGCCCTCCACCCGGTCCACCATGCCGACCGGGCGGCCATCGCTGCCGACCACTGGCGCGTGATCCGGAATCTCGCCGCGTTCCAGGCGTTGCGCGTTGGCCATGGCTTCCTCCTGCCGGTGGGCGGGAGAACGGCAGGGCAGGGCCGGGGTTCAGCGGCCTGCTGCGGCCTTCCGCAACCGTGCCGGCTTTCCGGCCGCGGCGCGGGGGCTCGGCGGGGCGGCCGGCGGCCTGCGGCAGCCGCGGCAAGGCGTTGCGGCCGGGCTGCGTAGGGCAGCCTTCCGCCGCGGCGGGACGACCGGCGTGCAGCAACCATCGGCAAGGGTGCGGCGCCCGTAACGGCGGCGGCAGCCTTCGGCCAGGGCGCGACGGCCGTCGCGGCATGCGGCAACCTTCCGCCGGGCCAGGCGGCCGGGCATGCGGCCGCCGCCGGGCAGGCAGGCGAAATCCCGCGATGCCCCCTACACCCCCCCCGCCCGCCGCCCATCCGGGGCGGGCAGTGCCCCGCCGCAACCGCCCCGCCGCCCTGCCGTTGCCGCCGGATGCAAGGCCCCATGGAAGCCATCCTGCTCTGGTTCATCCTGCCGCTCTGGCTGGCGGCGGGGGTGGCGGATTGGCTCTGCCACCGCGCGACCCACATCGCCACCACCACCGGCGCGAAGGAATCGCTGATGCATATCGCCATGCTGGGGATCGCCGGCGTGCCGGTGGTGGCGGGGCTGTTCCTGCAGGTGAACGCCCTGCTCATCGCCGTCATGCTGCTTGCCTTCCTGGCGCATGAGGCGGTGGCGCTGTGGGATGTCAGCTACGCCACGCCGCGGCGGGAGGTGAATTTCATCGAGCAGCATGTGCACAGCTTCCTCGAGCTGGTGCCGCTGATGGCGATCATCGCCGTCGTCACCCTGCACTGGGACCAGGCGCTGGCGCTGTTCGGCCTGGGCGAGGCGCGCGCCGACTGGACGCTGCGGTGGAAGGAGCCGCCGCTGCCGACGCTCTATGTCGGCGGCATCCTGCTCTCGATCCTGCTGCTGGAGCTGCTGCCCTATGCGGAGGAGCTGTGGCGCTGCTGGCGGGCCGGCAACGGCTTCCTGCACCCGGCGCCGCGGCGGCGGCCGCGGCCCGAATGACCGCCGGCGCGGCGGTCAGCCGGCCCCGGGCCCGGCCAGGGCCTGGGAGAAGCGCAGCAGATAGCCGTCCGGATCCTGCACCAGGAATTGCCGCACCGTGACCGCGCCCTCGCCGACGCGGTAGCGCTTCACCTCCGGCGGCATGAAGAGCGGGTGGCCGGCCGCGGCCAGAGCGGCGAGAATCGGGTCGAGGTCATCGACCGCGATCTCGAAATTCACATGCCGGCCGAAGGGCGGCGTGGTGGGCGCCACTGCCCAGCGATGCGGCCTCTCCTTCGGCAGCTCGTCCAGCATGAGGCGGGAACCGTCGCGCTCCAGGCAGGCGAAGCCGTCCTCCGGCCGGTCAAACAGCACGCGGAAGCCGCAGGCGCCGCACCAGAAGGCCAGGCTGCAGGCGAGTTCCGTCACCATCAGCTCCGGCACCAGGGCGGGGTGCCTCATGCCGCGGCGATCGCGGCGTTCATGGCGCGCACGCCGGCCGCCGGCCCTTCCGGGTGGTTCCAGACAGCGCCGACCACCGCCAGGAAATCCGCGCCGGCGCGGACCAGCGGGGCGCAATTCTGCGCGGTGATGCCGCCGATCGCGACCGAGGGGATCTCGAACATCTCGCTCCACCATTCGAGGATTTCGGGCATGGCGCGGTGCTGCGTCTCCTTCGTGCCGGTGGGGAAGAAGGCGCCGAAGGCGACGTAATCCGCGCCGAGCTCGCCCGCCACCATCGCCAGGTGCCGGCTGGCATGGCAGGTGATGCCGAGGATCTTCCCCTCCAGCAGCCTGCGCGCCGCCGCGTGGTCGCCATCCTCCTGCCCCAGATGCGCGCCGTCGCAGCCGAGCTCGGCGGCCAGGGTGGCATTGTCGTTCAGCAGGAAGGCGACCTCCCGCGCCTGGGCGATGGGCATCAGCGCTTCGGTCGCCCGCCGGATCTCGTCCGGCGCCGCGTCCTTCAGCCGGAGCTGCAGGCAGGCGACGTCGCCGGCATCCAGCGCCGCCGCCAGCAGCTCCGCGAAGCCAGGCGGCAGCACCGGTGGCGTGATGAGGTAGAGTCGGCAGCGATCCTCGGTCATGGCGTGGTCTGTGGCCGGTTTGCCGGGCGATGGGAAGGGCAGGCTCAAGGGTTCAGACGGGGGTGGGCGCACCGTGTCCAGCCGGCCCTTGGCGGGCGGAGTTTGCGAGGGCCGGCGCCTCTCTCAGGTTGCGCGGCTCTCGGCCACTTCCCGCATCGCCTCCGCCACCGCCCTGTCCCTTCCGTCCTCGCTGCCCGCCAGCCCGGCGATGGCGCCGTCGCGATCCGCCGCGCTGCGGTTCTGGCTCAGCTTCCGCTTCCCCGTCAGCCGCTCGATCCGCAGCTCGAACCCCACGATCCCCTTGAGCTGCGCCGCGACGAATTCCGCCGGCGCATCCGCCACCGCCCAGGGGGCCGGCTGCGCCGCCTCCTTCTCCCGCGTCAGCGCGCTGACGATGCCGAGCAGCCGCGTTGCGTCCTCGATGAGCTCGACCGTCCCCTCGGCATGCACCGCCTCGTAATTCCAGGTCGGCACCACCCTGTGGGTCTCGGCCTTGGAGGGGTACCAATTGGGCGAGACATAACCCTCGGCCCCGCGGAACACCGCGACCGCCCGCCCCGCCTCCCGCAGCGCCCGCCAATGCGGGTTGGCGCGCGCCAGGTGGCCGATCAGCACGCCGCGCCCTGCATCCAGCGTCAGCGGCAGGTGGGTGACGTCCGGCACGCCGCCGGCGCCGTTCGAGACCAGCAGCGCCAGCCGGGCCTCGCGGATCAGGGCGTGCAGGATCTCCGGGCGGTCCTCCCGGAAGGCGGGCGGGGTGTACATGCCGCCAGCCTGCCGCAGCCGGGGCCGGAATGCTACCGGCGCCGGGAGGGTTGCGGCTTCTCGATCCGGCCGGCGGCGGTCTCCGTCGCTTCCCGCTCGCCATGCGGGCGGCCCTTGGGCTCGGCCTCGCCGGCTGCCTTGCCGTTGCCGTCGCGGTGCTCCGGGTCCGGGGTCTTCTCCTCGGGCTTCCAGCGGGTGTCGTTACCGCGCTTCGGGTCGTTGGCCATGGCGCGCGCTCCTTCGGTTTGCCGGCGGAACGCCGGGGGCGGCGCGGGGTTGCGCGCGTTGTCCGGGGGCCTGCCGGCGCCGGGGGTCCCGGGCCGGGCCGGCGGAGACGTTCCGTGCCGGCCGCGCCCGGCGGAGGAGCCGGGGCCGGCGGCCCCGTTTCCGCCGCCTGCCCTGCCGGCCGGCAAGGTCGCCGCGCCGGCCGCCACCCTGGGCCGGCCGGCCCCTCGCAACTGCGCAAGGACGTGCCCATGCCGCCATTGCCGCTTTGGCTTTCCCTGGTCTTCGTTTTCGTGATCGCCCCGCTGCTCGCCGTGCTCGCCCTGGCAGCGGTGCATGCGGTGCTGGACCGGCTGCTGGCGCACCGCCAGGCGCCGGTGCTGCACCAGGTGCTGGCGCAGGGCCGCCCTTCCCTGGCCGTCGCCGCCGCGCTGCTGGCGGTGCAGGCGGCGCTGCCCGCGGTGGAGCTGCCCGGCCCGCTCTTCGCGGCGGCGGACCGGCTGACCGCCCTCGCCCTGGTCGGTGCGCTGGGCTGGTCGCTGACGCGCAAGGTGGCGGCGGTGTTCGATGCCTATCTGGACGGCGATGCGGGGGCCGACGCGAATTGGCTGATCCGCCGGCGCCGCACGCAATTGACCGTGTTCCGCCGGCTGGCCGTGGCGGCAGGGCTGGCCATTACGGCGGGGCTGGTGCTGACGGCCATCCCCGCGGTCCGTGCGGTCGGCCTCAGCCTCTTCGCCTCGGCGGGCGTCGCCGGCATCGTCGCCGGTATCGCGGCACGGCCGGCGGTCTCCAACCTCATCGCCGGCATCCAATTGGCGCTGACCCAGCCCATCCGCCTGGGCGATGCGGTGCTGGTGGAGAATGAGTGGGGGCATGTGACGGAGATCACCGCCACCTTCGTTACCATCACCACCTGGGACCAGCGCTCCCTGGTGGTGCCGCTGGGCTATTTCATGGAGCGGCCGATCCGCAATTGGACGAAGACCAGCAGCCAGTTGATCGACACCATCTTCCTCTACGTGGATTTCGCCGTGCCGGTGGAGGCGATCCGCGCCGAGGCGAAGCGCATCCTGGAGGAGACGAAGCTGTGGGACGGCCGGGTTTTCGCCGTGCAGGTGACGGATATCCGGGAGCGCAGCATGGAGGTGCGGGTGCTGATGAGCGCGGCCAATGCAGGGGTGATGTTCGACCTGCGCTGCATCATGCGGGAGAAGCTGATCGCCTGGCTGGCGCGGGAGTATCCGCAGGGGCTGCCGCAGGAGAGGCTGGAATTGGCGCGGCCGCCGCGGGCGCGGCAGGTGGCGTAGCGGGGCTCCGCCCCGGGCCCCGGCAGGGGGCGCTGCCCCCTGCACCCCCGCCGGGGGGTGGACCACCCCCCGGACCCCGGTCTGAGTCTTGCGGTTCGACCTGCGGACTCGCAGCGAGGTCCGCTCCGGCGGGGGTGGCGGCGCTGCCGCCAGCGGTAGCCCCCGTTTTTCAGCCTTCGCCCTCGTCGGGGATCTGCAGCATCGTGCCGCAGGCCTTGCAGTGCACCGCATCCGGCTCATGCCGCGTGAGGCCACAGGACGGGCAGGGGAAGCGCACCTTCGCCGGCCGGAACAGCGTCTGCGCCAGGCGCAGGAACAGCGTGACCCCGGCCAGCATGATGACGGCGGAGAGCAGCCGCCCGGTGGTGCCCGGCAGGGTGATGTCGCCGAAGCCCGTCGTCGTCAGGGTGGTGACGGTGAAGTAGAGCGCGTCGGCGTAATTGGTGATGGCCGGGTTGCTGCGGTGCTGCGTCTCGAACACCACGCCGGTCATGACGAAGAGGAAGACGCCGAGCTGCGTGGCGGCGAGCGCCGCCTCCTCATTCCTGCGGAAGAAGGGCAGGTCGGAACGCAGCGAGGCGATCAGCCGCACCGAATGCAGCAGCCGCAAGGTGCGGAGCACGCGGAGGAAGCCGAGCGCGCCGCTGAGCAGCGGCGCCAGCAGCAGGGAAAGGATGGCGACCAGATCCGCCACCGCCAGCGGCCGCAGCAACGCCCGCACCGGCCTGCCATTGGCGGCAAGGCGCAGCCCGAATTCCCCGAGCAGCACCAGGCCGAGCGCGACATCGCCCGCCAGCACCATCGGCGTGCGCGGCTGGAAGGAGGCGGCGACGATCCAGCCGAGGCTGGCGGCATCGAGCGCCAGCAGCCCGTAGCGGAAGCGCTTCGCCTCCGGCGTCATCGCCTCATACAGATGCCGCAGCCTCACCCGCCAGCTATGCCGGCGGGGGGAGGCGGCCGGCATGGCGCCGGGCGTGCGGTGCGCTCGTCTCCGTCCCAGCATCACGCCCCGCCCGTCGGTCGCCCGCCGTATTGAGCATGCCGGCGGCCGCGCCTCAAGCGGCCGCGATGCGGGGCGCCGGCGGCGCTACAGCGCGCCGCCCTTCCGCCCCGCCATGGCGCCGAGGCGCAGCCGCAGCGCGTTCAGCTTGATGAAGCCCTGGGCATCGAACTGGTCATAGGCGCCCTGATCCTCCTCGAAGGTCACGTGCTTCATGGAGTAGAGGCTGTTGGGCGACTTCCGGCCGGTGACGATGACATTGCCCTTGTAGAGCTTCATGCGCACCGTGCCGGTCACGCTCCGCTGGCTCTCGTCGGCCATGGCCTGCAGCATCCGGCGCTCCGGGCTGAACCAGAAGCCGTTATAGACCAGCTCCGCATAGCGGGGCATCAGCGAGTCCTTCAGATGCGCCGCCTCGCGGTCCAGGGTGATGGATTCGATGGCGCGGTGCGCCTGGTGGAGGATGGTGCCGCCGGGGGTTTCGTAGCAGCCGCGGGACTTCATGCCGACGAAGCGGTTCTCCACCAGATCGAGGCGGCCGATGCCGTTCGCCTTGCCCAGCGCGTTCAGCTCGGTGAGCAGGGCGGCCGGGGAAAGGCGCTTGCCGTTGATGCCGACGGCGTCGCCGCGCTCGAATTCCATGGTGATCTCGGTCGGGGTGTCCGGCGCGTCCATCGGGCTGATGGTGCGCTGCCAGACCATCTCGTCCGGCGCGTCCCAGGGCTCCTCCAGGATCTTCCCCTCGCTGCTGCTGTGCAGCAGGTTGGCGTCCACGGAGAAGGGCGCCTCGCCACGCTTGTCCTTGGCGATCGGGATCTGGTTGGCCTCGGCGAATTCCAGGAGCTTCGTCCGGCTCGTCAGCTCCCATTCCCGCCAGGGGGCGATGACCTTCACATCCGGCTTCAGCGCGTAGTAGCCGATCTCGAAGCGGACCTGGTCGTTGCCCTTGCCGGTGGCGCCATGGGCGACGGCGTCGGCGCCCACTTCCTCGGCAATCCGGATCTGTTCCTGCGCAATCAGCGGGCGGGCGATGGAAGTGCCGAGCAGGTACTGGCCCTCGTAAAGGGCATTCATCCGGAACATCGGGAAGACGAAGTCCCGGACGAATTCCTCCCGCAGGTCACGAATGAAGATGTTCTCGGGCCTGATGCCGAGCAGCAGGGCCTTGTCGCGGGCCGGGCCGAGTTCCTCGCCCTGGCCGAGATCGGCGGTGAAGGTGACCACCTCGCAAGCGTAGGTGGTCTGCAACCATTTCAGGATGACGCTGGTGTCGAGCCCCCCGGAATAGGCGAGCACCACCTTCTTCACATCCTTCACGCGCATCGTCTGGGCCTTTGATTGCCTGGCTGGTCCGGGCCGCACCATGGCGCCGGGGCCAGGCCGGGGCAAGCGGCGGCGGGTGCGATGGTTCCGCTTGCAAGGGGCGGCGGCTTCGGGTTTCATCAAATCTATGGCATACCGAATACAAATCTTCGGCATCCGTAGGTTGATAGGGCTGGCCCTGCTCGGTACCCTGCTGGCCGCCTTCTCCTTGCGGCCGGCCCGGGCGGAGGCACCGCCGGCGGTGCTGGACGCCGAGGCGGTGCCGCATCTGGCCGCGGAGGGCCGTGTCGGCTACCGCCGCTTCCTGCAGCAGGCAACCCCCCGCGCCTTCGCCCTGGCCCCGGATGGAAGCTGGGGCTGGGCCGCGGCGCAACCCGATATGGCGGCGACCGAGGCGCGCGCCCTGCAAATCTGCGCGCAATGGGGCGGGAAGGAATGCAGGATCTATGCCAGGGACCTGGCGGTGGTCTGGAACGGCGATGTCCGCGCGCCCGGCACCCCGCCCGGGGAGGTCTTCGCCGCCGGCCCCGGCTGGACCCTGCTGCCGGATGCCCGCTTCCTCTGGCGAGGGCCGGGGCGGGCCCATGGCGCCTATGTCTGGGCGCATGGCCGCGCCGCCGGCGGGCAAGACAGCCGCGGCAGCCAGCCGCAGCCGCATGTCCGGGTCTTCAACAATGCCGGCTGGGACGTGTTCCGCTTCGACCGCGACCCGATGACGGACGAGACCGACACGGCCGCCGGCTGGCTGCGCGCCGCGCTGCGGGAGTTGCGGAAGCGCGGCTACACGAGGCTGGTCGCCGCCGGCCAATCCCGTGGCGGCTGGAATGCGTTGCAGGCGCTGTCCGAGCCCGGGCTGGCCGATGCCGTGGTGGCGGTGGCGCCGGCGGCGCATGGGGCGCGCGGCAGCCCGGCCTGGGCCTGGGCGCTGCAGGATCTCCGCCGGGTGGTGGCGACGGCGCGCAGCCCGGCGGCGCGCGTGGCGGTGGTGACCTTCGCCGGGGATGAGTTCGACCCGGACCCCGCCGGCCGCGCCGCCATCCTGCGCGGCCTGGCGGCGCGGACCGAGGCGCTGCTCTTCCTCGACCGGCCGGCCGGGTTGAGCGGTCATGGCGGCGGGGCGGAGGCGGGCTTCACCCAGCGCTATGGGGAGTGCCTGCTGGAATTCGTCGAAGGCGGGCCCGGCTGCGAGGAGGCGGCGGACAGGCTCGTTGCCGGCAGCGCCCCTCTGGCAGGGGCCATGGCCGTTGGCGGCATGCTGCCGACCCCGGCCGCGATGAAGGCCTCCCCCCGGACCCGCTAGAGCAAACTCCGATCAGGTGGAATCACCTGATCGGCGTAATTT
This sequence comes from Siccirubricoccus phaeus, assembly GCF_008360935.1. Classification (GTDB taxonomy): domain Bacteria; phylum Pseudomonadota; class Alphaproteobacteria; order Acetobacterales; family Acetobacteraceae; genus Siccirubricoccus; species Siccirubricoccus phaeus. Next base: position 103,779 of record NZ_SRXO01000016.1, read on the forward strand.
GCTCCCTGACAAAGACCTGGAGCATTTTCAAGCTCGGCGGAATCGCCGGATGACTCGGACGTCGGGTCTGAAGACTCACACCGGGGTCCGGGGAGGGGTACCCTCCCCGGTGGGGGTTCGGGGGCAACGCTCCCGATCTTTCTCGCCGCTTTCCCTATGTCCTTCTCTCACTTCGCGCCCCAGGGGCAAGCCCCCCTGGCGGGAGGCGGAGCCCCTCTACGACACTGCCTCCCGCCGCATCCCCCGCCTCGCCCACAGCGTCAGCCCCAGCGCCCCCGCCGCCGCCAGGGCGAAGCTGCCGCGATAGTCCAGCAGGAACAGCCCCAGCCCGAAGGCCAGCGACCCCGCCCCCTGGCCGAAGAACAGCGCCATGGCGAAGGCCGACATCGCCGTGCCGCGCGCCTCCGGCAGCGCCTCCGTCGCCATGGTCAGCAGCACGCCGTGGAAGGTGTAGAACACCAGCCCCAGCAGAAGCTGCACCAGCCCCACCATCCACCAGCTCTGTGCCAGGGCCAGCAGCACCAGCCCGCAGGTCAGGCCGCAGCCGCCGATCATCAGCAGCCCGCTCTCCCCGAAGCGCGCCACCAGCCGCTTCGCCAGCCGCGTGTACAGGAAGGCGCCGGCCCCGAAGCCCGCGACCAGCAGCCCGGCCTCCGCGATGCTGCGGCCGAAGCCTTCCACCAGGAAGCTGCCGACGAAGGGAAAGGCGCCACCGAACAGCCAGAACCCGTCGAGGAAGGCGGTGGCCAGCAGCCAGCGGCCGGAGGGGCGGCGGAGCAGCGCGGCATAGCCCGGCGTCGCCGCCGGCCGCGCCGCCACACGCCACAGCCGGCCGCCCAGCCGCCAGCTCAGCGCCGCCACCACGGCGAAGGCGACGAGGCCGAGCAGGGCGACCGGCACCCGCCAGCCGAGCAGCGAGGCGATGATGCCGGCGATCGGGCCGGAGAGCATCTGCGCCATCACCATGCCGGTGGAGAAGCGCGCCAGCGCCCCCTGCCGCTCCGCATAGGGCACGACGTCGCCGAGATGCGCCATGAGCAGCGGGATCACCGCCCCGGCCCAGAGCCCGGAGAGGGCGCGCCAGACGATCAGCTCCCCGAGCGAGCCGGCCTGGGCGCTGAGGATGAGCGTGCCGCCATAGAGCAGCAGCGCGATGGCGGCGATGCGCGGCTTGCCCAGCCGGTCGCCGAGCGGCCCGGCGGCAAGCTGCACCAGGCCATAGGCGATGACGAAAGCGGCGACCACGGGGGCTGCCATCGGCACGGTGATGCCGAAATCGGCGGCGAGCAGGGGAAGCAGCGGATCCAGCATCCGCATGCCGGCGCCCGTGGTGAATCCGGCGAGCGCGAAGAGCGCGATGGGAAGTGCGGGAGGCATGTAAGCGGCATTGGCGCAACTGCGCCCGGGGGCGTCAAGCGGCAGCGCAACGGCATGGCGCCTCCCGGCCGCGCGGCGCCGCGTTCAGCCGCCGGGGTCCAGCGCCTCCGCCACCGCCTGCTTGCCGCGCCGCGGCAGCAGCTTCATCACCAGGATGAAGAGGGAGAGCACGAGGCAGGCCGAGTTGCTGAGGATGACCGGCAGGGCGCCGAGCAGCAGGCCATAGGTGATCCAGAGCGTGAATCCGGCCGCCGTCACCGCATACATGCCGGCCGAGATCGCCCGCGTGTCGCGGCTGCGGATGACCTTCCAGGCCTGCGGGATGAAGCTGGTGATGGAGGCGAGGCTGGCGGCCCCACCGATCAGCGTCGCCGCATCCATGCCCTCGCCTCCTTTGCCTGCCCTGCCGGCAACCGCGCCGCCGCCGCGCGGTTCCGCGGCGGATTGACAAGGCGGCCTGGCTCCGCCGTGCTGGCGCCGACTCATCGGGGAAGGACCACGTCATGCTGCATCGCCGCACCCTTGGCCTGGCGGGGCTGCTCGCCGCGCCGGGGCTGCTTGCGCCCCGGGTGCAGGCCCAGGGCTTTCCCGGCCGGCCGCTGCGCCTGGTGGTGGCCTTCCCGCCCGGCGGTCCGACCGACGTCGTGGCGCGCATCCTGGCCGAGCGCATGGGGCGGGAGCTGGGGCAGCCGGTGGTGGTGGAGAACCGCGGCGGCGCCAACGGCAACATCGCCGCCGAGGCGGTGGCGAAGTCCGAGGCGGATGGCCATACGCTGCTCTACAACACCTCCTCCATCGCCATCTCCCGCGCGCTGTACCGGCGGCTCTCCTATGACGTGCTGAAGGACCTGGCGCCCGTGGCGCTGACCGCCGCCTCCCCCCTGGTGCTGGTGGTGAACCCGGCGACGCCGCCGCGCGACCCGGCCGGCTTCGTCGCCTGGGTGAAGGGGAGCGGCGGGAAGCTTTCGTACTCCTCGGGGGGCATCGGCAACATCTCCCACCTCGTCACCTTCCTGGTGCTGCGGCATATCGGGGCGGAGGCGGTGCATGTGCCCTATCGCGGCACCGCGGCGGCGCTGACGGATACCGCGGCGGGCAATGTGCAATTCACCAGCGACACGCTGGTGACGGCGCTGCCGGTGGTGCAGGACAACCGGGTGCGGGCGATCGCGGTGAGCAGCGCGGAGCGCTCGCCGCTGTTGCCGGAGGTGCCGAGCATGGCGGAGGCGGGGCTGACGCCGCCGGGCTTCGACCTCGGCGCCTGGCAAGGGATCATGGCGCCGGCGGGCACGCCGCCGGCGGCGGTGGCGCGGGTGAATGCGGCGGTGAACGCGGCGCTGGCCGACCCGGATGTGCGGGCCAAGCTGGCGCAGCAGGGGGCAAGGCCGACGGGCGGCAGCCCGGCGGATTACGCGGCGTACCTGGCCAGCGAGGTGGAGCTGTGGACGCGGGTGGTGCGGGAGAGCGGGGCGACGGCGGAGTAGGCGGACCGGCTCAGGAGTGCCGAAGGCCCTTCGGCCTTGGCGGGATCGGGCGCAGCGCGCCCGGTGCTCGAGGGGGGGCCATGGGCCGCGCCTCCCCGAAGCGCCGGTCAGCCGGCGGCGCGCCGCAGCCTCTCCCCCTCCGTCTTCAACTGCCCGCAGGCCGCCAGGATGTCCCGCCCGCGGGGCCGGCGGATCGGGCTGGAATACCCCGCCTCGTTCAGCACCGCGGCGAATTTCGCCGTCTGCTCATGCGTGCTGGTCTGGTAGGGGCTGCCCGGCCAGGGGTTGAAGGGGATGAGGTTCACCTTCGCCGGCAACCCGCGCAGCAGCCGCACCAGCTCCCGCGCCTCCGCCTCGCTGTCGTTGACCCCGCGCAGCATGACGTATTCGAAGGTGATGCGGCGGGCATTGCTGGCGCCGGGGTAGCGGCGGCAGGCGGCCAGCAGCTCGGCGATCGGGTATTTGCGGTTCAGCGGCACGATCTCGTCGCGCAGCGCATCCGTCACGGCGTGCAGGGAGACGGCGAGGTTCACCCCCAGCTCCTGCCCGCAGCGATCCATCATCGGCACCACGCCGGAGGTGGAGAGGGTAATGCGGCGGCGGGACAGGCCGATGCCCTCCGCATCCATGATGATCCGCAGCGCCTTCGCCGTGTTCTCGTAGTTATACAGCGGCTCGCCCATGCCCATGACGACGATGGTGGACAGCCGCCGCGGCACGTCGTCCTTCGGGCTCGGCCATTCGCCATAGGCGTCCCGCGCCGCGATGAATTGCCCGACGATCTCCGCCGCGCCCAGGTTGCGCACCAGCTTCTGGGTGCCGGTATGGCAGAAGCGGCAGGAGAGGGTGCAGCCCACCTGGGTGCTGATGCAGACGGCGCCGCGGTCTTCCTCCGGGTCCGGGATGTACACGGTTTCCACCTGTTGGCCGTCGCGCCAGCGGAAGAGCCATTTCCGCGTCTCGTCCTTGCTGGTCTGGGCCAGCGCCACCTCCGGCCGGCCGATGACGAAGCGCTCCGCCAGCCTCGCCCGCATCGGCGCGGCGATGGAGGACATGGCGGCGAAATCGGTCACGCCCTGGTGGTAGATCCAGTGCCAGAGCTGCTTGGCGCGGAAGGGCTTCTCGCCCATCGCCAGCATCTCCGCCGCCAGCTCCTCGCGCGAGAGGCCGACCAGCTCCCGCCTGCCGTCCGTCAGCACCGGGGGCGGCGGGTTGAACAGGGCGGATTTCGCCAGGATCCGGTCGCGCTCGGCGCTGCTCAGCCCGGCGGGGGGAGGGGGAGGAATGGCGCTCATCGGCCGGCCGGGCATTCGCGGGAAATGGCGTCATAGGCCGCGCTGAAGCCGGAGAGGGGGAAGGTGGCGCCGGGGCCGGGGCCCTTCGCCACCGCTTCCCGCCCGTTGCGGAAGGCGCGCACCGCGGCGGCGCCGTCGCGGGCCGCGGCGGTGCGCTCCGCGGTGTAGAAATCCAGCGCGGTGGCGCCGACCGTCACCCGCAGATCCGGGGCGTTGCGGGGGTAGGCGGGGCCGCCATTGATCGTCACCTCGTCGCGCGAGCCATGGCGGTGGGTGACGGTCAGCATCGGCCCTTGTTGGCCCCCTGGGCGGCCGGCGCGGGCGAAGGCGTAGCAGATCTTCTGCGCCCCCTGGCCGAGGGCGGCGGCGGTCCAGGCGTTGAAATCCCCCAGCCGGCGCGGCTGGGCCGGCTGAGCCTGGCCGATGGAGGGCAGCAGCAGCATCAGGGCGAGCGGGGCAAGGCGGGATGGGCGCATGTGGCGCTAGATACGAGCGGCGACCCCCCGGGGCAACCGCAGGTGCGTTTCATTCCCCTGCCGCATCCCAGGCGCGGCGGAGGGCGGCGTATTGCGCCGGGCTGGTATCCGCCAGGGCCTCGGCCCGGCTGGCGGGCTGGTCCAGATAGGGGGGTGGCGCGGCGCCCAGGGTGGCGAATTGGGCGGCGGTGAGATCCACCCGGGCGCCTTCGATCCGGTTGTAGAAATGCGGGCCCCATCGGGTGGGGGTTTGCAGGATCTCGCCGCCGAAGCGGTCCTGCAGCAGCAGGGCGGTGACGGAGCATTGGCCGAGGGCGGGGGCGTCCGGCCGCCATTTGCTGCTGGTGGCGGGCGACCAGGCGCGATGCAGGCGGGCGAGCACGGCCGTTGCGTTGAACCCTTCTGCCATCTTGCCTCTCCTGCATCTTCCGCCGAAAGGACGCTGTCGCGTCCGGGCGCGCCGCAATCTCAGGCCGTGGGGCCGATGTCGAGTCAAGGACCGGCGCGGATCGACACGGTGCGCTGCCCGGCGACGCCGCTGCCCGGCGAATGCGACCATTCCTGCCGGCCGCAGGCTACGCAGGCGATGGCCACCGCCATTCCCGGCGCCAAGGCGGTGATCATGCCCGGCCTCGGCCATTTCCCGATGCGCGAGGATACGCCGCGCTGCGGCCCTTCCTGCTGCCGGCGCTGGCGGAGATGGCGGACGGAGGGGCGGGGCGCCTCAACACGAACTCGCGTGGCGTTCCTTCGCCAGGCGCAGCACCTGCTCCGGATCCTCCTGCCACCAGCGCGTCGAGAGGATTTCCATCTCGCAGCTCCCGTCATGCCCGGCCGCTTCCGCCATGGCGCGGATGGCCGGGATGTCGATGACGCCATCGCCCGGCATGCCGCGGTCGAGCGCGGTATCCCTTGTCGGCACCAGCCAGTCGCAGACATGGAAGGCGGCGATGCGGCCCGCGGCGCGCGCGACCTGCCGCGGCAGATCCGGGTCCCACCACACGTGATAGACATCGAGGGCGATGCCGGTGCCCTCGCCGAATTCGTCGCAGAGATCGAGCGCCTGGGCGAGCGTCGTGAGCACCGACCGATCGGCGCAGGTCATCGGATGCAGCGGCTCCAGCGCCAGGGTCACGCCGGCGGCACGGGCCGCGGGCAGGACCTCTGCCAGCCCGTCATGGAACATGGCCCGCGCCCCGGGTAGATCCTTGCTGCCCGGCGGCAGCCCGCCGCCGAGCGTGACCAGGCAGCGCGCGCCAAGCGCATGCGCTTCCTCGATGGCACGCAGATTCTCCTCGATGGCGGCGCGGCGCCCTGCCGCATCCGCCGCCGGGAACATGCCGGCGCGGCAGAGGCCGGAGACGAAGAGGCCGGCATCGCGGATCTGCCGCGCCGCCTGCTGCAGGCCAAGCTCCGCCACCTTGTCCCGCCAGGGCGAGATGCCGGGGATGCCGTGCCGGGCGCAGCCTTCGATGCATTGCGCCAGGGTCCAGCGGTCCCGCACCGTCACGGTGTTGAGGGAGAGAGGGCCGGGCGCACGGTATTCGGGCATCCGATTCACGCCTCCGGTGCTCGGCTCCGCCTCCGCCCTCCGGCGATCGGATGGGTCATGTTCGGGCATCCGCTTCACGCCTCCGGTGCTCGGCACCGCCTCCGCCCTCCGGCGATCGGATGGGTCATGTTCGGGCAGCCGCTTCACGCCTCCGGTGCTCGGCGCCGCCTCCGCCCTCCGGCGATCGGACGGGTTATGTTCGGGCATCCGCTTCACGCCTCCGGTGCTCGGCTCCGCCTCCGCCCTCCGGCGATCGGATGGGTTATGTTCGGGCATCCGCTTCACGCCTCCGGTGCTCGGCTCCGCCTCCGCCCTCCGGCGATCGGATGCCGTCATGCCACACCATGCACGGCCAGCAGCCTGCGCATCCGCGCCGCGGCGAGGTCCGGGTCCCGCAGCAGCCCCGCCGCATCCGCCAGGCGGAACAGCGCGGCGAAATGCTGTAGGGAACGGGCGGATTGCTGCCCGCCCACCATGACGAAATGCTCCTGATGTCCGTTCAGCCAGGCCATGAACACCACCCCCGTCTTGTAGAAGCGCGTCGGCGCCCGGAAGATGTGCCGGCTGAGCGGCACGGTCGGCGCCAGGATGTCGTGGAAGGTCGAGAGGTCGTCGCGCGAGAGTGCCGCCAACGCCCCGCCCACCGCCGGCGCGATGGGATCGAAGATGCCGAGCAGCGCATCGGAATGCCCCTCGGCATCGCCGGCGATCAGCTCCGCGTAATTGAAATCGTCGCCGGTGTACATGCGGACACCGCGAGGGAGACGGCGGCGCATCGCGATCTCCTTCTCCTTGTCCAGCAGCGAGATCTTCACCCCGTCCACCTTCGCCGCATGCGCGGCGATGACGGCCAGCGCCGTCTCCATGGCGGCGTAGTGGTCGGCATGGCCCCAATAGCCGTCGAGCGCCGGATCGAACATCTCGCCCAGCCAGTGGATGATGACCGGCTGCCGCACGCCGGAGAGGATGCGGCCATAGACCCGCTCGTAATCCGCCGGGCCGCGCGCCGCCCTGGCGAGCGCGCGGGAGGCCATCAGGATGATGCGGCCGCCCATCCGCTCCACCGCCTCGCATTGTTCTTCGTAGGCACGGATGACGTCGTCCACCGTCACCTCCGGGCCTGGCGCCAGATGGTCCGTGCCGGCGCCGCTGGCGATGACCGCGCCGGGCATGTCCTGCGCCGCGTCGAGGGAGCGGCGGATCAGCTCCTGCGCCGCCGTCCAGCCCAGCCCCATGCCGCGCTGGGCGGTGTCCATCGCCTCCGCCACGCCCAGGCCGAGCGACCAGAGGTAGCGGCGGTAGGCGATGGTGGCGTCCCAATCCGGCTTGGCATCCAGCCAGGGGTCCTGTTCCGCCAGCGGGTCCGCCACCACATGCGCGGCGGCCAGGGCAAGGCGCGGGAAGGGCGGCGTTGCCCGCGGGAATTCCCGCGGCGCGCCGGTGGTGAAGGGCGTCAGCCCCTCTGGCGTCGGCAGGTTCAGCGTGGGCATGGGGTTCTCCCTCCTGGCGGTGCGAGTCTCATCGTGCCGCGTCACACCTCCAGCGCAGGGATGTCGATCCAGCGGCGCTCCCGCCAGCTTCGCAGCCCGGCCTCCGCCAATTGCACGCCCTTGGCGCCGGCGGTGAGGTCCCAGGGGAAGCCCGGCGCCTCGCCCGCCAGATAGCGCAGGAACATCTCCCACTGGGCGCGGAAGCCGTTCGGGTAGTCCTCCGTGTTCGGCACTTCCTGCCAGCCGGCGAAGAAATCGATGGGCTGCGGGATGTCCGGGTTCCACACCGGCTTCGGCGTTGCCACGCGGCTTTGCGTCCAGCATTTCTGCAGGCCGGCCACCGCGCTGCCATGGGTGCCGTCCACCTGGAAGGTGGCAAGGTCATCCCGCCGCACCCGCGTGACCCAGGAGGAATTGATCTGCGCAATCACGCCACCCTTGAGCTGGAAAGTGGCATAGGCGGCATCATCCACATCCGCCGCATAGGGCCGGCCATCCTCGCCGATGCGCGTCGGGATATGCGTGGCGCCGAGGCAGCTCACCGCCTCCACCTCGCCGAAGAGGTTGTCCAGCACGTAGCGCCAGTGGCAGAGCATATCGAGGATGATGCCGCCGCCTTCGGCCTTCCTGTAATTCCAGCTCGGCCGCTGGGCGGGCTGCAGATCGCCCTCGAACACCCAGTAGCCGAATTCGTCCTTCACGCTGCAGATGCGGCCGAGGAAGCCGCTTTCGATCACCATCTTCAGCTTGCGCAGCCCGGGGAGGAACAGCTTGTCCTGCACCACGCCATGCTTGATGCCGGCCTGCTTCGCCAGGCGGGCGATTCGCAGCGCATCCTCCAGCCTGTCGGCGGTGGGCTTCTCCACATAGATGTGCTTGCCGGCGGCGATGGCACGGGCCACCAGCCCGGCGCGCATCTGCGTGGTGGCGGCGTCGAAGAACAGCTCGTCGCGCGGGTCATGCAGGCAGGCATCGAGGTCGGTGGAAATCCGCTCGATGCCATGCGCGCGGGCCAGGGCCTCCAGCTTCTCCCGGTTGCGGCCGACCAATACCGGATCGGGCATCAGCCGGTCGCCATTGGCCAGGCGCAGCCCGCCCTCGGCGCGGATGGCGGCGATGGAGCGCACCAGATGCTGGTTGGTGCCCATGCGGCCGGTGACGCCATTCATGACGATGCCGAGGCGACGTTGCGCCATGTGCTTCCTCCCGGTGTCGAGGGAGGCTCTGCCTCCCTCGTTCGGCGCAATGCGCCCAACCCCATCCGCCAAAGGCCGAAGGGCCTTTGGAAACCTTGAGTTCTGCGTCTCGACCGGCGGCTCCGAACCCAAGGGGTCCAGGGGGAGTTTGAGGGGGAGCAGCGCTCCCCCTCAAGCCACGAGACGGCTACCCGGCCCCCGGAGTCAACACCCGCGCCAAGACCGCTTCCGGCACCGCCGCATCCTCCGCCGCCAGCGGGTCCTTCGGCAGCAGGCGGTGGCGCAGCACCAGCCGCGCCAGCTCCGCCCGCGCCGGGTCTTCCAGCCGCGCCGCTTCCCAGGCCATCGCCGCCGCGCTGGTCAGGTGGTACAGCGCGCTCGCCGCCTGCCGCGCCAGGGCCGGATTGCCGCGCGCCGCCTCCACCAGCGCCGCGGCGCGGTCGAACAGCGGCAGCGCCTCCGGCAGCGCCGCGCCATTGCCCAGCAGCGCGGCGCAATGCGCCCGCAGCACCGGCAGCGAGCCCTCCCGCTCCGCCGCCCGCAGCACGTCCAGCGCGACGATGTTGCTGGTGCCTTCCCAGATGCTGCCGAGATGGCTGTCCCGCACCAGCCGCGGATCGGCCCATTCCTCGATATAGCCGCAGCCGCCGCGCACCTCCATCGCATCGCCGGTGACGCGCCGCGCATCCCGGCAGGCGCGGAATTTCAGCAGCGGCGTCAGGATGCGCAGCAGCGCATAGGCGCCCTCCTCGCCGGCATCGCTCCGGCGCATCGCCTCGGCCGCCTGGAACATCATGCTGCGCGCCTGCTCCGCTGGCAGAATCAGCTTCGCAAGCTGCCGCCGCATCAGCGGCATCTCCACCAGCCGCTTGCCGAAGGCGATGCGGTGGCGCGCGATGAACACCGCCTCCGTCACCGCCCGCCGCATTAGCCCCGCCGCGCGCATGCCGTTGGAGAGGCGGGAGGCATTGACCATGTCGGCCATCTGCTTGAAGCCGGCCTCCGGCGCCCCGACCAGGAAGGCCGTCGCGCCTTCCAGCCTAATCTCGCCCGAGGCCATGCTGCGCGTGCCGAGCTTGTCCTTCAGCCGGATGATCCGGTAGGCGTTCGGCGTGCCGTCCGGCCGCTCCCGCGGCAGCAGGAAGAGCGAGACGCCGCGCAGCCCGGGCCCCCCGCCCTCCCGCCGGGCCAGCACCAGGGCCATGCCGGCATCGGGGTTGGAGCAGAACCATTTGTCGCCGGTCAGCGACCAGCTTCCATCGGCATTCGGCGCCGCCTGCACGGCGGTGGCGGCGATGTCGCTGCCGGCGCCCTGCTCGGTCATGAACATCGCGCCCTGGCGCAGCGCGTCCAGGTCCGTCGCCGTCAGCGCCGGCAGATAGCGCGCGACCAGCGCCGGGTCGCCGAAGCGCCGCAAGGTCCGCGCCAGCGCATCCGTCATGGAGAGCGGACAGCACAGCCCGAATTCCGCCTGCACGAACAGGTAGGTCAGCGCGTATTTCGCCGCCGGCGGCATGGGCGAAGGCCAGCCCAGCACCCCGCCGCGATGCGACATCGCCGCCAGCCCGTACTCCTCGAAGGCGATGCGTTCCATGGCGCGGTAGGCCGGGTGATAGGCGATGCGGTGCGGCGCGTCCTCGCCGCGCCGCGTGCGCGGCTGCAGCACTGGCGGGTTGCGGTCCGCCTCACCCGCCAGCGCGTCCAGCTCGCCGCCCGCCAGCGCGCCCATGCGGTCCAGATGCGGCGCGAGATGCGCAGCGAGGTCGGCCGGCAGGTACAGCCGCAGCAGCGCCTGCCCCCAGGGATCGGCGCGCCACAGATTGAGGCCTTGCGCATCCGGCACGGCCGCGGCGCCAACGGGGGAGCCAGTGGGGGAGGGCAGGGGGTGGGGCAGCGTGTCCATGCGCCCAGCATGCCCCCGATCGGCAGGAAGGTGCCAGCCTCACGCCTTCGGCGTCGCCCCGCCGCCTTCGCCCATTCGTAATGCCCCTGGCGTGGACGCCGCCCGCCGCCCCTGCCACCCTTGCCGGGATGCCGCCGCCGGCGCCACCATCGCGCCGCCACCAAAGGGGGAGAGAGACCGCCATGACCGAACGCTGGCAGCCAAGCGAGCGCTACCCGGACCCGTCCATCGTCGCCCTCGATCCGTCCTTCAGGAAGTATCACGTGTCGCTGTCCGCGGTGGAGCGGCTGTGGCAGGGCTCCCGCTGGGGGGAGGGGCCGGTCTGGCTGGGCGATGCGCGCTGCCTGCTGTGGTCGGACATCCCGAACAACCGCGTCCTGAAATGGGACGAGACCACCGGCACCGTCTCGGAATGGCGGAAGCCTTCCAACAACGCCAACGGCCATACGCGGGACCGCCAGGGCCGCATCATCGCCTGCGAGCATGCCGGGCGGCGCGTGGTGCGCTTCGAATACGATGGCAGCATCACCGTGCTGGCCGACAGCTACCAGGGCAAGAAGCTGAACAGCCCGAACGACGTGGTGTGCAAATCGGATGGCAGCATCTGGTTCACCGACCCGCCCTTCGGCACCTACGCCTATTACGAGGGTATCAAGACCGAGGCCGAGCTGCCGCATACGAACATCTATCGGGTGGATGGCCAGACCGGCGAGATCACTTGCGTCGCTGACGACGTGAACCACCCGAACGGCCTCGCCTTCAGCCCGGACGAAAGCCTGCTCTACGTCATCGAAAGCCGCAGCGACCCGCGCAACATCCTGGTCTATGACGTGGTGGGCGGGACGAAGCTGGCGAAGCGCCGCGTCTTCGTGGAATGCCGGCCGGGCGAGACGCCGGACGGGTTCCGGGTAGATATCGACGGCAATCTCTGGTGCGGCTGGGGCATGACGCCGGAGTATGACGGCGTGCGGATCATCAACAGCGCCGGCGCCTATATCGGGCACATCCACCTGCCGGAGCGCTGCGCCAATCTCTGCTTCGGCGGCCGCTGGCGCAACCGGCTGTTCATGTCGGCGGCGCAGTCGCTCTACGCGCTCTATGTCAACACCCAGGGCGTGGCGGGGGGCTGAGGGATGGCCGCGCCCGCGCCGCAGCGCCACGCCGCCATCATCGGCTTCGGCCTGATGGGCTGCGACATCGCCGCCATCTTCCTCGCCGGCGGCTGGCGGGTGACGGCGGTGGAGCCGGCCCGCCAGGCCTGGCCGGCGCGGCGGGAGCGCGTCGCCCTCTCCCTCTCCCAGCTCGGCGCGGCGCCGGAGGCGCTCGCCGGCCTCACGCTGCAGGAAGGGCTGGAGGATGTGGATTTCGCCACGGCCGAGGCGGTGGTGGAGGCGGTGCCGGAGAAGCTCGCCCTGAAGCGGGAGGTCTTCGCCCAGCTCGACCGGCTGGTGCCGCAAGGCATCCCGGTGGCGAGCAATGCCTCCGGCTTCCGCATCACCGACATCGCCGCCGGCTGCGCCACGGCGGCGCGCATGCTGAACCTGCATTTCTTCCTGCCGGCGCATCTGGTGCCGGGGGTGGAGGTGGTGCGCGGCGAGGCGACCTCGCCGGAGGTGGCGGAGCGGCTGGCGCGCATCATGGAAGAGCTGGGACGGGTGGTGATCCGGGTGGCGCGGGACATGCCCGGCTTCCTCGCCAACCGCATCCAGCACGCCATGGTGCGGGAAGCCTTCAACTGCCTCGATGAGGGGCTGGCGAGCCCGGAGGATGTGGACAAGGCGGTGCGCTTCACCTTCGGCATGCGGCTGATGGGGGCGGGGCCGGTCCTGCAGAAGGAGTTGGCGGGGCTGGAAACCCAGCTCGCGGCACAGGCGACGATCTACCCCAGCCTCTGCAACCGCCCTGGCCCGGGCCCGACGCTGACCGCGCTGGTGGAGGCCGGCAAATACGGGCCGAAGACTGGCGAGGGCTTCTGGCGCTGGACAAAGGAGGAAGAGGCCACGGCCCGCGCCCGCTACGAGGCGATGCTGCTGGCCACGCTGAAGCTGCTGCGGGAGCAGGGCTGAGGGAGCGGGCGGGCTACCCGCCCCGCACCGCCGCCTTCGGCACCGTCACGGTCAGGGAGAGCAGGCGGAAGCTCTGCGTCTTGCCATGGCCGTCGAGGTTGAGGCTGCCATTCACGCCGCCTTCCAGCACGTCGTCGATGACGAAGTTGAAGGCGGCGAGCTTCGGCAGGTCGTAGCGCGTGCAGCGCGTGGCGCCGCGATGGCGGAACAGCGCCAGCACCCGCGCCTCCGTCACCTGCTCCGCCAGCAGCGGGAACATGGCAGGATCGTAGGGCATCAGCGAGATGTTGCTGCGGTTGCCCTTGTCCCCCGCCCGGGCATGCGCCACCTCGTGCAGCGGCACCGTGACTGTCTCGCTCATACCACCATCTCCCCGGCGGTGCGGGTGACGACGCTGGTTGCCACCCTCTCGCGCAGCACCAGGTAGCTGCGCGTCAGGATGCGCGGCGTCAGCCGCCAGCGGGCACCGCCGGTGCCCGCCGTGCCGCAGCAGAGCAGCGCCAGCACCTCCCGCGCCGCCTGGTCCACCGCGTCGCGGTCGGCGCCCTCCGCCGCCAGGCGGATGCGCAGCTCCGGCGGCTCCGGCCCTTCATAGCTGCGCCACAGCGCGCCGTCGTCGCTGTCCAGCACGCTGGCAACGCCGATGAGATCGACGCGCGCGCGCACCGGCAGGCCGCGCAATTGCATCCGCTGCAGCAGTACCTCGGCGGTGGCCTTGGCGCGCGCCAGCGCATTCGGCCCGGCGACGGAGACCTCGCCCTCGCCCAGCCAGCTTCCCTCGAAGCTCGCCGTCACCTTCAGCGTATCCGGGCGCGGATGGCCGCGCAGCCCGTGCACCGCGACGCGGTCCTTGCCCACCTGCTCCAGCGAGCACTCCGAGATGTCCAGCACCACATCCGGTGTGATGTAGCGCGAGGGGTCGTGCAGCTCGTACAGCAACTGCTCCTTCACCGTGCGCAGATCGACGATGCCGCCTGTGTCCTCCGGCTTGGTGATGAGCAGGCCGCCTTCCGCGGTGACCTCGGCGATGGGGAAGCCGATATTGGCGGGGTCCGGAATGTCCTTGAAGCCGGGGTCCCAGAAGACGCCGCCGGTGATCTGGCTGCCGCATTCCAGCAGATGGCCGCAGGCCGCGCCCACCGCCAGCTTCGCCCAATCATCGAAGCGCCAGCCGAAATGGTGCGCCAGCGGCGCGATGGCGAGCGCGGGGTCCGAGGTACGGCCGGCGACCACCACATCCGCGCCCTGGCGCAGCGCCTCCACCAGCGGCTCCGCGCCGATATAGGCATTGGCCGCCACCAGCCGGGCGGATTTCATGTCGAGGCTGTCATCGGCCTCATGCACCGGAAGCTGATCGAGCGCCACGCTGCCCGCCACGTCGTCGCCGGTGACGACGGCGATCCTGAGGTCCGGCAGGCCGAGCCGCATGGCCAGTCGCGCCACCAGCCGCCCAGCGGCCGGCGGGTTGGCGGCGCCGAAATTGCCGAGGATGGGGATGCGGTGGCGGAAGCCGTCTTCCAGGATCGGCGCCAGCAGCCGCTCCAGCATGGGCTCGTAGCCCAGCTCCGGGTCGCGGCGGCGTTCGAGCTGCGCCAGGGCCACGGTGCGCTCCCCCAGCGTCTCGAAGAACATCGCCGCGGGCAGGCCGCGCCGCACCAGGCTGCGCATGACGGGAATGGGCGCATCCACGCGGTCGCCGGAAAAGCCGCCGCCATTGCCGACCAGGAAGGTCATCTCGTTTCCTCCGCCATGGCCGCATCATCGAAGGCAATGCGGTGCAGGGCAAGCCGGCCAGGGCCGCAAGGGGCGCGGCGATGCGCCGGCCTCACCCGCCCCCGCTGCGCGTCCGCCGCACCGCATCCAGCCAGCCGGCATGGCGGCGGGCCGCTTCCTCCCGCGCCATATGCGGCTGAAAGCGCCGGTCCAGCCGCCAATGGGTCGCGCCGAAGGCGCGCGGGACATCACCGGCGGCGCCGGGCGGCGGGAACAGCCCGGCTTGCAGCCCGGCCAGCCAGGCGGCGCCCAGCGCCGTGGTCTCCATCACCGTCGGGCGGTCCACCGGCGCGCCGAGGATGTCGGCGAGGAATTGCATGGTCCAGTCGCTGGCCGCCATGCCGCCATCCACGCGGAGGATGGTCTCGCCGGCGCCCAGGGCCGCCACGCCGGCCCTTGGGGCGCCGGCGGCGCCGCTCCCGCCGGCGAGATCCGCCCGCATCGCGTCCAGCAGGTCCTTGGTCTGGAACGCCACGCATTCCAGCGCCGCCCGCGCCAGCTCCGCGCGGCCGCTGGCGCGGGTCAGGCCGAAGATGGCGCCGCGCGCTTCCGCATCCCACCAGGGCGCGCCGAGGCCGACGAAGCCCGGCACCAGATACACCGCCTGCGCCGGGTCGGCGTGCCGCGCCAGCTCCCCGGTCTCGGCTGCGCTGGCGATGAGGCCGAGCCCGTCGCGCAGCCACTGCACTGCCGCGCCGGCGACGAAGATGGCGCCTTCCAGCGCATAGCAGCGCTCACCGCCCAACTGCCAGGCGATGGTGGTGAGCAGCCGGTGCTGCGAGAAGACCGGCAGCGTCCCGGTGTTCAGCAGGGCGAAGCAGCCGGTGCCGTAGGTGGATTTCAGCATGCCGGGGGCGAAGCAGGCCTGGCCCATGGTCGCCGCCTGCTGGTCGCCCGCCATGCCGCGCACCGGCACCGGCGCGCCGAGGATCTCCGGCGCCGTCATGCCGAATTCCGCGGCGCAGTCGCGCACCTCCGGCAGGATGGCGCGGGGGATGTTGAACAGGCGCAGCAGCGCCGCGTCCCATTCGCCCTTCACGATGTCGAACAGCAGGGTGCGGGCGGCATTGGTCGCATCCGTCGCATGCACCGCGCCGCCGGTCAGGCGGTGCAGCAGGAAGCTGTCCACCGTGCCGAAGGCCAGCTCCCCGCGCTCCGCCTGGGCGCGGGCGCCGGGCACGTTCTCCAGCAGCCAGGCCAGCTTGGTGGCGGAGAAATAGGGGTCCGCCAGCAGCCCGGTGCGGCGGGCGATCAGCGCTTCCTGCCCCGCCTCGCGCAGGGCGGCGCAGGCTTCGGCGGTGCGGCGGTCCTGCCAGACGATGGCGCGGTGGACGGGGCGGCCACTGGCCCTTTCCCACAGCACCACCGTCTCCCGCTGGTTGGTGATGCCGATGCCGGCGAGGTCGCGCGGCTGGGCGCCGGCCTCCGCCATGGCGCCGCGCAGGGTGGCGAGGGCGGTCTGCCAGATCTCCTCCGGCTCATGCTCCACCCAGCCGGGGCTGGGGAAATGCTGCGTCAGCTCCTGCTGCGCAGTGGCGCGGGGCCGCAGCGCCGCGTCGAACAGGATGGCGCGGGTGGAGGTGGTGCCCTGGTCCAGGGCGAGCAGGGACGTTTCCATGCGGCGAGACTATCCCCTCGACAAGCCGCCCGCCCAGGGCTTCCCTTGGCGGCGAAGGAGCCCCGCATGCCCGTCCTCAACCGCATCGCCGATTTCACCGCCGAGATGACCGAATGGCGGCAGGATTTCCACCGCCATCCGGAGCTGGGCTTCCAGGAGAAGCGCACCAGCGACATCGTCGCCGCGAAGCTGGCGGGCTGGGGGATCGAGGTGCATCGGGGCCTGGCCACCACCGGCCTGGTCGGCGTGCTGCGCAACGGCGAGAGCGGCCGCAGCATCGGGCTGCGCGCCGACATGGACTGCCTGCCGATGGAGGAGCAGAACGGCTTCGCCCACCGCTCCACCATTCCCGGCCGCATGCATGGCTGCGGCCATGACGGGCATACCGCAACCTTGCTGGGCGCGGCGAAGTACCTGGCGGAGACCCGCAATTTCGACGGCACCGTGGTGTTCATCTTCCAGCCGGCGGAGGAAGGCGGCGGCGGGGCGCGGGTGATGGTGGAGGAAGGGCTGTTCGCCCGCTTCCCCTGCGACAGCGTCTACGGCATTCACAACGACCCGAGCCTGCCGCTGGGCGAGGCAGCGGCCGTGCCGGGGGTGATCCTGGCGGCCTCCGACCGGGTGGAGATCACGGTGAGGGGCGTCGGCGGCCATGCGGCGCGGCCGCATGTCACGGTGGACCCGGTGCTGGTCGGCGCGCAGATCGTCGTCGCGCTGCAGGCGGTGGTGGCGCGGCGGACGGACCCGCTGGACAGCGCCGTCATCAGCATGACGAATTTCCACGCCGGCAGCGCGGTGAACGTCATTCCGGAGAGCGCGGTGCTGAAAGGCTCCATCCGCACGCTGCAGTCGGCGACGCGCGACCTGATGGAGAAGCTGATCACCCAGGTGGCACAAAGCACCGCAGCGGCGCATGAGGCGGTGGCGGAGGTGAAATACGTCCGCAACTACCCGCCCACGGTGAACCATGCGGCGGAGACGGCGCGCGCGGCGCTGGCCGCCGGGAAGGTGCTGGGCGAAAGCAGGGTGCTGCGCCAGCGCCCGCCGGTGATGGGGGCGGAGGATTTCTCCTACATGCTGCTGGAACGGCCGGGCGCCTTCGTGAAGATCGGGCAGCGCGGCGCGGAGAAGGGCGGCGTGCCGGTGCATCATCCGCTCTATGATTTCAACGACGATGCGCTGCCGATCGGGGCGAGCTTCTTCGCGACGCTGGTGGAGCAGGAGCTGCCGCGGGGGTGATGGGGGCTTCGCCCCCGAACCCCAGCAGAGGGCTCCGCCCTCTGCACGTCTGCCGGTCCCGTGCGAGTCGGCAGGTTGAACCGTTGGGGCTGAAACCATGGTTCCAAAGGCCCTGCAGCCTTTGGCAGGATCGGACGCACGGCGTCCGATGCGGGAGGAAGGGCAGAGCCCTTCCGCGACACAGGGGAGGAAGAACATGACCACGCTCCAGGGAAAAGCCGCCCTCGTCACCGGCGCCGCCTCCGGCATCGGCGCCGCCACAGCCCGCGCCCTGGCGCGTGACGGCGCCGACGTACTGCTGACGGATATCGACGACACTCGCGGCGAGGCGCTGGCCGCCGAGCTGCGCGGCGCCGGCGCCAAAGCCCGCTACCTCCGCCAGGACGTGACCGAGGAGCCCCGCTGGATCGAGGTGGTGACCGCCGCCGAGCAGGAATTCGGCCGACTGGACATCCTCGTCTCCAATGCGGGCATCGGCATCATCGTGCCGCTGGAGGAGATGCCGCTGGCGGAGTGGCGCAGGCAGATGGCCATCAACGTCGATGGCGTCTTCCTCTCCATCAAGCATAGCGCGCCGGCGCTGCGCCGCGCCGGCGGGGGCTCCATGGTGCTGCTTTCCTCCGTCGCGGGGCTGCGCGGCTCGGCGGGGCTTGCCGGCTATTCCGCCAGCAAGGGCGCGGTGCGGCTGCTGGCGAAATCTGCGGCGCTGGAACTCGCTGCCGACCACATCCGGGTGAACAGCGTGCATCCCGGCATCATCGCCACGCCCATCTGGCAGAAGCTGCCGGCCAACCCGCTCTCCGGCCGCAACGCGCCGATCGACCCGAAGGACATGGCCGCCGGCGTCCCCCTCGGCTACCCCGCCGCGCCGGAGGAGGTGGCGGAGGGCATCGCCTGGCTGGCCTCCGACGCCGCCCGCTACGTCACCGGCTCCGAACTCGTCATCGATGGCGGGATGACGGCAGGGCGGGCCGGCAGCCTGGCGATCCGCGGATAGGACGATCCTGCTACGCGATATTGCCGCCCCATATCTGCCCCCGCCGCATCGTGGAAGGCGGGGGTCCGACAAGAATTGTCCAGGGCTGATGCGCATGCCTTACTGCCCTCTCGTCCCGGGGAGAGCATCACCGCATGCCGGAAGCGCCGACGCCGCCGCTGACGCAAGACCGGCCCCACGCGCCTTCGGCGCAGCCATCATCCCGCGCGCCTTCGGCGCAGCCGTCATCCCGCGCGCCTTCGGCGCGACCGATGCCGGATCCGCGCGTGGAGTACTCGCCAAGCGTCAGCGACCAGGTGAAGACCACCACCTGCTACATGTGCGCCTGCCGCTGCGGCATCCGCGTCCATCTGAAGGATGGCCGGATCCGCTATATCGAGGGCAATCCGTACCATCCGGTGAACAAGGGCGTGCTCTGCGGCAAGGGCAGCGCCGGCATCATGAGCCATTACGCGCCCGCGAGGCTGCGCGCGCCGCTGAAGCGGGTGGGGCCGCGCGGCAGCGGGGAGTTCGCGGAGATCTCGTGGGAAGAGGCGTTGGAGATCGCCACGGGCTGGCTGCGCCATGTCCGCGAGACCGATCCGCGCCAGCTCGCCTTCTTCACCGGCCGCGATCAATCGCAAAGCCTGACCGGCTTCTGGGCCGCGCAATTCGGCACGCCGAATTTCGCCGCGCATGGCGGCTTCTGCTCCGTGAATATGGCGGCGGGCGGCCTCTATTCCATCGGCGGCAGCTTCTGGGAATTCGGCGAGCCCGACTGGGACCGCACGAAGTACCTGCTGATGTTCGGCGTCGCCGAGGACCATGACAGCAACCCGATCAAGCTCGGCCTCTCCAAGCTGAAGGCGCGGGGGGCGAAATTCCTTTCGGTCAATCCGGTGCGCACCGGCTACTCCGCCATCGCCGATGAATGGGTCGGGCTGCGGCCGGGCACGGACGGGCTCTTCGTGCTGGCCCTGGTGCATGAGCTGTTGCGGGCCGACCGGATCGACCTGGAATTCCTCGCCCGCTACACCAACGCGCCCTGGCTGGTGGTGCGCAACCCGGGCGGTGCCGATGACGGCCTCTTCGCCCGCGACGAGGGAGGGAAGCCGCTTGCCTGGGACCGCGCCCGCGGCGCCATCCCGGCGGAGACGGCCGACCTCTCCCCGGTCATGGCCGGCGAGGTGACGCTGCCGGATGGCCGCATCGCCTACCCCGCCTTCCACCTGCTGGCGGAGCGCTATCTGGGCGCCGAATACGCGCCGGAGGCGGTCGCCGAACGCTGCGGCATCGAGGCCGGGCGCATCCGTCGCATCGCCGCTGAGATCGCGGAGGTCGCCTTCGACCAGGCGATCACGCTGGAGCAGAGCTGGACCGATGTGTGGGGCCGCACCCACGCCAGCATCACCGGCCGCCCCGTCGCTTTCCACGCCATGCGCGGCATCAGCGCGCATTCCAACGGCTTCCACACCTGCCGCGCCCTGCACCTGCTGCAGATGCTGATCGGCGCGGTCGATACCCCCGGCTCCTGGCGCTATAAGGCGCCCTTCCCGCGGCCCATCCCGCCCGGGCCGGGCCCCGCCGGGCGCGGCGCCAAGCCCAACACTCCGCTCGCCGGCAACCTGCTGAGCTTTCCCCACGGGCCGGACGACCTGCTGGTGGAGGAGGACGGCACGCCGCTGCGCATCGACCACGCCTTCTCCTGGGAAGCGCCGCTCGGCCTGCACGGCATGATGCACACCGTCATCGGCAATGCTGGCAAGGCGGACCCCTACCCGATCGACACGCTGTTCATGTTCATGGCCAACATGGCCTGGAATAGCGCCATGAATCCCGGCGAGGTCATCCGCATCCTGACCGAGCAGCGGGAGGATGGCGAATACCGCATTCCGCATGTCATCTACTCGGATGCGTATTTCTCCGAGACCGTGCCCTATGCCGATCTGATCCTTCCGGACACCACCTATCTCGAACGCTGGGACTGCATCTCCATCCTCGATCGCCCGATCGGCAGCGCGCATGGCGCGGGAGATGCCATCCGCCAGCCGGTGGTGGCGCCGGATCGCGACGTGCGGCCCTTCCAGGACGTGCTGATCGAGCTCGGCGCCCGGCTCGGCCTGCCGGCCTTTGTGAACGAGGATGGCTCGCCGCGCTTCAAGGACTATCCGGACTACATGGTGAACCACCAGCGCATGCCCGGCGTCGGGCCGCTGGCCGGCTTCCGCGGCGCGGATGGCAGCAAGGTGGGCGTGGGCGAGCCGAACCCCGACCAGCTCCGGCGCTACATTGAAAACGGCTGCTTCTGGCGCGACCACATAAGGCCCGAGCAGGAATGGCTGAAGCACGCCAACCGCGCCTATCTGGAGGACGCCAAGGCGAAGGGCTTCATCGGCAAGTCGGACCAGATCGTGCTGCAGCTCTACTCGGAGCCGCTGCAGAAATTCCGCCTCGCCGCCGAGGGCCATGGCGCGAAGCAGCCACCGGCGCATCTGCGGGAGCGCGTCCGCACCTATTGCGACCCGCTGCCCATCTGGTACGCGCCGCTGGAGCAGCAGGGGCAGGACCTTGCGCCTTTCCCCTTCTCCGCCGTCACCCAGCGGCCCATGGCGATGTACCATTCCTGGGGCTCGATGAATGCCTGGCTGCGGCAGATCCATGGCGCCAACAAGCTGATGATGGCGCGGTCCAGGGCCGAGGCGATGGGCCTCGCCCAGGATGACTGGGTCTGGGTGGAAAGCCGCAGCGGCCGGCTGAAATGCCAGGTCGCGCTGATGGAAGGCGTGAACCCCGACACGGTCTGGACCTGGAACGCCATCGGCAAGCGGGCCGGTGCCTGGGCGCTGGCGCCGGACAGCCCGGAGGCGACGCGCGGCTTCCTGCTGAACCACGTCATCAGCGAATGGCTGCCGGCCCAGATGGCGGAAGGTCGCGATTTCCGCCTGGCGAATGCGGACCCCGTCACCGGCCAGGCCGCCTGGTACGACCTCCGCGTCGGCATCACCAAGGCCGCGCCGGAGGAAGCCGGCCTCACCGCGCCGCATCCGGAAGCGCTGCGCCCGCCGCCGCACATGCCCGGCCCGCCCGACATCCTCCGCTATTCGGTGAAGACCTCCGCATGACCTGCCTGCCCGCACCGGGTGCGAAGAAGCTCGGCCTCGTCATCGACCTCGACACCTGCGTCGGCTGCCAGGCCTGCGCCACGAACTGCAAGGAGTGGAACGCCAGCGGCCATTCCGCGCCGCTGCCCGACTTCAAGCCTTACGCCGCCGGCCAGGAAGGCGTGTGGTTCAACCGCGTCCACAGCTTCGAGGCCGGGGAAGGCGAGGCCGGCCGCACCGTCCACTTCCCCCGCTCCTGCCTGCATTGCGAGACGCCGGATTGCGTCACCGTCTGCCCCACCGGCGCCAGCTACAAGCGGGCCGAGGACGGCATCGTGCTGGTGAACCACGACACCTGCATCGGCTGCGGCCTCTGCGCCTGGGCCTGCCCCTATGGCGCGCGGGAGATGGATGAGGACCAGGGGGTGATGAAGAAATGCACCCTCTGTATCGACCGCATCTACAACGAGAACATCCCGGAGGCGCAGCGCCAGCCCGCCTGCGTGCTGACCTGCCCGACCAAGGCGCGGCATTTCGGCGACCTCGGCGACCCGGAGAGCGCCGTCAGCAAGCTGGTGGCGGAGCGCGGCGGCCAGCCGCTGATGCCGGAGCTCGGCTACAACCCGGTGAACCGCTACCTGCCGCCGCGCAAGAAGGCGCTGCCGCCGAGCGCGCCGGTGGAGGACGCGCCGACGCCGATGGACATCAAGAACCCGCTGCTGCGCTGGATGGACCGGGTGCTGAGCCGATGAGGGACGCGCTTCTCCCTCCCCCGCCTTGCGGGGGAGGGTCGGGGTGGGGGTGCTGCCGGAGCTGTCTCTCCGGCTTCTCCACCCCCGCCACCGTGTCCACCCCCACCTCAACCCTCCCCCGCCAGCGGGGGAGGGGGTAGCCTCGCCATGAACCCCGCCCCGTCCATCGTCTTCTTCACCACCGCCTCCGGCGCCGGCTATGGGCTGCTCTTCTGGCTCGGCCTGCTGCGGCCGCTGGGGCTGGTGCCGGGCGGCCAGGGCTTCGGCCTCACCGCCCTGGCGCTGGCGCTGGTGCTGATCACCGCCGGCCTGCTCTCCTCCACCGCGCATCTCGGCAATCCGCGGCGCGCCTGGCGGGCGGTCAGCCAATGGCGCTCCTCCTGGCTCTCGCGGGAGGGGGTGGCGGCGCTCGCCACCTACGTCCCGGCGGTGCTGTTCGGGCTTGGGCTGCTGGCGGAGATGCCCGGCCTGACGGCGCCGATGGGGCTGCTGGCCGCGCTGGGCGCCGCCGCCACGATCTACTGCACGGGCATGATCTACGCCTGCCTCAAGCCCGTCAAGGAATGGCGGCATCCGCTGGTGGTGCCGGGCTATCTGCTGCTCGGCGCGTTCAGCGGCGCGGCGCTGCTTGCCATGCTCGGCAGCTTCTGGGGGGATGGCGCGGTGCCGGCCGCCCTTGCCCTGCTCGCCGGCCTGGCCGCGCTGGTGGTGAAGAACATCTACTGGACCGCCATCGACCAGGCCCCGCCCGTGGCGACGGCCGAAAGCGCGACGAGCCTCGGCTTCATCGGCAAGGTCCGCCCGCTGGAGCCGCCGCATACCGAAACCAATTACCTGCTGCGGGAAATGGGCTTCCGCATCGCCCGCAAGCATGCGGAGAAGCTGCGCCTGCTGGCGCTGACGGCCGGCTTCGGCGCGCCGGCCGCGCTCTGCGCCTTCGCCCTGCTGGTCGGCGGCGGGATGGGGGCCGCGGCGCTGACCCTCGGCGCCGCGCTGGCCCTGGCCGGCCTGCTGGTGGAGCGCTGGCTGATGTTCGCCGAGGCGACGCACACGGTGACCCTGTACTACCACGGCCAATAGCACGAGGCCCAAACGCACGGCTCCCGGCCGCCCTTCGGCCTTTGGCGAGCAGGGCACGGCGCGCCCCGCGCCAGGCGGGGTAGAGCCAGCCCCTCCCGGGCGGCTCCCGGTGCCGCGGGGCGGTCGCGCCTGGCGGGCGGGGCGGCCGCGCCGCTCCGGACGGGGCCTCACCGGGCCGCCCCCTCGCTTTGGAATGCCAATTGCATGCTCTGCCCCGAACCGCGCAGGCTACCGCCACAGGGCAGGGAGAACGGGCATGGGTCGAAGCCGGGCTTGGGCACTCGGATTGGCGCTGGACGCGACCCTCGCCGTCGCCAACGGCGTCCCTTCTGGTGCCCGGGCGCAGGAGCTGACCATCGCGGTCGGCGGCGCCTTCACCTCCATGGACCCGCATTTCTTCGACCTGTCGCCGAACCATGCCCTCACCTGGCATGTCTTCGACCGGCTGGTGCACCCGGATTCCGACCAGCGCCCCTCTCCCGGCCTCGCCGAAAGCTGGCGCGCCATCGACGAGCGGAGCTGGGAATTCAGGCTCCGCCGGGGCGTCACCTTCCAGGACGGCACGCCCTTCACCGCGGATGATGTGGTCTTCACCTTCGCCCGCGCGCCGAACGTGCCGAACAGCCCGACCAGCATGGGCCAGTACATCCGCCCGGTGCAGCGGCTGGAGGTGGTGGATGCCCACACCATCCGCCTGCACACCGCGGAGCCCATCCCGCTGATCCCGCAGATGATGATGTCCTTCTCCGTCATCGGCCGGAAACAGGGCGAGGGCATGGGCACCGCCGATTACAACAGCGGCAAGGCGGCGGTCGGCACCGGGCCGTATCGGCTGGTCTCCTTCACCCTGGGCGACCGCGCCGTCTTCGAGCGCAACCCCGCCTGGTGGGGCCCGGCCCAGCCCTGGCAGCGCGTGACCTACCGCCTCATCACCAATGACAGCGCCCGGGTCGCGGCGCTGCAATCCGGCGATGTGGACGCGATCGACGCGGTGCCGACGCGCGACGTGGCGCGGCTGCAGCGGGACGCCCGGCTGAACGTCACCTCCCGCCCCGGGCTGCGGCTCATCTACCTCTATGTCGATGCCAGCCGGCCGGTCAGCCCGCATGTGACGGACCGCAACGGCCAGCCCTTGGCGGAGAACCCGCTGCGCGACGTGCGGGTGCGCCGCGCCCTCTCCATGGCGGTGAACCGGGAGGGAATCCGGCGGCAGATCATGGAGGGCTTCTCCCTGCCCACCGGCCAGGCCCAGCCGGAAGGGGCGATGGGCTACGACCCTTCCATCCCCGTCCCCGCCTACGACCCCGACGGGGCGAAGAAGCTGCTGGCGGAGGCGGGATACCCGGAGGGGTTCAACATCGTCCTGAACGGGCCGAACGACCGCTATGTGAATGACGACGCCATCGCCCAGGCCATCGCGCAGATGTGGGCGCGGATCGGCGTGCGCACCCAGGTGCAGACCAGCCCGGCCAGCGTCTTCTTCACCGCCGGCGGCGTCAGGGACGAGCATTCCATCTCCCTGACCGGCTGGAGCACCTCAACCGGCGAGCCGGACACCCATCTCTCCCTGATGCTCGCGACCCCCGACCCGCAGCGCGGCCGCGGCACAAGGCTGCGGCCCTCCCACTACTCCAACCCGGCGCTGGACCGGATGATCGACCGGGCGCTGACCATCATCGACACGGAAGCGCGGGAGAAGGCCTATCAGGAGGTCATCCGCATCGGCTACCAGCAGGAGCTGGCGGTGATCCCGATCCATCATCAGGTGAATATCTGGGCGATGAAGCGCGGGCTGACCTATCGGCCGATGCTGTCGGAGCAGACCAGGGCGACGGAATTCGCGCCGGCGCGGTGAGGGTCGGGGGCGCTGCCCCCGAAAACCCCCGGCAGAGGGCTCCGCCCTCTGCACTCCCGCCGGGGCCAGGACCTGGCCCCGGACCCCGGTCTGAGTTTCAGACCCGTGGGTTGAGCCTGCCGACTGAGGGTGGGGTCCGGGGCCAAGCCTTGGCCCCGGCGGGGTCCAGGGGCAGCGCCCCTGGCGGGCCTACGCCTCCGCCTTGATCCCCAGCCGTGCGATCAGCCCGCCCCAGCGCTCCCGCTCCGCCGCCATGGTGCGGGCGAATTCCGCGGGCGTGCTGCCCATCACCTCGAAGCCCTGGCCCTCCAGCGCCGCCCGCGTCGCCGGCACGGAAAGCGCCCTCCGCGTCTCCTCGGACAGCCGCGCCACCCGCTCCGCCGGCATGGCGGCCGGGCCGATCAGCCCGTTCCAGGCATAGCTCGCCGCATCCGGCAGGCCGACCTCCGCCAGGGTCGGCACCTCCGGCGCCTGGGGCAGCCGCGCCTCGGCCGTCACCGCCAGCGCCCGCACCTGGCCGGCCTGCAACTGCGGCAGGATGCCGGCGCCGATCAGCACCAGCGCCTGGATGCGCCCGGCGATCAGGTCCACCACCGCCGGCGGGAAGCCGCGATAGGGGACGTGCAGCATCTCCATCCCCGTCCGCGCCATGATGTCCACCATGGCGAGGTGCGACCCCGACCCCGACCCGACCGAGCCGAAGGCCAGCGCGCCCGGATGCGCCTTGGCATGCGCGACGAAGCCGGCGAAGTCCCGCCCCGGCACGTCCGGATGCACCACCAGGATCTGCGCCCCGCGCAGCAGCAGGGAGATCGGCACCAGATCCTTCGCCGGATCGTAGCCAAGGTTCTGGTAGAGCGCCGGCGCGGTGCTCAGCGGCCCGTTGATGGAGACGCCGATGGTGTGGCCGTCCGTGGCCTTCGCCACCGCCTCGGTGCCGATATTGCCGCCGGCGCCGGGCCGGTTCTCCACCACGCAGGGCTGGCCCAGCACCTGGCCCAGATGGGTGGCGACGGCCCGCCCCGCGGTGTCCGGGGTGGAGCCGGCGGGGAAGGGGACGATGAGGCGCAGCGGCCGCTCCGGCCAATGGGACGCGCCTTGCGCCCGGGCACGGGCGGGCAGGGCAAGCAGGGCGGGGCTGCCAAGGGGAGCAAGGATCAGGGCGCGGCGGCTGGGGCGCATCGGGTTTCCTCCGGCGGGCGTCGGCCGGCTTGCAGCACAAAGCCCACCAGGCCGCAACTTCACCCCATCAGCCGCTGCCGCAGCCGCCCCGAGACCAGGTCGATCACCGCCACCATCACCAGGATCAGCAGGATGATGAAGGAGACGGTGGGCCATTCCAGCGTGCGGATCATCTCCGCGAGATGCAGCCCGATCCCGCCCGCGCCGACGATGCCGATGATGGTGGAGGAGCGGACATTGGATTCGAAGAAATACAGCACCTGCCCCGCCAGCACCGGCACCACCTCCGGCAATATGCCGAAGCGGATGCGCGCCACGCCGCTGCCGCCGGCGGCCACCACCCCCTCCTGCGGCCTGCGGTCGGCGGCCTCGATCGCCTCGGAGAACACTTTTCCCAGTGTCCCGATATCGGAGGTGAAGATCGCCAGCACGCCGGCAAAGGGGCCGAGGCCGACGATGCCCACCCAGATCAGCGCCCAGATCAGCGCATCCACCCCGCGGATGCCGTCCAGCACCCGGCGGGAGAGGAAGCGGACGATGCCGTGGATCGTGGCATTGCGCGCCGCCAGCAGGCCGACCGGCAGCGCCACCAGCGCCGCGCCGAAGGTGCCGAGGAAGGCGATGGCCAGCGTCTCCGCCAGCGCGTGCAGGATGCTGCGGACATTCGCCCAGCTCCCCGGGTCCGGCGGCAGCATCAGCCCGAGGAAATGCCACATCTGGCCAAGCCCGGTGGCGAGCCGCGAAGGCTCCACCCCCAGCCGCCACAGGCCGAGGAACAGCAGCGCCGTGCCCGCCAGCCAGAGCAGGAACACCCCGAGCCGCGTCGAATTCATCACCCGGAAGGCGGCCGGGTAGGTGCCCTGCAGCGCCGGCAGCCGCGCCAGCGCCGCGGCCCGCACCGGGTGGGGCAGCGGGGCGAGGGTGCCGCTCATGCCCGCTCCTCCATCAGCTTCCGGCGCAGGATGCTGGTGCCGGTATCGATCAGCACGACGGTAAGGATGATGAGCAGCAGCAGCGCGGCGACGTCGTTGTAGTAGAATTTCCGGATCGCCTCGATCAGGTCCTGGCCGATGCCGCCGGCGCCGACGAAGCCCAGCACCGCGGCGCCGCGCACATTCACCTCGAAGCGCAGCAGCCCGTAGGCGAGGAAGCCAGGCAGCACCTGCGGCACCACCGCGAAGCGGGCCATGGCTGGCCAGTCCGCGCCCGCGGCGACGGCGCCTTCCACCGGCTTCAGGTCGATATTCTCGACGATCTCGGAGAACTGCTTGCCCAGCGCGCCAAAGGTGTGGATCGCGATGGCCAGCACGCCGGGCAGCGGGCCGAGGCCGAAGGCGATGACGAAGATCAGCGCGAAGACCACGTCCGGCACGGTGCGGCAGAATTCCAGCACCCGCTTCACCACCCAGCGCAGCGCCGCGCTGCGGGTGATGTTGGCGGCCGAGAGCAGGCCGAACAGGAAGCCGCCGGTGGCCCCCAGCAGCGTGCCGACATAGGCCATCAGCAGCGTATCGCCCAGCAGCGCCAGCCAGTGCCGGAGGCCCCAGAGCCATTCGCCCGGGTCCTGCCACACCCATTGCCCGGCGCGGTCGCCGGCTTCCAGCGTCAGCAGCCGGGCGAAATAGCCGAAGAACCGGTCGCCATGGGTCAGCAGGCGGCCGGCATCCACCTGCGCTACCCAGCCGGCGAGCAAGGCGAGGGCAAGCAGCACCCCCGCCGAGAGCCAGAAGCGCCGCCGTGCCGCCGCCTTCTCCGCGGCGACGGCGGCGAGCAGCGGCGCGAGGCGCGCCGCCGGCAGCAGCGGCAGGCCGGCGGCGGCGGCGCCCGACATCAGCCGCGCTGGCGACGGAGGCTGTCGACGAAGCGGTTCAGCTCGATGATCGGCTGGTAGGCCGCGTTGTCCACCGGCGCCCAGGGGAGCTGCTTGCCCTCATAGATCGCGTCGAAGGCAGCCTTGTCCTTCTGCGGCAGCTCCAGCACCGCGGTGCGGATGGCGGCGCGCAGCTCGGCCGGCAGGGTGGTGAGGTAGGCGAGGGGCGAGTTCACGATCTGGTCGGACTTGAAGATGATGCGGAAATCCGCCGCCTTCACCATGCCCTTGCGGTCCATGCGCAGCAGGTTGCTCTCCTGCTCGTCATTCCACCAATTGGCGCAGACATCGACGGTGCCCTGCTGCAGCGCGATCACCGCATTCTCGTGGCTGCCGGTATAGACCACGCGGCTGAAGAACTCTTCCGGCTTGATGCCCATCTTGTTCAGGGCGAAGCGCGGCACGTTGTTGCCGGAGGTGGAGTTGGGGTCGACCAGGCCAAGGTTCTTGCCGCGCAGGCTGGGGATGTCCTGGTAGGGGCTGTCCGCCTTCACGTAGAAGACGGAGTAGTAGCCCTTGGTGCCGTCCAGATTCACCTCGATGGCGAAGGCCTCCACCTGCGCGCCGGTCATCAGGGCGCGGGCGAAGGAGGAGGGGCCGTAGGAGGCGATGTGGATGTTGCCGGCGCGCTGGCCCTCGATCACCGCCGCGTAGTCGTTGGCGACGCGCAGCGTGACCTTGGTGCCGAGGGCCTTGCCGAGGCTCTCGCAGAACGGCGTGTAGCGGTTGATGACGCCGGAGGCGTTCTCCGCCGGGATGATGGCGAAGACCAGCTCCGGATAGGCACTGCGCCAGGACTGGGCGAGGGCGGGACGGAGCGCCAGGGGGGCCATGGGCGCGGCAAGCGCGGCACCCATCAGCAGGCGGCGGGTGAACATGGGCAGCAGTCTCCTCGGGGGTCAGGCTGAGACCAGGGCCGGGTCGGCCCCGATCACCTCGGCCGCTTCCAGCCCGTAGAGGCTGCGCGCGACCGCATCCGTCAGCGCTTCCGGCGGCCCTTCGAAGACCAGCTTGCCGGCAGCGAGCCCGACCAGCCGCGTGCAGTAGCGGCGGGAGAGGTCGAGCGAATGCAGGTTGACCAGCACGGTGATGCCGAAGCGCTGGTTGATCTCCTTCAGCGCGTCCATCACCAGGGTGGTGTTGCGCGGGTCAAGGCTCGCGACCGGCTCATCCGCCAGGATGATCGCCGGCTCTTGCACCAGGGCCCGGGCGATGGCGACGCGCTGCTGCTGCCCGCCGGAGAGCGAGCCGGCGCGCTGCGGCGCCAGCGCGCCGATATCGAATTGCTCGAGCGCCGAGAGGGCGATGGCGCGGTCCGTCTCGCTCCACAGGCCGAGCACGGCGCGCCAGGCCGGCACGTGGCAGAGCCGGCCGACCAGCACGTTGGTCAGCACGTTCAGCCGCGGCGAGAGGTTGAATTGCTGGAACACCATGGCGCATTGCCCGCGCCATTGCCTGAGCGCCCGGCCGCGCAGCGCGGTGACGTCCCGGCCCTGCCAGCGGATGCGGCCTTCGGTGGGGTCGGCCAGGCGGTTGATCATGCGCAGCAGGGTGGATTTCCCGGCACCGGAGCGGCCGATGACGCCCACCATCTCCCCCGGCGCGATGGCGAGGGAGATGTTGTCCACGGCGGTCTTCGCGCCGAAGCGGCGCGTCAGCCCTTCCAGTTCCAGCATGGCAGCTCCCCTCGGGCGGGGCTCTAGCAACCGGGGGTGACGAAGGGATGACGGACGTGTGACATCCATATTTCAGCGGGGCTTGTCCGGATGAACGGGCGGGCGGGCGATGACCCGCCCGGCGAGGCGCGCCGGACCACGACGGAGGCGGGATCGGGCAGCGGTCTGGCGCTGCCGAGGGCGGTCCGAGCTGACTAGGAAGTATCCGGAACATTACGATATCACTTGCATCCCCTGCCGAGTGGATGCCCCCATGGGGGCTGCTGGCCAACCTATCGACATTCTCGTCACCATCGACCCCGTCGGAAATGAATCTCGCCCTGATCTCTTGCCGCAGGTGCGGTGCGGGGCATGGCGTTGGATCAACGTCCAGGCTACGGGTGGCTCCTGGTCGGAACCTTCCAGCCTGGTGGCGCGGCTTGGCAACCGCTACGGCGAAGCGCCGCGCAGCTACGCGACTGAGTTCCTGCAAGCGACGGAAGTCCACGCGAACTTCAATCGGATGCTGCGCAGCCAGATCGCCGGCGGTGGCATCATCGAAGATTTGCTGCTGGGCCGGCGGCCGTCACGGTGAGACGCGCCAGGCTCGCCGCGATGCTCACCTTGCTCCTCGGCGGCTGCATGGCGCTGGTGCCGCCGCGCATCGCGGATCTGCAATGGACCTCGGTAGAGGTGCATCGGCCCCTTGTGGAAACTCCCGATCTGGCGGGCGCTGTGCTTGTCATCCACCTGCGCACGCGCCGGAATCTGGCGGACATCAGGTCGCGCCACGGCATGGGTGGCTATGCCCATCTCTGGGGCTGCGAGTCCGGTCATCCCGAGCAGAGCTATCTCGGTGCAAGTCTTGTTCTCGACCCCGCCGGAAATGTGCTGGCGCCGCACCACCCCTTGGAATTGTCTGCCGACGAGGCCGGCTGGCGCCATGTCTGGGTTGAGCTCCGGACCGTCGGGCATCTCCTCCCGGATGTGGCGTCCCGCCCGGGCGCCGGGTATGATCTCCTGCTGCGGAACGAGGATATCTGCCTCGACATCGCCGGCGGCAACATGCTGGGCGTGCGATACCGCTCCAACACCATCCGCATCCCCGCCGCCGCCATCCGTGCGGCGTTGGCGAGCGGCGGGCCGTAGCCGCGCCCGCCCGTGCCTGCCATGATCTTCCCCAACAACCAAACGGGGAAGCGCCATGCCCGAAGCGCCCGATGCGGCGGCCGTCGCCGCCGTTCACACCACGGATGTGCTGGTCCTCGGCGCCGGTTCCGCCGGCTGCGTCATCGCCACCCGGCTTTCAGAGGACCCCGCCACCCAGGTCGCGCTGATCGAGGCCGGGCCGGCCGCCTGGACCGATCCCTGGATCCGCATCCCCGCCGGCTTCGCCCGGCTCTATGCCAGCGGCAAATATGATTGGCGCTTCCATACGGAGCCGGAGCCGGGCCTGGAGGGCCGTTCCATCCACTGGCCGCGCGGCAAGGTGGTGGGCGGCTCCGGCGCGGTGAACGGGCTGGTCTTCCTGCGCGGCTCGCCGCGCGATTATGACCGCTGGGCGCAGAGCGGCGCCCGCGGCTGGGCCTATGACGACGTGCTGCCTTTCTTCAAGCGGCTGGAGACCTGGTCCGGCGAGCCTTCCGAGGAGCGCGGCACGGATGGCCCGATCCATGCCGCCGAGGCGCGCCACACCTCCCGCGGCGCCGAGGCCTTCATCGCGGCGGCGCTGGCGATGGGGCACAAACGGGTCAAGGATTTCAACGGCGCCTGGCATGAGGGCGCCGGCCCGATGCAGATGAATGTCCGCCGCGGCTTACGCAGCCATTCCGGCGACATGTTCCTGCGCCCGGCGCGCCGCCGCCCCAACCTCCGCATCATGCCGGAGCGCGCCATCCTGCGCCTGCTCTTCGACGGCACGCGCTGCATCGGCGCCCTGGTACGCGGGCCGGCAGGGCCGGAGCGCTGGGAGGCGCGGCGCCAGGTGGTGCTGAGCGCCGGCACCATCGGCACGCCGCATATCCTGATGCTCTCCGGCATCGGCGACGGCGCGCATCTGCAGGAGCACGGCATTCCGGTGCGGGTGGCGAGCAAGGGCGTCGGGCAGAACCTGCAGGACCATTTCCTGCAGCGCATGCGCTACCGGGTGAAGCCCTGCGGCACGGTGAACGAGCTGGTCCGTGGCCCTGTCGGCAAGCTACGCATGGCGGCGCGCTACGCCTTCGACCGGCGCGGGCCGATGTCCATCGGCGCGGCGGAGGCCAACCTCTTCGCCCGGGTGCTGCCGGGGGCGGAGGAGCCGGACATGCAATACCTCTTCGTCAACTTCACCGTCACCACCTATGACCAGGGGCCGGACCCCTGGCCCGGCTTCATGTTCAGCGCCTGCCAATGCCGCCCGGACAGCCGCGGGACGATCACGCTGCGCAGCCCGGACCCGGCGGACAAGCCGGTGATCCGCGCGAATTACCTGGAGGCGCCGCACGACCAGCACCTGATGGTGGAGGGGGTGAAATACGCCCGGAAGCTCGCCGTCCAGGCGCCGCTGGCGACGCTGATCGAGGAGGAGCTGACGCCCGGCGAGAAGGTGACCAGCGACGAAGCGATCCTGGCGCATATCCGCCGCGATGGCGGCACGGTGTACCACCCCTGCGGCACCGCCCGGATGGGCGAGGGTCCGCTGGCGCCGGTGGACAGCCGGCTGCGGCTGAAAGGCGTGGAGGGGCTGATGGTGGCGGATGCCAGCGTGATGCCGCTGGTGCCATCGTCCAATATCCAGCCGGCGGCGCTGATGATCGGGGAACGGGCGGCGGCCTTCCTGCGGGGTTGAGGGAGGGCTTTGCCCTCCCTCAAACTCCCACCCACCAAAGGCCGAAGGGTCTTTGGAAACCGTGAGTCTTAGGCGCGACGGTCGAGACGCAAAACTCCAGGGTTCCAAGGGCCTTTCGGCCCTTGGCAGGGAGAGTTTGAGAGGGGCAGAGCCCCTCTCAACGCCGCACTTCGGCCCCGGCCCACCTCTCCATCACCCGCACCAGCCGCGAGACGTCAGCCCCCGCCCCTTCCTCGATCAGCCCCAGCCGCCACATCCGCGCCGCCTGTTCCAGCACCCATACGGGCACGCCCAGCGCCTGCGCCTCTGCCACGCCCAGCCCTACATCCTTGTCCAGGATCGGCATGGTCGCGCCGAAGCGGAATTCGCCGGAGAGGATCGTCTCCATGACCTTCTCGCTGACCATGGAGCGCCCGGTGCCGGCATTCAGCATCTCCAGCATCGTGCCCGCATCCAGCCCGGCCTTGGCGCCCATCACCATCGCTTCACACGTCGAGGCGAAATTGGCGGCGAAGACCAGGTTGTTCACCAGCTTCATCACCTGCGCCTGGCCCGGCGTCTCGCCCAGCACGAAGACCCGCGCGCCGATGCGGAGCTGCCAGGGCCTGAGTGCCGCCACCGCCTCCGGCGCGCCCGCCGCCAGCATCGCCAGCGTTCCCGCCCGCGCCCCGGCCGGCCCGCCGCTGATCGGCGCATCCACCATGGCGATGCCGGCAGCGGCCATGCGCGTAGCGATCGCCTCGATCGCCGGGCGGCCGATGGTGGACATCTCGGCATAGAGCTTCACCGCGGCGCCGCCCGCCACCTCCACCGACACGGCCTCGCTCACCTTGCCGCTCGGCAGGCAGGCGAAGACAATCTCCGCCGCATCGGCCACGGCGCGGGCCGAAGGGTGCGCGGTGGCGCCGCGCTCCGCGAAGGGCGCCATGCCCTCCGGCCGCGGATCGAAGACATGCAGCGCGACATCCGGGCCGAACAGTCGCTCCGCCATGGGCGCGCCCATCTGGCCGAGGCCGATGAAGCCGATGCGTGTCAGGTTGGTGCTCATGCCGCCAGGGTCCCACTATCCACCGGCAGGATGGTGCCGGTCACGATGCGCGCCTCGTCGCTGGCGAGGTAAAGCGCGGCCTGCGCCATGTCCATCGGCTCCCCGAGGCCGAGCAGATGGCTGTCGGCCACCTTCTGGATGCCGCTATTGCCGGCCAGCAGCCGCTGCACCCTTTCGGTCATCGTCACCGAGGGGGCGAGGGCGTTCACCCGCACGCCCTGCCGCCCGAATTCGACGGCGAGGGAGCGGGTCAGCGCCGCGATGCCGCCCTTGGCCGCGGTGTAGCAGTCCCGCCCCTCGAACCCCATCAGCGCCACCACCGAGCTCATGTTGATGACCGAGCCGCCGCCCGACTTGATGATCTCCGGAATGCCGAAGCGGCAGCCGAGGAAGGTGCCGTAGAGATCGAGGGTGATGGCCCGCCAGAATTCCTCGAGCGGCGCATCGACGACGCTGCCATCCAGCGGCGTCGAGCCGCCGGCATTGTTGTGCAGCACATGCAGCCCGCCCCAGTGCTGCACCGCCTGGCGGATGCTCGCCTCCACGCTCTCAGGCTCGCGCACATCGGTGGCGATGGCGATGGCCTGGCCGCCGGCGGCCGTGATGCGATGTGCCGTCTCCTCGCCACGCGCGGCATCGTATTCGGCGATGGTGATGCGGGCGCCCTCGCGGGCGAAGAGCTCGGCGGTGGCGCGGCCGATGCCGCTGCCCGCGCCGGTGATGTAGGCCACCTTGCCGGCCAGCCTGGCCATGCTGCGTCCCTCCCATGCTTGGTTGGGCGCATCATGGCAGCTTCCCGCGCCATCCGACCAGGGCCTTCGGCTCACACGCCGGAACCGGCGCTGCCTGTTGCCTGCCGCGGCTTTGGCGCGGCAGGCTGTGCGAGGCGCCGATCGGGAGGGACTCCGGGGTCCCCATGGAGCCGCGCAGCGGCTTCATGGGGAAAAAATCTAGCCCAGCAGCCGCCCGATCACCCGCGCGGTGTAATCCACTACCGGAATCACCCGCCCGTAATTGATCCGCGTCGGCCCGATCACGCCGATGGCGCCGACGATCCGCTCCTGCCCGTTGCGGAAGGGCGCCACCACCATGGAGAGGCCCGCGGTGTTGAACAGCCCGCTCTCCGCCCCGATGAAGATCTGCACGCCCTGGCCGCGCTGCGCCAGCTCCAGCAGCCGCAGCACCGTCTCCTGCGCCTCCAGCCGCTCGAACAGCGCCTGGATCTCCTGCACCCGGGCGAGCTGGTCCAGGTTTTCCAGCAGCCTTGCCTGACCGCGCACGATCAGGCTGCCGCCGCCGCCGCCGGACCAGGTGGCGAGGCCGCTTTCCACCACTTGCGTCGTCAGCGCATCCAGCGCCGTGCGGTTGGCGGCGATGTCCTCGCTCACCTTGCTCCGCGCCTCGTCCAGGCTGCGGCCATGAAGCTGGGCGTTCAGATAGTTGCTGGCCTGGGCCAGGGCGCTGGGCGGCAGGCCGGCCGGCACCTCGATGACCCGGTTCTCCACCTGGCCATCGGCGCCCACCAGCACCACCAGCGCCCGCCCCGGGCCGAGCGCCACGAATTCGATGTGCCGGATCGCACCCTCGCTCTTCGGCGCCACCACCAGCCCGGCCGCTCCGGCCAGGCCGGACAGCATCTGCCCTGCCTCCGCCAGCGTGTCCTGCAGGGAGCGGCCGGAGGCGGCGCAGCGCGCGGCGATGTCGCTCCGCTCCTGCTCGCCGAGATCGCCGAATTCCAGCAGCCCGTCCACGAACAGCCGGAGGCCCCGCTCCGTCGGCAGCCGTCCCGCGGAGGTGTGCGGCGCGTAGAGGAAGCCCGCCTCCTCCAGATCGGCCATAACGTTGCGGATGGAGGCGGGAGAGAGGCCGAGGGGCAGGCGGCGGGACAGGGTGCGGCTGCCCACCGGCTCCCCGGTCATGACGTAGATTTCCACCAGCTCGCGCAGGATGGCTGCGCTGCGATTGTCCAGCCCGGCGACGGAAGCGCCGGCGGCCCCACCCGGCGGCGGAGCTATCGGCACCTTCGGCGGATACATCGGCGGTGACACCCCCTTCTTTGGACTCTTTGGACCACCTGAAAGGCTAGGAAGGGCAACCAGCGGCGTCAACCATGCCCCGGGGACCGGGGATTTCAAGGGGCCCTCCGGCCGGCCGGGCAAGTCCCCCTCGGCAACCCGGCCCGGCCCTGCTAGACGCCCCCGATGCTCAGGGGCGTCCTCACCGTCGGCGGCTGGACCATGGTCAGCCGCATTCTCGGCTTCGCGCGGGACATGCTGATCGCCGCCACCTTGGGCGCCGGCCCGCTCGCCGATGCCTTCTTCGTCGCCCTCAAGCTGCCCAACCTGTTTCGCCGGCTATTCGGCGAGGGTGCCTTCAACGCCGCCTTCGTTCCCGCCTTCGCCGGCACCCTGGCGGTGCAGGGCCCCCATATCGCGCGGCAATTGGCGGAGCGCATGGCCGCGCTGCTGACGCTCTGGCTCAGCCTGCTGGTGGTGCTCGGCCTGGTCTTTATGCCGCAGCTCATGCAGGTGCTGGCCCCCGGCTTTACCGAAGACAGGCTGAAATTCGCCCTGGCGGTGGAGCTGACGCGGATCACCTTTCCGTATCTGCTGCTGATCTGCCTGACCGCCCTGGTCTCCGGCGTGCTGAACGGGCTGGACCGTTTCGCCGCCGCCGCGGCGGCGCCGGTCTTCTTCAACCTGCTGTCCATGGCGGCGCTGCTGGTCCTCACGCCCTATGTGGCGACGCCGGCCCATGCGCTGGCCTGGGGCGTGACGGCCTCCGGCGCGGTGCAGCTTGGCCTCGTGCTCTGGGCCTCGGCGCGGGCCGGCATGGCGCTGAACATCCTCCGCCCGCCCGCCCTGGCGCCGGAGGTGCGGCAGATCCTGCGGCGGATGATCCCGGGCGTGCTCGGCGCCGGCGTCACCCAGCTCAACCTGGCGATCGACGTCATCATCGCCTCCTTCCTGCCGGCCGGCGCCGTTTCCTTCCTCTATTACGCGGACCGGGTGGGGCAGCTACCGCTCGGCGTCATCGGCGCGGCGGTGGGCACGGCCATGCTGCCGCTGCTCTCCCGCCAGGTCCGCGCCGGGGAGAGCCTGTCCGCCCACCGCACCATGAACCGCGCGGTGGAGATGGCGCTGCTGCTTTGCCTGCCCGCTGCGGTGGCGCAGGCCGCGGCGGCGTACCCCATCGTCCATGTGCTGTTCGAGCGGGGGCAATTCGGCCCTGCCGCCGCCGATGCCACCGCCGCGGCGCTGGCCGCCTATGCGCTCGGCCTGCCGGCCTATGTGCTGGTGAAGATCTTCGCCCCCGGCTTCTTCGCCCGGGGCGATACGGCGACGCCGGTGAAGGTCGGCCTTTTCGCCGTGGCGCTGAACCTCGCGCTCAACCTGCTGCTGACGCACTGGCTGGCGCATATCGGCGTAGCGCTGGCCACCGCGCTGTCCGCCTGGGCGAATGCCGCGACGCTGGGCTGGCTGCTGTGGCGGCGCGGGCAATTCCTGGCGGATCGCCGGCTGCGGGCGCGCGCGCCGCGGCTGCTGCTGGCCTCGCTGCTGATGGGGGTGGTGCTGGCCGGCCTGGCCGAGGCGCTGTTCCCCGCGCCGCATGCCTGGCGCTACCTGGCGCTGGCGGTGCTGGTGGGCGCCGGCGCCGCCGCCTATTTCGCCGCCGCCTTCGCGCTGCGGGCGCTGGAATGGCAGGAGCTGCTGGCCCTGCTGCGCCGCCGCCGGCGGCGGGCCAGGCCGGCCTGAGCGCGGCGGCTTGACCTGCGGGCCCGGAAGCGGGACATCCCCGCACCCTCACAACTGGATGGTCTCCACCCCCATGCAGCGCGTCTTCTCCGGCATCCAGCCCTCGGGCATCCCGACCCTCGGCAACTACCTCGGCGCCATCCGCAATTGGGTGCCGCTGCAGGAGACGCATGACGCGATCTATTGCGTGGTCGATCTCCACGCCATCACCGTGTGGCAGGAGCCGAAGCAGCTCGCCGCCCAGACGCGGGAGATGGCGGCGGCGCTGATCGCCTGCGGGCTCGATCCGCAGCGCTGCATCCTCTTCGTGCAGAGCCATGTGCTGGCGCATGCCCGCCTCGCCTGGATCTTCAATTGCGTCGCCCGGCTCGGCTGGCTGAACCGGATGACGCAGTTCAAGGACAAGGCGGGGAAGGACCGGGAGGCGGCGAGCGCCGGCCTCTACGTCTACCCGAACCTGATGGCGGCCGACATCCTGGCCTACAAGGCGACGCTGGTGCCCGTGGGCGACGACCAGAAGCAGCATCTGGAACTCGCCAACGACATCGCCGAGAAGTTCAACCACGATTACGGCGTGCCCGGCTTCTTCCCGCGGATCGAGCCGCTGATCCAGGGCGTGGCGGCGCGGGTGATGAGCCTGCGCGACGGCACCAAGAAGATGTCGAAGTCGGATCCCTCCGACCAGTCGCGCATCAACCTGACGGACGACGCCGATACCATTGCGCTGAAGATCCGCCGGGCGAAG
This sequence comes from Siccirubricoccus phaeus, assembly GCF_008360935.1. GTDB lineage: Bacteria > Pseudomonadota > Alphaproteobacteria > Acetobacterales > Acetobacteraceae > Siccirubricoccus > Siccirubricoccus phaeus. The sequence goes on from NZ_SRXO01000016.1 coordinate 142,097, forward strand.
ACCGATCCGGAGCCGCTGCCCGAGCAGGTGAACGGGCTGGAGGCGCGGCCGGAGGCGCGGAACCTGGTGGGCATCCTGGCCGCGGTGACGAACAGCCTGCCGGAGAACGTGCTGCGGGAGCATGGCGGCAAGGGCTTCGGCGCCTTCAAGGAAGTGCTGTGCGAGGCGCTGGTGGCGCATCTCTCGCCCATCCAGGCGGAGATGTCGCGGCTGCTGAGCGATCCGGCGGCGCTGGAAGGCGCGCTGCGGCTGGGGGCGGAGCGGGCGGCGGCGATCGCCACGCCGATCGTCGAGGAGGTGGAGCGCGTGGTGGGGTTCCTGCCGCGCTGAGCGGCCGGGCCGATTCACCTTGCGTCCCGGCCGCTGCCGCTGTAGCATTACCGCATCGTCATTCTAGGCCAAGGAGGGTGGATATGCGCGCACCGCGCCTGCTGAACACGCACGCACCCTCCCGGCGCGACCGCGCCGCGGCGATCCATGGCCATGCCGCGCATGGCCATCCACGCCACGGCCTGGGTCGTTAGGTCGCGCCCGGCCTGAGGGCCGGCGACCTTCGCGCATCGTCTCATCCGGAGCTTCGCCTGGCGCGGCCGCGTCGCCGCGCCTGTGGCGTCGCGTCCCCAGCTCAGGCCGCCGCGACGGGTGGCCGGGGATGTTTCTCGTGACCACGGCAACCGATAAGCGCCCGGACCCTTTCCGGGCCGTGCTTTCCTTCCTGTGGCAGCATTGGCGCCGCCACCCATGGCTGCTCGCCGCCGCCATGGCGGGCATGCTCGTCGCCACCGCCGCCGATATCCTCGTGCCAGTCTTCGCCGGCGCGCTGGTGGAGGCGCTGGCCCGGGCGGGCGAGACCGGGCGCGAGGCGGCGCTCGCCGCGGCGCTGCGCGCGCTGCTGGCGCTCACCGGCCTCGGGCTGCTGGTGCTGGCCGGGCGGCTGGCGGGCATCCTCGGCGTCATCGCCCTCACGCTCCGCGGCATGCAGGCGGCGGGGGCGGAGGCTTTCCACCGCGTCCAGCGCTTCTCCGCCGAATGGCACGCCAATGCCTTCGCCGGCGCCACGGTGCGCCGGATCAGCCGCGGCATGTGGGCGATCGATCTGCTGAACGACACGCTGCTGATCGCCCTGCTGCCCTCCGCCGTGGTGCTGCTCGGCGCCACGCTGCTGCTCGGCTGGCGCTGGCCGCTGATGGGCGCGCTGGTGGCGCTGGGCGGCCTTGCCTATGTCGCGCTCACCCTCGGCCTCGCCTTGCGCTGGGTGGCGCCGGCGGCGCGGCTTTCCAATGGCTGGGACACCAGGCTCGGCGGCGCCATGGCGGATGCGGTGGGCGCCAATGCCGTGGTGAAGGCTTTCGGCGCGGAGGCGCGGGAGGATGCGCGGCTCGGCGCCATCCTGGAGAAATGGCACCGCCGCACCCGCCGCTCCTGGCATCGCGGCACGGCGTCGGAGGCGCTGCTGATTTCCGCCCTGCTGCTGCTGCGCATCGCCGTCCTCGGCACCGCGCTGTGGCTGTGGTGGCGGGCGGAGGCGAGCGCCGGCGACCTTGCCACGGTGCTGACCATGTTCTTCATGGTGCAGGGCTATCTGCGCGATGTCGGCTACCACATCAGCAACCTCCAGCGCGGGGTGAACGAGATGGAGGAGCTGGTGGCGCTGCAGGCGACGCCGCTCGGCATCGCCGACCGGCCGGATGCGAGGCCGCTGCAGGTGACCCAGGGCGCCATCGCCTTCGAGCAGGTGAGTTTCCGCTACGGCGGCCACCCGACGCCGCTCTACCGCGACCTCAGCCTCACGATCCGGGCGGGGGAGAGCGTCGGGCTGGTCGGGCCTTCCGGCTCCGGCAAGACCACGCTGGTGAAGCTGATCCAGCGCCTGCACGACGTGACGGAGGGTCGCATCACCATCGACGGGCAGGATGCGCCTGGCCAGCCAGGCCTCGCTGCGGCGGCAGATCGCGACCGTGCAGCAGGAGCCGGTGCTGTTCCACCGCTCCATCGCGGAGAACATCGCCTATGCGCGGCCGGGGGCGACCATGGCCGAGATCCGCCACGCCGCGGCGCTGGCCAATGCGGACGGGTTCATCGCCCGGCTGCCGCAGGGCTACGCTACCTTGGTAGGGGAGCGCGGGGTGAAGCTTTCGGGCGGGGAGCGGCAGCGCGTGGCGCTGGCCCGCGCCTTCCTGGCCGATGCGCCGATCCTCATCCTGGACGAGGCGACCTCGGCGCTGGATTCCGAGAGCGAGGCGGCGATCCAGGAGGCGATGGGGCGGCTGCTGCAGGGGCGCACCGCCATCGTCATCGCCCATAGGCTGTCCACGGTGCGGGCACTGGACCGGATCCTGGTGTTCGACCGCGGGGAGGTGGTGGAGGAGGGGACGCATGCGGCGCTGGTGCAGCGCCCCGGCGGGCTCTACCGGCGGCTGTTCGAGCGGCAGGCGTTGGAACTGGCGGCGGGTTGAGAGGGGCGTCGCGGCAGTGCCGCGACCCCCTCTCAAACTCTCCCCGCCAAAGGCCGAAGGGTCTTTGGCAACCTCGAGTCCCGGACCCGTCGGTCGCAGCGCGGCCCTCCGGCCCTTGGCGGGTTTGGGGGTTGCAGCACAGCGGCAACCAGAGCCCTCCCCCGACTACCCGACGCGCAGCAGGGAAGGCCCGTTCTCCCGCAGCCACGCCACCGCCGCATCTCGGTGCGGCGTAAGCTGCGCCACCTCCGCCCAGAAGCGCGGGCTGTGGTTCAGCTCCTTCAGATGCGCCACCTCATGTGCCACGACGTAGTCCAGCACCCAGTCCGGGGCCATGACCAGGCGCCAGGAGAAGGCCAGGGTGCCGTCCGGGGCGCAGCTTCCCCAGCGGCTGCGCGTGTCCTTCAGCCTTATGGCGCGGGGCGAGACGCCCAGCAGCGCGGCATGCCCCGCCACCAGCACGCGGATGCGCCGCCCGGCCTCCGCCTTCAGGAAAGCGGCGAGGCGGGGGGCGAGGGTCGCGGCCTCGCCCGGCACCAGGATGGCGCCGGGCGCCAGGGCCAGCTCGCCCGTCGCCTCCGGCACATGGCGGACGGTATGGGGCGCGCCGCCGAGCGGGATCTCCGCCCCCGCCGCCAGCGGGATATGCGGGGCGAGGGTGGCGAGCCTGCCCATCACCCAGGCGGCATGCGCGGTGAGAAGCGCCATGCCGGCGCGGCGGCCGGCGCGCGGCGGCAGGGTGACGACCACCGCCCCGGCGCGCAGGTCGATGCGGATCGAGACCCGGCGGGCCCGGCGGGAGCGCCGCCAGCGGACCGGGCACGGTTCGCCGCTGGCGGCCAGGGAAATCGGTTCGGGGTCGGTCTGGTCCATGGGGGGACCATGGACCGCCAGCGGGTGCGGCAGCAACCGCTTGACACGAATGCGAGCGGAACGAGCCGGGTCGTACAACCCTGGGTAGGGGCTAGCCTGGCAGCCCTTTCAGCTCGGTCTCGACGAAGGAGAGGGGGGCGGTGCCGCCGTTCACCACGTTGTGCTCCGCCCCGGCCAGGCGGGAATAGGCCACGCCGGCCTTGAGTTGCGCGGTCATGGTTTCGCCGCCGGGCAGTTCGATGTGCAGGGTGCCGTCATGCACCGGCACCACTACGTAGTACCAGCCATGCCGGTGCCAGCCGGTTTCCGCGCCCGGGTTGAAGTCCCAGCGGGTGACGCGGACGTGTTCGTCCTCCACCTGGATGGTGCCGGTTGCCGGCTCGCGGCAGCGCAAGGGTTCGGTGCTCATCGCTTGTCCCGGATACTGAATTCATGGTTTCCAACGGCCCTTCGGCCTTTGGCGGGGTTGGACGCGCCGCGTCCAGCCGGGAGGGGCAGGGCCCCTCCCGAGGGCGGTCACTCCGCTGCCGCCTTGATGGAGAGCCCCGGCAGCGGCAGCGCCCCCGCGGCTTCCCACGCCGCCCAGACAGCATCCGCCTGCGCCTTGTCCAGCTTCAGGTGCGGCGGCCGGATCACCCGCCAGCCATCGTCGCCCGTGCTGCGCGCGATGATCTCCCGCAGTCCCGGGATCAGCGGCACGGAGGTGGCGGCCCGCCGCGTCGCCGTCAGCATGGCCTGGGCCTTGTCGGCCTCCGCCCCGGTGCGCCTGGCGTAGACGATGCCGCCCCAATGGGAATTAGCGTTGGAGGCCGCCGTGATGCACCCCGCCCCGCCATCCAGCAGCATCTGCTGCAGGAATTCGTCGGAGCCCGAATAGACCTCGAACCCGTCCCTGGCGAAATTGTCGGCCATCGCCTTCATGTTGGCGTAGACGCCGCTGCTGTCCTTCACCCCCTTGATGGTGCCGGGGAAGGCCTGCAGCAGCCGGCCGATGAGGTCGAGGCTGAAGGGCACCGCGCTCTGCTGCGGGAAGTGATAGAGGTACAGGGCGATGCCGCCGCCGACGCGGTTCACCACCTCGGAGAAATAGGCGAAGAGGCCGTCGTCGCTCGGCGCCTTGTAGTAGAAGGGCGGCAGTAGCAGCACGCCGCGGCACCCTTGCGCCTTGGCGTGCAGGGTCAGCTCCACCGTATCGGTCAGGCTGGCGCAGCCGGTGCCGGGCATCATCACCCTGGCCGGGATGCCGCGGGCGATCAGCCCTTCCAGGATCGCCTTGCGCTCGGAGAGGCCGAAGCTGTTGGCCTCCCCGGTGGTGCCGAGGATGCCAAGGCCGTTGCAGCCATTCGCCAGCAGCCATTTGGCATGCGCCGCCATGCGGTCGAGGTCCGGCGAGAGGTCCGGATGCATGGCGGTGAGGACGGCGGCATTCACGCCGCCGAACAGGGCGTCCTTCATCGGGGTGCGCTTCCTTCTGGGGTTGTCGCTTGTGGGTCCAGCGGCTTGGCGGGGCGGGGCATCAGGCCGGGCCAGCGGACCACATGGTCCTCCAGCGCGCCAGCCTGGCGTTCCGGCACGGCGCGGCCGCGGACGGAGATGCCGGCGCGGTGCACCGTCTCCGGGTCGCCGGAGATCAGCGGGTGCCACCAGGCCAGGTCCTTGCCCTCGGCGACCAGGCGGTAGGCGCAGGAGGGGGGGAGCCAATCCACCTGCGCCACCTTGGCGGGGGTGAGCTTGACGCAATCCGGCACGTGGCGGCGGCGGTTCGCATAGTCCTTGCAGCGGCAGGAGTGGGTGTCGAGCAGGCGGCAGGCGACCTCGGTGAAGGCCAGCCTTTCGGTGTCCTCGTCGCGCAATTTGTGCAGGCAGCAGCGGCCGCAGCCATCGCAGAGGCTTTCCCATTCGGCGCGGGTCATGCCGTCGAAGGGCTTGGCTTTCCAGAAGGGCAGGGGCGCGGACACCGGCCCAGCTTAACAGGCCGGGGCGCGGCGCGCAGGAGGGGGAAGCGGGATTGGCGGGCCGGGGGCGTCGCCGCGGGAGGGGAGGCGGGATTGGCGGGCCGAGGGCGCCGGCGCGGGAAGGGAGGACGGGATGGCAGGCCAGGGGCATCGGCGCGGGAGGGGAGGC
>NZ_SRXO01000017.1 GCF_008360935.1 Siccirubricoccus phaeus
GCGGGACATTGCTCAGCGGCACCGGGGCGAGGAGGGCACCACCCAGCAGCAGGACGACGGCGCCGACCACGCGCTTCGTCGCCTCGAAGGGCGTGGTCCAGCGCGGGCGGATGAATCGCTCCAGCCAGCGCAGCGCCGGCACGATCCGGCGGACCGTTCGGGCCAGCCGCCGTGCCTCGAAGCGTCGGGCAGCGATGCGGCGGGGGAACACCGGGCCGGGGCGCGCCAGGATCATCTGTGCCGCGGGGACCATGAGCAGCACGCCGGCGACCGCGGACACCCCGGGGAGCAGGCCGAGGAGCGCCAGGAGGAGCAGGACAAGGCCGAAGGAACGGTCGCCCAGCCTCGCCATCAGCCAGTCCAGCGTCACCTGCGCGGTCGGCGCCTCGCCGAGCAGCTCGTCCAGCACGGCGGAAGTGGGCCTGCGCGCCAGCATCTCGGGTCGGAGCATACATGCCCGCGGCCGCAACGGACCAACCTCTCCCCATCGGGTCGCAGACATGCGCGCTCCGGTCCACGACACGCGCGCCTTAATTCCGCGCCTGCCGTCCGCGCGCTGCGGCGGTCCGATGGCGTCACCATATCCCGAAGATCGTCGTCGGGGGTGGCAGGGATGGATCGAGACCAGAAAGACGACCCGCGGCTCAGCCGGCTGCCCAGGGAGCCCATCGACCGGGTCACCGGGCCGCTGGCACGGTTCCTGCGCATCGAGACCGCCGGCGGCCTGGTCCTCCTCCTGGCTGTCGCCGCGGCGCTGGCGCTCTCCAACTCGCCCTTGGCCGACGGCTTCCTCACCGCCTGGGAGACGCCCATCGGCGTCCAGCTCGGCCCACTGGCGCTCGTCCACCCGACGAGGGACTGGATCAACGACGGCCTGATGGCGCTGTTCTTCTTCGTCGTCTCGCTGGAGCTCAAGCGCGAGCTGGTCCTGGGCGAGCTCAGGAACCCGCGCGTCGCCGCGCTGTCCGTCGCAGCCGCGCTGGGCGGCATGCTGGCGCCCGCTGCGCTCTACCTTGCGCTGCAGCTGGGCCAGCCTGGCGAGCGTGGCTGGGGCACGGTGATGGCGACGGACACCGCCTTCGTCATCGGCTGCTTGGCGCTCCTGGGGCGACGCGCCCCGCAAGGGCTGCGCGTCTTCCTGCTCTCGCTCGCGGTGGTGGATGACCTCGGCGCCATCCTGGTTGTCGCGATCGGCTACAGCGGCGCGCTTGACTGGGCCGCGCTCGCGGTCGGCAGTGTCGGCCTTGCCGTGGTCCGCGGCATGGCGCTGCTCGGCGTGCGGAGCGTCCCGGTCTACGTGCTCGCTGGCGTCCTGGTCTGGCTCGCCATCGACGCGTCGGGGATTCACCCCACCGTCACCGGCTTGGCGCTCGGGCTGCTGACGCCGACCCGCGGCTGGGTGAGCGACCGGCGCCTGCGCGCCATCCTGGGACGGGTCCTCGCCCGTCCGCCGGGCGGCGACCGCTGGAGCGGCGACGCCGAGGGCCGCCGGGCGCTGCGTTCGGCCGGGAGGGCGGCACGGGAGGCGCTGTCCCCGGTCGAGCGGTTCGAGGCCGCGCTGCACCCCTGGGTCGCCTTCGGTGTCATGCCGCTGTTCGCCCTGGCCAACGCCGGGGTGCCGCTCTCCCTCGACGCGCTCACGGACCCCGTCGCCCTGGCCGTGGTGGCGGGCTTCGTGCTCGGCAAGCCGGCCGGCGTCGTGGGCTTCGCCTGGCTGGCGGTGCGCTCGGGCTTAGCGGCGCGACCGGCAGAGCTCGGCTGGGGCGCACTGGCCGGGGGCGGCATGCTCGCCGGCATCGGCTTCACCATGGCGCTGTTCATCGCCGGCCTGGCGTTCCAGGGCGCGCTGCTCGACGCCGCCAAGCTGGGCATCCTGGGCGCGTCCGTCCTCTCGGCGGCGGGCGGCCTCGCGCTGCTGGCCTGGCTGGCCCGCGGCGGCGGCGATCGTCTCGCCGTCGCAGACGGCCTGTGAGGGCATCGGACGGCCGGGGCCAGGCAGGATGGCCGCGGACAGGGGCAGATTCCGCTTGCGAAGGGGTGAAGGAAGCAGGTGGGGTGCCCGGGCGTTGGCTCCGGCATGGTCAGCCGATCCGATGACAACACCCTGGTGGAGGGGTGCATGACCCTGAGGCTCGTGTCTTCCGGCGACGGCCCGGCGTTGGCGCTCCGCGACCACCTCCTGCCGCTCGTCCGCGAACGCGGCATCCTAGAGGTCCAGAGCGGCGCAGTCAGGCTGGTCGCGCTGCGGACGGCAGCCTGGACCGTCGAGCACTGGACCCCGTTCAACGACCTGTCGCCGGGCGAGGCGTCGTCCCCGGGCTACCGGCATGCCCTCGAGCATCAGCGCACGAGGCCGGACCTGCCCTACGGGCTCGACGTGTGGCACACCGGCGCGAAGGTGCTGAGCGTCCTCTGGGCTGACGACGGGGCCTTCGAGGTGGTCCACTTCGCCCGCGGCCCCTGGGAGGCCGAGGCACTGGCGCTGTAACGGTGCCGCCGCTTCGTCGCCGCGAAAGGCCGCCGGACGGATGCAGGTCCGGCCGGGGTGCCTACCATCGTCCTTCCGTCCTTCCCGCCCTTCGGGCGGCGTGGTGCCTCCCCGAAGCGGCGCAGCCGCGCGCGGTGGCTCTCCGGCCCGGAGCCCTGGCGATCCCGTCGTCGCCGACGGCCTCCGACGGCGGGGACATGGGCTGACCCAGAGCGGGGCCGTTCCGCTGGCGCCGGTCGCGCCGCCTTCGCGCCGCGGGCCCGCCTTTCCTGCTCAGCACCATCCCGCCGATGTGCCGTGCGCGACCCGGACCAGGGTCTTCGTCTCGCCGAAGAGCGGGATCCCCACATAGATCCGCGCCACGATCAGGTCGGCGGATCGGAGTTCCGCCGAGACCCGGTACGTCTTCCCGTCGTCCGGGTTATAGAACCAGCCGCCTCCCCAGCGGTCGGGGCCGGCGGGGCGCAGGCCCCAGAGAACGGTCAGGCCGCACAGCGGGCGCTGCCGCAGCGCCGGGTCGGGGTTGTTCCTGTCGCGATTCAGCCGCCCCTGAGGATCGCGCGGCGTTAGCAGCCAGAGGATCCGGCCGCACAATTGACCGGTGCAGTCGAAGATCTGCACGGCCGCCTTCCCGTCGATGAGCCACACACCGGCGGGAACGGCTGCCGAGGCCCTGGTGCATGGGACCGCCAGGACCATGAGGATCGCGAGCAGCAAGGCAGCGCGGTGCAGCCCTTGCGGTAGGCCCGGACAGGGAGTCCGTGTCCGGCTTCGGCGGGGCTGAGCGGGAACGGAGCACGGCGGCACGGATGCCTCCTCGATGCCCCCGCCCGGCGCGGAGGACGCCGGAGAGCACGGAATGGTGCTTCCTCGCATACTGTTATTCCTGGGCCCGAATCACGATCTCATGTGGACAGGCACTTTACCCGCGACCGCTCGGACCGTTGCGTACCGCGAGCATGCGCCGGGCCGCGATCAACGCGGCCGAATGTGCCGTTTGGAAAGACAGCCGTCATGAACGCGAAGCTCAACGACGAGATCGCCGACCGCACCGCCGAGGAGCGGAGCGAGAACGAGGGCATGCCGGAGCATGCCGCCAAGGCCCGCGACCCGGTGCGATGGGCCGCGGATCGTCACGCGAGGGCGAGTCAGCTCAGGTCGGAACGCCCCTCTGGCCACATCGGTATATCCGGCATCGCCTTGATGTCGTGTGCCGCGCTGGCCGCGCTCGCGTCCGCCCGCGGTGCGGTCCGTTGGATGCGGCACAAGGGCAGCGCCCTGAGGCTTCCCCGCTGAGCGGCCCGAACGAGGCCACTGGCGCTGGCCGCGTATCCACCATGCCCCAGGGACGGCCGGCGCCGCCGTGCGCCCCGATCACAGGAGAAAGCCATGGCCAAGGGTCAGAAGCGGAGCAGCCGGGAGGCGAAGAAGCCCAAGCAGCCGAAGGCGAAGGTCATCGCCGCCGTGTCCCCCTTCGCGACCGCGCGGGCGCAGGCCGCCGCGCCCGCGCCTGCGAAGAAGCGCTAGCGGCGGAACGCAGTTCGGCGGGAGAGGCCGTTATGGGCGAGGACAGGATCAGGCCGAACATGGACGAGACGCCCGCACGGCCCGGAACGCAGGGCACGCCAGCGCAGCGGGCGGGCAACGCCACTGCCACACATGGGGTCGCGGCCCAGCCGCCGGCGGCCCAAACCGAACCCGGCCGCGGGCGGATGCAGGCCCAGGCCGGTGCCGTCGCACCACGGATCGAGGTCCGCCTCCCGCCGGAGGCCGACGGGTCGGACGAGGCGATCGCCGAACGGGCGCTGCAGGCCCTCTTCTCGGCCGCCCCGCTGCGACGCGAGCGCATCCTGATGAGGATCGCGCGGGGGCGGATCACGCTGAGCGGCTCGGTCGGCACCGACGCGGAGCGCTCCGCCGCCGAGCGGCTGGCCGCCGGCATCGAGGGCGTGGTGGAGGTCACCAACCTGGTCGCGGTGGAGCGGCATGGGCGGACCACCGAGGCCACCCAAAGCGTCGCCGAGGCCTATGGCGGCGATGCGGAGAGCGGCGACGTCGCTGGCCGGATCGAGGCGCTGTTCGTGCGCGAGGCCGGGCTGGGAGCGACCGAAGTCGTGATCAGCGCGGTCGGCGGCAAGGTCGTCCTGAGCGGGCGCGTATCCAGCTGGCGCGAGCGCGACCTGGCCGAGCGCATCGCCTGGGCGGCCCCCGGCGTCACCGAGGTGCTGGACCGCATCACGGTGGGGTCGTGACGCCGGCTCGGCAGGGCGCTCGGGGGGAGCAGTCAGGTGGAGAGTGAACGCCGCAGCACGCGGCCAAGGAGGCCAGAATGCAACCGAACCCCATGCGTCCGAACCCCGCCGGATTTCCCGGCTATGTGTCCGAGCGCCGCTTTGGCCTGATGATGCTGGCCTGCGCGCTGGCGCTCGCCGTCATGCTGGCGGTCGTCTACGGCACCGTGGGCTTTGCCCCGGTCTGGGCCGTCCACGCCGTTCCTGCGTCGCCGTAGGCGGTAGTCCCTCAGCAGTCTGCCGGTGGTTGGCCCCGAACCCGGCGCTGTGGGACGGCGGACGGCACGGTGGACGGCCGAATGGCCGGTCCGCCGCAACTGGTGGCGGTGGCGCGTGATGTCGGCGGGCGCCTCCGCCTGGAACCCACGCCGAGGAGGACGCATCCGATGAATGCCGACCAGCCGAGCGATGCCGGTGGTGCCCGGGGCGGCGGGCGGCCTGCCCAGCCCGCGGCGGCCGAGGGTTCCCGGCCTCTCTTCTCCCTGTCCCTCGACGCGATGTACGCGGCGCGGGATGAGCGGGAGCGGCGCAGTGAGGCGGCGGCGGTGGAGGCCGCGCGGCGGGAGGACGAGCATCGGGCCGGCAACCGCGGCCGCTTCGAGGCCCGCGGCCTGACCGACGCCGACCGCGTGGACATGATCTCGAAGGTCAAGGCGGCGTTCGAGGGCGGTCAGGGGGAGGTGATGCTGGTGTCGTTCCCCTCCGACTACTGCACGGACGGCGGGCGCCGGATCAACAACCGCCTTCCCGGTTGGCAGGACACGCTGCCGGCCGGCGCGCGGGTGTTCCTCGAGTTCTGGCACGACGCCCTGCGACCGGGCGGCTTCGGGCTCGGTGCCCGGATCCTGAACTTCCCGGGCGGCGTGCTCGGCGAGGTCGGCCTCTTCGTCACCTGGCCCGAAGGCAGGGGCTGATGCCGGGGGTCGCCGGCACCGACGCCAACCGTCCCCCTGCGGAGCAGACCCGTGCCGATCGGCACGAGTTGAGAACGGTCGCCCTCCGTTTCCAGGAGGCCGCACCCCGGACCGCCGCGCTGCAGCTCGCCACCACCTTCCTGCCCTTGCTGGCGCTGCTCGCGGCGACGCAGGCCGGCCTCGCCTTGGGCTGGTGGTGGGCGCTGACGCTGGGCCTGCCGGCGGCAGGGTTGACGGTGCGCGTCTTCGCTCTGCAGCATGATTGCGGGCACGGCTCCTTGTTCCGCACGCCGCGCGCCAACGACCTTGTTGGGCGGCTCTGCTCGCTGTTCACTTTCACGCCCTACGGGCACTGGCGGCGGCAGCACGCCGGGCACCACGCGGTCTGGAACGACCTCGACCGCCGCGACCGCGGCACCGACATCTACTCGACCTGCGAGACTGTTGCTGAGTACCGGGCCATGGGTCGCGCGCGGCGCCGTGCCTACCGCATCCTGCGTCATCCGCTGCTTATGCTTCTGGTATTCCCGCCCCTGGTGTTCCTCGTGCTCTACCGCGTCCCGTATGACGCGCCGGTCGGCTGGGGCCGGGAGCACCGCAGCGTGCACCTGACGAACCTTTCGTTGCTCGCCTTTTACGGCGGCTTCTCGGCGCTGCTCGGCATCGGGCCGGTGACAGCCGGCGTCCTCGCCGTGATGGTGCCGGCCAGCATCGCCGGCGTCTGGCTCTTCTCGGTGCAGCACCGCTTTGACGGGGTACATTGGGCGCGCCACGCGGCCTGGGATCGAGTGACCGCGTCACTCGCGGGCAGCTCCTACCTGCAATTGCCGGCGGTTTTGCGGTGGTTGACGGCAAGCCTCGGCTTCCATCACGTGCACCACTTCGCGCCGCGCATCCCGAATTACCTGCTGGAGGCCTGCCACGACGCGCACCCCGCCTTCGCTACTGCGCGGGTGGTCACGCTGCGTGAGGCTTTCTCGGCGCCCGGCCACCTGCTGTGGGACGAGGAGGCCGGCCGCATGGTGACCTTCAAACAGGCCGAGGAGGCGCCGCCCAATAAGGGGCTTGATGGTCTTCGCGGCGGACCAGGCTTGCCCAGCCGAAGCGCAGCCTCGGCGGCGGCCCCTCACGCTGGCCGGTTCCGACGACGCCTGGTTCTGGGCGAGACCCGCTCCGCCCTGCCGGACATACCGCCGGCTCTGAGGGAGACCAGCGCGACCGATAGGAACAGCGCGACATGAAATCGGGGGGTGATGGCTCACGGTGGGGCCAGGGTCCTTGCCCTGATGCAGTCCGGATCGGGGGAACACTGTGACGATCACAATATACCATGACCCGAACTGCGCCACGTCACGCGACGTCCTGGCGCTCATTCGCAACAGTGGCGAGGAGCCGGAGACTATCGAGTACCTGAAGGCGCCGCCCTCGCGCGAGACGCTCGTAGGCTTGCTCCGGCGCATGGACATCCCCGTGCGCGACCTGCTGCGCCAGGAAGTGCCGTCATACGAGGAGTTCGGTCTCGATGACGCCAAGTGGGCTGACGACGCGCTGATCGACCTGATGCTGCGGCACCCCGTTCTGATGGATCGCCCGATCGTGGTCAGCCCGCTTGGCGTGCGGCTGTGCCGGCCATCGGAGACGGTCCTGAACATCCTGCCCGCTCCACAGGAGGGCGCCTTCCGCAAGGAAAATGGCGCGCCTGTTATCGATGACCAGGGAAGACGCGTTGATCGGACCGCTTTGGATTGAGCGCATCCCGGACAGGGCCAGTCGCGGCGGCATGTGCACTGCCTCGGGGGCAGCGAGGATCACCCCGTCCGTGCGGGCCGCTGGGGAAACGCACCTTCATACCGGGCCGCGATGAGGTGCCGTGCCGGCGGCATCCCCAGGGCCTTGAGCAGGCATGACCGCGAGATCAAGCCGGCACGAGGCAGTGCTGGAAGCGGAGAACGCACGCCTGCGGGCTGAGCTTGCCGCCGCTGAGAGCCGTGCCGCAAAGAACGCCGAGGTGCGAACATACGAGCTCGCCGACGCGCGCACTGATCTCGCCAGTTCCGAGGCGCTGAACGCGGAGCTTCGCCGGGCTAACGCCGAACTGGCGGGGAGCGAGCGGCATCGGGACCTGCTACTGGCCGAACTGAACCACCGCGCAAAGAATATCCTTGCCACCGTGCAGGGGCTTGCCGCGCAGACGTTAAAGGGAGTCGGTGGTAATCCTCGGCGCTTCGCCCAGCACTTCGGAGCGCGGCTGCGAACCTTGGCGCGGGCGCAAGACATGTTGGCGGCGCGCGGGTGGGAGCCGGCCAGCATCGAGGACACCGCGCGGAATGCGCTGGCGCCGTGGCTGGGGACCGGCCGGGCCGTTCAGCTCAACATCTCGAGCAGTTGCCTCGGCGTGACGGTATCGCCGCGGCAGGCGCAGGCCCTGGTACTCGCCTTTCACGAGCTGGCCACCAACGCCACCAAGTACGGTGCGCTCTCCGTTTCCGAGGGGCGGGTCGAGATCCGGTGCGAGGCGGGAGCGGACGGAGCTATGGCGATCCATTGGGCAGAGGCGGAGGGCCCGCCGGTGGTAGGGCCGCCGGACCGGCGGGGCTTTGGCACCCGGCTGCTGGAGCGCGGCCTGGCAATGGACCTCGGACCCGGCAGCAGCGTCGAGCTGCACTTCGAGCCAGCCGGTTTCCAGGCGGCAATCCACTTCATCCCCGCGCAGGGACCGCACTGGCCGACCAACCGCCATCGGAGTGCCTAACGATTCGCGCGCCGGCTGCCGGTCCAGAGAATGTTAGCGCCCGGTTTCTCTCGCCACACCATTCCTGCCTGGAAACTCGCTCTCCGGCTGGGCAGGGACCACGCGGAACCGCAGGTTTCGCCAGGGTTGGCGCGTGAACCTTGGGAGTGCCGGAAGCGGAGCGGGCCGGAATTCTCTCTCCGGACGGGCGATTCTCTCCAAACCTGGGGACTTGGCCGATTTAGTCCCGAGGTTTGGATCCAGGAAAATGGCCGGTTTCCGAGCGGCAGGTCCCGCGGTGGTTGGAAACCCGAATGCCCGACCGCTTGCCTCTAGCCGAGAACTGCGAAGCGCTCTCCATTTCGAAATCCGATCCTGGTCCATAATGGACTGACGCCGCTTAGGGCCGGACCTCCGCCGTAACCCATGGAAGGGGTCTAAGCCTCGCACCCATCGGGCAGGTGGAGGATCGCGCGTCCGTTTAGCATAGACCGCTGTCCTTCCTGTTGCGCAACGCCCATTGTGGATTTATAAACGGCGCCAGATTCTCGTTGTTAACCACAGGATTTCATGGGCATCAGGACGATTCACTTCACGCAGGAGCAGGCCCGAGACGTTGTCGGCGTGTCGGCCGAGAAGCTGCGTCATTGGCGGAAGACCATCCCGTACCTCCGGCGAAAAGCGGGGAAATCGGCAAGGTTCACCTTCTCCGATCTCGTCGGCCTAGCCGTCACGCTCGAAATTGTCGATCGGCTGGGAGTCGGCATTGCCAGCATCCAGAAAGGCGTGGACGAACTCTTCGAGCTACTCGGCCAAACCGACCTCACCCGCCTCCGCCAACTAGTTGCCGTCGTCTCGCCGGATAGTGTCCGCCTCTGCTCGGCCACTGAACTTCCTTGGTCCGACCCGGGTGAGCCCATGATTGCAGTACCGTGTCGACCCCTGGTGGACAGAGTGAGTGGTCATGTCCTGCCGATCACGCCAAAGCCGCAATCAGCACTGCCGTTCCCGCCACAGGCGTTGCGAGCCCGGTCGAAATGAGCCAGAGCCCTCTAAATCGCGTTCTTGAGGCGACCGGCTACATCCAGGATGGCGCTCCCGCCCACGGGGTGCAGTTGGGCGATGATGCGCGGCGGGCTAGGCGTGGACGATGCTTTGTGCCCGATGCCCTCTGGCGCGGCGCCTCCGCGCTCACCGTTTATTTCAAGTATTGGGAAGCTCAGCCCGCCGAAGCAGCGGTCGAGGAATGGCGCCGCGAGATCTGGAATGAGGGGTTTGCCCCGCTGCTCTGGGTGATCTCCCCGCAGCGGATCGAACTCTATAATGGCTTCGGCCGCCCAGTATCGCGCGACGATGCAGGACGACACCTGCTGCGGACCTTCACAACGATCGAGCGTGAGCTCCAGGAACTGGACCAGCTCGCGGGCCGCCTAGCGATGGAGACCGGACAATTCTGGCTTCGACCGGAAGCCGTAAACCGCAAGACGAGCGTCGACGAGCAGCTCCTATCCGACTTGGCTGTGCTCGAACGTGATCTCGTGCGCGCCGATCTCAATCGCGCAACCGCTCAGGGCCTGATTGGCCGTTCGATCTTCACTCAGTACCTGATCGACCGGAAGATCGTTGGGCCTGACCGGCTCACCGCCGAATGCGGCGTGAGCAGCCTACCCTCAGCACTCCGCGACCCGGTGGCGAGCGGCCGACTGTTCACTTGGCTCGCCAATGTCTTCAATGGCGACATGTTCCCGGAGTCGGCTGCGACCGCAAACCTCTCGGAGCGGCACCTGTCGCGTGTGGCCGATTTCCTCGAGGCGATCGACCCCGAAACTCGGCAGCTGACATTCTTTCCCTACCAGTTCGACGTAATCCCCGTCGAACTCATCAGCTCTATTTACGAGCAATTCGCACACTCAAAAACCGGTGCTGCGTCAGCAGACGGCGATGCTGCCGATGAGGACGCAGGTCTGGCTGATGAGGCGGTCGCTGCCCACGCCATAACGCCCGCCGAGGCCAAGCGCCGAGGGGTTCACTACACGCGGCTTCCGGTTGTGTCGCTGATCCTCGACGAGATCATGGACGGGATCACGGGTGCCGAGACAGTCCTCGATCTTACCTGCGGCTCGGGAGTTTTTCTCGTTGAGGCGTTTCGACGGCTTGTCGCCCGCAAGGGCGGCGACGCGCCTGCCCGCGAACTAATTCGGTCAACCCTCTATAACCAGGTTTACGGCGTTGACATTAGCGACGCTGCCGTCCGGGTCGCCGCTTTCAGCCTGTACCTTGCGGCGCTCGAGCTCGACCCCGATCCGCAACCGCCCGAGGGGCTCAAGTTTGAGCGCCTGATCGGGCGAACGCTCCTTGTCGGCGACGCCCACGACGTCGAGACTACACCGGAAGGCACAGCGCTACTCGATGAGGAGGGCGAGCGGCGGCGGTTCGATATCGTTGTTGGCAATCCGCCATGGACCTTTCGAGGCAAGCAGGGGACGCAGGAGCGCCGTCATCGCTCCCGACCTGATGCGCCTCGCCAGCCGCGGGGCGAAGGTCTGGACTTCGTGCTTCGAGCAACCGAGTTCGGACACGACGGCACGCGATACGGCCTCGTGCTGAGTGCAATGCCTTTTTTTGCAGGCAGCAAGACAGGTGCCGCTGCCGCTCGCTACATTGTACAGCGACTCTCTCCCGCGACGCTCGTCAACCTCGCCTCGCACACCAAGTGGCTGTTTCCTACAGCCAAGATGCCGGCCGTAGTGCTCCTAGCACGCCACCGCCCCCAGAGCCCCGACCAGCTAACCGTTGTTAATGTCCCCTGGTCGCCTTCGGCCGAGAAATCTTACACCTTCGAAATCGCTCCGAGCGACATCACCGTCCTGTCTTTGGCAGATTGGGCGCGCGACCCAGAGCGCCTGAAGACGGCGGCGTTCGGGCGTGGGCGCGACATGCTGCTACTTGACGATCTACGGTCGCGCTTCGATGACCTTAACAGCTGGCTGACCTCCATCGGCTCGGGATGGCGCGACGGGCTGATTCTTGGCAAGTCGAAGCAGTGGACGCGGGACGCCTCACATCTCGAAGGCCTCGAGGTCCTCGGCACGAAGGATCTAACTCCATTCCAGGTTCCCTCAGGGCTGACGATCTTCAAACATGCAAAAGCACAATGGCCCCGCGCACGAGAAACCTACGGGAAACCGATTCTCCTCATTAAGGAATTCCTAAAAGCCGGACCGCGACCTGTCGCGGCTGTTGCCGACCGCGATCTCGTCTACACGGATGCGTACTTCGGAGCCTCAGTCGGGGAGGCACACCGCGAGAGCGCCCACCTAATCGCAGCAGTGCTCAATTCGGCGCTGGCATCCTGGTTCTTCTTGATGACCGCCTCCGAGTTCGGCGTGTGGAAGCGCCGGCTGCTGACTAATGATGTCGGGCTCCTGCCGTTGCCCGACCCCGCCGCCGCCGGCCGGACAAAGGCCGGCCAGCGGATTCTCACCCTTGAGGCCGGGTTCCGCACCCGTGCCGTCGACCAGGAAGGCTGGGCCGAACTCGACCGCGCCGTGTTCGACCTTTACGGCCTTGATGCCTCCGACCGCTTGGTGGTTGCAGATGGGCTCACCCGCGCGAGCTGGCAGTGGGCCGAGGGCCGCGAGTACGCAACTCAGTCCGCTCAACTGAAGCAGGATCTGTGGCCATACGCCGAGGCATTTATAAGCGGTGTCGACGCTTGGCTGCAGGCAACGAAAAAGCGGCGGATGCGCGCGGAAATCCTCGACGTCGCCGACGGTGCGCCGCTGCGCGTGATCAGGTTCCTTCTCGAAGCACGGCAGGGTCCGCCAACGGTCGAGGTCATCCCGGTCGAAGGCGAGCTGACCGACGTACTCGACCGGATCGGGCGGCGCCTCGACGTGCGCCTTGGCTCCGCCCTCGTCGGCGGGCGCGAACTACGCGTGCACGGGCCCAACGAGATCGTCGTTATTAAACCTGCTGCCCGGCGGTTTTGGATGCCAGCCGCGGCGCTGGAAGACGCTGATGCCGTCGTGGCCGAGAGCTTCGCCGGGGCGGCCGCGTGAGGATACCTTTCGGTCAGTCGGCCGCAATCGGCCGCACCTTTATCAACCTCAATACCGAGCTGACCGTAGCGATCCTTCGAACGGTTGAGGCTGGTTGGGAGCTCGCCGCTAAACGCGAGGTCGTGCATCCGGGGGCGGACGAAGTCGCGATAACCGAGACGCTGCGCGACGCGATGCGCGAAGCCCTTGCCCTGCGACGCTTGCCCTGGCGCAAGACGATGATCGTGGCTCCAGGCTCGGAGTCGCGTTCACGGCCAGGCATGACAGCGCCAGACGGTCGGACCGACATCCCGCTTTACCTCACACGGATCTTCGCCCGATCGGGCGAGCACGACCCGCATGTGATCATCGAATGCAAGCGCGTTGCCGCCGGTGACACAGATCTCGCTCGGGAGTATGTCGTCGAGGGTATCGACCGTTTTCGGAACGGAAAATACTGCGAAAATCACGCCCGCGGCTTCATGGTGGGCTATGTTCTGTCAGGCTCTCCCGCAGCTGTGGTAAATGGCATCAACAGTTATCTAACCGGCCGGAAGCGTCTGGCGGAGCTCCTCTCACTGGCTGGCGCTCCGGAGTTGGCGGGCTGGATGAGCGAGCACGACCGGGTCACGCCTAACGTTCCCATCCTGCTGCACCATTCCATGCTGGTGGTCTAAGCAGCAACGGAACACGAAGGCGCCACCGACCTCGATGCTCAAGAGTAGGCAATGGCGAACTCAACGCCTGTGTGGTGGCCGACAGGCGCGGGCAGATGATGGCCGTCGCCCAGTCAGGTCTATGAACTGCCCATGGCGCCGAGCCTGCTCAACCACCTGTCCGACCTGTCGGGCTAAGTGATCGGCAACCGCTGTTTCGCCTCCAACATCTCACGCGCCCAGGTCCGGGACATGGGTGCACCCGGCCGTCTTGCCCAAAAACAGGGGTGCACCAGCTGTGCGATCATATGATCAATGAGACGGGGTTGGCTTACGGTTCGATTGCAGCGCGCTGTTCGCTCCAGCTGCTTGGCAAGTGCTCTATCAACGCCGGTAGCATCAAATCGATTGGCTGCCGTCGGTCCAGGATCGCTTCTACGATGTCCGGCGCCAGCAGCGTGAGCCGCAGCATCTTCCCGAGATAGGACCGGTCGATCTTCTCGGTCGCGGCCAGCTCGCCGAGGGAAGCAAAGCGTCCGCTCTCCAACAGCCGCTTCCACCGGTGCGCCCGGGCCAGTGCCTTTACCAGGGCTGGGTCGGCCCGCGTGCGCGCTGGCGTGGCGCCAGGGGCGCTGCCATCTGGCGTGACCACCAGCTTCCGCCCGCCGCGGCGGCGAATCGCCAGCGGGACGCGGACCGTGATGCTGGTGGCCGCCGTCACGCCGCCCTCCGGGTCTCGGTCCCGATGCCGCCGAGGTCGCGCACCAAGCTGGCCAGCCCCTCTAGCCGCAGCCGGATGTCGGCGCCGGCGGGACCGACCTCGACCCGCTCGACCAGCAGCCGGACGATGCGGGCCTGCTCGGCCGGGAACAGCTCCTCCCAGAGCGGGTCCAGCCGCTCCAGGGCCGCCAGGGTCTCCGCCTCGGTCAGGTCGACTGCCTCGGCACGCGCCGCCCGCCAGGTGCCGACCACCACCTCGGGCTGGCGCAGCAGCGCCCGGACCTGGTCCACCACCGCGGCCTCGATCTCGGCCGCGGGGAGGCGCCGGACCGGGCAGTCGTCGGCCGTCCCCTTCAGCACGGCCTGGCTGACGTAGTAGCGGTAGAGCCGCCCCCGTCGCCGGGTGTGGGTGGGCGACATCGCCCGGCCGTCCGGCCCGAAGATCAGGCCGCGTAGCAGGGCCGGGGTCTGCCGGCGGTTCCGGTTGGCGCGCACCCGCGGGCTCTCCCGCAGGATGTCATGGACCCCGTCCCAAAGCTCCCGCGGCACGATGGCCCGGTGCTCGCCGGGATGCACCTTCCCCTTGTGCGCCACCTCGCCGAGGTAGGTTCGGTTGTTCAGCAGCCGGTAGAGCGCCCCCTTGTCGAAGGGCCGGCCGGTCTTGGTCAGCACGCCCTCGGCGCGCAGCCGCCGCACCGCCTCCACACCGGAGCCGGTTTCGGCGAAGAGCTCGAACGCCCGCCGCGCCCGCGCGGCCTCCGCCTCGTTCACCACCAGCTTGCGGTCGCGCACATCGTAGCCGAGCGGCACCGAGCCCCCCATCCACATGCCGCGGGCCTTCGAGGCGGCGATCTTGTCCCGCACCCGCTCGCCGATCACCTCGCGCTCGAACTGGGCGAAACTAAGCAGGATGTTCAGCGTCAGCCGGCCCATGCTGGTCGTGGTGTTGAAGCTCTGCGTCACCGAGACGAAGGTGACGTCGTTCGCGTCGAATACCTCGACCAGCTTGGCGAAGTGCATCAGCGAGCGGCTCAGGCGGTCGATCTTGTAGACCACCACCACGTCGACCCGGCCGGCTTCGATGTCGCGCAGCAGGCGCTGCAGTGCGGGGCGCTCCAGGGTGCCGCCGGAGACGCCGCCATCGTCGTAGTGGTCCGGCACCAGCACCCAGCCCTCGGCGCGCTGGCTGGCGATGAAGGCCTCGCAGGCGTCGCGCTGGGCATCGAGGCTGTTGAACTCCTTCTCCAGCCCTTCCTCGGTCGACTTCCGGGTGTACACGGCGCAGCGGAGCTTCTTCACCGTGGCCGGCATGGTGGCGTCGGCCGCGGCGGTCCCCTTGCGCCTCATGCCTGCCCCCGCTGGTTCTTCAGGCCGAAGAAGCTCCAGCCGTTCCAGCGCGTGCCGGTGATGGCGCGGGCGATGGCGGAGAGGGACCGGTAGGGGCGCCCCTCATATTCGAAGCCGTCCGCCAGCACGGTGACGGTGTGCTGAACGCCCTGATACTCCCGGACCAGCCGCGTGCCGGCGATCGGCCGGTCATCGCCGGCGCGGATGCGGCGGAGGACGACGTTGCCGCCGTCGAGCTGCTCGCCCAGCGCCTCGAGCCGCGCCAACGTCTCCGGCTTCAGCCCGCCATAGGCCAGCTCCTGGATGCGGTAGGCCAGGCGGCTCTCCAGGAACTTCCTGTTGTAGGGCGGCGGCTCGGTGCCGCAGAGCTCGCGCCACTGCTGCTTCAAGTCCGCGATGTCGGCGGCCTGCAGGGCCGCCAGCCGGGGCAGCACGCTGGCCGGCGGGATGCTGGCGACCACCGCGGCAGGTACGGCGGCGGGCTGGCCGGTGCGATTCGGGCGTTTCGTCATGCCTGTCTCCGACGAGTCGGATTGGCATGACGGCGCTGCCGGGGCGCGGAGTGTAGGTGAACCTCTCCCCGGTCCCGGGCCCGTTCGGCATCACGGGCCAGTTCCTCGGCAGCGCGGCTGCGCAGCCGCAGGAGACCGGCGGCCAGGAGGGCGCAGACCTCGCGGAGGTGGGGCGGCAGGTGGAGGTTCGGTGGCTGGGGCATCGCGTTTCATCGTCGTCCTGCCCCTCATCTACCGATCGTGCCGCCGATCCTTCCCGCGCCCGGCCCGCGGCGCCGCCGGGCCGGCTACGCCGTCTTCCGGCGGGCCTCCGGCGCGAACATGGCCCAGAGGTCCTTCAGCCGCTTCTGCAGCGTGCTCTCGTCCGGCACCTTCCGCCCCTTCGCCGCGAACCACGCCTGCACGTGCCGGATCAGCGCCGCCTTCGATTCCGGCACCCCCTCGAAGTAGAACAGCCGGAACACCTCCAGCTGGCAGGCGTCCCAGTCGTGCGTCGGCTGGACGCCGCGGCCCCGCGCCGCCGGCGCCGCCGGGGCCTCATCACCGCCCAGCATGGCGGTCAGGCGCTCGAGATCCTCGTGCCGGATGCCGAGGTCGTCGCGGGTCACGTCGTGGCCCGGCCGCTCCGGATGAGAGCCGATCACCCGCCGGAAGCCCGGCGACGGCGCGTCGAGCCACAGCAGTGTCCCGCTGCCATGGCGCACGATGGCCAGGGCGTCCTGCGGCCGGAGGTCGACGAGCCCGGTGAGCAGCTGCCGGTCTTCCGCCACCGCGTACTGGTCGGGCTCGCCCTCGTTCTCCCAGAGCCCGACCTCGACCGGCAGCGCCGCCACCGGGGTGCACAACCGGATGTGCCTCTCGGCGAGCAGCGCCCCGATGTCCACGAAGCCGAGGTCGAGCCGCGCCGCGATGTCGTTCAGGGTGTAGAATACCTTCTTCCTCTTGCGCGATGGCATGCGCCTCCTCCCTTCACCGGCCACCCGTCGCGCGCATGCGCCGGTAGGCGAGCACCACGCGCCCGATGTCCTTCTGCATGTCAGGCGGCAGCCGCCGCGCCTCGACGAACAGGTCGTCCAGCCGCAGCGCGAGAATCGCCGCGGCCTTCTCGATCAGCTCGTCGCGCGGCGGGCTCTCCAGGTCGCGCTCGACGCGCGACCAGTAGGCCGCCGAGATGCCAAGGCGGGCCGCCATGTCGTTGAGCCCGATGCGCATCTCGGTGCGCCGAGCGCGGATCACCTCGCCGAACGCCATCACACCCCTCCCCGGACGAGGCCGTAGCGCGCGGCGCGCACGGCGATGAACCGCTCCGTGACACCGAACTCCGCGGCGAGCGCCGCCAGGACGCCGGCCACGAGGTCGGGTGGGTTGCCCGGCGCGACGACCGGGCTCGCCGGCCGTCCCTCGTGCGGGGCGCGCGCGAGGCGGAGCCCCTCGGCGCGGGCGAGGGCCAGCAGGCGTGTGTGCAGCGGCACCGGCGGCGCCAGCAGCGCCCCCATGAACTCGTTCGCGCGCCCCTCGGCGCCGCGCCCGGCGCGCTCGAGCGCCTCAGGCGACGCGGCGACCGCGCGGTAGCGGCGGAGGCCGCCGCCGAGCGCGCCGGGCACGTCGAAAACCAGGTGCCCGAGCTCGTGGGCGGCGGTGCTCAGGGCGAGGTCAGGCCGATTCGCGGTGGCAGGCGCGTCGATGGAGACGTAGGCCCAGTCCGGCTCGTCGGGATCGACATCGCAGATTCCGAGGACCGCCCGCCCGTGCTGGTCGCAGAGCGCCCGGGTCAGGTCCCACTGCACGGAGAAGGCGCGGCCGTTGACCGTGATCTCGCGCGACTCGGCGAGCAGCCGCGGCAGCGGCACGGCGAGGGTGTCGCCGGCCGACAGCAACTGCCGGCGCACCTGCGCGGCGACCGCGCGGAGGGTGGCGAGCGGCAGCGGAAGCGCCGCGCCGGGCGATGGCTGGCAGGGGTAGCAGACGACAAGTGCCATCGGACGACGTTCCTAGACTCGGGAATGCTGTGGCGCGTGTTGTTCACTCTATGTTCGCGTTGCGCGATAAGTCCAGGGTCATCACGGCGAGGGGGTGCCGAAATCAGGGGCGCGCCGCACCCCCGCCGCCGTCCCTTCCGCCCCGAACGCGCCAACCGACTGAAAATCCACGGTGGTGCCGAAATCCGGGCGGGCATTTCGGCACCTTTCGGCACCTTTGCGCCCTGGCGGCACCCTCTGCGGTGGTGGTGCCCTGCGGCCACCGCAACCGCGAATCACCGGTGCTCCGCATTATGTCCACACTTCACGGCGGGAAGCCCCTGCCGGCCGCCCGATGGGATAACGATCACATGGGAGTGGCGCTGGCCGCCGCCCGCCACCACGCCGCCCAGTGGGCGCGCCGGCTGGGCCGCCAGCGCCCCGACGAGGAGGATCTCCGCCAGGACATCCTGCTCGCGGTCGTCGAGCGCGCTGGCCGATTCGATCCCTCCTGCGCCTGCTGGGCTACCTTCGTCGCGCTGCTCGCCCGGCACGCCGTGGCGGACCGCCGCCAAGCCGAGCGGCGCCGCCGCGCTGTCGAGATGATCCCGCTCGATCTCGACCAGGTCGACGCCGATGCCGCGGCGGCGTGGTCGGCGGCCTGGGCCGGTCGGCGCGACCCGTCCGCGGACATGGCCCTGCGCATCGACCTGCACGCGCTGGTCGGTGACCTGCCGCCGACGCAGCGGGCGACGCTCGCCTTGCTGCTGCGGACCGACGGCGAGCCGGCGGCGGCGCGGCGCGCCAGCGGCCGGTCCTCATCCGCCTTCCACCGCGACGTCCAGGAGCTGCGGCTGTGGCTGCTCGCCTCCGGGCTCGTCGAGGCGCGTCGGGCGCGTGGGAAGAAGCGCGGGGCCGATCGGTAGATGAGGGGCAGGACGAAAAGACGAGAGGACAGCCTGCCGATGACTCTCCTGTTGGGCCGCGACGGCGCCGCACCGGCCGCCGGCGCACACGCATCGATGCGGGACATCCCACGCGACACGAGCGCGCTGTGCGAGCGCGTCATGGCGGCGGCGCCCGGCGAGGCGATCGTCTACCACCTCGGCCTGCTGGCGCGCGACCGCGACCGGGTCGCGTCGGAGCTCACGGAGGCGCAGCGGTGCGAGCTGAACGCCGTCGCCGGCTACGCCTGGCGGCTGGCGGAGGCGGGCTGGTGCCACCTGCTCCAGCGGCGCGTGGCGCTGGAGTGCTTCGCCTACCTCCTCGTCGTGCGGCCTCGCCCACGGCAGCAGCGCGCCGCGGTGCCGGCGCCTCCGACCCAGAAGCGTTGGGTGACCTCTCCCGTCCCGGTTCCCGCCCTGGCGGAGGCGGCGTGATGAGGGCGCGCAGCAACCGCCCGACGCTCGACGCCGTGCGCGCCATGCCGGTCGGCGACGTCATCGCGCTCCCTGCCGAGCACCTCGCCCTCCTGCAGGCGGACGCCCGCGAGGCGGTCGAGGCCGCCAGGCGCCTGCAGGACTGGATCGAGGCCGCCGTCGCGCTGCGCTACGAGCAGCGCGCGGTCGGCGCCCGCGCCGCGGCCGGCAAGGACACCGGCACGGTCCGCTTCCAGGACGGCGCGGTCGAGATCGCCGTCGAGCTCCCGAAGCGCGTCGAGTGGGACGGAAGGCGCCTGGCCGCGCTCGCGGAGCAGATCCGCGCCGGGGGTGAGGATCCGGCGGAGTACATCGAGACGGCGCTGCGCGTCTCGGAGCGCGCCTACGCCGCCTGGCCCGAGCGCATCCGCCAGGCCTTCGAGCCGGCCCGCACGGTCCGCACGGGGAAGCCCGTCTACCGCCTGACGGTCTGCACCGACCGCGAGCTGCGGGACGGCCCGCACGGCCCTGGCATCCGGCAGTCCCGGGGAGGGTCGCGCTGATGGCGCTACGCATCGTCACGGCCGATGAGCGGCTCTCGCGCGCGGCCAACAAGACCACGGTCGCGCTGTTCGGCCCCACCGGCGTCGGCAAGACCACGCAGCTCCGCACGCTGCCCGCGGAGGAGACCATTTGCATCGACCTCGAGGCCGGCCTCAAGTCGGTGCAGGACTGGCGCGGCGACAGCATCCCGGTGCGCCGCTTCGACGACGCCATCGACATCGCCTGCCTGGTCGGCGGGGTGAACCCGGCCGCGGATCCAAACGGGTTCTTCTCGGAGGCGCACTACCGCCACCTCGCCGCGGCGCATCCGGATCTGGTCCGGCTGCTCGCCGCGAAGTCGATCGTCTTCCTCGACAGCATCACCGACCTCACCCGCCAGGCGATGGCCTGGGCCAAGACCCGGCCCGAGGCCTTCTCCGAGAAGACCGGCAAGCCCGACACGCGCGGCGCCTACGGCCTGATGGCGCGAGAGGTGATCGGGCTGCTGAAGCACCTGCAGCACGCCCCGGGCAAGACCGTGATCATGGTCGGCATCCTGGAGCGGGTCACCGACGACTTCGGGAAGGTGAGCTGGCAGCCGCAGATGGAGGGCGGCAAGGCCGCCCGCGAGCTGCCCGGCATCGTCGACCAGGTGGTGTCGATGTCGCTCTTCGCCCGCGAGGGCGAGGGCGCGTGGCGGCACGACCCCGAGCGCGGGACCGAGCGTCGGCTGGTCTGCCGCGCCGGCAACGCCTTCGGCCTGCCGGCCAAGGACCGCTCCGGCCGCCTCGACGAGACCGAGCCGCCCGACCTCCGCGCCCTGCTCCACAAGATCAACGCCCAGCCCGCCCGCGCCTGACCGCCAGCCGAGAGACCCTGCCATGTATGACATGAACGACGCCGAGCTGCCGCGCAGCTCCGACCTGATCCCCGACGGCACCTTCGCCAAGGTCACCATGGTGATCCGCCCCGGCGGCCTCGACGGCCAGGGCGAGGTGGACCGCGGCCTGCTGAAGGCCTCCCGCAGCGGCGGCGACGTGCGGATGATCGACGCCGAGTTCACGGTGATCGTCGGCCCGCACGCCAAGCGCAAGTTCTGGCAGAACTTCACCGTCGCCGGCGGCAAGGTCGACGAGCAGGGCGTGTCGATCGGCTGGAAGATCTCGAAGGGGACCTTCCGGGCGATGATCGACAGCGCCTGCGGCCTCGACCCGCAGGACATGAGCGAGGCGGCCCGGGCCAAGCGCGTGCTGCGCGGCCTCGCCGACCTCTCGGGCATCACCTTCGCCGCCAAGATCTGCGTCGAGCCGTCGAGCGACGCGCGCTACAGCGCGAGCAATCGGCTGGACCGCGTCGTCCTGCCCGGCGAGCCGGAATACGCGCGGATCATGGCCGGCGAGCCGGTGCCGGCGTCGCCTTCCGCCCCGCGCCCCGCCAAGCAGGCCGTAGCACCCGCGCCCGCACCCGCGGCCCCGGCCTGGGCGAGCGCGAGCCCGCCCGCCGCGGCGCCCGCCGCGCACCACCAGTGGGCGGCCCCGGCGGCCCAGCCGCCGCTCCCGCCATCGCCGGCCGCCCAGGCCCCGCTCGCGGGCGGCCCCGCCTGGCTGAACGGCTGATGGCGGGATGGCGCGACGTCGCTGGGGCGGCCGGCCGCGGGAGGTGCGGCCGCCCCCGGGCCGGCAGCCGCCGCCGCGCGGCTGCACGCCGGAGGACCAGGTGCGCCGCCTGGTCTGCGCGCTCTGCGGCCGCGAGGCGAAGGGCTTCGGCTACGTACACGAGATGCGGCTCGGCGAGTTCCCGCACCACCGCTTCTGCTCGATGGCCTGCTGCGACGCCGGCGGCGCGCTGGCGCGGAGATCGAGCGGCGTGATCGACAGGACGCCGATGGAGGCCCAGGCGGTCAAGGAGGCGCGCCGCCCCTTCGCCGAGGTGCTGACGGAGTTGGGCCTCATGACACCCTTCGCCGACCGCAGCGCGGCCGAGATCGACCGCCTGATCGAGGCCTGCGTGGACGGCTTCCAGGCCTCCATGCGCCGCCAGGCGGCCGAGCGCGACCCGCTCGACGACCCGATTCCGTTTTGAGGTGCCCGTGCCGCTCGACATGAACCATGGCTCCGGCGTCGTCTACGGCCGGGGTGACGCGCCGCCCGGAGATGCCGCGGAGACCACCGCGCGGGTCAACGCGCTGGTGGACGCCGCGCTGGTGGCGCGCAACCGCCGCCAGCGCCCGCGCGACTACCTCGGCGGCAGCCGCGTCGGCGAGCCCTGCGCCCGCAAGCTCGTCTACGAGGTCGCGCACGCGCCGAAGGATCCGGGACGCGACTTCGACGGCGGCATCCTGCGCGTGTTCGATGCGGGCCACCAGTTCGAGGCGCTGTCCACCCGCTGGCTGCGCGAGGCCGGCTTCGACCTGCGCGACCGCGGCGCGGACGGCGGGCAGTTCGGCTTCTCGGCGGCCAGTGGCAGGCTGCGCGGGCACGCCGACGGGGTCATCGTCGCCGGGCCCGACGTCGGCCTCCGCTGGCCGGCCCTGTGGGAGCACAAGGCGCTCGGGCAGCGGTCCTGGTCCGACCTGGTCAAGCGCGGGCTGCGCCTCTCGAAGCCGATCTACTTCGCGCAGGTGCAGCTCTACATGGCCTACCTCCAGCTCGAGGTGACGTTCTTCACGGCGCTGAACCGCGACACGCTCGCGCTGTACCACGAAGCCGTGCCCTTCGACGCTGCCGAGGCGCAGCGCCTGTCCGACCAGGCAGTCGGGATCCTGCGCGCGGTCGAGGTGGGCGAGCTGCCGCCGCGCATCGCCCAGGCCGCCGATTTCTATCTGTGCCGGCTTTGCCCTTACGCCACCCGCTGCTGGGAGGCGCCGGCATGACCGTCACGCCCTCGCCCCAGCAGGCCGCGGCTATCGCCGCCATCGTGGAGTGGTATCGCCACGGCCGCGGTCAGCAGCAGGTGTTCCGGCTCTTCGGTTTCGCCGGCACCGGCAAGAGCACCATCACCGCCGCCGCCATTCAGGCCCTCGGGCTGGATCCGATGGCGCGCGACGGCGGTGGCGCGGGCGGCGTGCTGTTCGCGGCCTTCACCGGCAAGGCGGCGCTGGTGATGACCCGCAAGGGCACGCCCGCCTCCACCATCCACTCCCTCATCTACCGTGTCTCGGAGGCGACGCCGGAAGAGATCGCCCGGGTCGAGAAGGAGCTGTTCGACCTGCAGCGCGGCCTCGGCCGGATGGCGTCCGCCGAGCGCGCCTTCGCCGAGACGCAGATCCGCCGGCTCGAACTGCGCCTCGCGGACATCCACCGCCCCACCTTCCTGCTGAACGACCAGTCGCGCGTCCGCGACGCCGACCTGATCGTGCTCGACGAGGTCTCCATGGTCGGCCCGGAGATGGCGGCCGACCTGCTGGCCTTCGGCAAGCCGATCCTAGTGCTCGGCGACCCCGGGCAGCTGCCGCCGATCAAGGGCGCCGGCGCCTTCACGCAGGCGGCGCCGGACGTGATGCTGACCGAGATCCACCGCCAGGCCGGCGAGAGCGCCATCGTCCGCCTCGCCACCCTGGCGCGGCAAGGCATCGAGATCCCGCCGGGCGCGCACGACGAGCACGTCTGGAAGCTGCCGCGGAACGCGATCGCGCCGGCGCAGATGCTGCGCGGCGGCCAGGTCATCTGCGGGCGCAACAGCACGCGACTGTGGCTGAACAGCGCCATCAAGGCCGCGGCCGGCTTCCCTGCCGTCTACCCGGAGGGCCGCGCCGAGAAGATCATCTGCCTCAAGAACCGCCACGACCTCGGCCTGGTCAACGGCATGTTCGTCTCGCTCGCCGAGGTGCGGGACGAGGGCCGGCTTGCCTTCTCGGCCACGGTCACGACCGAGGACGGCACCGCGATCGCCGGCCGGCACCGGTTCTACAAGGGCCACTACGACGACCACGTCCGGCCGGAGCCGGACCGCGCGCGGCAGGACTGGCGCGAGCTGCGCGGCCTGGTCGAGACCTCCTGGGGCTACGCCATCACCTGCCACAAGGCGCAGGGCAGCCAGTGGGAGAACGTGGTCGTCTACGACGACGGCCTCTCGCGCACCGCCGAGGACCGCGCCCGCTGGCTCTACACCGCGATCACGCGCGCCGAGCGCGGGCTGGTGCTGCTTGATTGACCTGAACGACGCCAGCACCGGGCCCGCGCGGTATGACCTCGAGGCGATCTCCGAGCGGCTGCGCGACACCGCCCATGCCTGGGTGCCGGGCCTGTTCCCGAACGGGCGCCGGCAAGGCGATGAGTGGCGGCTCGCCAACATCGCGGGTGCACCGCCACGCCGCTCCGGCTCCTGCGTCATCATGCTGCGCGGCGAGCACGCCGGCGACTGGCACGACTTCGACGGCGGCGAGGGCGGCGGGCCGCTCTCCACGCTGGCGCACGGCACGGGCCTGGCCGACCGGGCGCTGTTCGCCCACGCGGCGGGGATGACCGGCTGGAGCGGCGAAGGCCCCGCCCGCCAGGAGCCGCCGCCCGCGCCGAAGCCGGAGCGCGACGCCGCGCGCGAGATCGCCTTCATCCGCGAACACGCCCGGCCGATCCAGGGGACCGCCGCGGAGCGCTACCTCCAGGGCCGCGGCCTTGCCGTGCCGGCGGGCGCCGACCTGCTCTTCCACCCGGACCTGGCGAACTTCGAGACCCGTGCCGGCTACCCCGCGATGCTCGGGCTGGTGCGGAACCTCGCCGGCCAGGTGGTGGCGGTGCACCGGACCTACCTGTGGGAGGACGGCGAGGCGGTCCGCAAGGCGGCCATCCCGAAGCCGCGCATGGTGCTCGGCAGGACCGGCGGCGGCACGGTGCGGCTCGCCCCGCTCGGTCGGCATGGCGTGCTCGGCCTTTGCGAGGGCATCGAGACCGGCCTCGCCGCGATGCTGGCCTGCCCCGGGCTGCCGGTCTGGGCAGCGCTGTCCACGTCCGGCCTGGAGCAGGCGCTGCTGCCGCCCGAGGCGCGCCGCATCGTCATCCTCGCCGACCACGATGCGTCCGGCGCCGGGCTCCGCGCCGCCGAGGCCACGGCGGCGAAGCTCCGCCTGGAGGGACGCGAGGTCTCGATCGCACCCCCGCCCACGCAGGGTGACGACTTCAACGACATGCTGCTGCGCGACGGCGCGGAGGCGATCGCCTCCCTGGTGGACCAGGCGATGCGCGGCTCCGTCGCCGAGCCGCTGCCGCAGGAGCCCGAGACGGGCCGACACCTGCCCATCGGCTTCGTGGAGCCGGCGCAGCCGCTGCCCACGGCCCGCGCCGACGAGGGCAACCTGGACCGCGCCACCGCCCGCGCCTGGGGCCTCGTCCTCGGCGCGAACCGCTCGCCCTGGCTGTTCCGGCTTGGTGGAGAGCCATCCTGGGTCGTGCCCGACGACGAGGGCCGCCCTGTGCCGGTGACGGTCCGTGAGGAGCGCCTGCGGCACATGCTGGCGAAGCTCGCCGACTGGCGGAAGCTCAACGCCAAGGGCGACCTGGTGCCCGCACCGCCGCCGACCGGCGTGGTGAAGTCGATGGTCGCCACCCCCGACCCGGCGCTGCCTGTCCTCGCTGGCATCGTCACCGCGCCGGTGCTCGGACGCGGGGGCGTCCTGCTGACCGAGTCCGGCTACCACCCTGATGCGCGGCTCCTCTACCGGCCGCCGCCAGGCTTCGTGCTGCCGCCGGTCCCCGAACGCCCTTCCGCGGCGGACATCGCCGCCGCCAGGTCGCTGCTGCTCGACGACCTGCTCGGGGACTTCCCTTTCACCTCGGAGGCGGAGCGGGCCCACGCGCTCTGCCTCCTGCTGCTCGGCTTCGTGCGGGCGATGGTCGACGGGCCGACGCCGCTTCACCTCATCGAGAAGCCCACGCCCGGCACCGGCGCCACGCTGATGGTCGACGCCATCGCCACAATCCATACGGGCTGCGGCGCGTCGGTGATGACGGAGGGTAGCGACGACGAGGAGTGGCGCAAGCGCATCACCGCGAAGCTGCGCCAGATCCCCTCGCTCGTGCTCATCGACAACCTGCGTTCGGAGCTCGACAGCGCAGCCCTTGCCGCGGCCCTCACCGCGCCGTTCTGGGAGGACCGCATCCTTGGCGCGTCGGAAATGGCGCGCCTCCCGATCCGCTGCACCTGGGTCGCCACCGGCAACAACCCCAGTTCCTCGCACGAGATCGCCCGCCGCCTCGTGCGGATCCGCCTCGACGCGCGAACCGACCAACCGTGGCGTCGCGACGGCTTCCGCCATCCCGACCTGATGGTGTGGGTGCGTGCGAACCGCGCGAGGTTGGTCGCGGCCTGCCTGACCCTCTGCCGTGCCTGGGTCGCGGCGGGCCGTCCGCGCGGCGAGCGGAGCATCGGCAGCTACGAGGCCTGGTCGCAGGCCATGGGCGGCATCCTCGCCGTCGCCGGCGTGCCCGGCTTCCTCGGCAACCTCGAGGAGCTGATGGAGGCGTCGGACGCCGAGGGCGGCGCCTGGCGCGGCTTCGTGCAGACCTGGTGGGACCGCTTCGGCACGGCCGAGGTGAGCGTCAGCGACCTCTTCGGCCACGCGAAGCTCGCCGATCCACCGCTGCCGATCAGCGCCAAGGACGAGAACGGGCAGCGCGTGCGTCTCGGCCTCGCGCTCCGGAAGCTGCGGGACCGCGCCTTTCGGGTCGCCGACCGCCTCGTGCATGTCCGGCCCGCTGCCACGCTGCACAACGCGCAGCGGTGGCGCCTCGAGCCCTCCGCGGATCGAGACGGTGGGAGGGTTGCGGCAGGCGTGGGAGGGTTGGCGCTCAACCCTAACACCGTGCCACGCCAGGAAATCCCTGGGGTTGGGGAGGGTGGGGAGGGTTGGGAGGGTTCTTCCACCCCTCACACACACGCGCACGCGCGCACGCACATGATGCCGGAGGGGAGCGGGAAACCCTCCCAACCCTATCAACCCTCCCCGAGCCCTGCTCCGAGCACGGTTCTCGGCGGGGAGGGTTCTCGGGAGGGTTTGCACAGACCCTCCCAG
This sequence comes from Siccirubricoccus phaeus, assembly GCF_008360935.1. GTDB lineage: Bacteria > Pseudomonadota > Alphaproteobacteria > Acetobacterales > Acetobacteraceae > Siccirubricoccus > Siccirubricoccus phaeus. The sequence goes on from NZ_SRXO01000017.1 coordinate 26,565, forward strand.
GCATCCCCCGCGCCCGGCTGGCTGGACGGCGTGCCGTGATGCCTCGTCCGCGCAGCCGCGGACCGCCGGAACGCGGTCCGCCCCGGAAAGCCGGGCAGCGACGGCGAGCTCCGCCAAGAACCGCGCCGTCGCCGCCCTCACCACGACGATCCTCTCTCGGAGACCCCATGGCTCCCGCGACTCTCCCCATGCCCGCTCCCGGCGCAAGCGCTTCGCCCGCGGCGCCACTCTCGCTCGCTGTCGGACGCCCCGCCGTCCTTGCCCTCGACCTCGGCACCACCACCGGCTGGGCACTGCGCGGCCAGGACGGCGCTATCACCTCCGGCACGGTCACCTTTCGCCCCAGCCGCTTTGAGGGCGGCGGCATGCGCTACCTGCGCTTCCGCGGCTGGCTCGGCGAGCTGGCCGGGCTCACCGGCGGCCTCACGCGCATCGCCTTCGAGGAGGTGCGCTCCCATGCCGGCACCGATGCAGCTCACCTCTACGGCGGCTTCCTCGCCCACCTGTCGGCCTGGTGCGAGGAGCGGGGTGTCGCCTACGAGGGCGTGCCGGTCGGCACCATCAAGCGCTTCGCCACCGGCCGCGGCAACGCCGACAAGGCGGCGATGATCGCGGCGGTGCGGGCGCGCGGCTTCGCGCCGGCGGACGACAACGAGGCCGACGCCATCGCCCTGCTGCTCTGGGCGACAGACCCGCAGGGCGGCCGCGCATGAGGCTGCCCGGTGCGCCGCAGCCGCCCCGGTCGAGTCTGGACCTGGCACGCACCTCGACCACCGCGGTGGACCTCGACGCCATGCGCGCCGCCGCCTGGCACCGGCACGGCGTCGCCGCCCTGGCCGTGGCGGAGATCGCCGATCCCTGGCTGCGCCAGGCCGTCATCAACGAAGCCAGCCGGCGCTGGGGGCGCCGCCACGGAGGGGACCGTCATGGCCGGTAAGCGCAAGCCGAAGCGCGCAACGACGGGGCAGGAGGAGCTGTCGAAGCCGTCGAAGTGGCGGCTGCAGCACGGCGGCTTCGAGGGGCCGGTCCGCGCCGCCGATCCCGAGACGGGCAGCCCGGTTGAGCACCGCCGCGCGGTGGACACGCTCGGCATGATGCTGGCGAACGGCACGATCACGCCGCAGATGCATGAGGCGGGATGCGTCTTCCGCACGCTGTTCCGCAGCGCCGCGATCGACAGCATGTCCACCTCCCAGCTGGTCCGGCTGCCCGGCGCCACGGCCGACGGGATCTCGAACCGCCAGTTCGAGGCCCGGCGGCGCGTGGCCGACGCCCTCGACGCGCTCGGCGGCCACGGCAGTCCGGCCGGCTCCTGCGTGTGGTTCGTCGTCGGGCTCGAGTTCTCGGTCCGCGAGTGGGCGATGCGCCAGGGCTGGTCCGGGCGCCCGGTGCACGGGCCGGTGGCGCAGGGCATGCTGGTCGCGGCGCTCGGGACGCTGGCCTCCCACTTCCGCCTGACGCCGCGCTCGCAGGCGGCGTAGACCGGCAAGGGAAGACAGCGGGCCTACGCAGCGGCCACGCCGACGTTCGCGCTCTGCGGCGGCGTGGCGGCCAGGGCCGCCTTCAGTCTCGGACCGAAGACGGCCTTGAACTTCAGCAGTCGCTTGACGACCCAATCGCGGATTTCTTCCTCGTGAGTCGATGCATCGGCGATCGACGTGTTCTCACGGACGACCGAGATGCGGGACGCGCGCCTGGCGTCGAGCCGCTCCCAGGTGAGCGGCTCGGCGATCTCCTTCTCGATCTGCTGCTCCTGCGCCTTCAGCGCGTCGAAGATGGCCTTGTTCTTCGTCATGTCGCCGACGTCGATGTACAGCTCGACCCGGAGCCGATTTCCCGACGCAAACGCGGTGCTGTAGGAAATGCCCGTCGTGCCGCTCGAGAACGCGTACCAGCTCTGAGGTTGGGCGGCCTTCGCGTTGGTGAATTTGTGCTTCTCGCGAAGCTCGTCCATGAGCCCCTGGTAGAACTCCTGGTACGCGACGGTCTTGTCGGTGAGGGTCTTGCTCGCCGATGCGGCGGCCGTCTTCGCCCAGGCGTTCGGTGATGCGGCCAGCCTGAACACGACGGCGGGCGGCGAGCCGGAGATGCTGATGACCTCCAGCGCGATCATGAAGAAGTCGACCGTCTCGCGGGTGTGCCGGTTCAGGAAGTCGATGGCCTCGCGATGCTCCTCGCGGACCTTCGGCGCGATCCAGACGACCACACCGGCCTCGAGACCGGCCGCGTAGGTGATGAGCTGGCCGAGGTGCCCATGGTCGGTCTCGGACAGCTGGTTCTCGATGATCACGCGCCGCCCGCTACCCGTGTCGCGGGCCTCGATGTCGCACGCGAAGGAGCCGACCGGCGCCTCCATCCTCACCAGCTCGAGGTCGAGCCCCAGGGCCTCGCCGAGCAGCCCCAGGTTTCCGGCGAGCCACGGCGTGAAGTCCTTCGCCTCCATGGGCCATAGCTGTCGCGGGTCGATGTTCTCCAGCTTGCCCAGGGTCACCGCCACCATGCCCACTCCCCTTCCATCGGCGCGACTTTGCCGGCCCGGCGCCCGAGCGTCCATCGATGCGGGTGCCTGGCAGTCACTCGCTCCCGAGCACGTAGGCGACCGCCTCGGCGATGAGGGTCATCGGCAAGGCGGGGTGGTGCGCCAGGACGGCCTCGCGCACCGCCCTGCCGTCCCCGGCGCCGAGGCGGGGAATGGCCCCGGGCGGCCGCCGCGCCGCGCGGGCAGCGGCCAGGGCGGCGCTGCTCAGCCACGGGGGCGGAGGGCGGGACGGAGGGCCGTCGGGCATGCCCGACGATACCGCCCCCTACCGGAACAATACAAGAACATGCTACACCCCCCGGGACATCCCAGGAGCACTCGGCCCATGGCTGCTCGCAAGCCCCGGGCGGCGCGTCCCGTCGACGCCGCCCTCAAGCGCCTGCTGGCGCTCGCCGCACGCGGCGTGTCCCCGAACCGCATGGCGCGCGAGGCGGACGCCATCGTCGCCGAGTGGCGGCAGGGCGCGGCCGGCGAGGAGGGGGCCGACATCGATGAGCAGCTCGACGAGCTGTGCGAGCAGCTCACCGCCGGCGTCGCTGCGGCCGAGGAGGCCGTCTCCGACGTCGATGCGAGCGACGCGGGCGCGGTGAAGCAGGCGCGTCACATGCTGGCCGCGCTCGCCGCGACACGCGACGCCGCGCAGGAGGCAAGGGCTTCGGCCTGAACCGCGTCGCCGCTCCGGTCGCGCTGTTACAATTCACCCCGTGGCGGCGCGCAAATCGATGGGGCTAGGTTGAGGCTACGTCGAGATCGTGTAGCTCGATGCGGCGGTGGCTCCCGAGCCACGCAGCCGGTCAATCCGCAGCGTGGCTCGCGAGCCGCAGGGTCCTTCCTGGGCCCGGCGTATGCGGGGGGCGGAAGCGCGCGACTTCGCCAGCGCCAGGCCGAAAACATGGTTCGCAGTTCGCACCACACGGCCCTGATCTCAATCGTTTAGCTGCGAACCGTGCCGGCGCGCGGTTCGCGCCGGCTGCCCGCACGGTTCGCACCCACCCTGATCCCGGATGGCCCGATGACGCTCCCCTGGATGGCGGCGAAGATCCTGCTGCGCCCGGTGGCGGATCTGCGCGCCCACCCCGGCAACGCCCGCCTGCACGGCGCGGCGCAGCTCGAGCAGATCAAGGCCAGCATGCTGGCCTTCGGCTTCACGAACCCGCTGCTGGTGGACGAGGCGGGCGTGCTGATCGCCGGTCACGGCCGGCTTGAGGCGGCCGTCGCGCTCGGGATCGCGAAGGTGCCGACCATCGTGCTGCGGCACCTCTCTGCGGCGCAGAAGGAGGCGCTGCGGCTCGCCGACAACCGCATCGCCGAGAACGCGAGCTGGGACCAGGCGCTGCTGCGCGAGGCACTGGCCGCGGTGCAGGCGGAGCCCGACCTCGACCTTGCGGCGCTCGGCTTCTCGGCCGCGGAGCTCGACGACATCCTCGCGGCGGCTGGAGACGCCGTGTCCGACGGCGACGCGCCCGAGGCCCTGTCGGCGCCCGCGGTCCAGGGGGGCGGGGATGGCGCGGCGGGGACGGAGGAGGCGGCGGAGAATGATCCCGCCGACGCCGAACCGGACCCGCCGCGCCAGGCCGTCAGCCGGCCAGGCGACCTGTGGCGGCTTGGCGAGCACCGGCTGCTTTGTGGCGACAGCACCGATCCGGCCACCGTCGCCCGCGTCATGGGCGACGACCGCGCGGCGCTGCTGTTCACCTCGCCGCCCTACGGCAACCAGCGCGACTACACCACCCGCGGCGTCTCGGATTGGGACGCGCTGATGCAGGGCGTGTTCCAGCATCTCGACGCGGCAATGCGGCCGGATGGCCAGGTGCTGGTGAACCTCGGCCTGATCCACCGCGACAACGAGTGGCAGCCCTATTGGGCCGGCTGGCTCGACTGGATGCGCGCCCGCGGCTGGCGCCGCTTCGGGCTGTATGCCTGGGACCAGGGGCCCGGCCTGCCGGGCGACTGGAACGGTCGCCTCGCACCTGCCTTTGAGTTCGTCTTCCATTTCAACCGCCAGGCGCGGCAGGCGAACAAGATCGTGCCCTGCAAATGGGCCGGCACGCCGAACAAGGGCAGCGGGCTGCGCGCCGCCGACGGGAGCATCTCCGAGTACCAGCACGCCGGGCTGCCGGTGCAGGACTTCCGGATCCCCGACAACGTGCTGCGCCTGACCCGCCACAAGGGCCGCGGCATCGAGACCGAGCACCCCGCGGTATTCCCGGTGGTGCTGCCGGAATTCCTGATGCGCACCTACACGGACGAGGGGGAGGTCGTATTCGAGCCCTTCTGCGGCAGCGGCACCACCATCCTCGCCGGCCAGCGCACCGGGCGGCGCGTCCGCGCGATCGAGCTGGCGCCCGCCTATGTCGACTTGGCGATCGCTCGCTGGCGCATGCTGCACCCGGACCTGTCGGTAAATCTGGCCGATGATGGCTGCGACTACGACGCCGTGGCCACGGCGCGGCTGGAGGTCATCGCCAGTGCAGCCTGATCTCGTCGTCTCCACGCTGCCGGTCGCATCCCTCGTGCCCTATGCCGAGAACGCCCGCACGCATTCGCCGTCGCAGGTGGCGCAGATCGCCGCCTCCATCGCCGAGTTCGGCTTCGTGAACCCGGTCCTGGTCGATGCCGAAGGTGTGCTGATCGCCGGCCACGGCCGCGTCATGGCCGCGAAGCAGCTCGGTCGCCCCTCCGTGCCGGTGCTGCGGCTCGGCCATCTCTCCCCGGCGCAGGCGCGGGCGCTGCGCCTGGCCGACAACCAGATCGCGCTGAACTCGGGCTGGGACGAGGCGCTGCTCGCCGCCGAGATCGCCCGCATCCGCGACGACGCGGCGGTCGACCTCGACATCCTCGGCTTCTCGGGGATGGAGCTCGACCGGCTGCTGGCCGCCGCCGATGTCGGCCGCGAGGACGACGTCGACGACGCGCCGGAGCCGCCGGCCGTGCCCGTCACCCGCGCCGGCGACCTCTGGCGCTGCGGCGACCATCGCCTGCTGTGTGGCGACGCCACGAAGCCCGCCGATGTGCAGCGGGCGATCGGCGCCGACCGCCTGGCCGACATGGCCTTCACGGACCCGCCTTACAACGTCGCCTACCAGGGCGGGACGGCGGCGAAGATGACCATCGCCAACGACGCGCTCGGCCAGGGCTTCCTCGACTTCCTCCGCCCGGCGCTGGCCAATCTGCTCTCCGTCACCAAGGGTGCCTGCTACGTCTGCATGTCCTCGTCCGAGTGGCCGACGCTGCACCGCGCCTGGCAAGAGGCGGGCGGCAAATGGTCGAGCACCATCATCTGGGCCAAGAACACCTTCGCCCTCGGCCGCGCCGACTACCACCAGCAGTTCGAGGCGATGCTCTACGGCTGGAAGGCAGGCGCGCAGCACTACTGGTGCGGCGCCCGCGACCAGGGAAACGTCTGGCACTTCGACAAGCCGGCGCGGAACGACCTGCACCCCACCATGAAGCCCGTCGCGCTGGTGGAGCGTGCGATCCGCAACAGCAGCAAGCAGCGCGACACCGTGCTCGATCCCTTCGGCGGCTCGGGCACGACGATGATCGCGGCGGAGCGGACCGGGCGGCGCGCGGTGCTGCTCGAGCTCGATCCCGCCTATGCCGACGTCATCGTCCGGCGCTGGCAGGAGGCCACCGGGGAGGCCGCTGTCCTGGACGGCGAGGACCGCACCTTCGCCGGCGTCGCCGCAGTGCGCCGCATCGTCGATCATGATGTGATCCAGATCGCCGAATCATAGCAATTCCGCGACGCTGCATCTTGCTTGGCTCGTGAGCGGCACAGCGCGAATGGTCCGTCACGCGCAGGGGATGCCCTGCACCACACGACGGAGACCAGCATGACCGACCGTGAAGCCCGCGCCGCCCGCAACCAGCAGAAGAGCCTCGATGCCTTCCTGCAGCAGAAGGCCCGCTTCGACGCGATGGTCGCCGAACTGGAGCAGATGAGCGCGGACCACTTCGGGGCCGATCCCGAGGACGTCCTCTGGGGCAAGGCCGTGACGCTCGAACACTGGAACAGCCGGCTCGCGAGAGTGACGGATTGCTACTTCAAGCGCGGCGAATACGCCGAGTAGCGCGCCGCGCCGCGCCTCCCGCGCCGCCCCGACCGGCCCTCCCGGCGGGGCTCGGGGTGGTAGCACCCGGCTGGTCGGGTGCTGGACCGAGGACCCCGACGATGAAGCTCACCGACACTCAGCACGCGATCCTGGCCGCCGCCGCGCAGCATCCCGAGCACCTGACCTACCCGCCCGAGCGGCTGCCTGCCGCGGCGCGGCAGACGGTGGCGAAGGCGCTGCTGAAAGGGGACCTGGTGATCGCGGTGCACCGCCCCGCCTACGACGCACATGCTCTCTGGACCGTGGACGGGGACACGGTGCTGCTGAAGATCACCGACGCGGGGCTGCGTGCCATCGGCATCGACCCGAGCGACAGCACCGCCGCGGACGACGCCACGCAGCACCACCGGCCGGAGCCCGGCGAGGCGGCGCCCACGGGCGGGGAGGATCCCGCCCCGCGGGGCGAGGACGCCTTGATGCCCGAGGCGGCCGGGGCCGCGCCCACGCGCGCCCCGCGGGCGAGCCTGCGCGACGCCGCCGCAGCCCTTCTCGCCGCTTGGGACGGGGTCGCCGAGCGCGGGTTCGATGGCCTCCGGCCAGAGGGACAGGACGACGGGATGGCGGCGGCCGTTGCACAGCTCCGCGCGGCGGTCGGCACGAAGCCCGCGCGCGCCCCGCGCGAGCCCGGCGCCGGGCGCAAGCCGCGCGAGGGCACGAAGCAGGAGCAGGTGCTGGCGATGCTGCGCCGCCCCGAGGGAGCGACGGTGGCGCAGATCGCCGAGGCGACCGGTTGGGCGCCGCACACCGTGCGGGGCTTCTTCGCCGGCCTCAAGAAGCGGCAGGGCATCGCGGTCGAGGTGCTGGAGCGGGTGCGCCAGGTCGGGCCGAACAAGGAGGGCGCCCGCGGCTCCTACACGGTGTACCACATCGCCGGATAGCGCCCCGCGTTTCGAGACGCCCGATCCGCGCCGGGAAGTCGTCTTCCCGGTGCATCGCGCTCGTGACGAGAGCGCATCTCATCCGCTATGACGTATACGACAGCAGCGGGGCCGTATGGTGCGGGTTTTCCTTGACGACGGAGGCGAGAAGCGGCTGGTCGGGCGCGCCGACATCCCGGACGACGTCGGCGCGGTCTACGAGCTGCGCCTCTTCGGGCCGGCCTCGATCATCCGCGAGCAGTTCACGGTCGGGACCGTCACGCATCTCGGCCCCGGCAGGCTCGATCTCGCGGCGGAACGCGTGATTCTGCTCTCACCCGGCCAGCGCCCTGAACTGCTGCCGGGATGGCAGCCGCTCGCATCGTGAGCGCGCAGGCTCTCACGTCCGTCCGGATCGGACGCCTCGTTCGGACTGCCGCCGTTGCAGTACTTGCCGCCGGTCAGCCAGGAGCCGGTGCGGCCAGCGAGGCGGCGCTCATCCCGCCGGGCCTGCTCGCCGAGGTCCGGGGCGATGACGGCCAGGCGATTCCGCTCAATGCGGACGGTGTTCCCGCGCGATCGCTGTCTGACCCTGAGCTCTTCCGCCTGCTCCTGCACCTGTCGCGCTTCCTCGATGAGGCAAGCCTTCGCCTGGCGCTCTGCCATGCCTCGGGCGTGCCCTTTGGAGATCCCGGCTGGCGCGCCTGCGTCGAGGGGCGCTGATACGACACAGACGTGTGGCGGGAGATCGCCGCCATGCCCGAGCTGACCCCCTCGAACCGTGAGGCCGCGCGGCGCATCGGCATCAGCGAGACGGCGCTGCGGAAGGCCGAGGGGAGCGGCCGCATCGCCCGCGAGCCGGACGGCCAGTGGGACATCGACAAGACCCGCCGCCGGCTGGTCGAGACCGCCGACCCGCACCGCTCGCCGCTCGCGGCCGGCGGTGCCGGCGCCGACGGCACGCCCTATGCCCGGCTGAAGGTCGCGCAGCTGGCGCTCAAGGTCGAGGCGCAGCGCCTCGCCTTGGATGAGAACAAGCGGCGGCTGCTCGACGTCGCCGAGGCCAACGCCACGATCGACGAGATCGCCGGCGCCATGCGGGATGCACTGCTGAACTGGCCGGCCCGCGTCTCCGGCTTGATCGCCGCCGAACTCGGCGTCGACCCGCACCTGCTGCAGACGGTCCTGCAGGCGCACATCACCGACCTGCTCTCGGAGGCCGCCGATCGCTTCGATCCACCAGGCCTCGGAGATCGGGCCGCGAACCCGTGAGCATGTGCGGCGCCGGGCCGGCGCCATGCTCCGCCCGCCGCCGCAGCTCACCGTGTCGCAGTGGGCGGAGCGGCACCGGATCCTGGGCAGCCGTGCCTCCTCGGAGCCTGGCCCCTGGCGGACCAGCCGGACCCCGTACTTGCGCGACGTGATGGACGCGCTCTCGGCGGTGCATCCCGCGCGGCGGGTTGTGTTCATGAAGGGCGCCCAGGTCGGCGCCACCGAGAGCGGCAACTGCTGGCTCGGCTACATCCTGCACCACGTGCCGGCGCCGGTGCTGGCCGTGCAGCCCACCGTCGAGCTCGCGAAGCGCTTCTCCCGCCAACGCATCGACCCACTGCTTGAGGAGACCCCGGCGCTCAAGGAGCGGGTCGCCCCGGCCCGCGCCCGGGACAGCGGGAATACCCTGCTGTCGAAGGAATTCCCCGGCGGCATCCTGGTGCTGACCGGGGCGAACAGCGCGGTCGGGCTGCGCTCGATGACGGCGCGCTTCCTCTTCCTCGACGAGGTGGACGCCTATCCCGGCGACGTCGAGGGCGAAGGCGACCCGATCTCGCTGGCCGAGGCGCGGGCTCGCACCTTCGGCTGGCGGCGCAAGGCCTTCCTGGTCTCGACGCCGACCATCGCCGGGCGCAGCCGGATCGAGCGGGAATACGCCGCCTCCGACCAGCGGCGCTACTTCGTGCCCTGCCCGCACTGCGGCGAGATGCAGTGGCTGAAGTTCGAGCGGCTCCGCTGGGAGAAGGGCGACCCGCGCTCGGTCCGCTACCGCTGCGAGGGCTGCGACGAGGGCATCGAGGAGCACCACAAGACGGCGATGCTGGCCGGCGGCGAGTGGCGGGCCACGGCGGTGCCCGAGGACCCGCACACGGTCGGCTTCCACATCTCGGCGCTGTACTCGCCGGTCGGCTGGCTGTCCTGGGAGCAGATCGCCCGCGACTGGGAGGCGGCGCAAGGGAAGCCCGAGGACCTGAAGACCTTCCGGAACACCGTCCTCGGCGAGACCTGGCAGGAGCAGGGCGAGGCGCCGGACTGGGAGCGGCTGGTCGAGCGGCGGGAGGCCTTCCGGATGGGCGTGGTGCCCACCGGCGCCCTCTGCCTTACCGCGGGCGTGGACGTGCAGGACGACCGCCTCGAGTGCGACGTTTGGGGCTGGGCGGAGGGGTTCTCCTCCTGGCTGGTGGACCACATCGTCATCCCCGGCAGCCCGCGCGAGCGCGAGCCCTGGGACGCGCTGGCGAGGCTGCTGGCGCGGGACTGGCCGCGAATGGGTGGAGGGACGATGCGCATCGCCAAGGCCTGCGTCGACACCGGCGGGCGCGACACGGCGGCGGTCTATGGTCACCTCCGGCGGCTGCACGATCCGCGGATCGCGCCCACCAAGGGCGTGGACGGCTGGAACCGCGCGCAGCCGGTGCAGGGCCCGACGCCGGTGGATGCGTTGGTCGATGGCCGGAAGCTCCGGCGAGGCCTGAAGCTCTGGACCGTCTCAGTCTCGACCTGGAAGGCCGACCTCTATCGCCGGCTCTGGCTCGGGCGCGGCGATGCCAAAGAGTTCCCGCCCGGCTGGGTGCATCTGCCACGGGCGGTCGAGGTGGAATGGATCAAGCAGCTGGTCGCCGAGCAGCTGCGCACGACGAAGGACCGGCGCGGCTTCGCCCGGCAGGAATGGGCGAAGCTCAGGGAACGGAATGAAGCGCTGGACTGCGCCGTACTGGCGCGTGCGGCGCTCTGGCTGCTCGGTGCCGACCGCTATGGCGAGCGCTTCTGGCAGCAGCTGCGCGAGCAAGTCGCCAACGCTCCACTGCAACCGAGCGAGCTTCCCACCGGCGGGAATGTCGCTCCGCCACCGCCGGTCGCGCCCGACACCCATCGCCCGCGTGGCTGGCTCGCACCGCGCAGTGGCTGGCTGCGCTGAACCTGGAGAACCCCATGACCACCATCGTCCCGGTGCGCACCAGCATCGCCGCCGGCCAGGCGCTGAGCGGGCCCGTCGCCAGCGTCGGCTACGGCGTCTGCCTGCTGCTGCTGCCCGCCGCCTGGACCGACGCCCCGCTCACCCTGCAGGGCTCGCTCGACGAGGGGGAGCCCGCGGCCTGGGCCGACCTCCACGACCACCTCGGCAACGAGGTGGTGCTGACCGTCGCCGCCGGCCGCGCGCTCACCCTGCCGCCGACCCTGCTGCTCGGCTGGCGCTGGCTCAGGCTGCGCTCCGGCCTCGCCGCGGCGCCGGTGAATCAAGCGGCGGAGCGCCTCCTCACCCTCGGCATCCGGCCCCTCGCATGACCGCTCTGTTCCAGCACTACCTGCCGCCCGCGCCGGCGATGCTGCCCTACGTCTCAGGGCGCTTTTACGCCTCGCAGCATGCGCGCGCGGTCGGCGGCGCGGTGGCGATGGTGGCCAACCGCCTCTACTGCGTGCCCTATGTCCTCGCCCGGCCCGGGCTGTTCTCGGCCATGGCGGTGAGCGTGACGACCGGCGCCGCCGGCCTCCTGCGCATGGCGCTAGCGGGCGACGATAGCGCTGGGCGTCCAGGGCGCCTGATTGAAGAGCCCGTGGTGGACGCCGACACCGCGGCCACCGGTAACGCGCTATGCCCCTTCGCGCAGCCACGCTGGATCCCGGCGGGGATCTGGTGGCTGCTGCTGTGCTTTTCCGGCGCGCCCACGGTGCGCGGCACCAGTACCCAGGCCTTCAGCGGGGGGAATGCGCTGCTGCTCGGTTCGGCCGCGGCGGATGGCGGCGCCGGTGGCGGCACCGGCAGCGAGAACGGGTTCTTCGCGGCGCTGACCCACCAGGCCGACGTGCCGATCATGCCCAGCGCGCCGAGCGGGCTGTCCTATCTGGCCAACGCGGCGACGCCGCTGCCGACGCTGCGGGCCGCGTGATGGATCCCGCTGTCCTCGCATGGGCGCTGGCGCAGCCGATCGGCAGCCGTGCGGCGGGGCTGGCCGCGGCCTATACCGGCGGCACCACGCGCGTCACCTTCGACGGCCGCACCGTGGAGTACCGTAGCCTCGATGAGCTCGGCCGCGCGCTCGCGGCGCTGCATGGCGCGGAGAACAGCGCTGCGCGGCGGCCTTCGATGACGCTGGCCAGCTTCACCCGTGGAGGTGGCGCGTGATCGATCGCATGACACGGCGCCTTCGTGATGCCTTGAATGTGCTGCGTGGCTATGCCGCCGCCCAAGACCATCGCACTTCGACCTGGGCGCCCTCGGGTGGCAGCGCTAATACCGAAGTCGGCATGGCCGCGGCGACGGTGGCGCGCCGTGCCCGCGATGCGGTGCGCAACGACCCCTACGCCAGCCGCATCGTCGACCTCTGGACCGGCAATGCGGTCGGCGCCGGCATCACCACCCGCTGGCCCGACGACGCGCATGGCCGGGCCTGGCAGCGCTGGGCCGAGAGCACCGCCTGCGATGTCGAGGGCCGGCTCGACCTCTACGGCCTGCAGGCGCTGGTGATGCGAGCTGTCGTCGAGAGCGGCGAGTGCTTCGTGCGCTTCCTGATGACTGCGCCGTCGCCTGCGAACCCGATCGGCCTGCGCCTGCAGGTGCTGGAGGCGGATCATCTCGACACCGCGCGGAACGGCATGGTCGACGGCGCGCCGACCATCCAGGGCATCGCGCTTGGCGAGGCCGGCGCACCGATTGGCTATTGGCTGCATCGCATGCATCCGGGCGCCGCCTGGATCCTGCCGGGTTCGGCCTGGCAGAGCAGCCAGCGCATCCCGGCATCGGAGGTCCTGCACATCTACCGCAAGCGCCGGCCCGGCCAGTTGCGCGACGTCTCCTGGCTGGCCCCGGTGCTGCTGCGGCTGCGCGACCTCGGCGACTACGAGGCCGCGCTGCTCATGAAGGCCAAGATCGAGGCGTGCCTGGCGGCGGTGGTCACCGAGGAGGGCGACGAGGCGCTCACGGGTACCGCGGCCGGCCTGCTCCGTGACGCCCAGGGCCGGACGGTCGAGAGCTTCGAGCCGGGGATGATCCTCTATCGGCGCGGCATGGGATCCGTGGAGGTGGTGAACCCGAGCGGCGGCGGCAGCCACGCCGCCTTCGCCCGCCGCGCGCTCGAGGCTGCGGCGGTGGGCGCGGGCCTGACCTACGACCAGGTCTCGGGCGACCTGACGCAGGCGAACTACTCCTCGCTGCGGGCGGGCAAGATCGAGTTCCGCCGCCTCTGCGAGCAGATGCAGTACGGCATGCTGATCCCGATGCTGGTCCGACCCATCGCGGAGCGGTTCCACCGGCAGGGCGCGCTGCTCGGGCTGTGGGACGCCGACATGCCGGACGGCGTCAGCCACGTCCCGCCGGCACATGAGATGATCGATCCGCTGAAGGACACCACCGCGCTGATCGCGCAGGTGCGCGCCGGCTTCGTGCCGCAGCCGGAGGCGGCGGGCGCCTTCGGCTACGACTTCCGCGCCGCGGTGGAGATGATCCGCGAGGCCAACGCCCTGCTCGACGACGCCGGCCTAGCGCTCGACACGGATCCGCGCCGGGTCGCGAAGTCCGGCGCCGCGCAGGACGCCGCGCAGATGGCCGCGGTGGAGATCGCCGCCACCGGCGCCGCGGCGCCACCACGAGAACCTGCACCCCAGGGCTGAACATGACCGAGCCGATCGAACCGGGCGGCAACAATGCCGCGCCGGAGCCTGCTGCTGCGCCGACGGCCGGGGACCTTCCCCTGATGGCGCAGCGCGCCATCACCGCGCCCGCTACCGTCGACCGCGCCGCGCGCACGGTCGAGGTCGTGTGGAGCACTGGCGCTCGTGCCCGCAACTTCGTGCCCGCCCTCGGCCTGATCACCGAGGAGCTGGAGATGTCGCCGAACGCGGTGCGGATGGAGGCACTGCGCTCTGGCCGCGCCCCGGTGCTCGACACCCATCGCCGCGGGGGTGCGCGCGACGTGCTCGGCCGCGTCACCGCCGCCCGGCTCGATCGTGGCCGCGGCTACGCCACGCTGCAGTTCAGCACGGCCGCCGATGTCGAGCCGATCTGGCAGCGCATCGCCGACGGCACGCTGCGCGCGGTGAGCGTCGGCTATCGCGTGCACCGCTACGAGCCGCGGCCCGATGCCGCCACCGGCGAGACCGTCCACCGCGCAGTGGATTGGGAGCCCTTCGAGATCTCCGTCGTGCCGGTCCCTGTCGACCGGGACGCATCCGTGCGTGGCGAGGCGCCTCAGGGCGCGCCCGCCATCGCGATCGAGCCTGCCCTGCCTGACGAGGACCCACCCATGCCCGAGACGACGCCGGAAGCCCCGGCCACGCCGGCCGCCCGGGACGTTCCCGCGCCGTCCGCGCCGCCCACCCCGCCCCAGGAGACCACCGTGACCACCAGCCTCGCACCGGCCGCGCCCGCCACGCCGCCCGAGCCGACCCGCGCCGCGCCGCCCGATCTCGATGCGGTCCGGGTCGAAGCAAGCCGCGCCGAGCGCGAGCGCATCGCCGGCATCGACACCGCGGTGGAGGCCGCCCGTGCCCTGCTGCCGGCAGAGCGCATCACCCCGATCCGCGCCGAGGCCATCGCCCACGGCTGGACCGGCGACCAGGCCCGCCGCGCTCTGTTCGATGCCCTGGTGGCGCAGGGCCCGCGGCCGTCCATCCCCGCCCGCCCCGAGACCGGCCCCGGCCACGACGACCCGGCACAGATCCGCGACGCCATGGCCGAGGCGCTCGCCGCCCGTGCCATGCCCGGCTACCAGCCCCAGGGCGCAGGTCGCCACGCGGAGTTCATGGGTTGGCGCCCGTCCGACATGATCGGCGAGCTGCTCCGCGCCCGCGGCGAGCGGAGCGTGCCCCGCAATCCGACCCTGCTCGCCGAGCGCGCCTTCCACACCAGCTCGGACTTCCCGCTGCTGCTGGCCGCCGCGGCCAACAAGATGCTGCTCGCCGCCTACCAGCCGGCGGAGCCGACCTACCGGCAGATCTTCCTCCGGCGCGACTTCCGTGACTTCAAGCCGCACCGGCACCTCCGCATCGGTGACTTCCCGACCCTGCTGCCGCTCGCCGAGAACGGCGAGATCCAGGTCGGCACCATGTCCGAGAGCCAGGAGATCGTGCTCCTGCAGACCTTCGCGCGGCGCATCCGCGTCACGCGACCGATGCTGGTGAACGACGATCTGGGGGCCTTCACGGACTTCGCCGCCGCCATCGGCCGGCGCGTCGCCGAGTTCGAGAACGCCACCGCCTACAACCTGCTGAACTCGGCCAATGGCGATGGCCCGACGCTCACCACCGGCAGCGCGCCCGTATTCGCCACCGGTGCGGCGCGCTCCAACAAGGCCAGCACTGGCACGGTGCTCGACACCGCGACCATCGGCGCCGGCCGCACCGCCATTATGAAGCAGCGCACGCTGGATGGCCTGCCGATCTCGATGGGCCAGACCATGCGGCTGCTGGTCGGGCCCAACCTCGAGCTCGCCGCGCGCCAGGCGACGGTGGTGGTGCAGGCAGCCGAGATCGGCAAGGCGAACGTCTTTGCCGGCTTCGTGCAGCCGGTGATCGAGCCGCTGATCCAGGCCAACCGCTGGTACCTGTTCTCCGACCCGGTCGCGGCGCCGGTCTACGTCTATGGCTATCTCAACGGCGCCGAGGGGCCGCAGGTCACCACCGGCCCGGTGCAGGGCGCGGACGGCGTCGAGGTCAGCGTGATCTTCGACTTCGGTGTCGGCGCCATCGACTGGCGCGGCGCCTGGTTCAACCCGGGCACCTGATCTCTTCCACCAACTCAGCAGCTTCGTCGAGGGCGCCCGTCCCCCGGGTCCCCAGCCAAGCATTTGCTTGGCTGGGCGGGGTGGGGCGCCTTCGGCGTTTCAGGAGACCCTTCCATGCGCAACTGCATCCGTCCCGACGCGCGCTCCGTCCCGATGCTGGTGCCCTACACGGGCGGCATCCTCTCCGGCCAGGGCATGCTGGTCGGCGCCTTCTTCGGGGTGGCGGCGTCCGACGCCGCCCAAAGCGCCAGCGTCGAGTGCGAAACCCGCGGCGAGTTCGAGCTTGCCAAGGAGCCCTCGCTCGCCATCAGCCAGGGCGCGCGGGTGTTCTGGGACAACACCAACCGCCGCATCACCACCACCGCCACCGGCAACTACCAGGTCGGCCTCTGCACGGTCGCGGCCCTTGCGGCCGATGCCACGGTCCGGGTGATGCTGGCCCGCGTGCCGGCCTCGGGGGCGTGATGCTGCTGCCGCGCGACCGCGTGCGCCTCGAGGGCGTACACCGCGATCTGGTGCGCGTCGTCGAACGGGCCCGCCAGGCGGTGCCCTTCATCGTGACGGAGGGGCTGCGCTCGCGCGAGCGCCAGGCCCGCCTCGTCGCGATCGGCGCCTCGCGCACCATGAACAGCCGGCACCTTACCGGCCACGCCGTCGATCTGGCCTACTGGCTGGACGACGGCGACGGCGCGGTGGAGCAGGGCGAGATCCGCTGGGACTGGCCTCTGTATGAGCAGATCGGCGCGGCGATGAAGGCTACGGCCGGGGAGCTCGGCGTGCCGATCGACTGGGGCGGCGATTGGACCTCCTTTCGCGACGGCCCGCATTTCGAGCTCGACAGCAAGGCGTATCCTTGATGGGCGCAGCGATCCTCGCGCTGCTCAGCCGGCATGCGCTGGCGATCGGTCTGGCAGCAACTGTCGCCATGACGGCGCTGAGCGCCTGGCACCTCCGATCGCAGCGCGACGCGGCGCGTGCTGAGGCCGCTGTGGCCAGCCGCACAGCGGAGGCCAATGCGGCCGCGCTCACGCAGGCCACGGCCGAGCACGCGCGCCACATCGCCGCGCTCACCGCCGAGGCCGAGCGCGCCCGCGCCCAGGCGGCGCGCCTTGGTGCCAATCTGGAGGCTCTCCGCCGTGACCCGAGCCACGCGACGGGCGCTGCCCCTGTGCTGCGCGATGCTGTCGAGCGCCTGCGCGCCGGCCGCACCGCCGGAGATCCGGCTGCTGCCGCTCCGTCTCCCTGACGCGCTGCTGGTCTGCGCGGAAGCGCCAGCGCTGCCTGTTTCGGATCGCCTGACCCAGGGACAGGTGGCGGAGCTGCTCCTGGCCTACGACGCGGCGCACGCCGACTGCGCGGGGCGGCTTACCGCGGTGCGGCGGCTCAACCCCGCCGACGGGGGCGAGCGATGAACGCCTTCGCCGACGCGATGGCGGCGCTGGTCGCCGATCCAAACCTGGGCACCGAGGCAATCTACCGAAAGGGCGGCAGCGGCCCGGCAGTTCCGGTCCGCGTCCTGCGCTCCTCGCCCGATCGCGTCGGAGACGCCTTCGGCACCGAGATCCTCTCGGCCACCGACATCCTCTCGGTCGCCATCGCCGCCCTGCCCGACCTCGCCGCCGGCGACAGCTTCGCCCTCGGGCCCGACCTGCTCACCGTCACCCATGCCGAGCGCGACGCCTCCGGCACCGCCTGGCGCGTGCTCTGCCAGCGATAGGAGCGTGCCATGCCGCAGACCACCCTCACCCTGCTGGAGATGCTGCGCGACCTGCTGCTGGGTGCCGCCGCCGGCCTCGCCGGTGGCTTCGTGCGCTGGAACAATCCCGAGCGTCGGCGCTTCGGCTGGTGCCTCGCCTGGGAGGTGCCCTCCGCCGCCCTGGTCGGCAGCGCCGGCTATGCGCTCGGCGGCTTCCTCGAGTTCAACGAATACGGCCGGTTCCTGTTCGCCTTCGTGTTCGGCTACCTCGGCCAGGCGGCACTGCACGACCTCGCGGTCGCCATCATCCGCCATCGCACCGGCCTGCCGCCGGGCGGTGGCACGCCGTGAGGCTCGCCGCTCGCATCGTTGGCGACCTGCGCCAGTTGCTGGCGGCCGAGGTGCGCGCAGGCGAGCGCGCGGCGATGACGGCGATCCGCGCCGAGACCGAGCAGGTGAAGGCCGAGTTGCGCCGGCAGGTGACCAGCAGCTTTGGGGGCAACGCGCGGGGGATCGCCAATGCCTGGCGTTCGCTGGTGTTTCCCCGCTCAGGCCAGTCGCTGCGGCCGGCTGGGCTGATCTGGACCAAGGTGCCGAACGTCATCGACGCCTTCGAGCGCGGCGCACTGATCCGCGCCAAAGGCGGCCGCAAATATCTCGCCATCCCGACCGGCTTCAACGCAGCGCGGGGACGCCGAGGACGCGGTGAGAAGGGCCTGCGGGTGACGCCGGCGCAGATGGTCGCCTCTGGCCAGGGTTTCCTCCGGCCGTTCCAGTCGGGCCGGGGCTTCGTCTGGTGCCTGCCGCTGCGCCAGGGGACACAGACCGGACGGCAGCGTCGCACCCGGCTCATCGCCGGCGGCCTCACCGAAATCGGCACCGGCAACCGCAAGGGCCGCGAGGCCTGGGCGCGTGGCATGCTCGCCCGCGGGATGGTGCCGATGTTCCTGCTGCTGCCGCAGGTGAAGCTGGCCAAGCGGCTGGACGTGAAGGGCGCCGCCGAGCGCGGGCTGCGCCGGCTGCCGGGGCGCTTCGTCGCGGCCTGGGAGCGCGAGAGCGGGAGGACGGCACCGTGAGCATGCGCGAGGCCGCGATCGCGGCGTTGCATAGCCGGCTGCAGACCGCGCTCGCCACCCACAATCCCGCGCCCCTGGTCCTGCGCGGCGAGACCGCGCCGCAGCGCCTGCCACCGGGCGGCCTGGTGGTCATCCGCGACGGCGAGACGGTGGAGGAGACGGCGATCCTCTCACCGCTCGCCTGGGCGATCGAGCATCGCGCTGAGGTCGAGGTCACCGTCGGCGGCGCGACGCCGGCGGCGCGCACCATCCTTCTCGACGCCCTGCTGGTGGACATCGCCGTCGCGATCATCGCCGACCGCACGCTCAGTGGCGCGGTGGAGTGGGCGCAGCCCGGCGCGCCGGAGTTCGAGGATGTCGAGGTCGAGGGCGCCGCCGCGGCCCGCGCCGCCTCGGTCCCCGTCACGCTGTTCTTCACCGTCGTCGGCTCGCCGCTGGCCTGACGCTCCCCTCCTGCTGATCCCGGAGATCTCCGATGCCCCGTGCCATCGGCGCCAATTGCCGTCTGCTCATGATCCCCGAGGCGACCTACGGCACCGCGCCCGCGGGCGACTGGCTGCGCCTGCCGTTCCTGTCCTGCGACCTCGGCGCCGAGCAGCCGTTGCTCGATGCCGATGTCATCGGCGTCGGCAGCAGCCGCGATCCCGCCGCCCCCTTCCTCGACACCGTCACCGTGCAGGGCCAGGCGGTGGTGCCGGTGGACCTCATCAACATCGGCCACTGGCTGCGCCTGTTGCTCGGCCCGCCGACCACCACCGGCACCAGCCCGAACTTCATCCACAGCTTCGGATCCGGCGCGGCCGCGCTGCCGTCCAACAGCATCGAGATCGGCTATCCGGACGTGCCGAACTACGATCTCTGCACTGGCGTGCGCGCCGACACCCTGGAGATCGATTTCTCGCCGACCGGCCCCGCCACCGCGACCTTCGGGCTGATGGGGCAGGGTTCGACGCGCGGCGCCTCAAGCTCCGGCGGCACCCCGACCAGCGCCGCCTACACGGCCTTCCACAAGGCGCAGGGGGCGATCAGCCGCAACGGCGCGGCGCTGGCGCAGGTGACCGGCGCGCGGCTGACCTACGCGAATGGGATGGAGATGGTTCGCACCATCCGCGCCGATCGGAAGGTGGAGGGCGTCGATCCCGGCATCGCGCGCGCCACCGGCCAGATCACCGCGCGCTTCGCCGACACCACGCTGCTGACCCAGGCGCAGAACAACGCGCCGGCGGAGTTCGCCTTCAGCTACACTATCGACGCGAGCCGTAGCCTCAGCTTCACGCTGCACGAGGTCTACCTGGCGCTCGCCAAGACGCCGATCGAGGGGCCGGGCGGCGTCGAGGCGAGCTTCGAGTTCCGCGCCGCCTACAACGCGACCGTCACCCGCATGATGACGGCGGTGCTGAAGAACCAGCAGGCGGGGACGGAGTACGCGTGAACTGCCGCACGCGCGTCACTCGCCCTGCAAGCCAAGCGCGTTACGTGTCGCGGCGGCGAGTTCCTCCAAGCGGTACGGCTTCGGGAGCACGACAATGCCCTCAGCCTCGGCATCGTACCTGGATGCCTCGACATGAGCCGTCGTCAGCAGGATCGGCAGCTCGGGGCGACGCCGCTTCACTTCGCGGGCAAGATCCACACCGCTCATGCCGCCTGGCATCATCACATCGGAGAAGACCAGATCGACTGCGCGGCCGTTTGCCAAGGCGCCCAGCGCCGCCGCCGCGCTTGACGCCCGCGTCGACTCCAGACCGAGTTGCCCGAGCATCTCGATGACGAGCGCTGCGACCTCATCATCATCCTCGACGAGGAGGACATGGCCGCTCCGCGCATCGGCATGGCCTTCCACTCCGGCATCGACGACGGAGCGCCTACTCGCAACAGGTGCCGCGCCAACCGATCGCTGGAGAAGCAATGCGATCCTCGTGCCACGTCCGACGGCGGTCTCAATCCGGACGCCCCCACCGGATTGCCTCGCGAAGCCATACACCTGGGCAAGGCCCAAGCCGGAACCCTTGCCGATATCCTTTGTCGTGAAGAAGGGCTCGAAGGCACGTGAGACGACCTCGGGTGGCATCCCGGTTCCAGAGTCGATAACGGACAGCCGCACGAAGTCACCCCGAAGATCATCGTCGATCAGGCCAGGAAGGTTCTCGGCCCGGATGGTGATGGTGCCACCCGCGGGCATCGCGTCCCGGGCATTCACGGACAGGTTCAGGATGGCCAGCTCGAGCTCGCCAGGATCGACGGCGACCGGCCATAGGTCCCTGGCAAAGTCGAGCGTCACGTCGACGTCGCCCCGCAGGCTGCGGTCCAACAGCTCGCGCATGTCCCCAACCTGCCGCGCGAGGTCAAGGGGCTCGGGCCGAAGCGGTTGGCGACGCGAGAAGGCGAGGAGCTGGCGCGTCAGCGTCGCACCGCGTCCGGCCGCCTGCCGCATGCCATCCAGAAGACGTTGGCGCCGCACCGGATCGGTCTGGCGATCGAGCATGTCGAGACCACCGGCAATCACCATCAAGAGATTGTTGAAGTCATGCGCCACGCCGCCGGTCAGCTGCCCGACGGCTTCGAGCTTCTGCGCGTGCCGAAGCGATTCCTCCACGCGCGCACGCTCGGCCATCTGCGCCTGCAGTTCGCGGTTTGCCACCTCCAGCTCGCGTGTACGCGCGGCCACCAGATCCTCAAGCTCGCGTGCGGCCCGGTCCCGCTCGGCGAGATGCTCACGGACCTCGTATTGCCTCCGTCGCGCGCGCAGCGCGGCCTGGACGGTGCTTGTCAGCGTGATGGCCTGCACCGGGCGCTCAAGGAGCGAGACATTCCTGAGGGCTGCAACCAGCTTTCCACGCCACGCCATGACCACGGGATGCTCGCGACGGCCGGTCAACATCACAAACGGCATGTCCGACCAGGGCGGCTGTCCCTCAACCCAGCCTACCAGGGGTTCGATAGGCTGGTTGAGCAACGCCTCCTCGGCGATGAAGGCGGCGTCGGCCCCAGCCTCAAGCCCGGCGACAAGCTCCGTCAGATCGGCGCAGATGCGGGCCGATACGGCCGAACGGCGCAGCAGTTCAGCCGAGGCCGGGCCGTCCCGGCCCGTTGGCGCGAGAACGAGGACCTCGGCCCATCCTGGGTTAGTTCTCGCCGGAGTCATCGTCGGCCAGGAGCGGGGAGCTGGTGCCTGTGTACTGCGGCGTGCCGGTGAAGACGCCGCTGAAGTCCTTCAATGGCGGTCCGATTGCCAAGCCACGCGGACTGAGTCGAAATTCGCGGATGGTCTGCTCGTGGCCGCCGCTGCGCTTCTTCACCACGGAGAGGGCACGACGCACCGTGCCCTCGAATTCGAAGTAGCGCAGCATCAGGACCGAGTCGCTGAGATAGCTGAGGTCGATCGGTGTCTGCATCGGCCCGACCAGACCGTGCTGGGCCAGCACAAGGATCGACAGCACGCCCAACTGGTTCAGGTAACTCAGGAGCTCGTGCATCTGCAGGACGAGGAAGCGCTCGTCAGGCATCGCACTGAGATAGCCGTTGAGGCTGTCGATGATGACGACCCGGGCGTCATCCACCTCGACGGCGTTCCTGACCAGGCTGGTAAACTCGCCCGGCGAGAGCTCGGCGGGATCGACCTGCTGTATCCGGATGAGTCCAGCGTCCATTGCGGGTTGAAGCTGCAGCCCCAACGAGGCGGCACGGGCGGAGATGGTGCCCTGCCCCTCGTCGAAGGCGTAGATGACCGAGCGCTCGCCACGCTCCGCGGCAGCGATGGCGTAGCTCAGCGCGAGCGAGGACTTGCCGACGCCGGCCGCGCCAAGCAGGAGGGCACTGGTCCCCCGCTCGAGGCCACCGCCGACCATGGCGTCGAGCCCTTCGTGGCCGCTCGACACCACACCGCCGTCGAAGCTGCGGTGATGTTCGGATGCGACCAGCCGCGGGTAGATCTCGATGCCACCGGTCTTGATGGTGAAATCGTGGTAGCCGCCGCGGAACGGCATGCCGCGCATCTTGACGACACGAAGCCGCCGGCGCTCTCCGCCATAGTCCACGGCGATCTGCTCCAGGTGGATGACTCCATGCGCGATCGAGTGCAGCTGGAGGTCGTCGCCCTGTGACGACATGTCGTCGAGCATCAGGACTGTGCAGGCGCGGCTGGTGAAGAAGTGCTTCAGCGCCAGGATCTGACGACGGTAGCGTAGCGAGTTCTGCGCCAGCAGCCGCATCTCGGAGAGGCTGTCGAAGACGATCCGCGACGGGTTCAGGGCGGTCACCCGGTCGAAGACCATCTGCGTCGTCTCGCTGAGCTCCATCTCGGCGGGGTGAAAGACCGTCAGCTCGCGGCTGGGGTCGAGACTGGCTTCCGGCGGCACGAGTTCGAATACCGCGATGCCGTCGAGCGACCAGCCATGCCGCTTCGCGACGAGGCGCAGCTCGCGTTCCGTCTCCGACAGGGAGATATAGAGCGTGGTCTCGCCCCGGCGGGCGCCCTCTAGCAGGAACTGGAGGGCGAGCGTCGTCTTGCCGGTGCCGGGCCGCCCCTCGCAGAGGTAAAGCCGGTCTGCATCGAGGCCGCCGCCAAGGATGTTGTCAAGGCCCTCGCTGCCGGTGGAGATCCGCGGGGGATCCACATCCTCCGCCTTTGGGTCTTTGCTCGGCTCTCCCACGCCTTCCCTCTCATCTCAAGAACATTGGTCAACGCCGTCGCGAGCGGCCGAACGGGCGCGCACGACCGCAGCCTGAGTTTCCGCAAAGGCTTCCCGACCTCGAAACGCTATCGCTGGCCAGGGTTTCCGGTGAAGCAATCACAGGTTGAGGCACGCGCGGAGCAGCGCTCAGTCGTAGCGCGACAGATAACGTCCTCCAGTCGCGCCGGCTGCGCCGATCTTTTCGAGCGTCGGCCGTTCGTACCCCCACCCTCTCACATGAGGCTTGCATGCTCACCCTCGACCTCCCGGCCGAGCCGTACTGGCTCGACCTGCCGCGCGGCGTGCGCGTCGAAATTCGCCCGGTGACGACGGCGGTGATGGCCGCGGCGCAGGCCGCCGCCGCGCGCCGCCTCGCCGCCATCCGGATTGCGGATCCTGATCTCGACCCTGACATGTTGCGCGGCCTGTCCTTCGCCTTCCTGGTCAAGGCGCTCGCCCGCCACGCCGTCACCGCCTGGGAGGGCGTCGGCGATGCCGCCGGCAAGCCGCTGCCGCTATCGCCTGAGGCGGTCGAGTGGCTGATGGATCTCGACGATATCGCCGCCGCCTTCTGGGATCGTGCGACGGCGCCGGTTGCCGCGGTGGCCGCCGAGGGAAACGGCTGAGGGCCCGCGCCGCCTGGCACTTTGGCCGCGGGCCCGAGTACTGCCGTGGCTGCGCTGCCCTCGGCCGCGATTGCACCGCCGCCTGCCCCTACGCCGCGCACGCCCCCACCAGCCTTGAGGGCCACGCTTGCTGGTCCGCCGGCACGGCCTGCGCCGAGGCGAGCATGGCTGGTCTGACGCTCGACATCGCTGGCGCGCTCGCCGCGGCGCGCGAGTTCAGTGCCACGGGCTGGGCTGCCGCCGAGTTGCTGCTCGCCATCCGCATCGGCATGACCGAGGGCGCCACCGCCCGCCGCGAGGGGGAGACGACCTGACATGGCCGACGCCACCCGCCGCGTCTCGGTCCGCCTCTCGCTGGACGATGCCGCCCGGGTCAAGGCCGGCCTGCGCGAGGTCGGCGAGGCCGGCCAGCGCTCGCTGGACCAGATCAAGGGCGGAGCCGAGCGCGCCTCCCGCTCGCTCGAGCTGCTCGACTTCGCCACGCGCGGCCTGCAGGTGGCTGGCGTCGCGGTCGCCGCGCGCGCCCTGCTGCAGGCGGGCGACGCGCTCACGCAGGGCCTGTCGCGCCTGCAGAACGCCACCGGCTCGGTCGAGCGGGCCGGCCAGGTCTACGAGGCGCTCTATCGCAACGCGCTTTCCACCGGCGTCGCCGTCTCCGAGAGCGTCGACGCCTTCCAGCGCTTTGCGATCGCCGCCCGCGAGATCGGCGCCACCTCCGACCAGGTGGTCCGCCTGGTCGGCGGCCTGCAGCGCGTCGCCATCGTCTCCGGCGCTTCGACCCAGGAAATCTCTTCCGCCACGCTCCAGCTGGCCCAGGCACTGGCCTCGGGCGTGCTGCAGGGTGACGAGCTGCGCTCCATCCTGGAGGCCATGCCGCTGCTGGCCGAGGGGCTGGCCAAGGAACTCGGCGTCTCCATCGGCGAGCTGCGGCAGATGGGCTCCGAGGGCAAGCTCACCGCGGAGCGCGTCTTCCCCGCGCTGCTGCGCGCCACCGAACGGCTCGGCGCCGAGCTCGACCGCGCGCCGCTCTCCCTCGGCCGCGCCTTCGGTCAGCTGACGGCGGCCACCGAGAACTTCCTCGGCCAGCTCGACCGCGCCATCGGCCTCTCCAACGCGCTGGCCCGCGCGCTCTCGGCCGCGGCGCGCGCGGTGGACAGCGTCCGCCAGGGTGCCGGCCTGCGCAGCGAGGAGGAGCGCCTCGCCGGCCTCCGCCGCCAGGCCGAGGCGCTGTCAGCCCAGATCGGCCGGCTGGAGAGCGAGCAGGACGGCCGCGACAGCCTGCGCGCGCCGGTCCGCCGCGGCAGCATCCGTCCCGGCCTGGTCGGCGCCGCCGAGCGGCAGGCCGGCGTCGACAGCCGGGCGCGGCTGGAGGAGCTGCGGCGGGACTACTTCGCCACCCTTGCCGAGATCGACACCGCCGAGCGGGAGTCGCTCAACCGCCGCCTCGAGGAGCAGGAGCGCGCCGGCCAGGCCGCGGCCGACGCCCGCCGGCGCCGCGCCACGCAGGACGTCCAGGAGCTCACCCGGGACCTCGACGACCGCTTCCGGATCAACCGCGACTACGAGGAGCGCGTCCGGCGGCTCCGCGAGGCAGAGGCGGCCGGCGCCGTCACCGCCGCGGAGCGCACCCGCCTCGAGACCCTGGCGCTGCAGGAGCGCGACGCGGCGCTGCGCCGGCTGGAGCCGCGCATCGCCGCCGCGCGCCGCGCCAGCACCGAGGGGGCGCGGGAGGCACGCGACGCCGAGCGGCAGCTCAACGACCTGCTGCGCGAGCGCGAGCGGCTGATCCAGGACAACGAGACCGCCTACGAGCGCTACCAGCGCCGGATGGAGCGGCTGTCCGACCTGGTGCAGCGGTCGGAGCGGATCGGCCGGCCGGTGCCGGACGCCACTGTGCAGCGCGAGGCCGAGCGCGCCATGGAGGATTTGGAGAAGGCGGAGGAACGGCTGCAGCGCGGCGCCGAGCGGACCTCGGACACCGTGCGCGAACTCGGGCTCAGCTTCAGCAGCGCCTTCGAGGACGCGATCGTGCGTGGTGAGAAGCTGTCGAAGGTGATGCAGGGCCTGCTGCAGGACATCGCGCGGGTCATCGCCCGCCGAACCATCACCGAGCCGCTCGGCAACGCGATGTCCTCGGCCCTGTCCGGCGTCTCGTTCGACGGCATGTTCAGCGGCATCGGCTCCTGGCTCGGCGGGCTGTTCCGCGCCGACGGCGGGCCGGTCGCGGCCGGGCAGCCCTACATCGTCGGCGAGCGCGGCCCCGAGTGGTTCGTGCCCGACCGGGCCGGCACCGTGCTGCCGAACGGCGTGGCGCCGGGCGGGCCGGTCATCCAGCAGACCATCAACATCGATGCGCGCGGGGCGGACGCCGGCGTCGAGGCGCGGCTGAGGCTGCTCGCCGGGCAGATCGCCCGCCAGGCCTCGGCGATGACGCTGGACGCCATCCGCCGCGGTGGGTCGGCCTACGAGACGGTGCGGGGGTAGCGGCGATGGTCGAATACGCCTGGCCGGAGGCGCTGCGGCCCTCGCGGCTGAGCTTCTACCTGCAGCACAACACGCTCCGCTTCGTCTCGCCGGTCACCCGCGCCACCCAGGTGATGCGGCGCGAGGGCGCGCGCTGGGTGGCGGAGGCGAGCTTCGACCCGCTGAGCCCAGCCCGCGCCGGCCTGCTGGAGGGGCTGCTGGCGGCGCTCGCCGGCTCGCTGAACACGGTGCGCATCTGGGACTGGCGGCGCGAGTACCGCACCGGCGATCCCCGCAGCCAGGGCCAGGTGCCCGCAGGCCCGTACAGCTTCTCGGACGCCACGCTCTTCACCGACGGCACCGGCCTGGTGGTGGGCAGTGGTAGCCCGGCGCTGGCGGCCGGGGCGCCGCGCGGGGCGCTGTCGATCCAGACCGCGGGCTGGTGGCCCGGCGCGGTCGCGGTCGGGGCCGGCGACTACCTCGGCCTCGGCGGCCGGCTCTACATGGCGACCGAGGCGGTGACCGCCTCCGGCGCCGGCACCGCCACCATCCCGATCGGCCCGCCGCTGCGCGCCGCGGCCTCCATCGCCGAGCCCCTGGTGCTCACCCGGCCCACCGTCGCCATGCGCCTGGTGTCCGACGACGAGGCGGCCAATCCCACGCGGCCCGGCCGCTTCACCGCGATCACGATCCGCCTCGAGGAGGCGCTGTAGTGTCCGACACGCACGGCACGCCGCGGCTGTCGCCGCACGCGGCCGCCTCCGCCACCTCGCCGGTCGCGGCGCCCGTCGTGCTGGTCGAGCTCGACTTCGCCTCCGGCGCCTTCCGCGCCTGGACCGGGCTCGGCCCGCTGCACTGGGCCAGCATAGTCTTCGAGGGGGTGGGCTCGATCGGCGCCATCTCCGAGGTGGAGGAGACGGTCGAGCTGCGTGCTGTGCGCCTGACCCTGGTGCTCTCGCCGGTGCCGCAGGAGGTGGTCGACATCGCCCTGGCCGAGCGCAGCTTCCGCCTCCGACCGGCTCGGCTCTGGGGGGCGCTGCTGGACGATCAGGGCGCCTTCGTCGCCGATCCCTTTCCGCTCTGGGCCGGGCTGATGGACACCATGGAGGTGGTGGACGGGGCCGAGCCGCGGGTCTCGCTCACCTGCGAGAGCCGGCTCGTGGACCTCGAGCGCGCCGAGGTGCGCCGCTACACCGACGCCGACCAGCAGGCCGAATACCCGGGCGACCGCTTTTTCGAGTTCGTCCCGGCGCTGCAGGAGGCCGAGATCAAGCTGCCGGCGCGGTGACGCGGCGTCCGGACTGGGCGGCGCGGCTGGCGGCCCTGCTGGCGGCGGCCGAGGCGCGCCCCTTCGACGCGCGGCGCTGGAATTGCGGCCGCTTCGCCCTGGTCGCGGTGGAGGCGGTCACCGGCACCAGGCCGCGGCTCCGCGTCCTGCCGGATCTCGAGGCCACGGCCGACAGCGCCGGCTTCCCGCGCCTCCCGCCCGCCTTCGCCCGCCCGGGCGATGTCGTGCTCGCCGGCGATCCGCCGCGCCTCGGTGTCGTCGTCGATGGTGGCCGGGCTGCCTTCGTCGGCCCGCGCGGCCTGCTGCGCCAGCCGCTCAGCACCTGCACCACCGCCTGGAGGATCGGCCGATGCCCGCCGCCGTCCCGCTGATCGCCGTCGTGGCCTCCGGCGTCGCCTCGGCCGCGGTCGGCGGTGGCGTCATCGGCGCCCTGGTCGGCGCCGGCGCCGCCCTGGTCGTCTCCGCCGTCGGCGGCGCCATCTTCCCGGCCAAGAAGCCGAGCGTGCCGACCACCCCGGCGACCACCGGCTTCGACGCCAGCGCGCCGGGGGCTGGTCGGACCCAGTCCTTCCGCCAGCCCATCACCGAGCACCAGATCGTCTTCGGCCGCTGCAAGGTCTCGGGGCCGATCGTCTTCCTGCACTCCGCCCCCGACGACCAGGGGCGGGAGGACGGGTACTTCTACGCCGTGGTGGTTTTGGCCGCACACAGCGTGCGGGCGATCGGCGAGGTCTGGCTCGGCGACAAGCTGGAGACGGACGCGTCCTTCACCGGCCTGGTCCGGGTCGACCGCCACCTCGGCGCGCCCGACCAGGCGGCCAACGCCAACCTGGTGGCGGAGACCGGCGGCAAGTGGACCGCAGCGCATCGCGGCCGCGGGCGGGCCTACATCGCGGTCCGGCTGAAGCTCACCGCCGAGGCCTTTCCCTCCGGCCCGCCCAACATCGCGGCGATCGTCGAGGGCGCCGACACCATCCTCGATCCGCGCACCGGCGCGACCGGCTGGAGCGACAACCCGGCGCTGTGCCTCGCCTGGTATCTGACCGCGCCCTTCGGCTGGCGCGCCTCCTGGACCGACATCGACATCCCCGCCCTGATCGCCGCGGCGAACGTCTGCGACGAGTTGGTCGGCACCCGTCGTGGGGTCTACGAGCGCCGCTACACCTGCAACGGCCGCGTCTCGCTCGGCGAGGGCAAGATCGCCATCACCCGCAAGCTCATCTCGGCCATGGCCGGCGCCCTGGTCGTCTCGGGCGGGCGCTTCTTCATCCACGCCGGCGCACCCGCGCTGCCAGCAGCGACGCTGACCAGCGACGACCTGCGCGGCGACGTCACCATCCAGGGCAGCCGGCCCCGGCGCGATCTCTTCAACGGGGTGCGCGCGGTCTATGTCGAGCCGGCCGCCAACTGGCAGCCGACCGACGCACCGCCGCTCCTGGCCAGCAACTACGTCGCCGAGGACGGGGGCGAGGCGATCTACCGCGACATGGAGTTCCCGCTCACCACCTCGGTCAGCACGGTGCAGCGGATCATGAAGGCCGAGCTGGAGCGCAACCGCCGCCAGCGCGAGGTGGCCTTCCCCGCCAACCTCTCCGCCCTGCGGCTGCGGCCCTGGGAGGCGGCGATGGTCGCGCTCGACCGCCTGGCGCCCTTCCCGGCGCGGGTCACCGGCTGGTCGCTGTCGCCGGACGGCGGGGTGAACCTGACGCTCGCCGAGGAGGACCCGGCGGTGTGGGCCTGGAACCCGGCAGTGGACGAGCGCGCCACCGGCGACAGCCCCGCGGTGGTGCTGCCGAACCCGGGGCGCATCGCCGCGCCGGCGAGCATCGCGGTCGGCACGCCCACCGGCACCAGCTTCGCCGCCCTGGCGGTGTCCTGGGCGGCCGTGGCCAGCGCCCACCTGGCGAACTACGAGGTCGAGTTCATGCCGGCCTCGGTCGCCGCCTGGCAGGGCTACGGGGCCGGGCAGGGCGCGACCGCGGCCTCGATCCCCACCGCCGAGCCGACCGCCTTCCGGGTGCGCGCCGTGGCCCGCAGCGGGGCGGTGTCGGGCTGGCGCGAGGCCCTGGTGCCGGCCGCCGTCTCCGCGCCGACGGCCACCGGCATCACCGGCGGGATCCGCCTCTCGGGCGGCTTCCCCGCCGATGCGGTGCGGCTACAGATCTTCGAGGCCGCCTCGAACAGCCTGGCCGCGGCCGCGAAGCTCCCGGCCGAGCCGACCGGCCTCTTCTACGACCGCACCGGGCTCAGCGCGGGCGAGACCCGCTGGTACTGGCTGCGCGCCGTCTCGGCCGAGGGCAACGCCTCGGCGCTCGCCGGGCCCGTCTCCGCCACCGCCCTCTGATCCGGAGGCACGCACCATGCCCGCCCGCATCGACGACCTGCTGGTGCTCGACGCCGCGGTCAGCAAGACCGACCTCGCCAAGTACCTGCGCGACCGCGAGGCGGTGCTGCCCAGCGACTTCGGGGGCCTCGGCGACGGCGTCGCCGACGACCGCGCGGCCATCCAGGCCGCCTTCGACCGCGCCGCGGCGGACCAGAAGTTCGCGGTGGTCCCGCCCGGCACCTGGAACGTCTCCGCCGGCGTCACCCTCGGCGGCGGCGCGCGCGGCCTGCTCATGCGCGGCATGATCCAATACACCGGCACGGCGCCGGCGACGGTGCTGACGCTCGGCGACGGCGGCACGGTGCGGAACGGGGAGAAGCTCTACGCCGGCCTGCAGGTGCGCCGGCGGACGCAGTCCGATTGGCTCTCCGAGGCCGACATCGGCATCCTGGCCCGCAACCTCGACGCCAGCGTGCTCGACCTCCGCCTGGTCGAGGGCTTCACCATCGGCCTGCGCACCCTCGGCGACGGCCGCGGCTTCGAGGACACGACGCTCCACCTCGGGCGCATCCTCAACAACAAGATCGGGCTTGACGTCCACTGCGCGACGGTGACGGCCTGGAACACCTCGGTCCGCTACTACGGCGGCCACTTCGCCTGCGCCACCGGCATCAACCCGACGGTCGACCGCTTCGGGATCCGGCTCGGCCAGGCGCCGGGGGCCTACACCAACCACAACCGGCACGTCTTCGACGCGCCGAACTTCGAGCTCCGCCAGCTCGACCCCAACGTCGCCATCCCCTTTCTGAACGAGACCAACGGCTCGGCGGTCATCGGCCGGGCGCTGCGCATGGAGGCCTGCTCGCCGATCGTGGCGCGGCACACCGGCGCGGCGCAGGACTGCGAGTACGAGGTGGCCTGGAGCAACACCTACGCGGTCGGCATCGAGTACACCGCCACCGCCACCCGCTGCGGCAACGCCGTCCTCAACCGCCACCGCGCCCCGGCCTCGCGCCACCTGCGGCTGCTCGGCAATGTGCCGAACCTCCGCGCCGCCGCCTTCCGGCACAGCGCCGCCGAGATCGGCGTCGAGGGGCTGGCCGCCGTCGCCACCTCGACCACCAGCGCCACCACGCTCGCGGAGCTGTCCTTCAACGGCCTGGACGGAATCACGCCGACCGCCCGCGGGCTGCTGCTGGAGGCCACCAAGGGCTTCGCCTTCGTGGTGGACTGCTCCCGGGCGAAGGAGTTCGCGCTCGCCCACTGGCTGGTCGGCGGCGCCGACGGCGGGCGGATCTTCGTGCGCTGCTTCGACGCGGGCATGGCCGTGCGCGAGGACGTCGCCGGCGACGTGCTGGCCTCGCTCAGCACCATGCTGTGGAACGCGCCCTCGAAGGCCTGGACCGGTGGCGCCACCATGGCGGATTCCTCGCTGAACCGCCGCATGACGGTGCGGCTCGGGCCCGCGGTCGCCGTCGCCCAGATCGGCATCGTCGGCTTGGACGGGGCGATCGAGCTCGAGGCGCTGCGGCTCTACGGCCTGCCGGAGAACGCGCCGGCGCTGCTCTGCGGCACGCCCGCCCTGCCAGTGGGCCAGCGGGAGTTCGCGGCGGAGGTCGCCTGGGACCTGCCCTCGCTGGCGCCGGGCGCCACCAGCCTGCTCGACGTGACGGTCACCGGCAGCCGGCAGGGCGACCTGACCGACGCAGCGCTCGCCGCCTCCACGCGCTTCGTCGAGCTCGACACGACCGCCTGGAGCAACAACACAGTCCGGGTGATGGCGCGGAACATCTCGCCCACCGCCACCTTCGACCTCGGCCCGGCCACGCTGTCCGTGCAGGTGACGAAGCGCAGGGTGCCGTGAGAGTCAGGCTGCGCGGGAGAGGAGGATCTGGACCTCGGCGGCGAGGCGTCGTGGATCGAATGGTTTCGCGTAGGTTCGCTCATAGGTCCCAGGAGGCAAGCGCTCCAAGTTGCTGGTGTCGCCGCTGACCACAACAAGACAGACCCGTGGCCAGCGCCGACGCACCTCGCCCGCAAGAGCAATGCCGTCCATCCCGGTGCCAAGATTCACGTCGGTGATGATGACAGTCGGCGGCGCCGCATCATCATGGATCCTGGCGAGGGCGACTTCGGCGCTCGATGCCTCGGCGACAGAGAGGCCAGTCTCAGCCAATTCTTCAGCGATCAATTCGCGGACCAGCGGTTCATCGTCTACTACCAAGACTTCCATGCGCCTGACCGTCCTCGTGTGCGAACCGCAGCGGTGATGACGCTTTTCGAGTCCCGCGGCGTCGCAGAGCTAAGCCGTCGCGTTCGGGTCGGTTTGTTGCCATGCTCAACCAGCCCTGCTGTCAAGCTTCCGATCACGGGCAGTTGTGAGTACGCGAGCAGGTCTCGTGAGCTACGCCTCGATCGCAGGCCAGGTTTCGGAGATTCCGACTTGGTTGCAGGATGCGGTCAGAGAATTTCTAGATACCCAATTTTTGGAATGCCGCGAACGTGGGTGGGTTTATTTGTCATTATCTTCTACGCTGCGCCGCAGCAAAGAGGATTTATTCGTGAACTTCAGAACAATGATGCAGAGCGGCCCGGCCAAGGCGATCGAGCTGTTCTCGCGGCTGGCCGACACCTCGGATGGTGCGGTGAAAACCCGGGAAAGGCTGTTCGCCGAACTCAAAGCGGAGCTCGAGCTCCACAGCAGCCTCGAGGAACAGCACCTGTTCCCGATCCTCCGCAAGAACGCGGAGACCCGCGACCTGGTCGCGGACGCCATCCGGGACAACAAGGAGGTCCGTGCGAAGCTGACTGAGCTCGAGGCCATGCCCAAAAATGACCCGGCCTTCGCCGAGAGGGTCACCGAGCTGCAGAAGGCCTTCCGTCAGCACGCGCGCGACGAGAAGAAGGAGTTGCTGCCCGCCGTGCAGCGCGCGCTCAGCGACGAGCAGGTGCAGGACGTGACCGAGCGGATGGAAGCCGGCTTCGCCGAAGCGGAGCAGGCGAAGCAGGATGAGGCGGAGGAGCGCCGCGCCAGGCTGCGGCAGGAGCGCGAGGAGGCCGAGTTCATGGCCCGCCAGGCTGAGCTCCGGGTCGAGCAGGCGCAGGCAGCCGAGCGTGAGCGCGCCGCCGCCGAGCAGCGCGCCCGTGCCGAGGCGCGGCGGATAGCCGATGTTGCAGCCATGCCGGCCAAGGCCGTGGGCGAGACCGCTCGCCTGGTAACGGCCGCCTCCGACGATGCGCGCCGACGCACTCAGGCGCAGGCGACGGCTATGACCAACATGTTCATGTGGCCCTGGATCGGTGTCATGCAGAACATGTCGCAGCCTCGGCAGGCCACGCCGGCACGAGGCCCCTCCGGCATGGAGGAGGTTATCCCGCTCGGCGAGGAAGTCCTTGAGATCGGCAAGCGCACCGAGAACCGCGGCATGGCGCGCATCCATCGCTTCGTCGTCGAGACCCCCGTGGAGCAGCAGGTCACCCTGCAGCGCGAGAGGGTGGTTGTGGAGCGCCGGCGTCCTGTCAGCGACAAGGTGACGGGGGAGATCCTGACCGAAGTTACGGTCGAAGTTGTCGAGACCGAGGAGGTCCCGACTGTCGGGAAGCGCATGCGGCTGCGCGAGGAAGTTGTCGTCCGCACCGAGCGCACGCAGCGGGTGGAGACGGTGCGAGATACGGTCCGCCGCGATGAGGTCGAGATCGAGCAAGCAGGCCGGAAGGGCGCGAACCGGCAGCTTCGGACGGTTGCCGCGGAGCACTGAACTCTCGGACGGTCAAACAGGAGGCGAGCATCAGGAGGCTGTCTGAACAGCCGACCTGGTGCCCGCCGCGACCACGCTGGTGGGAAGATCACGGCTCCGCGCCGAGCACGGTCATTCCCGGCCGGTGCATCAGGGCTGGCTCGCGCCCGCTCCGCTGCCGCTACGAATCTGCCGAGGTACAGTCTTCCGCACCTCTATGCGGCAATGACAAAGCGCACGCCGAGCATGATGGTGGCAAGCGCCACGAGGACTGCGAGACCGGGCCCGATATGTATCCAGGTCAGAGCTGCAGCAGCAGCTGCGAGCAACGCCGCTACCCCCCAGTAGATCAGAGCACCGGCCATGGTGTGGATCCTTCCGGGCATTGGGTGTAGCCGAGACACAGCTCCGCCGCAGGTAGCGGTCGGCGGGACATCGGCTTATCTGGCTGCCGGACGAGCTCCTGTCCGGACCTGCAGCGGATTCTGAAAGGACAATGCGCCCGTGCAGGGTCTTCGGCACGGCGGCAAGGCCTCCCTGCGGAGGCGGTCTGCGTCCGGCCTGACCCTACTAGGTTTGGTGCCCCCTGGACTGTGCGGGGGGATAGGCCGATTGCGTCTCGGCTTCAATGCGCTCGCGCGCGCGATACCAGTACTCGTCAGACCTACCCTCCGGCCTGCCCTCCGCTTCCCACATCAGGTAGGCACACAGCTGGATGCGGCGTTCAAGGTCCTGATCGGCTTCTGACATGCCCTTCCTCCCGCCATGCAGCCCCCAACGCTCTTGCATGGGAGAACGCCGCACGCCGCAGCAAAATGAATCGGGTTGGACGTCGCGCACGGCGCGAGTCATTGCCGGTACGAAGGTGATTCGAGTTCTCCGGTGCGACCTCCTGGGCGACGGGGCGACTGAGACAGAACTCGAGTGGGAGATCGGGCGACGAAGGCATCGTGACATTGAGCTTGTCGTTCAGCCGCCGACCTGCACCGAGCGTTACCATGTGACAGGCGATCATCGTCAGGGCCACGGGCATGCATCGAGACTTGAGGGACGACCCGCGGCTGAGCCAGCTGCCCAAAGAGCCCATTGATCGCCTGACCAGGCCGCTTACGCGTTTCCTGCGCATCGAGACGGCCAGCGGCGCAGTGCTTCTCCTGGCAGCCGCGGCCGCGCTGATCCTTTCCAACTCGCCGTGGGCCGACAGCTTCCTCGCGGTCTGGGAGGCGCCTCTGGGCCTCCAGATCGGCACGCTGACGCTCGTCCACCCGGCAAGGGACTGGATCAACGATGGCCTGATGACGCTGTTCTTCTTCGTCGTCGCTCTGGAGCTCAAGCGCGAGTTGGTGCTCGGCGAACTCAGGCACCCGCGGGTGGCGGCGTTGTCCATCGCAGCAGCGCTCGGAGGGATGCTCGTGCCGGCAGCCATCTATCTCGCGCTGCAACTAGGCGAGTCTGGCCAGCACGGCTGGGGCACGGTGATGGCGACGGACACCGCCTTCGTCATCGGATGCCTCGCCATCCTCGGCAGGCGCGCCCCGACAGGTCTGCGCGTGTTCCTTCTCTCGCTCGCCGTTGTCGACGACATCGGCGCTATCCTCGTGGTCGCGGTCGGCTACAGCGACGAGATCGGCTGGGCCTCCCTCATCGCCGCCGGAACCGGTGTCGCAGCCGTGCGGGCGCTGGCGCTGGTCGGCGTCCGGAGCGTCCCGATCTACATCCTGGCGGGAGCTCTGATCTGGCTCGCCGTCGATGCGTCCGGGATCCATCCCACTGTTACCGGTGTGGCGCTCGGCCTGCTGACGCCGACACGCGGCTGGGTGAGCGACCGGCGCCTCCGCGCCATTCTGGGCCGTGTCCTCGCCTTCCCACCAGGCGGCGACCACTGGAGTGGCAGCACGGAGGACCGTAGGGCGCTCCGCTCAGCTGCACGAGCTGCGCGGGAGACGCTGTCCCCGGTCGAGCGGCTTGAGGCCGCCCTACACCCCTGGGTCGCCTTCGGCGTGATGCCACTCTTCGCTCTCGCCAATGCTGGAGTGGTCCTCTCCTCGGACGCCTTAGCTGAGCCGCTTGTCTTGGCCATTGTGGTGGGCTTTGTGTTTGGCAAGCCTCTCGGCGTGGTGAGCTTTGCCTGGCTCGCGGTGCGCTCGGGCCTGGCAGCTCGACCCCGCGATCTTGGCTGGGCCGCGCTGGCCGGAGGCGGCATGCTCGCCGGCATCGGCTTTACCATGGCGCTGCTGATCGCTGACCTCGCCTTCGAGGGCGCGCTTCTCGACGCCGCAAAGCTCGGCATCCTGGCTGCGTCCATCGTGTCGGCGACCGCCGGGCTAGCCCTCCTGGCCTGGCTGGGCCGACCAGGCCGGGACTTCGCCTCGATTTCGGACCGCACGAATGCAGACGGCCGGTCCCACATCAGGTCCGAGAGGAAGGAGTCCGCAGTATGACCAACCTAAATCTGGAGAACAGCCGTCGCGCCCTCGCCCTGGCGAGCAGCGCTCTGAGGGCAGTTGGGATCCGGCGTGTCTGGATCGAACAGGGAGGCGCCCACGGCGCGGTGTTCCTGGTCGAGACAGAGACACCCGGCCCGAGTGCCTCCGATCCGCCGCGTGAGGCCACCGCCGCGCTGCGCCAGGCTCTCACCGGTCTGCATGCACCGCGCTGGCAGGCTCGGGACGGATCTCTCACTCCAGACGAGTTGGTGGTCTGCCGTGTCAGCGCTCCGGGGGCAGGGGCATCACACGGCGTGGATTCGATCGCCTGGCCGCCCGCCGAGATAGCTGTGGCGCTCGAGCGCGACCTGACGCGTGGCGACGAGTACAGCAGGCGTCTGTCCGAGGCCCTCGCGGAACTGATCCGACTGGAGCAGAAGAGCGGCGCGAGCACTGCCGTAACGCCGCCTGAGAGCGACGACTGACCGAGGTCCTCGGGCTTCAGGGTGCGCCTGCGTGAGTGATGGCTGCCCGGTGGCATCCCCCAATGCTGCCACTCTACCGTTCAGCCGCGCTGGCCCTCTTCGTCCTGGCTTTCGAGCCTCCGCAGCAGACTGACAGGTTCGTCGTTGACATGGATTTGGCCGCCCGTGCCGACCTCGACCTCGTATGGTCCCCAGGTGCCGCCCCCAGCCTGGATTGCCCGCGCACACGCAATGAGCGTCATGGCGCCGGCTGCGGTGTTCGTATCGCCCGGTGCGTCTCGGTGCCCCTGGCGGACGCGACAGGGCGCCACCTCTCCTGAAAGCTGCCGCTCTCGCTGTTGGTCCGAGGCGTCTTGCGCCAGACCCTGCAGCGGCAGAGCGAGCGCGAGGGTCAACGTCACTCCCTGCATGGTCCTCATGACGTTTCCTCTGCGAACGCCGGACACAGTAGACCTCCAAGGGGATCGCATGCCGCTTGTCGTGTGAACTTGATTTCCCTCGCTCCCGATCCCGCCTGGTCGCAGTGGTCGCTCGTCTTGGACGCGCACCGATTAGGGATAATGGCCAGTCGCCGGCCGCCATACCAGGGCGGCCAGAGCGACGCCGGTCGGATCATGTATCACTTGGGACGCTTCCCGTGCTCAGCACCACCCATCCGACGTTCCGTGGCGGACCCGGACCAGGCTCTTGGTCTGGCCGAGGATCCGGACGCCCGAGTAGATGCGTGCCACGATCAGATCGGCAGACCTGAGTTCTGCCGTAACGTTGTAGGTCCTTCCATCCTCCGGATTGTAGAACCAGCCGCCGTCCCAGCGACTGGGACCAGACGAGCGCAACCCCCACAGAATGGTCATCCCACACAGCCGCCGCTGCCGCAGCGCCGGGTCGGGGTTGTGCCGGTCCCGGTTCAGCTGACCCTGTGGGTCGCGGGGCGTCTGCAGCCAGAGAATCCTCCCGCAGAGCAGACCGTCGCAGTCGAAAATCTGCACGGCCGCCTTCCCGTCGATGAGCCAAACGCCCTCCGGAACGGCAGCCAAGGCGCTGGTGCGCAGAATCGCCAAGGCCATGAGGGCAGTGAGTATTAAGGCCGCTCGACAGAGCCTGTGCGGCAAGCCGGACCGAGAGTTCCCCATTCGATCCGGGCGGGGACCGGCGTCAACCGAACGTGGCAGCACGGCCGCCTCCTCCATGTTGTTGCCCGCCGTCCCTCCCTCAGCTTGAGCGGCGGGGTAGCGGGCCCGAGAGCACGTAATGGTGCTCCGGGGCACGCTGTTATTCGCCGTCACGAAACACGATCTCATGCACACAGGCGCACGCGGTGCACCTTGCTCCACAAACGCCGCGACCATGCGCTGAGCCGCGATCTTCGCGGCCGAACGATCGTGGAATACACGTGATGAAGCCCAACCCCGCTGACGAGATCGCCGACCGTGCTGCCGAGGAGCGGAGCGAGAACGAGGGCATGCCGGAGCACGCAGCCAAGGCCCGGGACCCGGTCCGCTGGGCCGCGGACCGCGGGAAGAGGGTGAGCGCACGCTCGCCCAGCCGGAGCGGCGTCCTTGGTTTCGCCTTCGTTGCATGCGCCGCGACGGCCGCGCTCACGATCGCTCGGGACGCATACCGCTGGGCCCGGCAGGAACGCCCCGGCACGGCGTCCCGATCCGGCGCTCACCGCGCCGCTGCGCACCGGCCCAGTGCACCGGCCGGTGGACGCCCGACCGCGCCACCGACCTCTTGAACCAGGAGAGCACCCATGGCCAAGGGCCAGAAGCGGAAGAGCCGCGAGGCGAAGAAGCCCAAGCAGCCGAAGGCGAAGCCCGTCGCAATCGCCTCACCGTTCGCGGCGGCGCGGGCGCAGGCTGCACCCGGATCTCCGAAGAAGGGATAGCAGTGCGCAGATCGACGGGAGCATCGGCCATGGGTAAGGACAGGATCGGGCCGACGAACACGGTGTCGCGCCTGGAGGTCCATCTTCCGGTGGCGGCCGCCAGTTCGGACGAAGCAATCGCCGAGCGAGTATTGCAGGTCCTGTTCTCCGCTGCACCGCTGCGACGCGAGCGCATACGGGTGAGGATTGCGCAGGCGCGGGCCACACTGACTGGAACGGTCGGGACCGAGGTGGAACGCGTGGAGGTCGAGCGACTCATCGTCGGTGTCGAGGGTGTGGTGGCTGTCGCCAACCAGGTCACGGTCGAGCGTGACGGACGGAGCACTGAGGCCACACGCGGCGTCGCCGAGGCCTATGGCGGTGACGCGGAGAGCGGCGATGTCGCTGGCCGCATCGAAGCCGTCTTCGTACGCGAGGCCGGACTGGGCGCGATGGAGGTATTGATCACCGCGGTCGGCGGCAAAGTAGTCCTGAGCGGGCAGGTGCACTCCTGGCGGGAGCGCGATCTCGCCGAGCGCATCGCCTGGGCAGCCCCCGGCGTCACCGAAGTGATGGACCGCATCACGGTTCGATCACGTAGCCCAGGGCAGAACGCGTTGACTGGGCGAGGAGATGACAATGCAGATCCACACACGACGTCCATACCTGGCGCCCTTCACCGACTACGTGTCGGAGCACCGCTTCCGCCTGGTCATGGCGCTCTGTCTGCTGTCGATCGCGATCATGCTGGGAGCGATCTATAGCACGATAGGCTTCGGCCCGCTCTGGGCTGTTCCAGTGATTCCAGTGGCGTCGTAGCAGCTCGCCGAGCGCATAGGGCACCGCCAGGGATGAAGTCTTTGTCCGGTGAGGAAGCCAGAGCGAGAACAAGGGCGTGCTGGAGCAGTGTGGGATAGCGGGCGAGGAGAGGGCTGTGCTGGAAGGTGGACGGACAGTCTTCGCTCCAGGTGATGCAGGCCCGCAACTCCAGCGGGAAGCCCGACCGCACCAGAGCGGGAGGAACGCAGTCAATGGGCACCAAAGATTCGCGCAGTGTCGATGTCGGGCGGAGCAGCGGACGGCAAGCCGAACCCGCATCCGGAGGACCACAGCCCCTATTCTCGCTCTCCCTCGACGACCTCTATGCGGCGCGGGTCGAGCGGGACCGTCGCAGCGAGGCCGCCGCGGAGGACGTCGCGCGACGCGCGCGCGAGCAGCGGGCCGACGCTCGCGGACGCTTCGAGGCTCGTCGCCTGACCGACGCAGATCGCAACACCATGCTCTCGAAGGTCAAAGCCGCCTTCGAGAATGACCAGCGGGAGGTGATGCTGGTCTCGTTCCCGTCAGACTTCTGTACAGATGGCGGGCGGAAGATCAACAACCGGGTTCCAGGCTGGCAGGACACGCTGCCGGCCGGCGCACAGGTCTTCGTCGAGTTCTGGCGTGACGCCTTGCAGCCTGGTGGCTTCGGTCTCGGCGCCCGGATCCTAACCTTTCCGGGTGGGATGCCCGGCGACGTCGGCCTCTTTGTCACCTGGCCGCAAAGCAGAGGCTGATGCCGCCG
Organism: Siccirubricoccus phaeus; assembly: GCF_008360935.1. Lineage (GTDB taxonomy): Bacteria > Pseudomonadota > Alphaproteobacteria > Acetobacterales > Acetobacteraceae > Siccirubricoccus > Siccirubricoccus phaeus. The sequence goes on from NZ_SRXO01000017.1 coordinate 66,291, forward strand.
GCCGCCGGCATCGACGCCCACCGCCCCGCGACGACGCAGGGCCGATCCGATCGGCGCGATCTCAGGACAGTCGCCTTGCGCTTCCAGGAGGCGCTACCGCGTGCCGCCCTGTCGCAGATCGCGACAACCTTCCCGCCGCTGCTCGCCCTGCTCGCGGCGATGCACGCCGGCCTCCGTCTGGGATGGTGGCCGATGTTCGTGCTTGCGCTCCCGGCGGCAGGTCTCGTGGTCCGGGTCTTCGCCCTCCAGCATGACTGCGGGCACGGCTCGTTGTTCCGCTCCCGGCGCGCGAACGACGCGGTGGGCCGTTTCTGCTCCCTGTTCACGCTCACGCCATACAGTCACTGGCGGCGGCAGCACGCGGCGCATCACGCGGTCTGGAACGACCTCGACCACCGGGACCGCGGCGCCGACATCTACTCGACCTGCACGACTGTCGCCGAGTACCAGGCATTGGGACGCTGGCGGCGGTTGGGTTTCCGCGCAGTGCGGCATCCGCTCGTCGCGCAGCTCCTCCTGCCGCCGCTCGTTTTCCTCGTGCTCTACCGCATCCCGTTCGACGCACCGCCGGCTTGGCGCCGGGAACGTCGCGGCGTGCATCTGACGAACCTCGCGCTCGCCGCCGCCTATGGTGGCCTCTGCTTGATACTGGGGTTCTGGCCGATGGTGTCGGTGCTGCTCGCCGTGATGGTCCCGGCGAGCATCGCCGGCGTTTGGCTGTTCTCGGTGCAACACCGCTTCGAGGGCGTGCGCTGGATCCGGCACGCGGCGTGGGACCCCTTGACGGCGTCGCTGGAGGGGAGCTCCTACCTGCGGCTGCCGCCGATCCTCCGATGGTTCACGGGCCGGCTCGGCTTCCACCACGTGCACCACCTGGCGCCGCGCATTCCAAACTACCGGCTGGAGGACTGCCACAACGCGCACCCGGCCTTCGCCGGCGCGCACGTCGTCACCCTGCGCGACGCGCTCTCCGCGCCGTGCTATGTGCTGTGGGACGAGGTTGCCGGACGCATGGTAACCTTCGCGGAGGCCGCGGGCAGGCAGCCACGCGGCCGAGACTAGGCGTCAGGTAGATTTGGGCGGGCTTTCCCAGGGGGAATCTGGCATGTTGCCGGGCAGCATCCTTGCCGCATCCGAAGGTGGTTAACAGGGTACGACGGCAAAGGAGCCTTCCTTGGCGCCTCGCTGGCCTCCAGCCGCTCCGCGACACAGGTCGCCGCTGCCAAACCAGGAGAAAACCATGCGCAGGGCCGAGAAGCGCTTTCCCGTCGTCGGCATCGGCGCCTCCGCTGGCGGCGTCGAGGCGCTGCAGGCGCTGTTCCGCGCCATGCCCGAGCCGCCCCTCGCCATGGCTTTCGTCGTCGTCACCCATCTCGGTCCAGATCATGAGAGCGCCCTGCCGGCGATTCTCCGCGACTGCACCTCCATGCCCGTGGTGCCGGCGCGTGATGCCGAGGCGGTGGAGCCGGGCCACGCCTACATCCTGCCGAATGACGCGGTCATCACCATGGCGGCCGGGAGGCTCGTCCTGCGACGCCAGCCCCCGGAGGCCCGCCGTGAGCGTCAGCCGATTGATGTCTTCCTGGCCTCGCTCGCGGAGGACCAGGGTGAGTGGGCGGTCGGCATCGTCCTCTCCGGCAGCGGTAGCGACGGCACGCTCGGTCTCAAGGCCATCAAGGAGTGGGGCGGCCTGACCCTGGCGCAGGGCACCGATGGCACCACGCCGCGCTACCCCGAGATGCCCGCCAGCGCCGTCGCCGGCGGCGCCGTGGATCTCGTCCTCCCGGTCGAGGAAATGCCGGTCAGGCTCGCTGAACTCACCGGGGGGCTCGGCACGCCCGGGGACGCCATCGCCGCGGATGCGCACGCCGAGGAGGCCGGGCGTGCCGCCGCGGCGCAGGAAGCCATCTGCGGGGTCCTGCGCGCCCGGATTGGCCACGACTTCTCCGGCTACAAGGACAAGACCTTCTTCCGCCGGGTGCAGCGCCGGATGCAGGTCCTGCGGCTGCCGGACCTCGATGCCTACCTTGCGCGTCTGCGGCAGGATCCGGAGGAGGCGGCCACCCTCTTCCGCGACCTCCTCATCGGCGTCACCGGCTTCTTCCGCGACGCGGACGCCTTCGCCGCCCTGGCCGAGCGCGTCATCCCCGCCCTGTTCGAGGGCCGCGGTGCCGACGACACGGTGCGCGTCTGGGTGCCCGGCTGCGCCACGGGCGAGGAGGCCTACTCGCTCGCCATCCTGCTGCGCGAGCGGATGGACGCGCAGCCCGGCGGCCCCCAGGCGCAGATCTTCGCCACCGACATCGACGAGGCGGCGCTCGCGGTGGCGCGCCGTGGCCGCTACCCCGCCTGCATGATGTCGGGTGTCGCGCCGGAGAGGCTTGCGCGCTTCTTCGCGGGCGACGGCGCCGCCTACGCGGCGTCGAAGGAGCTCCGCGACCTCTGCGTCTTCTCGACGCACAGCGTCATTCGCGACGCGCCGTTCTCCCGCATCGACCTTGTCTCCTGCCGCAATCTGCTGATCTACCTGGGCGGACAACTGCAGGAGCAGGTGATCCCGCTGTTCCACTACGCGCTGCGGCCGGGCGGCTTCCTGTTCCTCGGCGTTTCCGAAACCATCACGCGGCACGCCGACCTGTTCACGCCCGAGGACAAGGCCCACCGCATCTTCCGGCGCCGCCAGCATGCGCCGATAGCGGGGGTGCCGCTCCAGATCCAACCCGCCGCGCAGGGCGCCATGCGGCCGTGGCGCGCCGCGCCACCGCCTCGCCGGGCCTACGCCGGCGGCGGGACCGGGCTGCGACAGGCGGTGGAGAGCTTTGTCCTCGAGCAGTTCACGCCGCCCCACGTTGTGGTGAACCGCGACGGCGACATCGTCCACCAGTCGGCGCGGCTCGGGAAGTACCTGGAGCCGACCACCGGAGCGCCGAGCCGCCAGCTCCTCTCGATGGCCCGGCGCGGCCTGCGGCTGGAGCTTCGCGCCGCGCTCCGCGAGGCGGTTGAGACGCGCCGCCAGGCTGTGCGACCGCGCGTCGAGGTCGAAGTGGAGGACCGCAGGCAGGCGATCGCGCTGACCGTCGCGCCGCTGCCGGTGCGTGATGACGCCGACCCGCTCTTCGTCGTGCTGTTCGCCGATCTTGGGCCGCCGCTGCCTCGGACGGATGCGCCCATGCCTGCCGGCGCCGAGCTGCAGGGGGACGGCGCCGTCGTGCAGCTTGAGCGCGAATTGCGCGACACCCGCGAACGGTTGCAGTCCACGGTCGAGGAGTACGAGACCGCCACCGAGGAGCTGAAGTCCGCCAACGAGGAAATGGTCTCAGTTAACGAGGAGCTGCAGTCCGCCAACGAGGAGCTGGAGACCTCGAAGGAGGAGCTGCAATCGGTGAACGAAGAGTTGCGGACGGCCAATTTCGCGCTCTCCGGCAAGGTGGACGAACTCGACCGGGCGAACGCCGACCTGCGCAACCTCTTCGACAGCACGCAGATCGCGACGGTGTTCCTCGACCAGCACCTCGTGATCCGCAGCTTTACGCCGGCGGTGACCGCGATCTTCAACCTGGTCGCCACCGACCGAGGCAGGCCGCTCACCGATTTCGCCAGCCACCTCGACCGGGTGGACCTGCGGCGGGAGACGCGCCGCGTGCTGGACGAGCGGGAACCGGTCGAGCGGCGCGTCACCGCGCGCGACGGCGCCGCCCACTACCTGATGCGGATGCTGCCTTACCGGACGGCGAAGGGGGCCGTGGACGGCGTGGTTGTGACCTTCTTCGACGTCACCCAGGTGGTCGAGGGCGAGGTCCTCGGGACCCTCGTGGACGAGCTGAATCACCGGGTCCGCAACATGCTGCAAGTGGTGCAGGCGGTCGCGACCAGCACGCTGCGGCGGGCCTCGTCGCTGGAGGAGTTCGGCCGCACCTTCGGCGGCCGGATCCGGGCGCTCGGCCGCGCGCACGAGCTGGTCTCGCAGGGGGGCTGGAGTGACGTACCGCTGCGGGACCTGGTCCTGAAGGAGCTGCGGCCCTATGCGGAGGGGCTGGACCGCGTTGCCGCTCAGGGCCCGCCGGTGCGGCTGAAGCCAAAGGCGGCCCTCGCGCTTGGTATGGTGCTGCACGAACTGGCGACAAACGCGACAAAGCACGGCGCCCTGTCAGCGGAGCACGGGCGGGTGAGGGTGGCGTGGTCGGTGGCGGGCGAGGGCGCGGCGGCACGGCTCGTCCTGCGCTGGTGCGAGGAGGACGGCCCGCGGGTGCAGCAGATCTCCGGGCGGCGCGGCTTTGGTTCGGAGCTCATCGAGCGGCAGCTGCGCCACGATCTCGGCGGCGCCATCGAGGTCGAGTTCGCCGAGGCGGGGCTGCGCGCCACGCTGACGCTCCCACTCAGCGTCACCTCGGGCCCTGGCCGTGGCGGGCTGGACGACGTGGTCGCGAGGGGCGGGCCCCCGCCGTCAAGCTGAACGAGAGGCCTGACAGAGAGGGCGGAGGCGGAGCCCTCGGAGCGGAGCACCCGGGAGCGCCGGCCGCGGCCGGCACCACCGATGGCGTCATGCACCGCGGCCAACGGCGCCAATAACCAGCGCCGCTGCAGTGCTGGATGAAGGCCATCCTCGCGCCCATCCACAGGCAGGTTGGACGTGCTATCGGCGTGCTCGAGATTGCGGCGGCAGCGAACGATACCTCAGAGATGGTTGGATTCCGGTTCCTCTCGCCACACCATTCCTTCCTATAAACTCGCTCTCCGGTTGGGTAGGCGGCGCCTGGAACCGCAGGTTGCGCCAGGGTTGGCGCGTGAACCTTGGGAGTGCCGGGGTCTGAGCGGGCCGGAATTCTCTCTCCAGACGGCGCATCCTCTCCAAACCTTGGGACTTGGCCGCTTCAGTCTACAAGGCCTAAAGCATTGATTTCAGTATGATGTTGGGCAACTTTGCAACCAGTTAGCTTGCGTTTTCGATGCTGGCCGATCGAGCCTGAACGCGAAACTTAAGGCTGGCCCAGCCACACGGTCCGGCGCGGTGCCAAACTCGCCGCCCGGGAAACTGGCCTAGTGGGGTACGTCCAACCTCTGGCGTGCTGTGCCCGCCAGGGTCGGACGGCCGTGCACACAATGATGTTCTGCCTCTCTTCCAGGCTGCGGCGCATTCAGGGCCAGGATCTCCTAGCAGCCAAAGCATCCCGCAATTGACCGACTGAGGCGATTCGCCTTGGCGCCGATCCCGAGAAAGCAGCTTGGCTCCCGGCCGGCTCAGCGCAGTGAGTGGGCTCCACGCACCTGGAGTTCCCAATGGCCGACTCACACCCACAAGATTCTACTTATCCCGGCTATCCACAAGCGGCGACGCTCGAAGCAGGTCCTGCTTCAGCGTATGATGCGAATCATCATCTGATTCGCGGCGCTGACGCCGCGTCGTGGAACGAAGACATGCGGGCAAACCTCAAGGCAGAAGCGGATCAGAAGGCGATCTTCCAGGAGATCCGAAACTTCCTAGCAGGCCGTATGCTCGGCGCAACGCGAGATCGAGCCTTGCTCGAGGAGGTCATGAAGTGCCTCTTCGCTCGCAAGCAGATGCTCCTGCTTGGTGCCCTAACCGCTCGCACCCCAGTCGACGATCTTGATTTGGCTCGGAAATATCGCGAGCACTTTGAGCCAATCCCCGGGGTGTTCAATGAGCGGGACGAGATCCTGCTCGATCCGAGTGCAATACGCTATATTGACCGGCAGCTCGCACGCATCGACCTCTTCGCTTCCGACCGTGACCCTGTCGGTGATCTCTACGAGACGTTTATCGGTGCCTCAATCCGGGGCTCCGAGGGGCAATTCTTTACTCCCCAGAATGCGGGGCGTTGGCTGGTGGATGCAGTGGCCCCTTCCTCAGGCGAGAAGGTCATTGATCCTGCCTGTGGGGCTGGCGGTTTTCTGGTCTGGGCGGCACAAAACACGCCAAAAGGCCTGCATCTATTTGGAATCGAAAAAGACAGTTATCTCGCAGCGCTTGCTCGCGCCCGTACTGCCATCTTAGGTGTGCCTGCCAAGGTTTATGGGGCGAATGCGCTGTCTTTCGAGACAGACGAAAAAGATCTTGATCCGTCTGATCTCCTTGGCGAATTCGATGTGGTTTTGACGAATCCGCCCTTTGGTAAGAATATCCAGAGCGTCTCACCTACTACACAGCTTGGATTCGCGCTTGGCCGCAAGTGGAAGCGAGCTAAGAGCGGCGGTTACGAGCAAGGCTCCCTGGCAGCAAGTAAAGCGCCACCGCAGGTGCTCTTTATGGAACGGATTATCTCGCTTTTGCGAAAGGGGGGGCGAGCTGGCATTGTCGTTCCAGAAAGCATGCTCGGTAGCCGCTCCTATGGCCATGTAGTGCAGTTCATACGCGACCATGCCGCAGTTCGCGCTGTGGTCGGCATGCCAGAGGCACTCTTCAAGTCTTCGGGTAAGGGAGGCACTCATACTAAGACGTGCCTGCTGGTCATCGAAAAAGGTGCGCGCGCGTCCAGCATTTTCATGGCCGAGGCCAAATGGTGTGGCCATGATTCCCGCGGACGCACTATCCCGAAGGATGATCTTCCCCAAATCGCAGACGACTATCAGGCATTCAAAGAAGGAAAAGCGGGGGAGCTTGGCTACAAGGTCGATCCAAAAGTCCTGAAGGCGAATATTCTATCCCCTCGCTATCACGAACCGACCGCAGCCAGGGCGACGCATCACCTAACTAAAACGCACGAGCTCGTATCGGTACAAGAACTGGTCGATGAAATGGCAATCGAGATCAGGACCGGTGATGAGGTCGGGAAGCTTGCATACGGGACAGGACCAATTCCCTTCGTTCGAACGTCTGACTTGTCCGGCTGGGAAATAAAAATTGACCCGAAGCATTGCGTGTCAGAAGAAGTCTATGAGCGCCTAAAGGAAAGTCAGGATGTTAAGCGTGACGATATCTTGATGGTTCGTGACGGCACATATCTCATTGGAACTTGTGCAATCGTTTCTGAGTATGATGAGAGGATTGTATATCAGAGCCATATTTATAAAATCCGTTGCCTTCGTCCAGACCGTCTCTCGCCATACCTCCTCCTGGCGGCGCTCTCGTCTGAACCTGTCCAGCGGCAGATTAAGGCCAAGACCTTTACGCAAGACATCATTGACTCGCTTGGGAATCGGATTAACGAACTTGTCCTGCCACTGCCAAGATCTCGTGAGGCTCGCCAGGAGATTGAGGAAATTGTCAGGAAGGTTGTAGCTGATCGAGTCGAGGCCCGAGAACTAGCTCGCCGTGCAAAACTCTTGATCGTTGACCCTAAATTCTCTCCGTCAGCAGGGAGTCACTCTAAGTCTTCCTCCGAGGCAGATGCATTCATTGCCGCTGCTGTGGCCTCTCCCTCGATTTGAATCTCACCGAGGTCAAAATATCGCCCGATGAGTTTCACGAAATAAATTCGTGATTCTCGGAGGGTCATATCGCCTTGGATGAGGTTGCTCCTTTTTGTGCGCCACGCCGTGTTATCGGGTGTGTGCTTCGGTTTGCGCGTTGGATCCTCATGCCCGAGGTGAAAGCTTGAGTGTCCATGCTTCGGGTTGAGGCCTTCAGCGATCAAGTCATTGAAGTCAAAGCGCTCCAGCAGAAGCGAGTCCCTGTAGGTTCCAGGTTCAATCGGGTGACCTAGGTATTGATCTTCAAAGATTTGCTTGAGATCTGGGCCTAGAGGCTTAATTTCAGCTCCCACACGCGATAGTTGAGTAGGCACTGGCGGGGCGTTGTCGAAGCAGAACGCCTGCGCGATAAGCTTAACAAATATAATCTTGCAGTCGTGTTCTGTCCCGTATTGAGGATGAGAGGTGGACTCCTGCCATCTATACTCTCGGTTCGTGGCATGAAGGCCCGTTGTCTTGCGGGCTGTTTTAAGCGCTTTTGTGCGAATTGCGGTGACAAAGTCACCGGGCACACCTGCTCCACGTAGCGCAGCACCGGCCGCTATCCCGTGGAGATTGGCCTCGGCCAGCGAAGGATATTTAACCATCTACGCAGGATGGCCGATCCCTTAATCAACTTCAATCATCCGCTTGGGCTGCAATCCCAAAGGTGGGTTGGCCCTGTGGGGTGAACCGCGGGAGGTGTTCACCGCGTAGGTGCAGAGGGGATACCGAAGCTGCTGGTGCGTTGCTGGTCCCACTCTACTGGAAATGGCTCCAGCAAGGTCGGCAGCCTGAGGTCGACTGGCTGCCGTCCATCCAGGATCGCCTCGACGATGTCCGGGGCGAGCAGCGTCAGCTGCAGGAGGCGGCCGAGATAGCCGCGGTCGATTCGCTCGGCGGTGGCCATTTCGCTGATGGAGCCATAGCGCCCCTGGTCCAGTAGTTTCCGGTACCGGAACGCCCGGGCCAGCGCCTTGACCAGGGCCGGATCTGCCCGCGTGCGCGCCGGAGCGGCACCAGGCACGCTGCCGTCCGGCGTGACCACCAGCTTCCGCCCGCCACGGCGCCGGACGGTTAGCGGGACACGGACGGTGATGCTGGCGGCCGTGGTCATGCGGCTCTCCGGGTATCAGCGCCGATGCCGCCGAGGTCACGCACGAGACTGGCAAGCCCCTCCAGCCGCAGCCGGATGTCGGCCCCGGTGGGGCTGACCTCGACTCGCTCGACCAGCAGCCGGACGATGCGGGCCTGCTCGGCCGGGAACAGTTCGTCCCACAGCGGGTCCAACCGCTCCAGGGTGGCCAGGGTCTCGGCCTCGGTCAGGTCCGGCGCCTCGGCTCGCGCCGCCCGCCATGTGCCGACCACCACCTCGGGCTGGCGCAGCAGTGCCCGGACCTGGTCCACCACTGCGGCCTCGATCTCGGCCGCCGGCAGCCGCCGGACCGGGCAGTCGCTGCTCTCTCCTTTCAGCACGGCTTGGCTGACATAGTAGCGGTAGAGCCGCCCCCGTCGTCGGGTGTGGGTCGGCGACATGGCGCGCCCGTCCGGCCCGAAGATCAGGCCCCGCAGCAGCGCCAAGGTCTGCCGCCGGTTCTGATTGGCGCGGACCCGCGGGCTCTCCTGCAGGATGGCATGGACGCGGTCCCACAGCTCCTGCGGCACGATGGCCTGGTGCTCGCCGGGGTAGACCTTCCCCTTGTGTGTAACCTCGCCGAGGTAGGTCGCGTTGTTCAGCAGCCGGTAGAGCGCTCCCTTGTCGAAGGGTCGACCGGTCTTGGTCAGCACGCCTTCGGTGCGCAGCCGCCGGACTGCCTCCACGCCGGAGCCGGTCTCGGCGAACAGCTCGAACACCCGTCGCGCCCGCGCCGCCTCGGCCTCGTTCACCACCAGCTTGCGGTCGCGCACCTCGTAGCCGAGCGGGACCGAGCCGCCCATCCACATGCCGCGCGCCTTCGAGGCGGCGATCTTGTCCTGCACCCGCTCCCTGATGACCTCCCGCTCGAACTGGGCGAAGGAAAGCAGGATGTTGAGCGTCAGCCGGCCCATGCTGGTCGTGGTGTTGAAGCTCTGCGTCACCGAGACGAAGGTGACGTTATTGGCGTCGAAAACCTCAACCAGCTTGGCGAAGTGCATGAGCGATCGGCTGAGGCGGTCGATTTTGTAGACCACCACCACATCGACCCGCCCGGCCTCGATGTCGCGCAGCAGGCGCTGCAGGGCGGGTCGCTCCAGGGTGGCCCCGGAGACGCCGCCATCGTCGTAGCGGTCCGGCACCAGCACCCAGCCCTCGGCGCGCTGGCTGGCGATGAAGGCCTCGCAGGCATCGCGCTGGGCGTCGAGGCTGTTGAACTCCTTCTCCAGCCCCTCGTCGGTCGACTTCCGGGTGTAGACGGCGCAGCGGAGCTTCTTCACCGTGGCCGGCATCGCGGTCTCAGCCGCGGCGGTCGCCTTGCGCCTCATGCCTGCCCCCGCTGGCTCTTCAGGCCAAAGAACGACCAGCCGTTCCAGCGCGTCCCGGTGATGTGCCGGGCGATAGCTGAGAGGGAGCGGTAGGGCCGGCCCTCATACTCAAAGCCGTCCGCCAGTACGGTCACCGTGTGCTGGATACCCTGGTACTCCCGGACCAGCCGCGTACCGGCGATCGGCCGGTCCTCGCCGGCACGGACGCGGCGCAGCACCACGTTGCCGCCATCGAGCTGCTCGCCCAGGGCCTCGAGCCTGGCCACAGTCTCCGGTTTGAGCCCGCCATAGGCCAGTTCCTGGATGCGGTAGGCGAGCCGGCTCTCCAGGAACTTCCTGTTGTAGGGTGGCGGCTCGGTGCCGCAGAGCTCGCGCCACTGCTGCTTCAGCTCGGCGATGTCGGCGGTCTGCAGGGCCGCCAGCCGGGGCAGCACGCTGGCCGGCGGAATGCTGGTGACCACCGCGGCCGGCGCCTCGGGGGGCTGGGTGGTGCGATTCGGGCGTTTCGTCATGCCTGTCTCCGACGAGTCGGGTTGGCATGACGGCGCTGCCGGGGCGCGGAGTGTAGGCGACCCTCTCCCGGCTCCCGAGGCTGTTCCGCATCCTGGGCCAGTTCCTCGGCAGCGCGGCTGCGCAGCCGCAGGAGACCAGCAGCCAGGATGGCACAGACCTCGCGGAGGTGGGGTGGAAGGTGAAGGTTGATGGGGCTCGGGCGCATGATTGCGAGCAACATCGGGCGGATTGGCCAGAAAAAACAGCAAAAACAATCGTCTAGCGAAGCATCGCGGCTAGAAAGGAACGGGCGCGCAGTCGTGCGTAGGGGCCTTCAAGCCATCCAGCCGGCGTAGGCGCGAGGCGACTCCGCGAATCGGACCTGCCTTCGCAATGCCGTCCGAAAATCCCAGGCCCATGAGAATTCGTCGCTTGACGGAGGACTCGCCCCCCGACTACGGCAATCAGCGAAGTGCTGAGGCAAGGATTTCGCTGGATGCAAAGGATATGACGGCGCGGACGCCTACTCTGGGGCAGGCCATCGTTGCCGCCAGAAAGGCCAAAGGGATTAGTCAGAAGGACCTTGCGGCGGCGGTCCAGAAGGACGACGGCACCGGCCCGATATCGCCGCAGTACCTCAATGACATCGAACACGACCGCCGCAGCCCGACCTCCGACCAGCTGATTCGGGAGTTTGCGAAGGCGCTGGACGCCGACGAAGACTACCTCTTCGTTCTTGCGGGCAAGATTCCCGACGAGGTTCGACGCGAAGCGAAAGATCCTGCTACTGTTGCGCAGGCATTCCGGGCCTTCCGGAGGAATTTGTCGCAATAGAGCTGGAGCCGTGGCGAGCTGGTCGATTGACAAGTCGGGACGCTTCCCGCAGCGCCTCTACCTACGTGCGGCCGAGATCGACCGCGATTCCGAGCGGCTCGTCGCTGACTTCCTGCAGCGGCGGTATGGGGAGGTCCGCTATCCGCTACAGACGGATGACCTCACAGTCCTGGTCGAACAGTACAGCAGCAGCCTGGACCAGTACGCCGACCTCTCGGCCGAGGGCGACGACGTCGAAGGGATGACCTGCTTCCTGCCAGGCGAGATGCCGCAGGTCATGATCTCCGAGCACCTGGCGAACGAGCCAAAGCGAGAGAATCGCCTCCGCACGACCCTGGCCCATGAATTCGGCCACGCCTTCTACCACCGGGCCGTCTTCGACCAGCTGTTCGCCGCTCAGCCGCACCTGTTCCGCAGTTCTCCCGCCGACACCCGGACGGTCTGCAAGCGCGCGACTATGGTGGAGACCAAGGAGTTCGACTGGATGGAATGGCAGGCCGGCTATGTTAGCGGCGCCATCCTCATGCCGGCATCGGTGGTCCGGCGCGCCATCGCGGACCTCCTCTCTGGCTATGGTATCCACGGCGCGGCGCTGATCGGGACGGCGCCGGCGGAGGAGGCCGAACGCCACGTCATGGCCAAGTTTCAGGTGTCCGCCGACGCGGCCAGGGTGCGGCTCCGGAAGCTGGGTCTCGTCTCCGACACTCCGACCGCCCCGACACTGTTCGGCTGACCAGGGCGAGCTACGCATAAGAGCGTAGAATTTCTCTTGCGCTCGCGCACTGGAGATTGATACGTCAATCCGCGAAACGCCGGATAGGCCGGCGCGATTCGGAGTATCGCCTCCCTTGCCCACCGTTCCCGACTTCATCCGCAGCACGCCACCCGCGTCCCTGCAGTCCTACTTCGCCGCCATCCATGCCGTCCTGCCGGACGACGTCGTGTGGGAGGGCGCGGCCAGTGCGATCGTGCCTCCCCTGCTGCGGGCGGTTGATGCCATGACCGACACCGATCGCATGCGCGTCATGAACGACGCCGACCGCGTCGGCGCCATGGCTGACGAGGCTGGGCAGGCGGCGCTCTACGCCGTCACGACCGCCAGCGAGACACTAGACGCGTTGGAAAACGGCCATGCCCGCGCGCTGTGGATGTTCCTCAACGACCAGGGTGGCTTCGACCGTGCCGAGGAGGTCCGCTACGCTGACGATCGGCGGTACGGCCGCATGTGGGACGCCTTCGAGTGCCAGCCCGGGCTGACGGTACCGCGCGCCGGCACTCCCGTGACCACCTTCCAGAAGGCGATTGCCGAACGCTTCGACAGCCAGAATGTCGAGGCCGAAATCTGCGACCGCTCCCGGCCGTCGTTGGAGGGTGACGACGCGGAACTCATCCAGGTCGCCATCTACCGGGAGGGGCGGGCTGGGGACCGGCGCGCCTTCGTGAATGGCAAGCTCGACCGGCTGCCCTTCAGGCCGGTGATCGAGGCGGCGATCACCTATGAGCCGGCCACCGGCACGATCGAGGTGGTGGCGCAGGCCCGCGAGACACGTGAGGACCTGGTGCGGCTCTTCGCGGAGCACATGCTGGGTGCCCCCTTCCAGGGCGAGCGGATCCCGGTTCGCCAGTATTCGCTGGACCACCTCCTGCAGCCCTTCGACTTCCCGACGGACCTCGAGGACAACATCGAGTCGGTGAAGCTGACCATGATGCGCCTGATGCCCTATGAGACTCAGGGCGAGCGGGTGACCCTGGAATGCATGCGTGGCGCGGAACGCAGCATTTGGCAGGCCGCAGCCGCGCGCTTTGGCGAATACGACCCGCTTGCCGGCGGTTACAAGATCACCCAGGTGCGCTTCACCATTCGCTTCCGAGCGGTGCCTGGCTCCCGCGGTGGCAGGACGCTGCCGATCACCATCTCCATGCCGAAGGGCTGCGACTTGAAGGACCGCACCGATCGTGAGCGCCTCATCGGCAGGAAGTACCTGCGGCGCTGGCGGTTGCTGCGCGATGTCTGACAACCCTCCACGGTTGTCGGCCGAGGCCGTAACCCTGCTCCTCGAGGTCCTGGACCTTGAGGAGCCCAACCTCAGCGGGGCCGTGGCGGAGTTGTCGCCCGGCCCCGTTGCCGTTCTGGCCACCCGCGGCCTCCTGGCCCCGCATGGGTACGAAGCAGTTTCTGCGTCCCAGGCGGACCACGACGACGTGCCGGTGGCTCTGATTCCCGCCATCGGTGGACTTGCCTACTTCAGCTCCGCCGCGGGCCTGACCCAGGTGCCAGCAGAGCGGCTGACCCGCTACCAGGTCGGGTTTTCTCCCTTGTTTTCTGCCTTCGGGGGCAAGCTCGATTGGGCCGCTGGCCGCTCTCCCCGACAGCTGGTGGACGGGCTGCTGTGGGAACTCGGTGAAGCCAGGCTCGGCAAGCGCCCCGCGCGGACCCCTATCTGGTTCGCCCGTCGCTTGTGGGAGCCCGCTGCACGCCGGCAGGTGGAGGCCGCACTCTCGGCCCGGCCTTATCCTGGCGATGTGGTCCTTCTCTGCAGTAGCCGCCCTGCGCGCCTGCAGAGCATCTCGCTGCCTGGCGCGATCGTTGTGGCGATCAGGGATGTGCTGGCCGCGGACAATGGTCTGGCGGTAAGCCCCGAAATCCTGGATGCCAGATTGCGCGGCGTCGCCATGGCCCCTTCGAGAGGACCTCTGGATCTATCGCCCGATGGAACCCGGCTCCGTATCGGCAATGGCGACCCGATCCCCTTCAAGTCCGCCGATCAGATCGCCGCCATTAAGAAACTGGTGGCTGCCTACTACGCCAACAAGCGCTTGCGCATCGGCGAGCTGACTCATCATGGCAGCCTTGCTCGCCTCTTTGGCCGGGAGAAATGGGCCTTGCTGAAGCCGCACATCAAGTCGGTGAACCGGCTTTGGGGTTTCGACCTCTAGCCGGATTTCTCCCGGTTTTTCTCCCGGTCGCTGGCTCGTTCTTCTCCCTGCTCTGAAGCGACCTTCCCCGCAGTCGTTGGACACGAAGCGGGGAAAAGCGCCATGACGCTGAGGCACCTTAACCAGACCGAGCTGGCCCGCCGCTGGGGCGTTTCGCCGCGCACGCTGGAGCGCTGGCGCTGGATCGGCCAGGGCCCTCGCTTCCTGAAGATCGGTGGCCGCATCGCCTATCGCCTCGAGGACATCGAGGCCTTCGAGGCGGCGCAGCTGCGTGACAGCACCGCCGCCGGCGCCCCCGCGCGCGCCGCCTGATCCCACCCGGTTTCCTGCCGGGTCTTCCAGGGAATGCAACACCGCCGTCAGGCGGAAATACCTGGACGGTCTGCTCCGAACCGCGTCGGGGCCCGGCAGTCTCCACCACGACAAGACGGAGCGCGACGACACAGGAGTTCGCGCTCATGTTGAAGATCAAACTGCCGCCGCCGCGGTCCGTGGAAGCGGCTGCGCAAGAGGCCCGGGAAGCGTTCGCCGCCTCCCTCGGTGCCCATCAGATGGCGACGACCGCGAACCGGCTCTGCGATGGCATCGCCGACGCGGCGCCGGGCACCGTCTTCATCTACCACCTGGGCCTGCTTGCCGAAGACCGCGAGCCGACGGCCTCCCGCCTGCCCGAGGAGCAGCGGCGCGAAGTGCAGCTCGTGGCCGATCAGGCGCTGGGCTTCGCCGAGAGGGGCCGGGCTCACCTGCTGCAGCGCCGGATCGGGCCGCACGCCTTCGCTTACCTGCTGGTCGTGCGCCCGAAGGCTCGGCCTCGGTCGGCCTCGGTCGTGCGCCTTTCGCCCGCGGTCCGCGGAGGGGTGGCGTGATGCCGACGGCCATCCACAACCGGCCGACGCTGGACTCGGTGCGGCAGATGCCGCTCGGCGACATCGCCGCGCTTTCGGCTGACCAGCTGGCGCTGCTGCAGGCGGATGCCCGCGAGGCGGCGGACGGCGCCAAGCGCATGCTGGACTGGATCGAGGGCGCGATTGCGATCCGCTACGAGCAGCATGCCATCGCAGCCCGCGCCCAGGCCGGCAAGGACACCGGCACGGTCCGCTTCGAAGATGGTCCGGTCACCGTCGTGGCTGATCTGCCGAAGAAGGTGGAATGGGACCAGCGTCGGCTCGCCGCGCTCGTCGAGCAGATCCGCGCCGGTGGTGAGGATCCGAGCGAGTACGTCGAGGTCAGCTTCAAGGTGCCCGAACGCGCCTATGTCGCCTGGCCGGAGCGCATCCGCCAGGCCTTCGAGCCAGCCCGCACCGTCCGCACCGGCCGGCAGACCATCCGTCTCACCCTGAACGGGGAGGCCGGCTAATGGCGCTGCGCATCATCACCGCCGACGAGCGGCTGGCCGAGCCGCGCGGCGTCAAGGCCGTGATTTTCGGCAAGAGCGGCATCGGCAAGACCTCGCTGCTCTGGTCGCTGCCCGAGGACAGCACGCTGTTCGTCGACCTGGAGGCGGGCGATCTCGCCGTGCAGGGCTGGCCGGGCGCTTCCGTCCGGCCGCGCACCTGGGAGGAATGCCGCGACCTGGCGCTGTTCCTGGCGGGCCCGAACCCGGCACTGCGTGACGAGCAGCCCTATTCCACCGCGCAGCACGCCCGCGTGGTGCAGGCGTATGGCGACCCGTCCAGCATGGCGCGCTTCCGGACGCTGTTCATCGACAGCATCACGGTCGCCGGCCGGCTGTGCTTCCAGTGGTGCCGCGGGCAACCCGAGGCCTTCTCGGAGCGCACCGGCAAGCCGGACATCCGTGGCGCCTACGGGCTGCACGGGCGCGAGATGCTGGGCTGGCTCACCCATCTGCAGCACGCCCGCGGCCGCGACGTCATTTTCGTCGGCATCCTCGACGAGCGTCTCGACGACTTCAACCGCAAGGTCTTCGTGCCGCAGATCGACGGCAGCAAGACCGGGCTCGAGCTGCCCGGCATCGTCGATCAGGTCATCACCATGGCCGAGATCAGGCCGGAGGTGGCCGCGGGTCAGGAGGCCACGCCGCCGTACCGCGCGCTGGTCTGCCAGACGATCAACCCCTGGGGCTTCCCGGCCAAGGACCGCTCCGGCCGGCTGGACCTGGTCGAGCCGCCGCATCTCGGGCGGCTCTTCGAGAAGATCGCCGGCCCGGCGCGCCCGCTCGCGGAGCGCCTCGCGCTGCCCGCGCCGCCGGCGCTCGCCACCCCTTCCGACACCACCGACGCCTGAGCCGAGGAGCAGACCCATGGCTTCCTGGAACGACTACAACGACGCCCAGCAGAACCCGAACCTGATCCCCAAGGGGACGCTGGCCAAGGTGCGGCTGACCATCCGCCCCGGCGGCTTCGACGACCCGGCGCAGGGCTGGACCGGCGGCTACGCCACCCGCGGCAGCACCGGTGCGGTCTACCTCAACGGCGAGTTCACCGTGCTGGAGGGGCCCTACGCCAAGCGCAAGATCTTCACCCTGATCGGCCTCTACAGCCCCAAGGGCCCGGACTGGGGCAACATGGGCCGCAGCTTCGTGCGGGCCATGCTGAACTCGGCCCGCGGCATCTCCGACAAGGATGTCTCGCCCCAGGCGCAGGCGGCGCGGCGGATCAGCGGCTTCGCCGACCTCGATGGCCTGGAGTTCGTCGCCCGCATCGACCTCGGCACCGACGCCTCCGGCGAGGCCAAGAACGAGATCCGCGCCGCGGTCACGCCGGATCACCGCGACTATGCCCAGATCATGGGCACCCGGACCGCGGCGGCGCCGGCCTTTGCCCCGCCGCCCATGGCGCAGGGCGCGTTTCCCGCCGCCCCCGCCGCCGCGCCGGGCGCCGCCGCCGACCCGCGGCCGGCCTGGGCGCGCTGAGGGGCACCGCCACCGGCATGCTGCTCCGTCCTCGCCAGAAGCTGTTCGTCGAGCGCAGCCTCCGCGCGCTAGACGAGCACGGCAATACGCTCGGCGTCGCCCCCACCGGCGCCGGCAAGACGATCATGCTCTCCGCCGCCGTCGGCGAGCAGATCGGCAGCACCGCGGCCAAGGCCGCGGTGCTCGCCCACCGCGACGAGCTTACGGTCCAGAACCGGGCGAAGTTCCGCCGCGTGAACCCGGGGCTCACCACCTCGGTGGTGGACGCCTCGGAGAAGTCTTGGGCCGGTCAGGTCACCTTCGCCATGGTCCCGACCTTGGCGCGGCCGGCCAATCTCGACGCCATGCCGCCGCTCGATCTGCTGGTGATCGACGAGGCGCAGCATGCTGTGGCGGACAGCTACCAGCGGATCGTCGACCGGGCCAAGCGGCGCAACCCGGCTTGCCGGATCTACGGTGTCACGGCCACGCCGAACCGGGGAGACCGCAAGGGGCTGCGCGCCGTCTTCTCGAACGTCGCCGACCAGATCCGCCTCGGCGAGCTGATCCGCTCCGGCCATCTGGTGCCGCCCAGGACGTTCGTCGTCGATGTCGGCGTGCAAGACGAGCTTCGGGCGGTCCGCCGCGCCGGCGACGACTTCGACATGGCCGAGGTGTCGCGGGTGATGAACACGGCGCCGGTGACCGACGCGGTCATCGCGCACTGGCGCGAGAAGGCCGGCGATCGCCAGACCGTGGTGTTCTGCTCCACGGTGGAGCATGCCACCGCGGTCACCGCCGCCTTCAACGCCTCCGGGGTGCCGGCGGTGCTGGTCACCGGCGAGATGCCGGACGGGGAGCGCAGGGCGGCGCTCGCCGCCTACGCCGCGGGCAGGACCCAGATCGTGGTCAATGTCGCGGTTCTGACCGAGGGCTGGGACCACCCGCCGACCTCCTGCGTCGTCCTGCTCCGGCCGAGCTCCTTCAAGTGCACCATGATCCAGATGGTCGGCCGCGGGCTGCGGACGGTGAACCCGGAGGAATACCCCGGGGTCGTCAAGACCGACTGCATCGTCCTGGATTTCGGCACCTCCTCGCTGCTGCACGGCTCGCTGGAGCAGGATGTCGACCTGGACGGGCATGTCGCCGAGGGCGCGCCCCCGACCAAAACCTGCCCGTCCTGCGACGCGAGCATCCCGCTCGCGGCCAGCGAGTGCCCGCTCTGCGGCCATGCCTTCGACGCCGGGGGGGACGGCGCCGCCGCACCGCTGTCCGACTTCGTCATGACGGAGATCGACCTGCTGCGGCGCTCCAGCTTCGAGTGGTGCGACCTGTTCGGTGACGACGCGGCGCTGGTGGCCAACGGCTTCCACGGCTGGGGCGGCATCTTCTTCCTGAACGGCCGCTGGCACGCCGTCGGCGGTGGCAAGGGCGAGCGCACGCGGCTGCTGGCGGTCGGCGAGCGCCTGGTCTGCCTCGCCGCCGCCGACGACTGGCTGAACGAGCAGGAGACGGACGAGAGCGCCCACAAGAGCAAGGCCTGGCTGCGCCAGCCGCCGACCGACAAGCAGCTGGCCCACCTGCCGCCCACCGCCCGGGCCGATTTCGGCCTGACCCGGTACCAGGCCTCGGCGCTGCTGACCTTCCAGTTCAACCGCAGCGCCATCCGCCGCCTGGTCATGGCAGCCGATGGGGCCGGGCTGGAGCAGGCGGCATGACCGGCCATGCGCGCCCCCGTCCCACCCTGCGCCGTCTGCTCGCGCCCGGCGCGTGGCTTTGGCTGGTTCGACCCGGTGCCGGGGAAGAAGCCGCGGCCCTCGGCCTCCTTCTGCTCCATGCCCTGCCAGGGCTTCTGGACGCGCTTGGCACGGAGCTCGCCCGCCATGGTTGACCTCACCGAGCAGGAACAGGCGGCGATCCGCGCTGCCATGCGCCGGGTCGCCGAGACGATGGCCGAGATCGGCTGGGACACCCGCCTGCAGGACCTCACCGAGGCGCAGGTGCTGACGCTCATCGAGGTCGCGGTCGGCGGCTTCCAGGAGGCGATGGCGAAGATCGCCCGAGGCGAGCCGGCCTGGGAGGCGGTCCTCTGATGCTGGACTTCAACAGCCGCGGGCAGACCGCCCTACATGTCAACGCCGCGATCGACGCCGCCCTGGTGGCCCGGCAGGCGGCGACGCCGCCGCGCAGCTACCTCGGTGGCTCCCGCCTTGGCCACGCCTGCGAGCGCGCCCTGCAGTTCGAGTTCCTCCACGCCCCGAAGGACGAGGGGGCGGAGTTCGACGGGCGCATCCTGCGGATCTTCGGCATCGGCCACGCCCTGGAGGACGTCGCCGTCACCTGGCTCCGGGGCGCCGGCTTCGCCCTCTACACCCGCAAGGGCGACCGTCCCGACGGTGAGCAGTTCGGCTTTGCCGTTGCCGGCGGGCGCATCCGTGGTCATGTCGACGGCATCCTGGCCGGCGGGCCGGAGATCCCCGGTCTGGCATTCCCGGCGCTCTGGGAATGCAAGACCATGAACGCCAAGGCCTGGCGGGAGACCTCCAGCAAGGGCGTCGCCGTCGCCAAGCCGATCTACGCCGCCCAGATCGCCGTCTATCAGGCCTACATGGACGCCGTGGTCCCGGGCGTCGCCGACCACCCAGCGCTGTTCACCGCCATCAACAAGGATACCGCCGAGCTCCACCACGAGCTGGTGCCGTTCGATGCCGAGCTGGCGCAGCACATGTCGGACCGGGCGGTGCGGGTGCTGCGGGCCTGCGATGCCGGCGACCTGCTGCCGCGCATCGCCACCAGCCAGGACTTCCACGAGTGCCGCTTCTGCCCGTGGGCCAAGCGCTGCTGGAGCCTGCCGGCATGAGCCTCTGGGGCGACTTCAACGACGCGCCGAGCCTGCCCTGGGAGGAGGAGCCCGGCATGCCGGCGATCAACCTTGGCGCCATCGCCACCTTCCTCGAGGTGGTGTTCGGCTACTGCGACGGGCTGATCCCGGTGCGGGGCTTCGTGGATCAGGGCCAGGGCATCGACAGTCGCCCCCATAACATCTGGATCCCGGCCGATCGGCACGCCACGGAATCCCTTGGCGCCTACGCGACCTGGGCCGCGCGCGAGGGCACCGCGGTCTATGTCATCCCTGGCACGGTGGCGGAGCACGGCCAGGCCCGCGCCGAGCACGTCCAGCAGATGCAGGCCGTGGTCGTGGACCTGGACGCCGGCGACATCGAGGCGAAGCTCGGCCACCTCGTCCACCACCTTGGCGCGCCCACCCTGCTGGTGGAGAGCGGCGGTCGCACCGCCGAGGGCGCAGCGAAGGTGCACGCCTGGTGGCGGCTGACCGAGCCGGTCGAGGGCGAGGACCTGGCCCGGCTGTGCCGGCTCCGTGGCGAGATGGCCGAGAAGGTCGGCGGCGACCCGCACTTTCGCTCCGCCCACCAGCCCATCCGTGTCCCCGGCACGGTCTACCGCAAGGGAGGCGCCGAACGGGTCGTCGCCATCCGCCACCACGACCCGCGGCGCGAGGTGGACTTCGCGGAGTTCGCCGAGGCCGTGGCCGCCATGCCCTTCCTGCCCGGCCAGGAGCGCCCCCAGCCCGCCCCGGAGGGCGATCGGCCGAGCCTGGACGCCGTGCTCACCACCCCGGTCCGCGAGGGCGCTCAGGACGGCTGGACCCGCTTCCAGGGGGCCAGCGCCGCGATCGGCCACTTCGTCCGCCAGGTGCATGAGGGCCGCCTGACCCCCGACCAGGGCTGGGAGGCGATCTGCGGCTACAACGCCGCTTGTCTCCGCCCTGCCTGGCCGCTGGAGCGCCTCAGGGCCGAGGCGGACGCGATCTGGGCCCTGCATGTCGAGCGCAATGGTCCGCCGCTGCTCCGGGCCGAAGCGCCGCCTGCAGCCGTCCCCGCCCATACCCTCGGCGCCTTGCTCGACGACACCTCGCCGATGCCGGAGGACCTGATCGGGCCACGGCTGCTGACACCGGGCGGCATGCTGGTGCTGGGCGGGGCGCCGAAGGTCGGCAAGTCCGACTTCCTGATCAGCCTGCTGGTGCACGCCGCCGCCGGCGCGCCCTTCCTGCGCTTCATCGCGCCGCGGCCGCTACGCGTCTTCTACCTGCAGGCCGAGATCCAGTACCACTACCTGCGCGAGCGCCTGCAGCAGCTTCGCCTTGACCCCGCCATCCTAGCCCGCGCCCGCGACACCCTCGTCGTCACGCCGAAGCTGCGCATGTTGCTGGACGCACAGGGCGTGGCGCTGGTCGCTGCGGCGATCCGCCAGGCCTTCCCCGACGCACCGCCCGACATCCTCTGCATCGACCCGATCCGCAACCTGTTCGATGGCGGCCCTGGCGGCGAGGGTGAGAACGACAACGCGGCGATGCTGTTCTTCCTGCAGAGCCGCGTCGAGGCGCTGCGCGACCAGGTCGCGCCCGAGGCCGGCATCATCCTGGCCCACCACACCAAGAAGCTGAGCAAGCAGCAGGTCAAGGACGACCCCTTCCTGGCGCTCTCGGGCGCCAGCGCGCTGCGCGGCTTCTACACCTCAGGGATGATCCTGTTCCGACCGGACGAGGAGCACACCGCGCGCGAACTGCACGTCGAGCTTCGCAATGGCCCCGGCCTCGAGCCGATGCGCGTGGACAAGGTCGCGGGCCGCTGGGTCGAGCTCGGCCGCGACGGCGAGCGCCTGGTGCGGAGGGAGCTGGGCCGAAAGCTCGATGCGGAGCGCACCCGCCGCCACGACGTCATTCTGCGTCTCATTGCCGAGGAGGCCGAAGCCGGCCGGCTCTGCACCACCAACGCCTTCGCGTCGAGGTACGAGAACAAGCGCGGGCTCGGTGGCAAGGACACCATCCGCGACCGGATCGCGGTGCTCGCCACCAAGGGCTACATCAAGTTCCGTCGCAATGCCCGCGACCTCGGCCAGCCCTACACCAGGTCGAAGAACGGCTACCTCGTCGTGCAGGACATGGTCCTCGCGACGGGTGAGGAGACGGTCGATCCCGAGACCGGCGAGATCGTCCCGACCACCGTCCGGGTGCTGCCGAGCCACTTCCAATGCCCCCGCAGCGAGGCTCTGCTCGAGGTCGAGAACCCCGAGGTGTGGGTATTGCACGACCCCGAGGAGGCCGCCTGATGGCTCCCTCGGACCGCCTCCGCACTGACCGAAACTGCTCCCGAAACTGCGCAGTTTCGGTCCGAATCTGCTCCCCCGCCGAAACTGCCAAACTGGTTTCCGCCAAGCAAATCAATAGGTTCCGAGCGAAAGCAGTTTCGCGTAACGAATCTGCCCGAAACTGCTCCGAATCTGCTTTTTCCGCTGTAAAATCAGTGGCTTGGAGCAGTTTGGCAGATTCGGTTTTTCGCCACCCCCCTACGGGGGGTGTGCGTGCGCGCCAGTTTGGCGCGCGCACACCACACCCGGGGCGAAGGGGACGGGCGCGTGGACCACCCCCTGCCGACCCCTGACCAGGCAGCCGGGCAGCGACGGCGAGCTCCGCCAAGAACCGCGCCGTCGCCGCCCACACCACAGCCATCCCCTCTCGGAGATCACCATGGCAGCCCCGACTCTCACTGCGCCCGCCGCCGAGGCAAGCTCGCCGGCCGGCATCGACCCGCCCCTCCGGCAGACCGGCAGCACCGTCCTCGCCCTCGACCTCGGCACAACCGTGGGCTGGGCCCTGCGCATGGGCGACCACAGCATCCTCTCGGGGACGCAGACCTTTCGCCCCGGCCGGTTCGAGGGCGGCGGCATGCGCTACCTCCGCTTCACCGACTGGCTCGTCGAGGTCGCCATGCGGGCGCATGGCATCCGGCGGGTGGTGTTCGAGGAGGTGCGGCGGCATGCCGGCACCGACGCCGCCCACGTCTATGGGGGCTTCCTCGGCACCCTGACCGCCTGGTGCGAGGAGCACGAGATCCCCTACCAGGGCGTCCCGGTGGGCACGATCAAGCGCTTCGCCACCGGCAAGGGGAACGCCGACAAGGCGGCGATGATCGCGGCGGTCAGGGCCCGCGGCTTTGCGCCGGCCGACGACAACGAGGCCGACGCCATCGCCCTGCTGCTCTGGGCGACCGATCCGCAGGGCGGCCGCGCATGAGGCTCGCCGGTGCGCCGCGCCCGCCCCGGTCGTCTCTGGACCTGGCTCACAGCCCGACCTCCGCGGTGGAGCTCGATGCCATGCGCGCCGCCGCCTGGCACCGGCATGGCGTTGCCGCCTTGGCCGTGGACGACATCGCCGATCCCTGGCTCCGCCAGGCCGTCATCAACGAAGCGAACCGGCGCTGGGGGCGCCGGCATGGAGGGATGCAGCATGGCCGGTAAGCGCAAGAGGAAGCACACCATGCCGGAGGTGGAGGATTTGTCGAAGCCCTCGAAGTGGCGGCTGCAGCATGGCGACTTCTCCGAGGCCATGCGCGAGGCCGATCCGGAAACGGGGACACCGGTGCTGCATCGGCGGGCGGTCGATACGCTGGGCCAGATGCTCGCCAACGGCACCATCACCCAGGAAATGCACGACGCTGGCGGCTACTTCCGCGCGCTGTTCCGACGCGCAGCGCTCGACGGCATGGCGCGATCGCCGCTGATCCGGCTGCCTGGCAAGACCGCGGACGCCCTGTCGGAACGGAACATCGACGCACGTCGCAAGGTCGCCGAGGCGCTCGACGCGCTGGGGGGACACGACAGCGCAGCGGGCTCCTGCGCCTGGTACGTCGTCGGCCTGGAAATGTCCGTGCGCGAGTGGGCGATGCGCCAGGGATGGGGCGGGCGGCCCGTCGCGCCGCCGCAAGCGCAGGGGATGCTGGTCGCGACGCTCAGCGTGCTGGCGGGGCACTTCGGGCTCGTGCCGCGGACGCGGGCGGCGTAAGGCCCGCAGTGGACAGGGAACGCCTGGCGTTCCCATGATCGAAGGATCACGATGGGAAGCGATGGTCGGCCTGCAAACCGAGGTGAATGGATGGCTTTGAAGCCCCTCGATGTGTTCCGGGAGCTCACGGCTCGTGAGCCGGTCGCATTGGACGCGCTACCCTATGATCACGGGATTTATGCGCTTTACGACCATACCGGCCTAATCCGCTACATTGGTATCACCAAGAATGACAAGTACGGATTCCATGGACGAATCCATGGCCGCCACGTTGGTGGCTCAGAGGGACGCAGCCATAAGTTCTCGCACGCCTACAATACGGGTAGGATGTGGCGAGCCAAGAAAGATGATAGCGCGGATGCTCTGCAAGCGAAGGCGCTGCGCAGGGCATTTGCCCGACGGTACTGTCGCGCGGCATTCCTCGTGGTGCCATCGACGCTCTCTAGCGATCTGGCAGCGCTTGAGCTGGCGGTTCAGGCAATAGCACCAGCAGAAATGCTGGCCTGGGGGAGCAAGCGCAGTTTCGCCCCTGTGCCAGAGCCAACCAGTCTCGTTGACGCTCTGCTCGACGAGCTGCGCTACACGCCTGAGCAGCATGCTGCGATTCGTCGTCAAGCGGCCAAGTGCCCGGGCACCTGACAAACCATCAATGAGGGGAGCGCAACGCCACTGGCTTTGCGAGACGAAGAAAGACCGCGCGAGCTAAGACCAGCGTAGCGCAGCGAAAGAATGTCGCGTTGCGAAGCGAAATCCACACGGCGTATCATCAGGACATCTCGAAAAGGCGCGACCGCGCCGCGGCTCACCAGCCACAGCGTCGCTCGATCGAGATAGTGGCTCTCGAGCCGCAGGGTCCTTCCTGGGCCCGGCGTATGCGGGGGGCGGAAGCGCGCGACTTCGCTAGCGCCAGGCCGGAAATATGGTTCGCGGTTCGCACCACACGGCCCTGATCTCAGTCGTTTAGCTGCGAACCGTGGCGGCGCGAGGCTCGCGCCGGCCACGCGCACAGTTCGCACCCACCCTGATCCCGGACGGTCCGATGACGCTCCCCTGGATGGCGGCGAAGATCCTGCTGCGCCCGGTGGCGGAGCTGCGTACGCACCCCGGCAATGCCCGGGTGCACGGCGCGGCGCAGCTCGAGCAGATCAAGGCCAGCATGCTGGCCTTCGGCTTCACCAACCCGCTGCTGGTGGACGAGGCCGGCGTGCTGATCGCCGGCCATGGCCGGCTGGAGGCGGCGGTGGCGCTCGGCATCGAGCGGGTACCGGTGATCGTGCTGCGCCACCTCTCGCCGTCACAGAAGGACGCGCTCCGGCTCGCCGACAACCGCATCGCGGAGAACGCCACCTGGGACCAGGCGCTGCTGCGCGAGGCCCTGGTCGGTGTGCAGGCCGCCGCGGAGATCGACGTGGCCACGCTCGGCTTCTCGGCCGACGAGCTGACCGCGATCCTCGCGGCGGCGGAGACGGCCGTCACCGATGGCGAAGCGCCCGAGGAGGCAGATCAGCCGGAGGCCGGCGGGGACGGTGCGCCTGGCGCGGCGGAGACGGAGGATTCGCCGGCGGATGATCCCGCCGATGCCGAGCCGGATCCGCCGCGTCAGGCCGTCACCCGCCCGGGCGATCTCTGGCTGCTCGGCGAGCATCGCCTGCTCTGCGGCGACAGCACCGATGCCGCGGCCGTGGCCCGCGTTATGGGCCAGGACCGCGCGGCACTACTCTTCACCAGCCCGCCCTACGGCAACCAGCGCGACTACACCACCGGCGGCGTGTCGGATTGGGATGCGCTCATGCGGGGCGTGTTCCAGCATCTGTCGCTGGTCCTGCGGGACGACGGCCAGGCTCTGGTGAACCTCGGCCTGATCCACCGCGAGGGGGAATGGCTGCCCTACTGGCAGGGCTGGCTGGACTGGATGCGGGCCCAGGGCTGGCGGCGGTTCGGCCTCTACGCCTGGGACCAGGGCCCCGGCCTGCCCGGCGACTGGAATGGCCGCCTCGCCCCAGCCTTCGAGCTGGTCTTCCACCTCAATCGCCAGCCGCGCCAGCCGAACAAGATCGTGCCCTGCAAGTGGGCCGGCACCCCGAACAAGGGCAGTGGCCTGCGCGCCGCCGACGGCGAGGTGAAGGCCTATACCCATATCGGCCTGCCGGTGCAGGAGAGCCGGATCCCGGACAGCGTGCTGCGCATCACCCGCCACAAGGGCCGCGGCATCGAGACTGAGCACCCGGCCGTTTTCCCGGTCGCCCTGCCCGAGTTCCTGATGCGCGCCTACACGGACGAGGGCGAGGCGGTGTTCGAGCCCTTCGCCGGCTCCGGCACCACGCTCCTCGCCGGCCAGCGCACCGGGCGGCGGGTGCGGGCCATCGAGCTCGCCCCGGCCTATGTCGACCTGGCGATCGCCCGCTGGCGCCTGCTGCACCCCGACCTGCCGGTCACCCTGGCGGAGGACGGGCGGGACTATGACGCCGTTGCCGCGGCACGGGCGGGGGCCTTGGCCGATGCAGCCTGATCTGCAGGTCACCACCGTGGCAGTGGTAGCGCTGGTCCCCTACGCCGAGAACGCCCGCACCCATTCCGAGGCGCAGGTGGCACAGATCGCTGCCTCGATCGCCGAGTTCGGCTTCGTGAACCCCGTGCTGGTCGATGCCGCCGGCGTGCTGGTGGCCGGCCACGGCCGGGTCATGGCTGCCAGGCGCCTCGGCATGGCGGCGGTGCCGGCGATCCGGCTGTCGCACCTGACCGAGGCGCAGGCCCGCGCCCTGCGGCTGGCCGACAACCAGATCGCGCTCAACTCCGGCTGGGACGAAGCGCTGCTCGCCGCCGAGATCGCCCGCATCCGCGACGAGGCGGTGGTCGACCTCGACGTGCTCGGCTTCTCCGGCATGGAGCTCGACCGGCTGCTGGCCGCGGCCGATGCTGGCCTCGGCGAGGAGGCCGACGATGCCCCGCCGCCGCCCGCCGTCCCGGTCACCCGCGCCGGCGACCTCTGGCGCTGCGGCGAGCACCGCCTGCTCTGCGGCGACGCCACCAAGCTCGCCGACGTGCAGCGGGCGCTCGGCGCCGATCGCCTCGCCGACATGGCCTTCACGGACCCGCCCTACAACGTCGCCTATCGCGGTGGCACCGCGGCCAAGATGACCATCGCCAACGACGCGCTCGGCGAGGGCTTCCTCGATTTCCTCCGCCCGGCGCTGGCCAACCTGCTCTCGGTCACCAAGGGCGCCTGCTATGTCTGCATGTCCTCCTCGGAGTGGCCGACGCTGCACCGCGCCTGGCAGGAGGCGGGCGGCAAGTGGTCGAGCACCATCATCTGGGCGAAGAACACCTTCGCCCTCGGCCGCGCCGATTATCACCAGCAGTTCGAGGCCATGCTCTACGGCTGGAAGCAGGGCAGCCAGCACTACTGGTGCGGCGCCCGCGACCAGGGGAATGTCTGGCACTTCGACAAGCCGGCCCGGAACGACCTGCACCCGACCATGAAGCCGGTGGCGCTGGTGGAGCGGGCGATCCGCAACAGCAGCAAGCAGCGTGACACCGTGCTCGATCTCTTCGGCGGCTCCGGCACCACCATGATCGCGGCGGAGCGGACTGGGCGACGGGCGGTGCTGCTCGAGCTCGACCCGGCCTATGCCGATGTCATCGTCCGGCGCTGGCAGGAGGCGACCGGGGAGGCCGCCGTGCTGGAGGGCGAGGACCGCACCTTCGCCGACATCGCTGCCGCACGCGGCGTCGCGGATCATGATGTGATCCAAACCGCCGGATCATAGCAATCCCATGACGATGCATGTTGCTTGGCTCGGGCGCGCGCCAGCGCGAATGGTCCGTCACGCGATGAGCACGACGGAGAGCAGGATGACCAAGCGCCAAGCCAACCAGCAGAAGAGCCTGCAAGCCTTCCTGGCCAAGAAGGCCGAGTTCGATGCCCTGCTGGCCGACCTGCAGCGGATGAGCGCCGACCACTTCGGCGCCGATCCCGAGGACGTCCTCTGGGGCCAGGTCGGGAACCTGGAGTTCTACACGGAACAGATGCGGCGGGTGACCGACGCCTACTTCAAACGGGGCGAGCACGCCGAATAGGCGACCTTTCCCCCGCACTGCCCCGACCGGGTGCGCCCGGCGGGGCTCCCGGCCGTAGGGGGCCGGCGGTCGGCTCCCAGCAAGCCGGAGCCCCGATCATGGCCCTTTCCGAGACCCAGCGCAGCATTCTCACCGCCGCCGCCCAGCACCCGCATGGCTTGGCGGAGCCGCCCGAGAAGCTGCCCGCCGCCGCCTGCGCCGCGGTGGGCAAGGCGCTGCTCAAGACTGACCTGGTGATCGCGGTCCACCGTCCGGATTACGAGGCGCGGGCGCTCTGGACGATCGACGGTGACAGCATGCTTCTCCGCATCACCGACGAGGGCCTGCGCGCCATTGGCCTGGACCCCGCCCAGCCCGCCACGGGTGCGGACACGGCGCCGCCGGCGGAGGCGCCGCAGGCAGACCCCGCCCCGGCCGCCGAGGCGGCCCAGGCCGCGCCCTTGGCGGAGGACCTGGCCCTCTTGGACGAGGCCCTGGCCACGCCACTGCCGGCGCGCCGCGTCAGCCTGCGCGACGCCGCGCAGCGGGTGCTGAAGGCCTGGGATGACGAGGCCAATCAGCGCTACGACCTGGCCGACGCCATCGAGGCGCTGCGCGGGATCCTGGCCAAGCCGGGCCGCGAGGCCCGCGACCCCGCCGCGCCGCGCAAGCCGCGCGAGGGGACGAAGCAGCAGCAGGTGCTGGCGCTGCTACGCCGGCCCGAGGGCGCCACGGTGGCGCAGATCGCCGAGGCGACCGGCTGGGCGCCGCACACAGTGCGGGGCTTCTTCGCCGGCCTGAAGAAGCGCCAGGGGATCGCGGTCGAGGTGCTGGAGCGCGTCCGCCAGGTCGGGCCGAACAAGGAGGGCGCGCGGGGGAGCTACACGATCTACAAGATCACCGGTTGATACAGCCGCTGAATCGATCAGGGCTCGCCGGGCTGAGGCGAGCCCTCATTCTTTTTCGAGTGCTTCCGCTTCGGCTTCTGCCGATCGAGCGCTCCCAGCAATTCCGCCACCTCCCACTTCTGACGCTTCGCCGCTTTCAGCACACCGATGAGGACCCGCCGCGCATCGTCCATAATCGCACTCTCGGCAACGGGCGTTCCGCTATAGATCTCCTCGCGCTCCAGCACCTCCGCGGTCGCTGCCACTATCCTCTCTGGATCCTTCTCCGGCTCCTTCATCGACATCGGGCTACTCCACGCAGGTAGACGCGATCATGCATTGCGCCGGATGCGGCGTGCAGCAGCAATCCGTCGCATCGCACGGCATCATCAAACACCGTTGACGAGGCCCGCATCATCGTCGCGCACGGCGGGAGGTCGCCGCCATGCCGGAACTGACCCCATCCACCCGCGAGGCCGCCAGGCGTATCGGCATCAGCGAGACCGCGCTGCGCAAGGCCGAGGGCAGCGGCCGCATCGCCCGCGAGTCGGACGGCCAGTGGGACATCGATAAGACCCGCCGCCGGCTGGTGGAGACCGCGGATCCGCACCGCTCACCGCTCGCAGCGGGTGCTGGCACCGAGGGTACGCCCTATGCCCGACTGAAGGTCGCGCAGCTCGCGCTGAAGGTGGAGGCGCAGCGGCTTGCCCTTGACGAGAACAAGCGCCGGCTGCTCGATGTCGCCGAGGCCAACGCCACGATCGACGAGATCGCCGGCGCGATGCGCGACGCGCTGCTGAACTGGCCCGCCCGCGTCTCGGGGCTGATCGCCGCGGAACTGAACGTCGACCCGCACCTGCTGCAGACCATCCTGCAGCAGCACGTCGCTGACCTGCTGACGGAGGCCGCCGATCGCTTCGATCCCTCAGGCCTCGGAGATCGGGCCGCGAACCCGTGAGCATGTGCGCCGGCGCGCGGGCAGCATGCTCCGCCCACCGCCACAGCTCACCGTGTCGCAGTGGGCGGAGCGGCACCGGATCCTTGGTTCGCGTGCTTCGTCCGAACCCGGCCCCTGGCGGACCAGCCGGACCCCGTATCTCCGGGAGGTGATGGACGCGCTGTCCGCGGTGCATCCGGCCCGCCGCATCGTGTTCATGAAGGGTGCCCAGGTCGGCGCCACCGAGAGCGGCAATTGCTGGCTCGGCTATATCCTGCACCACGTGCCGGCGCCGGTACTGGCGGTGCAGCCGACCGTCGAGCTGGCCAAGCGCTTCTCGCGCCAGCGCATCGACCCCTTGCTGGAGGAAACCCCGGCGCTGCGGGAGCGGGTCGCCCCGGCCCGCGCGCGGGACAGCGGCAACACCCTGCTGTCGAAGGAATTCCCCGGCGGCATCCTGGTGCTGACCGGCGCCAACAGCGCGGTCGGCCTGCGCTCGATGACGGCGCGCTTCTTGTTCCTTGACGAGGTGGACGCCTATCCGGGCGACGTCGAGGGCGAGGGTGACCCGATCGCGCTTGCCGAAGCCCGGGCCCGCACCTTCGGCTGGCGGCGTAAGGCCTTCCTGGTCTCGACCCCGACCATCGCCGGGCGCAGTCGGATCGAGCGGGAGTACCAGGCGTCCGACCAGCGCCGCTATTTCGTGCCCTGTCCCCACTGCGGCGAGATGCAGTGGCTGCGGTTCGAGCGGCTCCGTTGGGAGAGGGGCAACCCGCGCTCGGTCCGCTACCACTGCGAGGCGTGCGACGAGGGGATCGAGGAGCACCACAAGACAGCCATGCTGGCCGGCGGCCAGTGGCGCCCTACGGCGGTGCCCGAGGACCCGCACACGGTCGGCTTTCACATCTCGGCGCTCTACTCGCCGGTGGGCTGGCTGTCCTGGGAGCAGATCGCCCGCGATTGGGAGGCGGCGCAGGGCAAGCCCGAGGACCTGAAGACCTTCCGGAACACCGTGCTGGGCGAGACCTGGCAGGAGCAGGGCGAGGCGCCGGATTGGGAGCGGCTGGTCGAGCGCCGGGAGGATTTTCGGATGGGAGTGGTGCCCGCCGGCGCCCTCTGCCTCACCGCTGGCATCGACGTGCAGGACGACCGCCTTGAGTGCGACGTCTGGGGCTGGGCCGAGGGGTACACCTCTTGGTTGGTCGACCACGTCGTGATCCCCGGCAGCCCGCGCGAGCGCGAGCCCTGGGACGCGTTGGTGAAGGTGCTGGTCCGGGACTGGCCGCGCCAGGGCGGCGGCACCATGCGGATCGCCAAGGTCTGCGTCGACACCGGCGGGCGGGACACCGCGGCGGTCTATGGTCACCTCCGCCGGCTTCGGGATCCGCGGATCGCGCCGACCAAGGGCGTCGAGGGCTGGAACCGGGCGCAGCCGGTGCAGGGGCCGACGCCGGTCGATGCGCTGGTCGATGGCCGCAAGCTCCGCCGTGGCCTGAAGCTGTGGACCGTCTCGGTCTCGACCTGGAAGGCTGATCTGTATCGCCGGCTCTGGCTCGGCCGCGGCGACGCCGAGGCGTTCCCGCCCGGCTGGGTGCACCTGCCGCAGGGCATCGAGGCCGAGTGGGTGAAGCAGCTGGTCGCCGAGCAGCTGCGTAGCGTGAAGGACCGGCGCGGCTTCGCCCGGCAGGAATGGGCCAAGCTGCGGGAGAGGAACGAGGCGCTGGACTGCGCCGTGCTGGCCCGCGCCGCGCTCTGGCTGCTCGGCGCCGACCGCTACGGCGAGCGCTTCTGGGCCAGGCTGCGGGAGGAGGTGGCGAATGCGCCGCTCACGGTCACCACACCACCTGCTGCGCCGCTGCCGGAAGCCCCGGAACCGCCGCCCGCGGCACCGGAACCGCTGCGGCCACGCGGCTGGCTGACATCGCGTGGCGGCTGGCTGCGCTGAGGATCGTACTCGATGAACCCTGACGTCCTCGCCTGGGCGCTGGCCCGGCCTGCGGGCGACCGCTGGCGCGGCCTGGCGGACGCCTTCGCTGGCGGCACCACGCGCGTGACCTTCGACGGCCGCACCGTCGAATACCGTTCGCTGGATGAGATCGCTCGTGCACTGTCCGCCGGCCATGCCGCGGAGAACGCCACGGCACGTCGCCCAGGCACCACGCTGGCGTCCTTCTCGCGGGGCAGCGCATGAATCCCTGGCGATGGTTCTGGAACGTCGTGCGGGGCTATGCCGCGGCGCAGGACAGCCGCGCCTCGGCCTGGGCGCCCGCGGGTGGCAGCGCCAATGCCGAGGTCGGCGCCGCCGCGGCCACCGTCGCCCGGCGGGCCCGCGACGCGGTCCGCAACGACCCGTATGCCGCGCGCATCGTCGACCTCTGGACCGGCAATGCGGTCGGCGCCGGCATCACCACCCGCTGGCCAGACCGGGCGCATGCGGAGGCCTGGCGCCGCTGGGCCGAGGGCACCGGCTGCGACGCCGAGGGCCGGCTCGACCTCGCCGGCCTGCAGGCCCTGGTCATGCGGGCGGTGGTCGAGAGCGGCGAGTGCTTCGTCCGGCTGCTGCCGGCCGAGGTCAGCCCGGCCAACCCGGTCGGCCTCCGGCTGCAGGTGCTAGAGAGCGACCATCTCGACACGGCGCGGAACGGCCGGGTCGAGGGCCGGCCGACCCTGCAGGGCATTGCCCTGGGCGAGACTGGGGAGCCGGTGGCTTACTGGCTGTACCGGGTGCATCCGGGCGCGTCCTGGCTGCTGCCCTCCGGCGGTCGGCTGCAGAGCGAGCCAGTGCCGGCCAGGGACGTGCTGCACATCTACCGCAAGCGTCGGCCTGGACAGCTGCGCGACGTCTCCTGGCTGGCGCCGGTGCTGACCCGGCTGCGCGACCTCGGTGACTACGAGGCCGCCCTGCTGATGAAGGCCAAGATCGAGGCCTGCCTCGCCGCGGTAGTCTCGGAGGACGGTGAGGAAGCCCTGACCGGCGCCGCGGCCGGGCTGCTGCGGGATGCGCAGGGCCGCGCCGTCGAGAGCTTCGAGCCGGGGATGATCCTCTACCGCCGCGGGATGGGCAGCGTGGAGGTGGTGAACCCGAGCGGAGGGGGATCGCACGCCGCCTTTGCCCGCCGGGCGTTGGAGGCCGCCGCGGTCGGCACCGGCCTGACCTACGACCAGGTCTCGGGCGACCTGACCCAGGCCAACTACTCCTCGCTGCGCGCCGGCAAGATCGAGTTCCGCCGGCTCTGCGAGCAGGTCCAGTACGGCATGCTGATCCCGATGCTGGTCCGGCCCATCGCCGAGCGCTTTCACCAGCAGGGCGCGCTGCTCGGGCTGTGGGAACCGGACATGCCGGCCGAGGTCAGCCATGTGCCGCCGGCGCACGAAATGATCGACCCGCTGAAGGACACCACCGCGCTGATCGCCCAGGTACGGGCCGGCTTCGTGCCGCAGCCCGAGGCGGTAGGCGCCTTCGGCTACGACTTCCGCCAGGCGGTCGAGCTGATCCGCGAAGCGAATGCCTTGCTCGACGACGCCGGCCTCGCCCTCGACACCGACCCGCGCCGGGTCGCCAAGTCCGGCAGTGCCCAGGACGCGGCGCAGCTCGCCGCCATCGAGATCGCCGCCACCGGCGCCGCCGCCCCACCGCGGCCCGAGCCGGCCGCCGCAGCAGCAGGAGCACAGCCATGACCGCGGGCGCCTACGACTGGGCGGACGACATGCTCAAGATCAAGAGCATGCAGAAGAAGTTCCGCGACAGCTTCAACGGCACGGAGGTCAATCCGGCCCGCTGGGAGGTCGCGGCTACCGGCTCCGGCATGATCGCCACCGTCGCCGACGGCACGCTCACCGTCTCCACCGGCACGGTGCTCGATGACGAGCTGGTGCTGACCACCCGGCAGAGCTTCACCATCCCGCTGCGGGTGATGGTGGCGCTGAACCTGAGCCAGCGCATCGCCGGCCAGTCGGTCTGGCTGGAGCTGGTCAGCGTCGATCCCGCAACCGGCCTGCCGGACGGGCGTGGTGTCGCCGCCTGGCGGCTCGACGGTACCAGCCCGACGCTGGCCAACTACGAGGTGGGGAGCGAGGGGGCGCCGCGGCTGGCCAGCGCCTCGGCCTCGACCATCCCGACCACCGCGCCCGCCGGCTGGTCGGTGCTGGAACTCGAGCCGACCAATGACGAGTGCTGGTTCCACGGCCGGCTCATCGACAACACCGCCGCCCGCTCGAACTCCTACGTCCGCCACCAGCAGATTCCGGAGCCGAACGCCGCCTACCGCTTCCGGATCCGGGTGCGGAACCGGCAGTTCGTCAACGGCATCTCGGCAGTGGCCAACAACGGCTCCGGCCTGGTGCGGATCACCCGCGCCGCGCACGGCTTCACCACCGGCGACAACGTCACCGTGGCGGATGTCTCCGGCGTGCCGGGCGCAAACGGCACCTTCACCATCACGGTGATCGACGCCAACACCTTCGACCTGGTCGGCTCGGCCTTCTCCGGCGCCTACGTCAACACCGGCTGGGCTTCGGTCTCGCGCAACCTGGCGCCGGCTTCCAGCACCGATGTGAAGGTGCAGTTCGTCACCATCGCCGACTACGCCGAGCTCACTACCGAGATCACCGCCGGCCGCGGCCAGTCCGTCGCCGGCCAGGGGCTTGGGGTCAACGTGCTCAGCACCGTCGCCCCGGGCGTGACGCCGGTGGGCGGTCAGGCCCGCAACACCAGCGGCGCGCTGCCGGTGCTGGCGGCGACCGGCTATTCGGCGAACCCCTCGGCGGTGACGACCGGCCGCGGCGTCGACCTGCTGGCGACGCTGATCGGTGCGCTGGTGACCAAGCCCTACGCCATCCCGGAGGCGGACTGGCAGTACGCGGCGGCCGCGGGCGGGATCACCAACACCACCGACGTCGCCATCAAGGCCGCCGCCGCGGCCGGCATCCGCAACTACGTCACCTCGATCGATGTCCGGAACGCCCACGCCACGGTGGCGACCGAGGTGGTGATCAAGGACGGCGCGACCGTGATCTGGCGGCAGCTGCTGCCGGCGGCGATGCCGGCGCCGGTCGAGATCACCTTCCCGACGCCGCTCAAGGGCAGCGCGGCCACCGCGCTGAACGTTGCCTGCCTGACCACCGGCGCGCAGGTCTACGTCAACGCCCAGGGCTTCAGCGCGCCCTGAGGCGCGGCCCACAGCACGGATCCAGCATGACCGAGACGATCGAACCGGGCGCGGGAGACCCCGCGCCGGACACCCCTGCCGTGCCGATCGTGGCGCAGCGTGCCCTGGCCGCGCCGGCCACCGTGGACCGGGCGGCCCGAACCGTCGAGGTGGTCTGGTCCACCGGCGCCCGGGCCCGAAACCACGTAGTCGGGCTCGGCGCCATCACCGAGGAGCTCGACATGCGCCCCGAGGCGGTGCGCATGGACGGGCTGCGCTCGGGCCGCGCCCCGGTGCTCGATGCCCACCGGCGTGGCGGCGCCCGCGACGTGCTCGGCCGGGTGGTGGCCGCCCGCCTCGAAGGGGGCCGCGGCTACGCCATGCTGCAGTTCAGCACCGCGGCCGATGTCGAGCCGGTCTGGCAGCGGGTGGCCGACGGCACGCTGCGGGCGGTCAGCGTCGGCTACCGGGTGCACCGCTACGAGCCGGTGCCCGACCCTGTCACCGGTCAGACCGTCCACCGCGCGGTGGATTGGGAGCCCTTCGAGATCTCCGTCGTGCCGGTCCCGATCGACCCGGCCGCCGCGGTGCGGGGCGAGGGAGACCAGCGCGCGCCCGCCACCGCCTACGAACCCCCCCTGCCCAACGAGGAGCCCCGCATGCCCGAGACCACGCCGCCCCTGCCGGCGGCCGACCCGCTGCCGCCCACCACCTCGCCCCAGGAGCCCAGCGTGACGGCCACGCCCACGCCTGCGCCCGAGCCGACCCGTGCTGCGCCGCCTGCCGCGGATCTCGATGCCGTGCGCGCCGAGGCCGAGCGCGCCGCCATCGAGCGCCTCGCCGCCTACGACACGGTGCTGGCCGGGGCGCGTGGCCTGCTGGCCGAGGACCTGCTCGATGGTCTGCGCCAGACCGCCATCCGCGACCGCATCGCTCCCGAGGTGCTGCGCGGCCGGCTCTGGGAGGCCTTCACCCGCGGCACGCCGCGCCCCTCCATCCCCGCCCGGCCTGAGACCGGTCCGGCCAATGACGATCCGGCGGTGCTGATCGACGCCATGGCCGAGGCGCTTGCCGCCCGCTCCATGCCCGGCTACCAGCCGCAGGGAAGTGGCCGGCATGCCGAGTTCCTGGGCTGGCGGCCTTCCGACATGGTGGGCGAGCTGCTCCGGGCCCGAGGCGAGCGCAACGTGCCGCGCAACCCGACCCTGCTGGCCGAGCGCGCCTTCCACACCACCTCCGACTTCCCGCTGCTGCTCTCGGCCGCGGCCAACAAGATGCTGCTCGCGGCCTATGCGCCGGCGGCGCCCAGCTACCGGCAGATCTTCCTCCGCCGCGACTTCCGCGACTTCAAGCCGCACCGCCACCTCCGGGTCGGCGACTTCCCGACCCTGCTGCCGCTGCTGGAGAACGGCGAGATCCAGGCCGGCACCATGTCCGAGAGCCAGGAGATCGTCCTGCTGCAGACCTTCGCCCGCCGGATCCGGGTCACCCGGCCGATGCTGGTGAACGACGACCTCGGTGCCTTCACTGATTTCGCCGCGATGATCGGGCGGCGGGTGGCCGACTTCGAGAACGCCACCGCCTACGGCCTGCTGAACTCGGCCAATGGCGATGGCCCGACGCTCACCACCGGCAATGCTGCGGTGTTCGGCACCGGCGCGGCGCGCGCCAACAAGGCAAGCGCGGGCACCGCGCTCGACCTGCCGAACCTGGCGGCCGGCCGTGCTGCGATCATGAAGCAGAAGACCCTGGACGGCCTGCCGATCGCGGTCGGCTCCTCCATGCGCCTGCTGGTCGGGCCGAACCAGGAGCTCGCGGCACGGCAGCTGACCGTGTCGGTGGGGGCGAGCCAGACCTCGAACGTCAACATCTACGCCGGTTTCGTGCAGCCTTTGGTCGAGCCGCTGATCCAGGCGAACCGCTGGTACCTGTTCTCCGACCCGGTCAGCGCGCCTGTTTACGTCTATGGCTACCTGAACGGCGCCGAGGGACCGCAGGTCACCACCGGGCCCGTGTCGGGCGTCGATGGCGTCGAGGTCTCGGTGATCTTCGACTTCGGCGTCGGCGCCATCGACTGGCGCGGCGCCTGGTTCAACCCCGGCACCTGATCCCCACCACCCTGACAACCTGACCGCACGCGGGGCGCCCATCGGGCGCCCTTCGTGTTTCTGAGGACCTGCTCTCATGCGCAACTACGTCCAGCCGGGCGACAGCCTGGCCGTCTCTGTCCCCTATACGGGCGGGGTCACCGCCGGCCAGGGCGTCCTGGTCGGTGCCCTGTTCGGCGTCGCCGCGGTGGATGGCGCCCAGAACGCCACGATCGAGGTGCAAACCAAGGGGGTCTTCGACCTCACCAAGGAGCCCGCGCTCGCCATCACCGCCGGCGCCCGGGTGTTCTGGGACAACAGCAACCGCCGCATCACCACGACGGCGACCGGCAACTTCCAGGTCGGCCTCGCCACAGCGGCCGCGCTCGCCGCCGACGCAACGGTCCGGGTGGTGCTGCTGCGTGTGCCGGCGAGCGGCGCATGAGAGGCATCGACCCTAAGGCCACGCGCGGCTACCGCAACCGCAACCCCGGCAACATTGAGCACGTCGCGGCCAACAAGTGGCAGGGCCTGGCCGAGCCGGCCTCAGACGGGCGCTTCTGCCGCTTCGTGGGCCACGAGTACGGCCTGCGCGCCCTGGCGGTGCTGTTGCTCACCTATCAGGATCGCCACGGACTGCGGACGCTGCGCGACATCATCGCCCGCTGGGCGCCACCGGCGGAGAACGACACCGCTGCCTACCTCGCCGCGGTGGCCCGCCGCATGGGGGGCGGGCCGGACGACCCGCTCGACCTGCACCGGCACGACCATCTCCGGCCGCTGGTGGAGGCTATTGTCGCGCACGAATGCGCCGGGCTGGCCTATCCGGCAGCGGTACTGGACCGGGCCCTGACCCTGGCCGGGGTGCCTCCAGCAGCGCCGCGGACACTGGCGCAGGTCGCCGCTGCGACCGACACCGGCCGCGGTGCGGTGCTGGTCGGCGCTGCGGGCATCGCCACGGCCCTGGCGCAAGCTGCCCCAGCCATCCAGGCGCTCGGTGACCTCGCCCCGGTGGTCGCCATTGCCGTCGTCCTCGCCGCCGTCGCGGCCGTGCTGGCCTGGCGCCTGGGCCGGCCGGCATGAGCGCCTTCGCCGCGGCCCTGGGCGTCCTGGCCGCGGATCCAAACCTCGGCAGCGATGCGGTGTACCGCGCCGGCGGCTCCGGGCCGGAGGTGGTGCTCCGGGTCCTGCGCTCCAGCCCGGACCGACTGGGTGACGCCTTTGGCACGAGCCTGGTGCAGGCCACCGACGTCCTTGCCGTCGCAGTCACCGCGCTGCCGGCCATTGCGCCGGGCGACACCTTCGCCCTCGGTGGCGAGGTGCTGACCGTGCAACACGCCGAGCGTGACGCCGCCGGTGTCGCCTGGCGCGTCGTCTGTCACCGATAGCCTGCGATCGGTCCTGCATCAGTAGCAGCACCGACGAGCCAGATATGATGACTCTGAAGCTTCGAGAGGCAGGTCCGGCCAAAGCCTCGAGGCCGAGATGTCAACTTGGCGGACCCGGCGCAGCTTGGACGAGACCTAGCGCGCAAGTCCGCGGCTGCGGACCGCAGCTAGGACGCGGGCATTAATGCTCTGCCGCGTCGCCTCCTGTTTTAGGCTCAATTGGCGCTTCCGCAGCGTGCTCTGCTGGAACTTGTATTCCCATTCGCTGATCACCCCGCGCTCGTAAAAGAAGGCGGTGGCCGCGGCATTCAGGGCCTTGGTGTCGTCGTCAGCTATACGCTTTAGCCCCTGGAAAACCAGGCCGTAGTCGAGGCCGAGGAAGCGCTTAACACAGACATTTCCAACCTCAAGGTGCTGGCCGGTGATCCGGTTGTTTAGCAGGCACAACTCGCGGATAGGATAGTGGCCGCAGGCGCAGGTCTCCGGCTCATCGGCCATGCTGATATCGACCAGCTTCCACTCTAGTCGAGCAACCGGCCATTCCGTCGCTCGGCTGCGCGCCAAGATTGCCGCCTTCAACGTCTCGAAATGGTAGCCATCGCCCATACCGCCTTCATAAATATTTCGGCCAAGTTAGCAACGGTTAGGTGATGCGCTCACAGTCAGGCCGACACCCATCGAGGAGGCACCTATGCCCGACCCCGAGCGCCTTGGTGCGATCCTCAATGAGGCCCTGCTCGCCGCCGGCCTCGGGGCGCTCGGCACCATGGCCCGGCTCGCCGCAGCCGACCGGCCGCTGCTCACCGGCGGCTTCCTGCTGCACGCCCTGGCGGGCGGCAGCCTCGGTACCGGCGCTTGGCTGATCGCCCGGGCGGTCGAGCTCGAGGGCTGGTGGCTGTTCGCGGTGCCCTGGCTCGCCGGCACCCTCGGCTACGCCGCCCTGCACGACCTGCTGCTGCGGGTGCTGAACCGCCGTCTCGGCGGGCCGTAACGGGTGCGCCTCGCGGCCGCCGTCGGCGATCTCCGACAGGCGCTGGCGGCGGAGGTCCGTGCCGGCGAGCGCGCAGCTACGCAAGCAGTCCGTGAGGGCACCGAGGCGCTCAAGCGCGAGCTGCGCGGCCAGGTGCTCGCGGCTTTCGGCGGTCGGGGCCGCGGCCTCGCCAGTGCCTGGCGCAGCCAGGTCTTCCCCCGCTCGGGTGTCAGCCTCCGTGCCGCCGGCCTAGTCTGGACCAAGGTGCCGAACGTGATCGATGCCTTCGAGCGCGGGGCGCTGATCCGGGCCAAGGGCGGCCGGCGCTTCCTGGCCATCCCGACCGGCTTCAACGCCGCCCGCGGCTGGCGCGGTCGCGGCGACAAGGGCCTGCGGGTCACGCCGGCGCAGATGGTCGCCTCCAGCCAGGGCTTTCTGCGGCCCTTCCGCTCCGGCCGCGGCTTCGTCTGGTGCCTGCCGCTGCGCCAGGGCGAGCAGACCGGCCGACGGCGCCGGACCCGCCTGATCGCCGGCGGGCTGACTGAGGTCGGCACCGCCAACCGCAAGGGTCGGGAGGCCTGGGCCCGCGGCCTGCTGGAGCAGGGGATGGTGCCGATGTTCCTGCTGCTGCCGCAGGTCCAACTCGCCAAGCGCCTCGACGTGAAGGGGGCGGCCGACAGCGCCGGCGCCCGGGTGCCGCGGCGCTTCGTCGCGCTGTGGGAAGCCGAAGCAGGAAGAGCAGCATGAGCGCCCGCGAGACCGCCATCGCGGCGCTGCATGCCCGGCTGCAAGCCGGCCTCGCCGCCCGCGCCCCGGCGGCGCTGGTGCTGCGCAACGAGACCGTGCCACAGCGTCTGCCGCCGGGCGGGCTGGTGGTGCTGCGCGACGGCGAGACGGCGGAGGAGACGCCGCTCCTCTCTCCCCTGGCCTGGGCCGTTGAGCATCGCGCCGAGGTCGAGGTCACCGTGGCCGGTGCCACCCCGGCCGCCCGCGCCGCCTTGCTCGATGCGCTGCTGGCCGACATCGCCGCCGCGATCGCCGCCGACCGCACCCTCGGCGGCGCGGTGGAATGGGCCCAGCCCGGCAGCCCCGGCTTCGAGGACGTCGAAGTCGAGGGCGCCGCCGCGGCCCGCGCCGCCCTCGTCCCCGTGACCCTCTGGTTCACCGCGGCGGGCTCGCCGCTGTCCTGACGGAGACACCCCCACCATGGCCCGCGCCATCGGCGCCAACACGCGCCTGCTCATGCTGCCCGAGAGCACCTACGGCACCGCCCCCACCGGCAACTTCCGGCGGCTGCCCTTCCTCTCCTGCGACCTCGGCGCCGAGCAGCCGCTGCTGGACGCCGACGTGATCGGCCTCGGCGGCACCCGCGACGCGGCCGCGCCGTTCCTCGACACGGTGACGGTCGCCGGCTCCGCGGTCGTCCCGGTCGACCTGATCAACATCGGCCACTGGCTACGGCTGCTGCTGGGCGCGCCGACCACCAGCGGCACCACCAACTACACCCACACCTTCAAGTCGGGGGGCGCCTCGCTGCCCTCGAACAGCATCGAGCTCGGCTACCCGGACGTGCCGAGCTACGACCTGATCACCGGCGTGCGGGCCGACACGCTGGAGATCGACTTCTCGCCCTCCGGCCCGGCCACCGCCAGCTTCGGCCTGATCGGCCAGGGCTCGACCCGCTCCGGGGCAAGTTCCGGCGGCACGCCGACCAGCGCCGCCTACACCGCCTTCAACAAGGCCCAGGGCTCGATCAGCCGCAGCGGCTCGGCGCTGGCGCAGGTAACGGGAGCGAAGCTCAGCTTCACCAACTCGGTCGAGACGGTGCGCACCATCCGCGCCGACCGCAAGATCGAGGGCGCCGATCCCGGCATTTGCCGCGCCACCGGCCAGGTCACGGTGCGCTTCGCCGACACCACGCTGCTGACCCAGGCGCAGAACGGCAGTTCGGCCGACTTCGCCTTCGCCTACACCATCGACGCCAACCGCGGCCTGACCTTCACCCTGCACGAGGTCTACCTGGCGCTGGCCAAGACGCCGATC
The DNA here is from genome assembly GCF_008360935.1 of Siccirubricoccus phaeus. Taxonomy (GTDB): domain Bacteria; phylum Pseudomonadota; class Alphaproteobacteria; order Acetobacterales; family Acetobacteraceae; genus Siccirubricoccus; species Siccirubricoccus phaeus. The sequence goes on from NZ_SRXO01000017.1 coordinate 107,655, forward strand.
GAGGGCCCGGGCGGCATCGAGGCGGCGTTTGACTTCCGTGCCGCCTACAACGCGACCGCCACCACCATGATGACGGTCGTGCTGAAGAACCAGCAGGCTGCGACGGAGTATGCGTGATGCTATCGCGCTGCGTGAGGACGGCTTTAGGCGAGAAGCGATCACAGGACTGGCTCATACCCTAGAGCCATCCTAGACGTGCCTAGCGTAAGGCTCCTTACTATCGATCAGCAAATGTCTCATTCTTCCACTTAACCAAACAGTCTAATGCGTCCAGCTACCATAACGCCTCACGAGCTTGGTTGACGCACCTTAGGGTTCACATTACGTTCTGATCCGTGTGGGGAGAAAGGCCGTGTCTCAAGGCAGCAAGAGGAAGCTAGTAGTTGCTGCGTGCTGCCGTTCGTGCGGGCGTCCCCTGTCGCAAAACGGAGGCGTAGTGGCTGCCTCGAGCTACGGGCGCTGCTGTTCCGACGCGCGTCGTCAGAAAGCTATGACGAAGCTTGGTCTCAGTCCCATCACGCCCGCCGACTTTGACGGTCCGTATCTCATCCGCCGCGACCGCTGACGCAGCTAGTGCTCTGACGCATTCAGACGGTACACGGGGCAGAGCTGTTACCCTTGGTGCCAACTGGGTATTCCGCCCTGCGGCATGAATCTCCGTCTGCATCAGAGTACTAGCACGAGGCGAAATACGCTTTGAGCTCGTTGAGGCAGGAAGTTCCTCCGATCTTGCCGTTCGATCCACCCATAACTTTCCGTCTGCCGTTGTCGACCGGTTCGGTCCACGCTCGCCATTCATGTTTGCGCGGAGAGTGGCGTGTCCACTCGACCTTGTGGAGCCGCTGTTTCTGCCGCCGCGACCACGCGATAAGGTCGTCGTTGACGAAGCATTCCCACTCAGAAGCAACAGGGAGATCGGCAAACGCCGCAAGCAATTGCTCACAATTTTGATAGCGAGCCGTAGGATCGTCGGCCATCATCTGGCGAATTACGCGACGCCATTTAGGGGGGATGTGCGGCAGCCATTCGAGTGAGTCCACAAATCCGCCTTTGGCAATCTCGTACCGGGGCGTTCCCTGTCGCTCGTACCAATTTCTCCCGTGAAGCAGGCGGTAGAGCGTCATCCCCAGGGCCCAAATGTCGGTCTTCACGCTGGCAGCGCCAGAATTCCACGCCTCGTAGGCTAGGTGGTCCAGATAGCCGCCGGCGCGGGCGTAGCCCATAAAGATGTCGTCCGTGACCCAGCCAAAGTCGCCGAGAAGTGCGATACCATCAGCATCGAGTAGAATATTGGCTGGTTTGATGTCGCGATGAAGCATTCCGCGCTGATGGAGAGCCTGAAGGCCGAAGGTAACCTCAGTTGCAACCTTTCTCACGTCGGAAAGCTTCATGGGACCATGATCGAAGGCCTTCTGCAGCGAACCGCGAGGGCACAGCTTCATGGTGAAGCAGATGCTCTCGCCGTCCGGTGCTGCCATGCAGCCGTAGACTTGGACCACGTTACGATGCGTCGCAGCCGAGAGTCGCTGGGCCTCTTGGAGAAGGCCGTTGCGGCGTGGGTGCCATTCGTGGTCGGGTTCGTCTGGGCGCCGCGACAAAACTTTAGCAGCGACTTGCCCATGAACCGGGTCTTTAGCAAGATAGACTTCGCCGTAGTGCCCAGCACCCAGAAACGCTTCCATTTCGAGGCCAGGGACGAGAACCGTCATGCCGTCCCCCGGTCAGCGATGAGCAGGAGGGCGGCTTCACGGCTTCCGGCTCGCAGGTCGACGCCTTCTGTGTTCTCAGTCCAGAAAACGTCATCCTTGACGTACTCATCGACGGTACGATCACCGAACTGGCGGCTGATAATCGCCTTCGCCACACTGCGGACGGGACAGACTGAGCGTGCGGCAGCGATGACAACACCCCGAACTTCTGCGCTCTCTAGATGCGCCAGCTTCATTGAGCCGCGCTGATTCACCGCGCTCGCCTTCAGCACCACTCGCTTGACTCCGTGCTCGCGGAGATAGTTTGCTACTTGCTGATAGATCACGTTGTAGGCGTCCTCGCGCGCCCCTTTTTGCAGGCTCCAAGTGTGGTCGGCGATTAGTACGATCGGACCGTCAACCGGCACCTCTGCATCGACTACTACGACTTTGTCGCCTGAAACCGTAAATCCGACTCGCCGCTCTGCCATTCGCTTCTCATTCCACCCGCTCAACGTGGTGTAAAAGCTAGCGGCTACCCAGGCAAGCCGATGCCCTACGACCCGCACGGATCGGGTGGGAGCAGACCGAACGACTGCATCTTGAAGCAGAAAGCTCAAACGTGTTGTTCCGGATTAGCCATTGCCAGATACCTGATCGCCTCGCCTGACGGCCGAAAGGGATTGAGACCAGCCGTAAGTGATACATTGGATGCAGCATGCTGCTCGCGGGACCGAGCGCGTACTCGGCTGATGCGGCGCTCCCTTACTGCCCCTGAGCCACGTGTCCGAAACACTGCCATGCGGCCAACTCGCGTACGGGGTGGCCGGCGTTTTTGACGCCCTCCAAGCAAGGAGAATCGCATGCTCACCCTGGACTCCTCGGTCGAGCCGTACTGGCTCGACCTGCCGCGCGGCGTGCGCGTGGAGATCCGGCCCGTCACCACCGCTGTCATGGCGGCGGCGCAGGCCGCGGCCTCGCGCCGTCTGGGCGCAATCCGTGCTGCTGGTGAGGATCTCGACCCCGACATGGCGCGTGGCCTCGCCTTCGCTTTCCTGGTCAAGGCACTGGCCCGGCATGCCGTCACCGCCTGGGACGGCATCGGCGATGCCGAGGGCAAGCCGCTGCCTCTGTCCCCCGAGGCCGTCGAGCGGCTGATGGACCTCGACGACATTGCCGCCGCGTTCTGGGACCAGGCGACCCGGCCTGTGGCGGCGGTGGCCGCCGAGGGAAACGGCTGAGGGCCCGCGCCGCCTGGCACTTCGGCCGCGGGCCCGAGTACTGCCGCGGCTGCGCCGCCCTCGGGCGCGACTGCGCCGAGGCCTGCCCCTACGCCGCGCACGCTCCTGCCAGCGTCGAGGGCGCTGCCTGCTGGGCCGCCGGCACGGCCTGCGCCGAGGCGACGATGACGGGGCTGAGCTTGGACATGGCCGCCGCGCTCTCCGCCGCCCGGGAGATGGGCGCCGCCGGCTGGGCGGCGACCGAACTGCTGCTGGCCATCCGCAGCGGCATGGCGGAGGGCCGCGCCGAGGCGGCGCCGCGCGCGGCGGGAGGAGGATAGCCCATGGCCGACGCCACCCGCCGGGTCTCGGTCCGCCTCTCGGTCGATGGCGCCCAGCAGACCAAGCAGGAGCTGCGCGAGGTCGGCGAGGCCGGCCAGCGCTCGCTCGAGCGGATCAAGGAGGGCACCGAGCGCGCCTCGCGGGCGCTCGACCTGCTCGATGCCGCCGTGCGCGGGGTGCAGATCGCCGGCCTTGCCGCCGGGGTGCGCGCCCTGGTGCTGGGCGGCGACCAGCTGACCGGGAGCCTGTCGCGGCTGCAGACCGCGGTCGGCTCGGTCGAGCGCGCCGGCGAGGTCTACGAGCGGCTGTACCGCGACGCGCTGCAGACCGGGGTCGCGGTCAAGGAGAGCGTCGACGCCTTCCAGCGCTTCTCGGTGGCGGCGCGGGAGATCGGCGCCACCTCCGACCAGGTCGCCCAGCTGGTGGGCGGCTTGCAGCGGGTCGCCATCGTCTCCGGTGCCTCCACCCAGGAGATCAGCAGCGCCACCCTGCAGCTGGCCCAGGCACTGGCCTCCGGCGTGCTGCAGGGCGACGAGCTGCGCTCGGTGCTGGAAGCCATGCCGCTGCTGGCCGAGGCCCTGGCCCGGGAACTCGGCACCTCGATCGGCGAGCTGCGCCAGCTTGGCTCCGAGGGCAAGCTCACCGCCGACCGGGTGTTCCCGGCGCTGCTGCGCGCCACCGAGCGGGTCGGGGCGGAGCTCGGCAAGGCGCCGCTCTCCTTGGGGCGGGCCTTCGGCCAGCTGCAGGTGGCCGCCGACGGCTTCCTCGGCCAGCTCGACCGCGCCATCGGCCTCTCCAATGCCCTGGCCCGCGCCCTCTCCGGGGCCGCCCGGGCGCTGGACGGGGTCCGCCGCGGCGCTGGGCTGCTGACAGAGGGCGAGCGGCTGGCCGACCTGCGCAAGCAGGCCGAGGCCATCGCCCGGCAGATCGCCACCCTCGATGCCGGCATCGACACCACCCGCAACAACGGCACCCTGCGGCCGCGGCTGACCGAGGAGGATCGGCAGCGGCGCCTGGCCGAGCTGCGCGAGCAGTACCGCGAGATCCAGGCGGAGATCGCCAGCCAGGAGCAGGCCGCCGGCGAGCGGCAGCGCCAGGAGCAGGAGCGGGCCGGCCAGCAGGCGACCGACGCCCGCCGCACCCGGGCGGCGCAGGATGTCGAGGAGCTGCGCAAGCAGCTGGATGACCGCTTCAAGATCCAGCAGGAGTACCAGGACCGGCTCAAGCGGCTGCGCGAGGCCGAAGCCGCCGGCGCCCTCACCACTGCCGACCGCACCCGGCTGGAGACCCTGGCGCTCCGCGAGCGCGACGAGGCCCTGCGCCGGCTGGAGCCGCGGGTCGAGTCCAACCGCCGGGCCCAGGCCGAGGCGGCCCGCCAGGCGCGCGAGGCGGAGCGCGAGCTCAACGACCTGCTGCGCGAGCGCGAGCGGCTGATCCAGGACAACGAGACCGCCTATGAGCGCTACCAGCGCCGGATGGAGCGCCTCTCCAGCCTGGTGGAGCGGGCGGAGCGCATCGGCCGGCCGGTGCCGGACGCCACCATCCAGCGCGAGGCCGAGCGGGCCATGGAGGAGCTGGAGAAGGCCGAGAAGCGCGTGCAGGAGGGCGCCGAGCGGACCAACGAGACAGTGCGCGAGCTCGGGCTGACCTTCGCCAGCGCCTTCGAGGACGCCATCGTGAAAGGCGACAAGCTGTCGAAGGTGCTGCAGGGCCTGCTGCAGGACATCACTCGCATCATCGCCCGCAAGACCATCACCGAGCCGCTCGGCAATGCGGTCTCCTCGGCATTGTCGGGTTTCTCGCTCGATGGCCTGTTCAACACGGTCGGCTCCTGGATCGGCGGCCTGTTCCGCGCCGAGGGCGGCCCGGTCGCGGCCGGGCAGCCCTACATCGTCGGCGAGCGCGGGCCCGAGTGGTTCGTCCCCAGCAGCCCGGGCACCGTGCTGCCGAACGGCACCGCGCCGGGCGGGACCACCATCCAGCAGACCATCAGCATCGACGCGCGCGGGGCGGATGCCGGCGTTGAGGCCCGGCTGCGGCTGCTGGCCGGGCAGATCGCTCGCCAGGCCTCGGCCATGACGCTGGACGCCATTCGCCGCGGCGGATCGGCCTACGAGACAGTGCGGGGGTAGCGCCCATGGTCGAGTATGCCTGGCCGGAGGCGCTGCGCCCCTCGCGGCTCAGCTTCTACCTGCAGCACAATACGACCCGCTTCGTCTCGCCGGTCACCCGCGCGACCCAGGTGATGCGGCGGGAGGGCACGCGCTGGGTGGCGGAGGCGAGCTTCGACCCGCTCAGCCCGGCCCGTGCCGGGCTGCTGGAGGGCTTGCTCGCGGCGCTGGCCGGCTCGCTGAACACGGTCCGCATCTGGGACTGGCGGCGGGAGTACCGCACCGGCGATCCCCGGAGCCAGGGCCAGGTGCCCGCCGGGCCTTACAGCTTCTCGGATGCCACGCTCTTCACCGACGGCACCGGCCTGGTGGTCGGCTCCGGCACGCCGGCGCTCGCGGCCGGGGCGCCGCGCGGGGCGCTGTCGATCCAGACTGCGGGCTGGTGGCCCGGCACGGTGGCAGTCGGGGCGGGCGACTACCTCGGCCTTGGCGGCCGGCTCTACATGGCCACCGAGGCGGTGACCGCCTCCGGCGCCGGCACCGCCACCGTCCCGATCGCGCCGCCGCTGCGCGCCGCGGCTGCCCTGGCCGAGCCGCTGGTGCTGAGCCGGCCGACCGTCGCCATGCGGCTGGTCTCCGATGACGAGGCGGCCAATCCGACCCGACCCGGCCGGTTCACGTCGATCAGCATCCGCCTTGAGGAAGCCCTCTGATGGACGGCATCACCGCCACGCCGCGCCTGCACCCGCAGGCAGCCGCGGCCGCTACCGCCCGGACCGCTGCACCGGTGGTGCTGGTCGACCTCGACTTCGCCTCCGGCCCCTTCCGCGCCTGGACCGGGCTCGGGCCGCTGCACTGGGCTGGCATGGTGTTCGAGGGGGTCGGCTCCATCGGCGCCATGGGCGAGGTGGAGGAGACGGTCGAACTCCGCGCCGTGCGCTTGACCCTGATGCTCTCGCCGGTGCCGCAGGAGGTGGTCAACATTGCCCTGGCCGAGCGCAGCTTCCGCCTCCGCCCGGCCCGGCTGTGGGGCGCCCTGCTGGATGAGGGGGGCGCCTTCGTCGCCGACCCGTTTCCGCTCTGGGCCGGGCTGATGGACACCATGGAGGTGGTGGACGGGGCCGAGCCGCGGGTCTCGCTCACCTGCGAGAGCCGGCTGGTCGACCTCGAGCGCGCCGAGGTGCGCCGCTACACCGATGCCGACCAGCAGGCCGAGTACCCCGGCGACCGCTTCTTTGAGTTCGTCCCCGCCCTGCAGGAGGCGGAGATCCGGCTGCCCGCGGCCTGATGCCCCGCCGTCCCGACTGGCTGGCCCGGCTGGCAGCTCTGCTGGCGGCGGCCGAGGCGCGCCCGTTCGATGCCCATGCCTGGAACTGTGGCCGCTTCGCCTTGGCCGGGGTGGAGGCGGTCACCGGCATCCGACCAGTCGTGCGGGTGCGGCCCACCCTGGAAGCCACAGCCGACAGCGCCGGCTTTCCGCGTCTGCCGCCCGCCTTCGCTCGCCCCGGCGACGTGGTGCTCGCCGGCGATCCGCCACGGCTCGGCGTGGTGGTGGACGGCGGCCGCGCCGCCTTCGTCGGGCCGCGTGGCCTCGTGCGCCAGCCGCTCACCACCTGCACCACCGCCTGGAGGATCGGCTGACGGAGCCTTCGCGGCAGCGCCGCCGGTCCGCCACCCGTGCACCCGTCCCGCCGCGATGCCGCGAGGTGTCCGCATGCCCGCCGCCATCCCCCTCGTCGCCGTCGTGGCCTCCGGCATCGCCTCGGCCGCGGTCGGCGGCGGCATCGTCGGCGCCCTGGTCGGCGCCGGCGCTGCCCTGGTCGTCACCGCCGTCGGCGGCGCCATCTTCCCGGCCAAGAAGCCGAGCGCGCCCACCACCCCGGCGACCACCGGCTTCGATGCCAGCGCGCCCGGCGCCGGGCGGACGCAGTCCTTCCGCCAACCCATCACCGAGCACCAGGTCGTCTTCGGCCGCTGCAAGGTCTCGGGCCCGATCGTCTTCCTGCACTCGGCCCCGGACGATCAGGGGCGGGCGGACGGCTACTTCTACGCCGTGGTGGTCCTGGCCGCGCACCAGGTGCGGGGCATAGGCGAGGTCTGGCTCGGCGACACGCTGGCGACGGACGCGAAGTATGCCGGCCTGGTCCGGATCGATCGCCACCTCGGCGCCCCCGACCAAGCGGCCAATGCCAACCTGGTGGCCGAGACCGGCGGGAAGTGGATGGCCGCGCACCGCGGCCGCGGTCGGGCCTACATCGTCGTCCGCCTCACGATCACCGCCGAGGCCTTCCCCTCCGGCCCGCCGAACATCGCCGCCCTGGTGGAGGGGGCCGACACCATCCTCGACCCGCGCACCGGCCAGGTGGGATGGTCGGACAACCCGGCCCTCTGCCTCGCCTGGTACCTGACCGCGCCCTTCGGCTGGCGGGCGTCCTGGGGCGACATCGACATCCCCGCCCTGATCGCCGCGGCGAATGTCTGCGACGAACTGGTCGGCACCCGCCGCGGCGTCTACGAGCGCCGCTACACCTGCAACGGCCGCGTCTCGCTTGGCGAGGGCAAGATCGCCATCACCCGCAAGCTGGTCTCCGCCATGGCCGGCGCCCTGGTGGTCTCGGGTGGGCGCTTCTTCATCCATGCCGGCGCCCCGGCCCTGCCGGCGGCGACGCTGACCAGCGATGATCTGCGCGGCGACGTGACGATCCAGGGCAGCCGGCCGCGGCGCGACCTCTTCAACGGCGTGCGCGCGGTCTATGTCGAGCCGGCCGCCAACTGGCAGCCGACCGACGCGCCGCCGCTCTTGGCCAGCAACTACGTCGCCGAGGACGGGGGCGAGGCGATCTACCGCGACATGGAGTTCCCGCTGACCACCTCGGTCAGCACGGTGCAGCGGATCATGAAGGCCGAGCTGGAGCGCAACCGCCGCCAGCGCGAGGTCGCCTTCCCGGCCAACCTCTCGGCCCTGCGGCTGCGCCCCTGGGAGGGGGCGATGGTCGCGCTCGACCGCCTGGTGCCCTTCCCGGCGCGGGTGACCGGCTGGTCGCTGTCGCCGGATGGCGGGGTGAACCTGACGCTCGCCGAGGAGGACGCCGCGGTCTGGGACTGGGACCCGGCGGTGGACGAGCGCGCCACCGGCGAGAGTCCCTCGGTGGTGCTGCCCAACCCCGGCGTCATCGCCGCCCCGGCCACGATCGCCGTCACCACCCCAGCCACCCCCGCCTTCGCTGCCCTGGCGGTGTCCTGGGCGGCGGTCCCGAGCGCGCACCTGGCCGGCTACGAGGTCGAGTTCCAGCCGGCCTCGGTCGCCGCCTGGCAGGGCTACGGGGCGGGGCTGGGCGCCACCGCGGCCGCGATCCCCACCGCCGAGCCGACCGCCCTCCGGGCGCGCGCCGTGGCCCGCAGCGGCGCCGTCTCGGGCTGGCGCGAGGCCCTGGTCCCGGCCGCCGTCTCGGCGCCCACCGCGACCGGCATCGCCGGCGGGATCCGGCTCTCGGGCGGCTTCCCGGCCGATGCGGTGCGACTGCAACTGTTCGAGGCCGCCTCGAACAGCCTGGCCGCGGCCAGCAAGCTTGCGGCCGAGCCGACGGGCCTGTTCTTCGACCGCACCGGCCTCACCGCCGGCCAGACCCGCTGGTACTGGCTGCGCGCCGTCTCGGCCGAGGGGAACGTGTCGGCCCTGGCCGGGCCCGTCTCTGCCACCGCCCTGTAGTGAGCTGGCCGACACCGCCACGCCTCCCCTGAGCAGGAAGAAGGGGGGCGTTCGGTAGCTCACGGCCCGAGGTCGCGCGCCTCCTGCTCCAACCGCAGATGCTCGCGCGCCAGTTCGAGGCTCCTCTGGAGGGTGCCCAGCACCTCCCGGGCCAGGGCGGCAGCCCGCGGATGATTGTCCCGGTCCAACTCCGCGATGACCCTGAGCTGGTGGGCAACGTGCCCCTCGGCCTCGCGGACATGGCGCTCGGACTGGGCGAGGGCGTCCTCCGGCTGATCCATGTCCCGCTCCTCCGGCGCGCAGCATACCCGCGGCGAGCCGTCCCCTGGCAAGCGCCAGACCAGCTCACCCCACGAGGACAGACGGCATGCCCGCCCGCATCGACGACCTGCTGGTCCTCAACGCCAACCTCAGCAAGACCGATTTCGCCAAGTACCTGCGCGACCGCGAGGCGGTGCTGCCGAGCGACTTCGGCGGCCTCGGGGACGGCGTGGCCGACGACCGCGCCGCCATCCAGGCCGCCTTCGATCGCGCCGCCGCCGACGGCAAGATGGCGGTGATCCCGCCCGGCACCTGGAACGTCTCCGCCGGCGTGGTGCTCGGCGGCGGCGCCCGCGGCCTGATCATGCGCGGGGTGCTCCGCTACACCGGCACGGCACCCGCGACGGTGCTGACCCTCGGCGATGGTGGCACCACCCGCAACGGTGAGAAGTTCTACGCCAACCTGCAGGTGGTGCGGCAGAACCAGTCCGACTGGGGCAGCGAGGCCGATATCGGCATCCTGGCCCGCAACCTGGACGCCAGCGTGCTCGATGTCCGCCTGGTGCAGGGCTTCACCATTGGCCTGCGGACGCTGGGGGACGGCCGCGGTTTCGAGGACAGCACGCTCTATCTGCACCGCTTCCTCAACAACCGCATCGGCCTCGACATCCGCTGCGCCACCGCGACCGCTTGGAACACCTCGGTCCGCTACTACGGCGGGCACTTCGCGGTGGCGACGGGGATCAACCCCACCCTGGACCGCTTCGGCATCCGCCTCTCGGCCGAGCCGGGGGCCTACAGCAACCACAACCGGCACGTCTTCGACGCGCCGAACTTCGAGTTGCGCCAGCTCGACCCGAACGTCGCCATCCCCTTCCTGAACGAGACCAACGGCTCCGCCATCATCGGCCGGGCGCTGCGGATGGAGGCCTGCTCGCCGATCGTCGCCCGCCACACCGGGGCGGCGCAGGACTGCGAGTACGAGGTGGCCTGGGCCAATACCTACGCGGTCGGGATCGACTACACCGCGACCGCCACCCGCTGCGGCAACGCCGTCCTCAACCGCCACCGCGCCCCCGCCTCGCGCCACCTCCGGCTGCTCGGGGCGGTGCCGAACCTGCGCGCCGCCGCCTTCCGGCACAGCGCCACCGAGGTCGGGGTGGAGGGCCTGGCCGCGGTCGCCACCTCGACCACCTCTGCCACGACCCTGGCCGGGCTGTCCTTCAACGGCCTGGACGGCATCGCCGCCACCTCCCGCGGGCTGCTGCTCGACGCGCAGAAGGGCTTCGCTTTCGTGGTAGACACCCGGTCGGCCAAGGAGTTCGCGCTTGCCCATTGGCTGGTCGGCGGCGCCGATGGCGGGCGGCTGTTCGTGCGCTGCTTCGACGCCGGCATGGCCGTGCGGGAGAACATCGCCGGCGACGTCCTCGCTTCGCTGACCACCCTGCAATGGAACATCCCCTCCAAGGCCTGGACCGGCGGCGCGGTGATGGCCGATGCCTCGCTGAACCGCCGCATGACGGTGCGGCTGGCCGAGGCGGTCGCCTTCGCGCAGATCGGCATCGTCGGCTTCGATGGGCAGATCGAGCTCGAGGCGCTGCGGCTCTACGGCATGCCGGAGCACGCCCCGGCGCTGCTCTGCGGCACGCCCATCCTGCCCGTGGGCCAGCGGGAGTTTGCGGCCGAGGTCGCCTGGGACCTGCCGAACCTGGCGCCGGGCGCCACCAGTCTGCTGGACGTGGCGGTCACCGGCTGCCGGCAGGGTGATCTGGCCGATGCGGCGCTGGCCTCCTCGACCCGCTTCATCGAGCTCGACGCCGCGGCCTGGACCAACAACACGGTCCGGGTGATGGCGCGCAACATCTCACCCTCGGCCACCTTCGACCTCAGTTCGGCCACGCTGTCGGTGGCGGTGAGAAAGCGACGAGTTGCCTGATGGCGGACGGCGCTGCCGTCATTGCGAAGTCGTCGCGGCACGCAGGGACAGATGGGAAGCATGGAAACTGAGGGTGCTCCGCAATGCTGCCGCTTCGCCACTCCTCGGTGAAGCAGGACGCCGCCCCCGCGGCACCGCTTGAATGCTCCAGCCCGGCATCCCATTTACCATCCACCCAGATGGTTATTGGATGGTTTGGAGATGGCGAGCAATGTCCACGAACTGCGGCCCAAGGCCGGCAGCGATACCGAAAAGATCACCATCAATCTCGGCTACGTCGACCTCGGCCACATCGACCTGCTGGTGCAGGACGGCTTCTACTCCAATCGTACCGACTTCATCCGCACCGCCATCCGCAACCAGATCGAGCGGCACGCCGACGCGGCCAAGCAGTCGGTCGTACGGAAAAACCTGGACCTCGGCTTGCGGCACTACAGCCGCGAGGACCTCGAGGCGGCGCGAGAGGCCGGGCAGATGCTCCATATCCGCGTGCTGGGCCTCGCCAGCATCGCGGCGGATGTCACGCCTGAACTGGCCCGAGCGACGATTGCCTCGATCTCCGTTCTGGGCGCACTCCAGGCCAGCGCCGCGGTGAAGGCCGCCCTGGCCGACCGCACCCGCTGATCATCCCGGGACGCACGGCACGCCGCTGACTGCCGCCCCGGATCGGGACGGCGGCCGACAGTTTCCACCATCGGCATTCCACGACGGAGTGCAGAGCGAGCCTCCCTGCGAGGAAGGCTGACCTGGCTCCGCGCATTGAAAGCATCAGACATGAACGCGATTCTCCCGAAGGGCATACTCGAGGCGACCCGCCTCACCCGCGAAGGCCGGCTCGCCGAAGCTTCCGCGCTGCTGCAGCGTCTTTTGCAAGGCGATGCGGCGGCTGACCCTGCAGCGGCCACGCCGCATGGCACCGTCGGCACCCCGACCGGGCGGTGGCCGCACATCATCGACGTGCACCCCGAGACCGGTGAAGTGTCGGATGCCAAGCCAGCCCCGACTGCCGGCCCGTGGTCGGCCGCCGGCATGGGCAAGGCCGCCCTGCCGCAGATGCCGGAGGCCCTGCGCGGTTTCCTCGACCAAGTGAGCCAGGACGCCCTGGGGCAGGGGCTGGACGGGCTGGTACGGCATGCCCCGGCGACCACGCCCGAGCCGATGCCCGAGGGGGCCCGGTTCGTGGCGGGGTCCTTCGCCGCCGAAGCCGGGAGCCGCGCCTACAAGCTGTACATCCCCAGCACCCATCGCGGGGGACCGGTGCCGCTGGTCGTCATGCTGCACGGCTGCACCCAGTCGCCCGACGACTTCGCCACCGGCACGCGCATGAACGCGCTCGCCGAGGAGCATGGCCTCCTCGTCCTCTACCCGGCGCAGCCGAGCTCCGCCAACGCCCAGAAGTGCTGGAACTGGTTCAGCCCGGGCGACCAGCGGCGCGACCAGGGGGAGCCCTCGCTGATCGCGGGCATGACCCGGCAGGTGATGCGCGAGCACGCGGTCGACCCGCAGCGCGTCTACGTCGCTGGGCTGTCGGCCGGCGGGGCGGCCGCCGCCATCCTGGGCCAGACCTATCCCGAGCTCTACGCCGCGGTCGGGGTGCATTCCGGCCTGGCCTGCGGCGCGGCCCGCGACCTCCCCTCCGCCTTCGCCGCCATGCGGCAGGGCGCGGCCGGCACGCCCCTCCGGACCGGTGAGGCGCAGCGGGTGGTCCCGACCATCGTCTTCCATGCCGACCGGGACACCACCGTTCATCCCCGCAACGGCGATCAGGTCATCGCGCAATCGGCTGCCACGGCGGCCAGTGGACTCCGGACCGATATCCAGCGTGGCCAGGTGGTGGGCGGGCACGCCTACAGCCGCACCGTGCACACCAATGCCGCGGGGCAGACCGTGCTCGAGCAGTGGCTCATCCACGGCGGCGGCCATGCCTGGTCAGGCGGTAGCCCCGCCGGTTCCTATACCGATCCGCGCGGGCCCGATGCCTCGCGCGAGATGCTCCGCTTCTTCCTGGAGCATACGCAGCGCGCCGCCGCCCCGTGATAGTCGCCGCAGTCCAGCTACGCGGCTGGCTTGCGCCACGTCGTCGGTGGTCGCACTGCGGCGCAGGGCGATAGCGCCGACGACCATGGCAGGCTGGTCCCTTTGGCGCCGGCCTGCGCCACGCGGATGATCGCGTCGCGCGCCTCAGCCGCTCGAGCGGTCTCCGACCAGGCTCCCGATCAGGCGCAGCAGAGCTTGGTGCTCGGGTCCCTGGCCGCCCCGGGCCAGGAAATCGCCGATCTCGAATTCAGCCCTTTGCCCTCCCGACGCGACACTGGGCTCGTGCCGCACGAACACCCGCCCGGAGCTGGAATCACGTGCGAGGAGCCACCGGTCGCCGTTGGCACTCGCATAAAGTTCCCTGGTTCCGATCATGTCAATTGTTTCCCACTGCGTGGTGACTTGCTGGACCTGGGGCTGAACGCCCCGGCCCGGACATCACCCAGGTGGCTACCGTGGACGGACACGGATTGCTCCGCAGCCCAACTCTTCACCTCACCAGCAGACCGCTTCCGGGTCGCCTCGCAGCGGGTTCGATTGCCGCGCGCATCGGCCCCACCAGCAGCTTGTCGATCCGCCGGCCATCTATATCCACCACTTCGAAGCGCCAGCCCTGCGCCTCGACCGCCTCACCGACCGGCGGCAGGCGGCCCGCCGCGGTCAGCACGAAGCCGGCGGCGGTGTGGTAGCTGCGCTCTTCCGGCAGGGCGAGCCCGATCAGCTCGGCCATCTCGTCCACCGGCATCCACCCGGCCAGTAGCCAGGAACCGTCCTCACGCCGCACGGCCACCGGCTCGTCGCCCGGCTCTGCGTCCGAGCGGAACGCCCCGACGATGGCCTCGGTCAAGTCGGTCGGCGTCACAATGCCCTCGAAATGGCCGTGCTCGTCGTGCACCAGCGCCATCGGCACCTCGGCCGCGCGGAGGGTGGCGAGCACGTCGAGCGCGTCCGCCGTGTCCGGCACCACCGGCGCCCGCCGCGCCGCGGCCCGCAGATCCAGCGGCCGTCCGGTCAGCAGCGCCGCGAGCAGCTCGCGCGACTGCACGACGCCCAGCATGGCCTCGGTCGAGCCCTCGCCGACCGGCAGACGGGAGTGTGCGGTCCGCATCAACACAGCGCGGACCGCCGCCTCGCCGGCGGTCGCATCGAGCCAGTCCACGTCGCCGCGGGGCGTCATCACGCCACGCACCGGCCGGTTGCCGAGCCGCAGGACACCCGCAATCATGCGCCGCTCGGCAGTCTCGATCGCCCCGGTCCGCTCGGCCTCGGCGACAAGCGCGCGCAGGTCGTCCTCCGTGACTCTCTCCTCCGGCGCCTCGGCGCGGCCGAGCAGGCGGAAGACCAGATCGGTCGAGGCATCGAGCAGCCAGCCGACCGGCGCGGCGATGCGCGAAATGATCGTCATGGCTGGGGCGACGGCGCAGGCCAGCCCCTCGGCGTGGCGGAGCGCCAGGCGCTTGGGCGCCAGCTCCCCCACCACGATCGAGAGATAGGTGACGAGGGCGACGACGAGACCGAAGCCCAGCGGCTCCGCCACCGCCACAGGCAGGCCGAGGCCCGTCAGCCAGGTGGCGAGGCGGCCGCCGAGGGCGGAACCGGACAAGGCGCCGGCGAGGATGCCGACCAGCGTGATTCCGATCTGGACGGTGGAGAGGAAGCGTCCGGGCTCCTCGGCCAAGGCCAGGGCGGCGCTGGCCCCGGGGCGGCCCGCTTCGGCCATGGCGCGTAGGCGACTCCGTCGGGCGGAGACGACCGCGAGCTCCGAGAGGGCGAAGACCCCGTTCAGCACTATCAGGACCAGGACGACGACGAGATCGAGCATCGGAGCTCCGCGGATGGACCGCCGTGGTGGGCGGCGGCCTGCATGTGGGGTGCGTCGGCCCCGGTGGGCAACGCGCTGCGGGTCGCCGGGCGAGCCGTGCCGTGGGGCGAGCGGCGAGGCCGTGTGCGGCGCCCGCGTCCCCGCGTTGGTGCGGACTCAGTCTTCCTGGAGGATTCCCGTGGGGTAGAAGCCCTTCCTCTGCACCCAGCGGAAGCCTTCGTGCTTGGTAATGGCGGCGATCTCGACCGCGCCGCCCACGCTCTTCGGCAGGAAGACGGCGAAGCGGACGAAGCCGATCGTGGTCT
>NZ_SRXO01000018.1 GCF_008360935.1 Siccirubricoccus phaeus
CCTGAACCCGATCGAGCAACTCTTCGCCAAGATCAAGCACCTCATGCGCGCCGCCGAGCAGCGAACTATCGGCACCACCTGGCGCAAGGTCGGCGCCATCCTCGACCTCGTCAGCCCAACCGAATGCACCAACTATCTCGCCAACTCAGGATATGCTTCCGCCTAAACACAGCTTGCTCTAGAGCGGGATCGGGTGAGCTGCGCTCACCCGCCCCGCTCTAGCTCTTTGTTCGGTCGCGTGCTTCACGGTTTCGGTCGATTCGACCTCAACCGATCACGCTCTAAGCCTCCACCTCCACCACCGTCTCCAGCCCCAGCGTAGCGCCCAGCGCCTCCACCCGGCGCAGCACGCTCTCCCCGGCGAAGACGCCGCTGCCCTCCTTCAGCCGTAGCACCAGCCGGCTGCCGCGGCGTTCCAGCGCCGTGCCGGCCAGCAGCGCCGGCGTGCCGCCGCACAGCGTATAGGCCAGGCGCAGCGCCGCCCCCAGCGCCTCCGCCCGGCGGATCGTCGCCACGTCCAGCAGCACCCGCGTCGGGGCCAGGAAGGGGCTGTCCGGTTCCGCCTCGTAGCGCAGCGCCGCCACCAGGGCGAGGAAGGCACGGGCATGGTGATCCAGCCCCGCCCCGTGCTGCCGCAGGACCCGCAGGAAAGCCTGCTCCGCCCGGTATTCCGGGTGGTCATGGCTGCCGATGTCGGAAATCCAGCAGGCCGCCTCACGCAGCGCCCTGGCCAGCCCCTCCGGCTCGGGGAAGAGCGGATCGGTCCAGGCGATCAGCGCCGGGGGCAGCCCGGCATCGCGGCCCCAGCCCTGGGCCAGATCCTGCGCCGCGGTCAGCAGCGGGTCCGCCTCCCGCAGCTCGGCCGGCAGCAGGTTGGCATACCAGCCCTCCCGCAAGCCGTTGGCGGAGAACACCACCCGCGCCGCGCCGCTGGCGCGCAGCAGCCGGCGCATCGCGACGGCGGCGAAGGGCAGGTCGGCCAGCCGCTTCAGCGGCGCCCCCGCCATGCGTTCCAGCACCCGCCGCGACGCCGCCATGACGACGCCGGCCAGGTCCCGCGCCTCCTCCCGCCGCAGCACGTAGTGGTGGACGATGGCCAGCGGGTAGCCGGTCTGGGCGATATGCATCCGTGCCAGCGCCCGCCAGGCGCCGCCGACGAGGTAGAGGTCGCGCCCGCCGCCCTCGGCCAGCCAGGGGTGGCGGGCCAGCTCCTGCTCGGCGATCGCCCGGGCCCGGATGGTGTCGCCACCCGAACGCTCCGCCAGGCGGATGGCGCCGATGGGCAGGGAGGCGGCCTGGCGCACCTGCCCGGCATCCAGCCGCACCACCTCCAGGCTGCCGCCGCCGAGATCGCCGAGAATGCCGTCCGCCCCGGGAAAGCCCAGCAGCACGCCGGCGGCGGAAAGCCGCCCCTCCTCCTCCCCGCTCAGGATGCGGATCGGCACCTCCGGCATGCGCTGCCGCAGCGCGGCGACGAATTCCGCGCCGTTGCTGGCATCCCGCACCGCCGCCGTCGCCACCACCTCGATCGGCGCCG
Organism: Siccirubricoccus phaeus; assembly: GCF_008360935.1. Lineage (GTDB taxonomy): Bacteria > Pseudomonadota > Alphaproteobacteria > Acetobacterales > Acetobacteraceae > Siccirubricoccus > Siccirubricoccus phaeus. Next base: position 1,538 of record NZ_SRXO01000018.1, read on the forward strand.
CCTGCATCGCCTGCGCCACCGCATGGTAGCGGCCGAGCACGGTCAGCGCCGGCCCGATCGCTTCCTCATTCAGCCTTCCGGTTGCCTGCAACCCGCGGCCGAGGCCGAGCACGGCCTTTTCGTTGAAGATCGCCTGCGGGTTCCGCCCCCGCCCCTCGAAGATGACGAGGCGCACGGAATTGGAGCCGAGATCGACGACGCCGCAGCGCGGCGGCGGGGGTTCGTGATGATAGGCAATGGCCAAGCGGTCAGTCCTGCGCGATGCGGTCGGGCCTCACCCGCCGTGCCGCGCCGCTGGCACGCGCCGCGCGGTGCAGGGCGCTGCCGCGGCCGGAGAGGGAGGGATTGGTCATGAAATAGGCATGGGCGGAAACCGGCTGCAGCCCTGGCTTCATCCGCTGCCAGCTGCCATCCGGCTGCAGCTCCCAGCTCTGCGCGGTGTCCTTCAAATTCACCACCATGATCTGGTCGAGGATCTGCGCATGCACGGTCGGGTTCTCCACCGGCACCAGGGTCTCCACGCGCCAGTCCATGTTCCGCGCCATCCAGTCGGCCGAGGAGATGAACACCCGCGCCCGCCGGCTGGGCAGGCGGTGGCCATTGCCGAAGACGCAGATGCGGGAATGTTCCAGGAAGCGGCCGACGATGGACTTCACCCGGATATTCTCGGAAAGCCCGGCGACGCCCGGCCGCAGGCAGCAGATGCCGCGCACCACCGCCTCGATCCGCACGCCGGCCTGGCTGGCGCGGTAGAGCGCGTCGATGAGCTGCTCATCCACCAGGCTGTTCATCTTCAGCCAGATGCCGGCCGGCTTCCCCTCCTGCGCGAAGCCGGTCTCCTGCTCGATCAGGCCGAGCAGGGTCGGGCGGATGGTGAGCGGGGAGAAGGCGAGGCTCCTCATCTTCGCCGGCCGCGCATAGCCGGTCATGTAGTTGAACAGGCGCGCCGCATCCGCGGTCAGCGCCGGGTCGGCGGTGAAGAAGGAAAGGTCGGTGTAGATGCGCGCGGTGACGGGATGGTAGTTGCCCGTGCCGAAATGCGCGTAGGAGCGCAGCGCCTGGCCTTCGCGCCGCACCACCAGCGAGACCTTGGCATGGGTCTTCAGCTCGACGAAGCCGAACACCACCTGCACGCCGGCGGCTTCCAGCTCGCGGGAGAGGGCGATGTTCCGCTCCTCGTCGAAGCGGGCCTTGATCTCGATGACGCCGGTGACGGATTTGCCCGCCTCCGCCGCCTCGATCAGCGCGCGGGCGATCGGGCTTTCGCGGCTGGTGCGGTAGAGGGTCTGCTTGATGGCGACCACATTCGGGTCGCGTGCCGCCTGGCGCAGGAACTGCACCACCACGTCGAAGGATTCGTAAGGGTGGTGGACGACGATGTCCTTCGCCCTGATCGCCGCGAAGCAATCGCCGCCGTAATCCAGGATGCGCTCCGGGAAGCGCGGCGTGTAGGGGGTGAAGAGGAGATCCGGCCGGTCATCGACGATGAGCTGGGTCAGCGCATCCATGCCCAGCAGCCCATCCACGACGAAGATGTTGCTGCGGTCGGCGCTCAGCTCCTCGGCGACGAAATCCACCATATCGGCGGGGGTGGCGGCGGTCACGCTCAGCCGGATGGCGCGGCCGCGGCGGCGGCGCTTCAGCGCGGTCTCGTAGGAACGGACGAGATCCTCCGCCTCTTCCTCGAATTCCACATCGGTGTCGCGGATCAGCCGGAACAGGCCCTGCTCCGCCGGGATGAAGCCGGGGAAGAGGCGGCGCAGGCTGAGGGTGATGAGATCCTCCAGCACCAGGAAGCGGATGCCGGGCTGCTCCTCATTCGGCGGCAGGCGGATGAAGCGCTCGATCTGCGGCGGCAGCGGCAGCAAGGCGCGCATGGTGCCGCCATCCTCCTCCCGCACCAGCTTCAGCGCCATGCAGAGGGCGAGGTTCTGGATGAAGGGGAAGGGATGCGCAGGGTCCACGGCGAGCGGCGTCAGCACCGGAAAGACCCGCTCGTCGAACCAGGCGGCGGCCCAGGCATGCTCCGCCTCGGTCAGCTCCTCCGGCGCGCAGACGGCGATGCCGGCTTCGCGGAGCTGCGCCGCCAGGGTCTGCCATTGCGCCTGCTGCTCGGCCAGCAGCTCTTCCGCCCGGTCGTGGATCGCAGCCAATTGCTGGGCGGGGGTGCGGCCATCCGGCGCCGGGCTGGCGATGCCGGCGCGGTCCTGGCCGATGAGGCCCGCCACGCGGACGGAATAGAATTCATCGAGGTTGGAGGCTGAGATGGCGACGAAGCGCAGCCGCTCCAGCAGCGGATGGGCGGGGTTGGCCGCTTCCTCCAGCACCCGGGTGTTGAAATCCAGCCAGGAGAGCTCGCGGTTGAGGAAGCGCTCCGGCGCCTCCGGCCCCGTGGCGGGCGCGGCGGCGCCCTGGCTCTCGACGGCGGCCGGGCGGAGGTCGAGCGGGGTCATGCCAGCAACCCTATAGCAGGCAGGGGGCAGAGGGGGAGGGCGCGGCCTCCCCCGCCATCGAAACATCATCCAACGGCGCTGGATCGAAGCCGGGCCAGTCGCGCAGGGCGGTGCGGGCGAGGGTGCGGGTGACGGCGCCGCCGGCCGCGAGCGCGGCCTCGTTCAGGGTGCGGGCGGCAGCGGCCATGGCAGCCGCTTCGCGCGGCAGGCGGAGCAGCAGCCAGCCCTGCACGGCCGGGTCCACGCGGAGCTGCAAGGCGGCGAAATGCTTGCGGAGCAGGGCGGCGAGGAGCGTGTCGGTGGGCGGCTGGACGCCGACGGCGGTGATGGCGCGGAGGCGGCTGGCGAGGTCCGGGAGTTTGACCGGCCAGCGGGCGGGGGGCGCGCGGCCGGCCAGCAGCACGGCCTGGCGGCGCTCGGCGCAGATGTTCAGCAGGTGGAACAGGGCGGCTTCGTCAAGGGCGCAATCGGCGTCGTCCAGGGTGAGGCCGGGGGCGGCGGGGATGTCGGGCAACCCGCGGATGGCGGGGCCGGGAAGGCTGGGCCAGGCGTGGCGGGCGGCGAATTCGGCAAGCATATGGGATTTGCCGGTGGCGGCCGGGCCGTAAAGGGCGAGGCGGTGCTGTGGCCAGGCTTCCGGCCGGGCCAGCCAGGCAAGGGCCTCGGCATTGCTGGCATCCTCCAGCAGCGCCCCCGGCGCGGGCGGCGGCAGGCGGAGCGGCAGGGCAAGCTGGCGCATCAGGGCCGGGGAATCCAGGACATGGGCGCAGCATAGCGGTGGGGACGGAACGCGGCAGTGGCGTGGCGGAAAGGCCGGGACGCCCTTCCTTCAGTGCCCGGCATGGCGCGCTGCATCGGCAACCTGGCGGGGTTTGGACGAAGGGCGACTTCCTGGAGCGTGATCGGTTGTGGGAGCGTGATCGGCCGAGGTTGAATCAACCGAAACCATGAATCACGCGGTCAGACAAAAAGGTGGAGCGGGGTGCGTGAGCGAAAGCGAACGCACCCCGCTCCAGGCCCGGCTCGCAACGGGCAGCCTTCGAACCAACGCCCCCTCACCCCGTCCGCGGCGGGTCCAGATACAGCGGACTCTCCAGATACCGTCGCAGCCAATACCGGGCGATCACCCCCGCCACCGCCGCCAGCGGCACCGCCAGCAGCACGCCGAGGAAGCCGAACGCCACCCCGCCGGCGAACAGCGCGAAGATCACCCACACCGCGTGCAGCTCCACCCGGTCCCCCAGCAGCCGCGGATAGATGATGTATCCCTCCACCACCTGGCCCGTGACGAAGATCGCCGCCACCAGCAGCACCCCGTTCCAGGTGCCGTACTGCGCCAGCGCCAGGGCCAGCGCGGTGATCAGCCCGGTGATGGAGCCGACATAGGGGATGAAGGAGAGGATGCCCGCCATCAGCCCCACCGTCAGCCCCAGCTCCAGCCCGATCAGCGACAGCGCCGTGGCGTAGTACACCGCCAGCAGCGCGCAGCAGAGCAACTGCCCGCGCAGCCAGGCGGAGAGCAGCCGGTCGGTATCCCGCGCCATCTGCCGCAGCGTCGCGGCGGAACGGCGCGGCAGCCAGGCGTCCAGCCGCAGCATGATCCGCGGCCAGTCCCGCAGCAGGTAGAAGGCCACCACCGGCGTCACCGTCACCAGGGTGAAGACGTTGAAGATGGCGAAGCCACCCCCCAGCAGCCGGGCGATGGAGGTGCCGAGATAGGAGATGATCGCCCCCGCCTGCCCCACCGCCAGGTCCTGCAGCCGGGAATCCACCACATCCGGCCCCAGCCGCTGGGCGAGCGCCGCCAGCGCCTCCCGCACCGCGGCGCCGACGCCCAGCACGTAGCTCGGCAGGCGCTGCAGCAGGATGGAGACCTGGGCGACCAGCACCGGGTAGAGCAGCAGCACGCAGAGCAGCGCCACCCCGACCACGGCGAGGATCATGATCAGCGCGGAAAACCCCCGCCCCACCCCCAGGCGCACCAGCCCGCTGGCCGGCGGGTCGAGGAAATAGGCGATCACCCCGGCCAGGACGAAGGGCGTCAAGATGGCCGAGAACAGCCAGATCGAGACCAGCAGGAAGACCGCGACGCCCAATGCCAGGCCGAGGCGCTGGCCGCTGGTGGCGGCGCGCGGCACCGGGCGCGGCGGCCGGTTGGCGGGGCCAGGGGGGGCGGGGCCAGCGGGGGCGGGGCCAGGGGGGTGGGGCTGGGGCTGGTCCGCCAGGGGGCGGGCCAGGGGGCGGGCCAGCGGCGCGGCCGGGCCGCCGCCCGCCCGGGCCGGCGGGGCACGCTCCGGCGGCGGCAGGCTCACCATGGCCGGGTCACCCCGCCGACGCCCCGCGGCGCAGCGCGGCGACGACGTAGCGCGTGCCGGAAGCGAGGGTGGAGCCAGCCACGATCCAGACCAGGGCGGTGAGCAGGCCGGATGCCTGCAGCCCGAAGCCTGCCAGCAGCAGGGCCAGCGCCGCCAGCCCGATCTGCAGCGCGGTATTCAGCTTGGAAATGAACAGCGGCCGGATCGCCACGGGCTGACCGAGCAGCCAGAGCACGATGACCCCGCCGACGATGATGAGGTCCCGGAACACCACCAGTATCGCCAGCCAGTCCGGCAGCACGCCGATGGCGGCCAGCGTCACATAGACCGAAACCAGCAGCGCCTTGTCCGCCACCGGGTCCAGCAGCGCGCCGAGGGCGGAGCGGGCATTGCGCACCCGCGCCAGCCAGCCGTCGATGGCGTCGGAGATGCCGGCGCCGATGAAGAGGCAGAAGGCGACGTCCAGCCGGTGCTGCAGGATCAGCCAGATGGTCGCCGGCACGGCGCAGAGCCGCGCCAGGGTGATGAGGTTGGGCAGCGTGACCAGCGCATCGCTGCCCGGGGCCGGATCATCCGCCACCGAGAAACAGGCGCCAGGCCGCGGCGCCGGTCGCCGGCGAAAGGGTGAGGCCGAGCGGGCCGAGCTCGGCGGCGGCGGCCTCCGGCGGCAGGCGCAGGCCGAGGCGCAGCCTTGCCGCATCCACCGCCACGGCCTGCAGGGTGAAGCCGGCGACCGACGGCGCCGCCCGCAGCCGGCGCTGCAGCTCCAGCCATTCGCCGAGGGAGGCGTAGCTCGCCACCGCCTCGATCCAGTTGCTGGCGGGGCCGGCCGCCGCCTGGCCGGTGCCCGGCGCCGCCCCGCCACCACCGCCCAGCACGCGCTGCACCCGGCCGGGGTTGAAATTCACCGTGATCCGGCCGGTGTAGCGGGTGGGGGCGGTCCGTTCCTGCTCGATGACGATGGAGCTGACCAGATTCTCGATCTGCCGGTCGGAGAGGTTTGGCCCGGACTGGCCCAGCTCCGCCAGATAGCGTTCCCAGGCGATTCGCCGCCCGGAGGCAAGCGCCTGCTCCCGCGCCAGCACGCCGTTCTCCGCCGTGGCCTCGGCCGGGACGCCGCGCTGGGTGGTGCCGCCGCCGGAGGCTTCCGCCGCGGGGGCGGGAGAAGGCACCACGGAGACGGGCGCCGAATCGGTCTGCGCCCGCGCCGCGCCCAGCCCCAGGCCGAGCGCCAGGACCACGGCCCCCCCGACCATCCTCCGCGCCATGCATGCCACCCCGCCACTTGCCGAGGACTTCCCGCCAAGACGGCGGCCGCTCGCTGCGCTAGAAGCTCCCGGGACAGGACCCTTAGCCGATCGGAGGCCGCCCTGACCAGTTCCCCCCCCGGTTCCTCCCCCGCCGGCCTGACCTATCGTGAAGCCGGCGTCGATATCGATGCCGGCGACGCGCTGGTCGAGGCGATCAAGCCGCTGGCCAGGGCCACCAGCCGCGCCGGCGTCCTGGGCGGCATCGGCGGCTTCGGCGCGCTGTTCGATTTGCAGGCGGCGGGGTTCAAGGACCCCGTCCTGGTCAGCTCCACCGACGGCGTCGGCACGAAATTGCGCGTGGCGATCGATGCCGGCCGCCATGCGACGGTCGGCATCGACCTGGTGGCGATGTGCGTGAACGACCTGGTGGTGCAGGGGGCGGAGCCGCTGTTCTTCCTCGACTATTTCGCCACCGGGAAATTGCGGCTGGAGCAGGCGCGGGAGGTCATCGCCGGCATCGCCGAGGGCTGCCGCCAGGCCGGCTGCGCCCTGGTGGGGGGCGAGACGGCGGAGATGCCGGGGATGTACGCCGCGGAGGATTACGACCTGGCCGGCTTCTCGGTCGGCGCGGCGGAGCGGGACGGGCTGCTGCCGCGGCCGGATGTGGGGCCGGGCGACGTGCTGCTCGGCCTGGCCAGTTCCGGGGTGCATTCCAACGGCTTCTCCCTGGTGCGGCGGGCGGTGCAGGCGGGGAATGCCGGGCTCGGTTCCCCCGCGCCCTTCGCCGCCGGCCAGACACTGGGGGAGGCGCTGCTGACCCCCACCCGCATCTATGTGCAGCCGCTGCTGGCGCTGCACCGGGCGGGGAAGCTGAAGGCGGCCGCCCACATCACCGGCGGCGGGCTGCCGGGGAATCTGCCGCGGGTGCTGCCGGCGGGGGTGGCGGCGGTGCTCCAGGCCGGCGCCTGGACGGTGCCGCCGGTCTTCGTCTGGCTGGCCCGCACCGGGAAGGTGGCCGCCGCGGAAATGCTGCGCGTCTTCAATTGCGGCATCGGCATGGTGGCGGTGGTGGCCGCCGGGGAGGCCGAGGCCGCCACCGCCCTGCTGGAAGCGGCCGGCGAAACCGTGTTCCGCATCGGCGTGCTGGAGGAAGCAGCGGGCGAGGCCCAGCTGCGGATCGAGGGGCTGACGGAGAGCTGGCCGGCGTGACGCAGCCCGACCCGGCGCCGCAAGCCGCGCCCGGCGGCAGCCCGGGGCGGGGGCCGGAACGGCGCCGCACCGCCATCCTGATCTCCGGCCGCGGCTCCAACATGCTGGCGCTGCTGGAGGCGGCCCGGGACCCTGCCTACCCGGCCGAGATCGCCCTGGTCCTCGCCAACCGCGCCGATGCCGCGGGGCTCGCCCGGGCGGCGGATTTCGGCGTGCCGACCGCGGTGGTGGAGAGCCGCCCCTTCCGCGGCGACCGCCAGGCGCATGAGGCGGCGGTGCAGCAGGTGCTGGAGGCGCATGGCGTCGGCCTGGTCTGCCTCGCCGGCTATATGCGGCTGCTGACGCCCTGGTTCGTCGGGCGCTGGGCGGGGCGGATGCTGAACATCCATCCCAGCCTGCTGCCCGCCTTCCCCGGGCTGGAGACCCATGCCCGCGCCCTGGCCGCCGGGGTGAAGCTGCATGGCTGCACCGTGCATTGGGTGACGGAGGCGATGGATGAGGGCCCCATCCTCGCCCAGGCCGCCGTGCCGGTGCTGCCGGGGGATGACGAAGCGGCGCTGGCGGCCCGGGTGCTGGCGCAGGAGCACCGGCTTTACCCGCTGGCGCTGGCGATCGCCGCCGGCGGGGCGGCCGCACCGCCCGGGGCGGGGGCGGCCCTGCTGAACCCGCTGCCAGACCCCTTGCCCCTGAAGCCGCCACTTCCTACACCGACGCCCGGGATTGCGTGAGGAACGGGCCGTGGCCGAGCAGCAGCAGCACTACGAATTCGCGGCGGTTGATTCGAAGGACATCCTGGCCGAGCGGCAGCATGCCTGGGAGGGCTTCACCCAATTCGTCGCCTGGGGCATCGGCGCCACCGTGCTGCTGCTGCTGGCGCTGCTGATCTTCGTGGCCTGAATCCCCGCGACGCGCTGGCGCGCCGTCGCGAGGACCCCGGAAGAGGTTGCAGCCCGAAGCCTCGCGCGGCCTGCCGCGGCAGGCACCGGGACCTCCGGTCGCGGTGCCCGTCCTGCCGCCCGCCGCCGCAGGGGCACGCCGCGGCGGGTCGCGGTGCGACCTCGGCGAGACGGCGCCCGCTCCGGCGCCCGCCCCACGGCGCGCCGCGGCGCAGCGGGCGTCAGGTTTCCGCCCAGCGCCGCAGCAAATTGGCATGGGTCTTCGCCAGCAGGCGGAAGGTCTCGCCATCCCCCTCCCGCGCGAAGACGGCGCGGCGGGCGCGGTCCAGGTCGAACAGCGTCTCGCGCGCCGCCGCCTCCCGCACCAGGCTCTGCGCCCAGGTCACCGCCACCAGCCTTTCCCCGGCCGTGACTGGAGCCACGCGGTGCAGGGTGGTTGCGGGGTATACCAGGGCACAGCCGGCAGGCAGCTTGTACTCTGCCTCCCCGCCCACGCCCTCGATCACCAGCTCCCCGCCTTCGTAATCGTCAGGCCCGGCCAGGAAGACCGTGACCGAGAGGTCGGTGCGGACCGGGCCGGCGGGGTCGGCGAGGCCCATCAGCGCGTCATCCATATGGGTGCCGTAGGCGCCTTCCCCGGCATAGCGGGCGAACAGCACCGGGCGCAGCCGGCGCGGCAGGGCAGCGGCGCGGAACAGCGCATGCCCCAGCAGGGCGGCGGAGACGATCCCCGCCGCCTCCTGCACCGCCGGGTCGGCAGGCGCGGCCTGCTCGTTCGCCTTCACCCCGCGGGCGGCCCAGCCGGCGCTGCGCCGCCCATCGCCGAAGCGCGCCCCGGCCAGCAGGGCGCGCAACCTTGCCAAGGTTGCGTCCTCCAGCAGCCCGGCGATCGGCAGGATCATCAGGGCAGGTCGGACAGGGCCAGCTTCAGCCGCGCCGCCTGGGCGGAAAGCGGGCCGGGGGCGATGGGCCTGGCCGGCCGGTTCATGCCCGGATAGGCCGGGGCCAGGGCCCGGACCGCCTCCCGCATCGCCTTGGCCTCCGCCCGGTGGCCGGCCGCCTCCAGCGCGGGCGCCACGGCCTTGGCCCGCGCCTCGGCGGCCAGATAGAGGCCGAGCCCGTCCAGATAGGGCTCCAGCTCCTGGCTGCGCAGGGCGTAGGCGTGCTGCAGGGCGGCGCGGTCCAGCATCTCCCCCACCACCCGGGCCCGGACGGTGAGGCTGGGGCCGGCGCCGGGGGCCTTGGCCTCGGCTTCCTTTAACGCCGCCAGCACCTGGTCCACCGCGGCGGCGACGCGGCCACGCGGGGCGCGGTCCAGGGCGAGGGTGGAGGCCTCCTGCATCTTCTCCTGGAAGGGCGGGACGCCGCGATCCTGGAAGACGCCTTCCAGCTCGGTATAGATTTCGGCGATGGGGTGGGCGAACATCTCGGCGGCGGCGGTGTTGCGCCCGGCCTCATAGGCGCGGCGGCCGGCCAGGTAATGCGCCGCGACCACATCCAGGGCGAGGATGAAGGCGACAGGATCGCTGGCAGCGCGGTCGGCATCGACGCCGGCTTCGCCGCCCTCCCCCCCTTCCCCGCCCTCGCCGCCTTCACCGCCCTGGGTGAGCGGCGGGGCAGCAGGGGCGGGCTGGGCGAGGGCGCCGGCAGGGCCGAGCAAGGCAAAGCCGCCAAGGCCGAGCCAGAGCTTGGTGCGGCGGGTGACGCGGATGGGTGTGGAGTCGTCGTCCGGCATGAGAGCACTCTTTCGGTGCGGTGGGGCGCTGGCGGCGGCTGCGCGGTGGCCCGAAGGTAGCGGATGGCGTGGGGGGTGGCGAGGCGAAGGCGGTGCATGGGATGCCATCGGCGCCCCGCCGCCCAGCCCCCTGGCCCGCGCTTCAGCCCCCAAGGGCCTCGCGGATCGCTCGCTCGACTGGCGACTCGCCGCCCTCCGGCCCGGCAGCCCATGCCTCCGTCGGCAGCAGGGGCGGCTGCGCCAGGAAGCGGGGCGCGCGGCCGCGGTGCTGCTGCGCCGCATGCACCAGGAAGGGGTGGCAGAGATAGACATCGCCGGCGCGGCCCGTCGCCAGGGCCTCGGCCCGCTGCGCCGAACCCGCGAAGCCATCCGCCGCCAGCTCCCGCAGGCTCAGCCCCGCCTCGCCCGCCGGGGCAAGCTGGCGGGCGATGTCGCGATGGGAGCCGACCCGGATCCGCGTCGGCGCATCCGCCTCCCCCACATCCGAGAACAGGAACAGCAGCAGCAGCGCCCGGCCGCGGGAGCGCAGGTTCACGCGCCATGCCATGAAATCGGGGGTCTCGGTGCCGAAGCTGGCGTCGACATGCCAGCCGGCATCGCCCGGCTCCTCCTCCGAGGGGAAGCGGATGGGGAAGCTGCCCAGCCCCGCCGGGGCCCGCCAGCGCCCGGGCCCGACGAGCTGGTCGAAGGCCGCATGCAGCACCGGCGTGTTCGCCGCCGCCCGGAAGGGCGCCTCCGCATGGTGGCCGAGGCGGATGACCGGCCGGGTCCAGCTTCGCGGGTCCTCGGGGTCGCAGCCCGTGGCGCGCCAGAGGATGGCCCGGCCAGCCTCCGCCAGCTCCCGCGGAAACGCCGCTTCGAGCCTGATGAAGCCGTCGGCGACGAAGCGCCCGATGTCACGGCCGCCGAGCGGGCCCTTCCCATATCCCTGATGTCGCATGTGATCTCGCGCGTGGCGGCTGCGGCGCTGCCCGGTGCCGGGCGGCGCGCATTGGGGTTCCAAGGCGCATCGGGCCGCCTCCCGCTCCGGAAGGCGAAGCCGCTCAGGCCAGGAAGAACACCGAGGCGATGCTGCGACTCATCATGGGCGCACGCATACCGGATGGGCGCACGCATACCGGGATGCGCCCGGCCCGCGCAATGCCGGGTTCGGGACGGCAGCGGCCCGGCCGAAACCGCCCCCGCCGCCGCCTCAATTCCGCTCCGTCACATGGCCCTGGCTCATCACCAGCTCCTGGATCCGCTCCGGGTCGGATTGCTCCATCACCCGGCGGGCGAAGCGGGCGCAGTCGGAGATGTCGAGCGCGCGGATCGCCTGCTTCACCCGCGGGATGGCGCTGGCATTCATGGACAGGCAGCGGATGCCGAGGCCCAGCAGCAGCGGCACCAGCCGCGGGTTGCCGCCCATCTCGCCACAGACGCTCACCGGCATGCGCAGGCGCAGCGCGGCTTCCGTGGCGAATTGCATCAGCCGCAGCACCGCCGGGTGCAGCGGGTCGTAGAGATGCGACACCTCGCTCTCCGCCCGGTCCACCGCCAGGGTGTACATGGCCAGGTCATTGGTGCCGATGGCGAAGAAATCCGCCTCCAGCGCAATCGCATCCGCCGCCAGCGCCGCGCCCGGCGTCTCGATCATGGCGCCAAGCTCCGGCAGCTTCTCCGGCACGCCGACACCCTTGCGCCGCAGCCGCCGCGCCACCCTTTCATAGATCTCGCGCGCCTGCCGGACCTCGGCCGGGTTGGTCACCAGCGGCAGCAGGATGCGCACCGGCCCCCGCTCCGCCACCCGCAGGATGGCGGCGAATTGCGCCTCCAGCAGCTCCGGCCGCTTCAGCAGCAGGCGCAGCCCGCGCAGCCCCAGCGCCGGATTCGGCCCGGCATGGGTGGGGGCGATGCCGGAGGCCTGCGCCTCCATATCCTTCTCCCCGCCCCAATCCAGCACCCGGATGGTCACCGGATCGCCTGCCATCGCCTCGACGATCTGGGTATAGGCGGCGAGCTGCGCCTCCTCGTCCGGCAGATCCTCGCGGTTCATGAAGAGGAATTCGGTGCGCAGCAGCCCGATCCCCTGCGCCCCGGCCTGGGCGATCAGCGGCAGCTCCGCCGGGATTTCGAGGTTGGCCTGCAGCTCCACCGGCTCGCCATCCGTCGTCACCGCCGGCAGGCGGCGGAGCTTGGCCAGCTTGGCCCGTTCCCTGGCGAAGGCGGCGAGCGATTCCTTCGCCTTCTCCAGCGCCCTCTCGCCCGGCCGCAGCACCACCAGCCCGGCGCTGCCATCCAGCACCGCCGGCTCGCCGCGCACCGCGCTCTCGGTCAGGCCGGAGGCGCCGAGGACGGAGGGGATGCCGAGCGCCCGCAGCATGATGGCGGTGTGGCCATCCGCCCCGCCCTCCTCCGTCGCCACGCCGGCGATGCGGGCCGGGTCCAGCAGCGCGGCATCGGCCGGCGTCAGCTCCTCGGCGACCAGGATGGCGCCTTCCGGCACCTCCTTCAGGCTGCGGAAGGGGGTGGCGGTCAGGTTGCGGGTCAGGCGGCGGGCGATCTCCCGCACCTCCCCGGCGCGGCGGTTCAGCCCGGCGCGATCGTCGTCCTTCTGGGCGAGGATGATGGTGGCGATCGCCTCCGCCTCATCCTGCACCGCGGTCTCGGCGGCCAGCAGCTCCGCCTCGATCCGCTTGCGGGCGCCGCGCAGCAGCCGGGAATTCCCCAGCATCATCGCATAGGCGTCGAGCAGCGGCTCCAGCTCCTCCTGCGCCTCCTCGGGCAGGACGGAGAGGCGTGACTTCAGCTTGCCGATCTGCTTGCGGGAAAGCGTAACGGCCTCGGCGAGGCGCTGCTTCTCCGCCTCCACCTCCCCGGCCCCGATGGACCGGCGCGGCGCCTCGGCGGGCACCTCGGTGGTGTCGAAGACCGGCCCGATGGCGATGCCCGAGGAGACGGGGATGCCACGGATGGCGATCTCGCGCGGCTTGCGCGCAGCGGCTTTCTTCGGCGCTTCGGCGATGGGCTTCGTCTCGGCCTTCTCACTCTTCATGGAAGCCGGCCTCGACCAGGCCGGCGACTGCCTCGAGCGCTTCCTTGGCGTCCCAGCCCTCGGCCTCGATGGTGATATGGCTGCCGGCGCCCGCCCCCAGCATCATCAGCCCCATGATGGAGCAGGCGGGCACCTTCTGCCCGTCCTTCACCACCTGCAGGCAGGCGGAGTAGCGCTCCGCCAGCGCCACCAGCTTGGCGGCGGCGCGGGCATGCAGGCCGCGGCTGTTGCGGATGACGAGGTCGCGGCGGAGAACGAGGCCGTCACCGCCGCCGCAATCGCAATTGCAATCGGCTGCGCCTCCCAGGGCGCCTTCGGCGGCGGTGGACTGCGGCACAAGCTCGGGCATGACGTCGTCGCGCATCAGCTTGCTCCTCCCTTGGGCGCGCCGTTGGGCCTGGCGGCGCCGTTGGCGATATCGCCGGCGGCGGCGATGTATTTCCGCCCCGCCGCCGCGGCATGGTCCACCGCTTCCGCCAGCGGCTCGGTGGAGCGGATCTTCGCCAGCTTCACCAGCAGCGGCAGGTTCACACCGGCGATCACCTCCACCTGCTTCCGGTCCGCCAGGGAAACGGCCAGGTTGCAGGGGGTGCCGCCCATGATGTCCGTCAGGATGACGACTCCGTCGCCCTGGTCCACCGACCTGATACTCTCGCGGATATCCTGCCTGCGGTCTTCCATGTCGTCATCCGGGCCGATGCAGACGGTTGCCACCGCCCGTTGCGGCCCCACCACATGTTCCATGGCGAGGCGCAATTCATCGGCCAGACGGCCATGGGTGACCAGAACCAATCCGATCATGGGGTTCTAGAAAGGGCCTCCCGACCCTCAGGGCTGGGGCCGTGGGACGGCAGAGGCGCGGCCGCAGCCGCCGCCATGCCGTTCACGCCGAGTTCCCGATGCGTCACATCCGCACGCCAGCCTAAGCTCCGTAGATGGTCAGCCAGGCGCTCCGCCACAAGGACCGATCGGTGGCGGCCCCCGGTGCAGCCCAGGGCGACCGTGAGGTACTTCTTGCCCTCCGCGACGTAGCGCGGCAAGAGGGGGTCGAGCAGGCCGGTCAGCCGGGCCCAGAAGCCGGGGTAGTCCGGATCCTCCTCGACATAGCGGGCGACCGGCGCGTCCCGCCCGGTCAGCGGCTTCAGCTCCGGCACGTAATGCGGGTTGCGCAGGAAGCGCAGGTCGAGGACCAGATCGGCCTCCCGCGGCAGCCCCTTGGGAAAAGCGAAGGACATCACCTGGATGGCGAGGCCGGGTGCGCCTTCCGGGCGGAAGCGCCGCTCGATCATCTGGCGGAAGGCGGGCAGCGCCATGTCGGAGGTGTCGATCACCATATCGGCCGCCTCCCGCAACGGGGCCAGCAGCGCCGCCTCCCGCGCGATGCCGTCCGCCACCCGGCTGCCGAGCGAGCCGCCCGGCGCCAGCGGGTGGCGCCTCCGGGTTTCGGTGAAGCGGCGGAGCAGCACCTGATCCTCGGCGGTGACGTAGAGCAGGGTGACGCCGATATCCTGCCTTTGCCTTAAGCGGGCCAGGGTCGCGAGGGCCTGGGCGGGGAAGAAGCCGCGGGTCCGCGTGTCGATGCCGGCGGCCAGCGGCAGGTCGCCATCCCCCACCAGCTCCTCCAGCAGCTCGAGCGGCGGGTTGTCCACCGTCTCGAAACCGAGATCCTCCAGGGCGCGGAGCGCCGAGGCGCGGCCGGCGCCGGAGAGGCCGGTGACCAGCACCACCGGCCGCGGCGGCGCCCGGCCGCTCATGCGAAGGCCCCGGCGCCGCTGCGGAGGCGGCCGCAGGCCAGCTCCAGCGCCAGGGCAAGGCGGGCGGGGGCGGCGGCGTCGAAGGCATGCATCCGGATGGCGGGCAGGGAGACGCCCTCCGCCGCCCAGGAGTCCGGCGCCGGCAGGCGCGGCACCGCCTCCCGCGGCACCAGGTGGACGGCCAGCCGCAGCACCGGGTCCGGCCGTGCCACCGGCAGCGGGCCGAGCAGGCCGAGGCCGCGCACCTCCAGCAGCCCGGCCAGCGGCGCGGGCGCGGCGGCGCGCAAGGTGCCGCCCTCCGCCCGGAGGGCCACCTGATCGTCGGCCACGAGCCGCCATCCCGCATCGATCATGCGCAGCACGAGATCGGATTTCCCGGCCCCTGAGGGACCCAAAAGCAGGACCGCATCCCCATCCCGGGCGACGGCACTGCCGTGGAGCTGTACGGGCATGGCGTGGCTTCCGGTCCGCCAGCGAACAGGCCGCGGACCATGGCAGAAATGCGGCGGGAGTCCAAGGGGACCGGAGGTTGCAGAACGCCCGGGCGGGGACACGTGTTGCCCGGCGCGCGGCTTCGTGCGAGGCGGGGGCCATGAGCGCCCCCCCTGACCGCGCCGCCGTCAGCGCCGCCGCCGCCCGCATCGCCCCCTTCACCCGCCGCACCCCGGTGCTGCGGCTGGACGCGGCGGAGCTGGGGCTGGCGGCGGGCCCGCTGACGCTGAAGCTGGAGCTGCTGCAGGTGAGCGGCAGCTTCAAGGCGCGCGGCGCCTGCAACGCCCTGCTGGCGGCGCCGGTGCCGGCGGCGGGCGTCATCGCCGCCTCGGGCGGCAATCACGGCGCGGCGGTGGCCTATGCCGCCCGGGCGCTCGGCGTGCCGGCCGAGATCTTCGTCCCGGAGATCACCGGCGCGGCCAAGCGGGCGCGGATCGAGGGCTATGGCGCGAAGCTGGTGGTGGGCGGCGCCACCTACGACGAGGCGCGCCAGGCCAGCGAGGCCAGGGCGGCCGAGACCGGCGCCCGGCTGATCCACGCCTATGACCAGCCGGAGGTGCTGGCGGGCCAGGGCAGCGTGGCGCTGGAATTCGAGGCGGAAGCGCCGGAGCTGCAGCATGCGCTGGTCGCGGTCGGCGGCGGCGGGCTGATCGGCGGCATGGCCGGCTGGTATGCCGAGGGCGGCGCGCAATTGGTCGCGGTGGAGCCGGAGGGCTGCCCTGCCCTGCACGCTGCGCTGGCGGCAGGGCGGCCGGTGCCGGCGCCGGTCGGCGGGGTGGCGGCGGACAGCCTCGGCGCGCGGCAGGTGGGGGCGCTGATGTTCCCCCTGGCGCGAGCGCATGTGGCGCAGGCGGTGCTGGTGCCGGACGACGCCATCCGCGCCGCGCAGCGGCTGCTCTGGGACCGGCTGCGGCTGGTGGCGGAACCGGGCGGGGCGACGGCGCTGGCGGCCCTGCTCTGCGGCGCTTTCCGGGCGCCGCCAGGGGCGCGGATCGGGGTGCTGCTGTGCGGCGGGAACACCGACCCGGGCAGCGTCACGGCATGTTGAAGTTCCGGCCCCGAAAGGTCCTCTCGGCGCCCCCTTCATGCCATGCGAAGGACTCAAACCGACGCCAGATGGGCGGTGGCGGCCAATGCCCGGCCGCAGTTTCGGATGAGGGATGCCGTGAGCCTACGCCGTGTCCTGCAACGCCTTCGCCATTGGCTGAATTACCGGCCCGAGCGCCGCTACATGGGCGGCGCCGCACGAAGGCCGGGCACCGCCGCGCGCCGCTAGCGCGGGGCCCTGGCCCCACGCCCCCCTCGCCGGCTGGTTCCATCTGCGGGTTGGGGACTCGGGGCGGGGTTCGGGGAGGGGATTGCCGGCACTGCCGGCAACCGCCGGCGGGGGTTCGGGGGCAGCGCCGCCGACCTTCCGGCCTGGCGCCGGCGGGCGGCGTATCGTTCCACGAGGTCTCTTCGCCGCCCCTGCGCAATTCACTAAGAATGTGTCAATGCACATCTGCGAGATTGGCGTCATCGCAACGCCAGCCCGGGACGTGCCGCCCATGTTCCAGCATTTGCTCCTCCGCCTGCATCGCTGGTTCACCTATCGGCCGGAGCGCCGCTACATGCGGGGCCCGGCCTGAGGGCCAGCGGCGCAGGCCGGCCGGTCCGTGCCGGCCGTGGCACCATGCGCTAGCTTGCCTTTCGCCTGGATGCCGCGGATCCGTCGGTGCCACCGGCATCGGGCGGCGTCGCGGCGGTGCCGCGACCCTGGCCAGGGCGCCGAAGCCCTCGCCCGACCGCTGCCGGAACCTTCCTGCCACAGGCCCCGGGTCAGCGCGCCGGCGCGTCGGGATCCTCCAGCACGGCGGGGGCCTCGGTGGTGCTGCGGCCCAGCTCGGCGTCGCGGTGCTGCCGCCACAGGCTGCGCAGCCGGGCGTAGAGGTCGAGGGAGGTCGCCTCGATCTCGTCCAGCGTCTCGATGTTCCGCTCCCGCGTATCGATGCCGCTGACCACGCCCTGGCCAAGGCTCGCCTCCACCGGGATCACCCAGGTGATCGGGTTGAGGAAGCCGTCGCTGACCACCCCCACCAGCTCCCGCGGGTTGGAGGGGCCGAGCACCGGCACCATCAGGAAGGGCCCGTCCGGCAGGCCCCAGACATAAAGGGTCTGGCCGAAATCCCGGATGATGCGGGGCGGGCCGCCGACGCTCTCCAGGTCGAACATCCCGCCCAGCCCGCCGATGGAGTTGATGACGAAGCGCAGCAGGCTCTGCGCCGCCATGTCCGGCTGCCCCTGCAGCAGGGCGTTCACCGCCACCACCGGCTCATTCATGTTCTGCAGGACGTTGTGGATGCGGGCGCGGGTCCAGTCGCCGACGCTGTTGCGGTAGAAGACCGCCACCGGCCGGAAGATGTTCCGGTCCAGCGCCATGTTCACGTCCAGCACCTGGCGGTTGGTGGCTTCCAGCGGGTCGGTCGGGTCGGTGACGGGGCCCTGGGTGGCGCAGCCGGCCAGCAGGGCAACCAGCGGGAGAGAGCGGCGAAAAGCGGAAAGACGGCGCATGCGGGAGCCCTGACAGGGGCCGGTACCCTAGCCCAGCCGAAGCCCGGCCGGCGATCCCCCCGGCGGCACCGCGCCGATGGCTGAGGCGCTGGGGTGGCTGGCGCTCGCCCTGACCCTGGCCGGGCTGGGCTGGGCGGCGATGGCGGGGCGGGCGGTCTGGCGCCTGGCGGCAGCGGCGCCGGCCCGGGCGCCGGCCCTGCCGGCCAGCGTCCTGAAGCCGCTGCATGGCGCCGATCCGGCGCTCGCCGCCAACCTGGCCGCGACGCTCGGCCAGCGCCACGCCGCCCCCTTCGAGGTGCTGGCCGGGGTGAACGACGTCGCCGATGCCGCCGCGCCGGTGGCGAAGGCGGCCTTCGCCGACGCGCCGGATGCAAGGCTGCTGGCGGGCGGGGCGGTGCTGGGGCCGAATCGGAAGGTCTCGCAGCTCATCCACCTGGCGGCGGCGGCGCGGCACGGGGTGCTGGTCATCGCCGATGCGGACATGGCCGTGCCGCCGCACTGGCTGACCGCGGTGACGGCGCCGCTGGCGGAGCCCGGGGTGGGGCTGGTCACCTGCCTCTATCGCGGCGAGCCGGCGGATGGCGCGCTGTGGTCCCGGCTCGGCGCCCTCTGGATCGACTGGCAATTCCTGCCGAACGCGGCGCTGGGCGAGGCCTTCGGCCAGGCCCAGGGCTGCTACGGCGCCACCATGGCGCTGCGGGCCGAGACCCTGGCGGCGCTGGGCGGCTTCGAGTCGCTGGTCGGGCTGCTGGCGGATGACCATGCCCTCGGGGTGGCGGTGCGGCGGCTGGGGCTGCGCGTGGTGGTGGCGCCCGTCATCCCCGGCCATGTCCAGGCGGAGCCCAGCCTGCTGGCCCTGGCCCGGCATGAATTGCGCTGGCTGCGAACGCTCAGGCTGCTGAACCTGCCAGGCTATGCCGGGATGGTGGTGACCTTCCCGCTGGTCTGGGGGGCGGTGGCGGCTTTGCTGCTGCCGGGCTGGGGCCCATGGGCCCTGGCAGCGGGGCTGGCGGGGCGGCTGGGGCTGGCCCTGGCGGTGGACCGGGCGCTGGGGCGGGGGGTGCGGCCGGGGCTTCTGGCGCTTCTGCCCCTGCGCGACGCGCTCTCCTTCGCTATATGGGGGTTCGGGCTGGCCCGCGGCACGGTGGTGTGGCAGGGCCGGCGCTATCGGATGGACCGCGATGGCGGGATGATCGAGGCATGATGCGCACCCTGTTCCTGCAGGCCCCTTCCTTCGACGGCTTCGATGGCGGCGCCGGCTCCCGCTACCAGGCGAAGCGGGAGATCAAGAGCTTCTGGTTCCCCACCTGGCTGGCCCAGCCGGCGGCGCTGGTGCCGAACAGCAAGCTGGTGGATGCGCCGCCGCACAAGCAGACCCTGGCCGATGTACTGCCCATGGCGAGGCAGCATGACCTGGTGGTGCTGCACACCTCGACGCCGAGCTTCGCCTCCGACGTGAAGGTGGCGGAGGCGCTGAAGGCGGAGAACCAGAACCTCAAGGTCGGGCTGATCGGCGCCAAGGTGGCGGTGCAGGCGGAGGAGAGCCTGCGCGATGCCAAGGTGGTGGATTTCGTTGCCCGCAACGAATTCGACTTCACCATCAAGGACGTGGCGGATGAGGTGCCCTGGGCCTCGATCAAGGGCCTGTCCTACCGCAACGCCGAGGGCGTGATCGTCCACAACGCGGATCGCCCGATCCTTGAGGACATGGACAGCCTGCCCTTCGTCAGCCCGATCTACCGGCGCGATTTGAGCTACGAGAAATACTTCATCGGCTACCTGAAGCACCCCTATGTCTCGATCTACACGGGGCGAGGCTGCAAGAGCCGCTGCACCTTCTGCCTCTGGCCGCAGACCGTGGGCGGGCACCGCTACCGCACCCGCTCGGTCGAGAACGTGATCGAGGAGATCCGCTACATCCGGAACAATTTCCCCGGCCTCAAGGAAATCTTCTTCGACGACGACACCTTCACCGACAACCTGCCCCGCGCCGAGGCGATCGCGCGGGAGATGGGCAAGCTCGGCGTCACCTGGTCCTGCAACGCCAAGGCCAACGTCCCGCGCGAGACGCTGAAGGTGCTGAAGGAGGGCGGGCTGCGCCTGCTGCTGGTGGGCTACGAAAGCGGCAACCAGCAGATCCTGCACAACATCAAGAAGGGCATGCGGATCGACGTCGCCAAGAAGTTCAGCAAGGATTGCCGCGAGCTGGGCATCGCCATCCATGGCACCTTCATCCTCGGCCTGCCCGGGGAGACGAAGGAGACCATCGAGGAGACGATCCGCTTCGCCATCGAGACCAACCCGCACACCCTGCAGGTCTCGCTGGCGGCGCCCTACCCCGGCACCTTCCTGTTCGAGCAGGCGGCGAAGGAAGGCTGGCTGGACACCGCGAACACCGAATACGTGGACGCGCATGGCGTGCAGATCGCGCCGCTGGCCTATCCGCATCTCAGCCACTCGGAGATCTTCGACAGCGTCGAGACCTTCTACCGGCGCTTCTACTTCCGCGCGCCGAAGATCGCGGCGATCTGCGGCGAGATGGTGCGCGACCGGCAGATGCTGGTGCGGCGGCTGCGCGAGGGGGTGGAGTTCTTCGGCTTCCTGCGCGAGCGGGCGAAGGCGAGCGCCCAAGGGAAAGCCGAGCAGAAGGCGGCGTAGCGCCGCTGTGTCGAGGAGGGCGGCGCGCCGCGAGGCGCGCCTCGGCCCGGCCTACCCGGCGAAGGGGTTGCGCAGCGTCACGCCGCGCCAGGTGAAGCCGTGGTGCATGTCCTCGGTCAGTAGCGTCTCGCATTCCGCCTCGGCGGCGGCGGCCAGGACGACGCAATCCCAGAAGGCGAGGCGGTGCCGGGCGGCGATCTCCATCGCCTGCATCAGCGTCGCTTCGGTCGTGGGGATTGGCGTGCTGCGCTCGGCCCAGAAGCGGACAGCGCGGCTGGCGGCCTCTGCCTGCCATCGCGCCTTGCGGACCAGGACGGCGAACAACTCCCCCAGCGCCTGCACCGGCACCAGCACCGTCTCGCCCTCCAGCGGGCGGAGGATGGCGAGGGCGGAGGCCTTTCGCTCCGGACCGTTCACCCCCTCGGCATAGACGAGGATGTTGGTGTCGAGCGCGACCCGCACCTCAATCGCGCTCGTAGAGCTCGTCCCGCGTCCAGGGGCCGATGCCGGGCTCCATGGCCGGCTGGGACTCCAGCCTTGCCATCAGCTCCCTCCAGGCCTTGCGCCGCTTCTCCGCCTCCGCCGTCGCCGGGATGATGCGGGCCACGGGCTGGCCGTGGGAGGTGATGGTGAAGCTCTTGCCCTGCTCCACCTCCCGCAGCAGGCGGGAGAAGTGGCGGTTGGCCTCGGTGGCGGGGATGGTTTCGGTCATGCGGCGAATCTAGGTAATCTCACTACCGGCCACAAGCGCATTGCGCCCGGGCGGCCGCCGGGGCAGACCCCGCCGCGTGACCCGCCGCCTCATCCTCAACGCCGACGACCTCGGCCTCTCCCCCCAGGTGAACGCCGCCATCGAGCAGGCGCACCGCGAGGGCGTGCTGACCGCCGCCAGCCTGATGGTGGGCGAGCCGGCCGCCGCCGAGGGGGTGGCGGTGGCGCGGCGCAATCCGGGGCTGGCCATCGGGCTGCACCTGACGCTGACGGATGGCACCCCCGCCCTGCCGCCGGAGCGCATCCCGGCCCTGGTCCAGGCGAATGGCCGCTTCCGCGACGACATGGCGGGGCTGGGCCTTGCCCTCGCCATCTCCCGCGCCGCGCGGGCGCAGTTGGCGGCCGAGATCGCGGCGCAGCTCGACGCCTTCGCCGCCACCGGCCTGCCCTGTGACCATCTGAACGCCCATAAGCACTACCATCTGCATCCGGTGATCGCCGCCATCGCCCTTCGCCTCGCCGCCGTGCGCGGCATCCGCGCGATCCGCATCCCCTGGGAACCGCCTGCCCTGGTCCCTGGCGCGCCGCGCTTGCTGTGGCCGATGACGCGCTGGCTGCGCCTGCTGGCGCGCCGCCATGGCCTCAGGGCGCCGGCCCGGGTGGTGGGCCTTGCCTGGTCCGGGGCCTTCACCGCGGCGCGGCTGGCCGAGGTGCTGCCCCGCCTGCCCGAAGGCGTGACGGAGATCTACCTGCATCCCGCCACCGCAGGCGGCTTCCCCGGCGCCGCGCCAGGCTACCGCTATGCGGAGGAGCTGGCGGCGCTGCTGGACCCGCGCGTACGGGCCGCCTGCGCCGGCCTGCCGCGCGGCGGCTATCGGGAGATGCTGGGCGCATGAGCCGGCTTGGCCTTCTGTTGGCGCTGGCCGGGCTGGCCGCGGCGCTGGCGCTGATCGCGCAGCAGGACCTTGCGGAAATCGGCGCGCTGCTGGCCACCGCCGGCTTCGGGCTGGTGCTGGCGGCGCTCGCCCACATCCCCTCCATGGCGCTGAACGGCCATGCCTGGCGATTGCTGCTGCCGCGGGCGCGGCGGCCCTCCGTGCTGGCGATGACGGCCAATGTCTGGATCCGCGAATCGGTGAACGGGCTGCTGCCGGTGGCTCGCATCGGCGGCGAGATCGCCTCCTACCGCCTGCTGCGCGGCGAGGGGGTGGCGGTGGCCCCCGCCGCCGCCAGCCTGATGGTGGACATGGCCATCTCCATCCTCAGCCAGCTCGCCTTCGCCCTGCTGGGGCTGGCGCTGCTGGCCTGGGCGGGGGCCGGGATCGGCTGGGGCGGCATCGCGCTCGGCGCGCTGGCGGGGGTCGCGCTCGCCGCCGGCTTCATCCTGGCGCAGCGGGCGGATGTGCTCTCCCGCCTCGCCCGGCTGCTGAACGGCATCGCCGCCGGCCGCTTCCCGGCGCTGGAGGCGCATTCCGCCCGCATCGACCGCATGACGCGCCGGCTGTGGCGGGTGCGCGGCGCCATCCTTGGCTGCTTCCTGTGGCAGCTCGCCGGCTGGGCGGCGGGGGCGCTGGAGATCTGGCTGGCGCTGTACTTCCTCGGCTTCCCCGTCAGCGCCGCGGAGGCGCTGGCGATCGAGGCGCTGATCCAGGCCGTCTCCTCCGCCGCCTTCCTCGTCCCGGGTGCGCTGGGGTTGCAGGAGGCGGGGTTCCTCGGCCTCGGCCTGCTGCTCGGCCTGCCGGCGGAGGCCTCGGCGGCCCTGGCCATCGCCCGCCGGCTGCGCGATCTGGTGGTGTTCCTGCCGGGGCTGCTCGCCTGGGTCTGGGCGGAGCGGCGGATGGCGCGGGAGGCGGTGGCGGCCTAGCCTTTCGGCGAATCCTCGGAGGAAACCCATGCCCGCACGCCGCGCCGTGCTGCTGGCCGCGCTCGCCGCTCCCCTGGCCGCCCCGCGCCTCGCCCGCGCCCAGGGGCCGGCCGCGTCCTTTCCCAGCCGCCCCTTGCGCATCATCGTCCCGGCCGTCGCCGCCGGCGGCGCCGATACCGCGACCCGCATCCTCATCCCGCGCATGGCCGCCGAGCTCGGCCAGACCATCCTGGCGGACAACCGCCCCGGCGGCTCCGGCAACCTGGCCAATGAGCTCCTCGCCCAGGCCGCGCCGGACGGGCATACGCTGCAGATGGGCACCATCGGCAACCTCGCCGTGAACCCGCTCATCCAGCGCAGCCTCGCCGTCGATCCGGTGCGGGACCTGACCCATATCGGCCTTGCCGTGCAGGTGACGAACCTGCTGGTGGCGCCGGTGGACCGGCCCTGGCGCACCGTGGCGGAGCTGGTGGCGGCGGCGAAGGCGCGGCCCGGCACCCTCGCCTATGGCTCCTCCGGCGTCGGCTCGGCCGGGCACCTGGCCGGGGCGCTGCTGGACCAGGTGGCGGGGACGGAATGCGTGCATGTGCCCTATCGCGGCGGCGGGCAGCTCATCGCGGATATCCTCTCCGGCAAGGTGGATTTCGCCTTCGCCACCGCCGCGACGACGCTGGAGCATGTGGAGACCGGCCGTTTGCGGGCGCTTGCCGTGCCTTCCGCCCAGCGCTCCGCCCTGGTGCCGGCCCTGCCGACCATGGCCGAGACGGGTTTGCCCGGCTACTCCGTGCTGAACTGGTACGCCCTGGTCGCCCCGCGCGGCCTGCCGTCTGCCGTCACCGCCCGGCTGAATGCCGCCCTCGGCGCGGCGCTCAGCGATGCCGAGGCGCAGCGCAAGCTGGCCGCCCAGGGCATCGAGCCCCTGCCGAGCAAGCCGGAGGAAGCCACCCGCTTCATGGCCGCCGAGGTGGCGAAATGGCGGGAGGTCGTGACGGCGGCCCGGATCGGCCTGGACTGAATTCCCGCTTGCCAAGGGCTCTCCGGCCTCGGGGAGCCGCCCATCGACGACGGCACCCCCATGCGGGAGGAGTTCGAGGAGGGAGAGCCCTCCTCGACCACGGCATGGGGTTTGCTGCTTCCGGTGGAAAGGAGGCCCCGATGCCGTCTCGCCGCGCCCTGCTCGCCCTGCCCTTCCTGGCCACCGCCGCCCGGGCGCAGGAGGCCTGGCCCGCCCGCTCCCTCCGGGTCATCATCCCCTTCGCCCCGGGCGGCTCCTCGGACATCGCCGCCCGCATCGTGGCGCCGCGCCTCTCCGCCCTGCTCGGCCAGTCCCTGCTCATCGAGAATCGCGGCGGCGCCGGCGGCAATGTCGCGGCGGAGGCCGCCGCGCGCGCCGCGCCGGACGGCTACACCCTGTTCCAGGGCAATATCGGCGTGCTGGCGGTGAACCCGACGCTCTATCGCAGCCCGACCTGGAACCCGGTGACGGATTTCGTCCCGATCTCCCACCTGCTCTCGGTCTTCTACGTCCTCGTCGCCCCGGCCGACCGGCCCTGGGGCAACCTGGCGGCGCTGATCGCCGCGGCGAAGGCGGCACCGGAGACGCTGAGCGCGGGGAATTCCGGCGTCGGCAGCATGGGCCACCTGGCGCAGGCGCTGTTCGACCAGTTGGCGGGGGTGAAGACGGTGCCGGTGCCCTATCGCGGCGGCGGGCCGCTGGCGAATGACGTGCTGGCGGGCAAGCTGGATTTCAGCTTCTCCACCGCGCCGACCGTGCTGCCGATGGTCGAATCCGGGCGGGTGAAGGCGTTGGCCGTCGGCACCGCCACGCGCAGCACCCTGCTGCCCCAGGTGCCGACCATGGTGGAGGCGGGGCTGCCCGGCTTCGAGGTGCCGAATTGGGATAGCTGGCTGGCGCCGCGCGGCACGCCGCCCGCCATCATCGCCCGGCTGCACACCGCCATGCGCCAGGTGCTGACCGAGAAGGAGGTGGTGGCGGAATTCGCCAGGCGCGGCATGGAAACCTTCCCCAGCAGCCCGGAGCAGCTCGGCGCCGAGATCCCCCGCCGCATCGCGCAATTCGCCCCTATCGTCCGCGCCACCGGGGCGACGCCCGATTGAATCTCCCGACGAAGCTGCCGGCGCAGCTTCGTGGCGGCCCCGGGAGTCGCTGGACGCCGGAGGCCTCGCACAGCCGGCCGCGGCGAAGCCGCGACCGGCATCGGGCGGCGTGCGTGGCGGCGGCGGCGCTGGGGCCAGGCGGTGGAACGCCCCGGCCGCCAGGGCGCATTCCGGGTTGCAAGACGGGCCATTCGCTCTCAACCTGTGCCGGCATCGCCTCCGGATTGGGCGGCTTGCCTCGATTTTCTGCCGGGCTTGCAGCAATCCTGCAGAAGGCTTCGTGATATTTGCGCAGCGCCCCTCCAAGACGCTTGCCATTTGTCGCGACCTGTTCTCCAAGAGGGGTTTGGAAGGATCGGCGTCCTCCACCCCCGGGATGCGCCGCAGGAGACCGAAGAGTTCTAGATATGGCCAAAAACGATAGCTGGCGCCCCCGCAAGTCCCGCAAGCGCGGCTTCGACGATGACGGGCCGGATTTCGGCGGCTGGGCCCCCCCGCCGCCGATGCCGGGTGGTCCCCCACCGATGCGGCAATCCTCCGTGTTCGCTTCCGGGCCGGAAGTGAAGGCGGTGGTGAAATGGTTCAACGCGGAGAAGGGCTTCGGCTTCGTCGAGCTGGGTGACGGCTCCGGCGACGCCTTCCTGCATGTCTCCGTGGTGCAGCGCGCCGGGGCCGATGCGGTCGCCCCCGGCGCCAATCTGCGGGTCCGCGTTGGCCCCGGCCAGAAGGGCCAGCAGGTGACCGAGGTGCTGGAGATCGCCGAGGGCGAGGCGCCCCCGCCGCGCTCCGGCGGCTTCGGCGGCGGCCCGCGTACCGGCGGCGGCTTCGGTGGCGGCGGCGGCGGCGGCGGCAGCCGCGGCTATGTCCCCGCCGGCCCGGCCGAGGAGGTGCGCGGCACCGTGAAGTGGTACAGCGCGGAGAAGGGCTTCGGCTTCGTCTCCCCGGAAGGCGGCGGGCGGGACGTCTTCGTCCACGCCACGGCGCTGGAGCGCAGCGGCCTGCCCCCGCTCGGCGAGGGCCAGGCGGTGGTGATGCAGGTGGTCCAGGGCAAGAAGGGCCCCGAGGCCTCCTCCCTGACCAAGGCCTGAGCCTGACCAAGGCCTGAGGCGTAGCTCCATGGCGCCGCCGCTGCGGCGCCATGGGCCCCCGGGAGGCTCTGGCCGCGGGGCCATCCGCATGGGGCTTGCGCGGCACGGCCGCGCCGGGGAGCGGGGAAGGCGGTCCGAATGGCCGCCGAAAGCCGATGATTTGCGTGATTTTCAGCAGGGTGGGGCTGGCCCGGCCCTGGCGCTTCTCCCATAATCACGCCAATGAAGCGTGATTGTTGGGGAGGACCTCCGGGATGATGCTGCGGCGGGAACGCGCCATGACCGCGGTTGCGATCATGCTGGATGTCGCCTTCCATGCCGGCCGCAGCGAGGCCGTCAGCGCCGCCGACATCGCCGAGCGGCTGGGCCAGGCGCGGCGGGGCATCGAGCCGGTGCTGCAGAACCTCTCCCGCGCCGGGCTGCTGGACAGCATCCGCGGGCCGAAGGGCGGCTACCGGCTGGGCCGGCCGCCGCGGGAGCTGCGGCTGGCCGAGATCGTCGCGACGGTGCTGGACGAGGATGGCGGCAATGCCGAAGCCCCGGCCGGGCGGCTGCAGGCCGCCGTGGTGCATCCGCTGTGGAGCGAAATGGAGGCGCTGTGCCGCGACCATCTGGCGCGGCTGACGGTGGCCGATCTCATCAAGCGCGCCGCCGCCGCCGGCGTGAAGCGGCCGACCGTGGAGCCGCTGAACTTCGTCATCTGACTCCCCGCGACAGCGCTGCGCGCCGCCGCGGGGCCCCCGGGGCCGCTCCGCATCGAAGGCCCCGCGCCGCCCGCCCCAAAGCCCCCAAAGCCATGGCGGGCAACCGGCGGCGTCCTTCCGCCCAGGGGCCGGAGGCGCCTCAGCCCGCCGCCTGCAGCGCTCGCCAGACCCTTTCCGCCGTCAACGGCATGTCCAGATGCGTCACCCCGCGCGGCCTCAGCGCGTCCAGCACCGCGTGCACCACGGTTTGCGGCGCGCCGATCGCGCCGGCCTGACCCACGCCCTTCACCCCCAGCGGGTTCGACGCCGTGGGCAGCTCCCGCAGGGTGATGTCGAGATCCGGCAGGTCCTCCGCCCGCGGCAGGGCGTAGTCCATGAAGGAGGCGGAGAGGATCTGGCCGGAGCCGGCCTCATAGGCCACCTCCTCCAGCAGCGCCTGGCCGATGCCCTGGGCGAGGCCGCCCTGGACCTGGCCGGTGGTCAGCACCGGGTCGATCAGCCTTCCGTAATCATCCACCGCGCGGTACCGCAGCAGGGCGATCTGTCCGGTTTCCGGGTCCACCTCCACCTCCGCCGCATGGGCGCCGGCGGGGAAGGTGACCAGCTCCGAGAGGTTCTTCGCCTCGGCATCCAGGCCGGGGATCATGCCCTCCGGCAGCAAGGCGGGGTCGCGGGCGGCGGTGGCCAAAGCCTCCAGCCCCATCTCCTGACCGGTGGCGGGCAGGGTAAAGCGGCCTTCGGCGAAGACCAGCGCCTCCGGCGCCGCCTGAAGAAGGTGGGCGGCCAGCGCCCGGGCCTTCTCCAGCACCTGCTCCATCGCCATCACCAGCGCGGTGCCGCCGACATGCAGGGAGCGCGCGCCGCCATGGCCATTGCCGAACGCCACCTGCGCCGTGTCGGCCTGCACCAGGCGGAAGCGCTCCGCCGGCAGGCCGAGCTGGCGGGCGGCGATGCGGGGGAAGCTGGTCTCATGCCCCTGGCCGTTGGATTGCGTACCGATGGCGAGGTCCACCATGCCGTCCGGCGCGAAGCGCACCGCCGCCCATTCATGCGGCGCGCCGCGGGAGGTCTCGAGGAAGCCGGCGATGCCGAGGCCGCGCAGCTTGCCGCGGGCTTCGCTTTCGGCGCGGCGGGCGGCGAAGCCGGCGCGGTCGGCCAGGGCTTCGAGGTCGGCGAAATTGTCGCCGAAACGGCCGCAATCCATCAGCATCCCAGTGGCGCTGCGATAGGGGAAGGCGGCGATGGCGTTGACGCGGCGGATCTCCACCGCGTCCCGCCCCAGATGCCGCGCCGCCGCCTCCACCAGCCGCTCCGTCAGGTAATTCGCTTCCGGCTTGCCGGCGCCGCGATAGGCATCGACGGGCAACGTATTGGTGAAGGCGCCGGTCACCTCCAGGAAGATGGCCGGAATGGCATAGATGCCGCCGATGGCGGTGGAGACGGAATTGGTCGGGCAGGCCGGCCCGTTCGCCGAGCAATAGGCGCCGAGATCGCCAACCATGCGCGCATGCAGGGCGAGGAAGCGGCCCTCGGCATCCAGCGCCAGCTTCGCCGTGCCGCGATAGTCGCGGGCATGGACGGAGGCGGTGAACTCCTCCGTCGCCTCCCCCACCCAGGCCACCGGCGTGCCCAGGCGCCGCGCGGCGGAGAGCAGGCAGACATATTCGGGGAAAAGGAAATTCTTGGCGCCGAAGCCGCCGCCGACATCCGGGCAATGCAGGCGGAAGGCGTCCTCCGGCAGCCTGAACACGGCATTGGCAAGCTGGCGGCGGATATTGTGCACCCCCATGCCGGAGAAGAGCAGGTCGAAGCGGCCATCCTCATAGCGGGCCACGGCGCCGCGCGGCTCCATGGGCACGGCGTGGACGCGGTTGTTGATGAGGTCGAGCTCCACCACATGGGCGGCGGCGGCGAAGCCGGCCTCCATGGCGGCGCGGTCGCCGCGCTCGAAGCGGAAGGCGATGTTGCCGGGGGCTTCCGGCCAGAGCTGGGGGGCGCCGGGGGCGAGGGCGGCGCGGCTTTCCACCACGGCGTCCAGGGTCTCGTATTCGACCAGGATCGCCTCGACGGCATCGCGCGCCTGCGCGGCGGTTTCGGCGACGACGAAGGCGACGCACTCGCCGACATGCTTCACCGCGTCCCGGGCGAGCACATGCCGGGCGGGGATGATGATGGGCGCCAGCGTCGCCACCTGGGCCGGGCAGGGCAGCGGGCCGAGCCCTTCCTCCGCCAGCTCGGCGCCGGTCAGCACCAGGCGCACGCCGGGCATGGCGCGCGCCGCTTCCGTCTCGATGGAGAGGATGCGGGCATGGGCGTGCGGGCTGCGCAGCACCGCGGCATGCAGGGCATCGCCGGGGATCAGGTCCGCCAGGTAGCGCCCCTTTCCGGTGAGGAAGCGCTGATCCTCGCGGCGGCTCACAGCTTGTCTCCGTTGCCGCCGCCCGGCAGGGGGGTGGGCACCCACCATTCCTCGCCGCGGGCGGTGGTGACGTATTCCGGCCAGCGCAGATCGACGGGCGGGACGAAATCCTGCGGCAGCAGAGGCGGCACCCAGTTTTTGCCGCCGATGCCGCCACCCGTGCGCTCCCGCCACTCCGCCTGCGCCGCGTCCAGCAGCCCCGGCGTCGTCGCCAGGTCCACCAGCGTCAGCGCCATGGTGCGGCCGGCGACGAACATGCCCGGGTCGATGGCCGCGGGCAGGCCGCCCAGCGCGTTGTAGGTCCAGCCGGGGTATTCGTAATTCGGATCCGGCGCTTTCAGCCGCGGCCGCGCCGTCAGCAGGCGGACGGTCGGGCAGTGCCAGCAGAACTCCACATAGTCATCGGCCGAGAGATGCTGCTGCCAGGACGGCAGGAAGCGGCGCAGCCCGGCCTCGAATTCCTCCGGCGGGGTCAGCTTCAGGTTGGCCGGGGCGAAGGGCTCGTCCATCGGCGAGAGGCCGAGGTTGCGCTGGATCTCCCGCGCGAAGCCGAGCGCGTCCTGGTCGTAGCTCGGCGCGCCGACGGCCTGGAGATTGGCCCAGGTCGCCTCCGTCAGCACCATGTTCGGCAGGCCGACGCGGGTCTTCGTCACCCAGCGGATGGAGGCGCGGCAATGCGTCGCCAGCGCCGCGCTGCGGGCATTGTTCTCCAGCACCTGGGTGATCTGCTGCATGATCCTGAGATCGGAGGCGCGCCAGGAATACTGGATCTGGGTGAAGCGCGGCGCGAGGTTGTCCGAGGTGGCGTCGCCGCCGGCCAGGATGCATTCGTTCAGCGTCCAGGCGCCGGCATGCGGGAACATCGCCTCCTTCGTCGTCTTCGTCGTCATGTACATCAGCATCAGCGCGTCGATCGCGCCGGGGGCGCGGGCGGCGGCGTGGGAGACGTCGCGGATCGGCAGCAGCGACCTGTCGATCCAGCTCTCGGGGGAGAGGCATTCAAAGGTGAAGACGGCGGACCAATAGGCGCCGAACTGCGTTTCCGCCGTCACTGTGTTCTGCAGGTGCGGGTGGTAGACCACGGCGGCGTCGAGGCCGTCGTAATAGCCCTTCGCCGCATGCACGGGCTTCGATCCGCACACCTTCTCCGCCGGCTCCCCGAACAGCACCAGACGGCCGGGGATGTCATGCGCCTGCATGGCGGCACGGGCGGCGAGGATGCCGGTCAGCGCCGCGGTGCCGAGGGAGGAATGCGGGTCCGTATGCCCGGCGGCATAGGGGTGCAGCCCTTCCCGCGGCTGCGGATAGGGCACCACCGCCTGGTTCTGGCCAGGGACGGCATCGTATTCGGAAAAGCTAGCCAGGGTGGGGCCCGCCTTGCCCCAGCGGGCGACGAAGGCGGTGGGCATGCCGCCGGAGCCCGCCTCCACCTCGAAGCCCTCTGCCCGCAGCAGCTCCACATAGGCGGCGGCGGATCTGTATTCGCGCCAGGCGGGCTCGGCGAAATCCCAGATGCGGCGGTTGAAGGCGGAAAGCCGCGCCTCATTGGCGCTGACCCAGTCGAGCGCGGTGGCACGGGCGGCTTCGAGGACGGACATCACGCTCTCCCTGCGGGCCGCCGATGGTACCGAAAGGATGGCCGGGCTGGGAACCACCGGCCAGCCGGCATGATGCCTCCATGATGTTGCGGTGACGGCCTGCATCAGCGGCTGCCGGCCGCGGCGCGGACAGGATAATTCCCGGCCGCCGGGGACCTCCAAAATAGGGACCGCCATGTCAGACACCGTTGCCCTGCCCGGGGCGGCCGGCGATGCCGTCCGCCGCCCCTCGCTCGACGCGCGGCCGCATCCCGCCATCGGCATCGGCTTCGTCGGCATCCTCATCGCCGGCCTGGCCTACATCCTCTACAGCCTGCAGGGGGACATCGCCGAGGCCGGCAGCCCGCCGCTGGAACTCGGCGTCTTCGCCCTGCTGGCGCTTGCCCTGCTGGTCGCGCTGGGCTTCGAATTCGTCAACGGCTTCCACGACACGGCGAATGCCGTGGCGACGGTCATCTACACCCACAGCCTGCCGGCACACGCCGCGGTGGTGTGGTCGGGGTTGTGGAATTTCCTCGGCGTGCTGACCTCGGCGGGCGGCGTCGCCTACAGCGTGCTGAACCTGCTGCCGGTCGAGCTCATCCTGCAGGTCGGCAGCTCGGCCGGCTTCGCCATGATCTTCGCGCTGCTGATCGCCGCCATCCTGTGGAATCTCGGCACCTGGGCCTTCGGCCTCCCGGCCTCCTCCTCGCATACGCTGATCGGCTCCATCATCGGCGTCGGCCTGGCCAACCAGATGCTGGCGCCGGCCGGCACCGCCACCTCCGGCGTAGACTGGGCGCAGGCGAGCGGCGTGTTCCAGGCGCTGCTGCTCAGCCCGCTGGTCGGCTTCGGCTGCGCCGCCCTGCTGCTGCTCGCGCTCAGGCTCGCGGTGCGGGTGCCGGCGCTGTACCAGGCGCCGGAAGGCGACAGCCGGCCGCCGGCCTGGATCCGCGGGCTGCTGATCCTCACCTGTACCGGCGTCTCCTTCGCCCATGGCTCGAAGACGGGCAGAAGGGCATGGGGCTGATCATGCTGATCCTGATCGGCGCGGTCCCCACCGCCTATGCGCTGAACCGCACCATGCCGGAGGCCGCGACGCCGGGCTTCATCGCGGTGACCGCGGAGGCGCGCGCGGTGTTCGATGCCCATGCCGCCGGCCAGGCGGCGCCGGCGCTGGCCGCGGCGCGGCAGAAGGTGGCCGCCGCGGTGCAGTCGCGGGAGGTGCAGGGGGCCGAGACCTTCGCCGCGCTTTCCGTCGTGGCCGGCGATATCGGCCGGCAGGTGCAGCAGCATGGCGCGCTGCGCGCCATCCCGGCGGCGGCGACGCCCAATGTCCGCAACGACATGTACCTGACCTCCGACCTGCTGCTGGTGATGCAGCGCCAGGGCAGCGTCGGGCTGGGCAGCGCGGAGGTGGCGACGCTGCGCCGCTACCGGGAGGCGCTGGAGGCCAGCACCCGCTACATCCCCGTCTGGGTGAAGGTGGGCGTCGCCATCGCCCTCGGCCTCGGCACCATGGTCGGGTGGAAGCGCATCGTGGTGACGGTGGGGGAGCGGATCGGCAAGAGCCACCTCACCTACGCCCAGGGCGCGGCGGCGGAGCTGGTGGCGGCGGCGACGATCGGCGCGGCGGATGCCTTCAAGCTGCCGGTCTCCACCACCCATGTGCTGTCCTCGGGCGTGGCCGGGACCATGATGGCCAATGGCTCCGGCCTGCAATGGGCGACGGTGCGCAACATCGCCCTGGCCTGGGTGCTGACCCTGCCGGCGGCGATGCTGCTGGCGGGCGCGCTCTACGCGCTGTTCCGCGCGCTGTTCTGAGGCGGGCGGGCGGGGCCACGCGCCCCGCCCCCCCTTGGCTCTCAGCCCTGGGCGAGCCGCCGCGCGACGAATTCCAGCCGGTCCTGGCCCCAGAAGATGTCATCGCCGATGACATAGGTCGGGGCGCCGAAGACGCCGCGGGCGAGCGCCGCCTGGGTGTCCGCCGCGCGCTTCTCCGCCCAGCGAGGCTCCTGGCCCAGGGCCAGCACCCGTTCGGCGTCCAGCCCCACCTCGGCGATCAGCCGGCCGAGGGTGGGGAGGTCGCCCGGATCCAGCTCATCCTCCCAACAGGCCTTGAGGATGCGGTGGCCGAGGCGGATGGCCTCGGCGTCGCCGATGGTCTCCCGCACCGCGATGACGCAGGTGGCGGCCGGCAGCTCTTTCGCCGGGAAATGCTTCGGCTGGATGTGGATGGGAATGCCGAGATGCTCCCGCCACCGCGCCAGCTCCTGCAGGCGGTAGGCCTGGCGCTGGGGGGAGCGCTTGGGCAGCGGGAAGCCGCCGGAGGCGGGGAAGATGGTGCCGAAATCCACCGGCCAGATGCGGAGGGAGGCGCCGTATTGCGCCGCCAGCGCCTCGATGCGGGCGGCGCCGAGATGGGTCCAGGGCGAGTTCAGCGAAGCGTAGTAGTCGATATGCATGGCGTCTCTCTCCGTGTGTCCGAGAGGGGCTTCGCCCTCCTCGGGCTCCCCCCACCGAAGGCCGAAGGGCCTTTGGCAACCGTGAGTTTGGCGCGAGGCGGTTCAACCTGCCGACTCAAGGGTTCCAAGGGCCCTTCGGCCCTTGGCGGGCGGGGGGTTTGGGGGAGGGCGGAGCCCTCTCCCCCACACTACGCCGTATGCACCGCCGCCGCGATCGTCGGCGCCAGCCCGCGGAATTCCGCCGCTCGCGGGCTGCGCCCCCGCCAGGCCAGCGCCAGGCTGCGGCCCGGCACCGCCTCGCCCTCCGCCTCCAGCGGCCGCACCTCCACCGCGGCCCCCGCCAGCACGCCGCCTTCCACCGAAAGCCTGGGCAGCAAGGTCACGCCGAGGCCGCTCGCCACCATCTGCACCAGCGTGTGCAGCGAGGTCGCGGCGAAATTCTCCTCGATCGGCGCCACGGCGCGCGGCAGGCCGCAGGCGTCCAGCGCGTGCTCCCTGAGGCAATGGCCGTCCTCCAGCAGCAGCAGCCGCTCCGCGGCCAGCGCCGTCGCCGGCACCTTGTCCTTCGCCACCAGCCGGTGGCCGGAGGGCAGCGCCGCCAGGAAGGGGTCGGCCGCGATGGGCAGCGTCTCCGCCTCGCCGCAGGCGCAGGGCAGCGCCAGCAGCAGCAGGTCCAGCCGCCCGGTCTCCAATTGCTGCACCAGCCTTTCCGTCTGGTCCTCCCGCAGCCATAGCCGCAGCCGGGGGAAGGCCTGGCGCAGCGCCGGCATCAGCCGCGGCAGCAGGAAGGGCCCGATGGTGGGGATCACGCCCAGCCGCAGCGGGCCGGAGAGCGGCTCCTTCGCCGAGGCGGCGGTTTCCGCCACCGCCTCCAGCGCCGCCAGCGCCGTCCGGGCGCGCTCCACCACCTCCAGCCCCAGCGGGGTGAAGATCGGGCGCTTGGCCGTGCCGCGTTCCAGCAGCGCAGCGTCCAACTGCCGTTCCAGCGCGATGATGCCGGCGGAAAGGGTGGATTGCGTCACCGCGCAGGCCGCCGCCGCCCGGCCGAAATGGCCATGGTCGGCAAGGGCCAGGAGGTAGCGGAGCTGCTGGGGCGAGGGCAGGGCGATCATCGAAGAAAGCGATCAAAACAGATGAAATCTTTTGTTAGCACCGCTCGTCGCCCTGTGCCATAGATCGTGGTGTGGGCGAATGCCTGCCAATGGAACGGGCCGCGCCCCCAATAATCGACGGACAGGATCCGCAGGAGGAAATCATGGCCTCGCTCAAGGGCTCCAAGACCGAAGACAACCTGAAGGCCGCGTTCGCGGGCGAATCCCAGGCCAATCGCCGCTACCTCTATTTCGCGCAGAAGGCGGATGTCGAAGGCTATAACGACGTCGCCGCGGTGTTCCGCTCGACCGCCGAGGGCGAGACGGGCCATGCGCATGGCCATCTCGAATTCCTAGAAGAGTGCGGCGACCCGGCGACCGGCCTCGCCATCGGCAAGACCACCGACAATCTGAAGGCGGCGGTGGCGGGCGAGACCCACGAATACACCGACATGTATCCCGGCATGGCGCGCAGCGCGCGCGAAGAGGGCTTCGACGAGATCGCCGACTGGTTCGAGACGCTGGCCAAGGCCGAGCGCAGCCATGCCGGCCGCTTCCAGCGCGCGCTGGACGAGCTGCGGTAGCGCCCCGGCCGCTCCCGCCCGCATAGCTCATGGGTGCCAATGGGTTGGACGTATGGCGTCCAACCAGCCCTTGGCGGGTGGGAGCTTGAGGAGGGCCGCGATGCGAGGTGCGCCTTGCGGCGATAGTGCGAGGCGCGCCTTGCGGCGGGACGCCCTCCCTCAACACCGGCGCCAATAAGGAAGGAAAAATGCGCGAAGGCAGCCTGGAAGCCCCCACTCGCCACCCGCTTGCCTGGCAGGACCCGGATTTCTACGACGAGGCCAAGCTCGATGCCGAGATGCGCCGCGTCTTCGACATCTGCCATGGCTGCCGTCGCTGCTTCAACCTCTGCGACAGCTTTCCGCGGCTGTTCGACCTGGTGGACGCCGCGCCGTCCGAGGAGCTCGACACCGTCAGGAGCGAGGATTTCAAGCAGGTCGTCGATGCCTGCACGCTCTGCGACATGTGCTTCATGACGAAGTGCCCCTATGTCCCGCCGCATAATTTCAACCTGGATTTCCCGCACCTGATGCTGCGCTACCGCGCGGTGGAGGCGAAGAAGCGGGGCATCCCGCTGGTGGACCGGGAGCTGGCGAAGACCGACCGCAACGGGAAGCTCGCTTCCCTGGCGCCGGCGGTGGCGAATTGGGTCAGCGACACGGGCAACAACCTGATCCGCCCGCTGCTGGAGAAGCACGCCGATCTGCATCGCGACGCCGCGCTGCCGAAATACGCCGGCACCAGCTTCGCCCTACACGCCCATGCCAACCGCCCGGCGGTGAATGAACGGGCCCCCGCCTTCGGCCGCCGCGCCGTGCTCTACGCCACCTGCTTCGCCAACTACAACGACCCGGAGATCGGCAAGGCCGCCCGCGCCGTGCTGGCGCAAAACGGCGTGGCGACGGAGGTGGTGCATCCGCGCTGCTGCGGCATGCCGCTGCTGGAACAGGGCGACCTCGCCGGCGTCGCGCGGGCGGCGGCGGAGGTGGCGGCGGCGCTCGATGCCTGGATCGCGCAGGGCTACGACATCATCGCCCTGGTCCCCTCCTGCGCGCTGATGCTGAAATTCGAGTGGCCGCTGATCCTGCCGAAGGACCCGGCGGTGGAGCGGCTGGCGAAATCCACCTTCGACCTCAGCGAATACCTGGTGGACATCGCGCGGAAGGAAGGGCTGGCGCCCGGCCTGGCGCCGATGGAGCAGCCGGTGACCATCCACATCGCCTGCCATTCCCGGGCGCAGAACATGGGCCAGAAGGGCGCGGAGCTGCTGCGGCTGATCCCCCGCGCGCAGGTGACGGTGGTGGAGCGCTGCTCCGGCCATGGCGGCGCCTGGGGCTTCAAGAAGGAACATTTCGAGGTGGCGCTGAAGGTCGGCCGGCCCGTCGCCCGCCAGGCGGCGAAGCAGGCGGGCGGCTACGTCACCAGCGAATGCCCGCTGGCCGGGGTGCATATCGGCCAGGGCATGGAGAAGCTGGGCGGCGAGGCGCCGAAGCCAGCCCTGGTCGCCCACCCCGTGCAATTGCTCGCCCGCGCCTATGGCCTGATGGAGTGAGGAGGGAGCCATGCCTGGCCGCCACGCCCTGACCGAAGCGGATATCCTGCCCCGCGCCGACTACGCCCCGATCCGTACCGCGCGGCGGCGGGAGATCGCGGCGCTGAAGCGGAACCGCCGTGTCGAGGTCGGCCCCTTCGTCACCTTCTACTTCGAATCCTTCGAGACCATGCGCCACCAGGTGCAGGAGATGTGCTGGATCGAGGATGGCGGCCCGGCGCAGATCCCGGACGAGCTGGCCGCCTACAACCCGCTCATCCCCCAGGGGCAGGAGCTGGTGGCGACCTTCATGATCGAGATCGACGAACCCGATCGCCGCAAGCGCCTGCTGCTCCGGCTGGGCGGCATCGAGGAGACCGCCTTCCTGAAGGTGTTCGGCGAGACCATCCAGGGGGTGCCGGAGACCGACCAGGACCGCACCACGGCGGAGGGCAAGGCGAGCAGCGTGCAGTTCGTGCATTTCCCCTTCACCGCGGAGCAGATCGCCCGCTTCTGCACGCCGGGGGCGGAGGTGGTGCTGGGCCTCAGCCACGCCAGCTACAGCCATATGGCCGTGCTGCCCGAGGCCGTCCGCGCCGAGCTCAGCCGGGACTTCGATTAGATCCCCATGAAGCCGCTACGCGGCTTCATGGGGGGCCCCGGGGTCGCTGGGGGAGCGGCGCCTCTCACAGCCTGCCGCGGCAAAGCCGCGGCAGGGCAACGGGTGGCGTGGGTTCCGGCGCGGCGCTCCGCCCCTGCGCCTCGCCTCCGTCGCATATCCCCCGGCGCCACCGGAGAGGCGCCGTCGCGTTCGGGCGCGCCTGGCGCGCTCGACGTCGCGCCGAAGCCACGCCTCCGGCGCGACGTCGAGCACACCTAAAGCCAAGGCCAGGGGATCGCTTCCGGGTCAGGGATGCCGCGCAGCGGCACCGCGCGGCAGCGCGGCCTGTCCTTGACGCGGAAACGACCCCATGGCCGCCCCCCCCGGCCGCCTGCCCTCAGCGCCCGTTATAGCGGCCACGACCGGACAGGCCGCGCCGGCCGGCCAACCCGCCCGCCTTTCATCGTCATTTTCGATTGAAACGAAAAAAACTATTCATTGGATCATCGAGGCCCCTGGGGGCATATCACGTTGCACCGCAGCAGGGTGGCCCTCGCCCTGCCGGTTCCATGGACACCAGCCCCAGGGAAGAGACACGCATGCTGACCGTTGGCGACAAGTTTCCGTCCTTCAAGCTCACCGCCGTGAAGGCCGGCCCGGAAGGCCTCGGCGGCCCGGGCAAGTCCTTCACCGAGATCACCTCCGAGTCCAACCCCGGCAAGTGGAAGATCGTCTTCTTCTGGCCGAAGGACTTCACCTTCATCTGCCCGACTGAAATCGCCGCCTTCGGCAAGCTGGCCGGCGAGTTCGCCGACCGTGACGCGGTGGTCTACGGCGTCTCCACGGACAGCGAGTTCGTCCACCTGAACTGGCGCGTCTACAACGAGGACATCAAGAACCTCGAGATCCCGATGCTCGCCGACACCAAGAAGGAACTGTCGGAGGCCCTCGGCATCCTGGCGAAGGATGAGGGCGTGGCGCTCCGCGCGACCTTCATCGTCGATCCGGACGGCACCATCCAGTGGGCCTCGGTCAACGGCCTCAATGTCGGCCGCAACCCGCAGGAAGTGATCCGCGTGCTGGACGCGCTGCAGACCGACGAGCTCTGCCCCTGCAACTGGGAGAAGGGCAAGGACGCCCTGAACCCGCAGAAGCTCTTCGAAGCCGCGGCGGCTTAACTCTGTCGCCGGCGCAGGCAGCCGCCACACCAACCCTGCTTGCGCCGGCGAAAGGGGGGCAACCAGCCCCCCTTAGACCCCCCGCTCTCCCTCGCCCGTGGCGCGGGAGAGGGGGTTGGCCGAGCCGAGGTAGCCGCCGCCTCGGTTCCGCCAACCCGCCACAATCAGAATCCCCGGAAGGATCCGCGCCATGTCGCTGGAAGCCCTGCGCAACCGCCTGCCCGAATATGCCAAGGACCAGAAGCTGAACCTCGGCAGCCTGGCCACCGAGCCGGTGCTCACCGAGCAGCAGCGCGCCGGCACCTTCGTCGCCAGCGCGCTCGCCTCCCGCAACCCGCATGTGATCCGCTCGCTCATCGACGAGTTCGGCCCGAAGCTCTCGCCCGAGGCGCTGAACGCCGCCAAGGCCGCCGCCTCCATCATGGGCATGAACAACATCTATTACCGCTTCACCCACCTGGTGCATGGCGACTACGCCCAGATGCCGGCGAAGCTGCGCATGAACGTCATGGCGAAGCCGGGCGTGGAGAAGGTGGATTTCGAGCTCTGGTCGCTCGCCGTCTCCGCCATCAATGGCTGCGGCATGTGCATGGAGAGCCATGAGAAGGTTCTGCTGCAGCATGGCGTGAGCAAGGAAGCCGTGCAGGCCGCGGTCCGCATCGCCGCCGTCGTCCACGCCGTCGCCGCCACGCTGGATGGCGAGGACGCGCTGGCATAATCCCCACGAAGTCGCTTCACGCCTTCGCGGGAGCCCCTCCATCCCCATGACGTTGCTGCGCAACGCCATGGGGGAGGCGCCTGACGATCAGCGCCTCGCACGGCCTGCCGCGGCAAAGCCGCGGCAGGACAGCAGGCGGTCCGGTTCGCTCGGGGCGCGGCAGCAACAGGCTTCCTTCCCTCCCCCGCCCTGCGGGGGAGGGTCAGGGTGGGGGTGAGGTTGGGCCTGCCGCCCCCCGCCGCAACACGAACAGCACCCCCGCCACCGGCCGCCCCTTCTCCTGTCGCAGCACCGCCTCCTGCCGCGCCAGCTCGGTGAATCCCGCCGCCGCCGCCAGCCCGGCCACATGCACCGGGTCGTGCCGGTAGCGCATGCCCTCCCCCAGCGCGAAGGGCGCGCCCGCCCCCGCCTCCACGGAAAATGCCGCCAGCCCGCCCGGCGCCAGCGCCTGCGCCATGCCCGCCAGCGCCGGCGCCAGATCGCCCAGGTAGTTCAGCACGTCCACCGCCGCCACCAGCCCATAGGCGCCGGGCCGCGAGGGCAGGAATTCCACCAGATCCGCCGCATGCAGCGCAGCGTAGAGGCCGCGCTTCCCCGCCTCCGCCAGCATGCGGGGGGAGAGGTCCAGCCCCTCCAGCCGCGCCGCGAAGGGCGCCAGCGCCGTGCCGGAAAGCCCCGTCCCGCAGCCCAGATCCAGCACCACCACGCCCCGGGGCGCCGCCACCGCCTCCACCAGCGCCGCCAGCGCCTCAGGGGTCCGGTAGGCCAGCCGCTCCGTCAGCTCCGCCTCGAAGCGCGGAGCGAATTGATCGAACAGGTCGCGCACATATTCGGCCGGCGCGCGGTCCGGCGCCGCCCCCTCCCCCAGCGCCGCCAGCAGGAAGCGTGCCTGCCCGGCCAGCGCCGCATCCCCGCCAGCCCGGGCCAGCGCCGCCCGGGCCGCCGCCAGCGCCGCCGCCGCCTCGCCCAGCTCCCGCCTTGCATGTGCCAGGGCCAGCCAGGGCGCCGCCCCGCCCGGATCCAGCCGCACCGCCTGCTCCAGCGGCGCCGCCGCCGCCCTGGCATCCCCCAGCGCGCACAGCGCCTGGCCGAGGTTGCGCAGGCTCACCGCATCCTCCGGCCGCCGCGCCAGCGCCGCCCGCAGATGCGCGACCGCCTCCGCCAGCCGCCCCGCCTCGGCCAGCGCCGCGCCGTGATTGGCCAGGAAGACCGGCGCCTCCGGCGACCGCGCCAGCGCCCGTTCGGTATGCCGCAGCGCCTGCTCCGGCGCGCCCCGCTGCCGCGCCAGCACGCCCATCAGGTTATGCGCATTGGGCTCCCCGGGATCGAGCGCCAGCACCTGGCGGTACAACGCCTCGGCCGCCGCCAGCTCGCCCCGCCCGTGCCGGGCGGCGCCCTCCCGCAACAGCTCACCCGCCTTCCGTGCCGCCATGCCGGCCACTCTGGCCGCCATATTCAGGCCAAGCAACCGCTGCATCCTGTTCACTGAACATAACATCACATTTTCGTGCTTGCGCCCTCGCAGCGAACCCCATACTCCGGGTTTCACTCCCCTCCCCCAGGTTGCCGCCCCCGTATGCCCAGCCCGCCCAAGCCCCGCGAGACCGGCCCCAGCGGCATGCCGCCCGAAGGCGGCGTGTCGGATGCCGTCTCCGCCCCGGGCAGGGCCGGCAGCGCCGGGCGCCCCGGCACCGCCGGCCCCCTTCTGCCGCCGGAGACCGCCGCCAGCATCGCCCCGCCGCAGGAGGACGCCGCTTTCGACCGCTGGCTGGGGCAGCAACTGCGCAGCCTGCATGCCCATGTGCTGGCGGAGCCGCCGCCTTCCGCCATGCTGCGCCTGCTGCAACCGGGCCACAGCCAGCCCGGGCCGAAGGGCTGAACCACAAGCGAGGGGGCGCCGCTACCGCACATTGCCCCCGGGCGTTCCCGGATCCTGCCCCAGCGCCCGCCGCAACTGGTCCCGCGCGCGGGAGAGGCGGGAGCGCAGCGTGCCCGGCGGCACGCCGAGCACCCGCGCCGCATCGGCATAATCCAGCCCCTCCACCACCACCACCCACAGCGCTTCCCGGTGCAATGGCGAGAGCAGGTTGAAGGCCGCCGCCACATCCCGCATCGCCTGGCGCTCCTCCTGCCCGCCGGAGACCGGCGCATCCGGCAGCGTTTCCGGATGCACCATCGGGCTGCGCGCCGCCCGGCGCAGCGCCGCCGCGCGCGCATGCCGCAGGATGGTGAAAAGCCATGCCCGCAAATTCGTCCCGCGCTGGAATTGCGTGCGCGCCGCGATGGCCCTGACCAGCGTTTCCTGCACCAGGTCATCCGCCAGGTCCGGCTGCCGCACCAGCACACGCGCGAAGCGACGAAGCCTTGGAATCTCCGCCGCGACTGCCGCAGCAAAGGCTTCCGCTTCGGGCGCCTCGTGCTCCACCATGCGTCTCGGCAATGCCCCCGGCCGCACGCCCCATCGCGTGCGGCGCGACACTATCCGAAAGCCGGAGGTTATGCGGCAGTGCGGGAGACACCCTTGCGTGTAACGCCGCCGTTTTCGCTGCACGCTTACGTGGGATCGGCCGCTCTTCGTCGCGCGACGGGAGAATTGGCACAGCGTAGGGCGCGCAATGCTTTCACGCAGACGTCAGGCACCACTTCATCGTTACTGACGGCACGAAATTCAACTTGCCGATGCCGGCGGCTTTGCCGCCCGAGCCTGTGTGAGTCCTGGGAAAGGCAGCGCCAAGGGCGGCGCGGCGCCAGGCCATGACCCCGCAAGGAAGGGTCAGAACAGCCCCTCGATGCGGCCTTCGGCATCCAGCCCGATGCCCTCCGCCGCCGGCCGCCGCGGCAGGCCGGGCATGGTCATGATCTCGCCGCACACCGCGACGACGAAGCCGGCGCCGGCGGAAAGCCGCACCTCCCGCACCGGCAGCACATGGCCCGAAGGCGCGCCGAGCTTCGTCGCATCGGCGCTGAAGCTGTACTGCGTCTTCGCGACGCAGACCGGCACCTCGCGAAAGCCCTGCGCCTCGAAGCGCTGCAGCCGCGCCGCGACGGCAGGCGGCATCTGCACCTCCGCCGCGTGGTAGATCTCCCGCGCGATCACATCCAGTTTCTCGATCAGCGGCAGGCGGATGTCATAGAGCGGGTGGAACCGCGCCTCGCCCGCTGCCAGCCGCCGCTGCACCGCGCGCGCCAGCTCCGCCGCGCCCGCC
This sequence comes from Siccirubricoccus phaeus, assembly GCF_008360935.1. Taxonomy (GTDB): domain Bacteria; phylum Pseudomonadota; class Alphaproteobacteria; order Acetobacterales; family Acetobacteraceae; genus Siccirubricoccus; species Siccirubricoccus phaeus. Next base: position 43,719 of record NZ_SRXO01000018.1, read on the forward strand.
GCGCCATCCGCCCAATGGGTGCAGAGCACCGCCTCCGCGCCCAGCGCCGCCATCGCCGCCTGCACCGTCGCGATCTCCGCGGGCGTGTCGGTTGTAAAAGCGTTCAGCGCCACAACCACGGGCAGGCCGAATTTCCCCATATTCTCGACATGCCGCGCCAGGTTCACCATGCCGGCCTTCAGCGCCGGCACATCCTCCCGCCCGAGATCGGCCTTCGCCACGCCGCCATGCATCTTCAGCGCCCGGATGGTCGCGACGATGACGCAGGCATCCGGCGCCAGCCCCGCGCTGCGGCATTTGATGTCGAGGAATTTCTCGGCGCCGAGATCGGCGCCGAACCCCGCCTCCGTCACCACCACATCGGCGAGGGAAAGGCCGAGCCGCGTCGCGACCACGCTGTTGCAGCCATGCGCGATATTCGCGAAGGGCCCGCCATGCACCAGGGCGGGCGAGCCCTCCAGGGTCTGCACCAGATTCGGTGCCAGCGCATCGCGCAGCAGCGCCGCCATGGCGCCATCCGCCTTGATGTCGGCGGCGGTGACGCTGCGCCCGTCCCGCGTCGTCGCCAGGATCATCCGCCCCAGCCGCGCCTGCAGGTCCGGCAGATCCTTCGCGAGGCAGAACACCGCCATCACCTCGGAGGCGACGGTGATGTCGAACCCATCCTCCCGCGGCACGCCCTGGGCGGCGCCGCCGAGGCCGAGCACCATGTTCCGCAAATTGCGGTCGTTCATGTCCATCGCCCGCCGCCAGGTCACGCGGCGCGGATCGATGCCCAGCTCATTCCCCCAATAGAGGTGGTTGTCGAGCATCGCCGCGGCGAGGTTGTTGGCGCTGGTGATGGCGTGGAAATCGCCGGTGAAGTGGAGGTTGATGTCCTCCATCGGCGCCACCTGCGCCCTTCCGCCGCCCGTCGCCCCGCCCTTCACCCCGAAGCAGGGGCCGAGCGAAGGCTCGCGCAGGCAGATCATCGTCTGCGTGCCCAGCGCGTTCAGCGCATCGCCGAGGCCGATGGTGGTGGTGGTCTTGCCCTCCCCCGCCGGCGTCGGGCTGATGCCGGTCACCAGCACCAGCTTGCCGCGCTTGCCGCCGCCACGGACGGCGAAGTCGAGATCGACCTTCGCCTTGGTCTTGCCATAGGGGATCAGCGCGTCCTCGGGGATGCCGGCGCGGGCGGCGATCTCGCCGATCGGCAGCAGGGTCGCGGCGCGCGCGATCTCAAGGTCGGTGGCCATCGGACTCGGTGCCTCCCGGGCGAAAGCTTCGCGCTTATCGCCCCCGGCGCGGCCAGGCAAGCCAGGCTCGCTTCCCCGACTCGCACCTCCCATATGCAGGGAATGGCGAGCCCCTGCATCGATGTCTGCCGCTATGACGAAACCACCGGCTGGTGCCAGGGCTGCGGCATGACCCGCAAGGACAAGAAGCACTGGAAGAAGGAGAAGGAGCGCCGCCCGGCGATCCGCGCCGCGCTGCCGGAGCGGCTGGCGGCGCTGCAAGCCGCCGGCCTGCCGACCGGCGAGGCGGCGGCGAAGAAGAAGAAGTAGCTCGCCGCCTCGCCGGGCGGCACGCGCCCTCGCGGCGGAGTGGCGGCCGGAATACATCAGCGCCGCGCTCGGGAATTGGTTTCGATTGAAACTTGATCCGCATCAAGGCCGAGCCTCGCCGGCGCGCCTACACGACGATCCGGCGGCGCCGAGCGTCGCCTGGCACGGGGTCGCCCGGGGCGTGTTCGCCAGGGGGCGCGAACCCCGCGACCAAACAAGCGCCGGGGCGAGCCGCGCGAGCGATGGCGCGCCCCGGGCACGGATGCGGAAGCCATGGGCAAGATGATCAGGAGCGTTCTCGGCGGCATGGCGATCGCCGCTTCCCTCGCCGGCGCGGCGATGGCCGAGGACGGCGTGCGCGGCAAGCAGGCGGGCGATTTCGTCATCGGCCTCGGCGCCATCGGCGTGCTGCCGGCCAATAGCGGCGGCGACATCAGCAGCATCGGCGGCAAGGTGCATGCCTCGGACAGCGCCAGCCCGCAGCTCGACTTCACCTATTTCGCCACGCCGAACATCGCCTTCAACCTGATCGCCGCCACCACCCAGCACGACATCGATGCGCGAGGCTCGGCGGCAGGGCGCACCCTTTCGCTCGGCCATGTCTGGGCGCTGCCGCCCACCCTGACCATGCAGTACCACCCCTTCCCCGCCTCGCGCTTCAGCCCCTATGTCGGCGCCGGCATCAACTACACCTGGTTCTACGGCTATGGCGGCCATCGCGACGCCATCGTCAACCGCGTGCGCGTCGACTCCGCGCCGGGATTCGCCCTGGTGGCGGGGCTGGATTACGAGATCGCGCCGAACTGGCTGGCCAATATCGACGTGAAGAAGATCTTCCTCCGCCCCACCGCCAGCGTGAACAGCGGCGCGATCAATGCCCGGGTGAATCTGGACCCGCTGATCGTCGGCGCCTCCATCCGCTACCGGTTCTAGAGCGTGACCGCCTGAGGTGGACTCACCGAGAGGCGTGAATCACGCGATCAAGTCAAATGACCAGAGCGGGGTGGGTGAGCGGAGCTCAACCCGGCCCGCTCTCGCCGAAGGGCGGAACGCCCGGAAGCGGGGAGTCGCACGCTGAAGCAACACGACCATGCTCCGCGCATCTTCCCCGCGGAGCATGGTCGAAGCACAGGATCGCCGGGACGGCACGCCCCGGCCCAGGAGCGCTGGCGGCGGACATGCCGCGGCGCGTCGCTCACACGGCAAAGCAAAGGACCGGGGCGGGATGCGGGCGAAGACCCGTGCCACGCACCGGCGAGCGGCATCTCTCCGGATGGCGGCGCTCAATGCATCACGTCGCCGCCATTCGGGGAGAGCGTCGCACCGCAATAATAGTCGCCGCCCGGCCCGGCCAGCAGCAGCGCCGTGGCGGCGATCTCCTCCACCTTGCCCAGCCGCCCCATCGGCAGGGTGGCGACGATGCGCCTGCGCCACTCCACCTGGTCGCGGTTCAGGTCGGTGTCGATCGGGCCCGGGGCGATGGCGTTCACCAGCACGCCCTTCGGCGCCGCCTCATAGGCCAGGGCGCGGGTGAAGCCGATGATGCCGGCCTTCGCCGCACAATAAGGCGCGGCATTCGGCCCGCCCTTCAGCGCGAGCTGCGAGGCGATGTTGATGATCCGCCCGAAGCCGCGCGTGACCATGCCGCCATAGACCGCCTGGGCCATGAAGAACATGCCCTTAAGGTGCACGTCGATGACACGGTCGTAGCTCGCCTCGGTGAAGCTCTCGAAGGGGCCGCGGATGTTGATCCCGGCATTGTTCAGCAGGATGTCGCAGGGGCCGAGCGCCGCCTCCGCCGCCGCGGCGAAGGCGCGGGTGGCGGCGGGGCCGGCCACGTCCACCTCCTGCGCGAAGGCGCGGCGGCCGCGGGCGGTGACGGCCTGCACCAGCGTCGCGGCATTCTCCGCGTCGCCCAGATGGCAGATGGCGACATCCGCCCCCGCCTCTGCGAAGGCCAGGGCGCTGGCCCGGCCGATGCCGCGGCTGCCCCCCGTGACATAGGCGATCTTCCCGGTCAGCACCGCTTGGCTCATTCCAGCAATCTCCGCATGGCGCGGCGATACTCCCCGAACACCTGCTCCCGCGCCAGATGCCGGCCGGCTTCCACCACGCGGCGGCCGCCGGCGATGACGGTGCGGATGGGGTTGTGCTGGCCGGAGAACACCCACCCGTCCAGCAGCGCGTCGCCGTCCAGGCCGATCAGCGTCGGGTGGTCCGGGTCCAGCTCGATCAGGTCGCAGCGCAGGCCCGGCGCGATGGCGCCGACCGGGCGGCCCATGGCCGCGGCACCGCCGGCGAGCGCGGCCTCCAGCAGGAAGCGGCCGGGGTTGGGCAGCGCCTCGCTGGCGGCGATGGCGCGGGCCTGGCGCAGCAGGCGCTGGCCGGTTTCCAGCAGGCGCAACTCGTCCCGCGCGGAGATGCCGACATGGCTGTCCGTGCCGACGCCGAAGCCGCCGCCAGCGGCCAGGTACTCGGCCAGCGGGAAGAAGCCGTCGCCGAGCGAGGCCTCGGTGCTGGGGCAGAGGCCGGCGATGGCGCCGCTGCGGGCCAGGGCGGTGGCTTCCTCCGCCGTCATGTGCGTGGCATGCACCAGGCACCAGCGCGCATCCACCGGCAGGTTGGCCAGCAGCCATTGCACCGGCCGCGCGCCGGTGGCGGCAAGGCATTCCGCCACCTCCCGCGGCTGCTCGGCGATGTGGATGTGGAGGGGTCCGGGCTCCGCCGCCACGGCGCGCAGCATCTCCGGCGTCACGGCGCGCAGGCTGTGCGGCGCCATGCCGGTGGCGGAGTGCGGGTCGCCCGCGGTCGCGGCGCGGCAGGCGGCGAGGATGCGCTGCCATCCGTCCAGCTCGTTCAGGAATCGCCGCTGCCCCGGCGCCGGCGGCTGCCCGAAGATGCCGCCATGCCGGTAGAGCACCGGCAGCAGGGTGAGGCCCATGCCGGTGCGGCGCGCTGCGGCCAGGTTGCGCAGCACCATCTCCGCCGGCTCCGCATAGGGCGTGCCGTCCGGCTGGTGATGGAGGTAGTGGAATTCGGCGAGGCTCGTGAACCCCCATTCCAGCAGCTCCACCTGGAGCTGGGCGGCGATCGCCTCCGCCTCCTCCGGCCCCAGGCGGTCGAGGAAGCGGTACATCGTCTCCCGCCAGGTCCAGAAACTGTCCTGGCCGCCCGCGCCGCGGCGCTCCGTGGCGCCGGCCATGGCGCGCTGGAAGGCGTGGCTGTGCAGGTTGGGCACCCCGGGCAGCACCACGCCGGAAAGGCGGGGCAGCGCGCCGGCGGGCTGGTCCGGCGTGACCGCGGTGATGGTGCCGGCGGCATCGGCGGCGATGCGCACCTGCGCGGCCCAGCCGGTGGGGAGCAGGGCAGTGGCGGCGTGGAATTCAGGCATGGCAGGAGGATAGGGAAAGCGTCGCGGAGAAAGAATGGGGGCTTCGCCCCCAAACCCCCACCGGGGGCGCTGCCCCTGGACCCCGCCGGTGGTTGCCGGCAGTGCCGGCAACCCCCTCCCCGGACCCCGGTCCGAGTCTGCTGGTTGAACCTGCCGACTCTGACCGGGGTCCGGGGCCAGGTCCTGGCCCCGGCGGAGGTGCAGGAGGCGGAGCCTCCTGCTGGGGTTCGGGGGCAAAGCCCCCGCCCCTACGGCGCCAGCACCCGCAACACCCCCGGCCGCACCCGGAATCTCGCCGGCGTCCAGGCCGCCAGCTCCCCATCCGTGTTGATCGGCCTTCGCTTCCGCGTCCGCAGCTCCAGCGCCGTGGTGCGGAAGGCCCGCACCTCCCGCCACTGCCCCTGCGTCCCCTTCCGCAGCCAGGGCAGCAGCGCCACCAGCTCCCACCAATGCGCCAATTCCAGGCTGTACACATCCAGCACGCCGTCATCCGGCCTGGCATCCTCCGCCACCGTCATGCCGCCGCCATGGTGCTTGCCGTTGCCCACCGAGACCTGGATGGTCTTCACCTTCACCCGCACCCCGTCATGCGTCAGCCAGGCGGTGAAGGGCCGCGCCCGGCGCAGCAGGCGGAAGGCCGCGATGGCGTAGCCCAGCCGGCCGAAGCGCCTTTTCGCCTCCGCCTTCAGCTCCGCCGCCAGCTCGGCGCTGAAGCCGATGCTCGCCACGTTGAAGAAGGGGTGGCCGTTCACCTCGCCCAGGTCCAGCCATCGGACCGTCCCCGAAGCCGCCACCTGCGCCGCCTCCGCCAGGTCGAAGGGAATGCCGAGGCTCCGCGCCAGGTCGTTCGCCGTGCCGAGGGGGAGGATGCCGAAGGGCAGCCCCGCCTCCAGCAGGCCGGGGATGGCGGCGTTCAGCGTGCCGTCGCCGCCGCCGAGGATGATCCGGTCCACCTCCGGGCAGGCGGCCAGCCCGGCGCGGATCGCGCCGGCGCAGCCCAGCCCCTCGGGCGGGGCGAAGGGCGCCACTCTCAGCCCCACGGCCTCCAGCGCGGCGCGCGCGGCTTCCGCCGCCCCTTCGCCCTGCCGGGCGCGACGGTTGACGATGAGCAGCGCGGTCGGGATGGTCCCCCTCCTTTCCCTGTTGCGCCCCGGCAACCGCCGGGGCCGTGATGAGTTGCCACCGCCGCATGCAGAATCCGGTGAAGAATTGGCTGGGCCAGGCCTCGGTCCTGGCCGCGCTTGCCGTCTGCGCCGGCGGGCTGCTCGGCTTCCTCCTGCTGGCGGAATGGGCGCAGGGAGAGCCGCGCAGCTTCGACACAGCCCTGCTTCTGGCGCTGCGCCGGCCGGATGGCCAGCCCATCGGCCCCTCCTGGCTGCTGGCGACGATGCGGGATCTGACGGCGCTGGGCGGCATGGCGGTGCTGAGCCTGGCCGGGCTGCTGGCGCTCGGCGCCCTGCTGCTGCGCCGGGCCTGGCGGGCGGCCTGGCTGCTGCTGCTGGCGCTGCCCGGCGGCATGCTGCTGAACACCCTGCTGAAGCAGGGCTTCGACCGGCCGCGGCCGGAGCTGGTGGACCGGCTGACGGAGGTGCAGACGGCCAGCTTCCCTTCCGGCCATGCCATGCTCTCCGCCATCGGCTACCTGACCCTGGGGGCGCTGCTGGCCGGGGCGACGCGGCGGCGGCGGGAGCGGAGCTACATCCTCGGCGCCGCCGTCACGGTGACGCTGCTGGTCGGCGGCAGCCGGGTCTTCCTCGGCGTCCATTGGCCGAGCGACGTGCTGGCCGGCTGGTGCCTGGGCGCCGCCTGGGCCATGGGATGCTGGCTGCTGCTGCGGGGCGGGCCAGGCTATCATCCGCCGCGGGAGGGCACGGATGATGACCGAGATCCGCCATGAGACCGTCACCGCCAACGGGCTGCGTTTCCATGTCGCGCGCGCCGGGGCGGGCAGGCCGCTGCTGCTGCTGCATGGCTGGCCGGAATTCTGGCTGACCTGGGAGCCGGTGATGCAGCGCCTCGCCGGCCGTTTCGCGCTGGTGGCGCCCGATCTGCGCGGCTTCGGCGCGACGGAGAAGCCCGACCCCGGCCCCTCGGACAAGGCCGGGCCGGAGGTGCATGCGGCCGATATGCTGGCGCTGCTGGACGCGCTGGGCCTGCCGAAGGTGGGCCTCGTCGCCCATGATGTCGGTGGCCCCGTCGGCCAGGTGCTGGGCCGCCAGGCGCCGGAGCGGTTCCAGGGGCTGTTCTTCTTCGACTGCCCCTATCCGGGCGTCGGCCCCCGCTGGGCGGAGCCGGGGCACCTGACGGAGATCTGGTACCAATTCTTCCACCAGAAGGAGTTCGCCGCCGCTTTGGTGGGCTCCTCGCGGGAGGCCTGCCGATTGTATTTCGGCCATTTCCTCCGCCACTGGTCGGCCGGCAACCCGGCTGCCTTCGACGATGTGCTGGAAGCGTGGGTGGATAATTTCATGGCCCCCGGCAATCTCCAGGGCGGCTTCAATTGGTATATCAGCCAGAACGCCAGCCGCATCGCCATGATGCGCGGGGAGCTGGCGCCGCCGCCCCCCGTCACGGTGAAGACCTGCATCCGCTGGGGCGCGCTGGACCCGGTGCTGAAGGCCGAGTGGTCCGACCGGCTGCCGGAATTCTTCGCCGACCTGGATGCGGCGGTGCTGCCGGGGGTGGGGCATTTCCCCCATCGCGAGGATCCCGACCGCGCCGCGGCGGAGATCGCCGCCTTCTTCGACCGCATCTGGTAGTCTCCCCGCATGCAGGACCGATTCCGCAACGCCCCCGCGATCCGCGCCCCGCGCGGCCTCGACCGCACCGCGAAGCACTGGACAACGGAAGCGCCGCTCCGGATGCTGATGAACAACCTGGACGATGAGGTGGCCGAGAAGCCCGGCGAGTTGGTCGTCTATGGCGGCATCGGCCGGGCGGCGCGGGACTGGCAGAGCTACGAGACCATCTGTTCCGTGCTCCGCCGGCTGGAGGAGACCCAGACGCTGCTGGTGCAATCCGGCAAGCCGGTCGGCGTGTTCGAGACGCACAAGGACGCGCCGCGGGTCCTCATCGCCAACAGCAACCTCGTCCCCCGCTGGGCGAGCTGGGAGCATTTCTCCGAGCTCGATCGCAAGGGGCTAATGATGTACGGGCAGATGACGGCCGGGAGCTGGATCTATATCGGTTCCCAGGGGATCGTGCAGGGCACCTACGAGACGTTTGCGGAAGCCGGGCGCCAGCATTTCGGCGGCAACCTGGCGGGGCGCTGGATCCTGACCGGCGGACTTGGCGGCATGGGCGGGGCGCAGCCCTTGGCGGGCGTCTTCGCGGGGGCGGCGATCCTTTGCGTCGAATGCCAGCCTTCGCGGATCGAGAAGCGGCTGGAGACGAAATACCTCGACCAGCGCGCGGATGATCTGGACAGTGCCCTGGCGATCATCCGGCGCGCGACCGCCGAGAAGCAGGCCATCTCCGTCGGCCTCCTCGGCAACGCGGCGGAGGTGTTCCCGGAACTCGTCCGCCGCGGCATCACGCCTGACATCGTCACCGACCAGACCAGCGCCCACGACCCCGCCAATGGCTACCTGCCGGCCGGCTGGACCCTGGCGGAATGGGAGGCGAAGCGGGAGAGCGACCCGGCCGCCGTCGCCGCCGCCGCCAGGCGTTCGATGGTCGCGCATGTCCAGGCGATGCTGGACTTCCAGGCGCGCGGCGCCGCGGTGCTGGATTACGGCAACAACATAAGGCAGATGGCGAAGGAGGAAGGGCTGGCGAATGCCTTCGGCTTCCCCGGCTTCGTCCCCGCCTATATCCGCCCGCTCTTCTGCCGCGGCATCGGCCCCTTCCGCTGGGCGGCGCTCAGCGGCAACCCGGAGGACATCTACCGGACGGATGCGAAGGTGCGGGAGCTGATCCCGGACGACCCGCATCTGCATCGCTGGCTGGACATGGCGCGCGCCCGCATCAGCTTCCAGGGTCTGCCGGCGCGCATCTGCTGGGTCGGGCTCGGCCAGCGGGACCGGCTTGGCCTCGCCTTCAACGAGATGGTGGCGAAGGGCGAGATCGGCCCCATCGTCATCGGCCGCGACCATCTGGACAGCGGCAGCGTCGCCTCCCCGAACCGGGAGACCGAGGCGATGCGCGACGGCTCCGACGCCGTCTCCGATTGGCCCCTGCTGAATGCGCTGCTGAACACCGCCTCCGGCGCCACCTGGGTTTCGCTGCATCATGGCGGCGGCGTCGGCATGGGGTTCAGCCAGCATGCCGGCATGGTCATCGTCTGCGACGGCACGGAGGATGCAGCGCGGCGGCTGAAGCGGGTGCTGTGGAACGACCCGGCGACCGGCGTGATGCGCCACGCCGATGCGGGCTACGACATCGCGCTGGACTGCGCGCGGGAGCATGGCCTCGACCTGCCGGGGATTCTGCGATGATCGTCCCTGGCGAGGCGGGCCTCACCGCGCTGCGCGCCATCATGGAGGGCGCACCGCTGGCACTGGCGGAAGGCTGGCGCGCCACGGTCGAGGCCAGTGCCGCCGCGCTGGAAGCGCGCATGGCCACCGGCGAGGCGCTCTACGGCGTCAACACCGGCTTCGGCAAGCTGGCCGGAACGCGCATCCCGGCGGCGCAGCTTGCCCAGCTTCAGCTCAACCTGGTGCGCAGCCATGCCGCCGGCACCGGGCCGCTGCTGCCGGCGCCGGTGGTGCGGCTGATCCTGGCGCTGAAGGCGCTGTCTCTGGCCCGCGGCGCCTCCGCCGTGCGGCCGCAGGTGGTGGAGGCGCTGCTGGCGCTGCTCGCCGCCGACATCACCCCCGCCATCCCGGCCCGCGGCTCGGTCGGCGCCTCAGGCGACCTCGCACCGCTCGCCCATCTCTCCCTGGTGCTGATCGGTGAGGGCGAGGCTTTCGTCGAGGGTCAAGTGGTGCCCGGCACGGAGGCGTTGCGGCGTGCCGGTGTCGCGCCCCTGGCGCTCGGCCCCAAGGAAGGCCTGGCCCTGCTGAACGGCACCCAGGTCAGCACCGCCTTGGCCCTCGCCGCCCTCTTCGCTGCCGAGGATTTGCTGCGCACCGCGCTGCTGGCCGGCGCGATGAGCGTCGATGCCGCCCGCGGCAGCGACACGCCCTTCGACCCGCGCATCCATGCGCTGCGCAACCAGCCCGGCCAGATCCGCGCCGCCGCCACGCTGCGTGCCCTGCTCGCCGGCAGCCAGATCCGCGAGAGCCACCGCGAGGGCGACCCGCGCGTGCAGGACCCTTATTCCCTGCGCTGCCACCCCCAGGTCGCCGGCGCCTGCCTGGACCTGCTCGGCCACGCGGCCCAGGTGCTGGAGCGCGAGGCCAACGCCGTCACCGACAACCCGCTGGTGGTGGAGGGCGGCCCAGGGGGATATGACATCCTCTCCGGCGGCAATTTCCATGCGGAGCCGGTGGCCTTCGCTGCCGATGCCATCGCGCTCGCCCTGGCCGAGCTCGGCGCCATCAGCGAGCGCCGCATCGCCTTGCTGGTGGACCCCGTCCTCTCCGGCCTGCCCGCCTTCCTGGTGCGGGAGGGCGGGCTGAATTCCGGCTTCATGATCGCCCAGGTCACCGCCGCCGCGCTCACCGCCGAGAATCGCGCTTTGGCCGCGCCCCGCAGCGTGGACAGCCTGCCGACCAGCGCGAACCAGGAGGACCATGTCAGCATGGCCACCGGCGCCGCGCTGCGCCTGCACGACATGGCGGACAATCTGGCCGGCATCCTTGCCGTGGAGCTGCTCTGCGCCGCCCAGGGCTTCGAATTCCACCGCCCGTTGCAATCCAGCGAGGTGCTGGAACGCGCCCATGGGCTGGTGCGCGGCGTCGCCGCCGCCTGGGACGCGGACCGCGCCATGGCACCGGACATGGCGGCGGTGAAGGCGCTGGTGGAACGCGGCCGCTTCGCCGCGCTGGTGGAGATGGCGTAGGCCGGTTCAGGCGCAGTTGAGCTGCCAGGAGATGCCGAACCGGTCGGCGACCCAGGCGAAGAGGGTGCTGAAGCCGTAATTCCCCACCGGCATCATCTCCTTGCCGCCCTCCTTCAGCCTCTCGCTGAGCTGCCGGACCTCCGCCTCCGAGCTGCATTCGACGAAGAAGGAGAAGGAGGGGGTGAAGGTGAAGCCGTGCTTCACGAAGCTGTCGCTGCAGCGCACCGTCTGCCCGCAGATGGTGAAGCGCGCGTGCTTGATCGTGCCTTCCGGCCCTGGTTCACCTGGCCCGTAGCGCGTGATGTCCTCGATGCGTCCGCCGGGGAAGACGGAGAGGTAGAATTCGAGTGCGGCCGAGGCTTGGCCCTCGAACATCAGGAACGGCTCGATCGAGCGCGATGCCATGCTGGGTCCTCCCTGCCCTCCAGGCCGGTCGGCCGAAGGCGCTTTCAGGCGCCTTCGACACTCACGGGGCCCCCGCGAAGCTGGCTTCGCGGGGTGTGGGGCGAAGGCGATCATTCGCGAGGGCCATGGTCCGGCTTGCGTGTCAAGGACGAAGCCGCGCGTCGTGCGGACAGCACGCCTCCGGCGCGACGCGCGGTGCGCCTTCGGCGCATCCTTGACACGCGAACCGGACCATGGCCTGGGCTTGAGGTGCGCTCGACGAGGTCGAGCGCACGCAGGAGCGTGCCTCGACCGACGAAGCGCCAGCCGCAACAGCCCAGATTTGCTCTAACCTAGCCGGCAGAGGCCAAGCGGATACAAGTGCGGAGCGGAACCCGATGTTCGATCGCGTCTGGCTGAACGCCCACCTCGCCACGATGGACGACGACGCCCTCGGCCTCGTCGAGAACGGCGCCGTCGCCGCGCGCGACGGCCGCATCGCCTGGGTCGGCCCCCGCGCCGCGCTCCCAGGCCCCGCCGCCGAGACCATCGACTGCAACGGCGCCTGGATCCTCCCCGGCCTCATCGACTGCCACACCCATCTCGTCTTTGGCGGCGACCGCGCCGACGAGTTCGAGCGCCGCCTCGCGGGCGAGGATTACGCCGCCATCCTCGCCGCCGGCGGCGGCATCCTCTCCACCGTGCGCGCCACCCGCGCCGCCAGCGAGACCGCGCTCATCGCCACCGCCACGCCCCGCCTCGACGCCCTGCTGGCCGAGGGCGTCACCACCATCGAGATCAAATCCGGCTACGGGCTGGAGCGGGAGACGGAGCTCCGCCAGCTCCGCGCCGCCCGCCGCCTCGGCGCCACGCGGCCCGTCTCCGTCGTCACCACGCTGCTGGCCGCCCATGCCGTGCCGCCCGAATACAAGGGCCGCAGCGCCGACTATGCGCGCCTGGTGGCGGAGGAGATCCTTCCCGCCGCGCGCGGCCTCGCCGATGCGGTGGATGTCTTCCATGACCCCCTCGCCTTCAACGATGCGGAGACCCGCCTGGTGCTGGACGCCGCCCGGCGCCTCGGCTTCCCCGTGAAGCTGCATGGCGACCAGCATGGCGATGTCGGCAGCGCCGCCCTCGGCGCCCGGTACGGGGCGCTCTCGGTGGACCATCTGGAACATGCCAACGCCGCCGGCCTCGCCGCCATGGGCGCGGCCGGCACCACCGCCGTGCTGCTCCCCGGCGCCACCTACTTCCTGCGCGACGCCACAAGGCCCGACATCGCCGCCATGCGCCAATCCGGCGTGCGCATGGCGCTCAGCACGGATCTCAACCCCGGCTCCTCCCCGGCCCGCTCGCTGCTGCTCATGCTCAATCTCGGCTGCACCCTGTTCCGCCTGACGGTGGCCGAGGCGCTGCGCGGCGTCACGGTGAACGCCGCCGCTGCCCTCGGCCTCCCGGATCGCGGCCGCCTCGCCCCCGGGCTGCGCTGCGACCTTGCCCTGTTCCGCATCGCCCGGCCCGCCGAGCTCTGCTACTGGATCGGCGGAAACCCGTGCATCGGCCGGGTGCTGGAGGGGATCGCCCATGCCTGACCTGCAGGAGATGCAGGCCATCATCCATCGCGGCGTGCCGCTGGCCGCCGCCTGGGGGGTGGAGCTGCTCTCGGCCGAAAACGGCACCGCCCTGCTCCGCCTGCCCTTCCGGGAGGAGCTGCTGCGCCCCGGCAACACCGTCTCCGGCCCCGCCCTCATGGGCCTCGCCGATGTGGCGATGTGGGCGGCGCTGCTCTCGGTGACCGGGGGGCGGGACGAAAGCGTCACCTCCTCCATGCAGGTCACTTTCCTGCGGCCGGTCGGGGCACGCGCGGTGCTGGCGGAATCGCGGATCATCAAGCGCGGCAGGCGGACGATCTACGGGGAAATCCTGCTGCGGGCGGAAGGCAGCGAGGAGCTCTGCGCGCACATCACCACGCATTGGGTGGTGATCGTGTAGCCTGCTCCCACCGCGCGCGGGGGCGCTGCCCCCTGCACCCCCGCCGGGGGGTGGACCACCCCCCGGACCCCGGTGTGAGTTGGCTCAGTTCGGGCGCAGGCGCAGTACCCGGCCACGGGCCTCGTCGGTCAGGATGTAGAGCAGGCCATCCGGCCCCTGCAGCACCTGGCGGAAGCGGGCCATGCCGGCCAGCAGCTCCTCCTCCCCGGTCACCCGGTCGCCCTCCGTGCTCAGCCGCACCAGCACCGGCGGGTTCAGCCCGGCGACGAACAGGCTGCCACGCCAGGCCGGGAACGCCTCCCCGGTATAGAAGGCGATGCCGGAGGGGCTGATGGAGGGCGTCCAGTTCTTCACCGGGTCCGCCATGCCGGGGCGGGAGAGATCCTCGGCAATGCGGCTGCCGTCGTAATCCACGCCGCGCGTCACCACCGGCCAGCCGTAATTCGCCCCGGGCTTCAGGATGTTGATCTCATCCCCGCCGCGCGGGCCGAATTCCGCCTCCCACAACGCGCCGGTCCAGGGGTTGAAGGCCAGGCCCTGCGGGTTGCGATGCCCCAGGGTGAAGATCTCCGCCCGCCAGCCCGGCCGGCCCGAGAAGGGGTTGTCCGCCAGCGGCGCGCCGTTCCGCGCCAGGCGCAGCACCTTCCCCGCCAGATCGTCGCCCTTCTGCGCCCGGTCCCGGCTGTAGCGTTCGCCGGTCGAGAGGTACATCGCCCCGTCCTGCCCGAACACGATGCGGCAGCCGAAGTGGTTGCGGCCGGAGCTTTGCGGCGGCGTCGCATCCAGGATGGGGGTGGCGGAGTCCAGTGCCGAGGCCCCGGCATTCAGCCGGGCCCGCACCAGCCGGGTCAGCGCGCCGCCCTGCACCAGGGCGGAATGGCAGAGGTAAAGCTCCCGCGTCGTAGCGAAATCCGGCGCCGGGGCAATGTCCAGCAGCCCGCCCTGGCCCCGCGCCTCCACCGGCGGCACGCCGGCCAGAGGGGCGGACACGGCGCCCTCGCGGCCGACCAGGCGCAGCCTGCCGGGGCGTTCGGTGACCAGCAGCCGGCCATCCGGTAGGAAGGCGCCGCCCCAGGGCCGTTCCAGCCCGGTGGCGAAATCCTCCAGGCGGAAGCCGGTCTGGGCGGCGGCCGGGAGGGCGAGGAGGAGGGCGAATAGAAGGGAAAGGACGCGCATGGCGCGGAAATGGGGCGGCGAGGCCGGGCTGCCACCCCTACCCCAACCCTCCCCCGCCAGCGGGGGAGGGAGGGCGTCACCCCCTCTCCCGCCTTGCGCGGGGGCCGAGGTAGGGGCCACGCCACCCCTGCTAGAGCAGATCCCCGGAGGCGTGAATCTGCTCTACAACCCATAAGCTAGAGCGGTTTCGCGCTGCACAGTCAGCGTGAAACCGCTCTAGTGTCCCGCTTCCGAAGTCCTGCGGACTTCGTTCTCGGGCAACTAGCTCTTGTTTTCAGTGGCCTGCTTGTCCACTGCCTTCGCTGGAAATCCAGCGAACTTCGCGGGCAGAACACTAGCGGTAAGGGGGGAGAACAGCGCCCCCTCCCCCCACTCCGCGGAGGAGGGTTGGGGTCGGGGTGCAGCCATCTGGCTACCCCTGCCCCCTGCCCACACCGGACCGCCCGTTGCCCCGCCGCGGCTTTGCCGTGGCGGGCTGTGCGAGTCATCGCCCCGCAAGCGACTCCGGGGCCCCCATGGCGTTGCGCAGCAACGCCATGGGGATCAACCGATCTGCCCCGCGATCCAATCCTTCAGCGCGCCCTTCGGCATGGCGCCCACCTTGGTGTCCAGCAGCTTGCCGTCCTTGAACAGCAGCATGGTCGGGATGCCGCGCACTGCGTACTCGTTCGGCGTCATCGGATTCTCGTCGATGTTCACCTTCGCAACGGTTAGCTTGCCCTCATATTCCTTGGCGATGTCGTCCAGGATGGGGCCGACCATCCGGCAGGGGCCGCACCATTCCGCCCAGAAATCGACGAGCACGGGGCCGGACGCGCCGAGCACATCCTGCTTGAAGGTCTCGTCCGTCACGGCCTTGGTGAGTTCGCTCATGTCTTTCACGCCTCGCTGTGGGGCAGCCGCCAGCAGGCCGGGCTGCCCCAGTCCCGTCACAAAGTCGGTGTGCCGGGCGCCCGGGTCAAGGCTGGTAACAGGAGGGGGCGGTCATGCCGCCGACGCATGCGCCCCATCCGGCGACGCCCCCACCGTCCTGGAACCCGGCGCCTGGAGCAGCGCCCGGTCGGGCAGGCCCGTGCGGGACTCCACCCGACCTTAGATCGCGCCAGCGCGGGCCGCGTTCACTCGCCCTGGCGCATCCCGCGCCGCGGACTCGTCGCGTGGCAGGAATTCGCGCCGCCGGCCATGCCGCGCATGTCGCAACAGGGTCCCGGTGATGGCGGGTTCGTCCTGGCCAGGGTCCCGGCACGCCGCAGACCCTTTTGCGACAGGCTCTTACGCCGGCTCCCCGGGCGCATGCAGGTCCAGCAGCTCGTCCGGCAGGGGCATCAGCCGCGCCCCATGGGTCCAGACCAGGGTGCATTCCACAAGCCGGCCCGGGAAGGCCTGCCGCAGCACCGCCCGGTAGGCCGCCATCTGCCGCAGGTAGAGCGGCGCCACCTGCTCCGGCCGGGTCGGCGGCGGGCGGTTGGTCTTGAAGTCCAGCACCAGCACCCGCTCGGGCGCCACCACCAGCCGGTCCACCTGGCCGGCGATGAGCCGCCCGCCGACCCGCCCCGCCAGCGGCGCCTCGGCCAGGCTGCCGGGGGCGAAGGCGGCCTGCATGGCAGGCTCGGCCAGCAGGGCGAGCACCTCGGCCAGGGTCTCCGCCTGTTCCTCGGCCGAAAGCCCATGGCCGGGACGGGCGAGGAAGCGCCGCGCCGCCGCCTCCCGCGCCTCCGCCGCCTGCTCCGGCAGATGCTGCAGCAGGGCGTGCACCAGCCTGCCGCGGCGGAAGCGGCGTCCCTCCGGGTCGGCCTCGCCATGCGGGGCGGCGGGAATCTGCTCCTCCCCCGGCAGGGCGGAAGGCGCGATGGCGGCCTCCGCCGCCTCCGGCGGCGCCGGCCGGGTCGCCCAATCCGGCAGCGGCCCTGCCTCCGCCTCTGCCGCCACGGGCGTATCCGGCACCGCCGGCCGGTCCTGCCCGCAGGCGAAGCGGAAGCCCATGCCGTCGCCGAAATCCGCCGCCGCCGGCGCGCCCAGCGCGGCCATGTCGAACCGCGTTTCCTCCGCCCCGGGCAGCCGGCGGAATCCGCCCTGCACCAGCCGGTACCAGGGCTTCGGGTCCTTGCCCCAGCCGCAGAGGATCAGCCGGTCCTCCGCCCGGGTCAGCGCCACGTACAGAAGCCGATTCTCCTCCTCGGCCCGCTTGCGGTCGTCGGCGACGCGGGCGGCAAGGAAGGCCGGCGCCTGGAAGCTCTTGTTCGGCGCCCAGAGCGGCAGGGGCAGCCCGTCCTTCTCCAGCCAGCGGATCGCCTCCCCGCCCTGCCCGGCCCCGACATCGGCGAGGATGACGATCGGCGCCTGCAGCCCCTTGGCGTTGTGCACCGTCATGATGCGCACCGCCTCGCCGCTGCCCTCCGCCTCCCGCTTCACCTCGGCGCCGCCCTGCCGCAGCCAGTGGAGGAAGCCTTGCAGGCTGGGCGGGTGGCGCGCCTCATGGTCCAGCGCGGCGTTCAGCAGCTCGTCCAGCACGTCGGCGGCTTCCGGCCCGAGGCGCGCCAGGATGCGCGCCCGGGCGGGGGAGCCGTCCATCGAGGCCTCCCCCAGCGCCTCCGCCAGCAGCGCATGCGGGGTGACGAGGTCGGCGCGGTCCGCCAGCCGCGCCAGCCAATCGGCCGCCAGCGCCGCGGTATCCCCGGCCGAGGCTGCCCGGTGCGCCATCAGCGCCCCCCAGAGCGAGCCCGGGCGGCCATGCGCCAGCGCCAGCAGCGCCTCCTCCGAAAGCCCGATCAGCGGGCTCTTCAGCAGGGCGGCCAGTTGCAGATCATCCTCCGGCAGCAGCAGCACGTCGCACAGCGCCATGAGGTCCATGACCGCCAGATGCTCGACGAGCTTCACGCGGGAGACGCCGGCGACCGGCACCTGCCTGGCCTTCAGCGCCCGCACCAGCAGCGGCACCAGCGCGACATTGGCCTGGCGCCGCAGCAGCACCAGCACATCGCCGGGGCGGACGGGGCGGCCGCGGGCCGGCAGCATCTCCGTGCCCACCATGCGGGCGATGCGCTCGGCGAGGGTTTCGGCCATCAGCGCCTCGGCGCTCGCCGCCGCCTCGGGCTCTGTCGGCACCACCCAGCTCGGCGGGGCGGGGGTGTCGATCGGGCGCAGCAGCGGCCAGAGCTCCACGCTGCCGGCATGGCCGGCGCGGTCCGGCAGATGCCGCAGCACCTCGCCCGGCGGCACCACCCCGTCGCGGGCCGGCCCTTCGGCGAAGACCGCATCCACCAGCGCCAGCACCGGCGCGGTGGAGCGGAAGGAGACGTCGAGCTGCACCGGGCGGAACTCGCCGCCGCCGGCCAGCACCTTGGCCATGTAGTGGCGGCGCCAGGTGGCGAAGCCCTCGGCATCGGCGCCCTGGAAGCCGTAGATCGCCTGCTTGATGTCGCCCACGGCGAAGATGGTGCGGCGCGGCATCTCGTCCGGCCCGGGCTCCGGGGCGCCGAGGCCGGGCTGCGGGCGGCCGGGGCCGCGTTGCGGCAACGCCGCATCAGATTCACGTTGCGGCAGTGCCGCGCCAGGCCCGCCCTGCGGCAACGCCGCACCAGACTCACGTTGCGGCAGTGCTGCGCGAGGCCCGCCCTGCGGCAACACCACGCCAGACCCGCGTTGCGGCCATTCGGCGCCGAGCCCAGCGAAGAACTCCCCGGTCAGCGCCGCGGCGATGCCCCATTGCGCCGGGTTGCTGTCCTGCGCCTCGTCCAGCAGCACATGATCCAGCCCGCCATCCAGCTTGAACAGCACCCAGGCGCTGCCCGGGTCCTGCAGAATCCGCCGCACATGGTCGATGAGGTCGCCATAGCCCAGCAGCCCGGCGCTCCTCTGCCGCGCCTGGCTGCGGCGGAGGATGGGCACCGCAAGCGCCAGCAGCGCGGCGGTGGCGGCGGCCAGCCGGCAGCCGGCGCGCCGCTCCTCGAGGCGCAGTAGGCGCTCGCCCTCGGCCGTCAGCGCCGCCTGCACCTCGGCCAGCCGCGCGCCCACCTGCTTGGTGGCCATGGTGCTGGGGGCACGGGTGGTGCCCTTGTCGGTCAGGAAGATGTTGCACCACTCGGCGAAGCGGGCGGCGCGGTCCTCCGGGTGGCAATCCAGCCAGGCGGCGATGCGGCCGGCCCTGGCCTGGTCGTTCTCGTTCCGGCTGGCGCCCAGCAGGCTGGCGGCGAGGCGCAGCGGCGCCTCCTCCAGCAGGCAGCCCTCCGCCGCCAGCAGCTCGGCCTCGTCCAGGCTCTCCGGCACCTCCAGCGCGGCGGCGAGGCGGAGGCGCAGCCCCTCGGTGGAATTCACCCCGGCGAGGCAGGATTCCAGCTTCTCCCGCGCCCGGTCCTCCAGCAGGGCGCGGGAGACATCGGCGAAGGCATCGGCCGAGGCGATGCCGGCGAGCAGGGCCAATTCCCGGGCGACGCCATCGGTACCGGCCAGCACGGCCTCGCGCGCCTCGGCCAGCAAGGCGCGGGCATCCTGCTCCTCCAGCACGGAGAATTGCGGCGGCAACCCGGCTTCCAGCGGGAAGCTGCGCAGCAGGGACTGGCAGAAGGCGTGGATGGTGGAAATGCGCATGCCGCCCGGCATCTCCAGCACCTCCACCAGCAGGGAGCGGGCGCGGCGGCGCAACGCCTCCCCGGGCGGGGCACCGGTCAGGCGGCGGAGCTCGGCATCCAGGGCGGGCTCCTCGGCCACCGTCCATTCGCCGAGGCGCTTGCGGAGGCGGGCCTGCATCTCGGCGGCGGCGGCGCGAGTGAAGGTGAGGCAGAGAATGCGGCCAGGGGCCTGGGCGGGGTCCAGCAGCAGGCGGAGGACGCGGTCGATGAGGACCTTGGTCTTGCCGGAGCCGGCGGAGGCATCGACCCAGGCGGAGGCCAGGGGGTCGGAGGCCTGAAGCTGACGCTCCTGGGCGCGGTCGCGGGCGGAGAAGCTCATGCGCACGGCCCCTGAAGCGATGGGGGCTCCGCCCCCATACCCCCGGCAGGGGCTCTGCCCCTGCACCCCGCCGGGGGGTGGACCACCCCCCGGACCCCGGTGTGAGTCTTTCCGCGAGGCGATGCCGCCCCCTCCCCCGCAGGGCGGGGGAGGGAGAAACGCCCGCCCGCCTCACGCCCCCTCCTCCGCCGCCGCCCATTCGCCGAGGCGGGAGAGGTGGTCGTATTCCGTCCCCGCCGGCTGGCGCTTCGGATGCGGCCTCGCGGTGAAGGGCCGGTCGCCCAGCAGGAACTCCGCCACCAGCTCGCGCAGCCGCGCCTCCGCCTCCGCCGCCAGCGCGGCGATCTCCGTCGGCCCGGCCACCGCCAGCTTCACCTCCCCCGGCACCGGCCCGCCGGAGACGCGCCAATAGACCAGCTCCGCCGCATCCCCCGCCGGCAGGTCGCGGAAGCCGCCAGCGGCGGCCATGGCCGCCTCCAGGGTGAGCTGCGGCTTGCGGCCATCCTCCACCTCGGGCGTGGTCGGCGGCTTTCCCGTCTTGTAGTCCAGGATGCGCAGGCCCTTGGGGCCCAGGTCGATCCGGTCGGCATGCGCGGTCAGCACCACCTCCCGCGCCGCCGAGCCGAGCTTCAGCTCCCCGCGCAACTCCACCAGGCTTCGCAGCGGCGCCGCATTGGCCCTGAGCGCCGCCTCCTGCTCCACCGCGAAGGCGCCGATCCGCGCCAGCCGCGGCTTCCAGAAGGCGGCGAGGCCGGGGCGCGGCGCCGCCTCTGCCAGCGCCAGCGCGGCCGCTTCCTCCCAGATCGCGCTCGCCGCATCCGCCCCGGGCCAGGGCTGGGCGGAAAGCCGCCGGACGAAGCCGGCCAGCGCCGCGTGCACGAGGTTGCCGTAATCCAGCACCCCCGCCTCCGCATCCAGCGGGTCCAGCGGCGAGAGGCGCAGCACCCGCCGGGCGTAGAAGGCGTAGGGGTCGGCGATCAGCGTCTCCACCTCGGTCACCGAAAGCCGCGTCGGCCGCTGCGCCAAAGCGGGGCGGGGCGAGGGCCGGACGCAGGGCGTTACAAGCTCCGCCCGATCCAGCCGCGCCGCCCAGCCGAGGGCCGGGCTCGCCGCCAGCTTCAGCCCGCCTTGGCCGTCGAGGAAGGTCTCGATCCGCGTCAGCCAGCGCGCCGGCACGGTGGGTGCCCCGCCCCGCCGCGCGGCGCGGGAGAGCACCGCCCGCGGTGCCGCGCAGGCGGCCAGCAGGAAATCGGCGCAGACCCGGCCGATCCGCGCCTCCGGCTCCGGCAGGCCGAAATCCCGGCGCATCGGGCGGCTCATCCAGGGGCCGGGATCGGTCGCCAGGGGCCAGATCGTCTCGTCCAGCGCCCCCAGCACGACCAGGTCGAAATTCAGCAGCCGGGCTTCCAGCAGGCCGAGGATCTCTACGCGTGGATGCGGCCCATGGTCGCGCCCGCGGGAGCCGCGGATGGAGGGGGCCGCGGCGCCGTCCATGGTGGCGTCGAACAGGGCCGGCCAGGACGCAGGCGAAAGCGGCGGCAGCGCCGCCATGGCCGGCGCCAGGGCGGCGAGGTGGGAGGCCAGCGCCTCCCCCTCCTCCCCCGCATAGAGGCGGAGGCCGCCGGCGCGGTCCTCGCTCGCCGCCAGCGCCTCGGCGGCGGCGAGATGGGCGGCCAGCAGCTCGGCGGGGGGCCTGGCCACGCCCTCCGGCAGGGCGGTGAAGGCGCCGAGCGCCGTCTCCACCGCATCGAGCAGCGCCGTCACCTCGGCCAGCCCCGCCTCCTCCCGGTCCCGCCCGGCGAAGCCGGACGCGGCGGCGGCGCGCAGCCCGGCGAGGCCCGGCGCCGGCCGGGCGCCCCGCAGCGCCGCGCGCTCCAGCCGCCGCACCGCCCCCACCCAGCGGCCGCGCGACCAGCCGCCGGCGCAAAGCGGGTGCTTCAGCAGGGAGAGCAGCGGCACCGGCGCGAAATCGCTGGCCACCGCCTCCGCCAGCAGGCGGAGGAAGGCGCCGGCGGGGGTCTGGGCCAGGGGCTCGCCGGCGGAATCATCGGCCGTCACCCCATGCCGGGCGAGTTCCGCGGTGACGCGCCGCGCCAGGTCGCGGTCCGGCGTCACCAGCGCCGCCCTGGCCTTCGGGTCCTCCAGCGCCTCACGCAGAGTCAGGGCGATGGCGACCGCCTCGGTCTGCGCCTCCGGCGCGACGAGCTGCGTCAGCCCCTGCATCGCCGCCCGCCAGCGATCCGGCCGGCGGGATTGCCAGGCGGGCAGGCCGGCCGCCGGGCGCAGCGCCATGCCGAGCAAGGCGGGGCGTTCCGCCGGCACGCCCGGCGCGGCGTGGTCGCAGCCCGGCCAGCGCCGCACATCCTCCCGCATCGCGCCCAGCGCCCGGAGCAGCCTTTGCTGGCCGCAATAGGCATGGGTCGGCGCCTCGGCGATGGCGTCCCAGACCTGATCGGCCGAATCCTGATCCACCCCGTGCAGCACCACCGCGCCCTGCGGCAGATCCCGGGCGATCACCTTCAGCAGCGCCTCGGCGGCCGGGATGGTGCCGCCGACGCCGATGCCGGCAGCGATCACCGGATCGGGCGGCGGGTCCTGCTGCCAGGCCAGGGTCTGCACCCTGAGCGCCTGGGCGCGGCGCATGCCGATATCGAGCAAGCCCTCCGTCTCCAGCCAATGCTGCCACGCCGCCATGACGCCGCGGAGGAAGGCGAGGGTGATCTGCCAATGCGCCGCATGGGTTTCCGGCACCAGCTTCGCCAGGCGCTCCAGCCAATGCTCGTTCAGCGCCTCGGGGGCGCTTTCCGCCAGCAGGGCCAGGTCGCGCTCCTCCAGCGCGATCTCGTCGAACAGGGTGGCCAGCGCCCCGGCCAGGGACCAGGCCTGCTCCGGCGAGGTCGGCCCGCCGCGGTCGCGCGGCAGGCGCATGACGAAGCCCGCCAGCACGGCCTGGCGGCGCAACGGCTCCACCGCCGGCGGCAGGTCGAGCAAAGCGGGCAGCGCCAGCTCGTCCGCATCCTCGGTGGAAAGCCCCGCCAGCGCCCGCATGCGCGGCAGCAGCAGGGCCTGGCCGGAAAAGGCCCCGCGCGCCTCCGGCGCGACGGCGGCGCGGAGGAAAGCCACCCGCAGCGCCCGGGCGGAACGCCGAGTCGGCAGCAGGATGGTGACGCGGGAGAGGCGCTCCGGCGCCTCGCCGGGCATGGCGCGCAGCACGCCTTCCGCCAGGCAGTCGAGGAAAGGCAGGTGCGCGGGGATATCGAACAGGCGCATCGCGGCCATTCTAGAGCGCGCCGGACGGGATGTCGCCGCCTGTTGCCCTGCCCTTGCCGCGGCTGCCATGCGCGGCGCCGTCCAGGCACGACTCCGGCCCCGTGACGGCGCGCGGCGACGTCATGGGGGCGACGTCATGGGGATGTCAGAACAGCGCCTTCGCCAGCCCGGCATGCAGCGCCGCCTCGGCCCGGTCCAGATCGGCGGGTGTCGAGAGGTGGAACCAGACGCCGTCATGCACCAGGCCGTAGAGCCGCCCGGCCTCGATGGCGCGGTCGTAGAGAAGGTTGAGGCTGAAGGGACCCTCCGGCGCACCGGCCAACAGGGCGGGGGCCAGGATCTGCACGCCCGCGAAGACATAGGGCGCCAGCTCCCGCTCCTTCGGCCGCCGCAGCCGGCCGAGCGGGTCCATCAGGAAATCGCCGCGGCCGATCTCGCCCTCCACCTGGGCGGCGCGGACCAGCAGCAGCAGCGCATCCATCCGCGCCGGGTCGAAGCCGGCGGCGAGTCGGGCCAAAGCAGGGGTGGGGCCGTCCAGCCAGAAGCTGTCGCCATTCACCACGAAGAAGGGTTCGGCACCCAGCAGGGGGAGGGCGCGGGCCACGCCGCCGCCGGTCTCCAGCAACGCCTCCTCCCGCTGCAAGGTGATGGCGGGGGCGCTGCGGGTGGCGACGGCGGCGGCGACCTTCTCCGCCCGCCAATGGGCGTTGACCACGGCATGGGTGACGCCCTGCGCCTCCAGCCGGTCCAGCGCCTGGTCCAGCAGGCTGCGCCCCTGAAGCGTGAGCAGCGGCTTGGCCGTGGTCTCGGTAAGCGGCCGCATCCGCTGGCCAAGGCCGGCGGCGAGCACCATGGCATGGGTCGGGGTGGTCAGGGGGGCGCGCTCCGGAAGTCAGGGGCGAGGGAACGGGGGAGGCCGGCCCGTCCCGCCGAGGGGGGGCGGGATGGCCGGGCCGCACCCTAGAGCAGCCGCCGCCGCACGGGAACCGGGCCAGCGCCGGCGGCGGGAGCGATATCGCCGGACGGCGACGGGGCTCGATGGTCGGGGACGGGCCGGCTCGGCGCCGCACGGCATCGACCCGGTCGGAGTCGGCTTCCCTGCCCGGCACCGGGCGCACCCAGCCCAGCTCGATTCCCGACAGGGCAGGCCGGGGACGGCCCGGACCGAGCGCTCGGGGAATCGGCATCCTGCCCAGCCCCGGGCGCCCGGCCCCACCTCGCCCGAGGTCACGGGAGGCAGGCAGGCGGGCGGCCCGGCAATGGCACCGACCGGGCCGGGGTCGGCCGGCGCCGGGCGCGCCAGCCCCTCCCTACCTGGGTTCGCTGCAGGGCAGGCTGGCAGCCGACCCGGCGCCGCACGGCATCGATCGGGCCGGGTCGGCTTCCCTGCTCAGCGCGACGCGCCTGGCCCCTCCCTCCGGTTCAAGGCGCGGCAGGCCGGCGGGCGGCCCGGCCTCGCGCGATCCGTCGGGCGGCCGTCGCCTTGCCGGGCGCCGGCAACGGCGCCGATCCGCCTCAGCCCAGCTCCGGCGGCGGGTTGCGCCGCATCTCCTCCGGCACGTGACGGTCGAGGAATTCCCGCAAGGGTGCGCAAGCGGGCTGGGAGAGGGAGCGCGCCAGCAGCCCCCAGCACAGCGGCCCGTAGCGCAGATAGCCCGGCTTGCCGTCGCGCACCGCCAGCCGCACCCAGAGCGCCGCCACCCGCAGATGCCGCTGCGCCCCATGCGCCGCCATGGCGCCGAGGAATTCCCCCCGGTCCAGCCCCGGCCGCGCCGCGAAATAGCGGGCGATCGCCGCCCGCCGCACCTCCGGCGCCACCACCCGCCGGGCATCCTCCGCCAGCGAGACCAGGTCGTAGGCCGGGTGGCCCAGCGCGGCATCCTGGAAGTCCAGGATGCCGGTGCGGCGGGGCCCCTGCCGATCAGTCAGCCGCATGAGGTTGGCGGGGAAATAATCCCGGTGGACGAAGCCCCGCGCGCCGGCGAAGGGCGCCAGCATGGCGCCGAGCGCCGCGTCCAGCTCCACCCGCACCTGCTCGGGCGCGGCGCGGCCGAAGGCGGCCGGCCACCACCAGTCGAGGAAGGTGGCGGCGGTGGCGCGGGACATCGCCGCCGAATCCCAAGAAGGCAGGCCCGGGGGCGGCGCCACGCCATGCAGCGCCGCCAGCGCCTCGGCGGCTTCCTCGTAGAGCGGCAGGGGGTTGGCGCCCTGGTCCAGCAGGGAGGCATGGTTGGCCTCGCCGAAATCCTCGATCAGCAGGAAGCCGGCCTTCTCGTCCTCGGCCAGGATGGCGGGGACGGAGAGGCCGGCCGCCAGCAGGTGCCGGGCGAGCAGGGCGAAGGGGCGGACATCCTCGGGCGGCGGGGCATCCATCAGCAGGGCGGGGCGGGGGCCGCCCAGCAGGCGGGTGTAGCGGCGCAGGCTGGCATCGGCCGGCAGCGCCTCGCGCTCCGCCGCCGCATAGCCATGGGCGGCGAGGAAAGGGTCCGGGTGCCTCATGCGCCCGGGAGCCCAACCGGCAACCCGGCCAGCAGGGCGGGCAGCCGGTCCGGCCAGCCTTCCAGCCGGGCGATGCGGGCCGCCTCCGCCGCGCCGGGCGAAAGCGTGATGCGCAGCGCCTCCGCCGGGGCCAGCTCCCCCAGCCGCTCCGGCCATTCCACCAGCACGATGCCCTCCCGCGCTTCCTCCCAGCCCAGCTCCGGCACCTCGGCAGGGCCGGCGAGGCGGTAGAGGTCGAAATGATGCGCCGGGACCCCGCCGGGCAGGTCGTAGCTCTGCACCAGGGTGAAGCTAGGGGAAGGCACTTCCAGCGCCGGGTCGCCAGCGGCGGCGCGCAGGAAGGCGCGGGCGAAGGCGCTTTTCCCGGCGCCGAGCGGGCCTGCCAGCAGCAGCGCATCGCCCGGCCGCGCCGCCGGGGCCAGGCGGGCGGCCAGGGCGGCGGTGGCGGCGAGGTCCGGCAGCGTCACCGTGATCGGGGGGGCCATGGGGGCGGCGGGAATCCTCGGGCCGTGGCGGGGCGGGTGGCGAAACGATCGGTTGGACACGCAGCCATTTGCACAGCCCGCCGCGGCGGCCGCAAGCCCGGGCCGGCCCGCCCTTGGTCCGGAGCGCCGCAGGGGCTAGATGCAGGCCCCCGGATCAGGGATTGCGAGAGATGGCGGAATTGCCCGGCCTCGGCGCCTCCGGCGTGACGGTCGAGACGGATGTGGCGATCATCGGGGCCGGCCCGGTCGGGCTGTTCGCGGTGTTCGAATGCGGGATGCTGCGCATGCGCAGCGTGGTGATCGACGCGCTGGACGCGATCGGCGGGCAATGCACCGCGCTCTATCCGGAGAAGCCGATCTACGACATCCCCGCCCACCCGGCCATCGGAGGCGGCGAGCTGATCGAGAAGCTGGAAGCCCAGGCGGCACCCTTCGCCCCGCTCTACCTGCTGGGGCGGCGGGTGGAGCGGCTGCGGCAGATGGAGGGCGGCTGGGAGCTGGGGAGCTCCGCCGGCGATGTGGTGCGGTGCAAGGCCGTCATCATCGCCGCCGGCGCCGGCGCCTTCGGGCCGAACCGGCCGCCGCTGGATGGGCTGGCGGGGTACGAGGCGAGCGGCGCGGTGCGCTACCTGGTGGCGAAGCGGGAGGAATTCCGCGGCAAGCGCGTGGTCATCGCCGGCGGCGGCGACAGCGCGGTGGATTGGGCGCTGAGCCTGAAGGAGATCGCGGCGAAGGTGACGGTGGTGCATCGCCGCCCGAAATTCCGCGCCGCCCCGGAAAGCGCCGCAAGGCTGGACGAAGCGGCGGCGCGGGGCGAGCTGGAAATGGCCATCCCCTACCAGCTCCACGGGCTGGAAGGCGACGGCGCGACGCTGACCGGCGTGGCGCTGGCGACGCTGAAGGGCGACACCAGGGTGGTGCCGGCCGACTACCTGCTGCCCTTCTACGGACTTTCCATGGAGCTCGGCCCGATCGCCGAATGGGGGCTGGGGCTGGAGCGCAGCCATATCGGCGTCACGCCCGCCACCTGCGAGACGAACCTGCCCGGGGTGCATGCGGTGGGCGACATCGCGACCTATCCGGGGAAGCTGAAGCTGATCCTGCAGGGCTTCGCCGAGGCGGCGATGGCGGCGCATGCCATCCACCCGCGCGTCTTCCCGGGCGAGGCGCTGCATTTCGAGTACAGCACGAGCAAGGGGGTGCCTCATTCCCCATGAGGTTGCTGCGCAACGCCATGGGGACCCCGGGAGTCGCTGACCGCCCACCGCCTCGCACAGCCTGACGCGGCAAAGCCGCGTCAGGGCACCGGGCAGCGTCCGTTGCGGCGGGAGCTATGCATTCTCCTTCCTCCGCTCTGCGGGGCGGGGGTGCACGGCGCCGCAAGCACAGGCGCTTCGGAGCCCACCACCCCCACCCTGACCCTCCCCCCCGGCGAGGGAGGGAATGCGCCGGCCTAGGCCGCCTCCCCCGCCACCGTCGTCCGGAACATCAGCCGGGTATATTTCGTGTGGTCGAACAGGCTCGCCGTGTGCAGCGTGGCGCGGTTGTCCCAGGCGACCAGGTCCCCCGCCTGCCACTGGTGGCGGTAGATGTAGCGCTCCTGCGTCGCATGCTGCATCACCTCCTCGATCAGCGCGCGGCCCGCTTCCGGCGACATGCCCTCCACATGGCTGATGACGGCGGGGCAGATGAACAGCGTCCGCTTCCCCGTCACCGGATGGGTCTTCACCAGGGGATGCGGCACCGGCGGCCAGCGCAGCCGTGCCTCCTGCGTCATCGGCAGCCGGTCCGGCGTGTGGCGGTGGTTCCACTCGCTCAGCGTGCCGAGGTCGTGCACGCCGATCTTGCCCTCCAGCTCGGCCTTCAGCCGCTCCGGCAGCTCCGCATAGGCGGCGACGGCATCGAGGAACCAGGTCTCGCCCCCTTCCGGCGGGCAGATGGCGCCGTAGAACAGCGAGGCGAGGCTCGGCACCTCGCGGTAGCTGCTGTCGGCATGCCATTGCTCCACGCCGCGGGCGAAATTGGCGGTGATGCCCTCGCCGCGGTAATTGCCGACGCAGAAGATCTCCGCGTGCTGCGGATGCACCGCCTTCGCCGCCGCATGGTGCTCCAGCGGGCCGAGGCGGCGGCTGAACGCCACCTGCGCCGCCGGGTCATTCGCCACGCCGCGGATCAGCACCACGCCGTAGCGGTGCAGCGCCTCGCGGAAGGCGGCGAGCTCCGCCGCACCGATCTCGCCGCTGACGGTCAGGCCGGAAAGCTCGGCGCCGAAGGTGGGGCCGAGCGGGCGGGCGCGCAGCAGCGGCGCGGCGTTTGTGTCCATGATCTGTATCCCGTGCGGTGGCGTCCGCCGGGTGCTGGCGTTGCCGCCAGTATGGGCGGTGCGGCGGCGGCCGGCAAACTTGCGCGCCGCGCCGGGGCGGCTCATCCTCGCAACGGACACCTGGGGAGCTCCGTGCGGAGCTGAGAGGCGGCGAGGCCGCGACCCGTGGAACCTGATCCGGTTAGGACCGGCGAAGGGATGGTGACCGTGGTGCCGGAGCGCCGGCGCAACGGCCCCCTTCGCCCGAAGGGGAGGATGAGAGGTGCTTCACCGCCGCACGCTGCTGGCCGTCGCCAGCCTGCTGCCGCTGCCCGGCATTGCGCAATCCGTCCGCGCCCGCACCCTGCGCTTCATGCCGCAGGCGGCGCCGGCGGTGCTGGACCCCATCCTGAACCCCACCACCATCGCCACCACCCATGGCTTCTGCGTGTTCGACACGCTCTATGGCTGCGACGCGCAGCTTCGCCCGCGGCCGCAGATGGCCGCGGGGCACGAGGTTTCCGCCGATGGCCTCGCCTGGACCATAAGGCTGCGCGAGGGGCTGCGCTTCCACGACGGCGCGGCGGTGACGGCGCAGGACTGCATCGCCTCGCTGCAACGCTGGGCAGTGCGGGACGGCTTCGGCCAGGTATTGGCGCGCGCCGTGGCGGAGTGGCAGGCGCCGGAGGACCGGGTGGTCGTCATCCGCCTGCACCGCCCCTTCCCGGCGCTGCTGGACGCGCTGGCCAAGCCCGCCGCCAGCCCGGCCTTCATCATGCCGGCCCGCATCGCCACCACGCCGCCGGACCGCCCGATCGGCGTGGAGGGCATGGTGGGCAGCGGCCCCTGGCGCTTCCTGCCTGGCGAATTCGTCCAGGGCAGCCGCGCCGCCTATGCCCGTAATCCGGATTACGTCCCGCGCGACGAACCCGCCGAGGCCGCCGCCGGCGGCAAGCGCGTGCATTTCGAGCGGCTGGAGCTGGTGTGGATTCCGGATGGCGGCACGGCCGCCGCCGCGCTGCAGACCGGCGAGATCGACTGGATCGAATACCCGCTGCCGGATCTGGTGCCGGTGCTGGCGCGCGACCGCAACCTCCGCACCCAGGTCTATGACCCGAACGGCTTCCTCGGCTTCCTCCGCTTCAACCATTTGCATCCGCCCTTCAACGATGTCGCTGTGCGCCGCGCCATTCGCGACGTGCTGGTGCAGGCGGATTACATGAGCGCGGTCGCTCTGCCGGATGACTGGCGCGAATGCCACGCCGTCTTCCCCTGCGGGTTGCCAGGGGTGAAGGAGTTCCCGCCGGCGCCGCGCGGCGAGGCGGCGATGGAGCGCGCCCGCGCGGCGCTGCGTGATGCCGGCTATCGCGGCGAGCGCATCGTGCTGGTGAACCCGACGGATTTCCCCGCGGTGACGATGCAGGGCCGCGTCACCGCGGACCTGATGCGCCGGCTCGGGGCGAATATCGAGCTGGTGGAGAGCGACTGGGCGACGACCATCGCCCGCCGCGCCAACAAGGCGCCGCCCGCGCAGGGCGGGTGGAACCTGCACAACACGAATTTCCCGGCGGCGGCCATCGCCAACCCCGCGGTCAGCCCCATCATCCGCGGCCATGGCGAGGCCGCCTGGTTCGGCTGGCCCACGGATGCGGCGAGCGAGGCGGCGGTGCAGCGCTGGATCGCGGCGCCGGATCCGGCGGCGCAGGCGGCGGCGATGGCGGCGTTGCAGGAGGCCGCATGGCAAAGCGTGCCCTTCGCGCCCACCGGCCTGTTCCGCCTGCGCACGGCCTTCCGCGCGGATCTGACGGGCGTGCTGCAAGGCCCGAACCCGTTCCTGTGGAATCTCCGGCGGGGTTGAGCAGGCGCGCACGCATCGGCACGCCGCCACAGGGCTGTAGCGCCGCACACCCTCTGCCGCGGCCAGGCACCGCAACGCCTGGCATCCGCACCGCTCCTGGCCGTCAGTCCGGGCGCCCTGCGCGCTCGACTGCGTCGAGCGCTTCCCTCGCGCCAGCCACGGTGCTGCAAGCGAGTCACGGCTGCGGCTTCGCCGCACCGCGCTTCGTGCGAATAGCACGCCTTCGGCGTGACGCGCGGCTCCGGCCTTGATTCGCTTGCAGCACCGTGGCCTCGGGCAATGGTTGCCTTCGCCCGACACCCCGCGAAGCAAGCTTCGCGGGGAGCCCGCCGCCGTCGAAGGCACTGTCAGCGCCTTCGCTTACGCGAGCGGGAGGAGGTCCGGCGGCGCCATCTCGAATCCGGTGAATTCGAAGGCCGGGCTGACGGTGCAGCCCACCAGCACCCAGCCGCCAAGCGGCCGTGCTGCCTGCCAGACGCCGGCCGGCACCAGCGCGAAGGGCGCCTGGCCCGCGCCGAGGTCAGGGCCCAGCAGCCGCCGCTCCACCGCGACGCCATCCGCGGAAAGCGCCAATTCCAGCGCCGCGCCGCCATACCAGTGCCAGGCCTCCGCGGCATCCACGCGGTGCCAGTGGCTGCGCTCGCCCGCCGCCAACAGGTAGTAGATCGCCGTCCCCGCCCCGCGCCCGCCGCCCGGCGGCGTCTCCCGCCAGATCTCGCGGTAATGCCCGCCCTCCGGATGCCGCTGCAGGCCAAGCGCCGCGATCACCGCCTCCGCCGGCAGCGAAGGGTCGCGGAGGTTCACCGCGCCCTGCCGCGGCCGGTGCCGACCGGATCAGCAGCCGGATGGCCGCCACCACAGGCGGCATCCAGGAGCCGAGCGCGGACGACCGCGATCAGCGGAAATTATCCTTCGCGCTGCGAATCTCCGCCAGCCGCGCCACATCCTTCGCGCGGACAAAGGGATTCGTCGCCTTCTCCTCCGCCATCGTCGTCGGCACGGTGAATTTCCCCGCCGCGCGCTGCGCCTTCGCCTCCGCCGCCCGCGCCACCAGCGCGGCATTCTCCGGCTCCACCGTCAGAGCGAAGCGCGCATTGCTCTCGGTGTATTCATGGCCGCAGCACACCAGCGTCGCATCCGGCAGCGCCGACAGCGCGGCGAGGGAGCGGAACATCATCCCCGCATCCCCCTCGATCAACCGGCCGCAGCCCAGCGAGAACAGCGTGTCGCCGCAGAGCAGCACATGCCCTTCCGGGAAGTGGAAGGCGATATGCCCCACCGTATGGCCCGGCGTGTCGATGACGACGCCCTCCGTCGCCCCCACCACCACCTTCTCTCCTGGCGCCAGCGCCGCATCCAGCCTCGGCAGCCGGTGCGCATCCGCCTTCGCCCCCACCACCCTGGCACCGAACCGCGCCCGCACCTCCTCCACCCCGCCGACATGGTCGCCATGGTGGTGGGTCAGCAGGATCAGGTCGCAGCGCCCGCCCATCGCCTCCAGCGCGGCAATGATCGGCCCGGCCTCCCCGGGGTCGCAGATGGCGGTGGTGCCGGTGGCGGCGTCCTGCAACGCCCAGGCGTAATTGTCGGACAGGCAGGGGATGGCTTGAACCGAAACCGGCATGGGCTCTCTCCTCTAGGGCGTGATCGGTCGAGGTTGGCTCAACCCAACCGTGAATCACGCGATCAAACAAATCCCTGGAGCGGGATGGATGAGCGAAGCTCAATCCATCCCGCTCCAGGGGACGTCGCGGGCGGGCTGCCCGCCCGGACATGGTGCTGCGCCGCGGCCACGCCCCCCGGAAAATCTGGCCGGAGAGTGAAAACCAGGCACGGTCCGTCCTATATCCCCCGCATGCGCGACGAGGTCCACGGCCTGGCGAATTTCTACGCCACCCCAGCGGGCCTGGTGACCGCCAGGCTGCTGCGGGAGAAGCTGCGCGCCCTCTGGCCCGCCCTGCCGGGCCGGGCCGTGCTGGGGCTCGGCTATGCCAGCCCCTTCCTGCGGCTGTGGAAAGCCGAAGCGGCGCGCTGCATAGCCCTGGTGCCGGAACAATTCCCCCGCTGGCGCTGGCCGCGCCGCAGCGCCTCCTCCACCGCCGTCGGGGCGGAGGATGCACTGCCCTTCCCGGACCTGTCCTTCGACCGCATCCTGCTGGTGCATGGGCTGGAACATGCGGAGAATTCCCGCCGCCTGCTGCGGGAAGCCTGGCGGGTGCTGAAGGATGACGGGCGGCTGCTGGTGGTGGCGCCCAACCGCCTCGGCCTCTGGGCGCATCTGGAACGCACCCCCTTCGGCCATGGCCACCCCTATTCCACCGTGCAGCTCGATGCGCTGCTGCGCCGGCAGATGTTCCGCGTGGCGCGGCGGGAGGCGGCGCTGTTCGTCCCGCCCTTCCACAACCGGCTGCTGCTGCGTGGCGCCGGCGGGTGGGAAAGGCTCGGCAGCCGCATCTGCCCGGGCTTTGCCGGGGTGACGATGATGGAAGCGGTGAAGGATTTTTCCGAGCTGATCCCGGTCGGCGCGATGCCGGCGCGGCGGCGCGTGGTGGTGGCCGAAGCGGCCTGACCGCCCTGCCGGCGAGGCGCCGCGTAACGTCCCGGCGACAGGCGACGAAAAGCCTCCGTGGCCCATGCACACGAGAGAGAACCATGGTCAAAGCCGGCATCCTCGCCGCCGCCCTGTCGCTCGCCGCCCTGCCCGCCCTTGCCCAAGCAGTGCCGGCGGCGCTGCAGCCTGGGGGGCGCCTGCAGCTTCCCGTTGCCCGGCTCGGCAACACCGTCATCCGCCACGTGATGATCGGCGACAGCGGCACGGTGGCGGAGCTGATGTTCGACGCCGACAAGGACACCACCCGATCCGCCCGCGTGGTGCGGGTGGAGAATGTCAACGGCATGCTGGAGATCACCTATGACACCAGCATGACGCGCCCGACCGCGAGCGGCGGTATGCCGCGCCTCGTGCCCGGCGGCGGCGGCATGTACAGTGTCGATTACGGTCGCTGATCTTTCACGAAATCATGCCCGCGACGTCGCCGCGCGTCTTCGCAGGAAGACCGGAATGGCTCTTCGGCCCTCGCCTCCACAGCCTGCCGCGGCGAGGCCGAGGCAGGCTTCGGCCAGCCCGCCCCGACGCCGGTGCATCGCCGGTCGGGCCGCGCTGCTTCCGGACCGGATGGCCCGCTGCCGTTCGCGGCCGTGGCGGGCGTCCGACGCACCGCACGCCCCAGCCGCCGCGCGAAAATGCACGGCGGCCTTGCAGGCATCAGCGCAGCGGGAAGCCCAGCCTGTTCAGCGCGCTCTTCAGCAGGTCGCGCCCGCGCAGCGACTTCACCGTGCCGTTACGGCTGATGACGCGCTGCGTCCAGGTATCCGCGCTCATCTCATTGCGCTTCGAATAGGCGCCGAGCAGCTCGTCATAGGCGGCGCGATGCGCTGGCTCGTTGGCGGCGTCATAGACCTCGCGGTGCACGATGGCGCCCTGGGCGAGGCGCGGCTTGATCTCCGCCTCCTGCGCCGCATAGCCGACGCAGAGGCCGAACACGCCGACGGCGCCCGGCGGCAGGCCCAGCGTCTCCGCCACCCGCACCACGTCGTTGCGCAGCGCGCCGATATAGACGGTGCCGAGGCCGAGCGCCTCCGCCGCCACCACGGCGTTCTGCGCGGCCATCGCGGCGTCGATGGCCGCGACCAGGAAGGTCTCGAGGAAGGGCAGCCCCTCCAGCGGATGCCCCGCCGCGATGCCGAGGCGCTCATTGCGCGAGGTATCGGCGAGGAAGACGAGGAAGAGCGGGCATTGCAGGATGTGCTTCTGGCCGCCCGCCACCTCGGCCAGCACGGCGCGCTTGGCGGGATCGTCCACCACCACCACGGACCAGGTCTGCAAATTGGAGGAGGTAGCGGCGGATTGCGCCGCGGCGATCAGCGTCTCCAGCGTGCCCTCCGGCAGCGGGTCCGGCTTGTAGCCGCGGATGGAGCGGTGGCTGAGCAGATGCGCGATGATGGCGTTCCAGGGCCCGGCCGGCGGCACCGCCGCCTCACCGTAGCGCGCCACCAGGGCGGCGTGCTTGCCCGTCTCGATCTGGGTGGTTCCGTCCATGGGGAAGGTCTCCGTTTGCGTCCAGGCTAAGCGGTCCTTCCGGCTTGGCAAGCCGCAACCCACGCCGCCCACCCGGAGACCCGAGGGACTCACGAAGGCCTGGCGTACAACCCGGCGCCTCCGACGCGCGGCCCGTTGCCCTAAAGCGGCCGGCTTTGCGAGGCATCGGTCGTCCAGCGCCCCCTCCCGGGCCCCGTGACGTCGCGCAGCGACGCCACGGGGATCTCAAATCAGCCCCAGCCGCCGGCCGAGATCGCGATAGAGCGCGACCTGGGCGCGGACATAATCGCGGGTCTCCTCCGGCGCCAGCAGCCGGGGGTAGCTGCCCAGGGCGCGGGTCGCCGCCATCCAGCCGGCATCCCCGCGCAGCGCCGACAGCGCCGCCACCCAGGCCTGCTGCACCGCAGGCGCCAGGCCAGCCGGGGCATAAAGCGCACTCCAGCCGGTGATCTCCGCCAGCGCCTCGAACTCCACCTCCCGCGCATTCGGCACCTGGGGCAGCGCCACATGGCGTTCCCGCCGCAGCCCCACCACCAGCGCCCGTAGCGTCCCGGCGCGGATCGCCCTCAGCGTGTCGGAAAGGTTATTGCCGAGGAACTCCACCTCCCCCGCCGCCAGCGCCGCCACCGCCTCCCCGCCGCCGCGATAGGGCTTCGCGACCCCGGCATCCAGCGGCAGCCCGGCGGTCGCGAAGATGTGCCGCACGCCGAGGTCGAGCAAGGTCGCCGGCCCGGAGGTGGCGAAGCTGAGCCGCCCCGGCTGTTCCCGCAGCGCCGTCAGCAGCGCGGCGAAATCCGCCCAGGGCGCATCGGTGCGGACGCAGACCACGAAGGGGTTCTCATCCAGCAGGCCGAGCATGCTGAACCCGTCCCAGGCATAGGGGGTGCGGGGATCCAGCGCCGGCAGGATGGCGGCGGCGGAAACCCGCGCCAGCAGCAGGGTCTGCCCGTCCGGCGCCGCCCGGGCGACGAATTGCGTGCCCAGCGCGCCGGAGGCGCCGGGGCGGTTCTCCACCAGCATGGCGGCGGCGGGGTTGGGCAAATGGCGGGGCGCGAAGCGGGCGAGGGTGCGGGCGGCGAGATCCGCGGCGCCCCCCGCCGCGAAGGGCGCCACCAGGGTGACCGGCGCCTCCGGATAGCCGGCGGCCTGCGCGGGCAGGGCAAGGGCCAGGCTGGCGAGGGTGAGGGCGCGGCGAGGCATGCGGCGCATGGCGAAGGATCCAGCGGCGGCGATCGGCCCACTCTGGGCCGCCGGGAAGGCGCCCGCCACCCCTTTTCGGCGCCGGCCATCCTGCCTTCTTGCCGCCATAATTCCCCGCCTCGCCACCCCCTGCCGCCAGGACGAAAGCCAGGCAAACAAGAAAGACGGCTGAATACGTAAAGCAAGAGTCGCGGGACTACTTACCAGCCCTTCGACTTTGTATTCCGTTTGCGGCACGGCATGTTGGCCTATGCGTGCTGCCTTGCCGACACTCCCGGCGCTCCGCTCACCAGAGGTTGCTGTTTTTTTCAAAGCACGCTACGGGGGTGACATGACGTCCGCGAATGGCATGCCGGCGGGGTATCCCCGGCTACCCTCAGCGGCGTTCCCGCGCGTTGCGCGGGGCGCCCTCACCCCGGGGCAAGGAGCCAGGGCCGCGCCCGCGGCACGACGTTACCGGCCTGCCTGGATGGCAGCCCTGCTGGTCACGCCGCTGATCCTGCCCATGGGGACGGCCCAGGCCGGAAGCAACGTCGCAGGAGGCGGCGCGGTTGCGGGAGACCTGCGCCCGCTGGCCAGCCACGCCCCGGCGCAGCCGCCGCACCAGGTCCAGCAGATCGCCCAGGCGCAGCCGGTGCGGGCACCACGCCTGCCGGATGCGCCGCAGGAATTGCTGCCGCCGGCCGAGCCCGCCTTGGTCCGGCTCAGCCCCCAGGCCGCCTGCCTGGCCGCCGCCCGCCGCGCCGAGCAGGTACATGGCCTGCCGGAAGGGCTGCTGGTGGCCATCGCGCTTTCGGAAAGCGGGCTGCACGCCCATGCGCTGAATATCGGCGGCCGGTCCTACTTCCCGCACGACTTCGCCGCCGCCCGGGCGCTGCTGCTGGGCGCGGCGCCGAGCCGCTCCGTCATGGCCGGCTGCGTGCAGGTGAACGCCAGGGTGCATGCGCGCGGCGCCGACTGGCCGCTGGACCCCGTCCGCTCCGCCGACTGGGCCGGCGGGCTGCTGCGCCGCTGGTACACGGAGACGGGAAGCTGGGCGGAGGCGCTGCGCCGCTGGCATGGCGGCTCCCCCGCCTCCACCCGCCGCGTCATGTGCCGGGTCCGCGCCAAGCTGGAGGTCACCGCCCCCGGTTCGAACCTGCTGCCAGATGCCGGCTGCTCCCCGGTGGAAATGGCCCGCATCCGCCGTAGCGGCGCCGCCCTGCTGGAAGTGGCCGAAGCGCCCTGAACCGGCCCGGGCGCCACGCGCCCACCGCCTGACCCATTGCCGCCCGTCATGGCCCGTGCCGGCGGCACGGCTTGCCCCCGCTTGCCCTTCACTCGCAAGGCGTCACGCATTCGTCACGCCTTCCGCCCGCAACGGCAGGCCCGCTGCAGGATTTTGCTGCTGGGTAGGGATCGGGATATGCCGAAGAAGACGCCGGTGTTGTTGGTGGTGGAAGATGACGTGCTAGTGCGGCTGACGCTGGTCGATGCGCTGAGCGATGATGGGTTCGACGTTCTGGATGCGCCGGATGCGCAGGCGGCGCTGCAGCTGATCTCGAAACGGGTAGATATCGCCGCCCTGCTGACCGATATCAATCTGCCGGGCGGCGCCGATGGTTTCGCCCTGGCGCGGGCGGTGCGGCGGCTGCGGCCGGGCCTGCCGGTGGTCTATGCCTCCGGCCGGCACACCAACGCGGCAGAGGCGCAATCGGTTCGCGGCGCGCGCTTCCTGGCCAAGCCGTTTTCGCTGGCGCTGGCTTCCGAGGCGATCCGCGCCTTGCTGGCGGAGCGGCCGGCGGCGCAGGAAGCGGCGGCGGGGCGGGCCTGACAGCGCGGTGCATGAGCGGCCGCGATGGCGGAGGTCGTGCCGGATGATGAGCTGCTCGACCGGATCGCCGAGATCGTGCCGCCGGGCGTCGATGTGGCGCCGCTCGAGGGAGCGGCCTATTCGCCGCCCTCGATCACGGAGGCATCGCTGCGGCGGCGACCGGTCTCCGACCGTGCCGCCGCGTGACCCTGCGCCGGTGGCCGGGCAGGCCTCGGGGGGCGGCGCTGAAGCATGCGGCTGGCTACGGATTGCCGGGCGGTTCGGCGTCAGGCTCTCGCCGCAGATCGGCCATCTCGTATAGCGGCCGGATTTCGATCTCGCTCGGTCCCGGCATGGGGTTGGGGCAGCGCTTCACCCAGGCGACCGCCTCGTCCATGTCCTTGACCTCCCAGAGCCAGAAGCCGGCCACCAGCTCCCGGGGCTGGGCGAAGGGCCCGTCGATGACCGTGCGGTCGGGACCATCGAACGCAATACGCTTGCCGTAGGAGGAGGGCTTGAGGCCGTCGGCGGCACGCATGATGCCGGCCTTGACCAGCGCCTCATTGAACCGGCCCATGGCCTCGAGCGCCTCGAATGCCTCGGCCGTGGGGCGAAAGCCCTTCTCGCTGTCTTCGGTGGCCTTCACGAGCACCATCACGCGCATCGTCCGTCTCCTTGCTCTGGCCGGCCTGATCGGCCTGGCGGCGAACCATTTGGGTCAACTCGCTGAGGTACGATCAGGCGCCAGAGATCATGGACCGCATCCGCGAGCGCGGGGAACGGTACCATTCGTCGAGCGGTCGCGGGGCTGGCGGAAGCGCTGAACCGGGCGGCGCGCCCAGCGATCTGCAGGTGAATGGAGATTGCCTGTCAGGATGGCATGTCCGCCGCGCTTGCAGCACAAGATGTGTCGAAGGGCGGCGAGATCGGCGGATGAAGCTGAAAAAAACAAACGTCTCTGTAAGACGTCACGTCATGGCTTTCGGCTCGGAACGACCGATCCGTCGTTTCCCACTGAGGTCATCGGCCACCCCATGGGGCTGTACCTCTTTCCTCAACGCCCACAACACGTATGGCGAGTGGCGCGGCAGGCCCGCTGCTACACAGGGTGCAGAGGAAGGTGGCAGGGTGCCGGTGGCCGTGCGGTAACGCGGCGACCAGGCGAGCCCCGCGGCGTGCCCGGCGCAGGTGCGTGCCATGTTCATCGTGGCTCAGGTCTCGTCGAGGAGCACCAGACGGGCCCACTCAGCGGCCCGGACGTCCGGCACCTCGGAACAGCGGGAAGCGGGCTCCGGACGGGTCGTGTGCATCCGCGGTCTCCGCGGCCTGTCGCCAGGGCTCGGGGGAAGGGAATTCAAAACGCTCTTTCATCGTCCAACTAGTTATACCAACGCTTGTCCTCAGTGTATATTGCGGCAACGCGGCGCGAAGGCAGGCACCCGGCGCGGTATCCGCGGCGGGCGGCAGGCAAGGTCAGGAGGCCAACCTTGCCTCGCCGGCCGCGAAGTGGCTCTCCGGCCGCGGCAGGCCGTAATGCTCGCGCAGGGTGGCACCGCTGTAGTCCTCGCGGAACAGGCCGCGTCGGCGCAGGATCGGGATCACCTCCGCGGCGAAGGCGGTGAAGCCGCCGGGCAGCCAGGGCGGCATGATGTTGAAGCCATCCGCCGCACCTCCGGCGAACCAGCTCTCGATATGATCGGCGATCTGCTCCGGCGTGCCGGCCAGTACGAAATGCCCGCGGGCGCCGGCCAGGCGATGCAGCAATTGCCGCAAGGTCGGCTTCTCCCGGTCCACGATGCCGAGCACGACCTGGAAGCGGCTCGCCACGGCCCTGGCGGCATCCGGCGCAATCAGATGGCGCGGGAAGGGCGCGTCCAGTGCATGGCCGGAGAAATCCACGCCCAGCATCTGCCGTAGCTGGTTCAGCGCGTAGCCGGGCTGCACCAGCGCGTTGAACTCCGCCTGCAACCGCTTCGCCTCTGCTTCCGTCCCGCCGATGAAGGGGCTGAGGCCGGGCAGCACCTTGATATGCTCCGGCCGGCGCCCCAGCCCGGCGGCGCGCGCCTTGATGTCGGCATAGAATTCCTGGGCGCTCTCCAGCGTCTGATGCGCGGTGAAGATGGCTTCCGCCCAGCGCGCCGCAAGGCCGCGCCCGTCCTCCGAGGAGCCGGCCTGGACATAGACCGGCCGCCCCTGCGGCGTGCGCGGCGCGTTCAGCGGCCCGCGCACCTGGAAGAAGCGGCCCTTGTGGTGCAGCGCATGGATCTTCGCCGGGTCCGCATAGCGGCCGCTGGCGGGGTCCGCCACCACCGCGTCATCCTCCCAGGAATCCCAGAGGCCGGTGACCACTTCGAGGAATTCCTGCGCCTGCGCATAGCGCTCGGCATGGGAGGGATGCTCGGCCAGGCCGAAATTCTGCGCCGCCTGGTCGTTTGTGGTGGTGACGATGTTCCACCCGGCCCGGCCGCGGCTCTGATGGTCCACCGAGGCGAAGAGCCGCGCCAGGTTGTAGGGCTCGTGATAGGTGGTGGAGGCGGTGGCGATGAGCCCGATGCGGCTGGTGGCCGCGGCGATGCCCGCCAGCAGCGTGATCGGTTCCAGCCGGAAGCGCGGGGCGTATTCGATGCTCTCCGCCAGCACCGGTCCGTCGGCGAAGAAGATGGCGTCCATCTTCGCCGCCTCCGCCTGCTGCGCCAGGGATTGGAACCAGCCGATATCGGTCAGCCGGCCGATCTCCGCGCCGGGGTAGCGCCAGGCGGCCTCGTGATGGCCGTCCGGGTAGATGAAGAGGTTCAGGTTGAGCTGGCGATGGCCGGGCATCGGTGGATCTCCCCTGCGGTGGGGCCGTGGCGGGAATCCCACCCAGCCTCATGGTTATGACGTTACTAATCGTGCTTTGAATTTGACTCCTATTTCAAGACGTGAATTTACTGCCACGCCGCGCCGGCCCTTCGGCGCCGGATCGGAAAGGCCGGACATGCGCTGCGCCGCGACGGGACCGAGAGGAAGCTGTTGTCGGGGCTGCTGAGCTGACCCGCCACTCCTCACGCCCTGCCACCTCCGGTCGCGTCCCAATGCCCCATCCTCTTTCGCCATGATCGGCCCGCGCGCTGGTCGGCCCAGCCTGGACTCCGCAACATGACCCTTCAGCAGGATCGCAGCGGGTGGCTCACCGCCCGCGGCGTCGGCAAGCGCTTCGCCATCGCCGGGCGCGAGGTCCGGGCGCTCGCCGGGCTCGATCTCGACATTGCCTCGGGCGAGTTCATCGCCATCCTCGGCGCCAGCGGCTGCGGCAAATCCACCCTGCTGCGCCTCTTCGCCGGGCTGGAAACGCCGGATGAGGGCGAGGTGCGGCATGCCGGCGCGCGGATCAGCGGCCCGAGCCTTGCCCGCGGCATCGTCTTCCAGGAGCACCGCCTCTTCCCCTGGCTCACCGTCGCGCAGAATGTGGAAGCGGCGCTGCTGAACGCGCCTGGCAGCAAGCCAGCGAAGCGCCAGACGGCGACGGAGCTGATCGCGCTGGTCGGCCTCTCCGGCTTCGAGGGCGCCTATCCGCACCAGCTTTCCGGCGGCATGGCGCAGCGCGCTGCCATCGCCCGCGGCCTGGTCAACCGCCCGGACACGCTGCTGCTGGACGAGCCCTTCGGCGCGCTGGACGCGCTGACGCGGGCGCATCTGCAACGCGAGCTGCGCCGCATCTGGCAGCGCCAGCGCACCACCACCCTGCTCGTCACCCATGACGTGGATGAGGCGCTGCTGCTCGGCGAGCGGGTGGTGGTGATGACGCCCCGCCCCGGCCGCATCGCCCGCATCTTCGCCCTGCCGCCCGAACTTCCGCGCGACCATGCCGATCCGGACTTCGCCCGACTGCGCGGAAAAATCCTCGCCACCCTCGATGCTGGCCCGGCCGTCCCCGCCGCCGGCCTGACGGAGCATGCCGCATGACCTCCACCGATCGCCGCAGCGTGCTGGCGGCCGCCACCGCCTCGCTCTTCGCCCCGCATGTGCTGCGGGCGCAGCCGCGCGTGGTGCGGCTCGGCTTCGCCTCCATCGGCGCCGGCAACCGGCAATTCTCCGGCGGCTCCTTCGTCGCCGCCGCCCATGCCGAGGGCTGGCTGGAGCGCGATCTGGCGAAGGAAGGCCAGAACGTCGAGCTGCGCTGGTTCTTCTTCGCCGGCGCCGGTCCCGCGGTGAACGAGGCCCTGGCCAATGACCAGCTCGATTTCGCCCTGCAGGGCGACCTGCCGGCGGTGATCGGCCGGGCCAACGGGTTGCGCACCAAGCTGATCCTGGCCAATGGCGTGAACAATCCGATCTACCTGGCGGTGCCGCCGGACAGCGACATCAAGACCGTCGCCGATCTGCGCGGCCGCCACGTCGCCTGGCATCGCGGCACTAACCTCCACCTCGTCATCGCCAAGGTGCTGGCGGCGAACGGGCTGGCGGAACGCGATTTGCGCGCCGTGAACATGGATTTCGCCACCGCCGACGCGGCGCTGGCGGCGAAGAACATCGACGCCGCCTTCGGCACCCCGACGCTGTTCGACCTGCAGCGTCGTGGCCTCGCCAAGATCGTCTACACCACCAAGGGCGACAACCCCGCCTTCGGCCGCCATTCCCATGTGCTGGTGCAGGAGCGCTTCGAGGCGGCGAACCCCGAGCTGACCGGCCGCATCATCACCAGCTTCCTGCGCGCCGCCGACTGGTCCTCCAAGGAGGAGAACCGCGAGGCGCTGTTCCAGATCTGGGGCAAGTCCGGCTTCTCCATCGACAATTACCGCGAGGATTTCGCCGGCCTGCCGCTGGCCTACCGCAATTCGCCGCTGCTCGATGACTTCCTCCAGGGCCAGTACCGCATCCAGGCGGAACAATCCTTCGAGCACCGGCTGGTGCGGCGGCGCGTGGATACCAGCGGCTGGTTCGACACGCGCTACCAGGAAGCCGGGCTGAAGGAGCTGGGGCTGGAGCGCCGCTGGACCAGACGCGATGCGGAAGGGCGGGAGATCGCCGCCTGATGTCGCTCGCCCTCAGCCTGCCGGAAGCCGCGCCGCCGCGCAGCGTCCGCTGGCCGCGCTGGCCCGTCGCGCTGCTGCTGCCGGCGCTGCTGCTGGCGGCCTGGCAGATCGCCTCCCAGCGCGGCTGGATCGCGCCCGGCATCCTGCCGGCACCGGGCGAGGTCTGGCTGACCCTCCGCGAATTGTGGGAGAGCGGCGACCTCGCCAGCCACGCCGCCTGGAGCATGGGCCGGGTGGTCCAAGGCTTCCTTCTCGGCGCGGCCGGCGGGCTGCTGCTCGGCACCGCCATGGCGCTCTCGCCACGCTTCGAAGCCTATGTCCGGCCGAGCTTCCTCGCCATCGCCCAGGTGCCGGTGATCGGCTGGGTGCCGCTGCTGATGCTGCCGCTCGGCATTGAGGAGGTGCTGAAGCTCGTCATCCTGACCAAGGCGGCGCTGGTGCCGGTCACGCTGAACACGCGGGACGGGCTGCGCGCCGTGCCGCAGCGCTGGGTGGAGGTGGCGCTCGCCTTCCGCTACAGCCGGGCGCAGCTCCTCCGCCATGTGGTGCTGCCCGCCGCGGTGCCGCCGGTCTTCACCGGGCTGCGCTACGGGCTGACGAGCTGCTGGAAGGCGCTGGTGGCGGTGGAGCTGCTCGCCTCCTCCGAAGGCCTCGGCTATCTGCTGGTCTGGGGGCGGCAGATGTTCCAGATGGATCTGGTCATCGCCGGCATCCTCGTCATCGCGGCCATCGGCTTCGCTTTCGACGCCGTCCTGGCGCGGATCGAGGCGCGGCTGCAGCGCTGGCGGGCGGCATGAGCGCAGCCGATCGCCTGCGCGGGCTCGTCCTGCCGCTGCTGCTGCTGGCCGCCTGGCAGGGCGCCGTCACCGCCGGCTATGGCGATCCGCGCCTGCTGCCGCCGCCCGTGGAGGTGCTGCGCCGCGCCTGGCAGCTTCTGGTGGCGGAAGATCTGCCGCTGGCGCTCGCCATCAGCCTCGGCCGCTGCCTCGCCGGCTTCGCGCTGGGCGCGCTGCTCGGCCTCGGCTTCGGCCTGCTCTGCGGCCTCTCCCGCGCGGCCGACCGGCTGCTGGGGCCCGCCTTCCACGCGCTGAAGAACGTCGCGGTCTTCGCCTGGATTCCGCTCATCGCCATGTGGTTCGGCTTCGGTGAGGCCTCGCGCATCGCCTTCGTCACCCTGGCCGTCCTTACCCCGGTGGCGCTGAATGTCTGGGAGGGCGTGGCCGGCGTGCCGAAGCCGCTGCTGGAAGTGGGCGCCGCCTTCCGCTTCGGCGGGTGGCAGCGCCTCGCCCGCATCCGCCTGCCGGCCGCGCTGCCCGCCATCCTCACCGGGCTGCAGCTCGGGCTGATCCATGCCTGGCTGGCCACCGTCGGCGCCGAGTACTTCCTCGCCAAGGGCACCGGCCTCGGCGGCGTGCTGATCGAGGGCCGGGACAAATTCGACATGGCTCTGGTTCTGCTCGGCATCCTCCTGCTCGGCGGCATCGGGCTGCTGCTGAACCAGCTTCTCACCCGCCTCGCCGCGCGCCTCGCGCCCTGGCGTGCCGCCTGACAACCAGACCAAGGGAGACTCCGCATGGCCTATGAAGCGCTCACCCTCCACCGCCTCTCGCCGCATCTCGGCGCGGAGGTGCGGGACATCGACATCACCCGCCCCCTCAGCAACGCCCAGGTGGAGGAGCTGCACCAGGCGCTCGGCGAATACGGCGTGCTGTTCTTCCGCGACCAGCCCTTCGACCACGACAGCCAGAAGCGCTTCG
This sequence comes from Siccirubricoccus phaeus, assembly GCF_008360935.1. GTDB lineage: Bacteria > Pseudomonadota > Alphaproteobacteria > Acetobacterales > Acetobacteraceae > Siccirubricoccus > Siccirubricoccus phaeus. Next base: position 87,374 of record NZ_SRXO01000018.1, read on the forward strand.
GTCGCTATTTCGGCGAGCTGGACATCCACCCCAACACCCCCGGCCCGGACGGCCATCCGGAAATCCTGCCCATCCACGCCGACGCCAACAGCAAGCGCATCAATGGCGAGCGCTGGCATTCCGACGTCTCCTGCTTCCAGGCGCCGCCGCTGGGCTCCATCCTGCACCTCCACACCGTGCCGCCGCTCGGCGGGGACACGCTCTTCGCCAGCCTCGCCGCCGCCTATGAGGCGCTGTCGCCGCAGCTCAAGGCCTATCTGGAAGGGCTGACCGCCACCCATTCCGGGGAACGGTCCTACCGCCGCACCAACCGGCTCATCGGCGTGGACGATGCCGGCCGCGTGCACCCGAGCGCGGTGCATCCGGTGGTGATCCGTCACCCGATCAGCGGCCGCCGCGGCCTCTACGTCAATCGCGGCTTCACCGTGCGGATCAACGAGGTGCCGGAGGAGGAGAGCGACGCCATCCTGCACTACCTCTGGCAGCATGCGGAGCGGCCGGATTTCCAGATGCGGTTCCAGTGGCAGCCGAACTCGGTCGCCTTCTGGGACAACCGCGCGGTGCAGCATCTGGCCGTCTGGGACTACTACCCGAATACCCGCAGCGGCTCCCGCGTCACCATCAAGGGCCAGCGCCTGGCGGCCTGAGGCGATGCGCGCCGAGCCCCACCCCCTCCGCCCGCCGCCGCCCCCGCCCCCTGAATGGCAGGAGGAAGCGGCGCTGGAGGAGCGGGAAATCGGCGTCATCCGCCACCCCTCCCGCGTGCCGGATCATGAGCATGAGACCGATACGCGGGAGATCCACACTCCTGAAGGCATCCGCCAGTTGCACGGGCTGGCGATGGGAGGTCCGAGCCATGGCCATCACGCGTGAGAGGATCGCCGGCCGCGAGGCGCGCCACCTGCTCCGGCAGGTGCAGGAACTGGCGGGGCTTGCCGGCCGCTGCCTGCTGGCCGCACTGATGCTCGGCCTGCTGCTGCAGGCGATGGGGTTCGGCCGGTGATCGCGCGGCGTCCCCTGCTGCGCGTGGCCGGGCTCGCGCTCGCGGCGCCCGGCCTCGCCCGCGCCTCCGCCTGGCCGCAGCGGCCGGTCACGCTGGTCATCCCCTTCCCGCCCGGCGGCATCGTGGACACGGTCGGGCGGCTGATGGCGAGCCGGGCGCAGCCCCTGCTGGGCCAGCCCGTGCTGGTGGAGAACCGGCCGGGTGCCGGCTCCGCCCTGGCGAACGCTTATGTCGCCCAGGCGAAGCCGGATGGCTATACGGTCCTGGCCGGCGGCATCGGCCTCGCCATCCTGCCCAACCTCCAGCCGGACCTGCCGCCTGCCGATCCGCGCCGCGCCTTCCTGCCGGTGGCGCAGACCACCACCACCGCCTATGTCCTGCACATTCACAAAGCCCTGCCGGTGCAGTCCCTGCCGGAATTCGTCGCCTGGGCCCGCGCTCAGGGGCCGGCGCTGAACGCCGCCACCAGCGGCCAGGGCACAGGCCCGCACCTGACCTGGGAGCTGTTCCGGCGCGAGGCCGGCCTGGGCGGCGAGGTGCTGCACTACCGCGGCGGCGTCCCCGCCATCCTCGACATCCAGGCCGGCCGCGCGCATTTCATGTGGGGCACGGCGCTGGAAGCGATCCAGGCGCAGCGGGCCGGCCAGACCCGGCCCATCGCCATAACCTCCGCTGCCCGCATCCCTGCTTTGCCGGAGACGCCGACGGTGAGCGAAAGCGGCTGGCCGGGTTTCGAGGTGAATTCCTGGAGCGGCTGGTACCTGCCTGCCGGCACGCCTCAGCCCGTGGCTGCCCGGCTGGCCGAGGTGCTGCGCGAGGTACTGGCGGGGCCGGAACTGCGCGCGACGTTGACCGCCAACGGGGTGGAAGCGGCCTGGGCGCCGGCGGAAACCCTGGCGGCAACGCTGGAGGCGGAGACGCAACGCTGGGGCAGGCTGATCCGGCAGGCCGGCATCACCGCCACCGGCTGACCTGTTCCACGGCCCGATTGCGGTTGACTCTCTCAAGTTCCGCCACGGTAGGGTGGTTTTGCAACCCTACCGGCAGGAGGCGGGATGCCGCATCTGACCATCGCCGTCATCGGGGCCGGCTTCAGCGGCACGCTGATGGCCCTGCACCTGCTGCGCCGATGTTCCCCCGGCACGCAGGTGATCCTGCTGGAGCGCAACGGCCAGTTCGGCCGCGGCCAGGCCTATGCCACCGGCAACCCCAACCACCTGCTGAACGTGCCGGCGGCGCGGATGAGCGCCTTCCATGACCGGCCGGAGGATTTCCTCCACTGGCTCCAGCGCCAGCCGGATGGCGAGGCGCTGGCCGCCCAGGGCTTCGTCCCCCGCCGGCTGTTCGGCGCCTATGTCCGCGCCCTGCTGCATGAGGAGGTGATGCGCCCGGCCACCGAATGCCGGCTGGAGCTGCTGCGCGGCGACGTGCTCGGCCTGGCGAAGAGCGAGACCGGCCTCACCCTGGCGCTGGATGGCGAGCGCTGGCTGGCGGCGGACCTCGCCGTGCTCGCCATCGGCAATTTCCCGCCCGAGGCGCCGCCCGGCCTGCCGCGACGCTTCCTGGAAAGCCCGCTCTACCGCCCCGACCCCTGGGCGCCGGAGGCCTTCGCCGGGCTGCCGCCGGCGGCGCCGGTGCTGCTGATCGGCACCGGCCTGACTATGGTGGATGGCGTGGTCTCGCTGCTGGACCAGGGGCATCGCGGCCCGATCCACGCCCTCTCCCGCCGCGGCTTGCTGCCGCGCCGCCACGCCCCTGCCCCGCCCCAGCCCCGGCCGGCGACGCCGCCTTTGCCGCCCAGCCTGCTCGGCCTGGCCCGCAGCCTGCGGGCGGAAGCCCGGCGCGCCGAGGCCGAGGGCGGCGACTGGCGGCCGGTGGTGGACCGGCTGCGGCCCTTCACCCAGGATGTCTGGCAATCCCTCTCGGCCGAGGACAAGGCGCGCTTCCTCCGCCATCTGCGCCCCTGGTGGGACGTGCACCGCCACCGCATGGCCGGCAGCGTCGCGGACCGGGTGGAGGCCGCCCGCGCCTCCGGCCAGCTCCGCCTGCACACCGGCCGGATCCGCGGGGTGGAGGAGATGGAGGGCGTGGCGGAGCTGTGCTTCGCCCGCCGCGGCGACGGCGCCCTGCAAAGCCTGCGCGCCGCCCGCGTGGTGAATTGCGCGGGTCCGGGCGCCGATTACGACCGCATCGAACACCCTTTGGTCCGCGGATTGCTGCAGGCCGGGCTGGCGCGGCCGGACCCGCTCCGTCTCGGCCTGGACGTCACCGCCAATTGCGCGCTGCGGGACCGGCAGGGCGGCATTTCCCGCCGCCTCTTCGCCATCGGTCCCGTCACCAAGGGCGCCTTCTGGGAGATGACGGCGGTGCCCGACATCCGCCGGCAATGCGAGGTGGTGGCGGAGCACCTGGCCGGGATCATGAAGGCGATGAGCGCCTGAGCGCGATAATTATGTCATCATGATTCGTAGATTGATATAATTCACCTTATTAATTCGTTTTGATTGACTGGCCATGGGACGGGCGCCGGCGCAAAGTGCCATCCCGTGCTGCCGGGCCTTCCGGCGGCGTCAAGCCGGGCCACGCCATGTCCGCTGCCTGCCCCGATCTCCGCCCCGATGCGGCCGCCCTGGCGGCTGAGTTGGCGCCCTTGCCGGCGCCGCAGGCCGTCGCCCACCTCGCCGCGCGGTTCCGCGGGCGGATCGCGCTGGTTTCCTCCTTCGGCGCGGAAAGCGCGGTGCTGCTGCACATGGCCGCCGCCGCCGACCCGGCGCTGCCGGTGCTGTTCCTGGATACCGGCAAGCTGTTTCCGGAGACGCTGGCCTATCGGGATACGCTGATCCGCCGCCTCGGCCTGCGCGACGTGCGCAGCCTGCGGCCGGGCCCGGCGGCGCTGGCGGCGCGGGACCCGCTGGGCGGCCTCTGGGGCTTCGCGCCGGATGCATGCTGCGCCTTGCGCAAGGTGGCGCCGCTCGCCGCCGCCCTCGCCCCCTTCACCCTCTGGCTGAATGGCCGCAAGCGCGCCCATGGCGGCGACCGCGCCACGCTGCCGCTGGTGGAAGTGGTGGAGGGCAAGCTGAAGGCGAACCCGCTGGCCGCCTGGGACGCTGCCGCCCTCGCCGCCTACCAGGCCCGCCACGCGCTGCCGCCGCACCCGCTGGTGGCGGAAGGCTACGCCTCCATCGGCTGTCGACCCTGCACCACCCGCACCGAAGCCGGGGAATCCCCCCGGGCCGGCCGCTGGCGCGGGACCGGCAAGACCGAATGCGGCATCCACCTGCCGTCTCCGACGACGCCTCTCACCGGATCGCACTGACCATGGACGACCTCGACAGCCTGGAAGCCGAAAGCATCTTCATCCTGCGCGAAGCCTATAGCCGGCTGAAGCCCCTTGCCCTGCTCTGGTCGCTCGGCAAGGACAGCAACGTGATGATCTGGCTGGCGCGCAAGGCCTTCCTCGGCCGCATCCCCTTCCCCGTGCTGCATCTCGACACCGGGCTGGAATTCCCGGAGGTCTATGCCTTCCGCGACCGCTACGCGCGGGAATGGGGCCTCGAGCTCATCGCCGATCCCTGCCCGCCGCTGGAGACCGTGGACCCCACCCTGCCGCCCGCCTCCCGCATCGCCGCGCGCAAGACGGCGGGGCTGCGCGAGGCGATCGGCCGCTACGGCTATCAGGCGCTGATCGCCGGCATCCGCCGCGACGAGCAGGCGACGCGGGCGAAGGAGCGCGTCTTCAGCCCGCGCGGCCTGGACAATGCCTGGGATTTCCGCGACCAGCCGGCAGAGCTCTGGGACCTCTTCCACCTGGACTACCCGCCCGGCACGCATCTCCGCGTCCATCCGCTGCTCGGCTGGACCGAGCTCGACATCTGGCGCTACATCGCGCGCGAGGGCATCCCGGTCTCCGAGCTGTATTTCGCCCGCGGCGGCAAGCGCTTCCGCTCGCTCGGCGAGGTCGGCATCACCTTCCCGATCGAGAGCGAGGCGGCCGACATCCCCGCGGTGATCGCCGAATTGCGCGCGACGAAATCCGCCGAGCGCGCCGGCCGCGCCATGGACCATGAGGGCGAGGACGCCTTCGAGCGGCTGCGCGTCGGGGGCTATCTCTGATGCCGGAGCGGCGCGCCTTCCCCATCGTCGTCGTCGGCCATGTGGACCACGGCAAATCCACCCTGGTCGGCAGGCTGCTGCACGACACCGGCAGCCTGCCGGAAGGCCGCCTCGCCCAGCTCCGCGCCGTCTCGGAGCAGCGCGGGCTGGACCTGGAATTCTCCTTCCTGCTGGACAGCCTCCAGGTGGAGCGGGACCAGGGCATCACCGTGGATGCGGCGCAGATCTGGTTCCGCAGCGCCATGCGCCGCTACGTCATCATCGATGCGCCGGGCCATGCGGAATTCCTCCGCAACATGCTGACCGGCGCGGCGGCGGCGGAAGCGGCGGTGCTGGTGGTGGATGCCGCCGCCGGCCTCTCGGAGCAGACGCGCCGGCACAGCACCCTGCTCGGCCTGCTCGGGCTGCGCCAGGTGGTGGTGGCGGTGAACAAGATCGACCTCATCGGCCATGACCGGCAGCGCTTTGCCGAAGTGGCACAGGCGGTACGCGACTACCTCGGCGGCATCGGGCTGCACCCGGCCGCCATCGTCCCGCTCTCCGCCCGGCAGGGCGACAACGTCGTCGCGCGCGGCGAGGCCACGCCCTGGTATCGCGGCCCGACCCTGCTGGAGGCGCTGGACGCGCTGCAGCCGCGCCGCCCGCCGGAGGACGGCAAGCTGCGCCTGCCGGTGCAGGACGTGTACCGGCTGGGCGACCGCCGCATCCTGGTCGGGCGAATCGAGAGCGGGCGGATCGCGCTCGGCGATGCGGTGCGCTTCCTGCCCGGCGGCCAGTCCGCCCGCATCGCCGGCATCGAGGCCGGCAGCAGCGTGGCGGCCGCCGCCGCCGGGCAGAGCGTGGCGCTGAGCTTCGACCGCGAGGTCTTCGTCGAGCGCGGCGCGATGCTGGCCGGCGCCGAGGATGCGCCGGCGGAAAGCCAGGTGCTGACCGTGCGGCTGGTCTGGCTGGACCGCCAGCCTTTGCTGGCCGGCGACCGCCTGGTGCTGCGCCACGGCACCGCCGAGGCGAAGGTGACGGTCGAGGCCATCGAGGCGGTGATCGATGTCGAGACCCTGGCCGCCGCCCCGGCCCTCGCCTTGCCGCAGAACGCCGTGGGGCGGGCGCGGCTGCTGGCGGCGAAGCCGCTCGCCATCGACAGCGTGGCGGAGTGCCCGCGCACCGGCCGCGGCGTGCTGGTGCGGGACCACCGCATCGCCGGCGGCTTCGTGGTGGAGGCGCTGCCGGAGGAGGCGCGCGCCCTGACGCCGGTGGACGCGCCCGTCACCCCGGAGGAGCGCGCCAGGCGCAACGGCCATCGCGGCGGTGTGCTGTGGCTCACCGGCCTCTCCGGCGCGGGCAAGAGCACCCTGGCGATGCGCGCGCTGCGCCTGCTGACGGACCGCGGCGCCCAGGCCTATGTGCTGGATGGCGACAACATCCGCCAGGGGCTGAACCGCGACCTCGGCTTCTCCGAGGCCGACCGCAGCGAGAATGTCCGCCGCACCGCGGAGGTGGCGCGGCTGCTGGCCGATGCCGGGATGATCGTGCTGGTCGCCCTCATCTCCCCGCTCGCCGCCCAGCGCGCCGCCGCCCGGGCCCTGCTGGGCGAGCGCTTCCAGGAGGTGCATGTCGCGGCGCCGCTGGAGATCTGCGAGGCGCGCGACCCGAAGGGCCTCTACCGCCGCGCACGGGAGGATAGGCTGCGCGACTTCACCGGCATCTCCGCCGCCTACGAGCCGCCGGAGGCGCCGGAGTTGCGGCTGGACACCGGCATGCTGACGCCGGAGGCGGCAACGACAGCGCTGGTGGCGCATGCTGAGGCGGCTTTCGGCTTAAGCCGCGAGACAATCACACCGCGTGGCTGATGATCCGCCGAGAGGCGGTAGCTGCGATGCAGACCGGGCGTCCGGCTGATCCCCCCAGCTTGCCTCAGCCGCCTTACGCCGCTGGGCGAAGCGAAGCAGCGCAGCTTCGAGAATGCGGCTTCGCGTATCCTGCTTCGAGCCCTGAACAACCAGCTTCTGAGACAGCCTTCATCCTGCTGAGGGGGATGGCAAACCGATTTCAGACTCGATCGAATTGGCTTCCACGCATATCAACAACGGTTGACCTGAATCATTGATTCCCCGCTCACCATCCCCTTTCCTGAGGCCCGAGCCGAAGACGTCTTCGGCCTGCTGTCGGAGGAGTCAGGAAGATGTCCAGAGTGGCCGTCGTCACCGGGGGAACGCGCGGCATCGGCGCCGCGATCTCGAGAGCTCTCCAAGCGGAAGGCCACAAGGTCGCGGCAAACTATGCCGGCGACGAGAAGACCGCCGCGGCCTTTCACCGCGAGACCGGCATCGCCGTCTTCAGGTGGGACGTCTCCAATTTCGAAGCCTGCGCTGCCGGTGTGCGCAGAGTTGTGGAGGAACTCGGTCCCATCGACATCCTCGTCAACAATGCGGGCATCACGCGCGATGTCATGCTGCACAAGATGGCGCTCGAGCAATGGCGCGCCGTCATCGACACCAACCTGAACTCCCTGTTCAACATGACCCGCCCGGTCATCGAGGGCATGCGCGCGCGGGGCTTCGGCCGCATCATCAACATCTCCTCCATCAACGGGCAGAAGGGCCAGATCGGGCAGACGAACTACGCCGCCTCCAAGGCGGGGGATCTCGGCTTCACGAAGGCCCTGGCGCTGGAAAACGCCCGGAAGGGGATCACCGTCAATGCCGTCTGCCCCGGCTACACCGAGACGGACATGGTGCGCGTCGTGCCCAAGGAGGTGCTGGAGACGTCGGTCCTGTCGCAGATCCCCGTCGGCCGGCTCGGCCAGCCAGAGGAGATCGCGCGCTGCGTGGTCTTCCTTGCCTCGGAGCAAGCCGGCTTCCTCACCGGATCGACGCTGACGGTCAATGGTGGCCAGTACCTGACCTGACGCGCCGGGCGCGCCGCTTCGTGCCCTCGCTCCCGGATGCCGCCGGCTGCGGCTCCGGGCCCGAGAGGCCGTCGCTGTCGCTGAACTTCGGCAGGGACCGGTTCCTGGGAACGGCATGCCGGCCCGAGACGGGGCCGGCGTTGAGCCGCTGGTTGCTCCCGGCGGCGAGGGTCCGTTTGGCCAGGGCATATCCATCCGCCTGGTTGGACCGGACGGAGAGGTCGGAGAAATCGTAGTCGCGCGAAGCAGGCTCTCCCGGCCGTCCAAGGCGGACGAAACGCGTGATGCGCGTCGGCGCCTCGTCGCCCATCAGCTCGAGATAGAGCGGTCGTTGCCGGATCTTTGCCTGGATGGCGGGATCGACGAAGCCGAGGATGCTGCTGACGAGCCCACGATAGGCGCCCACCAATTCGCGCAGGCGGAGATCGCTGCGCACGCGTTCAGAATACACGATCTCGTCGCGACGGGCCAGCACCTCCATCATGTTCGTCGGAAGCGGCCGCTGCCCCGCGAAGAGGTCCACGATGAAGACCTGCTTCCCGTCCGGCCCGCAGCGATCCGTCACGATATCGAGCGGCGAGTTGCTGATGATCCCGCCATCCCAATAGGATTTGCCGTCGACCTCCGTCCAGGGGAAGCCGGGCGGCAGGCTTCCGCTTGCCAGGATATGATCCGGGGTCAGGTCATCGACATAGCTGTCGAAGATCTCGAGCTCGGCGGTGGCGAGGTTGACGGCGGCGACCAGGAGCCGGACGGGGCTGGTCCGGAGCGACGGGAAGTCCACGTATCTGGAGAGCAGCGCCCGCATCGGGCCGATGTCGTAGAAGCTGGTCCAGCTCGCCGGCGGCGTCAGCGGCGCGGAGAAGGAGGGCAGCCATCGGGGACGAAAGAAATTCGGCACGCCGAACATGAGGATGCCGAGGGAGGCTGCGGCCCTCGCTGCCTCCTCGCAGGCCATGGCCGGGGTCTGCACCGAGATGTCCGACCAGAAGGATTCCAGCGCCTCCGTGGCGTGGCGCGGATGGGCGGCGATGATCGCGCCGTTCAGCGCGCCGATCGAGATGCCGGCGACGATGTCGGGGAAGATCCTCTCCTCCTCCAGCGCCTTCACCACGCCGCATTCGAAGGCCCCCAGCGCGCCGCCGCCCTGCAGGACGAGGACGGTCTGGGTCGGCAGACGGTCGAGCGGGAAGGCGGGGTCGTGGAGCCGGCCCTTCACCTCGCGCAGATTGACCCGGTAGCGGATCAGCCCCTTGGCGCCGCTGGTCTCCTCGACGGGCCGGCCGACCGTGAACAGCGCACGGGGCAGGTCGCCCTTCAGGTAGAAGAGGGCGAAGGACTTCTCCTCCAGGGAGCCGCGGCCGATCCGCTCCTCGGCCTCCTCCGGCGCGCCCAGCATGCTGAAGCTGACATCCCCGATGTCGCAGAAGAAGTAGGAGACGTCGTCATAGCGCCGCCGCTGGCCGAGCATGTTCCGGGCGGCGAGGCGCCCCTGCTTCTCGGCATTGTCCCAATGCTCGATGTGGCGGCGGCGGGCGAAGACGGGATCGTAGAAGCTGGTGACGTCGCCCGCCGCGAAGACGTTCGGCGCGCTCGTCCGCAGCAGTTCGTCGACCACGACGAGGCCACGGTCGAGCATGATGCCGCTTTGCGCAAGGAAGGCCGTATCGGGCTCGACACCGATGCTGACGACGAGCAGGTCGCAGGGCAGCCGGCGCCCGGATGACAGCTCCGCCTCCTGGATGCGGTCCTCGCCGCGGATCGCCGTGATGGTCTCGCCCAGCAGGATGCGGGCGCCGCGGTCCTCGGCGTGGCGCCGGAAATAGGCCGAGACCTCCGGCGCCTCGACATGCGGCAGCACGCGGCCTTCGCATTCGACGACCGTAACCTCCAGACCGAGCTCGAGCAGCGACATGGCGATTTCCAGCCCGAGGAAGCTGCCGCCCAGCACGATGGCCCGCCTTGCGCCCGCCGCGATCCTGGCCCGGATCGCCTCGCAATCGGCCCTGCGGCGAAGATAGTGCACCCCTGCGATGCCCTCTCCTGGGACCAGCAGGCGCTTCGGCCTGGAGCCGGTCGCGATCAGGAGCCGCCCGTAGCGGATCGCCGCGCCTGCCGCGGTCGTGACGATCTGCTGCGCCGGATCGACCGCGATGGCGCTGGCGTTCAGCGCAAGCTCGATCGCCTGGTCCTGGTAGAAACTCTCGGGCCGCAGCAGGATCCGCTGTTCATCGGCGGTTCCGAGCAGGAGCTGCTTCGAGAGGGATGGGCGATGATAGGGCGCCGCCTGATCGGCGGACAGGATCAGGACGGAACCCGCCGCGCCTTCCAGCCTGAGGGTGGCCGCCGCGGCCGCACCGGCACCGCCGCCACCGAGGATCAGGTGGTCAACCTCTCGCATCGTCATGCCAGATCTCCGGCGCGGGTCCGCCAATGCGGCTTGCGGCTTCGGCGCCGGTCATCTCAGGAACAGCCGGAACCGGTGGAGCGAGAACAGAAACAGCCCGGCCCCGATCCCGATGAGGGCCGCGAATTGCGGCCAGACCACGCTGAACCCGGCGCCACGGAACAGAATGGCCTGCGCCAGGATGACGAAATGCGTGTTGGGCGCCGCCAGCATGATGGCCTGGATGATCCCGGGCATGCTCTCCCGCGGCGTGACGCCGCCGGACAGCACCTGCAGCGGCAGCAGGACGAGGATCAGCAGCAGGCCGAATTGCGGCATCGAGCCGGCGACGGTCGCCAGGAAGATGCCCATGCAGGTCGTGGCGAAGAGCTGCAGCGCGGTGCCGAGCAGGAAGAGCGTGACCGAGCCCTCGATCGGCACCGCCAGCAGGCCCTGCACCACCACGAGGATCGAGAAGGCCGAAGCCGCCAGCACCACGAGGCCCATGGACCAGACCTTGCTCAGCATGATCTCGACCGGCGTGACGGGCATGACGAGGAGGTGGTCGATCGTGCCGTGCTCCCGCTCGCGGATGAGCGCCGCGCCGGTGAGAACGATCGACAGCATGGTGATCGAGGATACGACGTTGTTGATGGCTCCGAACCAGCTCTTGTTCAGCTCCTGGTTGAAGCGCGCGCGCAGCGTCAGGTCCACGGGAAGCGCGGCGCCCGAACGGTATCGGCTGAGGAATTCGTTTACCTCGGCCGTGACGATGGACTGGATGTGGCCGGCCCCGGTGAAGGCCTGCGTCATGCGCGTGGCGTCGACGTTGAGCTGGATCGCCGGCGCGCGCCCGGCCAGCAGGTCGCGCTGGAAGTTCGGCGGGATGTCCAGGGCGAAGGTGTCCATGCCGGAATCCATCCGGCCATCCATCTCGGCGATGGAGATGAGGCGGGGGATGACGAAATAGGGCGGGTAGAAGGCGAGGGCGATGCGCCCCGAGACCGGCGAGCGGTCCTCGTCCACGATGGCGATGGCGGCGCGACTCAGCGTCTCGGGCATGGCGCGCGAGGCGGTGTAGATCGAGAGGGTGAAGGAATAGACGATCAGGATCAGCAGCATCGGATCGCGGGCGAGGCCGCGCAGCTCCTTGATGCCAAGCTGCAGGACATTCCCCAGCCGCATGGTCAGCGCGCCTGCTTGCGCAGCAGGGCCGCTGCCAAGCCCAGCAGCACGGGAATGGCGACCAGGAGCGGAATGAAGGCCTCCCCGAGATCGGCGAAGCCGAGCGCCTTGGAGAAGGTGCCGCGCGCGACGGTGATGAAATGCGTCGTCGGATAGAGGCGGCCGATCAGCGCGCCTGCGCCCTCCAGCGAGGAGACGGGGTCCGTCATGCCGGAATACTGCACGGCCGGGATGAGGGTGATGAGCGAGGTGCCGAAGATGGCTGCGATCTGGCTGCGCATGAAGCTGGAGATCAGCAGGCCCATGCCCGTCGCGCAGATGACGTAGAGCAGCGCCGCCGTGCTCAGGGCGAGGAAGCTGCCGGTGATCGGCACGCCGAAGACGAAAACCGCGAAGGCGGCCAGCATCAGGAAGTTCAGCATGGCGAGCAGGACGTAGGGGATCTGCTTGCCGAGCAGGAACTCCAGCCGCGTCACGGGCGTGGTGTAGAAATTGGTGATCGAACCCAGCTCCTTCTCGCGGACCACGCTGAGGACGGCGAGCATGGCCGGGATCATCATCAGCAGCAGCGGGATCACTGCCGGCACCATGGCGACCAGGCTCTGGATGTCGGGGTTGTAGCGGTAGCGGACCTCGATCTGGAATGTGCCGATCGTGGCGGCGTCGCCGTGGAGCTCTCGGGCTCTCTGCGTGAGCCAGGCGGCGTGCATGCCCTGCACATAGCCGCGCACCGTCTCGGCGCGCGAGGGCATGGCTCCGTCGATCCAGGCGCCGACCTCGACATTGCGGCCGCGCGCGACTTCGCGGCCGAAGCCGGGTGGAATCTCGATGGCGAGGCTGAGCTCGCCGTTGCGCATGCGGCGGTCGAGGTCGGCGTAGTCCGTGATGGGCGGCTTCTGGGTGAAGTAGCGCGAACCAGAGATCTGCAGGGTGTAGTCGCGGCTCACCGTGGTGTCGTCGCGGTCGAGCACGGCGAAGGACAGGTTCTCGACATCCATGTTGATGCCGTAGCCGATGACGAACATCAGCAGCACGCTGCCGAGCATGGCCAGCGCGGCACGGATGGGATCGCGCCGGAGCTCCAGCGCCTCGCGCCGCGCATAGGCGAGCATCCGGCGCGGGCTGAAGACACGGGCGATGCCGGTATTCGCCGGCGCCTCCTTCCTGGCCGGGGCCGGCGTCGCGAGGGGTGCCTCCTCCTTTTGCCCTGCCGCTGCCTCCAGATAGGCGATGAAGGCCTCCTCGAGCGTAGGGACAGACCGGCTCCGGACGATCGCCGCCGGCGTGTCGCTGACCAGGACCTTGCCCGCATGCATGAGGGAGATGCGGTCGCAGAGCTCCGCCTCATTCATGAAATGCGTGGAGACGAAGATCGTCACCCCGTCCTGGCGAGAAAGCTCGGAGAGGATGCGCCAGAAGGCGTCGCGCGCCAGCGGGTCCACGCCCGAGGTCGGCTCGTCGAGGATCAGCAGCTCCGGCGCGTGGATCATCGCCACGGCGAGCGACAGGCGCTGGCGCAGGCCGAGCGGCAGGGAGTCCGGCAGGTTGTCCATCACGCCGGCGAGATCGAAGCGGCGCACCATTTCCTCGATCCGCGCCGGAATGCGGTCGGCGGGCATGCGGAAGAGCCGGGCATGGAGGTCGAGATTCTGCCGGACCGTCAGCTCGGAATAGAGCGAGAAGGCCTGGGACATGTAGCCCACGCGCCGGCGCACCTCCATGTCGGCGGGATCGACCTCACGGCCGAAGAGCCGGGCCGTGCCCTCGCTCGCGGCGAGCAGGCCGGTCAGCATCTTCATCGTCGTGGTCTTGCCGCAGCCATTGGAGCCGAGGAAGCCGAAGATCTCGCCGCGGCCGATGCGGAAGCTCACATCATCCACCGCCGTGAAGTCGCCGAAGCGCATGGAGAGGTGCTCGGCCTCGATCGCGGCCTCCGCCTCGCTTGCCGCGGGCCGGGGCGGGATGACCAGCGCTTCGTGGCCGCGGCGCCGCTCCTCCGGCAGCAGGGCGGTGAAGGCGGCATCCAGCGTCTCGGCGCCGGTCCGCACCAGCAGCTCGGCGGGCGTGTCGGTCGCGAGCACGCGGCCGGAATCCATCGCCACCAGCCAGTCGAAGCGCGCCGCCTCCTCCATATAGGCGGTAGCGACGATCACGCTCATGCCGGCGCGGCTGCCGCGGATGCGGTCGATCAGCTCCCAGAATTGCCGGCGCGACAGCGGGTCGACGCCCGTGGTCGGCTCGTCGAGGATCAGCAGGTCCGGGTCGTGGATCAGCGCGCAGCAGAGGCCGAGCTTCTGCTTCATGCCGCCGGAAAGCTTGCCGGCCGGACGATCGGCGAACGCCGCCAGGCCGGTGCTGCGCAGGAGCTCCGCGATGCGGCGCTCGCGCTCCTCCCGGCCCTGGCCGAAGAGGCGGCCGAAGAAATCCACATTCTCGAAGACCGAGAGCGTCGGGTAGAGGTTCTTCCCCAGCCCCTGCGGCATGTAGGCGATCCGCGGGCAGGTCCGCGCGCGGTGGCCCGCATCGGCCATGTCGCCGCCCAGCACCTCGATCCGGCCGGACCGGATCGCCTGGGCGCCGGAGATCAGGGCCAGCAGGCTCGACTTGCCCACGCCGTCCGGGCCGATCAGCCCGACCATGCGGCCGGCAGGGATGTCGAGGGTCACGCCGTCGAGCGCGCGGGCCTTGCCGTAGGATAGCCCCACCTCCCGCAGCCGCGCGACGGTGGGCGGCTCCCCGCTCACTGCACCAGCGTCCCGGTCAGGGTGGAAGGCCAGGCCGCGTCGGGCACGAGGCGGACATAGGCGACGCCCGGGATGCCGGCCTTCACCTGGGTGATGTAGCGGCGCAGCAGCTCCGGCGCGATGCGCGCCTTGACCCGGAACATGAGCTTCTCCCGCTCCTGCGCGGTCTCGACGCTGCGCGGCGTGAACTGGGCGACGTCGGCGACGAAGGAGATGGAGGCGGGGATGACGTATTGCGGCGCGGCGTCCAGGACGAGGCGTGCTTCCGCCCCGTAGCGGAGCCGCCCCGCCTGCTCGGCGGGCAGGAAGAAGTTCATGTAGACGTCGCCGAGGTCAACGAGGTTCAGCACCCGGCCGCCGGCGGCGAGCACCTCGCCCGGCTGCGCCACGCGGTACTGCACGCGGCCGTCGCGCGGCGCCTTCAGGTCGCTGTCCGCGATGTCCACCTCGATGCGCTCGATGGTGGCCCGCGCCGCGTCCACGGCGGAGTGCGCATCGACCACCTGCGACCGTGCCGCATTGATCGCCGCCTCCGAGGCGGCGAGCTGCGCCCGCGCCGCACCGAGCGCGGCCTCCGCCCCCAGGGCCCGCGCCCGGTCGTCGTCCAGGAGCTGGAGGGGTGCGTTGTTGGTCCGGGCGAGCTGCTCGGTGCGCGCCCGCCGCGCGCTGGCGGCGTCGCGCTCAGCCTCGCGTTGCTCGACGACCGCAGCCGCGGCCGTGCGCTCCGCCTGGCGCTGGGACACCAGGTTTTCCGCGGTGCTGATCGCGATCTGCGCCCGCTGCAATTGGGCCTCCGCCTCCCGGCGCTGCGCCACAAGCGGGCTTATGTCCATCCGCGCGAGCAACTGCCCGGCTTCGACGAAATCGCCGTCATTCACGTAGATCGCGCGGATGCGGCCTGGGATCTTCGTCGAGACGTCGATCTCGATCGCCTCGATGCGCCCATTCCCGCTGGCGATGCCGGGTGGCAGACCGGCCGGCGAGAGCTCCCGCCAGGCAACATAGCCACCGCCGGCCGCGGCGCCCACCACCGCGAGCATGACGATGCGCCTGAGCAGAGGAGTCACTCTTCGGAAAACCTTTCGAAGCTGCTGGCTGAGGACTGCACCCGGACGATCTTGCGCCCTGACCGATCAGGCTGGATTCAGGGCGAGGTGGGGGCAAACGTCGATTGCAATGACCGGAAGGCGCGCCGCGTTTCCTCGGAGCAGGCCGTCGAGGCGGATCGCAGGAAGTCCATCTGGCAGGAGAGCGCCTCGGCAGGTCCCCTGCATTCTGCGAGCCGCTTCGCGAAGTCCGCCTGGGCCTGGAGGGTCCGGGCCAGCGCGCCGAAGCTCTCGCGGTAGAAATTCGCATAGAGTGCCGCAGGCGCCTCCGAGAAGGACTTCAGCCATTCTATGCCGCCGATCGGGCCGAAACTGGGCAGCGCGGCCGCTGCAGCCTCGCTCTTCTTCTCCGCCATCGCTGGATCTCCTCTATGGGTTCGGCTGCCTCGTTGGCACGGGCTTCTACTAACCTCGGGGATGAGGCCGGCATTGATTTATGTCAACGTCCGTTGACGACGCCAGGCGTCAGGACTCATTGGTACGGGCATCGAGCCCGCGCCGAGAATGCTCATGCGCCGCAAACTGCGCAGCGGATGCTGCCCATGCATGGGCGTCCTCTTTCGGCGACGGGAGTCGCCCTGGCGGAAGAAAGTGGCATGACAATAGCGCCTGCTGTCGATCCGGAGGGATTCATGCCCTCGACTGCCGCGGTCCGGCTTTGCACGAAATTCTTCCCTGCCATACCGAACTCTCCCTCGGCGCGGTGTCTGCCAGGCAACCGCCTCTTGTCCCGCAATGCGCTGATCCATGTCAACGACAGTTGATTTCCTCGGGTTCAGGATTCGGCCATGACGAGACAGGCGACACGGATAGGCATCCTCAGCGGCCGTGAAGCGGCCCGGCGGGCGCCGGCCGCGACCCGTCTCCCTGTCGCGCCGACAGCCGGACAGCCGGTCCGCATCCTTCGCATGACGATCGGCTGGGACCCAGATCCAGGCCGGGCGGCGCGATGGCTATGCGCCGGCAGGGCAGCAGGAAGGTAACCCCATGGACTCAATCCCAACCCCATTGCACGGCATCACGCCCGGCACCCGACCCGATGTCGGGGGTGTGAGCAGCGAGGCCTTTCGCGCCATCGACCGCATGCGCGAAGCGCTCACGGCGCGCGCGACGGGCGGCGCCTCCCCCGCCTCGCTCGCGCTGGCGCTGTTCGACTGGTCCATCCATCTCGCCTCCGCCCCCGGCAAGCGGATGGAGTTGGCCGACAAGGCGGCGCGGAAGGCCGTCCGGCTGCTCACCTGGCTCGCCTCCAGCGCTGCGCGGCAGGACGCACCGCCCTGCATCGAGCCCCTGCCTGGCGACAATCGCTTCCGCGCAGAGGCCTGGCGCAGGCAGCCCTTCGCCTTCCTGGCACAGGCCTTCCTGCTGAACCAGCAATGGTGGCACAACGTCACCCACGAGGTCCCGGGCATGACGCCGCACCATGAGGACGTCGTTTCCTTCGCGGCGCGGCAGTGGCTGGACGTCTTCTCGCCATCGAACATCGCCTTCGCCAACCCAGAGGTCATCGAGAGGACCTTCCAGTCCGGCGGGGCGAATTTCCTGCAGGGCTTCCAGAACTGGTTCGAGGATGCCGCGCGCCTGGCCACCGGCCAGCCCCCCGTCGGCGCGGAAGCCTTCCTGCCGGGCCGCGACGTGGCCGTGACGCCAGGCAAGATCGTGTTCCGGAACCATCTCATCGAGCTGATCCAGTATGCTCCCACGACCGGGTCGGTGCTGGCCGAGCCGGTGCTGATCGTGCCGGCCTGGATCATGAAGTACTACATCCTCGACCTGTCGCCGCAGAACTCGCTGGTCCGGTACCTGGTCTCCAGGGGCCACACCGTCTTCTGCATCTCCTGGCGCAATCCCACGGCGCAGGACCGCGACCTCACGATGGATGACTATCGCCGGATGGGCGTGATGGCCGCGCTGGATGCTGTCCAGGCCATTCTGCCGGGCCGGAAGATCCACGCGACTGGCTACTGCCTGGGCGGCACGCTGCTCGCCATCGCGGCGGCGGCGATGGCACGCGCCGACGACGACCGGCTTGCCTCGTTGACCCTTTTCGCGGCGCAGACGGATTTCACGGAGCCCGGCGAGCTCGCGCTGTTCATCGACCACAGCCAGATGCACTTCCTCGACAGCATGATGTGGAACCGGGGCTATCTCTCGGCCGAGCAGATGGCCGGCGCCTTCCAGCTCCTGCGAACCAACGACCTCATCTGGTCCCGGCTCGTGCATGACTACCTGATGGGCGAGCGCACGCCGATGATCGACCTGATGGCCTGGAACGCGGATTCCACGCGCATGCCCTATCGGATGCACGCGGAGTACCTCCAGCGCCTATACCTGGACAACGAGCTCGCGGCCGGCCGCTTCATCGTGGATGGCCGGCCCGCGGCGCTGCAGAACATCCGCGTGCCGCTCTTCGTGGTGGGCACCGAACGCGACCACGTCGCGCCCTGGCGGTCGGTCTACAAGATCCACCTCCTCGCCGATACCGAGGTCACCTTCGTGCTGACGAGCGGCGGCCACAATGCCGGCATCGTCAGCGAGCCGGGCCGGGCCGGGAGGCGCTTCCGCGTTGCCATGAGGCGGATGGAAGACAAGTGCCTCGATGCCGAGGAGTGGGCCATGATGGCAGAGCGGAAGGAAGGCTCCTGGTGGGAGGAATGGGTCCCCTGGCTGACAGCCCGCTCCTCGCCCGAGCCTGTGCTGCCACCGCCGATGGGCGCTGCCGATAAGGGCTACGCGCCGGATGGCGATGCGCCAGGAACCTACGTCTTCCAGCGCTGAGGAAGCGATGGGCCGGGGGCTTCCCCGCAACCGGCCCTTCGCGGAACCGCAGCTCGGCGACGAGCCGGCGATCGATCACACGATTATTCCTGAACCAGGTCGAACTTGTTTCCGTCCGGATCGGCCAGGGTCGTGTAGCGGATCTGCGGAAGTTCGAACTTCTGCACCACGGTGGCTCCCAGCCCTGCCAGACGCTTGGTCTCGCCATCGAGATCTGGTGTCCTGAGATCGACATGGACCCGGTTGCGCTGCGTCGGGACGTCCTCGACCTTCTGAAACTGGAATGGCGGGACAGCGGGAGAAGCCGCGAGCTGGACGATCTGGCCGTAGTCGTTGCCCACTGCGATCCTGAGGGCTTCCGACCACCAGGCCGCCAGCTTTTGCGGGTTGGTGGTGTCGATGGTGACAGCGTGTATCTTCATGTTCGATCTCCTTGTTTGAAGAGCTATGGGGTTGCGCACGGCAGCTCGGGTTTGACCGATGATCACGCGGCGCGGCATGACCAGCACGATGATGCCAAGGCCCGAAGAGGTCGCGCCGCTGCGCCGCCTTAGAGCGGTTTCACCTCGCCTGCGCTCGTCGAACCCGCTCCAGCCCTTTGTCTGAGCGCATTTTTCGAGTCGTCCGGCGATTCCGCCGGACTTGAAAATGCTCTAGCGGGCGCTGTCGATGATCGAGCCGCCGTCGGGCGTGAGCGTGTAGCCAGTCAGGAACTGCGCATCCTTGCTCGCCAGGAAGAGCACGACGGGTGCAATGTCCTCCTCGGGCGAGCCATAGCGACCGAGCGGATTGGTCGGCGGGGGGACATTCGCCTCAGGCCCCCAGGTCTCCGCGACCGGCAGCACGTTGTTGACCGTGATCTTGTCTACCGCCCACTCGCGCGCCGCCGTTCGCGTGAGCGCGCGCACAGCTTCCTTGGCCATGTTGTAAGGTCCCATGCCGGCCATGCCGATCACCCCGGCCATCGAGCCGAAGTTGATGACGCGGCCCTGCCCGCTCGCCTTAAGGTGCGGATAGGCCGTCTGCATAAAGCGCAGATAGGCAATCGGCCCCATCTCGAAATTGCGCTGAAGCTGACGCGTCGGAAGATCGAGGATCGACGCGTAGGCGACAGTCGCATCGAAGGCATTGTTGACGAGGATGTCGAGACCGCCGAAGGCGGCGACCACCTTATCGACGGCCGCCTTGGTCTGATCGGCATCGCCGGCATCGGCCGGAACCGCCAGAGCGGCGCCGCCGGTCGCCTCGATCTCGGTCACCACCGCCGCGACGCTGGCTGCGGTGCGCGAGAGGACGGCGACCTTGGCGCCTTCGGCGGCGAACAACTTGGCCGTGGCACGGCCGATGCCGCGAGTGGCGCCGGTAACCAGCGCGATTCTTCCGGCAAGTCTTCCCATCCTCATCTCCATTGGGTTCGGGGGACAGAGTCACCGTCAGCGCGCGAGCGCCTGATGGTCAGGCGCGTAAGGCGCCGGCGCGTCGCGGGCGGCGTTCTGGGTAGTGAAGGACGCTGCCAGCAGCACGAGGCCAACCAGTGCCGGCACCGCGCCTTTGGGCTTGCGCACCCCGAGGTGGGCCGACCCGGACAGAGCCAAGTGAAAGAAGATCCCGGCATAGGCCAGATCGCTCAGCGGTACGCTGACACGCGAGAGGATTGTGACCGGTCCAAGCACCTTCACGACGATCATGAGAGGCACGAGGTAAGGAGCCGGATAGTTAAGCTCGGCCAGCGTCTGACGAACCCAGGTCCCCTTGGCCAGGTACAGAACCGCAGAGCTGAGATATAGCAACGACAGTAGTATCGTGCTGATCAAATAAGTGAGCATCACCGCCATGCACTTCCTTATCGCTACTCATCGCACGACTTCTTATTTTGTGACTTCCAAAGTGGCGGCTCGGGTGCGTTTCTGCGTGCTCCGCCGCCGTGCATGTTGAAAATGTCTTCCAGCATGGATATCTGCAAGTAGGATGAATTACTTTCACTTAGTATGGAAAAACTGACCATGGCCGGCGAGAGCAACATGCATGAGGAGATGCGGCGCGCCTTCGCCATGCTCTCCGGGAAATGGAAGCTGGAGATCATGTGGCTGCTCCATCAACGAACCCATCGGTTCGGCGAGCTTCGCAAGCAGATCCCCGGCATCACACAACACATGCTCACCGCCCAGCTTCGGGAACTGGAGGCGGATGGTCTCGTATCGAGGACGGTGTTCGCCGAGGTGCCACCCCGCGTCGAGTACCAGATGACCGGCAAGGCGCGCGGGCTGGGTCCGACGATGCAGGCGCTGACCGCCTGGTGGGAAGAATATGGAAGGACCGTGCCTCCCAAGCCGAACTCGCGGGGACGCAAAGCCCGCAATGCGTCCTTGGAAGATGGAAGACCCCGCATCGCGGCGCGCGGCAATCGCGCATCATAGCGTACAAATCGAATGGATAGTTTGGGAGGCTTGCCGCTAGAGTTCCATCGTGATGTCAACGCAAAAGTCGACGAACGCGCGTACCTTTGCGGGTGGATGTTTGCGTGAAGGATGAAATGCAAAGAGCGGAAATCGCTCGCCGTGCCAGTCCGGAAACAGATCGATCAATTCACCCGATTCCAATAGCCGACCAACACCCCAGCCAATAACCTGCGCGACACCTGTCCCGGCGATGCACTCGGCAAGCATTGACTTCGGGTCAGTGAAGGTCAGTGGGCCCTTGGTTGCAACGTCGAGCGTCTCACGGTCGCGGATAAACTCCCACTCAAAAGACCGTCCAGTGTAGGGGTCGAGAAACTGCAGGCAGCGATGTCGGACGAGATCGGACGGATGTGCCGGCCTGCCAAACCGCTCAAGATAGCGCGGCGCAGCCACTGTCAGAATCGGCGCTTCGATCAGCTTTCGGGCCACCAAACTCGCAAGGCGTGGTTGACCGAAACGAATGGCAAGGTCGACGCCATCCGCCACCAGGTCACCGACGTGTTCGCTGGTGACGAACTCGATCGAGAGTTCCGGATAACGCTCGGTGAAGGAGCCCAAACGCCCAGCGAGCACCAGCGGAAGGAAGAACGGATCGATATCGACTTTCAGGCGGCCGCGAACGGCAGATGCGGCGCCTGATGCGATCGCCGCAGCGTCTTCGATGGCTTCGAGGTGCGGCTTCACCTCCTCATAGAAGCGTCTTCCCTCGTCAGTGAGGGTGACGGAACGTGTCGTCCGATCGAGGAGCCGCACGCCGAGCCTGGCTTCAAGGCGGCTGATCGCGCGGCTGACACCCGAATCCGTAATCCCAATCAGCTCGGCTGCTTTGACGAAGCTGCCGCCCTCTACGACCGCTGCCAGCACGCTCACGCCGGACAAGATCCTTCCGTCAAACGGCATGACTTTCGTTCCTGACATCTAGTCAGGAATTATCTGACACAAGATCACATATTTCAAGTCTGCCTCGGGGCGATAACAGTCGTGCAAATCGCCAGCGCGGAAGAGGAATCGATTATGAGCACGCAAAAGAACAGCCGCACAGTTTTCAGAGGCGGCACCGTCATCACAATGGATCCGCAGGTTCCTAACCTTGCGATCGGCGATGTGCTGATCGAGAGCGGCCGGATCGTAGCAGTCGGCACCGAGCTCTCGGCAGGCGATGCGGAGACGATCGATGCGAGCGGCAGCATCCTCATGCCTGGCCTTGTTGATGCCCACCATCACATGTGGCTCGGGGTGATGCGCCGGCTGATGCCCGACGTGGACGATCTCTTCGCCTATATCGACGTCGTCGCCGAGAAGCTGGGTGCCCACTACCGCCCCAACGACATGTATCTGAGCACGAAGCTGACGGCGCTCGCCTCACTCGATGCCGGTATCACCACGATCATCGACGCCTGTCACGCGTCGCGTAGTCCCGAGCACACCGATGCGGCGCTTGACGCGTTGGACGACAGCGGCATCCGCGCGCTGCATCTGGTCGGCGCCGCGATGGACAAGAAGGCGTCCGCTACACATCTGCCCGCTGACCTCAAGCGTCTCGCCGACAATTGGAATGCCGGCGGCGGGCTGGTCCGCGTTGGTCTGTTCGGGCAGCTCAATCTCGACTGGTGGAGGGTCGCGCGCGGACTCGACATGCGCATTCTGACCGAGTTCATCGGTGATCTCGCCAAGCTCGGTCCTGAATTCGCGGAGCCCGGCGTGCTCGGGCCGCACAACATCTTCAATCACTGCACTCGCATCCCGCAGGAGACGTGGAAGCTGTTTGCCGATTCGGGCGTGAACGTCACCGTCAATCCGCGCTCGGATGCGCTGTTCGGCTTCGACGATGAGAGCTTTGCCTATCAACAGGCTATCGATCACGGGCTGTCGCCGGCGCTGGGCATCGATCTCGATACGGCCTTTGGCAGCGACTTGTTCGGCGAGATGCATGCGCTGTTCGGCCAGCAGCGCTCGGCGATGCGCTATCGACGCTTCCGGGGCGAGGTCAATGTCCCGGCACCGATCTCGGCGGATGCAGTGCTCAAGGCCGCCACAGTCAACGGAGCCCGCGCTGCCGGGCTCGAAAGCGAGATCGGTACGCTGTCGCCAGGCAAGCAGGCCGACATCATCATGATTCGCACAGGTGATATCGCTGTCTTCCCCGTCACCAACGCTATCGGCACCGTCGTGCAGGCCGTCGAACGCTCGAATGTCGACACGGTGATGGTAGCTGGCGAGATCCGCAAGCGCGGCGGAAAGCTGGTCGGCGTCAACGTCGCCAAGCTGCATACACAGGTGAACGCCTCACTCGATCATCTGCTCGACGTGAGCGGCTACCGGACGGACCTTTTCGGGACGACGGCAGGCAAGGCTTCGGTCTGACACGAAGGCGCCGCCACGCCCGGCCGGCCCGTCTTCCATTTTTCAATTCACCTCCATAGAGGCTGTCATGTCAGCACTGACCCTCAATCGCGCGCGCTCATCAGGCGCCGCGCCTGATTATCTCTTCCGTCCAGCGCCGGGCATAATTGCGGCGCTATTCTGCGGCTATCTTTGCGTTGGCCTACCGCTGCCGGTCATCCCACTGTTCATCCATGACAAGCTTGGATTCAACAATCTCGTTGTTGGGCTGGTCATTGGCGTCCAGTTCCTGGCAACGGTGCTCACTCGCGGCTATGCCGGGCGCCTGACCGACCAGCATGGCGGCAAGCGGTCGGCCCTTCAGGGGGCGGCGGTCTGCACGCTGGGCGGCCTCATGTATCTCGTCTCGGCCATGCCTGGCCTGTCGCCGATGCTCAGCCTCGCGATTGTGGTTTTCGGGCGCGTCGCGGCCGGCTTCGGCGAAAGCCAGTTCGTCACGGGGTGTGTTGCTTGGTCAATTGCCTCCGTCGGTCCGCAGCGCGCTGGCATGTCGATGTCTTGGACCGGCATCGCGATGTTCGCGGCGCTCGCGATCGGCGCGCCGATCGGCATGGTGCTCTACCAAGGCTACGGGCTCCAGGCAGCCATGATCGCGTGTATCGCCGCGCCGCTCATTGCCGGGGTCATCGCTGCCTTGGAAGTGTCTTACATGAGCCCCGCCGGTGAGCGTCTGCCGTTCTACAAGGTGATCGGGCAGATCTGGCGCGAAGGTCTCGGTCTGATGCTGCAAGGTGTTGGCCTGTCGGGACTCACCGCCTTCGCTTCGCTCTACTTCGCGGCGCGGAGCTGGGGCCATGCCGGTCTCGTCATGACGGCCTTCGGTATCGGCTTCATCTTCATCCGTGTTGTTTTCGGTTCTCTTCCGGACCGGACGAGCGGCTACCGCGTCGCACTGTGGTCTCTGGTAGTCGAGGCCATCGGTCAGGCGATGATCTGGGCGGCCCTGCATGAGATCGTCGCACTCGCCGGCGCTTTGGTCACGGGCCTTGGCTGCGCGCTGGTATTTCCTGCGCTGGGCGTCGAAGCCTTGAAGCGCGTGCTGCCGGCTAACCGCGGCAGTGCCATGGGAGCGTTCGTGGCCTTCCTCGACATCGCCTATGGGGTGTCGGGGCCCATCGCCGGTGTCATCGCCGGTCAGTTCGGTTACGCCGCTGTCTATCTGTTCGGTACCGCCTGCGCATTGCTCGGAGCCGCGCTGGTCCTGACCGGCCGCAGCCCGCAATCATAACGCCAATACCTTTATTGGCGGTTTCGGCTGGTTATCGCAAACAGAAAGGAGAAATACAATGTCGCGTATCTTCATTTCCGGATCGTCGACCGGCCTTGGGATGATGGCGGCCGATCTACTTGCCAGTCAGGGTCATGAGATCGTCCTCCATGCCCGCACCGCGGCGCGCGCCGAGACTGCCCGCAAAGAGCTGCCAGAGGCGAAGGCCATCGTCATCGGCGATCTTGAGACCATCGTGGGGGCCAAGAACGTCGCGGCGCAGGTCAACGCGCTCGGTCGCTTCGACGCGGTCATGCACAATGCAGCGGTCGGTTATCGCGAGGGTCATCGGCTCACCGCCGACGGCCTGCCGCATGTCTTCGCGATCAACACGCTATCGGCTTACATCCTCACAGCGCTGGTCGAGCGACCGAAGCGGCTCGTCTATCTCAGCTCCGGCATGCACCATCATGCCCACGCCAATCTCGGTGACATTCTGTGGAAGCAGCGTCGATGGAACGGCTCGACTGCGTATGCAGAGAGCAAACTCCACGATGCTATACTGGCGTTCGCCATTGCTCGGCGCTGGCCCGGCGTCTTCTCGAATGCGCTCGAGCCCGGCTGGGTGCCAACAAAGATGGGAGGGCCCGGCGCGCCCGACGACATGAATCAAGCGCATCTAACCCAGGCTTGGCTCGTGGCCGGCGACGATCCAAAGGTGGATGTCACTGGCCAGTATTTTTATCATTTAAAGCGGATGGAACCGAACTCCGAGACTCATGATGAGGCGTTGCAGGATCGTTTGATCGCCATCTGTGCGGAGATCTCTGGCATCGATCTCCCGACGTGATGCTGTGGGCGTAGTCGGATTATTCGGCAGTTAGGAACCGCTGAGCGTCGGTTGTGTCCACCACCGTATTGATTGTCCGGCACGCGCCACCAGCCTGTGCAAGACGCCGGCTATTATCTGATTCGGCGAGAACTGGACGTCCATCGGGCACATGCAGACTTCGCCCGATTTCGCGCGCAAGCCGCTCGGCGTCGATGTCGATCCCGACAAGCTGATCGCGGCCTCACCCATCCCCTCATTTTGAACCGGCGTTGGCTCGCACGAAGAGGTTGGCATCTGCCACGGCCTTGGCGAAGCCCTGCATCAGCGGCGCAAGGCGCGGCTGTGGCATGTTGGGGATGAGGTCG
>NZ_SRXO01000019.1 GCF_008360935.1 Siccirubricoccus phaeus
AGCCTCGCCTGACCCCGATCCGCCTCGCCCACCGAACAACTCCAACCCGCATCACATTGGAACGGCTACCAAGCCCAGACGAATCGCGCCTATAGACCACGCAACGAAAAATGAGGGGATTCCTGAGACGCCGATCTCCTCCCCGTCGGGGTTTCGGTGAGGGAACCGAAGTCCAGCCTCGCCAGTAAGACCGTGGACCGCGCCCTGTTTTGAAACGTAACTCTCTCAAATTGCACTCGACCTTTGTAAATATCCAGAATAAAATTCTCCTTTCCATCGAAAGACTCAAGATCAACGATTAGCTTTCCACCCATATCAGGCAGATCGAGCTCTGTTGTGCTGGACCTTTTCTTATGCATAAAGAAAAGCATGTCAGCGTCTTCCTGCGAAAGGCCAATCACAGCGCCACCCCCAGCAGCTCGGCGATGCGCGGCGTGGCCTTCAGCCCGCTGCCGGTCAGCACTACCACATTCCTCTGCTCCGGGCTGATGGTCCCGGCCTGCAGCAGCTTGGCGAAGGCCGCCGCCGCCTGGGCGCTGGTCGGCTCCACATAGATGCCGTTCCGCGCCAGCTCGCGCGTCGCGCCGGCGATCTCCGCCTCCGTCAGCATCACCGCCCCACCCTGGCTCTGCCGCAGCACGCCGAGGCATTCGCGCAGGCGCAGCGGCTGGGCGATGGCGGTGCCCTCCGCGATGGTCGGTTGCGGGGCGATGGGCTCCAGCCCGAGGAATTCCCGCGCGATGGGCGCGCACTGCGCCGGCTGGGCGGCGAAGATGCGCGGCAGCCGCTCGATCTGCCCCGCCGCCAGCAGCTCATGGAAGCCGATGCCGCAGCCGAGCACGTTCGACCCCGCGCCGCAGGGCACGATGACGTTGTCCGGTGGCTGGAAGCCCAGATCCTCCCACAGCTCGTAAGCCAGCGTCTTGGTCCCCTGCAGGAAGAATGGGTGCCAATTATGGGAGGCGTAGAAGATATTCGCCGCCTCGCGCAGCGCCGCATCGGCGCAATCCTGCCGGCTGCCTGGCACCAGTTCGATCTCCGCCCCCGCGGCGCGGCTCTGCACCGTCTTGGCCGGGGAGGTGCTGGCGGGGACCATGATCTTCGCCCGCATCCCGCCCGCCGCGGCATAGGTGGCGATGGCCGCGCCGCCATTGCCGGAACTGTCCTCCAGCACCGCCTCCACCCCCTGCGCGCGGAGCAGGGAGAGCATCACCGAGGCGCCGCGATCCTTGAAGCTGCCGCTCGGCATCAGCCATTCGCATTTCAGCAGCGCGGTCGCGCCGGCCAAGGCGCGCGGGAGGAGGTCGCCGGCGATCTCCCGCGGCACCAGCGGGGTGCAGCCCTCGCCCAGGGTGATCGGGTCTCCCGCCAGGGGCGGCAGGGCGGCGCGGTAGCGCCAGAGGCTGCGCGTGCCGCGCTCGATCCGCTCCGGCGTCAGGCCGGGGATGTCGGTCAGCAGCAGCGGCTCCTGCTGGTCGCCGCACCAGCGGGGCGGGTCGAGCGGCCAAGTGCGGCCGGTGCGGGGGTCGAGATAGGCGAGGGGCTCGGGCATGCCGCGAGACTTGCCCTTTGCGCCGCCACCCGGCAAGGCTCCGCCCCATGACCGAGAGTGATATCGCCCGCCTGACCGCCGAGCTGGTCGCCATCGACAGCCGCAGCTCCGTCTCCAACCTGGCCATCGCCGAGCGGATCGAGGCCGAGCTGCCCGGTTTCGAGATCGAAAAGCTGGATTACCGGGACGCCGCCGGGGTGGCGAAGCGGGCGCTGGTCGCGCATCGCGGCCCGAAGGGTGGCTACGCCCTCTCCGGCCATATGGATACCGTCCCGGAGACCGGCTGGACCGAAGACCCCTGGACCCCGCGGCGCGATGCCGAGGGCGTGCTGCACGGCCTCGGCAGCGTGGACATGAAGGGGGCGGTCGCCGCCTGCATCCTGGCCGCCCGCAGCGTGCCGGCGCATGTGCCGGCCACCCTGCTGATCACCACGGATGAGGAGACGACGAAGCAGGGCGCCCAGGCCGTCGCCGCCAGCGAATTCGCCCGCTCGCTCGGCCTCAAGGGCATCGTGGTGGCGGAGCCGACCGGGCTGGCGCCGGTGCGCGGCCACCGTTCCTCGGTGAACATCACCGCGACGTCGCGCGGGGTGCAGGCGCATTCCTCCACCGGCCTCGGGGTGAACGCCAATTGGGCGCTGATCCCCTTCCTGGCGGAGCTGCGGGAGATCCAGGAAACCCTGCGCCACGCCCCGGAATGGCAGGACCCCGCCTATGACCCGCCCTTCTCCGACTTCAACCTCATCATCGACAATCACGGCACGGCGGTGAACGTGACGCCGGCGCTCGCCACCTGCCGCATCAAGTATCGCTCCAGCCATTCCCGCCCGCCGGGGCCGATCCTGGAACGGGTGAAGGCCGCCGCCGCGCGCGCCGGGGTGGAGCTGGCGCTGCGTGCCGAGGGCCCGC
This sequence comes from Siccirubricoccus phaeus, assembly GCF_008360935.1. Lineage (GTDB taxonomy): Bacteria > Pseudomonadota > Alphaproteobacteria > Acetobacterales > Acetobacteraceae > Siccirubricoccus > Siccirubricoccus phaeus. The sequence goes on from NZ_SRXO01000019.1 coordinate 2,462, forward strand.
CGCCGGAGCTGCCCGTGGAGCATCCGCTGATCCGCCTGGCCAGCGCGCTTTCCGGCCGGCCGGCCGGCACGGCGCCCTATGGCACGGATGCCTCGGAGCTGTCGGCGCTGGCCCCCTGCGTCATCCTCGGCCCCGGCAGCATCGCCACGGCGCATACGCCGCGGGAATGCGTGGCCGTGGCGGCGCTGGAAGCGGCGGTGCCGCTCTTCGCCCGGTTCCTCACGAGCGCGTGACGAACCTCGCCCCATTTCCGCCGTAAGCATTTGTAACGAAAGCGCTGAACCCCGGTCAGGCCCGCCGTGTTAGAAGCCAGCCTGCCCGGATCCGCCGGGCCATGAGAAGACGATCCCCATGATCAGCACCCGTCCGCTTCGCACCCTCGCCGGCCTCGCGCTGCTGGCGCCGCTGGGCCTGGCCGGCTGCACCGTGGCGCCACCCACCGGGCCGCAGGTGCTGGCCATGCCGCCGGCGGGCAAGAACCTCACCATCTTCCAGGGCGAGGATGCGCAGTGCCGCAACTACGCCTCCGCCAGCATCGGCAATACCGATCCGGCGCAGGCGGCGAACCAGTCGGCGCTGGGCAGCGCCGCGGTCGGCACCGCACTCGGCGCCGCGGCGGGGGCGCTGATCGGCTCGGCCACCGGCAATTTCGGCGCGGGCACGGCGATCGGCGCCGGCACCGGGCTGGTCGGCGGCTCGCTGGTCGGCGGCGGCAATGCCCGCGCCTCCGCCGGCGCGCTGCAGCAGCGCTACGACACCGCCTATGCCCAGTGCATGGCGAGCTACGGCAACCAGCTCCAGGCGCCGATCGGCGCCGCCGGCTATGCCTACCCGGCACCCGGCCCCTATTACGCGCCCAGCGGGCTTTCCGTCGGGGTTGGTTACGGCCGCGGCTACTGGTAAGCCGTCACCGCCAGGGTTCCGGGCGCCGCCCTGCCGCGCCGCCCCGGCCTGACGGAGAGAGCCCATGCCTTCGGACAGCCCGTCCTGGACCCCCTGGTCGCCCTGGGATCCGCTGGCGCCGCTCGCCCATCCCAACGCCCCGGCGGGCGGCACCGGGCCGGGCTTCTGCACCCTGCCCGGGCCGGTGGTGGGCGACCATATGTGCCTCAACCTGCCGCATCCGGACAGCCCGGCCGCCATCTACACCTGGCTGGACCCGGCGCGGACGGCGGAGGAGCATGCGGCCCCGAACGACCCGCCAGTCAAGGACCTCAACGACAACGCCCGCAGGCTCGCCGCCGTGGCCTATGGCGAGAGCTCGGTCGCGAACATCTATGAGGAGATGGCGGCGATCGCCAATGTGCTGGTGCGCCAGCAGAAGGCGCGCGGCTACGGGACTGTCTCCACCTTCATCGAGACGAACAAGACCTACGCCTTCGCCGCGCATGACGGCAACCAGCGCTATGCCAGGCTGATGCGGGCGACGCTGAAGCAGATCAACGCCGATGCCGGGATGAAGCTGGCGGTGAAAGGCGCGGTGAACGCGCTCTCCGACAACCCGCAGGACTATTCCAACGGCGCCTATTTCTGGGACGGCGCCGACATCAGGTCCAACTACGCCAAGCACGCCAAGGTGCGGAGGGGCGTGCGCATGACCGACCCCAAGCACAACATCTACGGCATCAAGGACAAGGACGTGCCGGGCGAGGAGTTCTGGCGCGACAAGGACGGCAAGCCGACCAAGAAATCGCGCGGCAAATGGGATTACTGCTACGAATCGACGGCGGCCTGGGGCGGCACCATCTTCTGGAAGTACAATGACGCCTATCTGAAGGCGACGGCGAACAAGGCGCATGACTGAGGGCGGGGGCGCGGAACCTCGGCCGGGCTGAGGCGAGCTGGCTGGCTCCTCGCCGCCCTTCCGTGATTCGGCTGCGGGAGGCGTGCGAAGCCCTGGGTATTCGGGGCCGCCCGGCGCAAGGCCGCGCAGCGGATGCTATTCCAGCTTCAAATCCAGCTCCTTCGCCTTCTGGGCCCAGAAGGCGCTTTCCTGCCGTACCGCTTCGGCGAATTCGGCCAGGGGCCGCTCCGGTGCCGGCTCCAGCCCGTCATGCTCCAGCCTTTCGCGGAATTTCGCCGTGGCGGCGGCGCGCCTGGCAGCGGCGGCAAGCCGCTCGAGCTGCGCCGGCTCCATCCCCGCCGGGGCGAAGACGCCGTGCCAGCCGGTGATGATGGCGCCGGGCAACCCGGCCTCGGTCAGGGTCGGCACCTCCGGCAGGGTGGCGATGCGCTTCTCCCCGGTGACGGCGATGGCGCGCAATTTCCCCTCCCGTACCAGTGGGATGGCCGGCGGCGGGGAGGAGAAATTCATCGTCACCCGCCCCGCCACCACATCCAGCAGCGCCGGCGCGGTGCCGCGATAGGGGACGTGTTCCATCTGCACCTTCGCGGCCTCCGAGAAGAGCAGCCCGGCCAGGTGGTTGGCATTGCCGACGCCGCCCGAGGAATAGGTCAGCTCCCCTGCCGGCCGGCTGCGGATATGGGCCAGCAGCTCCGCCAGGTTCTGCGCCGGCACATCCGGGTGGATGACCAGCAGGTACTGGTAGGAGGAGACCTGCGCGACGGGCGCGAGAGCGGTGGCGAGGTCGATGCGGTCGCCCCGCTGCAGGTGCGGGTTCACCACGATGTTGGTGGAGACGGCGAAGAGCAGGGTGGCGCCGTCCGGCCGCGCCCGCGCGACGGAGACCGAGCCGACATGGCCGGCGGCGCCGCCGCCATTGTCCACCACCACGGTCTGGCCCAGCTCCGGCGCGAGGACCTGGGCGAATTCGCGGCCGGTGATGTCCGTGCCGCCGCCCGCCGCATAGGGCACCACCAGCGTCACCGGCCGCGCGGTCTGGGCCAGGGCCGGCGTAACGGGAAAGGGCGTGGCGAGCAGCGGCGCGGCGAGTAGGGCGCGGCGGGGAAGGGGCATGGCGGGGGTTCCGGTCGGGCTCGGCCGGAGATTGCGGCGGTGGCGATGGGCGCGCAACCGGCGGCGCGCGGCCACGCCGTTGGCGGCTCGCCGCCACCGCCCGAAGCGGGGAGGGGGATGGGTGTCGTCACGCGCTGCCCGGTGCCGGCCGCGGCTTCGCCATGGCCGGCTATGCGAGGCCCCAGGACGCCAGCGACTTCAGGCGTTCCCATGGCGCCGCGCAGCGGCGCCATGGGAAAGAACAGGGGCTCCCACGGAGCCGCGCAGCGGCTTCGTGGGGATTTAAAGGCTCGCCCCGCCATCCACGGCGATCTCGGCGCCGGTGACGTAAGCCGCTTCGTCGGAGAGCAGGAACAGCACCACGCGCGCCACATCCTCCGCCGTGCCCATCCGCCCCAACGGGATCTGCGACAGCCGCTTCGTCCGCTGCTCGTTGCTCCAGACCTTCACCATCTCCGTGTCGATCGGGCCCGGATGCACGGAATTCACCCTGATCTGCTTCGGCGCCAGATCCACCGCCGCCGCCTTCGTCATGCCGCGCAGCGCCCATTTGGTGGAGGAGTAGGCGATGGCGCCCGGGGAGCCGCGCAGCCCGGCCGTCGAGGAGATGTTCACCACGGACCCGCCGCCGCCGCGCTCCATCGCCGGCACCACCGCCTGCATGCCGAGGAAGCAGCCGAGCTGGTTCACCTGGAAATGCCTCTCCCAATGCGCCGCATTGGTCTGCATCAAGGGCAGGGGCTGGTAGATGCCGGCATTGTTCACCAAGCCATGCAGCCCGCCGAATTCCTTCTCCGCCAGCGCCACCGCCGCCGCCCAATCCTCCGCCCGGGTCACGTCCTGGCGGAGGAAGCGGGCGGCCGCGCCGAGCTCCTCGGCCAGGGCCTGGCCCTCCGCCTCCAGCACATCGCCCAGCACAACCCGGCCACCCTCGGCGACGACCTGCCGCGCCTCCGCCGCGCCCTGGCCACGCGCCCCGCCCGAAATCAGCACCACCTTGCCGCTGAACCGCGCCATTCGTCCCTCCCGTGCTTCAAGGTCCCGGCGCAGGATGGACCAGCCGGCGGCGCTACGCCAAGGAGACGCCCGATGCGCCTTTCGCCGACCCTCGCTTTGGCCTTGCTGCTGCCGCCCGCGGCGGCGCGGGCGCAGGATGCCGCGCTGCAGCAGGAACGCCTGGCCTATGGCCGCGCCGTCGCCATCAATTGGTGCGCCAATTGCCATGTGGTCGGCCCCGCCCAGGCCAGCGCGCCCGGCGACGCCGCGCCGCCCTTCGCCGCCATCGCCCGCATGCCCGCCGTCACGGAGATGTCGCTGCGCGCCTTCCTGCGGATGCCGCATGCCGACATGCCCGACTACCGGTTGAGCCAGCCGGAGCTGGACGGCGTCGTCGCCTATATTCTTTCGCTCCGCTGAGCGCGGGGTTGATCGAGGGCAAGGCGCGCGGCGTGAAGGCGCTTGATGCTGCACTGCGATCCGCGCTCATTTGGGCGCATGGGCCGGCGCCGCCGCAGGCTGCGCGCCGCAGGCACGGGAGACAGGGGCATGGCGAGGGTTGCATTGGTCACCGGCGGGCAGCGCGGCATCGGCGCCGCGATCAGCGAGGGGCTGAAGGCCGCCGGGCGGACCGTGGTGGCGAGCTATGCGGGCAATGACGCCGCAGCCGCCGCCTTCACCGAGCGCACCGGCATTCCCTGCATGAAATTCGACGTCTCGGATTATGAGCAATGCGCCGCCGCGGTGCAGAAGATCGAGGCCGAGTACGGCCCCATCGAGATCCTGGTGAACAATGCCGGCATCACCCGTGACGGTACGATGAAGCGCCTCACCCGCAAGATGTGGGAGGAGGTGATCGATACCAATCTCGGCTCCTGCTACAACCTCTGCAAGCTGGTGTGGGACGGGATGACGGCGCGGAAATTCGGCCGCATCGTCAATATCGGCAGCATCAACGGCCAGGCCGGGCAGTATGGCCAGGTGAATTACGCCGCCGCCAAATCCGGCATCCATGGCTTCACCAAGGCGCTGGCGCAGGAAGGGGCGCGGGCGAACATCACGGTGAACGCCATCGCCCCCGGCTATGTGGATACGGAGATGGTGCGCGCCGTGCCGCCGGAGGTGCTGGAGAAGATCGTCGCCCGCATCCCGGTCGGGCGGCTGGGCCGGGCGGAGGACATTGCGCGCGGCGTCGTCTTTCTCACCGCGGATGAGGCGGAGTTCATCACCGGCTCCACCCTCTCCATCAATGGCGGCCAGCACATGTACTAGTTCCCCAAGAAGCCGCTGGCGCGGCTTCTTGGGGGGGCCCGGGGCGCCGTTCTCCGGATGCGTCGCACAGCCTGAAGCGGCAAAGCCGCTTCAGGCTCCGGGCGGCCCGGGTGCAGCTGGGCGCTTGCCGCCTGGCGCTCCGCCGTTCCACCGGAGGGGCGTCGGGAACATCCTGGCGCGCCTGCCGTTGCTGGCGGAGATGGCAGGAGGCAGCCCATGGCCAACAAGCATCCGCAAGGGCCCAACAACCGGGGCGGCGCGATCGACGCGGGCGATACGCCCCGGCCGCCGGACGACCTGAAGCGCAACCCCGGCATCGGCAGCAGCAAGGGCGGCGACCGGGAGGAACTCCTCACCGGTGACAACACCGAGGAAGGCGATGTGATGAACGACACGACGCGGGAAGGCGGCGTCGATCCGGCGCAGCAGGGCCGCACCAACCGGTAGCCTTCGCCGCCATTCGGCGGCATTCTCCCCCGCCGACGCGGCGGGAGAGACAGCATGGCCTATGCGGTGTTCGGCTGGGATGGCGAGGATGACGGCGCCGCCGCCCGGCGCATGGCGGCGCGGGAGCGGCATCTCGCAATCCTCACGGAATGGGCGCGGGACGGGCGGCTGGCGCTCGGCGTGCCGCTCTTCACCGCCGCCGGCAAGGTGGCCGGCTCGCTGATGATCCTCGAAGTGCCGGACCAGGCAGGGCTCGACGCCTATCTGGCGGCGGAGCCGTTCAATGATGGCACGGACCCGGCGGCAAGGGTCTGGCAGCGCGTGGAGGCGCGCCCCTTCCGCATCGCCCCGCTGCCCTACCGCCCGCTGCCGCAGCCGGGCACGCCCATGGCCACCTCCCGCACCCATACCGTCATCCTCGCCATGGACGGCACCGACCCCGGCGCGGAGCAGCGCCGGCTGGGCGTGCGGGAGGCGCATATGGCCCGCGTCAAGCCCATGGCGGCGGATGGCACCCTTTCCCTGGGCGGCGCCATCCTGGACCGGCCGGAGGGGCGGATGATCGGCTCCGTCGTCGTCCTCGCCCGGGACAATGACGCCGCCGCGCGGGAGTGGATGGCGGCCGACCCCTATGTGACGGGCGGCGTCTGGCGGGATGTCACGCTCTACGGCACCCGCTTCGCGCCGCTGCCCTACCGCAAGCTGCCGGGCGCCGCCTGATGCCGCGACTCATCGAATATGACGCGGCGCCGCCCGAGGTGCGCGCCGTGTTCGACGCCATCAAGGCGGCGCGCGGCGTGCCGGACGTGAATAATTTCTGGAAGGCGCTGGCGGTGGATCCGCCCAGCCTGAAGCGCACCTGGGACAGCCTGCAGCAGGTGATGACGCCGGGCGCCCTGGATGCGCGAATGAAGGAGATGCTCTACCTCGCCGCCTCCATGGCTGCGGGCTGCGCCTATTGCACCGCCAGCCACACCGCCGCCGCCCGCCGCGCCGGCATGGATGAGGCGATGTTCGGCGAGCTGCTGGCGGTGGTCGGCATGGCGGCGGAAACCAACCGCCTGGCGGAAGCCCTGCGCGTGCCGATCGACCCGGATTTCGACTGATGCGCGACCTGCGGATCTGCTTCCTCGGCGACAGCTTCACCGCCGGGGCGGGGGATGAGACCGGGCTCGGCTGGGTCGGCCGCGTCACCGCCCATGCCTGGGCGCAGGGCGTGGCGCTGACGCCCTACAATCTCGGCGTCCGCCGGGACACCAGCGCGGACATGCTGCGCCGGGCGGAGGCGGAGGTGCTGGCCCGGCTGCTCGGCAACCCCGGCGATGGGCAGGGGCTGGTGCTGTGCTGCGGCGGCAACGACACCACCTTCCTCGACGACGCGCCGCGCGTGCCGCCGGCGCAGGTGGCGGAGAATGTGGAGCGGATCCTGGCCTGGGGCGTGGCGCGCTGGCCGGTGCTGCTGCTGGGCGTGCCGCCGCTGTGCCATGACGCGGCGCATGATGCGCGGGCCGCGGCGCTGGAGCCGCTGCTGGCGGCGGTGGCGGCGGAGCTGCAGGTGCCTTTCCTGCCCTTGCATGCCGCGCTTTCCGCCACGCCGCACTGGCGCGCCGCGGCGCTGCGGCGGGACGGGGTGCATCCGGACGGCGCCGGCTATGCCGCGCTCGCCGGGCTGGTGGAGGCCTGGCCGGGCTGGCGGGCGATGTTGGCGGGGTAGGCTGGGGAGCTCCGCCGCCCAGCCCCCGGCAGGGGGCGCTGCCCCCGGACCCCGGCGTGAGCTTTGCGCATGACGGTCGAACCAGCAGACTCAAGGCGGGGTCCGGGGGGAAGCTTTCCCCCCGGCGGGGTGCAGGGGCAGAGCCCCTGCCCGGGGTCCGGGGCGGAGCCCCGACCTATTACCTATTCCTCCCGCCCCCTTCCCGTTGCCCAGCTCACCACCGAGACCAGCAGCGCCCCCAGCAGCGCCGGCCCGAACCCCTCCACCCGGAAGCCCGGCAGCAGCCAGGCCGTCAGCCCGAGCATCGCCGCATTCACCACCAGCAGGAACAGGCCGAAGGTCAGCAGCGTCAGCGGCAGGGTCAGCAGCACCGCCAGCGGGCGGATCAGCGCATTCACCAGGCCGAAGACCGCCGCCGCCAGCAGCAGCGAGCCGAGGCCCCTGACCTCGATCCCCGGCACGATCTCGGCCGCGACCCAGAGGGCGAAGGCGGTGAACAGAAGCCGGACCAGGAACCCCATGCCATCTCGCCCCGAAGCTGTCCTGGCGGCATAGAACAGGGTGGCGGCGGGGGAAATGCCCGAAGCCGTGAACCTTCCCCAACCGCAGGAGAATGCCCCTGTCCGCCTCGCGCCGCGCCATCCTTGCGGGCTGCGCCGCCCTTGCGCTCTGGGCCTTCCTGGCGCCGCTCGCGCGCCTGGCCCAGCCCTTGCCGCCGCTGCTCATCACCGCGCTCGGCTTCGCCGCGGGCGGGGGGCTGGGGCTTGCCGTCGTGCTGGCCCGCGGGCGGCTCCGGGCCCTGCGCCAGGGCCCGGCCGCCTGGGCGCATGGGGTGGGGGGGCTGGCCGGCTTCCATGCCCTCTACTTCGCAGCCTTGGCCCTGGCGCCGCCGGTGGAGGCCAACCTGCTGAACTATCTGTGGCCCCTGCTCATCGTGCTGCTCGCGGCGCCGGTCCAGGGGCTGCGCCTCGGGAAGCAGCGCCTGGCGGGGGTGGCGCTGGGGGCGGCGGGGGCGGCTATCCTGCTCGGCGGCGGCGCCCGCTTCCCGGCGGAGGCGCTGGCCGGCTTCGCCTGCGCCCTGGGGGCCGCCTTCACCTGGGCGCTCTATTCCGTCACCGCCGCCCGCTTCGCCCGCGTGCCGACCGAGGCGGTGGCCGGCTTCTGCCTGGCCTCCGCCGCCCTGGCCGGGCTGGCGCATTGGGCGCTGGAGCCGCCGGCGGCGCTGGCGGCGCGGCACTGGCTGGCGGTGCTGCTGCTGGGCGCCGGGCCGATGGGGGCGGCCTTCTTCCTCTGGGATCTCGGCATGAAGCGGGGCGATCCGCGGCTGCTGGGCACGCTGGGCTATGCCACGCCGGTCGCCTCGACCCTGCTGCTGGCCGCGATGGGGGAGGGGCGGCTGAGCTGGCAGGTGCTGCTGGCGACCGCCCTGGTGGCCGGGGGCGGGCTGCTGGCGGCCCTCGCCGGACGCAGCGAGGCCAGGACAAGCGGCCGTCAGGCCGATATCGGCGCGCCCGGCGAAATTTGACGCATATGGCCTGGCTGCCGTGGCGTTGCGGCGACGCCCGTCCATCGGGCTAGAGCAGATCGCCGGAGGGCGGCATCGCCCGGAGGCGTGAAGCTGCTCTACAACCCATAAGCTAGAGGGGTTTCGCGCTGCACAGTCAGCGTGAAACCCCTCTAGGACGGCTGCGCCTGTGTTTCGAGGGCACGCCCAGGCTGACCGCTGCCGGTCAGCGTGAACCTGCCCCCGAGGGCCTCAATCCGGCTTGATGCCCGCCTGCTTCACCACCTCCGTCCAGGCGGCGATCTCCCGTGCCAGCCGGGCGGCGACGGCCGGGGCCTCTGCATAGGTGACGAAGGTGCCGGCCTCCATGGCGCGGGATTGCACGGCGGGGTCGGCCAGCACCGCCTGCACCTCCCGCCCCAGCTTCTCCAGCACCGGCGGCGGCGTGCGGGCGGGGGCGTAGAGCGCGTACCAGACATTCACCGGCATGTCGGCGATGCCGGCCTCCGCCAGGCAGGGCACTTCTGGCAGGGCCGGGTGGCGCTGCTGGCCGGTGGTGGCGATGGCGCGCAGGCGGCCGTCCCGGACGAAGCCGATCACCGGCGGCGGGGAGTTCATGTAGAATTGGATGCGCCCGGCGATCAGGTCGCTGATCGTCTCCCCCGTGCCGCGATAGGGGACATGCACCAGGTCGATGCCGGTGCGGCGCTTCAGCAGCTCCGTCCCGAGATGATGCAGCGAGCCATTGCCGGCCGAGGCGTAGTTGAGCTGGCCGGGCCGCTGCTTCGCATAGGCGACGAATTCCGGCAGGGTGCGGACCGGGAGGGAGGGATGCACTAGCATCACCTGCGGCGTGTCGGTCAGCAGGGCGACGGGGGCGAAATCCTTCTGCGGGTCGAGATCGGCGACGCCCTCCACCGCCGGCCTTCCGGTCATGGTGCCGGAATAGCCGACCGTCAGCGTATGGCCGTCCGGCCGGGCGCGGGCGGCGGCGAGCAGCCCGATGCTGCCATTGCCGCCCGGCCGGTTCTCCACCACCACCGGCTGCCCGAGGCGCTGCGCGAGCGGCTCGGCGATCAGCCGGGCGGAGAAATCCGTGCCGCCGCCGGCGGGGGAGGCGACGAGGATGGTGACGGGGCGGTTCGGAAACGCCTCCTGCCCGCGGGCCGGCAGGGCCAGCAGGGCGGGGGCGGCGAGCAGCGCGCGGCGCGGCATCGGGCCCGGCCGGTGCAGGCCGCCGCGCGATGCGCCGGGCTGTGCCGGCAGCGCCGTGTCAGCGGCGGCGCGCCGGCCACCGGGCGCGCTCATACCGGCCCCGCCGCGGTGAAGCCGCCATCGACGATGATCTCGGTGCCCGTCACGTAGCGCGCCTCGTCGGAGACCAGGTAGAGCACGGCATGGGCGATGTCCCAGGCGGTGCCCATATGGCCCATCGGCACGCTGGCATTGCGCTTGGCGATCAGCGCCTCCGCGTCGTTGGCGCCGAGCTGGCGGACCAGGCGGTGCTCCACCAGCGGGGTGTGCATCAGGCCCGGCACCACCGTGTTGCAGCGGATGCCCTTTTTCGCATAGCCCATGGCGACCGATTTGCTGAAGCCGATGATGCCGGCCTTGCTGGCGGAATAGGCGACATGGACGCGGCCCGAGCCCATGCGCAGCCCGGCCACCGAGGAGAGGTTGACGATCGCCCCCGCGCCCTGCGCCTCCATCACCGGCAGGACGTATTTGCAGCCGAGGAAGGCGGTCTTCAGGTTGAAGTCGATCTGCCGGTCCCACAGCTCCTCCGGCATGTCGGCCGGACCGCCGGGGGCGGAGCCGCCGACATTGTTCACCAGGATGTCGATGCGGCCGAAGCGCTGCATGCAGGCGGAGACGGCGGCTTCCACCGCGGCGCTGTCCAGCATGTCGCAGACATGGGCGCTGGCGGTGTTGCCCTCGGCGGCGATGAGGCCGAGGGTTTCCTCAACGGCTTCGGGCACGATGTCGATGGCGAAGACGCTGGCGCCCTGGCGGGCGAGCAGCACGGCGGTGGCCTTGCCGTTCCCCCAGCCGGGGCCGACGGAGCCCGCCCCGGTGACGATCGCGACCTTTCCGGCCAGGTTGAGCATGCGTTCCTCTCCCCACGGGTGTTGCCTGGAACCCTAGCCCTTGGCGGCGGGAGGGCAAGCCACCGTCCCCTCCCCGGCTGGCGGGGGAGGGGGTGAGAACCTACTCCGCCGCCATGTGGCGGAACATCGCCCGGCGCGCCTCGTCATCCATCTCGGCCTTGAAGGCGTGGCGGTCCTTGATGGCGCTGGCCCGCGCCGCCGCCGGCCGCGCATTGATGGCGGCGAAATGCCGCTGCACATGCGGCACCGCGGCCCAGCCTTCGGCGCCCAGCACATAGGCGGCGGCGCGTTCCCAGCCCCAGGCCGCGATATCGACGATGGAGTAGCTGTCCCCCACCAGCCATTCCCGCGTCGCCAGCCGGTCGTTCAGGATGCCCCAGTGGCGCTTCGCCTCGAAATCGTAGCGGCGGATGGCATAGGGCAGCTTTTCCGGCGCGTGGTTGGCGAAATGCACGCTCTGCCCGGAATAGGGCCCGATGCCGGAGGCGATGAAGAACAGCCAGGAGAGCGTCTCGCCCCGCAGCTCGGCCGGCGGCAGGAACTTGCCGGTCTTCTCCGCCAGGTAGAGCAGGATGGCGTTGCTGTCGAAGACCGGCTTGCCGTCATCGACGATCGCCGGCGTCTTGGCATTGGGGTTGATGGCGAGGAATTCGGGGGTGTGCTGCTCGCCCTTCCGCGTATCCACCGGGATGGCCTCGTAGGGCAGGCCGGATTCCTCCAGGAAGAGCGCGACCTTCATCGGGTTGGGCGCGGTGTGGTAATAGAATTTCAGCATGGCAGGATCCTCCTCCGGCCGGATTGGACGCCGGTTCCGCCTGCCCGGCAAGCGCCGCGCACGCGCCGCGTCACGCCGCGCGCCGCTGCCTCCTGCCCCGGCACGTGCCGGACCCCGCGGTCTTGACAGCAGCCCGCCGGACAAGGCGGATGCGGGAGGCGGCAATGCCGGCCGGACCGACAAAGCGCACCCGTTCAAGCGGTGCCGAGGGGGAAACGAATCATGGCAATGCGAAGGAGAGGGCTGTTCCAGGCGGGTGCCGCAGCGGTGGCGGCCGGCCTGCCATCGGGCACGGCGCGGGCGCAGGGCGCCAATACCATCCGGATCGGCGTGCTCACCGACATGTCGGGACCCTATCGCGACATCAACGGGCCGGTGTCGGTGGCCTGCACCCGCCTTGCGGTGCAGGAATTCGCCGGCCGGGGCTTCGATATCGAGGTGCTCGTCGCCGACCACCAGAACCGTCCGGACGTCGCCCTGAACATCGCCCGGCAATGGTACGACCGCGACGGCGTGGATGCGGTGGCCAATGTCGCCTCCTCCGCCGTGGCGCTGGCGGTCGCCGAGCTGACGCGGGAGAAGAACAAGGTCGCGCTCGCCACCTCGCCCGCGACCTCCGACATCACCGGCCGCGCCTGCACGGCGAATACCGTGCAATGGGTATACGACACCTACATGCTGGCGAATTCCACCGGCGCGGCGACGGTGCGGGCCGGCGGCGACACCTGGTTCTTCATCACCGCCGACTACGCCTTCGGCCACTCGCTGGAACGCGACACGATGAGCTTCGTGCAGGCGGCCGGGGGGCGGGTCGTCGGCACGGTGCGCACGCCGTTCCCCGGGACCACGGATTTCTCCTCCTTCCTGCTGCAGGCGCAGGCCTCGCGCGCCAAGGTCATCGGCCTCGCCAATGCCGGCACGGATACGGTGAACTGCATCAAGCAGGCGGCGGAATTCGGGCTGGCGCGGCGGGGGGTGAAGATCGCCTCGCTGCTGATGTTCCTGCCGGACGTGCATGCGCTCGGCCTGCGAACCGCGCAGGGCCTGGTCTGCACCGAGACCTTCTACTGGGACCTGAACGACCGCACCCGGGCCTTCGCGCAGCGGGCCCGGGCCATGGCCGGGCAGGTGCCGCTGAGCATGATCCAGGCCGGCGAATACTCCTCGGTGCTACACTATCTCAAGGCGGTGGCCGATCTCGGCGTCCGGGCCGCCAAGGCCAGCGGCGCGGACACCGTGGCCCGCATGAAGGCGATGCCCACGGATGACGACGCCTTCGGCAGCGGCACCATCCGCGCCGACGGCCGTAAGCTGCACCCCGCCTATCTCTTCGAGGTGAAGAAGCCCGAGGAAAGCCGCGGGCCGTTCGACTACTACAAGCTGCTGCAGACCACCGACGCCGCCGACGCCTTTCGCCCGCTCAGCGAGGGCGGCTGCGCGCTGGCCCGGGCCTGAGCGCCGGAGCGGGATGCGTTCGCCGTCGCTCACGCATCCCGCTCTGGCTCCTTGTTCGGCCGCGTGATCGGTTGCGGTCGGGTCAACCGCAACCGGTCACGCTCCGGCCCTGCTGCCGCCACCAGGTCAGGGCCGGGGCCGATCTCCTGCCCGCGACCTGCGCCGGCCCGGCCAGCGTCGCAGGCAGGCGGGCCGTTGCAGGCCGTCGCTCCTGCCCGGACTTCTGGGACGTCCGGTCGGATGCGTCCGCCCGGCCGCCATCGCCCGGCGGCGCCCGGGCCGCTGGTGGGAGGATGCGGGGGCGGCGACCCCTCAGCCCAGCGCCGGCGCCGCCGCCAGCCTCGCCCAGCGCCGCAGCATCAGCCCCGCCACCACGGCGAGCCCCGCCGCCAGCCCCAGCCAGATGCCGAGCGGCCCGAGCCCCGCCAGGAAGGCCAGCCCCAGCCCCACCGGCATGCCGAGGCCCCAATAGCCGAGCGCCGCCAGCAGCATCGGCACCCGCGTATCCTTCAGCCCGCGCAGCGCCCCGCTCGCCACCGCCTGCACGCCATCGGCCAGCTGGAACACCCCGGCGACGGTCAGCAGCACCGCCCCCAGCCCGGCCGCGGCGGCGGCCACCGGGTCCCGCTGGTCGAGGAAACCCCAGGCGATCCAGCGCGCGCCCAGCATCAGCCCCAGCGCCGCCGCCGCCATGAAGCCGGCGCCCAGCGCCACCGCCAGCCACCCCGCCCGGCGCGCCCCCGCCGCATCGCCGGCGCCGGTCAGCACCCCGACGCGGGCCGTCGCCGCCTGGCCGATGCCCATCGGCACCATGAAGGTGCAGGCCGCCACCTGCACCGCGATGGCATGCGCCGCGACCGCCGCCGCGCCGAACCAGCCCACCGCCAGCGCCGCGGCGCTGAACACCCCGATCTCCAGCAGCAGCGTGCCGGAAATCGGCAGCCCCACCCGCCAGATTTCGGCGATGCGCGCCGCATCCCAGCGCCAGAACCGCCCGAGCAGGCGGAAGCGGCCGAGCTGCCGGTCCAGCGCCACCACGGCGTAGAGCCCGCCGAACAGGATGAGGTCGGCCAGCAGGCTGGCCAGCCCCGCGCCCGCGATGCCGAACCCGCCCCACGCGCCGGTGCCGAAGACCAGCAGCCAGCAGAACACCGCGTTCAGCCCCACGGCGAGCAGCGTCACCACCAGGGCCGGCCGCGGCCGCTCCATCGCCGCGGTGAAGCTGCGCAGCACGAAGAAGCCGGCGCAGGGGACCAGCCCCCACATCATCCAGTTCAGATAGGTGCCGGCCAGCGCCGCCAGGGCAGGGTCCTGCCCCAGCGCCCGCAGCACCGCCTCCCCCTGCCACAGCAGCAACAGGCAGGGCAGGGTCAGCAGCAGCGCAGCCAGCAAGGCGGCCCGGGCGCCCCGGCGCATCTCCCGCACCCAGCCGCGGCCCGCCCCGCCCTTCAGCCGGCCCCGGCCGCGCGCCTGCGCCAGGATGGGCCCGGCGGCGAAGGCGCAGCCCAGCATCGGCGCCATCACCACCCAGTAGAGGTTGGCGGCCAGCGTTGCCGCCGCCAGCGCCTCGGTGGACAGCCAGCCGAGGATGACGGCGTTGGTCAGCGTCATCGCATGCTGGCTGAGATTGGTCAGCGCCAGCGGCCAGGCGAGCGCGATCAAGGCCCTTACCTCCGCCCCCCGGCTCGGGGGCGGGGCCGTGTGATCCGGTGGTTCCCTCATGCCGCGGCTTGTAGCCCGGCCGGGGGGCCGCCGGGCAGCCCCACCCCCCGCATTCCGGCAGTCCCGCTGGCCTGCTAGCTTCCGGGCAACGCCCTTCCGGAGTGACGCCATGCAGCGCCGCGCGATTCTCGCCGCCCCGCCCCTTCTGGCCGCCAGCGCCGCCGCCCTGCCGGCCGCGGCGCAGACCGCCTCGGCCGCCCCGGTGGTGACCGAGGAATTCATGGTTCCGTCCCGCGATGCGGGGATCGAGCTCTTCGTGCGCAACAAGCGGCCGGAGGGGCTGGCGGCGCGGCCCGACCGCACCCTGCTCTTCGTGCACGGCGCCACCTACCCGGCGCATTCCGCCTTCGACCTGCCGCTCGGCGGCCTGTCCTGGATGGACTACATCGCCGGCCGCGGCTTCGACGTGTGGTGCATGGATCTGCGCGGCTATGGCCGCAGCACGCGGCCGCCGGAGATGAGCCAGCCGCCGGAGGCGAACCAGCCCTTAGTCCGCGGCGAGGTGGCGGTGGCGGATATCGCCGCCGTCGCGGGTTTCATCCGCCAGCGCCGGTCGCTGCCGAAGATCGTGCATATGGGCTGGTCCTGGGGCACCAGCCTGATGGCGCGCTTCGCCGCCGACAATCCGGCGCTGGTGGAACGCCTGGTGCTCTACGCGCCGGTATGGCTGCGGGAAGGGCCGAGCCTGGCCGCCGCCGGCACCGGCGGGGAACTCGGCGCCTATCGCTGGGTGACCCAGGCCCAGGCGCGGGAGCGCTGGCTGAACGGCATGCCGGAGGCGAAGAAGGCGGCGCTGATCCCGCCCGGCTGGTTCGAGCATTGGGCCGGCCTGACCTGGGCGACGGACCCGGACGGGTTGCGCCGCAACCCGCCGGCGCTGCGCGCGCCGAACGGCGTGCTGCAGGACCTGCGGGAGTTCTGGCAGGCGGGCAAGCCCTTCTACGATCCGGCGAAGCTCACCGTGCCCACCCTGCTGGTGGTGGCGGAATGGGACCGGGACACGCCGCCGGCCGAGGCCAGCACGCTGTTCCCGCTGCTGACGGCCAGCCCGGGCAAGCGGCTGGTGGTGCTGGGGGAGGGGACGCATACTATCCTCATGGAGCGCAACCGCGGCGCGCTGTTCCAGGCGGTGCAGGTCTTCCTCGAGGAGGCGATCGGCTAATCCCCATAAAGCCGCTGCGCGGCTCTATGGGGGCCCCGGAGTCGCTGCCTGCCGCAGGGCATCGCACAGCCTGAAGCGGCAAAGCCGCTTCAGGCACCGGGCGGCGCGGTTACGCGGGATGGGCCGCCCTGGATTGAGGCAGCGGCGGAATCATCGCATCCTCCCCGGCAACCAACCCGGGAGGAAACCGCGCATGCAGCGCCGCGCCCTGTTGCACGCCTTGCCCTTGCTTGCCGCGCCGCCGCTGTGGCGCCGCGCCATGGCCCAGCCGCGCTGGGCGCCGGACCGGCCGGTGCGGATCATCGTCGCCTTCCCGCCGGGCGGCTCCACCGATGTCGTCTCCCGTCTTATCGCCACGCCTCTGGGGGAAGCGCTGGGCCAGGCCGTGGTCATCGAGAATCGTGGCGGCGCCTCCGGCATGATCGGCACCGAGGTGGCGGCGCGGGCGGCGCCGGACGGCCACACCCTGCTGATGACGGCGAGCGGCCCGCAGGCGATCAACCCCAGCCTCTTCCCCTCAATCCCCTATGAGCCGGTGCGCGGCTTCGCCCCCATCCTGCTCGTCGCCATCTACCCGCTGCTGATGGTGGCGCCGGTGGACCGGGCGCCGCGCTCCGTCGCGGAATTCGTGGCGCAGGCCAAGGCGCAGGCAGGGCGGCTGAATTACTGCTCCATCGGCACCGGCCAGCCCTCCCATCTGGCGGGGGAGCTGTTCAAATCCATGGCCGGCATCGAGATGACGCATATCCCCTATCGCGGCAGCGGCCCGGCGGTGACGGCCGCCGTCGCGGGCGAATGCGACGTGCTGTTCGACAGCGCCCTCTCCTCCGGCCCGCAGGTCCGCGGCGGCAGGCTGCGCGCCCTGGCGGTGACGACGCAGGAGCGCATCCCCTCCTGGCCCGATCTGCCGACCATCGCCGAGGCCGGGCTGCCCGGCTACGACGCCTATACCTGGAATGCGCTGGTGGCCCCCGCCGGCACGCCGCCGGCGGCGATCGAGCGGCTGAACGCGGAGGTCGGAAAGATCCTCGCCGCCCCCGCTTTCCGCAGCCAGCTGGAAGCCCAGGGCGCTGTCCCCGGCGGCGGCACGCCGGAGGCGATGGGGCGTTTCCTGGAAGCCGAGATCGCCAAATGGGCCGCGGTGATCCGCGCCGGCAACATCCGGCCGGATTGAGCGGCACGGGCCGGCTGGCAGAAAACCCCACCGGGGTCCGGGGAGGTGTCCCCTCCCAGGGGGGCCAGGGGCAGCGCCCCTGGCGGGGGTTTGGGGGCAAAGCCCCCAACCCGCCCTACTTCGCCACATACCCCCCATCCACGCACCAGCACTGCCCGGTGACGAAGCTGGCCCGCGCGGAGGCGAGGAAGAGGATCACCTCCGCGATCTCTTCCGGCTTGCCGTAGCGCCCCATCGGGATGTTCCCGACCATATCCGCGAAGATCTGCGGATCGGCGCGGCTCCGCTCGGTCAGCGGCGTTTCGGTCGGACCGGGCCCCACCGCATTCACCCGCACGCCGCGCGGGGCGTATTCCAGCGCAATGGAGGCGACGAGCCCGTTCAGCCCGAATTTGCTCGCCGCATAGGCCGCGCCGGCGCGGAAGCCGACGGTGCCGAGCTGCGAGGAGATGATGACCGCGCCGGGCAAATTCGGCGAGGCCTCGAGCGAAGGCAGCACTTCCCGCAGCACGCGGAAGCCGCCGGTGAGGTTGATTTCCATCAGCCGATCCCATTCCGCATCGGTCATCGCCGTGGCGGTGGTGCGGATCATGATGCCGGCGCAGTAGATCACCGCATCCAGCCCGCCCAGCTCGCCGGTCAGGCCGGCGAGCACGGGCCCCACCTGGTCGCGCTGCTGCAATTCCAGCTTCCGGACCAGCGCGCCGGGCAGCGCCGCCGCCGTCGCTTCGGCCTCCGCTGCATTCAGCACGGTGACGGCGAGCCGTGCCCCACGCCGCGCCGCCAGACGGGCGGTCGCCTGACCGATGCCGGAGCCGCCGCCGACCACGAGGATGCGCCTTCCGGCCAGTTCCTCGCTTTCCCCGGACGTCACAGCCTGCATTTGCTTGCTTCCCTCGCTATAACCCGATTAGAGCAGACCCCGGAGGACAACACCGGTGTCACACGAAAACCTGCTGGCCGCGCCAAGGCCGCGTGGCCGCCCGCGCCTGGAAGGCGCGGAGGACCGCGCCTTGGACGCGGTGATCGAATTGCTGGAAATCGCGCCCGTCCATGACATCACCATGGAACGGATCGCGGAGCGTGCCGGGCTTTCCAAGATCACGCTCTATCGCCGCTGGCCCTCGCGGCTGGCGCTGTTCATCGACGCCCTGCTGCGGCGTGTCACGGAAACCCAGCCGCTGGACGAGGCGCTGGCGCCGCTGCCCGCGATCGCCAACAACCTGGCGACGATGGGACGGCGGCTGAACGGCATGAACGGCGCGCTGGCCCGGGCCGTGCTGGGCGAGAGCCTGGCCGACCCGGAAATGGCGCATATTCTCCGCGACCGCTGGCTGGCGCATCGGCGCGACGCCGCCATCAGGCTGATCGGCCGCGGCCAGGCGGATGGCAGCTTCCTCGCCGAAGGCGAGGCGGAGGAGTTGCACGACATGCTCTACGGCGCGCTCTGGTACCGCTTCCTGTTCGGCGTCGGCCGCTTCAGCGAGACGGTGGCGCTGGATTTCATGGCGAAGGTGCTGCGGCCGAAGCCCGGCTGGCAGGCAAGCTGGACCGCGCCGGACTGAGACTTCCCGCGGCACCGCTGCGCGGCGCGGCGGGGGCTTATCCCCATGACGCTTATTCCCGTGACGTTGCTGCGCAACGTCACGCGGGCCCCGGCATCCCTGGAAGCCTGAGGCCTCGCGCAGGCTGAAGCGGCGAAGCCGCCTCAGCGCAGCGGGCAGCCCGTGTTGCGCCGTGCATGGCATGAGGCAGCCGCTGCGGCCTGCGGCGCTCAACGCGCCATGGTCACCGGGACGAAATCCTGGAACCAGCTCTGCGCCTGGACGAAGCCCTGCACCCGGCGGGTCATCGCCCGGGCGTTGAGGTCGTGGACGATGAACACCCAGGGGGCGTCGTCCACGAAGATCTCATGCGCCTCGCGCAGCGCTGCCTCGGCCGCCGCCGGGTCCCGCGCCAGCTCCATCCGCTCCAGCAGCGCGTTGTAGCGCGGGTCCTTGTAGTGGGACCAATTCACGCCCGCCGGCGCGGCGGAGGCGGCCGCGGTGTAGCGCACGATCTGCGCCGGGTCCGAGGTGGGCGGCGCGGTGTTCAGCGCCAGCGAGCCGCGCAGCCCGGGGCTGTCCGGCGCCGAGCGCGTCTGGATCAGCACCGTGCCGAATTCCACCACCTCGAAGCTCACCTCCACGCCGCAGCTCTCGCGCATGTTCGCCTGGAGGAATTCGTTCATCGGCAGCGGCATCATGTGGCCGGAGCCGCTGGTGGAGATCAGCACCTTGAAGCGCAGCGGCTTCTCCGGCCCGTAACCGGCCTCCTTCAGCAGCGCGCGGCCGAGCGCCGGGTCATGCCGGTAGCGCTGCTGCGGGCTCCCGAAAATGTTGTCGGCGGTGCGGAAGATGCCGACGGCCGGCTCCGCCGTGCCGTTCAGCAGCGCCACCATGCCGTCCCGGTCCACGCAGTAATTCAGCGCGCGGCGCACCCGCACATCGGTGAAGGGGGTGTTCGGCTTGGCGAGGCTCAGCAGCCAGCCCCAGGTATGCGGGTAGGGGTTGGTGACGATGGTGAAACCGGCCTGGCGCAGGGAGGGAATGGAATCCGGCGGCGGCGCCTCGATCCAGTCCACCTGGCCGGAGCGGAGCGCGTTCACCCGCGTCATCGCCTCCGGGATCGGGATCAGGGAGATGCGTTCGATCTTCGGGCGGCGCGCCGCGTCCCAGTATTCCGGGTTGGGGACGATGTCCGCCTGCACCCGCGGCGTGACGCGTGCCAGGCGGAAGGGCCCGGTGCCGGCCGGCATGGCCAGCGCCACCTTGGCCCAGTCCCGCCCGCCCTTGTCGAAGGAGGCGGGCGAGGTGAGGAGGATATAGACCGCCATATAGGGGAAGTAGGAGGCGGGGCGGGTGGTGGTGATGGCGACGGTCCTGTCGTCGATCTTGCGATAGCTCGCGACCAGCGTCGCCCGGCTGCGCACCACGCCGCTGCCGGCGGCATCGAATTGCGGGCTGTCCTGCTTCCAGAAGCGGTCGAGGTTCCAGATCACCGCATCGGCGTTGAACTCGGTGCCGTCATGGAATTTCACCCCCTGGCGGAGGTGGAAGATCCAGGTCTTCGGGTCCTGCTCATCCTGTTCCCAGCGCTCGGCGAGGCCGGGGCGAAGGCCGGCCCGGACGTCGGAGCGGGAGAGGTCCCAGAGCACCAGCGCCTCGAAGACCGGGTAGCCGAGGACACGCGTCCCTTCGAAGCCGTTGTCCGGCATGCCGCTGGTGGTCGGCACGTCGGTGGCCGTCATGCCGATGCGCAAGGTCTGCGCGGCGGCGGTCTGCGCCAAGCCAAACAGCAGCGCGCAGGTGGCAAGGAGGCGCGGAAGGCGCCACCCGGCCGCCTGCTGTCCTGCCGCGGCTTCGCCGCGGCAGGCGGTGCCGAAGCGTCGGTCGCGGAGCCCTGAACGGGGCCCCCGCGGAGCCGCGCAGCGGCTTCGTGGGGAATGAATCATGCGGCGATCCCGGCCAGCGAGGTGTAGAGGCCGCAGGCGCGGCGATGCGCGGCGCGGGCCTCTTGCGTCAGCTCCTGCGTCAGCCGCGTCTCGCGCTCGAAATGCCCGTAGCGGTCCTCGCCGCGCACCAGCAGGGCGGAAGGCCGCACATCGCCGGTCGGCCGGCAGCGCGTCGGGATGTAGCTGAGGGTGAGGCCGATGCGGCGGTCGTCGCTGTCATTGGGGCCGGAGGCGTGCAGCGTATGGGTGTGGTGCAGCGACATCTCACCCGCCTTCAGCGGGGCCAGCACCCCGTCCTCCCAGGTCAGGCCCTCCACCGTCATGCCGCGGCGGATGATGTTCTCCTCGCCCGGCTTGTCGAAATGGCTGACGGTGCCGCGCTTGTGGCTGCCCGGCAGCATGCGCATGCAGCCGGAGAGGGCGGAGGCTTCCGAGAGCGCCAGCCAGGCGGTCACCTGCTCCGGCGGGTCCAGGCGGAAATAGGCGTCGTCCTGGTGCCATTCGGCATAGGTCGGGCGATGCGCTTCCTTGGTCTGCAGGGTGAAGTGGAAGAGCATGATGTCCGGGCCGATCACATCCTCCACCGCATCCAGCACGGCAGGGTGGTGCACCAGCGCATCCGCCCAGGCGAAGAGCAGGTGGCATTTGGACTTTTCCGGGAAGGCCAGCGGCTTGCCCTTGATGCCCTCATAGGCTTCCAGCGCGGCGCGGTGCTGCCGCACCTCCTCCGGCGTCAGGATGGAGATAGGGGCGGTGAAGCCCTGCTCCCGGTACTCCGTGACCTGCGCCTCGGTCAGCTTCTTCGGCATGGTGGGGGTCTTTCTGATACTGCTGAACCATTAGGCGGGGAGCCGGGCGCGCCTGTCAACGCGGTTGTTGCGCTGCAGCGCGGCTTTGCCATCGTTGACAGGAAAGGGGCGGCGGATTCAGGGTCCTGGCATCAGGGAGTGCGCGCCATGGCCGGTTCCGACCAGACCAAGAAGAGCTTCAAGCTGCGCAGCCAGCGCTGGTTCGACGACCCGGAGGACCCGGGCATGACCGCGCTCTATGTCGAGCGCTTCCTGAATTTCGGCATGACGCGCGGGGAGCTGCAATCCGGCAAGCCGATCATCGGCATCGCCCAGACCGGCAGCGACATTTCTCCTTGTAACCGCCACCACGTGGCGCTGGCCGACCGGATCAAAGCAGGGGTGCGGGACGCCGGCGGCATCCCCCTGGAATTCCCCATCCACCCGATCCAGGAGACCGGCAAGCGCCCCACCGCCGCGCTGGACCGCAACCTGGCCTATCTTTCCCTCGTCGAGGTGCTGCACGGCTACCCGATCGACGGCGTGGTGCTGACCACCGGCTGCGACAAGACCACCCCCGCCTGCCTGATGGGCGCCGCCACGGTGAACATCCCCGCCATCGTCTTCAGCGGCGGCCCGATGCTGGACGGCCATTACGGCGGCCGCCTGACCGGCAGCGGCACCATCGTCTGGGAAGCGCGCAAGATGCTCGCCGAGGGGAAGCTGGACTACAACGGCTTCATGGAGCTGGTGGCGAGCAGCTCCACCAGCGTCGGCCATTGCAACACGATGGGCACGGCGCTCTCCATGAACTCCCTGGCGGAGGCGCTGGGGATGTCGCTGCCCGGCTGCGCCGCCATCCCCGGGCCGTACCGGGAGCGTGGGCAGATGGCGCATGCGACGGGCATGCGCATCGTGCAGATGGTGCATGAGAACCTGCGGCCTTCGGACATCATGACCCGCGCCGCCTTCGAGAATGCGATCGTCGCGGCCAGCGCCCTCGGCGCCTCCACCAATTGCCCGCCGCACATCATCGCCATCGCCCGCCATATGGGCGTGGAGCTGAAGATCGAGGCTTGGGACCGCATCGGCCACGACATCCCGCTGCTGGTGGATTGCCAGCCTGCCGGCCGCTTCCTGGGGGAGGCCTTCCACCGCGCCGGCGGCGTGGCGGCGGTGATGCGCGAATTGCTGTTCGCCGGGAAGCTCCATGGCGATGCCCTGACCGTCACCGGAAGGACCATGGCGGCGAATGTCGAGGCGCTGCCGGAGCCGGACCGCGAGGTGATCCGCGCCTACGCCAACCCGCTGAAGCCGCATGCCGGCTTCGCCATCCTCTCCGGCAATATCTTTGACAGCGCCGTGATGAAGATCAGCGTCATCGACGACGCGTTCCGGAAGCGCTTCCTGAGCAGCCCGCCCGGCGTCTTCGAGGGCAAGGTGGTGGTCTTCGAGGGGCCGGAGGACTACCACGACCGCATCGAGGACCCCGCCCTCGGCATCGATGAGCGCACCGTGCTGGTCATCCGCAATAGCGGCCCGGTGGGCTACCCCGGCAGCGCCGAGGTGGTGAACATGCAGCCCCCCGCCGCGCTCATCCGCGCCGGCATCGACAGCCTGCCGACCATGGGCGACGGGCGGCAGAGCGGCACCTCCGCCAGCCCCTCCATCCTCAACATCTCCCCGGAATCCGTGGTGGGCGGCGGGCTGGCGCTGCTGCGCTCCGGCGACCCGATCCGCATCGACCTGAACACCCGCAAGGTGGATGTGCTGATCCCGGCGGCGGAGCTGGCCGCCCGCCGCGCCGCCTGGGTGAAGCCGGACCTGCCGCACAAGACGCCCTGGGAGGAGATCCAGCGCAGCATGGTCGGCCAGCTCGGCCTGGGCGGTTGCCTGGAGCCGGCGACCGCCTATCTCAATATCCTGGAAACCAGGGGCGAGAGCCGCCATAACCACTGACCCTTCGTCCCCGCTGGCGGGGGAGGGGAGACCCGGATGAGGGGCGGAGCCGGCGCCAGGGCCGCGCCGCGCCCTATTCGCGTCTCGGATGCCCCGCATCAGGCTTTCGCATTTGTGCATTGCGACATTCCTCCCCATCTTGCCGGTCAAGCGCCGGCCTGGGCCGGCAGGATTTCGGGAAAGGGTTCTCTATGCGACGGATCGCATTTGCCGCGGCGCTGCTGCTCGGCGCCATGCCGGCCTTCGCGCAATCCTCCGGCGACGCCGCTGCCGATATCGCGGCGCGGACGCTGGAGCAGAACCGCCGGGTGGTGCTGAGCGCGCCGCCGGCCAGGCCCGCTGCCCCGGCGCAGGCGCGCGCTTCCGCCCCCGCCCCGGCGCAGGCGCGTGCCCCGGCCTCGGTGCCGCGAAATTTGCGCCTGGCGGTGGAGGGCCGCGTCGCCGCCCGCTGAGGCGGCCCGCCCCGCCGGCGGAGTAATTTGACGTCCACCCCGCCGCCGTGATCATGGGCGGCGGGAAGGGACGGAGTCACGGCCATGGCCGGCAGGCTGGCGGGTAAGCGGTGCTTCGTGACGGCGGCCGGGCAGGGGATCGGCCGGGCCAGCGCCATGGCCATGGCGGCGGAAGGCGGCAGGGTCCTGGCCACGGACCGGGATGCGGGCAAGCTCGCGGCGCTCGAGGCGCAGGGCATCGAGACCCGGGCGCTGGACGTGCTGGATGACGCGGCGGTCACCGCCGCCATCGCCGCCGCCGGGCCGCTGGATGTGCTGTTCAACTGCGCCGGCTTCGTCCATCAGAACAGCGTCGAGAGCTGCACCGATGCGGAGTGGGATTTCGCCTTCGCGCTGAATGTCCGCAGCATGTGGCAGAGCATCCGCGCCGCGTTGCCGGGGATGCTGGCCCAGGGCGGCGGCGCCATCGTCAACATGGCCTCCGCCTGTTCCAGCGTGAAGGGCGCGCCCAACCGCTTCCTCTACGGTACCACCAAGGCGGCGGTGGTCGGGCTGACCAAATCCGTGGCGACCGACTATGTGACGCGCGGCATACGCTGCAATTGCCTCTGCCCCGGCACGGTGGATACGCCCTCGCTCGGCGAGCGCATCGCCGCCAATGCCGCGGCGGCGGGCGGGCTGGAGCAGGCGCGCACCGCCTTCGTCGCCCGCCAGGCCATGGGGCGGCTGGCGACGGCGGAGGAGATCGCCGCGCTGGTCGTCTACCTTGCCGCGCCGGAGAGCACCTTCGTCACCGGCCAGGCCATCGTCATCGATGGCGGCTGGACACTCTGACATGTCGCGCCGGCGCGAAGCTGCCGCGCCCACTCTTCGTGCTGGCACGGCGGCGCTTTGCTGCGCCTTCGACACCGTCGAAGGCGATTATTCGCGAGAGCCATGGTCCGGATTTCGTCTCAAGGATGCCGCGAAGCGACACGGCGCCCCGCGCGGCTGCGTCCTTGACACGAATCCGGACCATGGCCGGGGCTTGAGGTGCGCGCGACGTCGCGCCGAAGGCGCGCCCACGGCGCGATGTCGCGCGCGCAAGTTGCGCGCCCGCATGGTAACGCCCAGGAAAAGGCGGTGGCGGTGGCCGGTTGACCGCCGCCCGCGCCGAGATGCAGGCCGGCCCGCTCCGCGTGGCCGCAGGAACCAGCAGTAGGAGACCCACCGATGAAGCTGTTGCGCTACGGCCCCGCGGGCCAGGAGAAACCCGGCCTGCTCGACGCCGGCGGCACCGTCCGCGACCTCTCCGGCGTGGTCTCCGAGCTGGCGGGCGAGGCGCTCTCCCCCGCCGGCCTGGCGAAGCTCGCCGCCCTGGACCCGGCCTCGCTGCCCGCCATCCCCGGCAGCCCGCGCCTCGGCCCCCCCGTCGCTGGCATGAAGAACCTGGTCTGCATCGGCCTGAACTATGCCGACCACGCGGCGGAAACCGGCGCGCCGGTGCCGAAGGAGCCGATCGTCTTCCTGAAGTCGCTCGGCGCCCTCTGCGGGCCGAATGACGACGTCATCATCCCGAAGAACAGCGTGAAGTGCGACTGGGAAGTCGAGCTCTGCATCATCATCGGCAGCAAGGCCAAATGCGTCAGCGAGGAGGCCGCGCTGGACCATGTTGCCGGCTATGCCGTGGGCAATGACGTCTCCGAGCGCGAATGGCAGATCGAGCGCGGCGGCTCCTGGGACAAGGGCAAGGGCTGCGACACCTTCGGCCCGGTCGGCCCCTGGCTGGTGACGAAGGACGAGGTGCCGGACCCGCAGAACCTGGCGATGTTCTGCGACGTGGATGGGGAGCGCATGCAGGACGGCTCCACCCGCACCATGATCTTCGGGGTGAGGACGCTGGTCTCCTACGTCTCCCACATGATCACGCTGCATCCGGGCGACGTGATCTTCACCGGCACGCCGCCGGGGGTGGGGCTGGGGAAGAAGCCCTCGCCCATCTTCCTGAGGGCGGGGCAGGTGATGAAGCTCGGCATCGAGGGGCTGGGCGAGCAGACCCAGAGGACCATCCCCTACGAGGGGTGAGCGGGGGGGCCAACCTTCTCGCCTTTGGCGTCCCCGCCCGGCCCCCGGGCGAGGACGCGCAGCGCGGCCCTGCGGGCCCGGGCCGCCGGCTCTCCGGCGGCGCGGCGGGCGGCCTCGACGCCACCGTCCGGGAGGTCGATGCCGAACCGCCCGGATCGGTCCTGGCCCGGCCCCGCCGCCGCTGGTCGGCGCCGCCCGTGCGCAGGAAGATATCGAATAATCAATAAATTAGCGCCGCTTCCCGCTGGTTTCGCCCCCTGCCGCCGCGCTAGAGCAGATCGCCGAAGGGCGGCATCGCCCGGAGGCGTGAATCTGCTCTACAATCCATAGGCTAGAGCGGTTTCGCGCTGCACAGTCAGCGTGAAACCGCTCTAGGCTCCGCGGCCGGAGGCCCCCCATGTTCGACCTGGAGCGTTTCATCGAGGAATGCCGCCTCGCCCTGGCCGAGGGCGGCCAGCGCGCGGTGCGGGAGCTGATGGCCCGCGCCGTCAGCGAGCCCGGCGCGGTCCTGGCAGGCCTCGGGGCGCCGCAGGCGGGCGGGCTGGTGCCGCTCTACCGCTCGCCGGAGCTGACCATCCTCAACGTCATCTGGGCGCCGCGGATGACGGTGATGCCGCATAACCACAACATGTGGGCAGTGATCGGCGTCTATACCGGCGGCGAGGACAACATCTTCTGGCGCCGCCTGCCGGAAGGGCCGTCCGGCCGCGTGGAGGCGGCCGGGGCGAAATCCCTGCGCGCCGGGGATTGCACCGCACTGGGCCAGGACATCATCCATTCCGTCACCAACCCGCTGGGGCGGCTGACCGGCGCCATCCATGTCTATGGCGGCGATTTCTTCGCCGCCGCACGCAGCGAATGGGAGCCGGACTCGCTGGAAGAACGGCCCTATGACGTGGAGAAGGCGAAGCGGATCTTCGCGGTGGGCGGGTAGAAGTCGCCTTACCTATGGCCGCGGCCGATGCCCCCTCTCGCTGCGACGGACGCGCCAGCGGCGTCAGCCTTCGGCGAGTACCCTCAATACTTGGCGGCGAAGGGTGGCGTCCGGCCCTGAGTGGCCGCGACTTCCTGCAGCCGCGCCAGCAAGGCGCGCTTTTCCGGGGTGCGGCGGCGACCGCTATTGGCCAGCTCCGCCACCGCGGGCAGGCGGAAGCCTGCATCCAGCTTCCGCTGGATCTGCCCTCCCCGTTCCGCGAGGGTGATGCGGGTCACGACCAAAGGCTCCGCAGGAAGTCCATGCCATGGGCTCCGGCGGTTTCGTGCCGGATGCGCCTGTCGAGGTAGTCATCGTCGAGACCGGCAGCAAGACCGTAGAGAGCGGCGGCCTGGGCAAGCATTTCATGGTCCTGCCGGCGGGAGGCCTCCCACTGCCCGATCCGGTCGGCGATCAGCTCCTCGGTCGGCGCCATGCAGATCTCACCACCCTCCAGCTCGACCAGCCGGAGGCGGGACCGCTCCGCCTGACCGTCGAAATAAGCGCCGGAGACCAGTTCCACGCCGATGGCGATCTCCGGATGGTAAAAGCCCCTGCGAAGATGGCCCCGGCGATCCTCCCGCAGGAATCCCACCGCCAGCAACGCCTCGGCAACGGCCTCATCGGCGCCTGCAACGAAGTCGAAATCGCCCGGAGGTGATCTGGCTGCCGGTATCGAACTCGACCACCGCCCCGCCGACCAGGATGGGCAAGGGATGCCCGCCCCGCGCCATCAGGGCGCAGGCGCGGGCCAGCAGGTTCAGCGCGGCAACGAATTCCGGGCGATAGAGCGCCGCGCCATTCACATGGTCGCCCCCAGCACCCAGGGCGCGAATTCCGCCGCGCCGAAATCGAAGCTCTCGCTCTTCGTCCGCTGGCCGCTCGCCGTTGTCAGCATCAATCGGAAGATCCGCTCGCCCACCTGCTGCACGCTTTCCTCGCCGGTCAGGATGGTGCCGCAATTCACGTCCATGTCGTCTTCCATCCGCTGATACATGGGCGTGTTGGTCGCCAGCTTGATGGAAGGCGTCGGCTTGCAGCCGAAGACGCTGCCGCGGCCGGTGGTGAAGCACAGCAGGTTCGCGCCCCCCGCGACCTGCCCGGTCGCGCCCACCGGGTCGTAGCCCGGCGTGTCCATGAAGACGAAGCCCTTCGCCGTCACCGGCTCCGCATAGCGCACCACCTCCACCAGATTGGTGGTGCCGGCCTTGGCCATCGCGCCGAGCGATTTTTCCAGGATGGTGGTCAGCCCGCCCGCCTTGTTGCCGGGGGAGGGGTTGGCGTTCATCTCGGCGCCCTCGCGCGCCGTGTAGTCCTCCCACCAATGCATGATGTCGACCAGCTTCTGGCCCACCGCCGGGCTCACCGCGCGGCGCGTCAGCAGATGCTCCGCACCATAGGTCTCGGGACTCTCGCTGAGGATCACCGTGCCGCCATGCCGCACCACCAGATCGCTCGCCGCACCCAGCGCCGGGTTGGCGGTGATGCCGGAATAGCCGTCCGAGCCGCCGCATTGCAGCGCGACGCAGAGCTCGCTGGCCGGCACCGTCTCCCGCTGCACGCGGTTGGCCTCCGCCAGCACCTCCTTCACGAAGCCGATGCCTGCCTGCACCGTCTTCCGCGTGCCGCCCATCTCCTGGATGTACATGTTGCGCAGCCGGCCGGAGAGGCGCTGTTCCTCCAGCAGCCCGCCGATCTGGTTCACCTCGCAGCCGAGGCCGATGGCGATGACATGCGAGAAATTGGCGTGCCGCGCGAAGCCGCCGAGGGTGCGGCGCAGCAGCCGCAGCGGCTCGCCTTCCGTCATGCCGCAGCCGGTCTTGTGGGTCAGCGCCACCACGCCGTCCACATTCGGCCAGGCGGCCAGCGGATCCTCTCCCGTCAGCGGGTTGCGGCGGAAGGCCTGGGCGATCAGCTCCGCCACATGCGCGGAGCAATTCACGCTGGTGACGATGCCGATGTAGTTGCGCGTCGCCACCCGGCCATCGGCGCGGCGGATACCCTCGAAGCTGGCCGGCACCGCCGCCTTCTCGGTCGGGCGGGCATCGACGCCCCAGGCATAGTCGCGGGCGAAATCCCCCATGGCGAGGTTGTGGGTATGCACCCATTGCCCCGGCAGGATGGCCTCGGTCGCGAAGCCGATGATCTGGCCGTAGCGCCGGACCGGCTCCCCCTTCGCATGCGGCACCACCGCCACCTTGTGCCCGGCCGGGATGCGCACGGCGGTGGCGATGCCCGGCGCCACGCGCGTCCCCGGCGGCAGCACCTGGCGGGCGATGACGACGCCGTCTTCCGGGTGCAGGCGAATAACGGGGGGCTGGGTGATCGCGTCCATGGGTTTCTCCCTGTGGCGGCGATCCTAGAGCAGATCAGGGAAAGGCGGGAACGTCCCGGTGCTGGCCTGCAGGCGGGTGACGGGGCAGGGAAGAGCCGGTGGCCGCCGCAGCGGCGGAGGCTGGGGCCAGCGGGCTGGGGCCCGGTCCGGAAAGGCCGTTGCGCCGACGGCTGCCCGCTCCGCACCAAACGCCAGCCGCTTCAGCCCGCACGGGCAGGCAAGCCCGGCCTTTCGCATCCATGGCGCCGCCCGGGCAGCGCCATGGGGCAGGCAGCTACAGCGGCTTGAGATTGGCCGCGGCGGCCTTGCCGCGCTCCATCACCACCTCGTAGCTGAGCTTCTGGTTCTCCTGCAGCCCCTGCAGCCCGGCCTTCTGCACCGCGGTGATGTGCACGAACACGTCCTTGCCGCCATCCTGCGGGACGATGAAGCCGAAGCCTTTGGTGGCGTTGAACCACTTCACGGTGCCAATCGCCATGCGATGCACCCTCCTTCGCAATGCGGGGGCGCCAATCGCCCGCCGCGGCTACAACCGGTGGGATCGGCTTGGTGGGCAACCGGGTGATCCGGCAGGCACGGCAAGGCGGTCTTGGCACGGCTGACGGTGCCAGTGGACACAGGTCTGCCGGTTGAAGTCAACGGAATCGTACACGCAAGACCGTGAGGATTTCCCGGCCACGGCGCGGAAAAGTTGTGGCGCCGGCCGTCTCCGCTGCAACCGTATTGCGGGTGAAAAAAAGGCGGGGCCTCGCGGCCCCGCCCCTTCCGTTGCAGCGCGGAGGGCTGGATCAGAAATCCATGCCGCCCATGCCGCCCATATCGCCACCCGGTGCCGGCGGGGCCTTCTTCTCCGGCCGCTCCGCCACCATCGCCTCGGTGGTGATCAGCAGCGCGGCCACCGAAGCGGCGTCCTGCAGCGCGGTGCGCACGACCTTGGTCGGGTCGATGATGCCGGCGCCCACCAGGTCCTTGTACTCGTCCTTCTGGGCGTCGTAGCCGTAGGTGTACGCGCTGTTGCGCAGCACCTCGCCGGCCACCACGGCGCCGTCCTTGCCGGCATTCGCCGCGATCTGCTTCGCCGGCGCCTGGATCGCCTTGCGGACGATCTCGATGCCGACCTGCTCGTCGTTGTTCACGCCCTTCAGGGAGCCGAGGTTCTCGGAGGCGCGCAGCAGCGCGATGCCGCCGCCCGGCACGATGCCTTCCTGCACCGCGGCGCGGGTCGCATGCAGCGCGTCATCGACGCGGTCCTTGCGCTCCTTCACCTCGACCTCGGTCGAGCCGCCGACGCGGATGACGGCGACGCCACCCGCCAGCTTCGCCAGCCGCTCCTGCAGCTTCTCGCGGTCGTAGTCCGAGGTGGTCTCCTCGATCTGCGCCTTGATCTGCTCGACGCGGCCGTTGATCGCCTCCTTGGAGCCCGCGCCATCGACGATGGTGGTGTTCTCCTTCTCGATCCGCACGGTCTTGGCGCGGCCGAGCTGGGCGAGGGTCACGTTCTCCAGCTTGATGCCGAGGTCTTCGGAGATGACCTCGCCGCCGGTGAGGATCGCGATGTCCTCCAGCATCGCCTTGCGGCGATCGCCGAAGCCGGGCGCCTTCACCGCCGCGACCTTCAGGCCGCCGCGCAGCTTGTTCACCACCAGGGTGGCGAGCGCCTCGCCCTCGACATCCTCGGCGACGATGACCAGCGGCCGGCCGGACTGCACCACGGCTTCCAGCAGCGGCAGCATGGGCTGCAGGCCGGAGAGCTTCTTCTCGTGGATCAGGATGTAGGGGTTGTCCATCTCCGCGATCATCTTCTCCGCATTGGTGATGAAGTACGGAGAAACATAGCCGCGGTCGAACTGCATGCCCTCGACGACGTCGAGCTCGGTCTGGATGCTCTTCGCTTCCTCGACCGTGATCACGCCCTCATTGCCGACCTTCTCCATGGCCTTGGCGATCATCTCGCCGATCTCGGCCTCGCCATTGGCGGAAAGGGTGCCGACCTGGGCGACCTCGGCGGAGGTGGTGATCTTCTTGGTCTTGGTCTCGAGCTCGGAGACCACCTGGGCCACGGCCTTGTCGATGCCGCGCTTCAGGTCCATCGGGTTCATGCCGGCGGCCACGGCCTTGGCGCCCTCGCGGACGATCGCCTGGGCGAGCACGGTCGCGGTGGTGGTGCCGTCGCCGGCCAGGTCGTTGGTCTTCGAGGCCACTTCGCGCACCATCTGCGCGCCCATGTTCTCGAACTTGTCGGCCAGCTCGATCTCCTTGGCGACGGTCACGCCGTCCTTGGTGATCCGCGGCGCGCCGAAGCTCTTGTCGAGCACGACGTTGCGGCCCTTCGGGCCCAGCGTCACCTTCACCGCATCGGCCAGGATATCGACGCCACGCAGCATCCGCTCGCGCGCGCTGGCGCCGAACTTCACGTCCTTCGCAGCCATCATGTGTCTCCTTCGTTGGGGACGAGTGCTCCCCTGCCCGCGGCGTCAGGCCGCGGGGTGGCGCTGCTCGTCAAGGTTCTGGATCGGGCGGAGCCTGGTGGTCAGGCGGCCTTGGCGACGGAAGGGGCGTCCAGGATGCCGAGGATGTCGCTCTCCTTCATGATCAGCAGCTCCTCGCCGCCGAGCTTCACCTCGGTGCCGGACCACTTGCCGAACAGGATGCGGTCGCCCGCCTTCACCTCCAGCGGGACCAGCTTCCCGGCCTCGTCGCGGGTGCCGGCGCCGACGGCGATCACCTCGCCTTCCTGCGGCTTCTCCTTCGCGGTGTCGGGGATGATGATGCCGCCCGCGGTCTTCTCATCGGCCGTGACGCGGCGGACGAGAACGCGGTCATGCAGGGGACGGAAGCTCATCTGCGGTCCTCTCCTGATGCCATGTGGGGATATGGCTTTGGACACCTCACGGGGCGGTGCCAGCGGGATCGCTAGCACTCCCACGTGAGGAGTGCCAGCGATCTAAGGAAAAGCGGGGAACTCGTCAAGGGTTTGCAGCACTCCCGGAGTGCGAGTGCTAATCGGCTGATATTAAAGCTTTTCCTTGCCGGCCACCGGGAAATCCGTGGCAAGCTGATGACGTTGAGGAGGAGGAAGCGCGCCAGCCAAGGGCGCCGCATTTGGTTCAAGGAGAGGAGTTCCGCGTGCTCGACAGCCTTGATCGCTTCGTGAAGCTGCAGATCCCCGACTGGCACCTGACCACCGCCGAGATCCTGTACCACATGCCCGACAACCATGCGCTGCTGCAGACCTTCATCTGGCAGAAGGTGGACCTGGCGCCGAGTTTCCCGGAGCTGAGCCGGTTCCTGGCTTTCTGGCAGCGGGAGATCGAGGGGCCGCTGCATTCCGTCCGGGTCGCCTCCGCCGCCCTCACCCGCCCGGCCGAGCTGCGCTATGCCGGCGGGGAGTTCCGCCTGCACTAGCTCCCCACGACGTCGCTGCGCGCCGCCATGGGGACCCCGGGCTTCCCTCACGACCGGCGCCTCGCGCAGCCTGGCGCGGCGAAGCCGCGCCAGGGCAACGGGCAGCCGGGTGGCGGCGGGACGCCTTCGGCCCGGCTTATTCCTCGGCCAGGGCGCGGGCCGCCCTGGCGCGGCGCAGCAGCCAGAGGCCGATGCCGATCGAAAGCGCGAACAGCCCGGCCGAAAGCCCCAACTGCCAGGCGCCATCCACCCGCACCCCCTTGCCCAGCAGGGCGAAGACCAGGGTCTGCGGCAGGTAGCCCAGGGCGGAGCCGGCGAGGAAGGGCAGCACCGGCAGCGCCGCCAGCCCGGCCAGCAGGTTCAGCGCCAGATTGTTTCCCACCGGCAGCAGCCGCAGCGCCAGGGTCGCGCCGAAGGGGTTGGCCGCCAGCACGTCCCGCACCGGCCGCAACCGCCGGCCGAAGCGCCCGGCCAATTGCCGCTCCGCCCAGCCCCGCCCCACCAGCCGGGCCCAGCCCAGGGAGAGCGCCGCCCCCAGCACCGTCCCGGCCACCGCCAGCGCGCTGCCCGCCAGCGCCCCGAAGGCATAGCCGCCGAGGAAGGCCATCCCCTGCCGTGGCACCCCCAGCGCCGTCGCCGCCGCCGTGACGAGCAGGAACATCGCCTCCCCCCACAGCCCCTGGCCCCGCACATGCCGGTCCACCCATTCGGTGCCCGGCACCAGCCCGATGCCGCGCAGCGCCAGCCCCGCCGCCACCAGCCCTGCCGCCAACAGCAGCAGCCTGCCGATGGCCCGCCAGCGCCCGGCCCCGCCGTCGGGCTCCCCGCCGCCCGGCGCCGCGCCACCGGCCCCGACGCCGCCAGGCGCCGTGTCGCTCGGCGGCGCACCGCCAGGTTTCTTGTGAACTGGCGCCACGCCACCGGCCCCCATGCCGCCCGGCCCCACGCCGCCCGGCCCCGTGCCGGCTGGCGCCGCGCCGCCCGGCCCGGTGTCGCCGGACCCCATGCCGCCGGGCGCTGCACCGGCGGCGGCCGCCCTGCCTGCCGCCATGCTCAGGTCCTCGGTCCGGTCCCGGGCGGGGTCTCCGGCTCGACCTCCGGCCGCTTCCAGCGCCGCTGCAGCCAGGCGACCCCGGCCAGATCCACCAGCCCCACCAGCAGCCGGTCCAGCGTGCCGTAATTGGAGACGCCCCGCACCCGCGGCCGGTGGTTCACCGGCTCGCTCACCACCCGCCCGCCCTGGCGCAGCACCAGGGCCGGCAGGAAGCGGTGCATATGGTCGAAATGCGGCAGCTCCAGGAACAGCGCGCGGGGGAAGACCTTCAGCCCGCAGCCGGTATCCGGCGTCGCATCCTGCAGCAGCCGGGACCGCACCGCATTGGCCACCCGGCTGCTGCGCCGCTTCACCCAACTGTCCCGCCGCGTCACCCGGTGCCCGGCGACCAGTATCGCGCCGCCCTCGGCCGCCGCCTCCCGCTCGGCGCGGGCCAGCAGCCGGGGGATATCGGCCGGGTCGTTCTGCCCGTCCCCGTCCAGCGTGGCGATCCAGCGGCCGCGCGCCGCCTTCACGCCGGTCACCACCGCGGCGGATTGCCCGCAGCTCCGCCGGTGCCGCAG
Source organism: Siccirubricoccus phaeus (assembly GCF_008360935.1). Classification (GTDB taxonomy): domain Bacteria; phylum Pseudomonadota; class Alphaproteobacteria; order Acetobacterales; family Acetobacteraceae; genus Siccirubricoccus; species Siccirubricoccus phaeus. Next base: position 36,794 of record NZ_SRXO01000019.1, read on the forward strand.
ATGCCGCACCGGCGCCCGCGCCGCCGCCGCCGCCAGCTCCGCCGGCGTGGCGTCCGAGGAGCCGTCATCCACATAGACGATCTCATGCGCCACCCCCGCCAGCGCCGCCTCGATCTCGGCGACCAGCGGGGCGATGTTCGGCGCCTCGTTCCGCACCGGGATGACGACGGAAACCAGGGGCGGGGCGGGCGGCTCGGCCGTCGCCGCCGGGCGGGTATCGGGGGCTTCGGGCATGGCGGCGCGCGGTAGCAGCATGGCGCCCGCGCGGCAAGCGCAAGGCAATTTCACCTGCCTGCCGTATAAAGGCAGCCATGCCCTTCGACACCGCCCGCCCCCACCCCCAGCCCCTGGCCGCCGGCGCCGAGGCCGGCACCATCGCCCGCTGGCTGCTCACCGTCGCCGGCATGGTCTGGATCATGATCGCCCTCGGCGGCGCCACCCGCCTCACCGGCTCCGGCCTCTCCATCATGGAATGGGCGCCGCTTTCCGGCACCCTGCCGCCGCTCTCGGAAACAGAGTGGCAAAGGCTTTACGATCTCTACCGGACGATTCCGCAATATGCGCTGGTGAACCAGGGCTTCGGCCTCGCCGGGTTCAAGGAGATCTTCTGGCTCGAATGGATCCATCGGCTCTGGGGGCGGCTGATCGGCCTCGCCTATGCCCTGCCGCTCGCCTGGTTCTGGTGGCGCGGGCGCATCCCGGCCGGGCTCAAGCCAAGGCTGCTGCTGCTGCTGCTGCTCGGCGGGCTGCAGGGGGCGGTGGGCTGGTTCATGGTCGCCAGCGGGTTCGAGGCGGACCGCACCGCCGTCTCCCCCTACCGGCTCGTCATCCATCTGGCCCTTGCCCTCGGCCTTTACGCCGCCCTGCTCTGGACCGCCTTCGGCCTGCGCCACCCCGCGCCGGCGCCGCTGCCGGACCGGGCGGGCAGCGTGCGGCGGCAGGTGAAGGCCGCCTTCTGGCTGGTGCTGGCCGCCATGCTGGCCGGCGGCTTCGTGGCCGGGCTGCGCGCCGGGCTCGACTACAATACCTTCCCGCTGATGGATGGCAGGCTGGTGCCGGAAGGCTATGCCAGGCTCTCGCCGTTCTGGCGAAATTTGACCGAGAATATCCCCGCCGTGCAGTTCAACCACCGGCTGCTGGCAACCCTGGCAGGGCTGGCGGCCCTCGGCGCCGCGCAGGCCGCCTGGCGGCATCTGCCGCCGGGCCGCGCCCGCAGCGCCTGCCTGCTGCTCGGAGCCGCGGTCTGCTTGCAGTACGGCCTCGGCATCGCCACGCTGCTGCTGGTGGTGCCGGTCTGGCTCGGCACCCTGCATCAGGCGACGGCCGTCCTGGTGCTGACGGCCTCCCTCGCGGCGCTGCACGCCCTGCGCCGGCAAGCGGCCTGATGGACGGTCGGCGCGCCCCGCTGCCCGAGGAGGATGGGGATGACTGAGGCGATCGCGACCGCCGCCGAGCCCACAGCCCTCGCCGCGCTGGCGGCGCTGCCGCAGCCGGTCTTCGGCTTCGCCGCGGATGGCCGGCTGGTCCTGGCCAACCCCGCCGCCCGCGCCGCCGCCGGGCTGGGCGAGGCGCGCGGTGGTCTCGACCTGGCGGCAATCGCCCTCCGCCTGGCCGAGCGGGGCGAGTTGGGCGCGGGCGAGCCGGCGGCGCTCGCCGCCGCGCTGCTGGCCGCGCCCGGCCCCGACCCCAGCCGCCGCCTGCTGCGCCGCCCCGCCGACGGGCTGTGGCAGGAGCTGCAGAGCCTGCCGCTGGCCGGCGGCGGCCGGCTGCTGCTGCTGCACCCCTTGGCGGAACCGCCGCTCGGCGCCGTGCTGGCGCCGCTGCAGGGCGGCGTGGCGGTGGTGGATGCCGCCGACCGCCTGGCCTTCTGCAACCCCGCGGCGGCCCGGCTGAGCGGGCTGCGGCCGGAGGCGCTGCGGCCGGGCATGCCCATGGAGACGGTCTTCGCGCTGATGGCGGCGGCGGGGGAGCTGGATGCGGCGGAGCTGGCCGGCATCCGCGCCATGCGCGCGGCGCGGCCGGCGGGCGCCAGCAGCACCTATATCCGCCGCCGCCCGAACGGCGACAGCCAGCGCTGCTGCAGCACCCCCATCGTCGGCGGCGGCCGGGTGCTGGAGATCGCCGATATCTCCGAACAGGTGCAGGCGGCCGAGGAGGCGGAGCGTCGCGCCGCGGTGCTGGACGGCGTCATGGCCACCCTGCCGCACGGCGTGGTGGTGTTCGACGCCGAGGACCGCGTCAGCCTGGTGAACGCCGCCTATCAGCGGATCGCGGCCGGGGGCGAGATCGCCCTGGGCGAGACGCGTGCGGCACTGCTCCGGCGCCGCGCGGCCGCCGGGGAAGGCGCGGATGAAGCGGTCGCGACGCCGGCCGGGCCGCCCGGCCAGCCGCACCTCGTCGAACAGGTGCGGCCGGACGGCACCGTCATCGCCTGCCGCGCCGCCGCCCTGCCCGGCGGCGGCCGGGTGGAGGTGATCACCGACATCACCGGCCTCGCCCGGGCGCGGGCCGAGGCGACCGAGCGGGCGGCCCAGCTCCAGCGCATGCTGGACCATATGCGCCACGGCATCTGCCTGTTCGACGCGGCGCACCGGCTGGTGGTGGCCAATGCGCTGGCGCACCAGCTCACCGGCCTGCCGCCGGAGGTGCTGCGGCCGGGGCGGCATATCCGCGAGCTGCTGCAGGAACAGGCGGCGCGCGGCGTTTTCGGCGTGGGGGAGGCGGCGCAGGCCGCGCTCGCCCGCAACCTCGCCCTGGACCGCAGCCGGCAGACCGGCCATCTCCGCCCCGGGCCCGGCGGCACCACCATCGAAATCATCGTCGAGCCGACCCCGGATGGCGGCTATGTCGTCACCTTTAGCGACGTCACGGCGCATGTGGCGGCGGAGGAGGCGGCCCGGACCCAGGCCGCGCTGCTGCAGGCGACGCTCGACAACCTCCGCACCGGCATCACCCTGTTCGGGCCGGACCAGCGGCTGCGCTTCGCCAATGCGCTGGCGCAGGACCTGGCCGGCTACTCCCCCTCCCGCCTGCAGGCCGGGGCGAGCATCGCCGAGCTGCTGGACGATCTGCGGACCAATGGCGAATTCGCCGAGGCGCCGGGGATGGATGAGCGTGCCCTGGCGCTGCGCCATGCCAACCGCTCCGTCCCGCGCCGCCACCTCCGCCGCAAGGCGGATGGCAGGGTGGTCGAGGTCCGCTCCGACCCGCTGCCGGATGGCGGCTTCATCCTGACCCATGCCGACGTCACGGCGCTGGCCCGGGCGGAGGAGGAGGCGCGGCAGCGCGCCGATGAGCTGCAGCTCATCCAGGACAGCATCCGCCACGGCCATGCGCTCTACGGCGCCGACCGCAGGCTGATCGCCGCCAACCGCCTCGCCGCCCTGCATGCCAGCCTGACGCCCGAGGAGTTCATCCCCGGCCGCAGCTTCGAGGAGCTGGTGGAGCTGCAGCGCCGGCACGGCGCCTTCGGCCCGCCGGAGAGCCAGGCGGCAGCGCGGGAGGTGGCGCGCATCCTCGGCTCCGACCGGCGCCTGCCGGACCGCTACCAGCGGACCCTGGCGGATGGCCGGGTGATCGAGGTCTGCTCCGACCCGACCCCGGCCGGCGGCTTCGTCATCACCTGGAGCGACATCACCGCCCTCGCCCGGGCGGAGGCGGCGGCCAGCGAGCGCGCCGCCATCCTGCAGGGCATGCTGGACCATCTCCGCCACGGCATCGTGGTGTTCAACGCGGCGGGGATGGCGGTCGCCGCCAACCCGCTCTGCAGCGAGCTGGCCGGGCTCCGGCCCGGCGTGATCCGCCCCGGCCGGTCCTTCGCGGCGACGATGCGCGACGCCTTCGGGCCGCAGGAATGCAACGACCCGGCGGGGGCGGAGGCGGCGATCGCCCGTGACCGCTCCAGGCCCTATCGCGGCCGGCAGCACACCCAGAGCGGCAAGGTCGTCGACATCTTCTCCGACCCCATCGCCGGCGGCGGCTTCGTCATCAGCTATGTGGACGTGACGGCGGAGGCGCGGGCAGAGGCGGAGGCGAAGGCCCGCGCCGCGACGCTGCAGCGGGTGCAGGAGACGATCCGCCACGGCATCGCCCTGTTCGATGCCGAGGGCCGGCTGATCAGCGCCAACCGCCTCGCCGCCGGGCTGGCCGGGGTGCCGGAGGCGGCGCTGGCGCCGGGGGCGACGCATGCAGCGCTGACCGCGGCGCAGCTCGCCGCCGGGGTGTTCGGCGAGGGCGCCGAGGCGGCGGCGGAGGCGGCCCGGCTGCGCCGGGCGGATCGCCGCCGGCGGCTGCAGCACCAGCGGCGCATGCCCGATGGGCGGGTGGTGGAAAGCGCCTCCGACCCCGTGCCGGAAGGCGGCTTCGTCATCACCTGGAGCGACGTGACCGCCCTTGCCGAGGCGGAGCAGGCGGCGGAGCAGCGGGCGGCGACGCTGCAGGCGATGATCGAGAACATGCGCCACGGCGTGGCGCTGTTCGGGCCTGATCACCGCCTGCTGGCGGCCAACCGGCTGATCGAGGAGCTGGGCGGCTTTCCCCCCGGCGCCGTGCGCCCCGGCCGGAGCCATGCCGAGCTGGTGGCGGAGCAATCCGACCGCGGCGCCACCGGGGACCCGGCGCTGGATGCCGCGCTCGCGGCCCGCGGCCTGGCGGCCGACCGCCGCCAGAAGCTGCGCTACACCCGCCCGGCGCGGGATGGCCGGATCCTCGAGGTCGCCTCCAACCCCATGCCGGATGGCGGCTTCGTCATCACCATCACGGATATCACCGCCCTGGCCTGGGCGGAGGCGGCGGCGCAGCAGCGCGCCGGCCAGCTCGGCGCGCTGCTGGACACCATCCGCCACGGCGTCAGCCTCTACGGGCCGGACCGCCGGCTCATCCTCAGCAACCGGCTCTGCTACAGCATCAGCGGCACGCGGCAGGCGGGGATCGAGCCCGGCATGACGCTCGAGGAGGTGATGCAGCAGCAGCTCCGCATCGGTGCGCTGGGGCCCGAGCCGGCGGCGACCGCGCTGGTCGAATTCGTCCTCGGCATCGACCGTTCGCAGCCCTACCGCTACCAGCGCCGCACCCCGGATGGCAGGCTGATCGAGGTGGTCTCCGACCCGACGCCGGATGGCGGCTTCGCCATCACCTTCACCGACATCACCGCTCTGGCGGCGGCGGAGGCGGAGGCGGCCAGCCGCGCCGCCATGCTGCAGGACGCGCTGCACACCATGCGGCACGGCTTCGTGCTCTATGGGCCGGACCGGCGGATCCGCGCGGCCAACGGCCTGGCCGCGACCTATGGCGGGCTGCACCCGGACGATATCCGCGTCGGCATGACCCTGGATGACGGGCTGCGGCAGGAACATGCCCGCGGCGGCTTCGGGCCGGAGCCGGAGGCCAGCGCCACCCTGCGCGAGCGGCTGGGGCGCGACCGCGGCAAGCCCTACCGGGAGACGCGGCGGCTGGCCGACGGGAGGGTGACGGAGATCTCCTCCGACCCCACGCCGGATGGCGGCTTCATCCTCACCTTCAGCGACGTCACCGCCCTGGCCCGGGCGGAGAGCGAGGCGCAGGACCGCGCCGCGACGCTGAAGGTGGCGATGGACAGCATCCGCCACGGCATGGCCTTCTACGGCCCGGACCGCCGGCTGCGCCTGGCCAACCGGCTGGCCAACCCGGATTACGGCCTGCCGGAGCTCAGCGGCCGTACCGGCACGCGGTTCGACGACCTGGTCTGCGAGCAGCTCCGGCTCGGCCTGTTCGGCGACGGGCCGGAGGCGGCGCGGCTGGCCGCCGAGGTGATCGGCTTCGACCGCAGCCAGCCGCTGCGCTACCAGCGCCGGCTGCGCGGCGGCCGGGTGATCGACATCTCTTCCGACCCGACGCCGGATGGCGGCTTCGTCATCACCCATTCGGATGTGACGGAGCTGGCGGAGGCCAAGGCCGAGGCCTCCGCCCGCGCCGCCACGCTGCAGGTGATGCTGGACAATATCCGCCACGGCATCTCCTATTTCGGCCCGGACCACCGGCTGATCGCGCACAACGCCCTCGCCGAGGCCTCGATCGGCATCGGTCCCATGGAGGCCGGCCTGCGCATCGAGGAGCTGGTGCGGCTGCAGCGGGAGAAGGGCGTGTTCGGCGAGGCGATGGCCGGGGACCGCGTCATCTCGCCGGCTGTCCTGCTCGACCGCTGCGAGCCGATCCGCTACCTGCGTCACACCCCGGATGGGCGGCGGCTGGAGGTCTCCTCCGAGCCGGCGCCGGATGGCGGCTTCGTCCTCACCCACACCGACGTGACGGAGCTGCTGGAGGCGCAGGCCGCCGCCGCGCAGCGCGCCGTGGTGCTGCAGGTGATGATGGACAGCATGCGCCACGGCATCGCGCTCTATGACCGCGACCGGCGGCTGATCTCCGCCAACCGGCTGGCCGCCGAGCTGAACGCGGTGGCGCCCGAGGTTTTCACCCCGGGCCGCACCACGCTGGAAGTGGCGCGGGACTTCGCCGCGGCCGGCGCGATCACCATGGCGGAGGCGGAGATGACCGCCGCCGATGATTACGCCACGCCGAAGCGCCGGCTGCGCCACCTGCCGGATGGCCGGATCGTCGAGGTCTCCGTCGATCCGACGCAGGATGGCGGCTTCGTCGCCACCTATACCGACATCACCCCGCTGACCCGGGCGGAGACGGCGGCGCGGCACCGCGCCGCGGTGCTGCAGGTCATGCTCGACAACATGCGCCACGGGATCATCTACTACGATGCCGAGCACCGGGTGGTGGCGGCGAATTCCCTGGCGGCGGAGCTGGGCGGCCACCCGCCCGGCTCGGTGATGCAGGGCCGGCGCTTCGAGGCGCTGATCGACGAGCAGGTGGCGCTCGGCGCTCATGGCGGCGCCACCGAGGCGACCGCCCTGATGGCCAAGGCGATCGACCACCGCAAACCCGCCCGCTACACGCGGCCCGGCAGCGGCGGCCGGACCATCGAGGTGACCTCCGACCCGACGCCGGATGGCGGCTTCGTCGTCACCATGACCGACATCTCGCCGCTGGCCGAGGCGGAGCGCGCGGCCAAGGAGCGGGCCGGGGTGCTGCAGGCCATGCTGGACAACATCCGCCATGGCATCGCGCTGTTCGATGCCGAAGGGCGGGTGCAGGTGGCGAATCCGGTCTTCCTCCGCCTGCTGGACCTGCCGGCGGAGGTGATGGCGCCGGGTCGCCCCATGGCCGATTTCGTCAACCTGATGCTGGCGCGGGGCGAGTATGGCGAGGGCGAGGCCGGCATCGCCGCGGCCCGCGCCATGCTGGGGCGGGACCGCACCCGGCCGCTGCGCACCACCCGGATCAGGCCGAATGGCGTGGCGGTGGAGACCGTCTCCGACCCCATCCCGGGCGGCGGCTGGGTCATCACCTATACCGACGTCACCGAGGACCGCCGCATCCGCGCCGAGCTGGAGCGGGCGAAGAACGCGGCGGAGACGGCGAACCAGGCGAAATCCCGCTTCCTCGCCGCCATGAGCCATGAGCTGCGGACGCCGCTGAATGCCGTGATCGGCTTCTCCGAGGCCTTCCTCGCGGCGCCGGAGGCGGAGCGGGGGCTCGACTATGTCCGCTCCATCCATGAGGCGGGGCGGCATCTGCTCTCCCTGATCGACGACATCCTGGACGTGACGCGGGCGGAGACCACCGGCTTCGTCGTGACCAGCACGGAGGTGGATCTGAAGGCGCTGGGCGAGGGGGCGGTGCGGGTGATAAGGACCGTCGCCGGCGCGGCGGGGGTGGAGCTGCATGCGGTGCTGCCGCCCTCCCTGCCGCGCATCCGGGCGGATGAGCTGCGGATGCGCCAGGTGCTGCTGAACCTGCTCTCCAACGCGGTGAAATTCACCCCGGAGGGCGGCCATGTGACGCTGTATGCGGAGCGCGACCCGGGGGGCGATCTGCTGGTGCGGGTGACCGATACCGGCATCGGCATGAAGCCGGAGGACATCCCCCGGGCCTTCGAGCCCTTCACCCAGCTCGATTCCTCCCTGGCCCGACGCTTCCCCGGCTCCGGCCTCGGCCTATATCTGTCCAAGGCGCTGGCCGAGGCGCAGGGGGCGAGCCTGACCCTGGACAGCACCCCCGGCCGGGGCTCCACCGCCCTGCTGCGGATTCCGCAGGCGCTGGTGCTGGACAGGCTGGCCGTCTGAGCGCGGCCGCAACATTTCGGAGAGCCCCATGCCGCTCGACACCCCGCTTTCGGTCACCGACCGCCTGTTCTTCGGTGCTGGGGATTCCGGCTCCGCCGGGGGGCTCGACCGCGCCGCGGCCGAGCGCCGCGTGCGGGAGGCGCTGGCCGGCGCCGAGGATGGCGAGCTGTTCCTGGAATACCGGGAAAGCGAAGTCATCTCGCTGGACGATGGCCGCATCCGCAGCGCCTCCTTCGACGCCACGCGGGGCTTCGGCCTGCGGGCCGTGGCCGGGGAGGCGGCGGGCTACGCCCATTCCGGGGAAATCTCGGAAGCCGCCCTGGCCCGCGCCGCCGCCACCGTGCAGGCGGTGAAGCAGGGCCATGCCGGCACGCTGGACGTGGCGCCGCAGGCGACCAATGCCCGGCTGTACGAGGCGGCCAACCCGCTGGCGGCCATGGAATTCGCCGCCAAGACGAAGCTGCTGGCGGAGATCGATGCCTATGCCCGCGGCCGCGACCCCCGGGTGAAGCAGGTGATGGCCTCGCTCGCCGGGGAATGGCAGGCGGTGCAGGTGCTGCGGCCGGATGGCACGCGGGTCGCCGACCTCCGTCCGCTGGTGCGGCTGAACGTGGCGCTGGTGCTGGAGCAGGATGGGCGGCGGGAGACCGGCAGCCATGGCATGGGCGGCCGCTTCGACTATGCCCGCATCCTCGGCGAGGCGAGCTGGAAGGGCGCGGTGGACGAGGCGCTGCGCCAGGCGCTGGTGAACCTCGAGAGCATCCCGGCCCCGGCGGGGGAGATGGAGGTGGTGCTCGGCCCCGGCTGGCCCGGCATCCTGCTGCACGAGGCGATCGGCCATGGGCTGGAGGGCGATTTCAACCGCAAGAAGACCAGCGCCTTCGCCGGGCTGCTGGGCCAGCGCATCGCGGCGCCGGGGGTGACGGTGGTGGATGACGGCACCCTGCCGGACCGCCGCGGCAGCCTGACGGTGGATGACGAGGGCACGCCGAGCCACCGCACCGTGCTGATCGAGGATGGCGTGCTGGTGGGCTTCCTGCAGGACCGGCAGAATGCCCGGCTGATGGGCGTGGCCCCCACCGGCAACGGACGCCGGCAGAGCCATGCCCATATCCCGATGCCGCGCATGACGAACACGGTGATGCTGGGCGGGGCGCATGCGCCGGAGGAGATCATCCGCAGCGTGAAGCGCGGCCTCTATGCGGTGAATTTCGGCGGCGGCCAGGTGGACATCACCAGCGGCAAATTCGTGTTCAGCGCCTCGGAGGCCTACCTGATCGAGGACGGCAAGCTCGGCGCGCCGGTGAAGGGCGCGACGCTGATCGGCAACGGCCCGGACTCGCTGACCAAGGTGGCGATGGTAGGAAATGACATGGCGCTGGACCCCGGCATCGGCACCTGCGGCAAGCAGGGGCAGGGCGTGCCGGTGGGCGTCGGCCAGCCGACCCTGAAGCTCGCCGGGCTGACGGTGGGCGGCACGGCGGTATGAGCATCCGCCCGGCGCGGCCGGAGGACGCCGCGCGCGTCGCCGCCATCGTGGAGGCGGCCTATACGCCCTGGGTGGCGCAGATCGGCCAGCGGCCCGGGCCGCTGGATGACGATTACGCCGCGCGCGTCGCCGCCGGCGAGACCTTCGTGCTGGAAGCCGGGGGCGCGATCAGCGGCATTCTGGTGCTGGAGGACCACCCCGACCACCTGCTGCTGGACAACATCGCGGTGGACCCGGCGCGCAAGGGCATGGGCGATGGCCGCGTGCTGCTGGACTTCGCGGAGGCGGAGGCGAAGCGGCGTGGTTTCACGGAGATCCGCCTCTACACCCACCAGAAGATGGCGGCGAACATCGCCATCTACCTGAAGCGCGGCTATGTCGAGACCGGCCGGCGGGTGGATAAGGGCCTGCCGCGGGTGTTCATGGCGAAGCTTCTGGCGGGGTAGGGCGGGATCGGCCGGGCCTCGCTCACCCCGTCCCGCCCCGGCTCGTCGCTTGGCCGCGCGATCCGCGGTCACGCTCCAACCACGCCGCCCGACTCAGGCAACCAGGTCGACATCCACCGTCAGCCGGTCCGCCGTGGCCTGCAGGCCGGCGGCGGAGCGCTCGAGGAGCCCGGCATTCTCCAGCGCCACCACATCGCCATGCACCCGGCGGTAGTCCCGCTGAAGTTCCTGCGACAAGGCCCGGATGGACCGCGCCGGATGCTGCCGCACATGCTTCAGCAACCGCATCCGCTCCGGCGTCAGCACTGAGGCCATCGCCTCCAGGCTTTCGAAGGTGAGGATGCGCTGGGGCGCCACCGCCTCCCCGGAAGCGGCGCGGTGCCAGGTGTCGAGGAAGGCCGCCGCGGCCTCCTCGAAGCCGGCTTGCCCGATGGTGATCCGCGTCCGCCCCGTCATATCGGCTCTCCCCGCAGCCGGGCGACATCCGCGCGGAAATCCGCCATCAGCCGCTCCGGCGTGGTGAAGCGGTAGGGTTCCTCGCGCGCGCCATAGTAGCGGTGGTCGCCCTTGCCGGCTTCGTTGTCGTAGCCCACCAGCCGCACCCCGTCCCTGCCATAGAACAGGCTGTATTTCAGTTGGTGCGCGGAGCCGCGCACCGGCGCCGGCACCAGCCAGATGCGCATCTGGATGATGGCGCCATCGGCCAGCACCGACTTGCTGTCGAAGAGCAGCGTTGCCCGGGCCACGCACCGACTATGCCGCAACAAGGCATATGGCGTCAAGCATCATATGTCCTCCGCCGGCACAGGGCGTTCCGGCACAGGGCGTTCCGGCTCAGGGCGAGGCCGGCCTGGCCGGCCGGCGCGGCCTTTCGCGCCCGGTCAGCAGGTTGTCGCCGTTGCTGTCCAGCGAGCGGAACCACATCTCGGACAGCGGCCGCAGCTCCTCCGGCGTCAGATGGCCGTTGCGGTCGGCATCGGCGGCGCGGAAGGTGGCCTGGGCGCGCCGGTGGCTCGGCACTTCCTCGGCGCTCAGCCGGCCGTCGCCATTGCGGTCGGCCCGGTCGAAGCCCTGGCGCAGCCAGGCCCAGACCTCGTCATGGGTGATGCGGCCGTCGCGGTCGGCATCGACCTCCAGCGGGCTGCCGCCGAACAGCCCACCGGGGCTGTCCGGCCCGCCCCAGGGCGAATACGGAACCTGCGCCGCCGCCGGCAGCGCCAGGCCCAGCGCCACCGCCAGGGCCGCACCCCATCGCATTCCCATCATGCCGTCTCCGCCTGCCTGCCCGGGCCGCAGCCCCGCCCGCATTGCACCCCGCGCCGGGCCGCCCTCACAGCTCGGCCTGCAGCAGCGCCTGGCGCGCATCGCCGCGCCAGGGGCCGTGATACAGCGCCAGCAGCCGGTCCGCCTGGGTCAGGCCGCTCGCCACGATCTCCTCCAGCGGCGCGAGATAGACCTCCTCGCCCAGGCCGCGGGCCTGCAGCCCGTCCCGTGCGATGGCCAGCACCTCCCGCGCCACCTCCCGCACCGGCCGGCCGCGGATCTGCGCCCCCAGCGCCTCTCGCGGCACCGCGGCGCGCAGCGCGCCGATCTCCTCCACCCCCCACTCCCGCACCAGCGCTGCCGCCGCCTTCTGCGCCGCATCGTCGTACAGCAGCCCGACCCAGAGCGCGGGCTTGGCCAGGATCATCGCCGGGCTGCCGACATCCGAGCCGCGCATCTCGAGGAAGCGCTTCAGCCGCACATCGGTGAAGGCGGTGGTCACATGGTCGGCGAAATCGCCGATGGTGGCGCGTTCTCCGGGCAGCACGTCCAGCCTGCCGTCGAGGAAGCTCCGAAAGCTCTTCCCCGCCGCGTCCAGCCACTTCCCGTCCCGCATGACGAAATACATCGGCACGTCGAGCAGCCATTCGGAGAAGCGCTCGAAGCCGAAGCCCTTCTCGAACACCACCGCGGGGATGCCCGTGCGGGCCTTGTCGGTATCGGTCCAGACCTGGCCGCGCATGCTGCGGAAGCCGTTCGGCCGGCCCTCGGTGAAGGGGGAATTGGCGAACAGCGCCGTCGCCACCGGCTGCAGCGCAAGGGAGACGCGCAGCTTCTCCACCATGTCGGCTTCGTCGCCGTAATCCAGGTTGGCCTGCACCGTGCAGGTGCGCGTCATCATGTCGAGGCCGAGGGCGCCCACCGTCGGCATGTAGCGGCGCATGATGGCGTAGCGCCCCTTCGGCATCCAGGGCATCTCCGCGCGGCTGTGCAGCGGGTGGAAGCCGAGGCCGGCGAAGCCCACCCCCAGCGGCTCCGCCACCGCATGCATCTCCCGCAGATGTCCGCCCAGCTCCCGCGCCGTGGCGTGGATGTCCGGCAGGATGGCGCCGGAGAGCTCGAGCTGCCCCGCCGGCTCCAGGCTGATGGAGGCGCCGCCGCGCTTCAGCCCGATCGGGTTGCCGTTGTCGAGGATCGGCGCCCAGCCGCGCGCCATGAAGCCTTCCAGGATGGCGCGGATGCCGCCCGCCCCCTCATAGGGCGGAGTCGCGAATCCCCCGCGGAAGAAGCCGAATTTCTCGTGCTCCGTGCCCACGCCCCAGTCCCGGCGCGGCTTGCTGCCGGCGGCGAACCATTCGGCCAATTGCCGCACCGAAGTGATCGGCGTCAGATCCGCTTCGCCGGGGTTGGACATTGTGAGCTTCCCTGTCTCGGCGTTGCGGGCGGGGCGCCCGGCATTCGCTCAACCGTGGTTCCAATCGCCCGCCCGGGCCTGAAGAAGGGCCAGCCCGGCCACCGCCGCCGTCTCCGCCCGCAGGATGCGGGGCCCGAGGCCGACAGGCGAAACAAAGGCACGCCGGCGCAGATCGTCAAGCTCCGCCCGGTCGAACCCGCCTTCCGGCCCCACCAGCCAGGCGGCGGGAAGCTGCAGCCCCTCCAGCACCGTGGCGAGGGGCGGGGCGCCGGCGCGTTCCGCCGCCACCAGCAGGGAGGTGCCGTCCCAGCCATCCAGCACGCCGTGCAGCGGGCGGGCCTCCGCCAGCGCCGGCAGGTCCAGCCGCTCGCATTGCTCCGCGGCTTCCCGGGCGATGGCGGTGAGGCGGGCGAGGTTCACCCGGTCCGCCACGCTGCGGCGCGTCAGCACCGGCTGGATACGGGCGACGCCGAGCTCCGTCGCCTTCTCCACCACCCATTCCATCGCCTCCCGCTTCAGCACGGCGACCAGCAGGCGGAGGTCCGGGCAGCCGGCCTGGGGGCGGGTGCGGCGTTCCGGCACCAGGCTGCCGCGGTCTTTCCTGATGCCGGCGATGCGCGCCAGCCATTCCCCGTCGGCGCCGTTGAAGGCCAGCACCGCGTCCCCCGGTCCGCGCCGCATGACGCTGCCGAGGTAATGCGCCTGTGTGGGCGGCAGGGCGACCTCCCGCCCTGCCTCCAGCGGCGCATCGAGGAAGAGGCGCGGGGTGGACATGCCGCCCTTTCGCTGGAAGAGAGGCGGAAGGCAAGGCTTGCCCCCGGGGCGGGTGTCAGGGTGGGTCCAGGGGCAGGTCGGGGCATGGGCGCGAAAGCGCGGCTCCCGTGGCGGCACCCAAGGGTGGCTCTCAGGGGAAGGGCGCCCAGGGGACGGCACTCAGGGAGGATGACCCCCATGAGACGGCACCCAGGGGGAGCTCCCAGGGGACGGCTCTCAGGTGGTGGCTCCCAGGGGACACCTAAGGGGACCACCTAAGGGGCGGGTCCCAGGGGACGGCCCCAGATGGTGGCTCCAGGGGGACACCTAGGAGTGGCTCCCGGGGGGAGCTCCCAGGACGGCTCCCAGGGGGACACCTAAGGGGCGGCTCCCAGGGGACGGCCCTCAGGTGGTGGCTCCCAGGGGGGCACCTTGGGGGGGCGGCTCCCCGGGGGGATGGCCCCCAAGGTGGTGGCTCCCAGGGGGACACCTAGGGGGGCGGCTCCCGGGGGAACGGCCCCCAAGGGGTGGCTCTCAGGGGAACGGCTCCCCCAGGCAGCGGCTCCCGGAAGGCGGCCCGGCCTGGGGCGCGGGTGGAGAAGCGGGCAGGGGCGCGGGCGGAGATGCAGGGCCATACGGATATCGCGGCCGGCGGCTGGGTGGGGCGGCTGCCCCAGGGCTGGCGGCCCTATGCGCTGCTGGCGCGGCTGGACCGGCCGATCGGCGCCTGGCTGCTCTTCCTGCCCGGGCTCTGGGCCTTTGCCCTGGTGGCGCCCTCCTGGGCGGAGGGGGTGCGGCTGACCCTGCTCTTCGCCATCGGCGCGGTGGCCATGCGCGGCGCCGGCTGCGTGGTGAACGACCTCTGGGACCGCGACATCGACCGGCTCGTGGAGCGCACCCGTGGCAGGCCGCTGGCGGCCGGCACGGTCTCGCCGCAGCAGGCGCTGGCCTTCCTGGCCGGGCTGTGCCTGATCGGCCTTCTGGTGCTGGTGCAGCTCAACCGGGCGGCAATCCTGCTCGGCCTCTGCTCGCTGCTGCCGATCCTGCTCTATCCCCTGGCCAAGCGGGTGACGAACTGGCCGCAGGCGATGCTCGGCCTCACCTTCTCCTGGGCGGCGCCGGAGGGGGTGGCGGCGGCGACCGGGGAGGTCGGTGTGCTGGCGCTCATCCTCTGGGCCGCGGGCTTCATGTGGATCCTCGGCTACGACACGATCTACGCGCATCAGGACCGGGAGGATGACGCCGCAGTCGGCATCGGCAGCACGGCGCTCCGCTTCGGGGAGCGGACGCGGCCTTTCCTGGCGGCCTGCTACGCCGCCACCCTGGCGCTGCTGGTGCTGGCGGGCTGGGTGGCAGGGCTGCACTGGCTGTACCTGCCGGCCCTGCTGCTGCCGGCGGCGCTGCTGGCGCGGCAGGTCCTGGCGCTGGATATCCACGACCCGGCGCGCTGCCTGGTGCTGTTCAAGGCGAACCGGGAGGTGGGGCTGGCCGTGGCGCTGGCCTTCCTGATCGGGCGGCTGTGAGCGGGGACGCGGCACGCCGGGGCGATGAGGGGCCTGGCGGGGCCGGTGACCGGCCCGATGGGCAGCGGGAGGTGGGCGGCGGGGGCGCGACATCCTCCCGTGCCGCTGCCTTGCCGGACGGCCCCGGCCAGCTCGGTGACGGGCCCGGCGAGCGGTGCGAGGTGAACGGAGGGGGCGCGGCACCCGGCGGCGGCGCCTTCCAGGACCGCCCCCAGCTCGGCGGTCGGCCCGGCGGGCGGCGCGAGGCGGGGGAGAGCGCGGCGGCTGCCGCCGCATCCTCCCCGCCCGGTCGCCCGGGCCAGGGTGGCCGCCCCTTCCCGGACCGCTCGGGCGAGGCCGCCGAGGCCTTCATCCTCGCCCATACCGCCCCGGCCACCCCGCCGCTGGTGCCCGAGATCACCCTGCAATTGGCCTCTGAGATCACCCCCATCTGGCAGGCCACCGAGGCCTGGCTGGCGCAGGAGGGCATCGAGCCGCCCTTCTGGGCCTTCGCCTGGCCGGGCAGCATCGCCACGGCGCGCCTGCTGCTGGATGAGCCGGCGCGGGTGCGGGGCAGGCGGGTGCTGGATTTCGCCGCCGGCTGCGGCCTGGCCGCCATCGCCGCCGCCAGGGCTGGCGCCGCGCTGGTGGAAGCCGCGGAGATCGACCCCCTGGCCGTCGCCGCCACCAGGCTGAACGCGGCGCGCAACGGCGCGGCGGTGGTGGCGCTGGCGGGCGACCTGGTCGGTGCCCCCTGCCGCTGGGACACCGTCCTCGCCGGCGATGTCTGCTACGAGGCGCCGATGACCGGGCATATCCTGCCCTGGCTGCGCGCCCTGGCGGCGGCGGGGGCGGAGGTGCTGCTGGCCGATCCCGGCCGCGCCTATCTGCCGCGGGAGGGCCTCTCCCCGGTCTTCCGGCTGGCGGTGCCGGTGACGCGGGAGCTGGAGGACCGGGAAATGCGCGCCGTTACCCTCTACCGCCTGCTGCCCTGAAGCGGCGATGCGCCGGCTCGCCCTGCTGCTGGCCGCGCCCCCGAACCCCCACCGGGGACCGGACCGGTCCTCCGGACCCCGGTGTGAGTTTCAGGCCCGGCGATCCAACCGGCCGACTCACGGCGGAGTCCGGGGGGAAGCCTTCCCCCCGGCGGGGGGTGCAGGGGGCAGCGCCCCCTGCTGAGGAGCGTGGCCAAAGCCCCCAACCTACCGCGTCGCCTCCTCCAGGAAGTGCAGCAGCGCCGCCATCTCCGCGGGGTTTTCCAGCCTCTGCACCGGCATGCGCGTCCCCGGCGTCACCACATCCGGCCCGCGGGTGAAGAGCTCCGCCACCGTCTCCCTGGTCCAGGTGATATCGCCCCGCGCCAGGCGCTCCGAATAGGGGTAGCCGGGCACGCTGCCCATGCGCCGGCCGAACAGCCCCTGCAGATGCGGCCCGGCCATCGGCCCGGCCTCCGCCCGCAGCGCGTGGCAGGCGACGCAGGCACGGAACGCCCATGCATCCTCGCCCCCCGCCGCCGCGGCCGGCACCGCCGGCTGCAGCGGCCCCAGGGGCTGGCCCGCCAGCGACCAGCGCCGCACCACCCGGTCCTGCCCGCCGGTCCAGAGGCTCTGCCCATCCGCTGCGAAGGCCACGGCCCAGACCGGCAGGCCGGGCCCCTCCAGCCTTGTCACCAGCCGCCCCTCCGGCAGGGCGAGGAGGCTGACGCTGCCGCCCAGCGAGGCCGCGGCCAGCAACCCGCCATGCCCTGCCCTCGGGGGCGCCACCGCCAGCGCCACCACCGGCCGCGGGCCCACCGGCAGTACCCGCACCGTCCCATCGGGGCCGAGCAGCCGCACCATCCCATCCGCCCCGGCCGCCGCCAACCCGCCGAAGGCTTCCCCCTGGGGCAAGGCCGCCAGCGCGTTCTGCGGCACGCCGAATTCGCCGATCACCCGGCCCGAGCCATCCGCGGCCCAAAGCCGCAGGCTGCCGTCATAGCCCGCCGAGGCGAGCCCCGCCGGCAGGAAGGCCAAGCCGTTCACCGGGCCCCGATGGCCTTCCAGCACTGCCGCCGTGCCATCCGGCCGCCAGCGCCGCACCGTGCCGTCCCAGCCGGCGGAGGCGAGTTCGCCGCCCGGCCCCACGGCCAGCGCCGCGACGGGCGCGGCATGGCCCTCCAGCACCTGGCGCGGCTGCTCCGCCCCGCCGGGTGGCCAGAGGGCGATCCGCCCATCCTCTCCGGCGCTGGCCAGGCCGCCATCCGGCAGCGCGGCGAGCGCATTCACCGCCCCGCCATGCCAGCGCATGACGCGGCGCGCCCCGGCCTGCGCGGGATCCCAGAGGATCACCGCTTGGTCGAAGCCGGAGGAGGCGAGGCCGCCCGACGCGCCTTCCCCCGGCAGCACCGCCAGCGCCCGCACCGGCCCGCCATGGCCGGCCAGCTCCTGCGCAGGCACGGCGTGCGCCCCGGCGAGCAGGAGGCAAAGGGCGGCCGGCAGCAAGATAAGCTTGCACCGCATGGGCGGAAACTTAACTTCTTCCATGGAGCCGGTCACCAAGACCGGCCCGGGAGGTAACGAACATGATCGAAACCCCAAGACGGGAGGGGGCGGGGCTGGTGCTGCTCGGCGCTGCCATCCTTCTTGCCGCCGCGGCCGCGCTGTTCCTGCCGGCGCTGCATGTCCGCGGGGCGGAGCAGCAATTGCTCGGCCTGTCCGCCTGGCAGGCGGTGCCCATCCTCACTTCGCTGAAATTGCTGGCGCTGGTGGCGGCGATCCTCGTCGTGGTCTCGCCGCGGCTGGCGGCCTACCGGCCGCCGGTGCTGGCGCTGGCCGCCTGCATGATCTTCGTCCCCGCGGCCGGCGCGCTGCTGGCCGGCGTCAGCCCGGGGACCGATGTGCGGAACCGGCTGATCGAGCTCAGCGGCAACCGCACCCCTTGGGTGGATCCGGGCTGGGGGCTGGTGGCGCTGCTGGCGGCGGTGGCGCTGCTGGTCCTGGCCGCCGCCTGGGGCGCGCGGAAGAACGCGCCATAGGCAGGCGACGGCGCGGGCCGGCCGGGTGCCGTGCCGCGCCGGTCCTGGTCGTCGTGGAAGGGCGCGAAGGCGCCCGCGGGCGACAGCCATGGCCCTGGCCGGGACCCTGGCGGCCGTGCCGCGGCGGTGCTGGCCACCGTGCGGTGGGGCACTCCTGCCGGCGATGGCGGGGCCGGCCGGGCCGTCATGACCCGCGCCGGTTCCGGCCACCATGATGGACGCGCGGAACGGCCCCGGGCAGGGGGCGGCCGCAGCCTGGCCGGAGACCCCGGAATAGCCGTGCCCTCGCCGGCCCCCGTCTCAAGGGGAGAGGGCGCTCGGAGGCGGCGGGCCCGGCCTCCGGGCCGGAGGATGTCGCCCCCCTTCAGCCGGGGGGCCGGGTCGCGTTAGCCTGGATCCGTCCAAGAACGACAGGGGAGGATCCTCCATGGCCATCACCCGCCGGGACTTTGGCGTGGCTTTGCTGGGCGGGCTTGCCATGCCCGCCCTTGTCCCCGGGGCGGGTGCCCAAGGGAGTGCCCAGGGGAGTGCCCAAGGGAATGTGCAGGGGAATGCCTGGCCCAACCGGCCCATCCGCCTCGTCAGCCCCTTCGCGCCCGGCGGGCCGCAGGACGTGCCGGCGCGCCACTTCGTCGAATGGCTGACGCCGCGGCTCGGCCAGCCCGTGGTGTTCGACAGCCGGGCCGGGGCGGGTGGCGCCGTGGGGATGCAGTACGTCGCGCAGGCGAATGACGGCCACACCTTCCTCATCACCTCCAACGCCATCGCCACCCTGCCGGCGATCCGCCGCAACCTGGGCTTCGACCCCTTCACCGACCTGCTGCCGGTGACGCTGGTGATGCAATCCCCCTACACCCTGGTGGTGCGCGCCAACGGGCCGAAGAGCCTGGAGGATTTCCTCGCCGCCGCGCGGGCGGCGCCGAACCGGCTGACCTATGGCAGTTCCGGCGTCGGCGCCTCCACCCACCTGACCGGCGCCATGCTGTTCCAGAAAGCGGCGGTGCAGGTGACGCATGTGCCCTATCGCGGCGCGCAGCTCGTGATGAACGCGCTGCTGGCCGGCGACATCGACTGCTATATCGGCGATGTCGGCATTCCGCTGGAGCATATCCGCAGCGGCACGGTGCGCTGCATCGCGGTGACGACGACCGGGCGCGCCCCGCTGCTGCCGGATGTGCCCCCGGCCAGCGAGGTGGTGCCAGGCTATGCCTCGACCCTGTGGTACGGGCTGTTCGGCGGAAAATCGACGCCGCCGGAGGCGATCGCGCGCGTGCTGGCGGAGCTGGCGCCGCTGCGCGCGCCGGAAAGCGAGCTGCGCCTGCGCGTGGCGGAGCGCGGTTCGGAACTGCTGCTGACCGGGCCGGCGCCCCTGGCCGAGAGGCTGCGCGGGGAGGTGCCGCAATGGCGGGCGGTGGTGGCGGCGGCGGGGATCGAGCCGGAATAGGGTCGCCGCGGCCGCACCCGGCGGTTCCCCAGCCTTGCCCGCGCGCCGGCTTCGGCCGGCGCCCTCCATCCCGCCTGCAGCAAGGCCGAACCGCATGGCGCCCGGCAACCCGGCCGATCCCGCCGCCCGCTACCGGCGCCTCGCCGCGGTGGAAGCGGCCTGAGCAGCCGCGAAAGCAATTGCCGCCCCGCCGCGCGCCTGCTACGCACCATTCCATGCTCGGCATGGCCACCAGCAAGCGCACGACCGAAAAGACGACCGCTTCGGCGGGGCGTCCTCTGGCGGCTGCGCGGTGACCATCGCGGCATAACCCCCAGCAAGGCCCCGCCGGCAACGGACGGGGCCGGCCAGGACAGGGCGCCCCGTCTCCCCGGCTTCCAGGAGACGCAGCCCATGCCAGACACCATGCCACCTTCGCTTGCCGCCGCCGCCCTGGCGGGCGAGGCGCGCCTGCCGAACATCGCCATCCTCGGCGCCACCGGCGCGGTGGGGCATGCGTTACTGGCCAGCCTGGAAAGCCGCGGCTTCCCGGTGGGCGGGCTGCGCCTGCTCGCCTCGCCACGCTCGGCCGGGCAGCTTCTGGCCTTTCGCGGCCAGGAATTCGCCGTGGAGGCGCTGGCCGAGGACAGCTTCGCCGGCATCGACCTGGCCTTCTTCTCCGCCGGGGCCGCGCTGTCCCGCCAGGCGGCGCCCTGGGCGCGGGCGGCGGGGGCGGTGGTGGTGGACAATTCCTCCGCCTTCCGCATGGACCCCGCCGTGCCGCTGGTGGTGCCGGAGGTGAATGCGGGGGCGCTGGCCCGGCATGCCGGGCTGATCGCCAATCCGAATTGCGTCGCCGCCATCGCCACCGTGGCGCTGGCCCCGCTGGAGCGCGCCGCGCCGATCCGCCGGCTGAGCATCGCCACCTACCAGGCGGCCTCCGGCGCCGGCGCGGCGGCGATGGCGGAGCTGGAAGCGGCCACCGCCGCGGCGCTGCGCGGCGAGGCCTTCACCCCGCGCGTGCTGCCCCACCCCTACGCCTTCAACCTGTTCAGCCACAATGCGGCGATGGACCCGGAGACGGCGCATAATGGCGAGGAGCTGAAGGTGGTGGCGGAAAGCCGCCGCATCCTCGGCCGGCCGGAGCTGCCCATCGGCATCACCTGCATCCGCGTGCCGGTGCTGCGCGCCCATGGCATGGCCATCACCGCGGAGTTCGACGAACCGATGGCGCCGGAGCGGGCGCGGGCGCTGCTGGAAGCGGCGCCGGGGCTGCGCGTGGTGGACAACGCGGTAGCCAACCACTACCCGATGCCGGTCGAGGCCTCCGGCCGCGAGGAGGTGCTGGTGGGGCGCATCCGGCGCGATCTGGGCGACCCCTCCGGGCGCAGCCTGGCGATCTTCGTGGTGGGCGACCAATTGCTGAAGGGCGCGGCGCTGAACGCGGTGCAGATCGCGGAGCTGGTGCTGCGGGGCGGTTGATGCGGGGCTTTGCCCGGTGGCGGCCGTGCCGGCAACCCCCGGCGGGGGTGCAGGGGCAGCGCCCCCGCCAGGGGTAGGCGCACTGCCGGCAACGCTCCCCCCCGGACCCGGCCTGAGTTTCAGACCCAGCGTCCAACCAGCCGACTCACGGCGGGGTCCGGGGGGAAGCCTTCCCCCCCGGCGGAGGTGCAGGAGGCAGAGCCTCCTGCTGGGGGTGGCGGCACTGCCGCCAACGGGCAAAGCCCCCGTTCTTACCCGGCCGGCTGCATCCCCTTATCGCCTAGACCAGATCGCCGGAGGGCGGCATCGCCCGGAGGCGTGAAGCTGCTCTACAATCCATGAGCTAGAGCGGTTTCGCGCTGCACAGTCAGCGTGAAACCGCTCTAACCTCGCGCCCATGGGGCAGAGCCCCTGGTCCGGCTCAGGCCGACGTCACCCGATCAGGATCTGCATCGCCTCCCAGGGCGTCCCGCCCCGGGCCTCCTCCAGCACCCCGGTCAGCAGCGCGGCGGTGGAGAGCCCGGCCAGGCCCTCGGCCCCTGCCAGATGCGCCGCCGCCCATTGCGCATGGTGCAGCGCCGCCTGCGCCGCCCGGGGCAGGGCGGTGACCTCGCCCCCTGCCGCCGCCAGCATGGCGCCCGCCCTCTCCGCCGCGCCGCCGCTGCCCGCGCTGAAATCCGTGGGCAGGCCGAGGGACAGCACCTGCACCTCCGGCGCCGCCGTCACCCACACCCCCGCCGCCACCGTCGCCTGCCGCGCCGCGCCGCTCGCCGCCAGGCTGGCCAGCGCCCCGGCCCAGGACCGGCCCAGCGCCAGATCCTCCGCGATGTCCAGCGCCAGCAGCGGCTGGCCTAGATTCCCCGCCAGCAGCGCGGCGAAGCCGGCATCCGCCAGCTCAAGATGCGAGCCGGCAAAGGCGGCGCCCTCCAGCACGCCCCGGGCCAGCTCCTCCAGCGAGACGCCGATCTGCAACCGGGAGACGGCGATGGCCAGGCTGTCCGCATCCGGCCCGGCGCCGAAGGCGGCCATGTAGAGCCGCAGCACCGCGGCCGCCGGATCCTCCGCCGTGGTCACCAGCGTGCCGTCGGTGAATTCGTAGCGCTCCACCTGGCTGAAGCCGAGCCGGCCGGTGGGCGTCTCCGCCGTGCCGGCGGCGAGGTCCAGCACCACCGCCTCCCGCGCCGCGCCGAGGCGCAGCGTATCGATGCCGGCGCCGCCATCCAGCCGATCATCGCCGCCGCCGCCCGCCAGCGTGTCCTGCCCCACCCCGCCCAGCAGCCTGTCATCCCCCGCGCCGCCCAGCAGCAGATCGTTCAGCGCCGTCCCCACCAGCCGGTCGGCACCCGCACTGCCCTCGCCGCGCACCGCGTTGATGCTGCCGTCCCAGGACCAGACGAGGCCGAGCCCCTGCTCCGCCGCCTGGGTGCCGTACAGCGCCTGCACCGCCGCTTCATCCAGCGGCCGTGGCGCCATGGGCATGCCGGCCGTGCCGGCGGTGGAGGACATCACCGTGACGTCCCGCGTGGTGCCGGCGGGCGGGTGCTCCAGCCCCAGCGCATGGCCGATCTCATGCAGCAGGGTGGCGAAGCCGATGCGCGTCGGGCTGGGCGCCAGGCTGTCCGTGCGGAACAGGCTGAGGGAGAGGGCGACATCCCCGGCGATCACCGGATCTTCCGGCCCCCAGCCGGTGCCGGCCACGCCGAAGCCCAGGCTTTCCAGCCGGAAGCGCAGGTCGATGCCGGCGCCGCCTTGGGTGTCCGGCACCTCGATGAAGGCCAGGCCGCAGACCGCGGCCCAGGCGGCCAGGGCCTGGCGGGTGCTCTCCTGCTGCGCGGCGTTGAAGCCGGCCCATTGGCCGGCGGCGAGGGCGTTGCCCAGCGGGTCCAGCCCGTCCGTGGCGAAGCTGTAGGTCAGCACCAGCGGGCCGCCGCCGCGCCAGCCTGCGGCACCGGCCTCCAGCAGGGCATCCGCGGTGAGGCTGGCTTCGGCCATGCGCTGGGTCCTTCCGGAAGCGAGACATAGAGCGTCTTCACGCTGACTGCGCAGCGTGAAGACGCTCTATCTTATTGATGTAGAGCAGATTCACGCCTCCGGGCGATTCCGCCCTCCGGCGATCTGCTCTAGCCGGGCGTTAACCATTCAACAATCAAAAAAGAGACGATTCATCTTTCGAGGGCATTTTGTGACAATTTCTCAACCATCCAGGGGTGGCCCCGGGGCGAAGCCGCTTCGGCGCAGCGGGCAGCGAACGGGCGGCGCGCCGGGCAGGGCGCGGAGCCTGGCCCCGCCAGCGGTCCGGCGAGGACGTCGGTGTCCCGGCCAGGATGTAGTGTAGCCGCCGGGGCGGCGACCCGCCGGGTCAGCCCCTGCGGCCTGCAGCGCCACCCGCAGGGACTTGCGGCGTGCCGCGGGCCCTTTGCGGCAGGCGCTCAGGCGGCGCGGTCGTAGCGCAGGCCGCGGGCCAGCCAGCACCCGACCTGCGCGCCGGTGACACGCCCTGTCGGGTCACGGGTGAAGGCCAGGGTCCAGTCGCCCGGCGGCGTGTGGTCCAGGGCGCGCGGGCAGGGCAGCAGCCAGAGATCGGGGCCGACCGGCGTCAGCGCCTCCATCCGCCCCTGGCCCAGCGGGCCGGAGAACCCGCCGTAATGCAGCCCGCCGGCATCCGCCACCAGCAACTCCGCCCCCAGCTCGGCGCAGCCGTAGCGGCCGGCGATGCCGGGCGCCGCGACGCCGCCGGCGGGCACCAGGCGGGAGGCGAGATTCTCCCCGCCCCGCTCCAGCCACAGCCCGTCCGCCGCCGGGCGCAGCCGGGTGCGGCCGGATTGGGCGCTGCCATCCGGCAGCAGCTCCAGCAGCTCCGGGTTATGGCCGAAGCGCAGCCGGATGCGGCCGGGGCCGGCCGCCTCCACCCGCGCGGCAAGGCCGGTCTCGCTCTCCCGGTACACGCCCAGCCAGGCGGGCGGCGGCAGCTCGGCGGGCGGCGGCGGCGCGGCCTCCCCCAGCAGCGCGGCCAGCAGGGCCATCGCCGCGGCATTGGCGTCCGAGAGGTGGTTGAACATCACCACCACGGAAATCCGCTCCTCCGGCAGATGCAGCCGGTGGCTGCGCCAGCCGCGCAGCGCGCCGCCATGGCCCGTCATCGGCCGGCCGAAGGCGGTGCTGCGGCCGAGGCCGAAGCCATAGCTGGCCACCGCCCCATCGGCGAAGGCGACCGGGGCGGAAAGGCGGCGGTAGAGCGAGTCCGGGTCCTCCCGCGTCGCGTCGATCCAGCGCTCCCAGGCGATCATGTCATCCAGCGAGGCGGCGAGGCCGGCATCGCCGGTCCAGAGGATGCGGTTCTCCGCGGCGCGGAAACCGAGTGCCGGGTTGCCCTCATAGCCCTCCGTGCCATCAGGCAGGGCGCGGGTATCGGCGGCCAGCAGCGCGCCCGCCATGCCGGCGGGGGCGAAGAGGCGGTGGTGCAGCAGCTCGGCGAAGCCGCGGCCGGTATGGTCCTCCAGCGCGTCCGAGAGCAGGCGGAAATTCTGGTTCACATAGGAGAAGCGGGTGCCGGGCGCGAAATGCAGGCTTTGCGTGCCGGCGATGAGCTGCCGCGCCTCGGCCTCCCCGAACGGCGCCTCCACGGGGGAGCCCAGCAGCATGGCGACCGCCCAGTAATCCCGGAGGCCGGACTGGTTGTGGCAGAGCTGCAGGGCGGTGGGCACCGGGCCTGGCAGAAGCGGCAGGCGGGCAGCGATGAGCGGGTTCAGCACCGCCGGGTCCGGACAGGCGTCGAGCACCAGGGCGCAGGTGAACTGCTTGGTGATCGAGCACATGCGGAAGAGGGTGGCGGGGGTGAAGGGGATGCGCCGCTCGGCATTGGCGTAGCCCCAGGCGTGGCGGGCCAGCACCTCCCCCGCGCGCAGCACGGCGACGGCGCCGCCGGGGCCGGGAAAGTCTCGGGGCAGGGCGGCAAGGGCGATATCGAGCGACATGCCGGGAGTGTGACGTGACGGGGAGGGGGCGGCAATGCGGGGGCGCTGCGGGCGAGGATGGGGGCTCTGCCCCCATGCTCCCGGCAAAGGGCGCTGCCCTCTGCACGCCCGCCGGGGCCCAGGACCTGGCCCGAACCCCGGTCGGAGTCGGCAGGTTGAACCGCAAGACTCACACCGGGGTCCGGGGAGGGGTCCCCTCCCCGGCCGGGTCCAGGGGCAGCGCCCCTGGCGGGGGGTCCGGGGGCGGAGCCCCCGCTTCACCCCTCCCCCAAAATCCGCACCAGCCGCCGCCCGAATCGCTGCCGCGAGAACCGGCACGCCGCCCGCCCTGGCCTTGGCACCTGCGGCCCCAGGGCCGCGCGCAATTGCCGCGCCGCGTGCCGCGCCTCCGGCTCCGCCCAGCGCTGCCCCTGGCCCAGCACGTAATCCCCCGGCCGCAGCTTCACCAGGCGGGACCGCACGCCGAAATAGCCGGGCTCTGCCCGCATATCCGTGTTGCCGGACCAGTCGGTGACCACCGCCTTCGTGCCCAGCAGCAGCGCCTTGGCGATGTTCCGCCCGAATCCCTCCGCCCGATGCAGGGAGACCAGCGCGTCCGCCCGCTGGATCAGCGCCTCCAGCGCCGCATTGTCCCAGGCGCCGTCGATCCACAGCGCGCCCGGCAAATGGCGCAGCTTCGCCGCCAGGCGCCGCGCCTCGCCGCGCCGGCGGCGGCCGCGCGTGGTCTTCACCACCAGCACCGCGCCCTTCACCTGGCGCCGCACCGCGGCGAAGGCGGCGATCGCCGCCTCCGGATTCTTGCGGCTGAGATGGGAGGAGAAGTCGAACACCGTCAGCACCAGCCGCGCCCGCGGCGGCAAGGGCAGCTTCCGCCGCAGCAGCAGCCGCGCCGCCGGCGCCGGCCGCCCCGCCACCTCCACCGAGGAGGTGAGCCGCAGCACCCGCCCCGCCGCGGTGCCGGCGAAGGCCTGCTGCACGAAGCCCGCCGGCGTCATCACCGTGTCGAACATGCCGGCGGCCAGGCGCCAGCCCGGCGGCAGGCCCGGCAGCTCCCAGGGGGTGAAGAGGTCGGTGCGGTGGAACCCCTCGAAGTGGCGCCAATGGCGCAGCGCCCAGACCACCGCCTCGAACAGCGTGTCGCAGAACAGCGCCCGCTCGCCGCGCGGCGCCGGCGCCGCCAGCCCGCCGAGCAGGGCCAGCTTGTCCGGGTCGGCCTCGATCCAGCGGGCCGGGTGGGTGCTCACCACCTCGAAGGGCCGGCCGGCCTCCAGCAGGGCGCGGCAGGCGGAGAAGCAGTCATCGGCGATGCCGAGCACCTGCCGCCAGGGGCCGATCACCGTCAGCAGCCCGGGCCGCGCCTCCGGCGCCCCCGGCGTCTCCAGCCTTATGCCGTATTCCGCCGCAGCATGGCGGCGGAACCAGTCGCGCAGCAGGAAGGGCCGGTCGGCCAGCGCCGCGAGATCCGGGCGGAAGCGGGCGACAGCGCGGAGGAAGAGCGGCAGCCGGGCCTCGTCGCCGGTCAGCAGCAGGCGGCGATCGGGAATCGGCAGCAAATGCCAGGCGCCATGCTCGGCCAGGCCGAAGACGATGACCCAATCCACCATGGCCAGCGGCTCCGGCGGCACCACCGCCAGCATGTCCGGCCGGCGCAGGCGGATGGCATAGGCCAGCAGGCGGAAGAGCAGGGAGAAGCCGCCCGGCCCGGGCGCGGCGAGGCCGGCGGGCAGGTCGCGCGGCCGCAGCTCCGCCAGGGCGGGCAGGGCGGCGGCGAGCAGGGCGCCGGCTTCCGGCCGCAGCGCCAGGCGCTGGGCGAGGGCGCCGAGTCCCGCCCCCTGGCCCGCGCCATCCCGCGCCCAGGCGCCGAGGGCGGCGGCGAAGCCGGCGATGGCCGGCGCGCCGCCCAGCACCCCGAAGCGGTCCAGATGCGCGGCGAGGAAGCCGGGGAAGCGCTCGGCGATGCGCTGCAGATCGGCCGGGGCGAAGCGCTCCCCCAGGCCGATGGCCGCGGGGAAGCGCACCGCGGCGAGGGCAATGCGGAGGAGATCCTCGGCCGGCATGCCGGCGATGCGGTCGGACAAGGGCGGGTCAGCCTGTGGCGGCGGGGCGGGGCCGGAGCCTAGAGGAACTCGCCCAAGGGCGATATGGGCATGGGCGATACAGGTATGGGCGGTCCGGGCGGCGGGTCAGCGCCTGTGCCGGGAGGAGCCTCGGGGCCGGGCCGGCCCGGGATCCTGCGCCCTGGCCGGGACGCGGTGGCGGGCGATGCCGGCTGCCGCAGCAGGACCGCGGAGATCGTCATGGCAAGGCCCCGCCAGGACAGGTCGCAGACCCTGTCGCGGCAGGCTTCCGGGCGCAGGCAGTGCGCCGCCCATGGCCGGTGGCCCTCCCGGCAGTGCGGCGGGGCAGGAGGGGCGGGGGTGAAGCGCCGTCGCTCAGGCCACCGCCACCCTTGTGGTATTGCCGATGAAGCCGGCGAAGAGATAGCCGGCGCCGCGGATGGTCTTGATACTGTCCTGCTGGGTGGCGCCGAGCTTGCGGCGGAGGCGCAGCACGAGATTGTCCACCGTGCGGTCCTCTGCCCGGAAGGGGCGCTTGAACACCCGGGCGGCAATGACGTCGCGGGAGACCGGCTTGCCCATGCTCTCGGCGAGGATCTGCATCAGGTCGAATTCCGCCGTGGTCAGCGGGCATTCGCTGCCATCGGGGCGGAGGAGCTGGCGGCGTTCCGGGATGAGCTTCCAGCCGCCGACCGAAAGCGCGGCGACGGTTTCCACCGCCCCCCAATCGCCCCGGCGCAGCACCGCATGCAGCCGGGCGAGCAGCGCCCGGTGCGGCGTGGCCCGGTCCAGCAGCCCGTCCGCCCCGGCCTCCAGGGCAAGGATCTCGCTGATGTCGTCCGCCTGGCCGGAGAGGATGAGGCAGGGGACGATGGAAAGGTCGCGGATGCGGCGCAGCGTCTGCAGCGTCGCGCTCGGCTCGCCCTCGCAGCCCAGCAGCACGGCCTGGGGAGGGCGGCTGGCGAGGCGGGGCAGGAGGGCGACGGGGTCCGGATGCAATTCCGGGACGAAGCCATGTTCGGCCAGGAATTTCGCAAGCGGACGGCCGAACTGGCCGTCGGCTTCGATGATGGCAACACCTAACTGTCCCATGCTGCCCTCTCGCTGCATGCAGCCCAATTGCCGCCCTTCGGCCCGTCCGCCCGGCAGCCTGATTTATTTGTCCTATCCGGTACGTTTCGGCCCACGCCCCGGTTGCGCGGGCACTCAACCCTGCGGTGCAGAACCGCCGTTCGCGTCGCAACAGGAGTGTGCACCGCAACACAGGGTTGAGGCTTCACAAATCCTATTGGCGAGAGCTCAAAAATTTGTTACTGTAGCTTTATGTAATATTGTGCTGCAAATGGCATGTGGTCCTACTTACGTAATTTTTGGCTTACGTAATTTTGGCGCGCCAGCCGCTCAGATGGCGCGAGGGCATAGGGTGCCGGCCGCGACCTGATCGATCAGCGTCAGGAGCTGTGGCAGGCAAACCTTACTCAAATCATACTGGCTGACGATGGTGTCCCGCGCCGCCCGCCGCAGCGGCGCCATCGCCGTCGGGTCCCGCAGCGCCTGCACCACGGTCCCGGCGATCTCCTCCGGCCGGAAGAAATCCACCAGCAGCCCGTTCTCCCCATGCCGGATCACCTCCTCCACCGGCGGGGTGCGGGAGCCGATGACGAGGCATTCGCAGGCCATGGCCTCCAGCATCGACCAGGAGAGGACGAAGGGGTAGGTCAGGTAGACATGCGCGGCGGAGAGGCTGAGCAGCGCCTGCAGCGCCGCATGCGGCACCTTGCCGGGGAAGTGGATGCGGGAGAGGTCCAGCCTTCCCTCCAGCTCCTGCAGCATCACCTCCTTCCAGGTGCCGCCCTGCCGCGGCTTGCCGCCGTAATGCGGCTCCTCCCCGCCGACCATCACCACCTGGGCCTTGGGGCGCTGCGCCTGGATCTCCGGCAGGGCCCGCATGAAGCTGTGGAAGCCCCGATAAGGCTCCAGCCCGCGGCCGATGAAGGTCACCACCTCGTCGCCCGGGCGCAGGGTGCGGCCATCGGCCAGGGTGAAGGCGGGCTCCGCCAGGCGGCGGATCACCGGGGTGTCGATCCCCTCATGCACCACGGAAAGCTTCCGGCGCACCCAGTCCGGGAAGCGGCTGGCCTGCCATTGGGTGGCGGTATGGCCCCAATCGGAAACCTGCAGCGAGAGCAGATGGTTGGCGTTCAGCAGCCGCACCCGGCAGGCGTCGTCGATCGAGACCTCCCGGCCCGGCGGGTCGAAGCCGACATCGGCGCCGCTCGAGCTGTAATAGAATTCGTAATAATAGAGCAGCCTGGCGTCCGGCCAGACATCGCGGAGGAAGAGGCCCTCCCCCCAGCCCGGATGGCAGCAGACCACATCCGGGGTGAAGCCGCGCTCACGCAGCGCCAGGCCAGCGCGGGCGACCTGCTGGCCGCGATAGGTGGCGTTCTCCAGCCGGCGCAGGTAGCGGTGGGTCTTCTCCGGCCCGGTGGCCGGCGCCTTGTAGCGCACATGCTGCACGCCGGGCAGCTTCTCCCCGGCATTCTCGCCCAGGGCCACCACCTGGTACCCCTTGCGGGCGGCGAGGGCGGGGGCGACATGCCGGTACTGGGCGGGGAAATTCTGGTGGACGAACAAAACCCGCATGCCGAAGGGGCGCCCCTGCTTTCGCCAACCGCGCGATGGCGGCGCTGCCCTTCTGCCGGAAGCCCGGCGGCGGGGCAACGGCAGCTTACTGCCGGCTTTCGGCATGCCTCGCCCGGCACGGCCTGAAATCCGCGCGGGCGCTGCCGGGGAAAGGCGGGGCCGGGGCACGCCGGCCGAAACTCCCCGAAAACCCTGACTCAATCCCGGAGGTTGAAGTCCACCGGCCTTTTATGCCAGAAGCGCAGCGTAAATTCCCCTGCCATCGCGCCGTGGAGTCCCATTATGCGGTTAATTCGGCTGGCGACTTATCTCGCATTGCTTTGCCAATTTCTGTCACCTGCGGCCGAGGCTCAGCCAAGATTGGTGGTGGATGGCGAGCAGCAGACGCTCTATTCTTGGCAGTCCGCCCGGTGCGAAGACGAATACATTCCGGACAGCCCCGCCAGGGCGTTCCGCCGCGCCGATGGCCAGGTGGCGCTGATCGCCACCCACCGCGAGAATTGGATGATGGTGGGACCGGATTTCACCCAGCTCCGCCCGGTCTGCCGCTCCATCCTGCCCCGCGCCGCCTATCAGCCGCTGGGGCTCAACCTGCTCTGGATCCAGGGGATCTATACGCCGGACGGCCGGCATGTGGCGGCGCTGCTGAGCCATGACCGGAGCGCACCCACCAAGCGGGCTGGCTGCGTCCCGGACCCGAGCCGCAGGACGGCCAGATGCTGGCTGAACGACATCCTCGCTGCCGTCTCGGACGATATGGGCGAGAGCTTCCGGCTGCTGCCGCCCGGGGAGCGGCTGGTCGCCAGCCTCGGCGACGCCTATCCGAGCAACGGGACGCACCGCTTCGGCGTCTTCACCCTGAGCAATATCGCGCAGGGGCCGGACGGCTTTCACTACGTGATCGCCGCCGCGGAGGGGGATGGGATCCAGCGGCCGGGCAATTGCCTGCTGCGCAGCCAGGACCCGATGCGGCCGGAATTGTGGCGCGCCTGGGACGGCACCGATTTCACCGTGGACATGCGGCACCCGGGGACGCCGCAGCCCTGTGCCGTGCTGCCCTCGGCCAGCCTGCCGAGCGAGGTCCGTTCGCTGCTGTGGGATGCGAGGCAGCGGAGCTGGATCGCCGTCTTCCAGACGCGCCGCCGCGATCCGGCCAGCGGGCAGGCCTGGACGGGCATCGCCTACAGCGTCTCCCCCGACCTGTTCCGCTGGGGACCGCCGGTCCCCTTGCTGCAGGCCCCGACGCGGGCGCGGGAGGGTGGGGCGCGCTCCTTCATCGCCTACCCGTCCCTGATCGACCCGGCCAGCCGGTCGCGCAATTTCGACACGCTGGAGGGTGATGCGCCGCTGCTCACCTTCGCGGTCCGGCATCTCGACCGGGCCGGCCGGGGCTCCATGAACCGCGACATCGGCTATGTCCGGCTGCGGGTGCAGTGAGCGGCGGGGCCGGGCTCAGGCCCGGCCGATGCCCTTGTTCACCAGCGAGAGGTCGTAGGCCTTCTTCCAGTCCAGGTCGCGCGGCAGCACCCCCACCTCCGCCACCGCGGCATGGAAGCGCTGCCAGCGCGCCTCCGTCATCGCGCCGATGCCGAGCGTCGCGGCATCGCCGGAGCGGACGATGCCGGCCTCGTTCATCATCCGCGTGCCGAAGGCGATCAGCTCGTCCCCCATCTCCGGATTGGCCGATTTGATCAGCGCATTGGCCGGCGCCGTGTCGAAGCCGCCGGCCGGGCCTTGCAGATACTGGTCCCAGCCCTTCAGGCTGGCATCGACGAAGCGCTGCACGACCTCGCGCTTCTCGCTCAGCGTCCGCACGCCGATATTGATGGTGGTGCCGTAATTCTCGAAGCCGGCATCGTGCACCAGCAGCGTATCCGGCGTGACGCCGGCCTGGCGGAGGGAGAAGGGCTCGCTGCCCAGATAGCCCTGCTGGATGAGCTGCCTGTCCGCCAGGAAGGGCTGCAGGTTGAAGGTGTAGGGGCGGATCTGCTCGTCCCGCAGCCCGTATTTCTTCGCCAGGAAGGGCCACCAGGTCACCCGCGTCTCGGCGCCGAGCAGGATGGTGCGGCCGCGCAGCGCCTCGAACCCGGTGAAGCCGGTGCCGGGATGCCCGATCAGCACCGACATGTCCTTCTGGAAGATGGCGGCGATGCAGAGGAAGGGGATGTTCTCCTTCACGAAATTCAGCGCGACGAGGCCGTTGCCCATGGCCATGTCCACCCGCCCGCCGAGCAGGAGCTGGGCCGGGTTGACCTGCGGCCCGCCGGTCCGCAGCTCCACCTCCAGCCCCGCCTCCCGGTAGAGGCCGGCGGCCTGGGCCTGGTAGTAGCCGCCATGCTCCGCCTGGGCCCGCCAATTGGTGACGAAGGAGACGCGGTCCAGCCGGGGCTGGGCGCGGGCGGGGCCGGGGGCGGCCAGCAGCAGCGGCGCCCCGGCGCCGAGCAGGCCGAGCGCCGCGCGGCGCGAAACGGTGAAGCGTTGCACGGTCATGCCTTGGTCCCCTTCCCCCGGTCCTGGCCCTTGCCGCCCTGACGCGACAAAGGTGGCACAGGCCGGGCCCTGCGCAAGCGGCAGCGGCGGGAAACGGACCGGCCCCGGTCGGCAGCTTCAACCCACGGGTCCAAAACTCCCACCGGGGTCCGGGGCCAGGTCCTGGCCCCGGCGGGGGTTCGGGGCAGCGCCCCGATCGTTCTTCCTGTTCTTTCTTCCAGTTCAGCCCCGCAGCCGCAGCGGCCGCAGCAGCAGCAGCGCCGTGCCCCAGCCCCAGGCGCCGTCATAGAGCAGCGCCCGCGCCCAGATCTGCCGGTTCCCGCCCGCCCAGAGCGGCAGGCCCTTCAGCGAGGCCACCAGGGTGAAGGCCACCAGCGTCGGCACCACCGCCCCGAAGAGCAGGCCGAAGAGCAGCGCCGGCACCGGCAGGGCCCGCAGCAGCAGCGCCAGCAGCGCGCCCCAGACCCCGCCCCAGAAGGCGATGGAGATCACCTGCGGCACCCCGAGGGGCGGCACCGGCGCCATGTTGAAGGGCGGCGGGACGCGGCCGAACAGCGCCACGGACGGCCCCAGCCCGTTGCCGACATGGTGCAGCAGGAAGGCGGTGCCCTGGTGGAAGACCAGCACCGCGACGAAGCCGGCGACGAAGCCGTACAGCATGGTCCTGGTCATGGCGGCGAGCCCGGAGCCCCTTCATGCCGACCGGAAGCGGTCGGGGCGAAGGTCGTGCGCCGGGCCGGTAAAGTCCAGGGGCGGGCCGCGCCCCGCCGCCGGCCGCGCGCCCTTGCGGCGGCGCCCCGGCTCGCGCACCTTGCCCCCGGCCATGTCCGGAAGGGAAGGATGACGCCGTGAACGGAGCCGAAAGCCTGGTGCACACCCTGCTGGGGAGCGGCGTCGATGTCTGCTTCACCAACCCCGGCACCAGCGAGATGCATTTCGTCGCGGCGCTGGACCGCATCCCCGGCATGAAATGCGTGCTCGGCCTGCAGGAGAACGTCGTCACCGGCGCCGCGGACGGCTATTGGCGCATGGCGGAGAAGCCCGCCGCGACGCTGCTGCATTGCGGCCCCGGCCTCGCCAACGGCCTGGCCGGGCTGCACGATGCGCGGCGGGCGCGCAGCGGCATCGTCAACATCGTCGGCGACCAGGCCGTCTATCACCGGCCCTTCGACGCGCCGCTGACCGCGGATACCGAGGGCTGGGCGCGCGGCGCTTCCGCCTTCGTCCGCACCGCGACGCGGACCGAGGACGTCGGTGCCGATGCGGCGGTGGCGGTGCAGGCGGCGCGGACCTCGCCGGGCCAGGTGGCGACCTTGATCCTGCCCTCCGACAGCTCCTGGAACGAAGGCGGCGTGCCGGGCAAGGCGCTGCCCGTCCCCGCCGTGCCGCAGGCCGACCCGCATGCGGTGCGCAACGCCGCGAAGGTGCTGCGGGAGAAGAAGAACGTGCTGCTGCTGCTCGGCGGCCTGGCGCTGCGGGAGGCGGCGCAGCGCGAGGCGCAGCGCATCGCCGCCGCGACGGGGGCGAAGCTGCTGGCCGAGGGTTCCAACGCCCGCATCCAGCGCGGCCGCGGCCGGCTGATGCTGGACCGCGTGCCCTATGTGAACGAGCTGGCGGTGAAGGCCCTCGAATCCTACCAGCACATCATCCTGGTGAATGCCAGGGAGCCGATCGGCTTCTTCGGCTATCCCGGCCGCCCCAGCACCTTCTGGGCCCCGGGCTGCGAGCTGCATGTGCTGACCCGGCTGGAGCAGGACGCCGAATCCGCCCTGCGCGCCCTGGCCGAGGAGCTCGCCGCCCCCGCCGCCGCCATGCCCGACCCCGGCCCGCGCCCGGAAGCGCCGCGCGGCGCGCTGAGCCCGGAGGGGCTGGCCCAAACCGTGGCGGCGCTGATGCCGGAGGACAGCGTCATCGTCGATGAGAGCGTGACCTATGGCCGCGGCTTCTTCCCGCAGACCTATGCCGCGCCCGCGCATGACTGGCTGCAGAATTGCGGCGGCGCCATCGGCTATGGCCCCCCCGTCGCGGTGGGCGCTGCCCTCGGCGCCGGCGGCCGCCGGGTGATCGCCCTGCAGGCGGATGGCAGCGCCATGTACACGCCCCAGGCGCTCTGGACCCAGGCGCGGGAGAAGCTGCCGGTGACCACCGTGCTGCTCTCCAACCGCAAGTACCAGATCCTGATCGGCGAGTACCGCAATGTCGGCGCCAATCCCGGGCGGACGGCGATGGACATGCTGGACCTCGGCAACCCGGATATCGGCTGGGTGCAGCTGGCCAACAGCATGGGGGTGGAAGCCGCCCAGGCCAGCACGCTGGAAGGGCTGGGCGACCTGATGGCGCAGAGCTTCGCCCGGCCCGGCCCCTTCCTGATCGAATTGCTGATCTGAGAATTTGGCGGGGCCGGAGCGGCCCCGTTTTCTGACCGAGGGGGTGAGCTTGCGGGTTCCGCCGGGGTCGGGGAGGAGGGCGTGGCCGGCACGGCCGGCAACCACCGGCGGCGGCAGGGCGAGGCGGAGCGGCCGTTCTTCCCACTGATTTCCAAGGCTTTTCCTGCATTCGGCCGATAGGGCCGGGCACCTTGTCCGCAGGAATCTCGGTTCGATATAGAAAATATTTTGCCTGTCCGTGGTTTCAGGTTTCGGCCAATCTTCGAGTAAGCCACTGAGGCCCAATGTAGCGTCGTCCGCATGGATCATCGGCGGGCCTGCCGCCCAAAGGATCGCGGCAGCCAGGAAGCGTGCGGCGCGTGGTGGGTCCTCGAACGCAATGAACATGTTGAACCAGCCGCCCCTTCCGGAGCCCCATCCGGGCGCGGCCTTCCCGGAGCGGCCGGCGGCCGAGGCCGCCCCGGCCCCGTCCGGCGCCGCCGCGGCGCCGGCGGCGGAAGGCGTGCGGGAGGCCGTGCCCGAGGCGAAGCCCGGCACCCGCCGCCGGCTGATCCTTGGCGCGCTGCTGCTGCTCCTCGCCGCCGGGGCCGGCTACTTCTATTACGCCGCACGGCAGGAGGCGCCGCTGCCTGCCTCCCCCGCCGCCACGGTGGCGGAGCCGCTCTCGCAGGGCGAATTCCGCCTCTCCGACCACGAGATGCGGGCGCTGCGGATCGAGCCGATGCAGCTCCACGAATTCCGCGCCGAAAGGCTGGCGGAAGGCCGCATCGCCTATAACGAGGACCGCTCCACCCCGGTCTTCTCCCCCTATAATGGCCGGGTGATGCGGGCCCAGGCCCGGCTGGGCGACACGGTCGCCGCCGGCGACACGCTGTTCGAGATCGAGACCACCGACCTCGCCGGCGCCGCCAACGACCTGCTCTCGGCGGCGGATGCGGCGAACAAGGCGCGCGCCACGCTGGACCAGGCGCGGCGCGAGGAAGCCCGGCAGCAGAGCCTGTTCAGCGCCCGCGCCGCTTCCCAGCGCGATGTGGAGCAGGCCCGCGTCGCCGCGATGACCGCCGCTTCCGACCTCCGCAGCGCCGAGGCGACCCTGGCCGCCGCCCGGGACAAGCTCCGCGTGCTCGGCCGCAGCGCGGAGCAGGTGGCGCGCATCGAGGCAACCCGCATGGTGCAGGCGCAGGTGCCGGTGACGGCGCCGATCGGCGGCACGGTGGTGCAGCGCCGCGTCGGCCCCGGCCAATGGCTTGCCACCGGCGCGGGCGATCCCGTCTATACCATCGCGGATCTCTCCACCATGTGGCTGGTGGCCGCGGTGCGGGAGATGGACGCGCCGATGATCCGCACCGGCCAGCCGGTGGAGGTGACGGTCGGCGCCCTGCCGGGCCGGACCTTCGATGCCCGCATCACCATGGTGGGCGCCGGGCTGGATCCCTCCAGCCGCCGCCTGACCGTGCGCGCCGAGGTGCAGGACCCGGACCATCTCCTGAAGCCCGAGATGTTCGCCACCTTCCGCATCGCGGTCGGCGCCGGGGAGCAGAATGTCGGCGTGCCGGTGAATGCGGTGATCTATCGCGGCGCCGAGGCCTCCGTCTGGGTGGCGCTGGACGGCAACCGCTTCATCCTGCGGCGCATCAGGCCCGGCATCCGCGCCGGCGACATGCTGGAGGTGACGGAGGGGCTGAAGCCCGGGGAGAAGGTCGTCACCGGCGGCGCCCTCTTCATCGACCGCGCGGCCCGGATCGACTGACGCCCTGGTGTCCTGCCCGCTCCGTTCGCTGGATTTCCGGCGAACGGAGCGGACAAGCAGGCCACTGAAAACAAAGCCTGGTGTCCTGAGTCCGAAGTCCGCAGGGCTGCGGACTCAGGCCACCAGCCCGGCGCGGCGGGCCGCGCCGGCCCCCTTTCGCTGCCTCATGCCGCCTGAGTTGCGGAAAGAACCCCATGCGCCAGATCGTCTCCTTCGCCCTGCAGCGCCGGCCGCTGGTCATCCTGCTGTTCTTCGTCTTCATCGCGGTCGGGCTGGTCGGCTTTACCCGGCTGAACATCGAGGCCTATCCGGACCCGGTGCCGCCGCAGGTCGTCATCATCACCCAGAATCAGGGGCAGAGCGCGGAGGAGATCGAGCGCTACGTCACCATCCCGGTGGAGGTGGCGATGGCCGGGCTGCCCAACCTCACCTCGGTGCGCTCCACCAGCCTGTTCGGGCTTTCGGACGTGCGGGTGCAGTTCAACTTCAACTACACCTATGAGCAGGCGCTGCAGCAGGTGCTGAACCGCCTCTCGCAGATCGACGGGCTGCCGGAGGGGGTGCAGCCGCAGATCTCGCCGCTCTCGCCGATCGGCGAGATCATGCGCTACCGCCTGGTCGGGCCGCCCGGCTATTCGCTGGCGGACCTCAAGACGCTGCAGGACTGGGTGCTGGACCGCCGCTTCAAGCGGGTGCCGGGCGTGGTGGACGTCACCTCCTTCGGCGGGCTGACGAAGAGCTACAACGTCGTCATCGATCTGCGCCGGATGGCGGCGCATGGGCTCGGCCTGCCGCAGGTGATCGAAGCGGTGCGCGCCGGCAATGCCACGGTCGGGGCGGGGACCATCCGCATCGGGCCGCAGGCGGCGGTGGTGCAGGGCATCGGCCTGATCCGCGGCCTCGACGATATCCGCAACGTGGTCGTCTCCGCCGCTGCCGGCGGGGTGCCGGTGCTGCTCTCCGACATCGCCACGGTGGAGGTGGGGAATTTGCCGCGGCTCGGCATCGCCGGGCATGCGGAGGATGACGATGTGGTGCTGGCCACCGTGCTGATGCGCCGCGGCGAGCAGACCCTGCCCACCATCCATGGCGTGCAGGCTGAGGTGAAGCGCATCAATGCCGGCGGCGTGCTGCCGCCCGGGGTGAAGATCGTCCCGCTCTATGACCGCGAGGATCTGGTGAAGCTCACCACCCGTACGGTGGTGCACAACATCATCGAGGGCGTTGCCCTCATCCTCATCATCCAGTGGCTCTTCCTCGGCGATTTCCGCGGCGCCATGGTGGTGGCGGCGACGATTCCCTTCGCCTTCCTCTTCGCCATCCTGCTGATGCTGAGCAAGGGGGAGAGCGCCAATCTGCTCTCCCTCGGCGCGCTGGATTTCGGCCTGCTGGTCGATGCCACCGTCATCATGGTGGAGAATATCTACCGCCATCTCGGCCTCGCCCGCAGCCACGCGCATCGCTACGTGGCGCCGGCCAGTTCCCGCGACCTCTCCGGCCTCTCGCTGACCGTGCTGCGGGCGGCCGGCGAGGTGGACAAGGCGATCTTCTTCTCCGCCCTCATCATCATCGCCGCCTTCATCCCGCTCTTCACCCTGGGCGGGATCGAGGGGCGGATCTTCGGCCCGATGTCGAAGACCTATGCCTACGCCATCATCGGCGCGCTGCTCGCGACCTTCACCATCACCCCGGCCCTGGCTGCGGCGCTGCTGCGGGAGGACAGCCGGGAACGCGACACCCCGCTGGTGCGGGTGCTGCGCTGGGGGCATCAGCGGCTCTACGCCGCCGCCATGCGGGCCAGGGCGCTGTGCCTGCTGCTGGCGGCCGGGCTCTTCGCCGCCTCCCTCCTGCTGCTCTCCAGCCTCGGCGCGGAATTCCTGCCGACGCTGGAGGAGGGCAATCTCTGGGTCCGCGCCACCATGCCGGGCACGATCAGCCTGGAGGAAGGCAACGCCACGGTGAACCGCATCCGCGGCGTGCTGCTGGACTTCCCGGAAGTCATCACCGCCACCAGCCAGCAGGGCCGCCCGGATGACGGCACCGACAGCGCCGGCTTCTTCAACGCCGAATTCTTCCTGCCGCTGAAGCCGCCGGACCAGTGGACCACCGCCCGCAACCGCGATGGCCTGGTGCATGCCATGCAGGAGCGGCTGTCCCGCGAATTCGTCGGCATCGAATTCAGCTATTCCCAGGCGATTTCGGACAATGTCCAGGAGGCCGCCTCGGGCGTGAAGGGCGCCAACGCCATCAAGGTCTACGGGCCGGAGCTCGACATCATCGCCCGCAAGGCGGAGGAGATCCGCCAGGTGGTGGCGCAGGTGCCTGGTGTCGCGGACCTCGCCGTCTTCCGCTCGCTCGGCCAGCCGACCGTCGCGGTGCAGATCGACCGCGCCCGGGCGGCCCGCTACGGGCTTTCGGTGGATGACGTCAACCAGGTCATCCAGGCGGCGATCGGCGGGCGGGAGGCCGGGCGGCTCTACGAGCCGGGAGGCGACCGCAATTTCCCCATCATGGTCCGGCTGGACGCGCCCTTCCGGGACAACCTCGACGCCATCGGCCGCATCCCGGCGGGCGGGGATAGCGGCGCGACGCTGCGGGATGTGGCGAATATCCGCCTGGTCTCCGGCGTCTCCTACATCTACCGGGAGGATGCCAGCCGCTACGTGCCCATCCGCTTCAGCGTGCGCGGCCGCGATCCCGCCAGCACGGTGGCGGAGGCGCAGGCGGCGGTGGAGCGGCTGGTGGAGCTGCCCCCCGGCTACCGCCTCGACTGGCTGGGCGAGTTCCGCAACCTGCAGGAGGCGATCGGCAGGCTGACGGTGGTGGTGCCGGCGGCGCTCGGCCTGATCCTCGTGCTGCTCTACGTGCAGTTCAACAACCTCAGGGAGACGCTGCTGGTCTTCGGCATCGTGCCGATGTCCATCACCGGCGGCGTCGCCGCGCTGGCCGTGGCGGGGCTGAATTTCAGCGTGCCGGCGGCCATCGGCTTCCTCGCCCTCTTCGGCATCACGGTGATGGAGGGCATCATCATGCTCTCCCACTTCAACCATTTGCGGCTGGAGGGGATGCCCTGGCGGATGGCGCTGGACCAGGCGGGGCGGGACCGGATGCGGCCGGTCTTCATGACCTGCTTCGCCAGCTTCACCGGGCTGCTGCCCATGGCGCTGGCCACTGGCATCGGCGCCGATGTACAGAAGCCGCTGGCGCTGGTGGTGGTGGGGGGCATCGGGCTGGTGCCGCTCTTCATCCTGGTGGTCTTTCCCGCCGCCATCGACCTGTTCGGCAAGCCGCGCCACATCCGGCGCGCCGAGGCCCGGGCGGGGGCCGGGGCGGTGCGGGCGTGAGGGGCGGGGGCATGCGGAGCTGGGGCGTGCGGAGCTTGGGCCTGCCGCGGGCGGGAATGGGGCTGGTGCTGTGCGGCCTGGCGGTGCCAATGCTGGCGCCCCTGGGGGCGCTGGCCCAGGGCGTGCCGGGCAACCCGCCGCCCGCCGCGTCCCTCGGCACCGCACCCCTGCCGCTGGGCCAGGCCCGGCCGCTGACCCTGGCGGAGGCCGAGGCGCTGCTGCTGGAGCGCAACCTGGCCCTGGTCGCGGCCAGGCGCGGGGTGGATGCGGCGCGGGCGCAGCGGCTGGTCGCCTCCGCCCTGCCGCCGCCGCAGGTCTCGGTCGGCAACACCATCGGCCAGTTCGTCGAGACGGAACGGGGCGGCACGCGCGGCGCGCGGCTGTTCTCCCCCGGCAACAATATCGCGGTCGGCCTTGCCGTCCTGATCGAGCGGGGTGGCAAGCGGGAGCTGCGCACCCGTATCGCCGAGGAGCAGATCGGGCAGGCGGAGGCGCTGGTGCTGGACACGCTCCGCACCCAGCTTTTCCAGCTCCGCCAGGCCTTCCTCGGCGCGCTGCTGGCGCGGGCGAATCTGGAAGTGGCGCTGGGCAACCGCGCCAGCCTGGACCGGACGGAGGCGCTGCTGCGCCGCCAGCTCCGCGACGGCGCCATCCCGGAAGGCGATCTGCTGCGCTTCCAGGCCAGCCGGCTGCAATTCGAAAGCGACGTGACGAACAACGCCCAGGCCTATGCCGCCGGCGTCGCCGCGGTGGCGGCGCTGCTGGCGGCGGACCCGGCGGCCTTCACCCCGGGGGCGGGGCAGATCGCGCCCATGCCGCCCGGCCTCGGCGCCGCGCCCGGCGGCGGGCCCAGCGCGGCGCCGACCACGGCGCGGGCGGTGCTCTCGCCCGTGGCCTTCGACCTGCGCGGGCGGTTCGACCAGGCGCCGCCGCTCGGCATCGGGCGGGACGCGCTGGCCCAGGGCGTGGCCAGCCGCGCCGATGTGGTGGCGGCGCAGCGCCAGCTCAGCGCCGCCGAGGCGAACCGGCTGCTGGCCGAGGCCGGGCGGTCCCGCGACGTGACGGTGAACGGGAGCTGGGCGCGGTCCCGGCTCTCCCAGGATCTGCCGGAATCGCGCGACCGGATCGATGCGGTGAACAGCTTCGGCCTGCAGCTTTCCGTGCCGATCTTCACCCGCCGCATCGTCGAGGGGAATGTCGGCGTGGCCGCGGCGCAGAGCGGCCAGGCGGAGGCCCAGGCGCGCGCCACGCTGCTGCAGGCGCGGGCGGATTTCGCCGCGGCCTGGGCTGGGTACGAGCAGGCCAAGGCGCTGTCGGACCTCTATGCCGGCGGGGCGCTGGGGCGGGCGGAGGAAGCCTATCGCAGCACGGAGCAGGCCTATCTGGCCGGCGGCCGCAGCCTGCTGGATACGCTGGATGCGCTGCGCACCCTGAACGCCACGCGCATCCAGGCCAACCAGGCGCGCTACGCCTATCTGCTGGCGCTGGCGGCGCTGGAACAGGCGACCGGGGTTTCCGGAGTCGCGCCGCGGCTGTAGCCTTCTGTCCTGAGGCGTTGTGTCGAGGAGGGCGCTGCCCTCCTCGAGCTCCACCCGCAAAGGGCCGAAGGGCCCTTTGAACCCTTGAGTTTTGCGCTTCGACCGTCGCGCCTGAAATTCAAGGTTTCCAAAGGCCCTTCGGCCTTTGGCGGTGGGAGTTTGAGGGAGGCAGAGCCTCCCTCAAGAACGCCGGGCATGAGGGGAGAACGTTCATGGACATGCAGATCGCCGGCAAGCGCGTGCTGATCACCGGTGGCTCCAAGGGCATCGGCCAGGCCTGCGCCCATGCCTTCGCCGAGGCGGGGTGCGATGTGGTTCTGGCGTCGCGCGACGCCGCCGCGCTGGAGGCGGCCGCCGCCGGCATCCGCGCCCGGCACAACGTGAACGTGGCGATCCACGCCGCCGACCTCGCCGATGCCGGCGCCCGCCAGGCGATGCACGCCGCCTTTCCGCAGATCGACGTCCTGGTGAACAATGCCGGCGCCATTCCCGGCGGCACGGTGCACGACATCTCGCTGGAGCGCTGGCAGCAGGCCTGGGCGCTGAAGGTCTTCGGCTACATCCATCTGACGCAGCTCTATTTGCCGGGGATGGAGGCGAAGCAGGACGGCGTCATCGTCAACATCATCGGCATGGCCGGCCGGGCCCCGCGCGCGGATTACATCTGCGGCGCCGCCGGCAATGCCTCGCTGATCGCCTTCACCGCGGCGCTGGGCGGCAAGGCGCCGGACAGCAATGTGCGGGTGGTGGGCATCGCCCCGGGGGCGACGATGACGGAGCGCATCATCACCCTCTCCAAATCGCGGGCGAAGACGAGATGGGGCGATGAGAGCCGCTGGGAGGAGATGCTGAGCGGCCTGCCGCTCGGCCGTGCCGGGAAGCCGGAGGAGATCGCCGACCTCGCCGTGTTCTGCGCCAGCCCGCGCGGCGGCTATCTCTCCGGCACCACCATCGAGGTGGATGCCGGCGCGCAATACCGGGGCTAGAGCATCTCCCTCCCCCGCGCTGCGGGGGAGGGAAGGGGTGGGGGGGTGCGATTGAGCCCCTCGCTTTTCGAAGTACGCTCCCACCGGCCCCGACACCCCCCCCACCCCAACCCTCCCCCGCAAAGCGGAGGAGGGGGAGGAGGCAGCGATGGAATTCCGTCTCTCTGACACCCAGCGACAGCTCGTCGGCAGCGTGCGCGAGCTGGCCCAGGCGAATTTCCGCCAGCGCGCCCTGCGCTGGATGGACGGCACCTTCCCCTGGGAGAACATCAAGGAATTGGCCGAGCTCGGCGTGCTCGGCATGACCGTGCCGGAGGAATATGGCGGCCTTGGCCTGCCCGTCTTCGAAACCGCCCTGATCCTCGAGGAGATCGCCAAGGTCTGTTACCCTACCGCCATGGCGGTGCTGGGCGAGGCCGGGGTGCAGACCCGTGTGATCGCGAAATACGCGCCGGAGAGCATCCGCGCCCGCATCCTGCCGCTTGTGGTCAGCGGCGACTGCATCCTCTCCATCTGCATGACGGAGCCGCATGCCGGCACCGATGTGGCGAATTACCGCACCAACGCCGTGGTGAAGGGCGACCGCGTGGTGGTGAACGGCGCGAAGACGCTGATCAGCCGCGCCGAGGAAGCCGGCATGTTCGTCGTCTTCACCCGCATCGACGGCAGGCCGGGCCGCGAGGGCATCGGCTGCGTGCTGATCGAGCGCGGCACGCCCGGCCTCGCCGTGACCGGCACCTACCACACCATGGGCGGCGAGAACCTGCATGAGGTGCAGTTCGAGGATGTCGAGCTGCCGATTGAGAACCTCGTCCTCCGCGAGGATGGCTTCCGCCGCCTGCTGACCGCCTTCAACACCCAGCGCTGCCTCAACCCCTCCATCAGCCTCGGCCTCGCCGAAGGCGCCTTCGACGAGGCTTTGCGCTACACCCGGGACCGGCCGATCTTCGGCAAGCCGATCGCCGATTTCCAGGGCGTGCGCTGGAAGCTGGCCGACATGTACAAGGACATCGAGGCGGCGCGCGGCCTGCTCTACCGCGCCTGCTGGACGGCGAATCCCTTCCCCGATCCCTTCCTCGCCGCGACGGCCAAGGTGTTCTGCAACGAGATGGCGATCAGGGTGACGAACGAGGCCGTGCAGCTCCATGGCGGCTTCGGCTTCACCGACGAATATCCGGTGTCGCGCCTCTATCGCGGCGCCCGCTACGGCTCGCTCGGCGGCGGCGCCTCGGAGACGCTGCGCGACCTCATCGGCCGCAAGCTGGTGGGCGAGGATCCCGGCCCGGACGGCATCCTCGCCCTGGGGTATTTCTGAGCGCGCCGGGCGCTCAGATCGGCCGCTGGAGCTGCTTCAGCGCCCAGGCCAGAGCGGCGCAGGCGCGGTCCGTGCGGCCGCGCGCCACTTCCTCCCGCGCCAGGGCGATGCTGGCCAGCGCGCCTTCCTGGCCGGGCGAGACGCTGCCATGCGCCAGGGCGAGGCGCAGCCTGGTTTCCGCCAGATCCAGGTTGATGGCGGCGGCGTGCGTCTGGTCCTGCCGCACGTCGCGATCGGCGCCCAGCAGCAGATCCAGCACCTGCTGGGCTTCCGGCAGGGTGCCGGGCAGGGCCAGCAGATGCGGCGGTGGCGGGTCGTGGTCATGCGCCGGGCCATGCGCCATGCGCGGCACCAGGCTGGCGACGAAGAGGTCGTAATAGGGATGCGCGGTCTGGGCGGTGGCCATGACAGCCTCCTGGAAAATCGGGGGGCGCCCGGGCAGGGCGCTCTCCTCCCCCGTCCTTCCAGTTAGTCCGCGCCGGCGCCCGCGCTGCTCACATTCGCGTGCACCGTCCGGCGCGCTCGGCTGCCGGCGGGCGGGGCGCCGGGCGAGGCCTGTGCGGCAGGACCGGGCACGAGGCAGCGCGGCGGGCATGCCGGCGCTGTCCCGCCGAGGAATTCAGGCGCCACTGCCGCGAGCTGCCCGCGATGGCCGTCATGCGGCGTCACGATGCATGGCGCGCCTCA
This sequence comes from Siccirubricoccus phaeus, assembly GCF_008360935.1. Classification (GTDB taxonomy): domain Bacteria; phylum Pseudomonadota; class Alphaproteobacteria; order Acetobacterales; family Acetobacteraceae; genus Siccirubricoccus; species Siccirubricoccus phaeus. The sequence continues at coordinate 80,924 of NZ_SRXO01000019.1, forward strand.
GCGCGACGCGGTGCGCGCCATCGCCTCCCGCCGCCGCACCCAGTCCGCGATGTCGTTGGGCGTGCCGGCCAGGCTGGGCAGCCAGGGGCCGGCCATGAGGATCCCCTCATGCCCCACGCCGCCATAGAGCTTCAGCTCCACCTCGCCGCCGGCGGCCCGCGCCGCTTCGGCCAGCTTCTCGCTGTTGTCCGGCGTCACGATCACGTCCAGCCGGCCGGCCAGCAGCAGCATGGGCGGCGGCGTCCGGCCCAGATGGCTGGCGGGCAGGTAGACCCGGCGATCGGGGCTTTCGCCGAAGATCGGCCGCATGATCCGGTGCTCGAACAGCCAGCGCTCATAGATGCCGGCGACGCCGATCAGGCCGGCGAGGCGGTGGTCGCCGAAGCCGGCCTCGGCCAGGTAGCGGCGGTCCAGCCCGATCAGCAGGGCCATGTAGCCGCCGGTGGAATGGCCGGCCAGGTAGATCCGGCTGGGATCCGCCCCCCATTCCGCGGCATGCTCCGCCGCCCAGCGCACCGCCAGGGCGCCGTCCTGAATGAAGGCGGGGAAGGCGACTTCCGGATAGAGCCGGTAATCCGGCACCACCACCACCGCGCCGCGCGCCGCCAGATCCTCCGGCAGGGTGGCGCTGGTGGGTTCTTCCTTGGTGCCCACCGTCCAAAGCCCGCCATAGAAATAGACGATGAGGGGCCGGCCGCCCGGCGCCGCCCCGTGCGGAACGTAGACATCGGCGGTGAAGCGGGGATTGCCCTCGGCGTAGGGCAGGCTGCGCAGGATGCGGTAGCTGCCCTCGACCGGGGCCATCATCTGGCGGGGGGCGCAGGCGGCGAGGCAGAGGAAGAGGCAGAGCGCCCCCAGCCGGGCGCGGCGGCGGAAGGAGAACAGGGGCGTGGTCCTCGTCTGGCCTTGCTATCTATCCGGTATTGCCGCGGCGATTTGCAACCGTAGGTCGAGACCGTTCCGCCGATGACGCCCGTCGATCTCGCCCTCTGCCTCGCCGTCGATGTCTCGGCCAGCGTGGATTACGAGGAATTCGGCCTGATGCTGGGCGGCTATGCCGCGGCCTTCCGGGACAAGGAGATCCAGGCGCTCTGCACCGCCGGGCCGCGCGGCGGCATTGCGGTGGCCATGCTGTTCTGGTCCGGCGCCTGGTCCCCCATGCCGCAGGGCGGCGGCCGGCCGGAGGTGGCGGTGCCCTGGATGCGCGTCGGCGATGCGGCGGCGGCGGAGGCGCTGGCCGCGTCCATGGACGCCGCCCCGCGCCTGCCCCAGCCCGGCGCGACGGCGCCGGGCGAGGGGATGGCCGCCGGCCTGGCGCTGCTGGCGCGCTGCCCGGCGGACTCCACGCGGCAGGTGATGGATGTCTCGGGGGATGGGCGGCACAACCAGGGGCGGCCGCCGGGGCCGGTGCGGGATATCGGCGTCGCCGCCGGGGTGACGATCAACGCCCTGGCGGTGCTGAACGAGGAGCCCGACCTGCTGCAGCATTACGTCGCCGAGGTGATCGGCGGCCCCGGCAGCTTCGCCATGCACTGCCCGGACTACCCGGCCTTCGCCGCGGCGATCCGGGAGAAGCTGAAGCGCGAGATCGGCGGCCTTTTGTTGTCGGAGGCGGATGCGCTATCCCCTCAGGCAGGTTGATAGGTGCCCCGCATGTTGCTGCTGATCCCGGGGCCGGTGCAGACCCGGCCCGAAACCCGCGCCGCCATGGCGCTGGACTACGCCCCCTGGGACAATGATTTCCGCGCCGTCTACGCTGAAATCCGCGAGCGGGTACGCGACCTGGCCGGCGGCGTGGCCGGCGAGCATGCGACGCTCTGCCTGCAGGGCTGCGGCCATTTCATGATGGAGGCGGCGATCCGCACCTTCATCCCCGCCGGCGGCAAGCTGCTGGTGCCGCGCAACGGCGCCTATGCGGAACGCGCGGTGCGGCTGGCGACCGAGGCGGGGCGGGAGGTGGTCTCCCTGCACGCGGTGGATACCGAGGGCGTGGCGCCCGCGGCGGTGGCGGCGGCGCTGGCGGCGGAGCCCGGCATCTCCCATGTGGTGATGGTGCAGAACGAGACGGGCAGCGGCATCGTTAACGACGCGCAGGCCGTGGGTGCGGTGGTGCGCGCGGCGGGGCGGCGGATGATCCTCGATTCCGTCTCCGCCTTCGGCGCGCTGCCCATGTCGCTGGCGGAGCAGCCGGAGCTGGATGCGCTGCTCTTCACCTCCGGCAAATGCCTGGAAGGGCTGCCGGGCATCGGCTTCGCCATTGCGCGGGTGGACCGGCTGGAGGCGAGCCAGGGCCAGGCCGGCTCCTGGTCCTTCGACCTGGCGGATGTCTATCAGCATGCGCTGCGGGCCGGTTGGGGCAGCTTCCGCTTCACCCCGCCAGTGCAGGCGCTGGCGGCCTTCCGGGTGGCGCTGGACCTGCATGCGCAGGAAGGCGGCCAGCCGGCGCGGCTGGCGCGCTACACGGCGAATATGCGGGTGCTGTATGACGGCGTGCAGGCGCTGGGGCTGACGCCCTACCTGACGCGGCAGCACCAGGGGCCGGTGATCGTCACCATCCACCAGCCGGCCGACCCCGCCTTCGCGCTGCAGCCCTTTGTCGATGCGCTGAAGGCGCGGGGCGTGCTGATCAGCAATTTCTACAACACCAAGGCGCCGACCATGCGCATCGGCTGCGTCGGGGCCGTTACGCCCGAGGATATGCGCGGGGCGGTGGCGGCGATCGGCGAGGCGTTGCAGGAGCTGGGGGTCAGGCAGCTCGCGGCGGCTTGAGAGGGGCTCTGCCCCTCTCAAACTCTCCCCGCAAAGGGCCGAAGGGCCCTTTGAACCCTTGAGTCTGGACCCGTCGGTCGAGGCGCAAAACTCGTGGTTTCCAAAGGCCCTTCGGCCTTTGGTGGGGAGAGCTCGAGAGGGGCAAAGCCCCTCTCGACTTGCCCGCCTTCCGGCGCCAGACTTCCCCGCCGGAGGAACCGCCCATGGATCTGCGCTACACCGAGGAAGAGCTCGCCTTCCGCGAGGAAGTCCGCGCCTTCATCCGCGAGAACCTGCCGCGCGACATCCGGGAGCGCATGCGCCTCGGCTACCCGCCGCGGAAGCAGGACACCATCGCCTGGCAGCGCATCCTGAACGCCCGCGGCTGGGCGGCCTATTCCTGGCCCAAGGAATGGGGCGGGCCCGGCTGGAATTCCGTGCAGAAGATGATCTTCCTGGAGGAGAACCTCTCCGCCCCGGCGCCGGAGATCCTCTCCTTCAACGTCACCATGCTCGGCCCGGTGCTGATCCAGTTCGGCACCGAGGCGCAGAAGCGCCGCTACCTGCCCGCCGCCGCCAACCTCGACGAATGGTGGTGCCAGGGCTTCTCCGAGCCCGGCGCCGGCTCCGACCTCGCCAGCCTGAAGACGCGGGCGGTGAAGGAGGGCGACCACTACATCGTCAACGGCCAGAAGATCTGGACCAGCACGGCGCACAATGCCGATTGGTGCTTCTGCCTGGTGCGCACCAACCCCCAGGCGGCGAAGAAGCAGGAGGGCATCTCCTTCCTGCTCATCGACATGAAGACGCCGGGCGTGGAAGTGCGCCCGATCATCTCCATCGATGGCAGCCACCATCTGAACGAGGTGTTCTTCACCGATGTGAAGGTGCCGGCGGAGAACCTGGTCGGCGAGGAGAATCGCGGCTGGTCCGTGGCGAAATTCCTGCTGGGCAATGAGCGCACCGGCATCGCCCGCCTCGGCAAGTCCAAGGAGCGCGTCCGCTTCGCCAAGGAGGTGGCGCGGGAGGTGCGGATGAACGGCAAGCCGCTCATCGAGGATCGCGGCTTCCGCACCCGCGTGGCGCAGTTGGAAGTGGACATGAAGGCGCTGGAGATCACCCAGATGCGGGTGGTCTCGGCCTATGACAAGACGAAGGATGGGCGGCCGGACCCGCTCTCCTCCGTCCTCAAAATCAAGGGCACGGAGCTGCTGCAGGGCACTTCGGAGCTGGTGATGGATGTCGGCGGCCCGCAGGCCATGCCGGCCTGGACGCAGGAACTGGCGCAGCTCACCAACGAGCCGGCGCTGCTGCCCGAATGGGCGCCGCAGATGGCGCCCGCCTATCTCATGCTGCGCGCCGCCTCGATCTATGGCGGCACCAACGAGATCCAGAAGAACATCCTGAACAAGGCGGTGCTGGGACTCTAGCGCCCCACGACGCCGCTGCGCGGCGCCGCGGGGACCCCGGTTCGCTGCCCTCCCCAAGCTCCACACAGCCTGAAGCGGCGAAGCCGCTTCAGGGCAACAGGCAACGTCAGACCCAGCCCGCCGCGCGGGCGGCGACCGCCGCGAAAGGTGCGTGAGATGGATTTCGACCTGACCGACGACCAGCGCCTGCTCGGCGACAGCGTGGCGCGGCTGCTGGCCGATGAATACGCCTTCGACCAGCGCAAGAAGCTGCTGGCTGCGGCGCCGGGCTGGAGCGAGGCGCTCTGGGCCCGCTATGCCGAGCTCGGCCTGCTCGGCCTGCCGATCCCGGAGGAGTTCGGCGGCTTCGGCGGCGGCGCGGTGGATGTGCTGCTGCTGCAGCAGGCCTTCGGCCGGCACCTGGTGCTGGAGCCCTTCCTCGCCACCGTCGTGCTGGGCGCGACCGCCATCCGCGAGGCGGGCGACACGGCGCTGCAGGAGGAGATCCTGCCCGCCATCGCCGCCGGCGAGTGCAAGCTGGCCTTCGCCCATTACGAGCGGCAGAGCCGCTACGACATCACCGACGTGCTGACCACCGCCACGCCGCGCAATGGCGGCTGGGTGCTGGAGGGCGGCAAGAGCGTGGTGCTGCATGGCGATTGCGCCGACCGGCTGGTGGTCTCCGCCCGCACCGGCGGCAGCCGGGAGGAGGCGGAGGGCATCTCTCTCTTCCTCGTGGAGGGCGAGGCGGAGGGCCTGCTCCGCCGCGGCTATGCGCTGCGCGACGGCACGCGGGCGGCGGAGCTGTCGCTCTCCGGCGTCGCGGCAAGGCTGATCGGCCCGCAGGACCAGGCCCTGCCGGTCATCGAACGGGTGGTGGAAGCCGGCATCGCCGCAACCTCGGGCGAGGTGATCGGCGCCATGGAAGCCATGCAGGCGATGACGCTGGACTACCTGAAGACGCGCCAGCAATTCGGCCGCCCGATCGGCGACAACCAGGCGCTGCAGCATCGCGCGGCGGAGATGCTGGTGGCGATGGAGCAGGGCCGCTCCATGGCCATGCTCGCTGCCATGAGCCTGAGCGAGACGGACCCGGCCGAGCGCGCCCGCAGCATCTCCATGGCCAAGGTCGGCGTCGGCCAGGCCGGGCGCTTCGTCAGCCAGAATGCCGTGCAGCTCCATGGCGGCATCGGCATGACGGATGAATACGCCGTCGGCCACTACTTCCGCCGGGTGATGGTGATCGAGCACATGTTCGGCGACACCGCCTGGCATCTGGACCGCCTCGCGGACCAGGTGGCTTAGCCGGCGGCGCTTCCCGCTGGCGGCCGCGCCGTCAGCGGGAGACATCGGGCTTTCCTGGTGTCCCGATTCCGCAGTCCTGCGGAATTCGGTCTCGGGCCACTGGCTTTTGGTTTCAATGGCCTGCTTGTCCGCTGCGTTCGCTGGAAATCCAGCGAACGCAGCAGGCAGGACACTAGAGCGGGATCGGTTGAGCTTCGCTCACCCGTCCCGCTCCAGTTCGTTGTTCGGTCGCCCGATTCATGGCTGCGGTCGAGTCGACCTCGACCGATCACGCTTCAGCCTTCCCAATTCACCCGCCGCGCCGCCAGCATCACCGCCGAGAGGGCGGCGAAGAGGGCCATGGCGCCGGCCAGCAGCGCGTAGCTCTCCAGGCTCAGCACGACGTAGATGAAGCCGAACAGCCCTGCCAGCATGGCGCCGAACAGCGCCGTCAGCCCCGCCCGCCGCGTCACCGCGCCGGTCCAGGCGGTGGCCTGGCCCAGCACCATGGCGGCGCTCAGCGCATAGCCCAGGGCGAAGCCCAGGGCCTCCCCGAAGGCAAGCAGCAGCAGCGGGAAGAGCACCAGCGAAAGCCCCAGCAGCGCGTATTGCGCCAGGTGCAGGCGCAGCTTCCCCACCTGCTCGAACAGCAGGTAGGTCACCAGGCCAAGGGCCAGGAAGAGCATGGCATATTTCGCTGTGCGGTTGATCATGCGGTAGGTCGGCACGGCTTCCAGCAGCGTGACGCCAAGGCTCCGGTTGTCCTCGCAATCCGGCCCGGCCAGGCGCAGCAGCGGCGGGTGCAGGCCGGTCTCCCAGCTTGCGCGGAACCCTGTCCCGTCCTGCGTCACCTCCTGCGGCAATTCGGTGCCGAGGAAGCTGGGGCTGGCCCATTCGCCCCGCAGCGTCAGCGCCACCTGGCCGGCCAGGGGCAGCAGCCGGAGCATGTCCGCTCCGCGCAGCTCCAATTGCGCCCGCACCGGCAAGCTGCCTTCGAAGGGGCGATCCAGGCCGAGCGGGAAGCGCATGAGCCCCATCCTCTGGCAGCTCCATCCGGGCGGCTCCACCAGGTTGGGCTGCAGGGCCCGGCCAGCGGCTTCCAGCGCCGGCGCGGCGGTGCCGGCGCGCCACTGGCTGGCACCGATCACCAGCTCCGCCTCCGGCCAGCGCAGCGTCGCCGTGGCCAGCCCGGGCGGCAGGCTTTGCGGCAGGCTGAACTGCGCCTGCATTCCCATCCGCGCGGTGTAGACCACGGCGGCGAACAGGCCACGGCGGCGGGTCTCCGGCGCCAGGCTCGCCTCCGCCTCCAGGCGCTGCGGCAGCAGGGTCAGGGTGCCGCGCTCCGGCTCGGTGCGGCCGGGGCGCTCCCAGGGCACCACCAGCACCGGGCCCAGCACGGCCTGGGACGGCCCCCAGGCGCCGCCGATTTCCAGCCGGGCCTCCGCCTGGCGCTGCTGCCGTTCGTCGATCAGTTTGCCCACCATGCATTGCGGCAGTTGCAGCAGGGCGAACAGGACGCCCAGGGAGAGCAGGCGGCGCATGGGGCCGGAAAGCAGCGGGCGCCGCGGCAGGATGCCGGGTGGCGCCGCAGCGGCCGGCGGTGCATCGGACATGGCGTGGAACCTCCTCTTCAGGCCGCGCCAGCCTGCAGCCCCCGCATGCAGCCCTGACGAAGCGGCCTTGCAGGTCCCGGGGAAGTTTGGTGCAAATCCCGTGCAGCCCCGTGTCAGGCCCATGCCGAAGATCCTGGTCGCCGACGACGACCCGCATATCCGCAGCGTCATCCTCTTCGCCCTGGCCCGGGCCGGCTTCACGGCGGTGGAGGCGGCGGACGGCCCCGCCGCCCTGGCCGCCTTCGCGCGGGAGGCGCCGGATCTCGTCGTGCTGGACGTCGCCATGCCGGGGATGGAGGGGACGGAGGTCTGCCGCCGCCTCCGCCAATCCTCCGCCGTGCCCGTCATCTTCCTCTCCGCCCGGGATGAGGAGGTGGACCGCATCCTGGGCCTCGAGCTCGGCGGCGACGACTACATGGTGAAGCCCTTCAGCCCGCGGGAGCTGGTGGCGCGCATCCGCGCCCGGCTGCGGCGGCAGGAGGCCGCGCCGCCGCCCGCCCCAGCCCAGGGCCCGCTCGCCCTGGACGCGGAGCGGTTCGAGGCGCGCTGGCAGGGCGCCGCCCTGCCCCTGACGGTGACGGAATTCGCCCTGCTGCGCGCCATGGCCGCCCAGCCCGGCCGGGTCTTCACCCGGGAGATGCTGATGCAGGTCGCCTATCCGGACCACCGCATCGTCAGCGACCGCACCATCGACAGCCATGTGCGCCATCTGCGCGCCAAGCTGGCCGCGGCCGGCGGCGCGCCGATCGGCACGGTGCACGGCCTCGGCTATCGCTTCCTGGCGGAGGCGGGGCGCTGAGCGGCACGGCGGGGATGCCCGGCGCGCTGCCGGAGGGCGATGGCGGCGCGCGGGGCGGGCCGGCGGGGCCGGCAACGGCACCCGGCGCGCCGCCGGGGCATGGCCGCGGGGTGCCGGACGGGTCCTCGGGGCAGGCGGCGAAGCCCCCGTGCTACCGGCGGCCGATGGCGGCGCGCCGGACGGGCCGGCGGAACAGGCGGCGATGCCGGGCCTGATGCCGCGGCGCGATGGCGGCAGCGCCGCCCCGTCGCGCGCCCCCGGCTGGCGCCGTTTCAAGCCGCGGCTGCGCACCGTGCTGCTGGCGGTGAACCTGGTGCTGCTGGTGCTGCCGCTGGGCGGCATCTGGCTGCTGCGGCTCTACGAAAGCGCGCTGGTGCGGCAGACGGAGACGGAGCTGATGGGCCAGGGCGCGGTGATCGCCGCCGCCTGGCGCGCCGCCTGGCTGGCCGGGGCCGGCCAGGCGCCGGCGCCACCGCCCGCCGGCTGGGCGCCGCGCGCCGCCATGCTGGACCTGGCGCGGGACCCCGTCCTGCCCCCGCCCCCGCCGGCCGCCCCGCCTTTGGCCCCGCCCGCCGCCCCGGCGCTGGCCGCCGGCCAGGCGCTGCAGCCGGTGCTGGCGGAGGCGCAGCGCACGACGCTCGCCGCCATGCGGGTGCTGGACGCCGCCGGGGTGGTGGTGGCCAGCACGGGGGGCGAACTCGGCCTCTCCCTGGCCGCGCTGGAGGAGGTGGCGGAGGCGCTTGCCGGCCAGCCCGCCTCCCGCCTCCGCCGCCGCGCCGATCCCACCTTGCCGGTGCCCGGCCCCGCCTCCATCAGCCGCGGCGCCGCGCTGCGCGTCTTCCTCGCCCTGCCGGTGCTGGACGGCGCAACCCCGATCGGCGCCGTGCTGCTCTCCCGCACCCCGGCGACGCTGGACCAGGCGCTCTACGGCCACCGCCGGGCACTGGCCGGGCTGGGGCTGGGGCTGCTGGCGGCGGCGGCGCTGGGGGCCGCGGGGGCCGCCTACACCGTCGCCCGGCCGATCGCTGCCGTCACCCGGGCTGCCCAGGCGGTGGCGGCCGGCGCCCCCTCCGCGCCGCCCCGCCCCCGCCGCAGCGCGGTGCGGGAGGCGGATGAGCTGGCCGCCGCCATCGCCGCCATGGCCGCGACGCTGGAGCGCCGGGCGGAGACCATCCGCGACTTCGCCACCGAGGTGGGGCACGGCTTCAAGACGCCGCTCGCCGGCCTGGCCGGGGCGCTGGAGCTGCTGCAGGACCATGCGGCGACGATGACGCCGGCGGAGCGGGCGCGCTTCCTCGGCCAGGCGGCGGCGGATGTCGGGCGGCTGGAACGGCTGGTGCGGCGGCTGCTGGAACTGGCGCGGGCCGAGGCGCCGCCCGCCGGCGCCGCCGGGCGCTGTGCGGTGGCCGAGGCGGTGCGGGAGGCGGCAACCCCCTTCCAGGCGGCGGGGCTGGCCATCGCCTGGCCGGCGGGGACGGGACCGGAAGCCGGGATCGGCGCCGAAGCGCTGCGCGGCATCCTCAGCATCCTGTTCGAGAATGCTCGCCAGCATGCCGGGCCGAATGCCGCCTGCCGGGTGGAGTGGCGTACCGAGGCCGATGCCGTGGTGCTGCGCGTGGCGGATGACGGGGGCGGCATCCCGGCAGCGATCGCCGGGCAGGTCTTCGACCGGTTCTTCACCACGGCGGCGGCGAGCGGCGGCACCGGGCTCGGCCTTCCCATCGCGCGGCGGCTGGCGGAGGCGGCAGGGGGGACGCTGCAATTGGCGGCGGCGGGGCGGGGGGCATGCTTCGAATTGCGGGTGCCGAGAGGGGCCTCGCCCCCCTCGGGCTCCCCCCATCAAAGGCAGCAGAGGTTTTGGAAAGCTTGAGCTTCAGAGCGGGATCGGTTGAGCTGCGCTCACCCGCCCCGCTCTATCTTATTGATGGTAGAGCAGATTCACGCCTCCGGGCGATGCCGCCCTCCGGCGATCTGCTCTAGCTCATTGTTCGCTCGCGTGATTCACGGTTTCGGTCGATTCGGCCTCAACCGATCACGCTCCAGAGCCGACGGTCCGACCGCAAACCTTCAGTACAGCCCGCCCAGGCCCCGATCCCCGACGGCCGTGCTGCCTTCCCCGCCATCATCCGGCGCCCGGGCGCTGTTCTCCGTCCCCGGCCGGAAGGCTTCCATGGTGCCGTCCGGCAGCCGCACCAGCGCCACGCCGGGCGGCGCGCGGAAGGGCACCGGCGGGCTGCCGCGCAGCGCCGCCTCCAGCACCTCGCGGAAGATCGGCGCGGCATTGCCGCCGCCGGTCTCGCCATTGCCCAGGGTGTGCGGGTCGTCGAAGCCCATCCACACGGCGATGACGATGTCGGGCGTGAAGCCGACGAACCAATTGTCGAAATAATCGTTGGTGGTGCCCGTCTTGCCGGCGATCGGCCGGTTCAGCCCCTGGCCGGCCCGGGTGCCGGTGCCGCGCTGCACCACCCCGGCCAGCAGGTTCACCATCTGGTAGGCGGCGATCGGGTCGGTGATCTGCGCCCGGTCGTCCACCAGCTCGGGGGGGCCGGCATCGGGGCTCGGCGCACCGCAGCCATCGCAGCGCCGCGCCTCGCTGCGCCAGATCACCTGGCCGCGGGCGCCCTGCACGCTGTCGATCAGCGTCGGCGTGACGCGGCGGCCGCCATTGACGAAGCTGGCATAGCCCGCGGCCATCCGCAGCACCGTCGTCTCCCCGGCGCCGAGCGCCATGGAGAGGAAGCGCGGCATGTTGTCGATGACGCCGAAGCGGTGGGCGGTGTCCGCCACCTTGTCGATCCCGACCTCCTGCGCCACCCGGACGGTGACGAGGTTCAGCGATTTCTCCAGCGCCGTCCGGATGCTGACATAGCCATTGTAGGAGCCGGCGGTGTAGTTCGCCGGCCGCCAGACGCCCTGGGCCGTCATCACCTCGATCGGCCCGTCCAGGAAGCGCTGGTTGGGCGGCACGCCGGCTTCCAGCGCCGGCAGGTAGACGAAGGGCTTGAAGGAGGAGCCGGGCTGGCGCTGCGCCTGGGTGGCGCGGTTGAACTGGCTCTTGTCGAAGGACCAGCCGCCGGCCATGGCCTGGACGCGGCCGGTCGCCGGGTCCAGCGCGACGATCGCGCCTTCCACCTGCGGGATCTGGCGCAGCGCCAGGCGTTCCGGCCGGCCGGCGGTGCGGCCCTGGGCGGGGATGGCAGGCAGCACCTCCACCATCACCACATCGCCCACCGCCAGCACATCCGCCATGCGGCGCGGCGCGGCGCCTAGCCGGCCCTCGCTGAGGGCGCGGCGGGCCCAGGCCAGCTCCTCCAGCGACATCAGCGCGTTGCGCGGCTGGGCCGGGCCGCGGGCATCCGGCCGCTCCAGCCAGGCGAGGCGGGCATCGCGCTCGCGCAGCTCCAGCACCACCGCCAGCCGCCATTCCGGCAGCATGCCGCCCGGCTTCGTCACGGCCTCGAGCTGCGGCATCCATTCGGTCGGCGTCGCGGCGATGCGCGCCACCGGCCCGCGCCAGCCGCCGCGGCGGCGGTCATAGGCGGCGAGGCCGTTGCGCAGCGCTATTTCGGTCGCCGCCTGCAGCGCCGGATCGAGGCTGGTGCGGACGACGAGGCCGCTTTCGTTCACCAGCTCGGCGGCGGAGCTGTCGCTGCGGCCCAGGGAGAGGCGGGTGCGCAGCGCCTGATCCTGGCCGATGCGCGCCACCAGCTCACGCCGCACTTCCTCCGTGAAATGCTGGCCGACCGGCACCACATCCGGGCGCCGCGCCGGGCGGGGGATGATGGGCTCGGCCTTGGCCTGCTCGGCCTCCGCCCGGGTGACGGCGCCGTCCTCGGCCATCCGGTCCAGCACCCAGTCGCGGCGGGCGCGGGCGGCGTCCGGGTTGCGCTGCGGGTTGTAGTTGTTCGGCGCCTTGGGGAGGATGGCGAGGAAGGCGCTCTCCGCCAGGGTCAGGTCGTCCAGCCCCTTGCCGAAATAGGCCTGGGCGGCGGCGGCCACGCCATAGGCCTGGGCGCCGAGGAAGATCTCGTTCAGGTAGAGTTCGAGGATGCGCTCCTTCGGCAGCGCGTCCTCGATGCGGATGGCGAGGATCGCCTCCCGCAGCTTGCGGGCCAGCGTGCGGTCGGCGCCGACCAGCATGTTCTTCGCCACCTGCTGGGTGATGGTGGAGGCGCCGCCGAGCCGCCGCCCGGTGCCGTACTGCTCGATATTGGTGATGACGGCGCGCAGGATGCCGATGGGGTCGACGCCGTGATGCTCCCAGAAGCGCTGGTCCTCGGCGCTGACGAAGGCCTGTTGCAGGCGGCGGGGAATGGCTTCGATGGGCACGAAGACCCGGCGCTCCACCGCCAGCTCCGCCAGCAGGCGGCTGTCGGCGGCGTAGATGCGGGACATCTGCGGCGGCTGGTAGTCGGCCAGCCAGGTGTAGTCCGGCAGGGTGGCATCGACGGTGCGGTACAGGGTGTAGCCGCCCACCGCGCCAGCCAGCAGCCCGCCCATCAGCAGGATGAAGAGGAAGCGGAAGAACCCGAAGCCACGGCGCCGCCGGCGCGGGGCCGGCCTTGGGGCGCGGGGTGGCGGCGGCGGCGCTTCGGGCGCCGGGCCTCGGCCGCCCTCCGCTGGCGGCCCCCCGGCTGGCGGTGAGGCTTCGAAATAGGGTTCGGCGCGATGGTCGGGGGCAGCCATGGGCCTGTCCATACACCCTCGGCCGGCGGGCGACGATGCCGGACATGAGGGATATGGGCACGGGTGGATTACCGTGCCATCACCCCGGCGCGAGGGGTGGCCTGCGTGCCGGCCACGCCCCGAACCGCGCCGCTATCCGAGGCCGGCCATGGCCCCGCTCCGCCCCTCCAGATACCCGTGCACCGCCTCGGCCAGCGCCTTGGCGAGTTTCGCCCGGTGCGCCGGGCGGTTCAGCGCCGCCTCATCCGCCGGGTGGGAGAGGAAGCCCATCTCCACCAGCGCCGAGGGCACGTCCGGGGCCTTCAGCACCACGAAGCCGGCGCGGCGATGGGTGTTGGGCAGCAGCGGCACCTGCCCGTCCAGGGAATCCACCACCAGCCGGGCGATCCGGTCCGCCCCGCTCCGCGTCTCCTGCCGCATCAGGCTGAGCAGGATGCGCTGCACCTCGGGCGAGACGCTCGGCAGCCGCAGCCCGCCGGCGCGGTCCGCCTGGTTCTCCCGCTGCGCCAGGGCCGCCGCCAGCCGGTCGCTCGCCGTCTCGCTCAGCGTATAGACGCTGGCGCCGCGCGCGCCCGGCGCGCTGTCGGCATGCAGGGAGAGGAACAGCGCCGCCTCCCGCCGCCGCGCCTGCTCGATCCGCTCGCCGAGCGGGATGAAGACGTCGCGGCCACGGGTCAGCACCACGCGGCAGCGGCCGCCGGCCTCGAGCTGTCGCTTCAGCTCCAGCGCCGCGGCCAGGGTGATGCGCTTCTCATAGGTGCCGCGGGCGCCGATCGCCCCCGGGTCCTTGCCGCCATGGCCGGGGTCCAGCACCACCAGGGGCTTGCCGGCGGGCGGCGGGGCGGCGGCAGCCAGCACCCTGCCATCGGCGAAAGCGGCGAAGCCGGCCGCCGGCCCGGGCCGCAATTCCAGCACCAGGCGCCGCCCGGCCTGGCTCACCTGCGGCGGCGCCACCGGGCCGGTCAGGCTGAGCAGCAATTGCTGCCGCGGCCCGGCCCCCTGGCGCTGCGCATGGGCGACCACCCCGGCGCCGCGCAGCCGGTTGGGCCCCTGCCAGGAAAGGCCCGGCAGGTCCAGCACCAGCCGCGCCGGGTTGGTGAAAGCGGCGAGCTTCCAGGGCAGGCCGGGCGGCAGGTGCAGCACCAGCCGGGTGCGGCGGTTCACCACGCGCAGCTCCGGCGCCGCCGCCGCCGCTTCCGCCGCCAGCAGCGCCAGGCCGAGGCCGAGCACCATGCGGCGCGGCCATGCGGCCCGCCCACCCCCGAATTCGCTGCTTGCCATGGCCCCGATCCCCCTGGGACATGTCCGGATGGCAGCGCCCCCCAGCGCCGCCGCCGGCAGGGTAGCAGCTTGCCGCCAGCGCCACCACCATGGCGCGAGCCACCCCCTACCCGCGGCCTTGTGGAACCCCGGTCACTCTTCTAAGGTAAGTCGCCCCGGCGGCGCCCGCTGCCGGTGGAGGAGTCCGGCGCCACCGCGCCCCCACCCGCCCCCGGCATTGCGACCCGGGCCGGAACTTGCGGGACGCGGTGCGCGGCGGGGCCGGCTTGGGGCCTATGCCCCGCGTTTCGCCGGCCCGCCCCCCGCCAAACCGCCCCGGCACTGGCCGCGGGCCTGGCAGGGCCGCCCCCTTCGCCTGTGCGGGACCTGTCGCGCCAATGGTCCTCGGCGGGCCTCCCTTGGCATGGATATCCGGGCATGGATATTCCTGTCGGCGGCCCGCCCCCGGCGGATGCGTGACCGAACGCCGTTCTGCCCGCCCAAGGCTTGGGCGGCAGGCGGGGCGTGAACCCAGGGGCGCCGCCCCGGGCCGCCGCCGCCAGCCCCGAGACCGGGATGCGCGGCGCGCCCGGACCGGCCCCCGCCGAGCAGGAGGTGGCCGCAACATGCAGATCCTACGCGCCGCGCCGCCCGCCATGCCCGGGACATCCCACCCCGATCCGTCGCGCTGCACCGCAGTGCCGCGCGGCGCGGAGCAGTGCTTCAATGACCAAACGCATGCTGATCGACGCATCCCACGCGGAGGAAACCCGCGTGGTGGTGCTGGACGGCAACCGGCTTGAGGAATTCGACCTCGAAGCGGCCAACCGCCTTCCGCTGAAGGGCAATATCTACCTGGCCAAGGTGGTCCGGGTGGAGCCCAGCCTGCAGGCGGCCTTCGTCGAATATGGCGGCAACCGCCACGGCTTCCTGGCCTTCGGCGAAATCCACCCGGATTACTACCAGATCCCGGTCGCCGACCGGCAGCGCCTGCTGGAGCTGCAGGCGGAGGAGGCCCGCGAGGCCGAGGAAGCCGAGGCGGCCGAGGAAGAGGCGGAAGAGGACGAGGCGGCGGAGACCGCCGCCGAGAGCCTGACCGTCGCGGTGGAAGCGGCGGAGGAGGCGGCCGAGCGCCTGGCCGTGGCGGTGGAGGCGGCGGCGGAGGCCGTCGGCGCCGCGCCCGTGGAGGCGGTGCCCGATCCGGGCGAGGCCGCGCCGGCCGAGGCTGCCGCCCCGGCGGCGTCGCCGGCGGACGCCCCGGCCGCCGAGGCCCCGGCAGAGGCCGAGGCGGCGACCCCCGCTGCCGAGGCGCCGGCCGAAGCGGCCGCGGCGGGCGAGACCCCCGCCCCGGCGTTCGAGGCGGCCGAGCCGCCCCCCGCCCCCGGCGAGGGCGAGCAGCCGGAGATCGCCGGCCGCCCCCCCCTGGCGAACGGCCATGACGAGGCCGGGCTGGACGCCGCCGAGGCCGAGGCCGAGGAGGAGGACGCGCCGCCGCCCGAGACCATCGGCGGCGAGGGACCCGAGGAGGTGGTGCGGGAGCGCCGCGCCACCCCGCGCTTCATGCGCCACTACAAGATCCAGGAAGTGATCCGCCGCCGGCAGATCATGCTGGTGCAGGTGGTGAAGGAGGAGCGCGGGACGAAGGGCGCGGCGCTGACCACCTACATCTCCCTCGCCGGCCGCTTCTCCGTGCTGATGCCGAATTCGCCGCGCGGCGGCGGCGTCTCCCGCAAGATCACCTCCGCCACCGACCGCAAGCGGCTGCGCGAGGTGATCGACGAGCTCGGCCTGCCGGACGGCATGAGCCTCATCGTCCGCACCGCCGGCGCCAACCGGCCGAAGCCCGAGATCCGCCGCGACTGCGAATACCTGCTCCGCCTCTGGGACAACATCCGCGAGCGGACGCTGCAATCCACCGCGCCGGCGCTGATCTACGAGGAAGCCGACCTCATCAAGCGCTCCATCCGCGACGTCTTCAGCCGCGACGTGGAGGAGATCCTGGTGGATGGCGAGGAGGCCTACCAGGAGGCGCGCGAGTTCATGCGCATGCTGATGCCGCAGCATGCCCGCAAGATCCAGTATTTCCGCGACGGCGGGCTGTTCGCGCGGCATCAGGTGGAGCAGCAGCTCGACGCCATGCACTCGCCGACGGTGCAGCTCCGCTCCGGCGGCTACATCGTCATCAACCAGACCGAGGCGCTGGTCGCCATCGACGTGAATTCCGGCCGCGCGACGCGCGAGCGGCACATCGAGGACACGGCGCTCCGCACCAACCTCGAAGCGGCGGATGAGATCGCCCGCCAGCTTCGCCTGCGCGACCTCGCCGGCCTCATCGTCATCGACTTCATCGACATGGAGTCGTCCAAGCATGACGGCATGGTGGAGCGGCGGCTGAAGGAGGCGCTGCGCTTCGACCGCGCCCGCATCCAGGTGGGCCGCATCTCGCATTTCGGCCTGCTGGAGATGTCCCGCCAGCGGCTGCGCCCCTCGCTGACCGAGACCACCTTCGTCACCTGCCCGCATTGCCAGGGCCGCGGCCAGGTGCGCAGCGTGGAGAGCAGCGCGCTGCAGGTGCTGCGGGCGGTGGAGGAGGAGGGCGCCAGGCGCCGCACCGCGGAGCTTGCGGTGAAGGTGGCGACGCCCATCGCGCTCTATCTGCTGAACCGCAAGCGGGACAAGCTGGCGGCGATCGAGGCGCGCTTCGGCATGTCCGTGCTGTTCGAGCCGGATGACAGCCTGATGCCGCCGGCCTACCGGCTGGAGAAGCTGAAGGCGGCCGACCCGAACCGGGCGGTGGAGACGGCGCCCGCCGCGCTGCGCATGGATTACGCCCCGGAACCCGAGCCCGAGCCGGAGGAGGAGACCGCCGAGGAGGCGGCCGAATCCGGTGCCGAGGCGCCGCGGCTGAATGGCGAGGCGGAGGGCGAGGGCAGCCGCCGCCGGCGTCGCCGCCGTCGCCGGCGGAGCGGCGGCCGGGCCGAGCCCGGCGCGCCGATGGAAGCGGCCGCGGATGGCGAGGAGGAGGAGGATGAGGCGGAGGAGGGCGAGGACGCCCCCGCTGCCGAGGCCGAAGCCGAGGCCGGGGCGGCGCCCGCCGAACCGGTGGCGGAGGAGGCGGAAGCGGCCGCCGAGGCGGCCGAGCCTGGCGAGGAGGGCGAGGATGGGCGCGACGGCCCGCGCCGCCGCCGCCGCCGTCGCCGTGGGCCGCGGCCGGAGGGGGCGGAGGGGCCGCGCCCCGCCGAGACGCCGGACGCCCCGGCGCCGCGCTATTCCGGCCCGACCCCGGCGGACCCTTTCGCCGGGCATGTGGATGACATCCTGGCAGCCATGGAGGCGGCGGAGGCCGCAGCCGAAGCCGCCGCTGCCAGCCGCCGCGCCCGTGCCGCCGCGCCGGCCGTGGTGGCGGCTGCCGTGGTGAGCGATATGCCGCCCGAAGCCGAAGCCGAAGCCGAAGCCGAAGCCGAAGCTGAGGCCGAGCCGCCGGCGCCCGAGGCTGCGGCCGAGCCGGTGACGGTGGTGGAGGAGCCGCCCGCGCCCCCGCCGGAAGCCGTGGCGGCTGAGGCTGTTGAGCGAGCGCCGGAGCCGGTGGCAGCCGCGCCGGAGCCAGCCCCTGCGGCGCATGAGCCGGTGGCGGCGCCGCCGATCCAGCCGGTGAGCGTCGATGCGCTGGGCGACGCCGCGCCGCGCAAGCGGGGGTGGTGGAAGCGCTGAGGCCGTGGGTTGAACCGGCAGACTCAGGGCGGAGTCCGGGGGGAAGCCTTCCCCCCGGCGGGGTGCAGGGGCAGAGCCCCTACTAGAGCAGATCGCCGGAGGGCGGCATCGCCCGGAGGCGTGAATCTGCTCTACAATCCATGAGCTAGAGCGGTTTCGCGCTGCACCGTCAGCGTGAAACCGCTCTAGGGGTATGGGGGCGAAGCCCCCGTCACCTACTCCGCCGCCCGCGTCTCCCCCCGTGCCGCGCCGTACCGGTTGGCCGGCGCCTTCACGCCCAGATGGTCGCGCAGCGTCGGCCCGGCATATTCCTCCCGGAACATCCCCCGCCGCCGCAGCTCCGGCACCACCAGCTCGACGAATTCCTCCAGCCCCAGCGGCAGCACCGGCGGGCAGATGTTGAAGCCGTCCGCCGCGCCCGCCGCCACCCATTCCTCCATATCGTCCACGATGCTTTCCGGCGTGCCCACCAGCACGCGCCCGCCGAAGCCGGCGGCGATGGTGGTGTAGAGCTGCCGGATGGTCAGCTTGTCCCGCTGCGCCAGCGCCAGCAGGTTGCGGGAGATGCTCTTGATCATCGGGTTGCGCGGTTCCGGCACCGGCCCGTCCAGGTCATAGCCGGAGAGATCGCCGAGCTGGCCGTAGAGATATGAGAGCCCGATCTCCGGCGCGACCAGCGCATTGATCAGGTCGTATTTCTCCTGCGCCTCCGCCATGGTGCGGCCGATGAAGAGGGTGATGCCGGGCATGATCTTCAGCTCTTCCGGCGCCCGCCCGTATTTCGCCAGGCGGGATTTCAGCTCGGTGTAATAGGCCCGGGCGTGCTCCAGGTGGTGGGAGGCGGAATAGACCACATCGGCGCTCTTCGCCGCGATCTCCAGCCCCTGTTCCGAGGCGCCGGCCTGCACCAGCACCGGCCGCCCCTGCGGCGTGCGCTTGATGGTCAGCGGCCCGCGCACCTTGAAGTGGCGGCCCTGGTGGTGCAGCGGGTGCAGCTTCGACTGGTCGAAGAAGATGCCGCTCGCCTTGTCGAAGACCGGCGCGTCCGCCTCCCAGGAATCCCAGAGGCCCTTCACCACCTCCACGAACTCGGCGGCGCGGTCGTAGCGGGTCTCGTAGTCCAGATGCTTCTCGCGGTTGAAATTCCAGGCCTCGGCCTCGGACCAGCTCGTCACGATGTTCCAGCCGGCGCGGCCGCCGCTGAGATGGTCGAGCGAGGCCCATTTGCGGGCGATGTGGAAGGGCTCGTTATAGGTGGTGGAGGCGGTGGCGACGAGGCCGATGCGCTGCGTCATCGGCGCCAGGGCCGAGAGCAGGGTCAGCGGCTCCAGCTCCAGCGTCTGGTGGGAGCGGCAGAGGGCGCCGGGCGGCTCGTCCTTGGTGCGCAGCCCGATGCCGTCCGCCAGGAACACCATGTCGAATTTCGCCGCCTCTGCCACCCGGGCGACATGCAGGTAATGCGCGTAGGAGGAGGCGGCGTTCGGATCCGCCGAGGGATGGCGCCAGGCCGCGGCATGGTAGCCGAGATAGCGCATCGACAGGCCGAGGCTGATCTGGGGGCGGGCGGGCATGCGGGCTCTCCAGAGGCCGGCGGCGGCGAAGGCCGCTGGCATCGCACGGGGTTGGCGTGTTGGCTGGCGCGCAGGTTCCCGGTGCAGCGCAGCATGTCCTGGCGCTGCGTGCAAGGCGGCTGGCGCCCTGGGCCGATCCGCGCCAGACTCCGCCGCCGAAGGAGGAGACGGCCGCGGCATGATCGATAAATTCGTGCGCTCCATGGCAGAGGCCATGGACGGCATCAGGGACGGGTCAGTGGTGATGATCCCCGGCTTCGCCGAGGTGGGGGCGCCCAACGCCCTGATCGACGGGCTGATCGAACAGGGGGCGACGGACCTCACCGTCATCATCAATGCCACCGGCAAGCCGCGGGTGGCGGGGGCGAAGGTGACGGGCTTCGCCCGGCTGGTGGAATTGGGCCGCGTGCGCAAGGTCGTCACCAGCTTCGTCCGCGCCGGCAGCGTCTGCGGCGATGCGGTGAAGGCGGGCACGGTGGTGGCGGAGGTGATCCCGCAGGGGACGCTGGCCGAGCGCATCCGCGCCGCCGGCGCCGGCATCCCCGCCTTCTACACGCCGACCGGCGCCGACACGCTGGTGGCCGAGGGTAAGGAGATCCGCGAATATCGCGGCCGCCGCTGCGTGCTGGAGGAGGCGATCCACGCCGATGTGGCGCTGGTGGAGGCCTGGATGGCCGATCGCTGGGGCAATCTGGTGTTCCGCGGCGCGGGCCGGAATTTCAACCCGCTGGTGGCGATGGCGGCTGAGCTGACCATCGTGCAGACCCACCATGTCTGCGATTTGGGCCAGATGCCGGCGGAGCAGGTGATGACGCCCGGCATCTTCGTCGACCGCGTGCTGCATCTGCCGGTCGGCGACCCGAAATTGCCGATCTGAGGGAGGCCGCGATGAGCACGACGACGGAACAGGCATGGAAGCCGCTGAGCCGCGACGGCATGGCGGCGCGCGCGGCGCGGGACATCCCGGAGGGGTGGTACGTCAATCTCGGCATCGGCGTGCCGACCTTGATCGGCAACCACATCCCCGCAGAGCGGGAGGTGATCCTGCATTCGGAGAACGGCGTGCTGGGCATGGGGCCGGCGCCGGAGAAGCACAAGGAGAATCCCTGGCTGATCAATGCCAGCAGCCAGCGCATCAGCCTGCGCGTCGGCGCCAGCCTGGTGCATCACGCGGACAGCTTCGCGATCGTCCGCGGCGGGCATCTGGATCTCTGCGTGCTGGGCGGCTTTCAGGTGGCGGAGAATGGCGATCTGGCGAATTGGTCGCACTCGCCGAAGGAGGTGGCGCGGCAGATCGGCGGCGCCATGGATCTGGCGGTGGGGGCGAAGCGCGTCTGGGTGGTGATGGAGCATGTGACGAAGGACGGCCAGCCACGTCTGCTGCGCCGCTGCACCTACCCGCTGACGGCCGGCGCCTGCGTGACGCGGGTCTATACGAATATGGCGGTGCTGGATGTGACGCCGGCGGGCTTCAAGGTGGCGGAGATCATCCCGGGAATGAGTTTTTCCGAGCTGCAGGCACGGACGGAGGCGGAACTGCTCCGCTGACTCCCTCCCCCGCTCGCGGGGGAGGGCTGGGGTGGAGGTTGATCGGGTGCGGAGGGTGTTGGCCCCACGTTTCGTCGGGCGGCACCGCACCCCAACCCGACCCTCCCACGCAGGCAGGGAGGGAGCGGCGGCGCGGGGCTTGCATGGGCCTGGCGCCGAGCAGGAAGGGCCGAGCATGACCGCGCGCCGCAGGATGAGCCTTATCGCCTATCTGAAGGCCGGGCCGAATTTCAGCTATCCCAGCGCCTGGCGCCACCCGGCCTCGGCGCTGGAGGACATATTGACCCCGGAGCGCTGGGAACACACCGCCCGCGCCCTGGAAGCCGCCTGCTTCGATGCCTGCTTCTTCGCCGATGGCCTCGGCATCCCCGACCTCTACAAGCAGAGCTACGCGGATTACGTCGGCCGCGGCGGCCAGCTCTCCCTGCTGGACCCGATGACCCTGCTGCCGATGATGGCGCGGGTGACGCGGCATCTCGGCCTTGGCGTCACCCTCTCCACCACCTTCATGCCGCCCTACATCCTGGCACGCTGGCTGGGCTCGCTGGACATTCTCAGCCAAGGGCGGGCGGCGTGGAACGTGGTCACCACCGCGCGGGATTTCGAGGCGCGGAATTGCGGCCTGCCCGCCCTGCCGCCCAAGGACCAGCGCTACGACATGGCCGATGAGGTGCTGGAAGCCTGCGACGCGCTCTGGACCGGCTGGGATGAGGATGCGCTGGTCTTCGACCGCGAGTCCGGCCGCTTCGCCGACCCGGGGAAGATCCGCCGCGCCAATTACGAGGGGCGGTACGTCCGCACGGAAGGCCCGCTTTCCATCCCGCGCAGCCCGCAGGTGCGGCCGGTGCTGATGCAGGCCGGTTCCTCCCCGCGCGGCCGGGAATTTGCGGCGCGCTGGGGGGAGGCGCTGTTCTGCAGCCCGGCCACCAAGGAAGACGCGCGGGCCTATCGCGCCGATATCCATGCGCGCATGGAGGCCATCGGCCGGCCGCCCGGGCATTGCGCCGTGCTGCCCTCCGTCACGCTGGTGGTGGGGGAGACGGAGAGCATTGCGCGGGAGAAGGCGGCATACCTGGAATCCCTGGTGGATCCGGAACTGGTGCTGGCCGCCGCCTCTTGGTCCGTCGTCGCCGATCTCAGCAAGATCGAGACGCCGGAGGCGCTGGAGGCGGGCAGCGGCAACCAGGGCGTGGCCGGCCATCGCGACCGGATGCTGCAGGTGGCGCGGCAGCATGGCATCAGCTTCGCGGAAGCGGTGCGGCGGCCGCGTGCGCTGCTGGCCGGGACGCCGAAGCAGATCGCCGATTGGATGGAGGATTGGTTCACCTCCGGCGCCTGCGACGGCTTCATCCTGCCGCCTACGGTGCTGCCCGCCACCATCGAGGAATTCGGCCGCATGGTGGTGCCGGAATTGCAGCGCCGCGGCCTGGTGCGGACCGAGTATGCCGGCCGCACCCTGCGGGAGAATCTGCGCGACCCTGGCTAGAGCGGTTTCACGCTGACTGTGCAGCGCGAAACCGCTCTAGCTTATGGATCGTAGAGCAGATTCACGCCTCCGGGCGATGCCGCCCTCCGGCGATCTGCTCTAGATGCTGAGGTCGAGCAGATTGTAGTCCTTCATCCCCGCCTTCGCCGCCGCATCCCAGGTGTAGCGCAGCCCCTCCGCGACATGCGGCCGGTAGACGAAGGGCGTCTCCTGGGGGAAGCGCTGCCGGCGCGCGTCGATGGCATAGCCGATGACGCGGGCGCGCTCGCGGATGCGGTCCGCATCATACACCGCCGGCGCGTTGTGCACGCCGCCGCCCTGCACCCCCAGCACGGAGCGCCTTCGGTGGAAGCCGAAATTCAGCGTCACCCGCCAGTCCCGGCTGGTATTGGCGAAGCTGCCATGCACGGTCTGGCGGTTGGTGATCGCCACATCGCCCGGGGCGCAGAGGATCGGCACCGCCTCCGGCAGCCGCTCCGAGCCTGCTGCCGCCACCATCGCCTTGATGTCGGCCTTGCCGCGCTTGTGGGAGCCCGGCACCACCCAGACGCCATTCGCCGCGGTGCAGCCATAGAGCTGCGCCATGAAATTGAAGCCGTGCACGCCCTCATCCCAATCCGGGCTGGTCCAATGCGTCACCCCATCCTGGTGCCAGGCGACGGAGGCGCCGCGCCCCGGCTCCTTGATGAACAGCGCCTCGTTGAAGGGCGCGAAATCCGGGCCGTTCACCGCCGCCGCCACCGCCAGCAGCCCGGGATGGCCATAGAGCCGCAGCGCGGCTTTCGAGAATTGCAGCGAGCCGAGGATGAGATAGACCACCTCCTTCGGCGCCGCCGCATCCGGCGTCGGCTCGAACATCTTCACCGGGTGGCGGCCATTGGCCAGCTCGGTGCCGCCGAAGGGGTCGCCGAGCGGGCGGGACCAGAACAGCGTCTGCGCCTGGCAATCGGCCGCCAGCGCCGGCCTTCCCTTGGCGTCCAGCGCCGCGCCACGCTCGGCCGGCAGCCGGTCCAGGATCGCCTTCACATCGGCTTCGATATCGGCCAGCTCCTCGGCGCCGATCACGCCCTCGAAGACATAGAAGCCGCAGCGCCGATAGGCTTCCAATATCTCCGGATGCACCGCGCCCTCCGCGGTGAAGCGCAGCTTCCCGCGATTGCCGAGCGCGGCGGCGCGTGCCTCGCCAGCCGCGAGATAGTCGCGCATCGCGGCGCTCTCGCTGCCATAGTCCGGGGCGACGACATGGTTCATGGCGGCCTCCCTTAGGCGTTGATCTTCAGCAGCCGCGCGGCATTGCCGCCCAGCACGCCCACCTTCTCCTCCTCGCTCAGCGAATCGCAGGCGAAGATGTGGTCCACCGGCTTGAGCTGCCAGGGATAGGGGTAGTCGCTGCCCAGCACGATCTGGCTGGCGCCGACCTGCGCCTGCAGATGCCGGATCGCCTCCGCGCCGAAGATCAGCGAGTCGAAATAAAGCTGGCTGAGATATTCGCTCGGCTTCTTCCTGAGCTGGATGTTCGGGTTGCAGCCCGCCGGGCTCACCATGCAGGCATGGTCGGAGCGGTCGGCATAGGAAGGCAGGAAGCCGCCGCCATGCGCGGCGATGATCTTCAAATCGGGGAAGCGATCCAGCGTGCCCTCGAAGATCAGCTTGGAAAGGGCGATGGTCGTCTCCAGCGGATTGCCGATGGTATTGGCCAGCCAGCCATTGCCGGCGAAGCGCTGGCTGAGCTGCGGCGTGCCGGCGGGGTGGATGAACAGCACCGCGCCCAGCTCCTCCGCCTTCTGCCAGACGGGGTGGAATTTCGGGTCGGAGAACTCCGCCGCGCCGACGCTGCCGCCGATCGCGGCACCCTTCAGCCCCTGGCGGCGCATCGCGGCTTCCAGCTCCTGCACCGCCAGGTCGGGCGCCTGCAGCGTCAGGCTGGCGAAGCCGGCGAAACGCTCCGGATGCGCGGCGCAGAGCTCCGCCATCTTCTCATTGTTCAGCTTCACCACGGCGGCGGCCTGGTCGCGCTCCATGCCGTACCAGAAGGGGTTGATGGAGAGCACCTCCATATCGACCTTCTGCGCGTCCATGGCGGCGAAGCGCTGCTGGATCTCGATATAGGTCTCCTCCGCCCCGCGCACGGAACGGTTGATCATCCGTGCCTCATTGCCGTCCAGCAGCGGCAGCGCCTCGCGGAAGACGCAATGGGCGTGGACATCGATGGTCTTCACCCGGCGGCCGCCGACCGTCACGGCCTGGCGAGGCGCGCTGCCCTGCGCGCGGGCGGCCTGCTGCAGGCCACAGGTACAGAAGGCCACGCCGGCGGCGGCCCTGAAGACGCTGCGACGATCTATCATGGCGCGTTTCCCCATGCGGTCTTGCTGCCGCCACAGGAAAGCTGGCGCGGATTGCGCATCGGCGCCAGCGAAAAGGCGCGACACCGGCAGCCTGGGCGCGGGGGCCTTTCCGGTGCCGGAATGCCGGCTGCATGGCGTGCCGGGCCCTGCCCGTGCCGGGCGGGGCCCGGGCGCGTCCAGGGGGCAGGGCGCTACGCCACCGCCTCGCAGCGCAATTCGAACCGACAGGCGGGATGGCCTTCGGCGGCGCAGGCCACTTCCCGGCAGCGCGGCTCGCCCGGCTTGCCGGCTTCCTCCAGCACGTAGCGCATGCCGCCGGCGAAGCTGCCCTCGAACATGTAGCAGACGCGGCGGCCGGTCTCCGGGCCATAGGCCAGGGCATAGGCGGAATGCCGCACCGTGACCTCCGCGCTGCCCGCGGCCTCATCCAGCGCGGTGATGTCGATCAGCCCGTAGCCGCGCTGCGACAGCCGCTTCAGGTAATGGCGGAAGGTCGCCACGGGCGAGAGCCCATGCGTCTTCGCCTCCGCCCGGCACCATTGCAGGGCGGAGAGGTCGGAAGCCTCGTACAGCAGCGCGCGGAAGGCCTCCGGCCCGATCGCCTGCTCCACCGCCTTCTGGATGTTCACCAGGAAATGGCGCGGCAGGTAGATCATCGGCAGCCCGTCGGTGCGCCAGATGCCGGTCGCGGGGTCGACCTCGATCGGAACCTCGGGCGCTGCCATGCCTGCTCTCCCTTCGCGGCCGGCGATGGTGCGGCGCGCGGCGCGGCGGCGCAAGGCTGGAGCGAGGCCGGTTCGCCGCGGCGCGCTGCCGCCCGCCCCGGCTTTTCGTCCGGCCGCGCGATGCACGCTTTCGGCCGGGGCGATCGCGGGCGATCACGCTCTGGCGCCGCCGCCCGTTCCGCTTATGCTGGCCACCCCGAGGAAGCACCGGAGAGCCCGCATGTCGCCAGAAATCGTCGCCGAACTCGCCCCCAGCGGGGTGCTGCGGGCCGGCATCAATATGGGCAATTTCCTGCTCGTTACCGGCCGGGCGGAGAATGGCGACCCGACCGGCGTCTCCCCCAGCATGGCGGCGGAGATTGCGCGCCGCCTCGGCGTGCCGGTGCAATACGTGCAATACGCCCGGCCGAGCGAGCTGGCCGATGCCGCCGGCACCGGCGCCTGGGATATCGGCCTGATCGGCGCCGAGCCGCAGCGCGCGGCGAAGATCGACTTCACCGCCGCCTATGTCGAGATCGAGGCGACCTATCTGGTGCCGCCCGGCTCCCCCATCACCGAGCTCTCCCAGGTGGATGTGAAGGGCAACCGCATCGTCTCCTCCGCCGGCGCCGCCTATACGCTGTGGCTGGAGCGGAACATCAGGCATGCGGAGCTGATCCTGGTGCCGGGCGGCGGCGGCGCGGCCTTCAAGACCTTCCTGGACGGCAAGCAGGAGGTCTATGCCGGCCTGCGCCCCGGCCTGCTGACGGATGTGGAGACGCTGCCCGGCGCGCGCATCCTGGACGGCCAGTTCATGGCCGTGCAGCAGGCGATCGGCACGGCGAAGGCCAACACCAAGGGCGCTGCCTTCCTGAAGGAATTCGTCGAGGAGGCGAAGGCCAGCGGCCTGGTCGCCCGCTTCATCGCCGAGCATAAGGTGCGCGGGCTTTCGGTGGCGCCGGCGGCCTGACGAGGCCTCACGGCGCGAAAACGCCTCATGGCGCCTTCGGCATCGTCGAGGGCGATCCATCGCGGGGACCATGTTTTCGCGCCAGGGAAGCCGCGCAGCGGCATCGCGCGTCACGCCGAAGGCGCGCTGTTCGCGCGACGTGAAGGCGCGCTGTTCGCGCGACGCGCGGCTGCATCCTTGGCACGAAAACCGCAATATGGCCTGGGTCTGAGGTGCGCTCGACGTCGCGCCGGAAGCGCGCCCCCGGCGCGACGTCGAGGGCGCTTCGGCGCGCCCGGCCTTGCCGCCATCTTCCCTTCCCGGCCGGCGGGAAGGCGACGCGTCCGTCCACCCGGGACGGCGGCGGCGTCCCGGCCGGGCGCCGCGCCGTCACCCCGCCACCGGCTCCAGGCTCAGCCGGAACAGCGCCCCGCCGCCTGGCGCATCGCCCACCGTCACGCTTCCCCGGTGCAGCTCCGCCACGCGCTGCACGATGGCCAATCCCAGCCCCGCCCCCCGCCGCCGCCCGGCGCGATCCGCCCGCGCCCGCCAGAAGCGGCGGAATACCAGCGGCTTCTCCTGCTCCGGCACGCCCGGCCCCTGATCCGCCACCTCCACGCTGCCGGGCGGCACCACCGCCACCCGCACCCGCCCGCCCTCCGGGCTGTGCTCGATGGCATTCTGCAGCAGGTTGAGCAGCGCCTGGTACAGCGGCTCCTCATGCCCGGCGACGCGCACCGGCGCCTCCGGCATCGCCAGCTCAAGCTCCACCTCCTGCCGCGCCGCCAGCGGCTCCAGGAAGCTCACCGCCGCCTCCGCCAGCAGGCCGAGATCGACCGGCGCCCCATTCTCCGCCCCCTCCGCCGCATCGATCTCGGCAAGCGTCAGCAATTGCTCGACGATCCGTTCCAGCGCCGCCATATCGGCGCCCAGCCGCCGGCTGGCCTGGGGATCCTGGATCAGCTCCGCATGGGTCTTCAGCACCGCCAGCGGGGTGCGCATCTGGTGCGCCGCCTCGGCGGTGAAATGGCGCTGCGCGGCATGGGCGCGCTCCGCCCGGTCCAGCGCCTCGTTCATCGCCCGCACCAGGGGCTGGATCTCGCGCGGGGTTGTCGCCTCCTCCAGCCGCGCGCCGGCGCCCAGCCGCGGCAGCGCCGCCGCCCGCTCCGAAAGCCGTTCGATCGGGCGCAGGCAGAGCCGCAGCGTGCCGAAGGCCACCGCCGCCAGGGCGAGGAAGGCCGGCAGGATGACCCAGGAGACCTGGCCGAGGAAATTCGCCGCCAGATCATCCGTCAGCACATCCGGGTGGCTCATATTGTCGGCCACCTGGATCACCAGCCTCTCCCCCTCCACCTCCACCGGGGTGGAGACGCCCTGCAGCACCATGCCGCCGCGCCGGAGCTGGAAGCTGGCGGGCTCCTCCAGATCCGAATTGGGCAGCACCACCGGCACCTCCTCGGCCACGCTGTCCATCGAGGAGAGGAGGGCGCGGCCGGCACCGTCCCGGACCGCGTAGAAGGAGCGGCGGTTGCTCGGGTCGAAGCGCACGGCGAGGTCGCGCGGCAGGTGCAGCCGCCACCCCCCGCCCTCGCTCCGCCGCAGGCCGAGCGCCAGGGCCTGCGCCCTCGTGGTGAGCGACTCCACCTCGGTATCCGCCACGAAGATGCTGTTGCGGGCCAGCAGCATGCCGAGCGAGGCGGCGGCCGCCCCGACGGTGCCGAGCAGCAGCAGGATGACGCCGGTCGCGGTGAGCGAGCGGGGACGGCGCATCAGGCCGGCGGGTCCAGCAGGATGCGGTAGCCGAAGCCGCGCTGGTTCTCGATGCGGATCTCGGGCGCCGCCTCCTCCAGGCTGCGGCGCAGCCGGGTGATGTAGACCTCGATCGCCCCGCTCTCGAGCCCGCCCTGGAAGGAGGTGAGGTTCTCCTGCAGCGCGGTGCGGGAGACGAAGCGGCCCTTGGCCTGCAGCAGCGCCTCCAGCACCATGGCCGGGCGCAGCGTCAGCCGCAGCGGCTCCCCGCGCACCGAGGCCATGCGGGAGGCCTGGTCGAATTCCAGCGGGCCGAGGCGCAGCACCGGCGCCGGGGCGCCGGAGGCGCGGCGGGTGAGGGCCAGCAGCCTGGCATGCAGCTCCGCCGTGGCGCAGGGCTTGACCATGTAGTCATCCGCCCCGGCATTCAGCCCGGCCACCCTTTCGCCGATCCGTCCGCGCGCCGTCAGCACCAGCACCGGCATGGTGTCCCCCACCGCGCGCAGGTTGCGCAGCAGCCCCATGCCGTCGCCATCCGGCAGGCTGAGGTCGAGGATCATGGCGCGGTAGCTGGCCACCCGCAGCGCGGCGTAGGCGTCCCCGCAATTGCTCACCGCATCCACCGCCCAGCCCTGGCGGCGCAGCGCGTCGCTCAGCAGCTCGGCCAGCCGCTGCTCGTCTTCCACCAGCAGGATGCGCAGTGCCCGTCCTCCCTCCCTGCGTTGCGATCGGGCTGACATACCAGCCGGGCGCGGCGCTGTCCCGGGTGGGATTGAAAGGAGGGGCGAGGCCGGGGGCTGTCCGAACGATGCCGGCGAAACGCAAGGAGGCGAAATGAAGGCCGGGGAGGCCCTGCCCATTGGCGGCAGCGCCGCCGGCCCGTGCCGCGACCGGCCCGGTATGGCTTGCCTGTGCAACGAACCGATTCGGGTCGAGGCGAAGGTCCTGGCTTCGACGGCCCATGGCAGGAGGCCGTGCCTGCACTCCCCATCCGTGCGAGCGGCCTCGCGGAAACGCCGAACCTGCCCCAAAGGTCCGGCGGCGGATCGGCGAAGGATTTTACGTCCTGGCCAGCAGGTGGGTTTGCCGATGCCGGTGCACCGGCAAGGCCGCGGGGGTCATGCGAACAGTATGCTGGCGCATGATGCCGGGCGAAATGACCCGAGTCGCCCGCCCGCCGCCCGGCCAGCAGCCCCGGCCGCCACCATCGGCATCATCGATGTGCCGGGGCCGAAGCGCGCCGCAGACCCGGCAGGCTCTCAGTACATCGTATCGCGCAGCCGCTGCGGCGCATCCCGGTCATAGCTCTCCGGCTCGACCAGGCCGCCGGTATGTGCGGCGATGAGCTGCCCCATGGTCGGCACCGCCTGCGGCCGGCGCCGCTCGCCCCAGAGCTTCGACCGCATGATGGCCTTGGCGCATTGCATATAGACCTCCCGCACGGAGATCAGCAGCACCGTCGCCGGCGTCTTCCCCTGCTCGACGAAGCGCTCCCGCAGCGCCGGGTCGGCGGTGATGCGCGCCGTGCCGTTCACCCGCAGCGTCTCGCCGATGCCGGGAATGAGGAAGAGCAGGGCGACTTCCGGATTCTCGATGATGTCGCGCAGCCCATCCAGCCGGTTGTTGCCGCGGCGGTCCGGCAGGGCCAGCGTCACCTCGTCCAGCGGCACGATGAAGCCGGGCGCATCGCCCCGCGGCGTCGCATGCGGGCCGTTGCTGCCGCTGGTGGCCAGGATGGCGAAGGGGGAGGCGGCGATGAAGGCCCGCGTCTTCTCCTCCAGCCGGTGGGCCACCTTCTTCATCACCAGCTCCCGCGGCGCATCGTAATGCTGGCCGAGCTGTTCCAGGGTGGTGACGGCGAAGGGGTCGCCAAGGGGGGAGCCAAGGGGAGAGGATGAGGTCAGGGCGTCCATGGGCCCGCAGCCTGCCAGCCCTGGCCCCCCGGCCGCAAGCCCGCCGGTGGCGCGGCGGGCGGCGCAAGGCTATAAGCCGGACTTCATCCACGATCTGAAGTGACCGGAGACACCGGCCATGGCCGGCCATTCGCACGCCAAGAACATCATGCACCGCAAGGCGGCCCAGGGCGCCAAGAAGGCCCAGGCCTTCGGCAAGCTGATCCGCGAAATCACCGTCTCGGCCAAGCAGGGCCTGCCGGACCCGGCGATGAACCCGCGGCTGCGCGCCGCGGTGAAGGCCGCGCTGGTGGCGAACATGACGCGCGACACGATCGACCGCGCCATCAAGCGCGCCAGCACGGCCGGCCAGGGCGAGGACTATCAGGAGGTGCGCTACGAGGGCTACGGCCCCTATGGCGTCGCCGTCATCGTCGAGGCGCTGACCGACAATCGCAACCGCACCGCGGGCGATATCCGCTCCGCTTTCGCCAAGGCCGGCGGGGCGCTGGGCGAGACCAACAGCGTTTCCTTCCAGTTTGAGCGCAAGGGGGTGATCTGGTACCCCGGCCTGCAAGGCAAGGATGAGGAGATGCTGGAGGCCGCCATCGAGGCCGGCGCCCTGGATGTGGACTCCGACGAGGAAGGCCACGAGATCACCTGCGCGCCGGAGGATTTCTTCGCGGTGCGGGATGCGCTGGAGGCGCGCTTCGGCAGCCCGGACAGCGCCAAGGTCGAATGGGTGCCGAATGTGCGCATCGACCTGGATGAGGAGAAGGCGCGGGAGGTGCTGAAGCTGCTCGACCGGCTGGACGAGAGCGACGACGTGCAGAATGTGTATGCCAATTTCGAGGTCTCCGACGCCGTTTCCCTGAAGCTTTCGGCCTGAGGCGACGTGACCGGCGCCGTCCGATCGCGGAGCGCTGCGGCGCAGCGAGGAGCGCAGCGTGAATCGGACGGCCATACATGATCGCCCGATCGCGGAGCGCTGCGGCGCAGCGAGGAGCGCAGCGTGAATCGGACGGCCATGCATGATCGTCCGATCGCGGAGCGCTGCGGCGCAGCGAGGAGCGCAGCGTGAGTCGGACGGCCATGCATGATCGCCCGATCGCGGGGCGCCGCGGCGCAGCGGTCCGGCGCATGCGCCGGACCGGCGCGTGAATCGGACCGCCATGCATAGCGTTCGCTTGCTCGGACTCGACCCTGGCCTGCAGCATACCGGCTGGGGGCTGGTGGAAAGCGCCGGCAGCCGGCTGCGGCATCTGGGGGATGGGGTGATCTCCACCGACGCCGATGCGCCGCTGGCCGAAAGGCTGCGGGCGCTGCACCTGGCGCTGGCGGCGCTGATCGAGGCATGGCGGCCGGATGAGGCGGCGGTGGAACATACCTATGTCAACAAGAACCCGGGCGCGGCGCTGAAATTGGGCCAGGCGCGGGGGGTGGTGCTGCTGGCGCCCGCGCTGGCCGGGATTCCCGTGGCGGAATACCAGGCGATGGAAGTCAAGCGCGCGGTGGTCGGCACGGGCCATGCCGAGAAGCCGCAGGTGGAGGCGATGGTGAAGCGGCTGCTGCCGGGGGCCACGCTGAAGCGCGCCGATGCAGCGGATGCGCTGGCGGTGGCGATCTGCCACGCGCATCACCGGGGGACGAAGCTGGCGCTGGCGCGGGGGTATGTGCCGGTATGACCGGCGCCGTGGCACGAGGGGGGCGTTGCCCTCCCCGACCCCCCACCAAAGGCCGAAGGGCCTTTGGAAACCTTGAGTTTGGCGCTTCGACCGACGGGTCCGGACTCAAGGGTTCAAAGCAACTGTCTTGGCGGTTATTTCGCTGTGTTCATGTTCTGGCTGGAATGCGTGGGGTTCCAGGGCTTCCGGGTGCGGAGGATGGCGTTGAGGGTG
>NZ_SRXO01000002.1 GCF_008360935.1 Siccirubricoccus phaeus
GGGCCACCTCGCCGGATCCTCGGAAAACCCACCTGCCACACACCACACCACCGCGGGGTGGAGCAGCCCGGTAGCTCGTCAGGCTCATAACCTGAAGGTCACAGGTTCAAATCCTGTCCCCGCATCCACCGCTAGCGCAGCCCAGGTATCCCGGATAGTCCGGCGGTCTTGGGCTGCTTTGCGTTCGTGGACAGATCGCTCCCCCGCAACCACCGCTACTACAGCCTCGGCGTCCCGGACTATCCGGGATGTCGGGGTTGCTCGGCGTTCTTGGCTAGGTAGGTGTCCGCCAGCCACTGTCATAGCGGCCTCTGCTAAGCAGTCGCTGATCGATCCAGGGCTGTTGTCCAGCGCCGTTTCATTCACAGGTTGAAGTTTTGACAGTTCACCCGCGACGGTGAGCCTGCCGCTCTTGGTGGCGATAGAGAGGATACCTGCCAGGTCGCCAACCAGGTCCACTGTCAGGCCTTTGCCGCCCTCCCTGGGCGTCAACACAATCTTGTCGATCAGCGAGCGCAGGATGGTCCCCGCCTCGATTCGCGTTGCCTCGTCCGCTATGGAGGCGATGAGGTTGCGAATTTCCTTCTGATACCGGTTCGCCATGTTCGGGTGGAATAGGACCGGGGCCTCTTCCGTCTGGTTCAATAGTTGCTCGAGTTCCTCTCGCCGACGCTGGATGACGACGGCCCTGTCCCGAATCAGCTCCGCCGGCACCCCTTCCGCAATAGACCGGATGATCTGCTGCCGCTCGCGCTCGAGCTTTGCCTGCTCCACCCTGAAGCGATCGATGGAGGCGTTGTGCCGTCTGCGTAGCTCATTGATCCGCGCGGTATAGGCTGCGCAGAACTCGGCACAGAGCTCCTCATCCATCAGGTGATCACGTAGTGCCCGCAGCACTGCACCCTCCAATTCTTCGCGCCGCATCAGCTGTCGGTTGGTACAGGTGCCTTTGTTCCGGGCTGCGGCACAGCCAAGCCTGTCGGTCGCGATCGTCGTGAAACCGCCACCGCAACTGCCACAGCGTGTCAGACCGGCGAAGAGGCTCTTGGGCCGGTTCTTGGCCCAGAGCGGCTTGTCCTTCTTGTTCAGCTCGCCCTGCATCGCTTTGACGCGATCCCAAAGACCCTGATCGACAATCCGCAATTCAGGAACAGATCTTCGGATGAGATCGGTCTCTGGATTCATACGGGATACGCGCTTGCCCGTGTCGGGGTCTTTAACGTAGCGCAGCCGGTTCCACACCAGCTCGCCGATGTACAGCTCATTGTTGAGGATGCCAGTGCCCCGCTCACGATTGCCGTAGATCGTGCTGGCGCCCCACTCGCCCCCGGACGGTGCTTTGACGCCGGAACGGTTAAGGGCGGCAGCGATGGTCTTGGGCGACAAGCCTCGCAGATAATCCGCAAAGATGCCGCGGACGACCTCAGCTTCGACCTCATTGATCGAGCGTTCGCCGCGGGTATAGTCACCATCATCGGCGATCCGCTTCACGACGTCGTAGCCGTAGCACTTCCCGCCGCCTGACAGGCCCTTCTCAACTCGGCCCCGCAATCCGCGCCGCGTTTTGTCCGCCAGGTCCTTCAGATAGAGGGCCGACATCGTGCCTTTCAGGCCGATGTGGAGTTCGGTGATCTCGCCCTCTGAGAGGGTGAACATCATGACGCCGGCGAACTTTGTGCGCTTGAAGACGCCAGCGATGTCTTCCTGATCGCGGGAGAAGCGGTCCAGCGATTCAGCAAGGACGATGTCCACCTTTCCCGCCAACGCATCCTGGACAAGCGCCTGGATGCCAGGTCGCAGAAGAAGCGAGCTGCCTGAGATGGCGTAATCCGTATGAACCCGAACAACTGACCAACCCTCCCGATCAGCTCGTTCGCGGCAGATGCGGACCTGATCCTCGATCGAGGCTTCCCGCTGATTGTCCGATGAGTACCTAGCGTAGATGGCGACGCGCGGCATGGCTATTCCTTTTCCGCTTGCGGTTGAGGCGCCTTGCCGGAGGTTCGCAGCAGATGGGCGTAATCCTTGTCGGCAGCTTGGCGGGCGAGCAGCCGCACGAAAGCAAGGACGCGCGGATCCCGCCCTTTGAGTTTGGGCGCTCCTTCCTTCCGATCTTCTTTGTTGCTGCCGTTGGCCGTCAACGTCTTCCTGCCTTTCTTACCGAGTTGCTCACAGGATTGGGTACTATATCTTAAAAAGAACAAAAAGTGAACAAAAAAGGAGAAAAATCCTATTTTGTTCCTTTTTCGCCCTGGAAATCATGGTTGAAGGCCGCCTGGCCGCCACTATCGACGACTCGGACGGCCCGGATCGCCCTGTAAAGGCACCGGATGCGCGGCTTA
This sequence comes from Siccirubricoccus phaeus, assembly GCF_008360935.1. Lineage (GTDB taxonomy): Bacteria > Pseudomonadota > Alphaproteobacteria > Acetobacterales > Acetobacteraceae > Siccirubricoccus > Siccirubricoccus phaeus. Next base: position 2,343 of record NZ_SRXO01000002.1, read on the forward strand.
AGACCGACGATCAGGGCCCGCTTATGTCCGACGGCGTCGATCGACAGGATGCTGACCTGCTGACCCACCACGGGGCCGGCCAGACAGACTGCCAGCAGCCCGGCCTTTTCGCCTTGGTGCAGGAGGTCGCCGTAGACGCCAAGCGTTGCCAGACCTAACCCGGCAATGCCCAGCGCCAGCCAGAGGGGATCGCGCCGAATATGGGCGGTCGTGTTCGCCACAGGATAGAAGCGCCGCGGCGTGGCCACGATCGCCTCGGTGACGAGATACGTCCCGTCGTCATACACGCGCTTTGCCATGATTATCGAACACCTGAAAGGGCAGGGATGCCGCACACGTTGCTGACCGCTACGTCGATGACGCTATCGACGACGCCGGCAATGGCTTGCGGCTCCACCAGGCGAAAGCTGGCGGTATGAATGGTGTAGTCGAAGCGCATTGCGGCCTCGGCGCGCTTCGCGGCGCAGGTGCAGCGCCCCGTCCTCTCGGCCGAGGACAAAGGCCGCGGCATCGCCAGGTCCCGCAGGCGTTGCTCCAGTGCCCGCAGCTCGGGCAAGCCCAACGTGTCCCCGAGGCCAATGCCGGGGATTTGCAGACGCTGCTGACGGCGCTCCAACGCGTCCGCACAGCTCGGGATCGTCGTGGCGACCTGCTGCCGTTCCATGGCGCGCGGCGCGAGCACCACGTAGTTGAAGCCGAGCCACAGCGCCGAGGCGACCAAAACCCCGGCCATCGAATCCGGGATCCGATCAAGCCATTCGATCACGGCTGCCTCCTCTGCTGACGTTCGGGTTTTGGCGCAGGATCGCCAGCCGCCCCGGTGAAGGCTCGGGTCAGCTTGGGAGAGTCCATGTTGCGCACGATGGTGTTGCTCATCCGCGCCTTGATGCCATTGATCGTGGCCAGGCGCCGCGCGGTGCGGCTTTGCACTGCCCGGGAAGCCAGCTTGAGCACCTCCTCCGGGAAGACTGTACGCTCCTCACCCGGCGGTGCCGGATGCTTGGCCTGCTGCTCCAGCCGCTTCTGCCAGATCCGGATCGCCTCCTTCGCCGTCCAGCGATCCTGAAACCTTCGCGCGTGCTCGACCGCCTTCGCCTTGAGCTTGGCCGCACGTCGCTCGACAGCGGACAGCGCCTTCACCGTCGCCGGATTGCCACCGGCGCGCGTGAAGCTCTTCGGCGTCGCCTGCTCGAAATCGGCAGATGCCGATCCGGCCGCGCCGGCCTTCCCGGCGTTCTTCGCCATGGCCTATCGCTCCTGGCGATGCGCCAAGGCGACCAGCGGGCAGTCGCCATTCGCCCGCACAAGCTCGTAGGGATGCAGCCCCCAGTAGCTGCACCGATGATAGTAGGGGCTGGCGCGCGGGCCGGACCAAACGTAGCTCACCCGCAAATGCGGCGTGCCGTAGATGGTCGCCGCCAGCCAGCCGCCGCCCAGCACGGCAAGCCAGAGCAGATTGCGCGCCCTCACGGGCGCCACGAGCAGCGGGCCGCCCATCGCCTTGCGCTCAGCCATTCTTGCCTTCCTTCTTCGGGTAACTGACTTCAATGACTGGCTTGCTGCGCAGCCTCGTGCCGGTGATCGGGCTCGGGTCCACCCAATCCCGCCAGGGCGTCACCTGGCCGTAGTGCACAAGCTTCACGCGCACCGGATGCATGCCGCGCACGAATACCCAGGCCTGATCGCGCGGCATGGCCAGCACCTCGTCCGGCGTCATCAGCGGACGCGCGGTCTCGCGGCTCGACAGGCCGATGTCCTTCACCGAGGCCTGATAGCTGTATTCCTGCGTTCGGATCGTGGTCCGCGCGAGCTGTTCGCTGACATGCTTGGCGCGGGCCAGGGAATTAAGGCCGGCGTAAACACGGACATCGGAATAGGCCTCGATGGCTGCCGCTGCCTGTTTGCCGTAACGCTCCTCGAGCCCGTCAAACCCCTGGATGTAGAAGTCCGCGGTCACGCCGAGCTGGCGCATGGTCTCTAAGTCAGAGACCAGGTCGTGGAAGCGGTAATTGAGGGCTTCCTCGCCCACGATATGGATGGGATGGCCATTGGGCCGCGCCTTGCAGGCCGCGATGATGTTGTGGTTGATCAGCGAGATGTAGTCCGAGAATTCCCGCATGTGGCTCAGCGGCGTCATGATGAAGACGATGATCTGCCGCTCGCGCAGGCTCTTAAGATTGTGGATCGCCGCCTGTCCGTAATCGCCCAGATGGCCGGCCGGGTTGAAGGGGATGAAGCGCTGGCTCGCGCCCTCGAGGAAGGAGGCGAAGTTCTCCTCGTTTTTCTTCGCCCGATGCAGCATGTTGCGCGCTTCGGTCCTGAGCACCGCCAGGATGCGATCGTTCGGCCGCGAGCTCTCCCACTTGCTGACGATGTCTTGGCAGCGCTTCAGGAAGGCGGTGGGATCGGCCAGCAGGCGATACGCTGTCGTCGGCGTGCAGTTGGCCGGATCGATGTATGCGGTGCTCAGGATGACGACCAGAGTGACCCTGCGAGAGCCATGAGCGAAATACGGATTCTTCTCTTCGCTCTTTAGCGGGTAGTGGATTGCCGCGAGATCCGCGGTAAGTTTGACGGCGTCCTTACGCTGCCTGTCATCCCCATACATGGCGTCAATGACGGCCTGGTAAGGGTTGACGACGGCTTCGCCGACGACATCCAGGTGATGTTTCGACGGCGAGAGCACCCACACCTCATAGCCGGCGCGGCGCAGACCGCGCGCCAGCATCATCGCCAGCTCTTCTTTGACGTCGGGTGCGACGATGGAGAAGCCGAGCCGGGCGCGGTGCATAATGCTGCCCATCACGCCGGCCACGGTCTTGAACCCGCCGGGCGGGCTCTCCCAAAGCATGAAAGGCGTCTTTGCTGGCCGCCAGACGGGGCGGCCATCGTCATCGAGGCCGAGAAGCTCGCCGTAGTCCTGCACCGCCATGCCGCGTGCTGCGCGTTCCGCGGCCGTTGATTGCCGGGCCGATCCATGATCCTCGGTGACGTGCTGGCTGAGCGCCAGGTCGCGGCGGGTGCGGTAGTCTTTCACCAGCAGGCGCAAGCCTTGGGCGACGCAGGCCGCTGTGCAGATCAGCGCTACCCCATGGTAGAAGCGTTGGACGCCACCGCTCCCCGGCCCCGGCGCGCTCCACCAGGCGAGGCCGAGAAAGGCCGCGCCGAGGATGAAGGAGCGATTGACCTTGCCGCTGCGGACGCGGGGGCGGATCTTCTGCATCCGTCAACGCTCCGGATCGTGGCGACCAAGTCGGCGCGGATCACCCTTTTGCGGCCCGCGCTTGGCGATCTCGATCACCTCGCCGCCCAGGGCAGGCTGACGCAGCGCGAAGAGATGCTGTACGGCCTCGTCTTCGTCGCTTCCGCGGCGCGGCTGCCGCGGCGAGGTGCGCTCCATGGCCCAGCGATAGGTCAGGAAGGCGTAGACCCACAGCACCGTGGGAAAGATCAGCTCGACCACCGCCGTGATCGCTGCAATCGGCGCGAAATGCCCGACATAGCCGAGCGCATCGGCCACCCCCACCTGGCCGGGGAAGGCCGGCAATTGCGGCCCGCGGTCGCCGATCGACGAGATCACGCTGCGCAGCGTAGCGGCGTGGCCTCGGAGAATACCGGTCAGCTGCCGCGAGACATCCGTCCGGCCGGGAATATCGACGCCGCTCGCCAGCTCACCGGCAAACGCGGCCACCAGCATCCGGGGAACCGCCTCGCCCAGCTCGCCGAGCGCCTGGCGGATGTGGCCGTCCAAGGCCTGGAGCTGAGACCGCTTCTCCTTCGCCCGGCCGTCGCCTGAGCGCAAGATGTCTTGGTATCGACCAAGCATCTCTTCCAGCCGGGCGATGATCTCCGGCCGCGCCGTGCTGCCGGCCAGAACCTGGCCGGCAATTGCTTCCGCCCGGCCCAGCCGCTCCTCCAGGATGCGCGCCACCGGCCCCCGGCCGCCATTCCCGCTGCCGGAGAGACAGGAGCTGCGCATTTCGCAGTCGCGCTTTGCGGCCAGATCCGCGACTACGGCGCTGATCGCCGGCACGACCCGGGCCGCTTGCGATGCCGCCTGGCTCTGCGCCGCCACGACTGCGGTCAGCTTAGCGCCGTGCTCCTCCAGCTTCAGCTGCGCGACATCCTTCAGGACCAGGCCCGAGAACGTGGCCGTCCACAGGCCAGTCCCCACCGCCAGGATGGAGAAGACCGATGCGATGCCGGCGCCGGCATAGCCGATATTGGCCAGCGGCGCCCCACGCTCGACGGCGAGGCGATTGACCCCATAGGACACCGCCATCGCCGCGACCGCGAGCAGCGCGATCTTCATCCAGACACCGAAGCCGTCGCCGCCGATGATGTTGGGCAAGGCCAGCGCCAGGATGCCGGCCGAGGCGATCGCGCAGACCAGCAGGGTCACCGACTGGAACGACAGCTTGCGGCCCGGCGGCAGCCGGGTAAGCTCTAATGTGCGATCGTCCGTTTCAGGCATGCGAAGCCCTCCTTGGCCAACGCAAGCCGTAGGCGGTCGCCATCCGGTACGAAAAGCAGGCAAGATGGGGTAATCCGGTACGGGACGGCTTAATGGGCGACGACTCCATCGACTGGTCGAAATCCACGCACCGGGAACGGGCCTGCCTGAGTGGCCCGGTACGCGCCCTTCGGCAGCGGCTTGGCCTTCCCTGGAGCGAGGTTTTTCGGCAGGCGTTTGGCCCGCGGGATCACGTCGGGACGGAGTACGAGAGCAATCTAGCCAGCGGGCGTATAGCGGTAGCGAAAGCCTGGAAGCTGTATGAATGGCTCCGCGGGCACGACGCGGCGCTCGCCGCTGCGGTCCATACTACGGTTCTCGAACTACGCGCTGCTCGCGTTATCGACGGTCCGCCAGGCTGGGAGGCACTTCGGCAACTCGACCCCTCGCTGCAGGTTCGTGTCCTAAAGGGCGAGCCGTGGCTTGGCGCGCTAGATTTCGCGCGGCGCCATCCGGTAGACCCCGCCGACCTCGCCCTCATGGATGAATTCTACTTCGAGATCGATGCGCCCATCCCTGGCCGCGCCATCGCTTTTCACGGCCGGCATGGGCTTTGGTATCTGCTGCCGCTCAGCGAGGAGGCGCCGACCCTTGAATTGTCGAGAGGCACTAATGCTCTTCCTACCGATGGGGAGGGGCGCCCATACCCGCTCCGCGAAGACGAGCGAGTTGGTCAGCACACTTTCATTTTCGTGGTCCTGGATGCGCCGAAGACTGCGCTGCCCGCACCCCTGCCTGACACTGGCTCGCCCGTCCGGCCGGAACTCTTGAATACGCTGGCGGAGCGCATCCTGGCCGTCCCCCAAGGCAAACGCGTAACCGGCCGGATCACACTCTTTCTAAAGCATGCCCGGTAGCGCTCTATCCGACGGTGTCCCAGCTGATCCAGGCCCAGGGGGCGCTGACGGGGCGGTATCGCATTTGCAGTTCGGCGAAGCCAGTCCGACGGCAGCGGTGATCGACAGCCAGAGCACGAAGACCACCGAGGCGGGCGGCCCGTGCGGCTACGACGCGGGCAAGAAGGTGATGGGCCGCAAGCGGCACGCCATGGGTGGACACCGACGGACGCGCGCTGGTGCTGCACGCCCACCCCGGCAGCGTGCAGGACCGCGACGGCGCGCCGCCGCTGCTACGCGCCTCGCGGTCACGATGGCCCTTCGTCGAACTCGCCCTCGCCGATGCGGGCTACGCGGGCGAGCGCGTCGCGGGTGCCAGCCCCATCCGCATCGAGATCGTGCGCAAGCCGAAGGGGGAGGTCGGCTTCGCCGTCCATGCGCGAAGGTGGGTGGTCGAGCGCTTCTTCGCTTGGATCGGCCGCAACCGCCGTCTCGCTAAGGACGTCGAGGCCTCCGTCGCCTCCGCCGAGGCCTTCCTCTACGCCGCCTCCGTCATGCTGCTGCTACGCCGCCTCGGCCGTTGCAGATGAGATTCGAGACGGGCTCTCAGAAAACACAGGCGAGATCATCACATCTGTCATGCTCACCACATCGGCGAGCAACGCTCATCACCACAAGGCGGCCATCAGCTGACGCTTACCTCAGTAGGGCTTCGCCATCCTGCCCCGGCGCCGGGTCATCGAACGCAGCTTCGGTTGGCTCACCCATTGAGGCGGCCTACCCTGCGACCGCGCTGGTCGTCTCGACGTCTCCGTAGCCCGCATTACCTGCGCTGCCGTCCTCGCCTCAACCGAGGCTCTCATCAACCCAGCCTGAACCACGCAAGCGGCCTCTTAGAGGAACGTCCATCCACTGCTGGGCGAAAAATCGGTTTGACTGCCGTTCGTCAGATGCTAACGTTTTGTGCGCTGCAGCGGAGAGCTCCGGGCTACTCCTACGCGATGCAAGGACAGTTTCAGGCTGTCTAAAAAATACAGTCGGGGTGCAAGAGCGGAGAGACGGGATAATGCTGCTGCAGCGCTGCCAAATACTTCAGGCTTGCGACCAGCGACCGCATTGCCAAGCAGCTGGCTTGCTGCTCATCACCGCCATGCACCACAACTAATATGTTGCGGATACGTCGATGCCGAGACAGCCTTCCCGTTGATTATGCGGTAACACTTCGAGTCGAAGATTACCAGGAAATCGATCGCGATGAGATCGGAGGCGAAAATGACTGTAGTTCGAAAATCTATGAAAGAAATCAACGTGGCCGCTACTCTTGAACGGCAGTTGCAGTTTATAGACTTCGGCTGTGGTTCCGGTGGATCATTTTCTTTCGCCGCGTCCCTGCAGCCCGGTGAGGGGCTCGGCATCGACACTTCATCGCAGATGGTTGAGACTTGCAAGGCAAAAGGAATTTCTGCGCAAGTCGGCAATCTGCTGGAGTTCGAGGGGAGGAATGTTGCCGTTGCGACATTTGCACTGGACCTGCTCCCAGAGCTCCAAGGGCGGCTGGCCTTTGAGAAGGCTCTTACTAATCTGGTGCGTGCCGCCCGTAATTATAGCGTAATTCAGCATTCTTATTTTGATGCTGATGCCGAATTGGCAGTGCGCGGGGCTGCATTGGCTTCTAATGACCATAAGCGAATCCAGTATAAGCCAAACATCTCTGATTACCTCAATTTCGCCCGGCGGAACGGCAAGGCTCTGAGCTTGGTCGGACTTGGCATCTTTGGGCTCGGCTCTGCTGCGGCAGAGCCGATCAACCTAGAGAGTTCAGCCGTCGGAAATGACGGTAGCGAGGCGCTCGCCAACACCTTTCGATCGCTTCGCGTAATTTTCGGTCGACGTGATGTCGGTCGGTTTCGCTCGGCTCTGCAGAAAGCAGCAGCAGGGAAGTCTCTTTATATATGGGAAAACGCGGCCTGAAGATCGCAACAGCGGCTTCCGGGGCGGGAAGTTGTTCGAGGCTTGCTTTGTGCGTGTCCTCGACACGTACGGCGGCTCCAGCATGGGGCGGCGGTTAAATCAGGCTAGGCTCGTTGTGCTGAGCTCGCTGTGTATTTTGAGGAAAGAGGCGAGGCGATGGAAGGCAATGCCAAAGAGGCAAAGGCTAAGGTGGGCGAGAAGCCGCCTCAGGCCGTTGGGCATCGCAATGCCAGCTTGGCACCCGATGGCCCCAAAGCCCCCATTGGTGCTCTAGATCTTATTAGTGACGAGTTCGCCGTATGTGGTTGGGCGTGGAACGAAGCTAAGCCGACGCAACCGGCCAGTGTGAACATTCACATCGACGGTGAGCATTTGGTGTCGCTTAACCCGCAGGAATTTCGTGCTGATCTGGTAGCTGCAGGTATCAGTCACGGCTGCTTCGCCTTCCAGTGGCAGATTCCGCACTCTTATCATGACGGTAAGCAGCACGAGATTTGTGTTTTTCATGCCGATCACGACCGGGAGCTTCCTGGTTCACCTATTAGCATAGAATTGCCAACACTTCGGCATTTAGCCGATGCGCAAGCTCTAAGTCCATTTGTCAATCCAGACTTAGCCCTTTGGCCGAATGGCCTGCAGGGGCCGCTCTCCTCGCCTGTTCAGGAGATTACGCCAGGCTTGGTAGTGGCTCTTGGTGAGAAAGCTGGTAATGCCAGCTTTATGGTCGCTGAAACTAGGCCGGTCGATTCGCGAAATTCATCTTACTACGGAGTACGTATAGAAGCTGAGCACCCCTCCACGCTCTGGATTCACCACCGTGTTGCACTGCGTAAATTTCAGCAGCTCCAAGCACTGACCGACTTCTCTCTCGAGGTGGCACTCGGTGCGGCGGAGGAGGTGCTGATGCAGCGCCCGTGCGAGATTTGGCTCACCCGCCAAACCAATGAGGGGTTCGAAAAACTTCGGCGCCTTTCCCGAGGGCGGATTTTCCGCCGTCCAACGCTTTTAACTTACGCGGTTGCGTTAACGGACAAAGAACAAAAGCTGGCCGCAGCCCGGGTCCTCCATATCGGACTGCTGGTCGAGCGATGCCGCTCCGTGCGCTTCTTTCCGGCGCAAATCATCCGACCTTATGAACCGCCATCGGAAGGTTTCGCCTCTTTCGAAGACGTTCGTCTAGCTGAGGCGTTTGAGAAGTGCAGTGAGCTTGCGCGGGCCAATAGCAAAGCCGAGCTATTTAATTCCCTGTTACCCCCATTGCGCCAGACTACGGCTGATGATGCTAAAGAGAAAGCCACGTTTGCATCTTCCCTTTGCCTGTCAAGTCAATACCCCTTCACACAGATCGTTGTGCCGGCGTATAATGGCGACTCGGTCGTTGTCGAATGTTTAAAATCCATTCAGCGAGAAACCACGACTCCCTTCCAGGCGGTAATTATAAACGACGGTAGTCGGAAACATACCCGGGAAATGTTGCGTACTTTTGTGGCTAGTGACCCCCGGTTTATCATTTTGGACCGCACCTTTAACAAGGGCTATACAAAGTCCATCAATGAAGCTGTTAAGGCCACTTCCGCCGAATGGGTGGTCATCCTTAATAGCGATACGGTCGTCTCACATGGCTGGCTAGCGAAAATGCACGATGCCGCAATGTCTGATCCAGATGCTGGAATGGTCGGGCCGTTGTCAAATGCGGCAACTTGGCAATCTATTCCTAATGTCAAGGAACCAAATGGGACCTGGTCCAAAAATGAATTTATTGAGCCAGATGATGTCCCTCGAGTGCAGAGCGTCCTCAGCGAAATTTCCGAACGCGGTTATCCTTCCTTACCACTCCTCAACGGGTTCTGTACGTTGATTCATCGCGAGGTTTTTCGACGCTGTGGTTTATACGATGAAGATGCCTTTCCTATTGGATATGGCGAAGAGACGGACCTTTGTCTAAGGGCGACGAAAGCCGGCTTTAAGCTGCTGTTGGCCGATGACTGCTTCGTCTATCACAGGAAAAGTGTGACTTTTGGCACGAAAGGCCGAAAGCCTCTTAGTCGAGCTGGGTCTATGGAGCTGATGAACAAGCATGTCGGCACCTCTACCGCGGCTTTGGAGCAGATCATGCAAGATAATCCAACGTTGACGCGTGTGAGATCGCAGCTCGCTGACCTCCGGACCCGGTTGCGCTAGGATGGCACGCATTGCGTTCATTCTCCCCGTATCCGGGGGCGGCGGTGGTGCGCACTCAGTTGTGCAGGAAGTCACAGCCATGCGCGCTCTTGGAGTCGATGCCACTATTTTAGTTAATGAGAAAAATATAGGATCTTTCAAAAAAAACTACAGCCGCTTCGGCTGGGTGGCGACCGATGTCGGCGTGTTTACGGGTCCGAAGGATCTGGGGGAGACGCTTACTAACTTCGACATGGTGGTTGCGACAACTAATACGTCTGTACATTCGATCGCGGAAGCGTTTGCTATCGCTAAGAATCCTATTCGTGCCGGCTACTATGTTCAGGATTACGAGCCTCTATTTTATGAGGTAAACTCTCAACACTGGAATATTGCAGTATCATCTTTTAATATTCTGAAAGATTGCACTTACTTTGCTAAGACCCGCTGGTTGCGAGACATCGTTTACGCAGTGCATATGCATTCCGTCTCTGTGGTGGTGCCGAGCATTGACTTTGGCATATACCATCCCACTCGGCGGTCTCCCGGGGATAAGCGAGTGATCTCGGCCATGGTGCGACCTTTTACACCTCGTCGGGCTCCGCATCGTACGATGCGCATCCTTGCTAGAATCAAAGCCAAGTATGGCGACCAGGTCGAGATACGTACTTTTGGTGGCGACCTACCCGATCTTCATGTTTTCAAAGTGCCGGTTTATAACGGTATTGAGGTAATGGGTTCGCTGCTACAAACAGAGGTAGCTTCGCTGCTTCAGCAGACGGATTTCTTTCTCGATCTTTCTGATTATCAGGCTTTTGGCCGCACAGCAGCGGAGGCCATGGCATGTGGCGCCATTTCCCTCGCTCCAGTTGTTGGTGGAGCTTCCGATTTCATTGAAGATGGTCGGAATTCTTTTCTTGTCGACACTCGAGATGAAGCCGAGATTTTCACTGTTGTCGAGCGGATGCTCTCAATGAGTGGCGAGGAGATCCGGTTAATGCGACTTGCGGCAATCGAGTCCGTTATGGGATTTACGCCGATCGCGGCGGCGCTTTCCGAACTTCGCGCTTTCGGCTTTGCATAAGGATTACGTAGATGCGAGTGGCGATGGTTGGCGCGGGTTATGTCGGTCTGGTCTCCGGCGCATGTTTCGCCGAGTTCGGGACCGACGTCTGCATCGTGGACACCGATGCTGGTAAGATCGACGCCCTGCGCGCCGGCCGCATCCCCATCTACGAGCCGGGGCTCGACAAGCTGGTGGAGGAGAATGCGCGGGATGGCCGCCTGACCTTCACCACCGAGCTGGAGCAGGCGGTGCGGGGGGCGGATGCCGTCTTCCTCGCCGTCGGCACGCCGACGCGGCGCGGCGACGGCCATGCCGATCTCACCTATGTTTATGCCGCCGCCGAGCAGGTGGCGAAGGCCGCCTCCGGCCCGCTGGTGCTGGTGACGAAATCCACCGTGCCGGTCGGCACCGGGCAGGAAGTGCTGCGGATCGTCCGTCGCGCACGGCCGGACCTCGCCATCAGCGTCGCCTCCAACCCGGAATTCCTCCGCGAGGGCAGCGCTATTGGCGATTTCATGCGGCCGGACCGGGTGGTGATCGGAGTGGAGGAGGGGCCGTCCGGCGAGCGCGCGGCGGCGGTGCTGCGCCGGCTCTACCGCCCGCTTAACCTCATCGAGGTGCCGATCTTGACAACAAGGCTGGAGACGGCGGAGCTGATCAAATACGCCGCCAATGCCTTCCTCGCCACGAAGATCACCTTTATCAACGAGATCGCCAATCTCTGCGAGAGGGTCGGCGCCGATGTGCATGACGTGGCACGCGGCATGGGGCTGGATGGCCGGATCGGACGGAAATTCCTGCATGCCGGGCCGGGCTATGGCGGCAGCTGTTTCCCGAAGGACACACTGGCGCTGGCCCGCACCGCGCAGGATTACGGCGCGCCGGTGCGGCTGGTGGAAACCACCATTGCGGTGAACGAGGCGCGCAAGGCGGAGATGGCGGAACGCGTCATCGCCGCTTGCGGCGGCAGCGTTGCCGGCAAAGCCGTTGCCGTGCTCGGCCTGACCTTCAAGCCGGAAACCGACGACATGCGGGATGCGCCCTCCCTAGTCGTTGTGCCGCGGCTGGTGGAGGCCGGCGCCACGGTGCGCGCCTTTGACCCGCAGCCGGCCCATGCCAGGCGGGTGCTGTCCGGCGCCGTCGGCTTCTGCGACTCCGCGCTGGAGGCCGCGAAGGGCGCCCATGCGCTGGTGCTGCTGACCGAATGGAACGAGTTTCGCGCCCTTTCGCCGGAAAAGCTGAAGGCGACGATGGCAGGGAATGTCCTGCTCGACCTGCGCAATGTCTATGACCCGGAGACAATGCGAGAAGCGGGGTTTCACTACATTTCGGTTGGCCGCTGAAATTGAACCATTAGATTAAGATTAATCGGAGGCGACTGTGCCATATCACATTAACGAAGACTACACGCTTAAGCGCGTGTTGGTCACCGGTGGCGCTACCTTTCTAGTGCATTGACCCAGACGGAAGGTGCAGCCCCGATGGGAAGATGTCGCCCAGTGAAGGGCCTCTCGCTGCTGGCACCTGAATCTTCTGAATGCGTCTGAGCACTAGGGCCACATCTGTGTGCCAGACTCCTAGTGGACAAGATCTGACGTAAGAGACCGGGAGGGGATTCCCCAAGGCGGGTTGGATCTGATTCAAGCTGTCTGTCTGCGAGGAGGCCGACGGCCATGTCCAAGGCGCTGTCGGTCGACCTTTGGGAGCGGGTGGTCGCGGTGGGAGGGTCCTGCCGTGCGGCGGCGACATGGTTCGGGGTGAGCGTGTCGAGCGCGATCCGTTGGTACGCTATGGCGCGGGAGACGGGATCGGCCGCACCCGGCCCGCTCGGAGGCGACCGGCGAATCAACCCGCACCACTTCATCCCGGGACCAAACACCTATAGGACTTCCGCCGTATCGCCACCCGCTACGACAAGTTGGCCGCCAACTTCCTCGCCGCAGCCGGCTGCTGCTGGTTATGAGTCCAGAAACTAACTCTGTCTGAGATTTTGTTGCCATTCTTGAATAGCCAACATCAGCGCTTTTAGCCGCACGCCCCGGTCTTGCAGTTCGGCGCGTTCTTCGGGGGTCATGTGCAGATCCCGCCAATGATCATCACGGTAGCCGATTACTTCCTGCAGCACAGTCCAGCCATGGCGCGAGGCGGCGGCGATGCCGATAGCAGCTGCCATTCCGGCCGGCAGATATGCGGCGGCGATTACGGACTGCGCCACCGGATCATCGGTATCGTCAAGAAATTGTATCGAATCTAGGATGGCGTCGCTAAAGCGGGCCCTGATAAGGGCCTGCTGAGTGCTGGTTATGCGGATCATCTTAGAGGCTGTCTCTGAACGCTGCGGGAATGCGGATTGGATGGTCGCGGCGGGTGTGGTTCCAAGGGGTTGTTGAGACCGAGTTGGATGTTCTGCCCGATGTGGACCGCGACCACCCGCGTCTAGCATAGGCGCGACGGCCTGCGCTTTCCCAGTGGCCTGGTCGATGCGGAATGGGCGGTGCTGCAACCGCTACTGCCCGCCCCATCGCCGGCGGGGCGGCTGCCGAGTTGGCCGATGCGCGAGGTGGTCAACGCGATCTTCTAAGCCCTGCAAGGCGGCACTTCTGGCGGATGCTGCCGGACTGCTTTCTGCCGCACCAGACCGTCTACGGCTGGTTTGCTGCCTCTCGCGACGCGCGCGTTTGGGAGGCGCTGAACCACCACCTGATCCTGCTCAACCGCGAGCGCGCCAGACGCAGGCCAGCCCCTCGGCGGCGGTGATCGAGAGCCAGAGTGTCATGAGCAGCGAGGCCGGTGACCGCGGGGCTACGACGCTGGCAAGGAGGTTCAAGGTCGCAAGCGGCACGCCATGGTGGACACTGATGGCCGCTCGCTGGTCCTGCAGTGCCATGCGGCCTCCCTCCAGGGACCGGGACACGACCTCCCGCTGCTGCGGGCGTCCCGGTGGCGCTTCCCCTTCATCCTGCGCGCCTTCGCCGATGTGGCCTACGCCGCAGAGCGCGTCGCTGAGGCGATCTGCATCGCTATCGAAATCGTCAGGGAGCTGAAGAATCCAGTCGACTTTGCTGTCCATCCGCGCCGTTGGGAGGCATGGTCACGTTAGGCGGCGAGTTGGCGAGCCTGCGGGCACGATGGAGTTCGTGACAGCTTACGCCGCCAAGTGGGCGCAGGTCTCCCGCCGCCAAATGCGGAACACCTTGTCGCGCGTCCTTCGATGCGGACCACCCATCATTAGATGCCGCAGCGGACGGAAATGGCCATAGATGAAGGCATGGGCCGACAGCAAGCGCTGCGCCTGCTCCGCCGATTTGACGCCCTGCTTCTGCCGCTCACGCCGGCGCGTCGGCCGGTGCGAGTTCTCGGCCCTATTTGTTCGGGTAGCGGCTGGCCGATGCTTCACCCGCGGCAACTCCTCGCGCCTTGCCACGCCGTAGCTGCGCAGGCCGTCGGTGACGAGGCGCTTCGGCTTATACCGCACTCCATGCAGCAGCCGCTTGAAGAAGCGCTTGGCCGCGCTGCATTCCGGCAATCCTGGTATCGAGCACGACGCCATGATGGTCGACGGCGCGCCAGAGGTAGTGCAGCCTGCCGGCGATCCGGAGGAAGACCTCGTCGAGGTGCCAGGTGTCGCCCGGCCGCGGCCGTCGCCGGCGTAGCTTCGAGACGAGGTCCTGGCCGAACACCAGGCACCAGCGGCGGATGGTCCCGTGCGCGACCATGATCCCCGCTTGGCCAGGATCAGTTCGACATCGCGCAGGCTCAGGCTGAAGACGTGATAGAGCCAGACGGCATGGTGGATGATCTCGGCAGGGAAGCGGTAGCCGCGATAGGTCGTGCGCTCAGGCTTCATGCTGCCAGCTTCGCCTGGGCGTCTCGTTCAGGCCATGGGCAATGAACGTGACAATGCCGAGCCTAGTCAAACCGCAACTGAAGGGTTCGAGAACCTTCACCAATTTCGACCATGCTGCTACCGAGCTCTTGCCGAACAAAGGGGCTGCTAAGTACCCAGCCGGCAGGCGCCTCGATGGGCTTGTTGTCCACCTCCGGCCGCCGGTCGCTGTCTCGGAAGAAGCGGAGGCGGCCGGCGCCTCCCAGGCCCTGGAAGCTCACCTCCCCGGCGTCTGCCCGCAGGGGCGCAGCGAGCACAGCCGCCTGGAATGCTTCAAAGCTTTCGTAATCCAAACGCGCTGAGGCCTGGATGATGACAGGCGATCGCTGGTCCAGTAGCCTGAAACTCGATTCAGTCGGATTGGCTACATAGCCGCCAAACACTGGGCGGGTGGCGACGTAGGCGCTGCCCTCGACAAAAATCCAGCCTTCTCGCTCGATCCGCCGCAACCGGGGGCCGACCCAGATTGCCATGTCGCCGGTGCCGCGGCTGAAGGGAGACGGGAGACGCTGCACGATTTGGGTCCCACGGCTCTGCGCTGCAAGCACAGCATTGTATGTGGAACGCCCTCCCTTAGGGGCGGGCGTCGCGTAGACACGAGCGTCGAGGCTGTCGCCCAGCACCACGCCGTTCCAACGGTTCTGGCTACTGATAGCGGCCCACCGGTCGGCGGGGAGGCGCGGGACGATGCTCGCACCCATGACGTAGCCGGGGGCAGAGAACGTGTAGCGCGTGATGGCGGTTAGATCTGACGAGAGAGAATAGCGGGCGTCAGAAAACTTCGCGGCTGCAACGCCAAGGTTGCGCGTCCAAGCCGCGAAGCTGCCATATCTATGAGGGTTCCGAGCGATGTCCTCGACCACGCCCGGGAGTCGGTAAGGCGATGTAACCATTGGCAAGTAGGCCGGGTGCCACGCCTCGCGTGGGCATTCGCCTAGGCCTGTGTAGAGCCATGGTAGGTTATCGGTCGGTCTGCCGGCGAGCAGATGCCTAGGGTAGGCTCGTGCCTTGCTGCCGCCGTGTACACCGCCAATTTGCTCTTCAGCCCAAATTGCCCACCAAAGCGTAATGAAATTTTCGCTTGACTCCCGTAGTGCCGGGTCAGTTGCGAAATCCATAAAGTTGTAAACAACGCTCAGGAAATATTTCGAATAGGTCGTCGAGAAGAACTCCACAGAAAGGCCGGACATGAAGCGTGATCGGAGGAAAGCTTTCAGGTAAGCGGTCCAGGCGGCCCTTTGTGCTGACGAGTGCGAGCCGTCGCTGTAAGGCTTGTTCCGAAACCGCTGGTCTTGTTCGAGCAGTTCTGCGGCGGCCCAGCAGGTGTGAACACGCTGCAGATCCAAATTCTCGCTTCCCCACGGGCGCAATACATTGACCGGATCGGCTTCACTGATCCGGCAGTTGCCTTGCGCCCAAGCGAAAAACAGCCTCCGTATGTCTTCGTCTACCTGGCCTGAAAGCCGGTGCTCCACCAATGGCGTCTCACCGCCGAACAACCCGACAATCCGAAACAATAGGGTGGACACTAGGAAGGAAAAGTCCACGGTTTCGGCGCCTGGCCTTGAACGGTACGCATCCTGTACGGGAGCACCATACGCGGCTGCAACCGCAAAGCCCGTGCGCTCGAGCGCAGTCCCCAGGAGACGGTTCGCTTCGTCCACGCGACCCGCTTCCTGGTGCAGGTTTAGGATTGCCAGCGCGAGGGCGATTTGGCCTGCGACACAGCTTCCCCTAGCAGGTTGGTCCACCGGGCAATTTGGATTGGGGAATGGATACAGGACTTGATTCACCAAAATCTTCGTCCGCCGTCCAGCCAGGCCCTCCGATACGGGGTGCTGCTCCTCGGCTAACGCAAGTGAGGAGACGCACGAAACTAGAGCAGCGAATGAAACCGCAAGCGCCGCCGTCAGCTGCCTCCGCGGGCGTAGTGAGCACCGAAGCCTGCCTGCACGAACCAAATGGCCGACAAACTCTAGTATAGGCGCGCCAGGCATTCGGATCACCATCACACCAAGCTCAGCTCTGTTCTTGTTTCAAACCCACTCCGGGTCGCCACTCCGGCCCAAAGATCAAACACGGAGCCTATATCCACAGCAATGCCACCCTGATCACGCACGAGTTGGCAGTATCGCTTTGCCGCAAGACCTGCCCCGACAAGGAACAGTTCGCCGGGCTCACGTACTTTCAAGTCGCGCACGATCTCATTGTAGACGTCGGGAACATGCCGGCGGACGCTATCCCCCATCCACCGAGCCTCGCCCGGAATTTGGATCAGTCTTGCGTCCGGCCGGGAATACTTATGGCGGAAGCCATGGAGGATATTGCGGGACGTGATGAGCGACACGCTAGCACATTTCGCTATCAACCGGTCGAGAACGCCGTCATTAAGCAATCTGAAATGCAGGTCGCCGATAAATTTGTCTTTCCCGGTGGTTATTCCTTCCTTATCAAGTAGGATGGAGTTGGTAGCATGCTGAAGATCCCTGGATTGCGGATCCGGCACGCCCACAATGTCGCACGATCGGATAGCAGCTTCCAAATCGCTTAGGAAAGCACCGTAGTCGCCGACTTCGATCTCCGCGCCGAAGCAAACTTTAAGGGAACGATTCAGCCAAACCGGGGGATAAAAGTTTGGGTATGCCAGGGCACGGATTTCGGCGTGGCTCACCCTAACTACCGACAAAGGCTTCCGCGTCAGCACGCTCTCTTCGATTCTCCTTAGAATCGAGTCGTTCGTGGGCATCCTCATTTCACGAGGATGCGCCTGTACTGCTGTGCTCACATAAGCCTTGAGGTGGTCGAGGTTTTCGAGGTCGTCGATCTCAAAGGCTTCGAGTTTGGGTAGCGCGTCCGACGGGGCCGAGGTGAGTCGTGGAACGCCATCCACGCCGATCTCGAAGCGGTACTCATACCCACCCACGCGCAGTGTCATACCGCTCATCACAGTCCCCTCCACACCTGTGAGCTGAGCCAGTGTGGCTTCGGGCGATGCCAGTAGATAGCACCACCAATCTGAATTGCTGGCCTGCGCTAACACGCGGAATCCGGCGGCAGCGGCAAGGCGTTTGAATTCTTCTTCGGTCCATTGCTGATAGCAG
Source organism: Siccirubricoccus phaeus (assembly GCF_008360935.1). GTDB lineage: Bacteria > Pseudomonadota > Alphaproteobacteria > Acetobacterales > Acetobacteraceae > Siccirubricoccus > Siccirubricoccus phaeus. The sequence continues at coordinate 19,876 of NZ_SRXO01000002.1, forward strand.
TCTTCCGGCAAATTGCGCGAAGCGGCTGTGAGAGGGCGCATGCTCACAACGATCGCCGAGGAGGGCTCCGTCAACTCGGCCGCAGCCTTGAGAACACCCAAAGGGTCGGGCACGCGCTCGAGGATGCCCGACAGATGAAGTATGCGGCGCTGGCTATTCCCGTCGGGTAACACAAGCTGCCAATTCTGCGAAAGCGGCCGGAACGCCTGGTCAGGAGCCAAACGTTGGAGAGTAGGAAGAAAATACGGGTAATCGACGGTCGTAAAATCTAGCCCTTCCAGCAACGGATGCGGTGTGGCGCGCGCCGCCCACAAACCGAGGCCCCAGCCGACCTCGATGCATGACGCAGCCTGACCGCGTGCCAGCAGCCGTATCATGTCAGCAGCATGGGAATTCGGTTTGACGCTCAACTTTTTTTGAAACGGCGCCACAAAATGCCGCACCCGGGTACGGTCGGTGACGCCCACATCAGCCTCGTTGTCGCGGATCATGGACCGTAGTGAGAGTGGCTGACTGGCGACCCGGCCAGTGCTCTTGCTCCTTGCTCTGGCTCGAACGGATGATGCCGGTGCGAGGGTAGCTCGCATTGCCTCTTGCAGCCGTTCGGCGATACATATCTCAAAAGCCGGCTTATAGTGGCCGAGATCCTGGATCGAATTTTCCAATCCGGCATTGAGTACGTAAGGTGTCGGATCGAAGGCGTTGCAACCAGCCTCGACCGCTGCGGCTTCCATCGCCTCGATGATCAGCCTGCGTTGCGGCACTGATTTTCCCTGGTAGTCTGTGTTGAAGTGGGACACAAAAAGAACGGGCTTTCTCAAAAAACGCCTTATACGCTTGATGTCCGATAAAATTTCTTCAAAGGATTGATCTTCGACCTTCAGATTATTAACGACCTCCCTTTGAACATCATTGGCAGATTCAAAATTATACTGCGACATAATATTCCTGCCGTGTCTAACCAGGGGCAGCCACCAATTCTTTTGTGTCTTATCGTCAGACACAAGAAGCTCTCGGGTTCTGTTAATTTGCAGATAGACAGACTTAAAGAGCAATTTACGGATGGATGACACTTCGACGACGAACAGGTCTGTCGTCGCAAATTGGTCATGAAAATCCGCGATATCGTTATGTTCCGGAACTCGCCAATTGTCCGGAATATTCAAAAATGGCCGCAACCTCGACGGTACGGGGCGGGATCCCGTGATCAGCTCGAATTGTTGGAATATTTCCGACGTGTAGTGTGCAAAGCCAAATATATTACCCTGATGCATTTCTGCAGCTTTTCTTTGATGCAGAATCGAGCAGGGCGTGTGTACGCGGCAGCTTCCAAACACTGTGATGGTTGGTTGCTTGAAGTCCATTGCGATCTCCTTTGTATTATTTTGTACTAATTGTAGCTGCCGTATACGCCGGCTTGGGCCAAGGGAAACAGCCTACCCTTAACTTACCGCCGACCCACTGATTGATACCGGAATCCCGCCTTGTGCATCAACCCTTGATCATAACTGTTCGCAGATCGAGTAGTGCGGTACCCGCCTTCGTTGAACGTGGCAGCTCAGATCGAGCGCGCGGAACTCATTCCATTCGGTAAGAAGAACCAAGGCGTTCGCGCCGGCGCGTCGCCAACTCTGGCCGACAGCGGCGTATTTCCGGCCCCAAGGCCCGGCCTCGAAGGCCGGCAGGGCGGCCTCAGCGGCAGCGGGGCGATGGCGCGGTAGATGTGTTTCGGCGCAACTGCCACGACCCGGCGGTCCTTCCAGGAGACCAAACCCAGGCAGTGGCGCACCGGGTGCACGATGAAGGTCTGCACCGTTGCCTCGGGGAATACCGCCAGGATTACCTCGGGGAAGCCCCTCAGGCCATCGACAACGGCCAGGAGAAGGTCCTCCGCGCCGCGGTTGCGTAGCTCAAGTAGTTCGTGCACTCGGCTGGGGTGAAGATTGCGGCGATGCGATCGATGGCGCCCAGAGGCCATCGAAGGGGCGTTCAGCGGCCTTGCGCAGCATCGCCTTCAGCTTGGCGAACGCCTGCTCGATGGGGTTGAACTCGGGGCTGTAGGGCGGAAGGTAGAGCTAGCTTGCGCCCACCGCCGGGTCTGTCGGAATTTCCGTGTGTGGTCGGTCATGCTGGGAAAGAAGGAGTTCCCTCATGGCCGCCGCAAAGCGCCCCGGATCCCGGATGAGATGCTGGACCAGCTGTTGTCTGGTGCCGATGCCAGACTGCCTTCGACCAGGGCGGGCTGTTGGATCAGCTGAAGAAGGCGCTGGCGGAGCGGGCGCTGAACGCTGAGATGGACCATCACCTGGCGGGTGAAGCCGGCGTCGGGAACAGCCGGAACGGCTATGGCCGCAAGAGCGTGGTCACCGACACCGGCCGGATCGGGCTGGAGGTGCCGCGGGACCGCCAGGGCAGCTTCGCCCCCCCAGTTGATTGCCAAGTACCAGCGGCGCTTTCCCGGTTTCGACGAGAAGATCGTGTCGATGTACGCCCGCGGCATGAGCACCCGCGATCTCCGGCCATCTGCTGGAGCTCTACGGCATTGAGGTCTCGCCGGACCTGGTCAGCGCCGTCACCGACGCGGTGCTGGAGGAGATCGCCACCTGGCAGGCCCGGCCGCTGGAGCCGGTCTATCCCTTGGTCTTCTTCGACGCCCTGCGGGTGAAGATCAGGGACGAGGGCCTGGTCCGCAACAAGGCGGTGCACATCGCGCTCGGCGTCCGGGCCGACGGCACCAAGGAAATCCTTGGCCTTTGGCTCGAGCAGAACGAGGGCGCCAAGTTCTGGCTGCGGGTGATGAACGAGCTCCGCAACCGCGGCGTCGAGGATGTCCTCCTGGCGGTGGTGGACGGCCTGAAGGGCTTTCATGAGGCGATCCTGGCGGTGTTCCCTGAGGCCACGGTGCAGACGTGCATCGTGCACCTGCTGCACCACAGCTTGGACTTTGTCTCCTGGAAGGACCGCCGGGCCGTGGCGGCGGCGCTGAAGGACATCTACCGCGCCATCGACCCCGCCGCAGCGGAAGCCGCTCTGGCAGCCTTCGAGGCCGGCCCCTGGGGCCGGAAAACGCTGCCATCGGCCAGAGCTGGCGGCGCGCCTGGGCGAGGTAGTGCCGTTCTACGCCTTCCCGGCCGAGGTCCGTCGTGTCCTCTACACGACGAACGCGATCGAGGCATTGAATGCCAAGCCGCGCAGCGCCGTCCGCAGCCGAAGGCACCAAGGGCCTATAAACGCCGCTTTGGTATCTGCTGCCGCTCAGCGAGGAGGCGCCGACCCTCAATCGCCGAGAGGCACCACCTACCGATGGCGAGGGGCGACCATACCCGCTCCGCGAAGACGAGCGAGTTGGTCAGTACATCTTCATTTTCGTGGTCCTGGATGCGCCAAAGACTGCGCTGCCCGCACCCTTACCTGACGCTGGCTCACCCATCCGGGCGGAACTCTTGAATACGCTGGCGGAGCGCATCCTGGTCCCTCAAGGCAAACGCGCAACCGGCCGGATCACACTCTTTCTAAAGCATGCCCGATAGCGCCCTATCCGACGGTGTCCCAGCTGATCCAGGCCCACGGGGCGCTAACGGGGCGGTATCGCATTTGCAGTTCGGCGAGGCGCGCCAGCTCATCGTCGATTTGATCGATGTACTCGTCGGTGTAGCTATCCAGGTCCATCAGCCCAAGTTTGACGAGCACACCAATCATCTCGTCCATGCGCTTGTCGAGCAGTTCAAGAAAGAGCCGTTGGTCGAATTCAACCTTCCGGCGAAAGATCGCAAACAGCATATCCTTCAGATAATAAGCCCGAACCATCGGCGCCGGATGAGAGGATACTTTACGGATTTTCCGCCGGACGCCCTGCACATAGGAGAAGAAAGCGAACGCCGCGGTGACGAGAATGGCCAGCGTATGCTCCAGATGCCGCCCGTCGGCTCTGGCGAAGACCGCGGCCACCCGCTCACTCTTACCGCATTCCTCCACCAGCTCCTCGATGAAGCGCGCAATAAGGGTGTTGGCGACACCGTCCGCCTCATATTCCCAGGCTTGGCGCCGCTCCGCTATCTCCGCGGGCACAATGGCCCGCTCCAAGAGCTCTGCGACGCGATGCTTCCCCTCCAGCACGGCACGCGCCTCTACATGGCCGCTGACGATATGTCCCAGCTCATGATAGGCAATGATGCTGGAGCACGCATCGGCGATCGTGCCGGCGGCAAAAGCGCGAATCCCGTTCAGGGCGATATGCCAAGTCTGTCGGCGGTCGAAGTTCGATGGATCGACAACGGCCGGAAGTGACATGCGGCTGGCTCTCGTCCCACGGGTGTCGAGAAAGGGTAGAAACTTGCGGTCGGAAAGAATGCGGTAGAACAAGATCGTCACGAAGAGCGGCACCGACGCATTGATTTCGATCCGGAAGGCCGCAGCATCCATGCCGGCATAGGCGTTAAAGCTGCCGTCGTTTATGTATCGGAACTCAATCGGCTTGCGGCCTTGGCCGTAACCTTCCCTCAACGAGCGCGCAACTGATCTGACGCGCGACTGAAGATGTTGATATTCCCGCCGCAGCCCCTCGTCGCTGATTGCGCCGATATCGAAGGGTGTCATCGTTGGAATATCCCCGCAGGTTGACCGGGATACGACGAATATCGGCGGAAGGCATCGGGAGGTGTCGATGATCGCGCTGGCTCCCGTCCTTTCGCAGCACAGGCCAAATCCAGCCTGATGTCGATGCGCCTACCAGACGCCGTCGCCCGATCAATGGCCGGCCCGCTCCATTCAGGCTGCCGTGCAGCCCTCCCGTGTTGACCATGACGCGGGCGCCGTTGCGCCTGGTTCTTTCCGCGCATCGGCTGGATTGGCCAGCCGCTAAAGCGAAAGGAAAAGACCATGACCACCACGAAATCAGACCGTCCACTGTTCCGCGTAACATTCTCCCGTATCACCGGCAAAGATGCGAGCGGCAACGATCAGCTTGCCCGCCCCAAAGAGATCGGTGCCGTCTGGGCAAGGAAGGGTGACAAGGCCGGCGGGGTCATCTCGCTAGACCTGATCCCCATCGAGCTCACCCAACGCCAAGGAGTGCTGTTTCTCGTCCCCGTCGTCAGCGGAGATGCGGACCCAGCGTAGGGCGATAGCGCCACTACAGCGGTGCTGGATGCCATCTCCCCGATAGGGGAGGTGGCTACGCCGCTGTCAGGCTGCGGAACCCGCAGATGACCCGCTCCACGTTCGTTCCGCAGCATCCAGTTGATCATCGATCCCATGCCCGCCATTGGGCGTCTGCTGACAGGGTCGGTCGCGGCGTCCCGATGTCTAGATACGGAACTCGTCTCGCTTTCGCCCCTCGGCTTCCATAGCGGCGAGCCAGCGCGGCAACCGGCCCCGTCCACTCCAGGTCTCGCCGTTGGGTCCACGATGGGTCACGGGGGCGCCTTTCGTCGAGGGCTTTCGTGACTTGCGGTCCGGGGTGGCTGGCGGCGCTTGGGTCGCCAGGATTTCCTTAACAGACAAACCCGCCGCTTCCGCCTCGCTCTGCCATTTGGCGAGCATGGTCGCTTTCGCCTCGGCCTGGAGCTCCAAGAGCTTTGCTTCGATCTCGTCCCTTAAGGCGATAAGCTCCTGTGCCGTCCTGCCATTGAGATCGATTTTCGGCTTATCGGCCATGTCTGTCTCCCATCCTGCACCACCTCCATATCGGCAGTAGGACTACCGTTCAATAGGTGAGAAGAGAGGAAAAGCCAAAGCCAGCTTCAAGTGGCAAAGTTAAGATATCTACAAACAAAAAATCGAAAGGGTAAATACAAAAAAAAGAAGAACAAATCAAACAAGCAGGTCTGAAAACCAAACCAGATCAAAGCAAAAAGAACCAAATATGAAAAAGAACGAAAAAGGCTACGTTCCGCAAGATGTGTGCTGTATGACAGCACGGAAGTGCGATGCGCCTGCGGCGCATCGGCAAGGGGGGGCAATGGCCCCCCCGTTGCATCCCCCGGCTAGAGCGTGCTGTGGATGAAGTCGAAGGAGATGGTTGCCTTGACGAGTTCGGGGCGACAAAACGTGGGCCGACGACGGTTTGGGGCAGTTGCCATAAGGGCAAGACGACGGAAGCGGAGCCCAAGCGAAGCTACGCACGACCCGCGTCAATCGCGGCGTGCAGCTTGGGGCGGTTTCTTCCGCTTGGCTCCATCGTCGCTTGCGCAGCGGCCGCTCGCGGGCCTTTCGGCTGGGAAGCAATTTTGCCAGGGCCAACTGGCCCACCCTCCCATTTGAAATGCCAAGTTGGCCGCAGTATGCTCAACAGATTTACCACAAAAGAAAATCGTTGCGCTTAAGGTCCGGTCGCGGTATATGTGATTTGCTTCCGAGCACCGTTTCGAATTTTTTAAAGTTTAGTGATCGAGTTCAAATGGACCGACCTGGCCGTCAAAGCTTAATGATAGCGATTGCAGAACGCCTTAGCAAAGATCATGAAAATCGATTGCTTGGCGACATAACAATGATCTCAAGCTCTGACGCTAGATTCGCGGCGAGATGCCAGCGCTTACAAGCATCGTTTGATAAGGCAAGAAATAGAAAGGCACTATCTATAATTTATCCCGTTTGCCGGTACTGGACGTTAAAAACTTTAAATCTGCAAATCTAAGTATCAAAACCCACGTGGCCACCTTCAAGTGCTTTGATGTCGGCAACAATAACTGTCCGCAACGAAGGAGGAACTGGGTCGCTCAGGAGTTTAGTAAGCTTTTGCTCTGCGCTTCGCTTTGCAATATCGCCTCTGTCACTAAGCCAGAATGAGAGGATAATAAGTGTGTGCTCTACACCGTAGGTGATGTCCCGCGCATCGAGGTTCGAGAGGCTCTCGCTGAAGTCAGTAAAGGCCTCTTTTATTTCGTCTCTTTTGTAAAAACGCTTTTTTTCGAACATATGGTAAACCTTATTGTTGAAGACTTGCGTCTTTAAAAGAAGATCGTCTATGATCCGCTTCAGCGTATAATTCCATAGCGCAATAGGGCTTCTGTTCCACTGATCTGCCCAGGATAAATCAACCGAGGTATGGAGGCCCGAGGCCAGTAGCACGCCAAGTTCGTTCAGATACCGAGGATCCCAATACTCTGTTCCACGCCACGCCTTTTTTATGGCGTTTGCGGTAAATAAGTCATTCTTTGAGTTTTCGATAAGCTGCGCGGTGTCCATACCGAAAACATGACGTCGAGCGAGCGCGCGGAAGTAGAATGCTTCTTGTTGCGGCACACCCCGAGCGTCTATTGTCGTGGCGATATCAAAATATTCAAAGGCGATCGACCACTCACCGAGCGAAGCGAGCATATAGCCAGTTACAAGTAGCTGCTCGTAGATGGCTTCGGAATCCTGTGCGAGAATCCGGCCAAGCGCGTCCGAAAGGTCGACGCCTGCTCTGATTCTGCCCCTGAATGCCGAATCATATATCTGAAGGGAGTAAGGCATAGTTTTGCTTGGGGATCGTATTGTTATAGACGTTTTCTCTGTGCTCTGCGATCGATACGATTTTGACTGAAGCTGAAGCGTTGGGGTCGGGTGACCGCCGGACTGTGCGATTTCGGCGGTTGCTAGATTGGCGTTTCCCAGCCTGATATCCGTTGCTATTTGAATCGATCGACTGGCAAGCAACTCTTTGACACTGCTCCGATTCTTTACGAATTTCGATATGGCTTCAATCGTTTTCTCACCGGCCTTTCCAAAGGTCGAGGGGGTCGGTTTTCCGTCGACCCATCCCTTTCCGTCTACCCAGACAGCGCGGGCGATTGAAAAGCTGTCGAGCTCATTCCAAACGTTGTCAATTCGCTCCAAAGCCACGTCGCGATGAGAATTGAACGCTGGCATTGAGTGTGTTTTATCGTAGTCAAGTTCATCGAGGATTTCCCTGCTAAGACGATAGCGCTCTTTGATCAGCTCGCTTGGAGACCTTCCGGCTTGCTCCGCTGACATATATGACCCTATTATGCGAGGATGGGCGATATATACATCGATGCATTCTTTTTTGTGTCTATTCCGCCAGAGTATGTCTCTCATAATTTCGCTTCTTGCGATTAGTATGACCGATTTATCTGTGCGATGGTTGGCATTGATAGCTTGTAGCGTGGCGATAGCTTTTGCGTCGATAATATTTGTTGAATGAGATGCATTTGGCCTATGCGCGCGGAGCTCCCCTTCCCAAAATGCTTCGGTTTCCGGCAGCCCTTGGATGCTACCAATTTTAGCTTCTTCGTCGTCTGCGTTCAAAAATGACCCATTATTTAATAGGTGTTTGAGTCGTGACTGGGGCTTTAGCTCTTCACTCATTAAGAGCAAAAGTGCAGGAGAATTTTCGTATATGCTGGATAATATGCTGAACGCGTCGAGAGACTGCGTAAGGTTATTTCTCAGTGCTGCGTCTAGCTGCGTCTCCAGCTGTTCAAGCCATTTTAGCAACTTAGAATCTGCGTCTCTCAGCCTTTGAATATGCGTTATGGCAGCGGCGACCTCTGCCAAGGGATGTAGATGAATACGTTTAACGAGGTTGTCCAACTCAATTTTGTAAGTTGGCAACAAGAGAACAGGTTCGTCCTTGCGGAAAAACAGCCTATTTGACCAAGCTTCATTTAAGGCAATCTGCCGGTCTGCCTCGTAACCGGTAGCGTAGCCCAAATCAGATCGTCCATTTGAAAACACGAATGAATAGGCGAATATTTCTGAATAATCGCACGCGAAACGTACGTTGTCGACAGTTGGATGGGCTTGGAAAGCCTTAACGATATTTTCTTCGTCGCGAAGGTGATTTCGAACGCGCGAAATAATCTCGTCACGCCGCACGGCCGACCTCCATAATTTTCTTGCTAAGACCCGACAACACGCCCTCTTTTCGCAGTTTGTATGCTTGCTTATCAACCAAAATTGCGGCAGTAGAATAAAGTAAAAAATCTTCGCGCACGGAGTATAATATTTGACACATGGGCATCCGGCGGTCTGTTAATCTGAAGCTCCACATCACTTTTTCCGGCTCGCTGCGTGCGGTTGTAGGTTGGAATGCTAACATTCGGTCAACTGGTTCGGCGTCCTCGACGACGGCGCTTAGAAGTTGAACAATATTATTTTTAGAAATCGACGATAGCGGCCCTATCTTTAAAAGATCTACTATTTCTGGATCGGCGAGGGAGCAGAGTAGTATCGGGTCGTCCGCTAAGCTCCCTATGTCCAGATGCGATATCAGCGCCCCATGTCCAGCTGTGTGATCTCGTTCTTCACGGATCCATACCTTCATGAGATTTGTAGGTAGAGGGGCTCGCCCAGTGTTGGGCCATTCGAACTCGAAATCAAATGCGCTCATGGTCCGAAATCTCCAGTACTCATATAGATCAACAAAACGCTTTCCCAGCGTGCGTTCATCGTGTCTATATGCAACCGAAGCCAAAGCCACAAGCGTTTCGCAGAACGAGACGATCTGTTGTCGGTGGTGCTCTTCGATTCCAGCTTCTACTAAATCTGCGAGAAGATTGTGCTCGCTCCAAGTCCAACGCTCGGCAATCTCGACGAACTTGGAGCCGAGCGTCATTGGTCCGATCCTCCGCCGGAACTGAGCATAGACCTGACTTGATCCAATCGATCTGAGATGAGATCTAACCCACGCAGAAGTCGTTTGTCTGCTGCTTCATTCAGAATGGTCACGACTAGATTGTACTTATAAAGAGTAGAGAAAAAATTGTCGACGTTCTGATATCTCAAGTGATCAGATAGAACGTCACCGCAATCCAGTATGAATGCATACCACGTTTTTCCGTCCAATAAACTTTTAATACCTTCGGGTAGATCTAAATCAAGTTCCGAAAAATCCTTGCTTCGTATAAATATAAAACTGGCGTCTGATCCATGAAAAGATTTCCGAAGCTCGGCGGCTATAGATTTGGGATTCTTATCCATTCGATCGGAAATTTGCTCTATGTCGTAGCTAAACAAAGCTTTCATTTCTTTATGTATTATTTGATTCGTGCAATGATGAGCGTGTTTCCATGGCCGAAGATCAGCCGTCACGTGGGTAAATCCGCGTACTGCCTGCCGAATTTCTTGTGCTCGATCAAGTATATTGTTTAGTTCTTCTTCAGAGATCTTGCTTTCTTGATTCGAGCGCTTAATGATCTTACGAAGTAACTCTATCGTATCGTTTACGGCGGATGGGATCGCTATCGCCATCGCCAAGGCAGCTTCAAGCGTCATATCGAACTACCTCCGCCGGAGTCGGGTGTGTAGGCAGACGCCGCAGCCTATTCGATGGCCGCAACCATAATCAAGGCACCTAGGTATTGACGTCAAGCGATCTACCGTTCGCGGGGGCTATCATTGAGTTCTGGTAGAAATTAGACTTGTCTACTTCAACCTGTTGTCTTAAATGATAGCGGATATCCACACTGTGTGTTCCAATGTTGATTGGCCAGCTCAACTATGCGCGTTTGTCAACCGTCCGGTGAGTGGAAGACCGCAGTGACGGACCGACTTTGCCGTCCCTCGGACCAAACCACATCCGGACGATGGTTGTCCCACGGCGCTTGAGCGAATGTCATGGCGCAAGCGTAGAATGTGGCACCGGAACGTGACCCGATATCTTGATGCAACTCCGAGCCAAACTTAAATTTGGTCGCCGACAACTTTATCCGGAAACAACCCGGGCATCCAGCGCGATGCCAGTATGGCGGGGAAGGAGAGGTGTAATGGAGCGCGGGATGTCGCTGCCTTCACGACACCCTTCTTAGTCAGCGTCTCCACAATCCGCCTCGCCTGACGCTCGCCGGTGCCGACAATCTCGGTCAGCTCGCTGCGTGGCAGCTCCCCGCGATATTGCAGCACTTCCAACACATCCTTCGCCTTGGGCGGCAGATTCCCAAGGCGAGTTTCTTCCTCGGCCCAAAGCGCAATGCGCACCCGCAGCTTGTCGGGTTGGATCAGCCCTTCCATGAACTCGACCTGGTCGATGCAGAGCCGCAGGAAGAATTGGGTGAATGCGGCCAACGCCTCCTCACTCAGCGTGCCGCGGCCATCAAGATCATTGCGGCGGGGCAGATCGCAGGCGGCCAGGTGGCTCTTGTAGGCGGCGACGTTGCGCGCGAGGCCGCGGGCGACGGACCAGAGTGCGCCGGTGTCGAGCGTCTCCAGCAGCGCAGCATGTGACATGAGGCGCGCGACGCGCCCGTTGCCGTCGAGGAAGGGGTGAAGCCACAGCAGGCGATGGTGGGCGGTCGCCGCGGCGATGATGGAGTCCGTTTTACTAAGCCGCGTATACGCACCTTCGAAGCGCTGGAAGAAGCGTGGCACTGCGCCGGGGCTGACCGCGGTGTGGCTTCCGACCATCACATCGCGCTGGCGGAGTTCACCGGGAACGATGGGGATACGTTCCTCGGTTTCCGGATTCTCGGCCCAGAGCATGTCGGGTGGGAGCAGTTCGCAGAACCGAAGATGCGCTTCCGTGATGCCGGCTAGGGTGAAGGCCCGGCCTTTAAGACCGCCGGCATCGATCCATTGTTGGACCGCTATATGCGCCTTAGCCTCAAGCTGGAGGTCGCGCTTCTTAGCATCCTGGCTGAAGTCTTCGTTTAGCGCCCGTTCGATGTCGATCGGATGCGTGTCGTGCCCTTCGATTAGGTTGCTGTAGTAGCAGTTCATCGAGCGCACGAGATCGGCGAGCGAGGCTGCAATGCTCGGCTGGAGGCTGCGCCGGAATCCGGCTGATTTTGCCACCAGCTCCACGACAAGATCAGCGATCTCGCCGCGTCGAGGCGAGCTCTCACCGATAAGCATGGGTTCCATCAGCCCAATCGTCTCGCCGCGATCTGGCGCCTCATTCGTGTCCGGTTTTATGTCCTCTTTATTCGGTGTCATAGCTCAATAATATCATACTGTTAGTTGGGGTGGTAGCCCCAAGATAGCCGTTTAGAAGTCCGGTTCGGAGACCGGTTTGGCGGTCGCTTTCAGTGCGAGTTGACGTCGAATCCTGAGCTTCTTGGCCGTCCGGCCGCGTCCACACAAAGAGGTATCGCACGCTGGCCGCAGACGCGGCCTGACCTGGCTGCGCCAGGCTTAGGGGCCAGCCCCTCAGCGCGCTCCAAGGGGCTTCCGCCCAGCTTCCTCCGCCTTCGCTGCGCTTCGGCTCCGTGCAGCCGGGTCCCCGCGAAGCCCCTTTCCGCTTGCACACCCCGATCTCGCCGATGGGCAGAGGAACAGACGAGCTGTTCCTCAAAACCAAAGGAGATCAAAGATATGGCAAGCAACCAACAAGCCTCCCGGCCGGATGTCTATAGCCGGATCACGGACAAAATCATCGCCGATCTGGAGAGCGGCGTCCGGCCCTGGATGAAGCCCTGGTCGGCGGATCATGTTGCCGGGCGCATCACGCGCCCGCTTCGGCACAATGGCATTCCCTGTCGCGGCATAAACGTCGTGATGCTCTGGTCGGCATCGGTGGCGAGAGGCTTTGCCTGCCCGTTGTGGCTGACGTTCAAGCAGGCCCTTGAGCTTGGAGGCCATGTCAGGAAGGGTGAGACCGGCGAGCTCGTGGTCTACGCCAACACCATAACCCGCACCGAAACCAAGGACGACGGCACGGAGGCGGAGCGGGAAATTCCCTTTCTCAAGGGCTACACCGTCTTCAATGCCGAGCAGTGCGAGGGCTTGCCTGCTCACTACTACACCAAGGCCCCAGGTCCCGTGCTGACCCCCATGCAGCGCATCGAGGCCGCCGACGCGTTCTTCGCCGCGACCGGCGCCGATATCCGTCATGGCGGAACCCGCGCATACTACGCGGAAGGTGGCGACTACGTGCAGATGCCGCCCTTCGAGACGTTCCGCGATGCCGAGAGCTACGCCGCGACGCTGGCGCACGAGCTCACCCATTGGACCAAGCACGAGAAGCGCCTGGCGCGCGACCTCGGCCGCGTGAAATACGGCGATGAAGGTTATGCGAGCGAAGAGCTTGTCGCCGAGCTCGGCGCCGCCTTCCTCTGCGCTGATCTTGGGATTACGCCGGAGGTACGGGATGATCATGCCGCCTACATTGCGTCATGGCTGAAGGTGCTGAAGGACGATAGGCGGTTCGTCTTCTCGGCAGCGGGCCATGCCCAACGGGCTGTAGATTACCTGAGGCAAACCAACTGCAAAGGGTGAAAGTGCCAGGCGGCCATTACCTAACATGGGAGACGAGTTTCGATGTCCTTCTATTGCGCATAAGCCCCAAGAGCAGCATTTGCGGTTGCGCATCGACACTGAACCTTGATAGCGTCTCATTTGGGAAACGCCGCTTATCAGCGCCGATTCGCGTTCTGATTTTCGGCATTTCAAATTCCCGATAGCGCTGTCATCCTCTCGCATGGACGCGTTTGGCTGAGCAACTATCTTCAAACTCAATGTGAACCGGAAAATGGCCGATAAAAGCGAACTCAAAGGCTATATACGATATCAACTGGCGCAACTTTCGGCCCGAAACGCGGAGCACGAGTTCGAGCGTCTGGCATTTGAAGTCGCCCGCAGGAGAATAGCGTCGAATTTGCTTCCGGCCACCGGGCCTGTGCAGGCTGGTGGGGATCAAGGTAGAGATTTTGAAAGCTATAGATCGTATTTAGCAGGCTCGGGCTTGCGAAGCGGCAGCGCTGTCGCAAAGATAGAAGGAGGAATCCTTGCCGGGGCGGTCACCATCAATAAGAAAATCCTTGGCAAGATAAAGTCGGATCTAAAGACGATATTCGGTTCCGGCGAGCGACCGACCCGGGTGGTGTATTTTTGTGAAGCCAACCTGCCAGTGGCAAAACGACATATCTTAAAGGAATTCTGCAAAACGCAATATTCCGCCGGTCTGGACATCATCGATGGCGAGGCCATCGCGGATATGTTGGCTGATACGGATCTTCACTGGATCGCCGAAAGATACCTCGATATACCGGCAAACATTTGGCCTGTCGCGGAGTATGATGCGGACTATCAGCAGCATCGGGAGCGGTGGCTTATCCAGACCAACACGCCCCAAAATTACGCAGACTTTTTGCAAATCAAAGAGGGTCTGCGTACAGCGACCTTCGAAGATGACGCGAAACGTGATCTGGCGCGGTGGATCGAAATTATGCGCAATTTTTTGGCGGATGGTATGCCAGAGCGTCTGATTCAAAAGGCAAGATACGAGATTGCTGTAGGCGAACTACGTGGCCATGGGTCACTCGATCCTGCAATGGCAGAAATTTCCAGCTTCTTTGAAGCGATTACGCCGATGCGTCCTGCTGTCGAACTCCTTGATGCGGCGGTACTTGCTAATTACGCCTTCGGTTCAAGATTAAATGGCCAAAGCGCGTTGAGTGAGCAGCAGGTCGCGGACTGGCTGAATAAGACGGAAGATGCATTGAAAGAAGCTCTCGATCAGGCACCGGTCGGAAGTGAGAAATGCATGTTGCTCGAAGGATGGGCAATGCTTGCAATCCTGCCGCGCCCTGGCGAAACAGATCGTTTGCCAGGCATGGAGCGTTTTTTCGAAAGGTGGGGGGCTCTGCTCAATGAAATTGCTCATCAACCGCTCTTCCCAGTGTCAAGCATAGCAAAGATATTTGAGGCGCTCATCGATTTCATCGAGCTTTCTGATCGGATGAAGGCGCTCCTGGATAAAATTGATGGTTTGGTTGCCGAGCGAGCGGGCAAAGCGGCCGCAGCGGATGCGGCTCGACGTAGAGCGCTCCTGCATCTGAAGTCAGACAGAAAAATTGCCGCGATCGACGAACTGCATAGAATGAAAAGCGAGTCATTCACTGGCGAGCATGTTAGAGGAGCCATCCTGTCAATGCTCCTCCTGAGCCAGTGCTATGAGGACTTGGGTCTCCATATTGCCGCAAGGCATTACGCTTCGGCGGCGCTCTTTTTGGCACTCCACGTAGAAGATGAAGAAATAAAGTCATATATCGGCACAGCATTGTTCCGCATTTCGGATACATTCTATGTGGCAGGCGAGGGGGCTACGTATCTGTACAGTATATCGACGGCGCTAATCGCACATCACAACGTCGCTTCCGACCCGCATGACTGGACAAAGCATTATAAAGTCCAACGCTCGATCGCACATGCTACTATTTTGCGTGCGATTGCGCGAAGATTAACCCCAGCTATATTGTCTACAATTGATCAAGCAATCGCGCAATGGCCCTTGCCACCGCACGAGCTTGACGCATTTCGTTCTCTCTCGGAGGCGGAGCCGTGGAGTAGCATGGCTGAGACAGACATTCTGGCTCAAATCTCAGAAAATATTGGTCAGCATCCCTTTGGTGATTTTGGGAAAATTAGGTCGGTGCGTTGGTCAGCCTTTGGAATATTGTGGGAAGTTAAATCCGCGCCGGAACGGGCCGTTTGGACGGCGGCACTTGAGGTCGCTGCTTCCCTCCAGATCGCGCAAGTTGAGCTAGCCGACGTTGATATGCTCATTATTCCATCTAAAGTTGTTGTAAACGTCGAGCTATCAGCTTTAGCCAAACCCTCGTGCGTTCAACAGCCCGATAATGGCGCGTTGATTTGGTCAGTGAAAATGCCGAATGATACTAAAACTCGTACAATGGAATATCAGGCCGCACTCGTGGGAGTGCTATTTTCGGTTATGGAGCGAGCTTCGGCACTTCCATCGGATAAAATCAGCGAAATCTTCGTAAAGAAGCTGGATCGTGGTTTGCCTAGCCGCCTATCATTCGTAAGGCCCATGAGGGAACTGCTGGAGTTAGCGCAGCCAGAAGGGCTTGATATGGCTGTGCTAGCGGCACAAGAACGGCCCTCTCTAAGTTTGGATATCCTACCGTTAGAGAATGACGAGCTTGGATGGCGGGACGGCCCCGGTCCCGGATATTCCGTTGAAAAGGCGCGCGAATATATTGGAAACCGCTATAAAGTGATGATTGGCGGGCTTCGATTAACTCTGCCAAGAATGCTTGCTGATAACCGCTGCCGCAATCTTATAAGCAAGCTTCGGAAAGAGGGATGTTTGGACTGGCATTTACTAAATGTCATCTACAATATCGTTGGGCAATGGCAAGTTGAAAAAATGGGCTTTTCATATCAGGCGTCGCCAGAAAAAATGAAAAAAGCGCTTATGGACCGCATGTGGCGCGATGAGTCAGATAGTGATCCAATATTCGACTTGTCTGTTTTCGCAGAGGATAGAATTAAGATGCAGCTCCAAATGTTGCCTGCAATAGTATTCTCCACTTGGCGGCTGGCTAATCATCGTCAAACGCCCGATTTTTCTGCAATGAAAAAGCTGCTTGATGCGCGGTACGGACATTCAACCGACGACGTCGATCACATTGATCCTTTTGCATATGGTTCGTGACCCTTTGAAAACGCTCGCCACAATAACTCGTCTCGATAATCCGCCCGCCATTGCAGGGCACGTTGTTGTAAATGACCAATTTGAGCTGATGAAGTTGAGCAAAGTGGCTTGCCGAGCAGTTTCAGAAATCGGGTGTAAGACCTCGACGGCGCAGAGGTCGCCTAGTTGGATCGTCTATAACCCGGATTTCTGGCTTTGCAAATTTTTGCCGCTTCGATGTTTCCAACGTTGCCAAATTGCGTTCCATACGATCCCGATGCGTCACAATTTGCCGTTGGAGCGCACGGCGCTCTGCTAGCTGGCGATCAACTAGCGCTTGGTGCTCGGCAGCATCCCGCCGCTTTGATGCAAAGAAGTCTGCTTCATTCGCACGGGCGATCGTGGCGTGCCGGCCGATCAGCCGATCCCACAATCCTTTTAAGCCGCTTCGAAACCGTTCCGAGCGCGTTCGCGCCTCGGCCATTTCCCTTGCTGCCTGTAACTCCCTTAGCATCGCGCGCTCGTCGCGTTGCCAGGTTACCAGACGCTTCTTCTGCTCTAGCAGGCCCAAACGTGCAGTTTCGAACTCTCCTTTGATCTCGGCTGCAAAGGATGCGAGTTTTTCCGCAACCTTGTCCTTTAGATGGCGCTTCCTCTCGTCAACGCTTGGCAAGCTTACTGGATCGCCAAGGCGCTTCGAAAGATCCTTTGCCCGTATTCCGCTCCACCGCGAGAAAGAGTAAACTTCGCCGAGATAGTCAACCGCTACAAAGCCGCGCCGATCACCTTGGGCTAGGTAGTACCCACGTGCTTCGAGCGCTTGGATAAAAGCCTGCCGAGAATCGGACGTTGCCCAGCTATCCTGAAACGCGGCTTTGATGCCTGCGGCATCGCGGCTAATGCGCTTGGCTTGCTGCCATTCATCGCGGGTAAAATTGAGCGGATTGCGCTCTTCGCTATTGACGAGGCCAACTGGCATTTTCCAACCGTTCTCGATATACAGCTCTCGCGATAACTCCCGCAGCTTCAGTTTGAAGTGTGCCATGTTGACGGCGCGAAGGTCATCGGCGCGAATGCGCGACCAAACGCAGTGTGCGTGCCGACGCCCATTCTTCTCATGAAAGACGATCACGCGCGGCTGGCCAGATAGTCCGATGCGGCGCTCAAGCTCATCAATGGTAGCTTCGAATGTGGCGACGCTGACCTTCTCCTCCTGGGGCGGGCTGAAGCTGACGGAGAAAAGGTATTGCGTGCATTTCGTACCACGGCTGATCGCATAGGCTTCCCGAAGGGCACCCTTTAGGTCGTCGGCCGCGAAACCACGTATCTGGTGCAGCTCGACATGGTCGTTTTCATCGTCACGGAGAAGATGCACGGCGAGCTGTTTTCCGCCGGCACGCTGACTGGCTTTGAGGATCATGGAACTCGATCCTCTTTGAGCCCCGTCGCGCGTATGAGCTCGGCGCGAAGCTCGACAATCGCATCGCAACTCGACTTGATGGCGCCTTCAACTTCCGGCGTCACCGGCAAAGCCCCGATTTTTGCGGCATAAGCGAGCTCACGAAGACTCGGGCCGAGGTCGGACGCACCTAGCCGGGCGAGGATATGCGCGAGGTCACGTGTGGCGGGTGCCGGGGTCTTAGCGTTCCTCGCCTTGGCGGCAATGCCGAAGAGGCACGCCCGAATATAGTCGCTCAGGGTTCGCGACCCCGCCCGTCCGGTAAGCTCGTCGCGCTCCGCGTCCGTCAACCGGATCGAGATCGGTGTTGTCTTCGGCTTCCTTGGCTTGCCCATCGATTCCCGCAGTGAGAACCGAACAGATCGCAGACGAGATCAAGGATGCCGGAGACGACCGGCAGGCTCAGATGCTCGCCGGCTTCGGTCCGATGTCCCAGGCTACGTGAATGAAGCGGCGCTTAGTTCGCCTCCCCGCATCCCTCGCTCCGCCCAACCAGCGCAAGCGCCCCGACGACATCGCCGGGCCACTCAGCAATTCCAGGACCGGGCGCCAGGCGTAAGGGCCGAACACCCGCAGCCCGCCGGATGGGCTCATGCCGTGCGCTACGGAAGAAAAGCCCGGCACGAGGCGCGACCGAAAGATGAGTCCCGAATCCTCGCCTGCTATTCAGCAGCAGCGCATCGTGCTCGGCCAGCACGGCAGCGCCTAGGCATCATCGGGCGGCGTGGTAGGGGGCGAGCATGGCGGCCACCCGGAGCTGCGTTAAGGGCCACATCAAACCGCCCGAGGTATCGACACCGATCACCACCACCGGCCCCCGGCACAGTCAGGCCGTGCTCTCTGCTGCGACTATCGCAATGAAATGCCGTGGTGCAGTCGATGGCCCGAATGCCGCGCTTGCCGAGTTCCTCTCGCATGAGGCAGGTACCTGCGTGCCAAGATGCCCGGCCCTGGAATGACGCAGCACAGCGGGGTTCGCGGAGCTCGGTGCTTCCACCAGCCAGCTCGCCTGCGCAGCCACCTCCCGACGCGAACCGAATTCGGAGGATTCGCCCAGCCGGGACAACCACCTGGTGGACGACCTGTCGCGGCAAGCAGGGTTGGGCGAGGCATCGCGACCGGCCAGGCCACACATCCTCGCACCATCCGGTCCTGAGCAAAACTTTGCATTGACCTGCAGAAGGCCTGAACACTAGCGTCCGCTGCCAAGGACGATCGCGGGACATGGCATCACCGCGACCAGGGAGGACGACGCCGAATGGCGCTGGACACGCTCGGCGCAGCCTTGCCCGGAGCAAGCTGATGGCCGCCTACATCCTCCGGCGCCTGCTGTTCGGCGCGCTGACGGTGCTCGGCGTGTCCATCGTCGTGTTCGTCATCATGCGCATCCTGCCCGGCGATCCGCTGATCGCCATCTTCGGCGCCGATGGCTACACGCGGCTCAGCGACGAGCAGCGCGCCCACTACATGGCCGAGCTCGGCCTCAGCGACCCGCTGCCGCTGCAATACCTGCGCTGGGTGATGGACATCCTGCGCGGCGATCTCGGCCATTCCTTCTTCCGATCCGAGAGCGTGGCCGAGATGATCCTGCGCCGCGGCCCGCTGACCGCGCAGATCGCCTTCCTTTCGGTCCTGCTGTCCTGGCTGGTCGGTATCCCGGTCGCGGTCATCAGCGCGCTGCGGCCCAACAGCCTCGGCGACAACATCGCCCGCTTCCTCAGCATCCTGTTCCTCGCCGTGCCGGGCTTCTGGCTGGGCATGCTGGTGGTGCTCGGCCTGCTCTTCGCCTTCGGCTACCGCGCGCCGCTGACCGGCGCCTCCTTGCTGAGCGATCCCTGGACGACCCTGCAGATGATCATCGGCCCGGCCGTGGTGCTGGGGCTCGGCCAGGCCGCCTATATCAGCCGCATGGCGCGCTCCAGCCTGCTGGAGGTGATCCGCGAGGATTACGTGCGCACCGCCAGGGCCAAAGGCCTGAACGGCCGGGCCGTCATCAGCCTGCATGCGCTGCCGAATGCGCTGCTGCCGGTCATCACCTTGTCCGGCGTGCTGCTCGGCTTCGTGCTTGCCGGCTCCATCCCGGTGGAGCGGGCCTTCGGCACGCCCGGGCTTGGCTCGGCCATGTTCGCCGCGGTCAGCGAGCGCGACATCTTCGTCATGCAGAATCTGGTCTTCCTCTACGCCATCGTCTTCGTCGCGCTGAACATCATGATCGACATCCTGATCGCCTGGCTCGACCCGAGGATCCGCTTCCGATGAGCGTCACCCAGCCGGCCGCCGCCATCGCCACGCCGCCCGAGCCAGGATTGCTGCGCCGCATCGGCTTCGCCCTGGCGAAGTTCGCCCGCCGCTCGCCGCTCTCCGCCTTTTGGGGAATCGTCGCTGCTGCCATCGTGCTGGTGGCGGTCTTCGCCCCGCTGATCGCGCCGCAGGACCCGCTGATGGCGAATTTCCGCCAGATGGGAAAGCCTCCTGGCGAGGCCGGCCTGTTCGGCACCGACCAGGTGGGGCGCGACGTGTTCAGCCGCGTCATCCATGGCAGCCAGACCTCCCTGACCGTCGCCGCCGCCGCCGTGCTGCTCGGCACCACCTCCGGCGCGCTGTGGGGGCTGGCCTGCGGCTTCTTCGGCGGGCGCTTCGACAATTACAGCCAGCGCGCCATGGAGTTCATGCAGTCCTTTCCCGATTTGATCCTGGCGATGGCCATCGCAATGGCGCTCGGCGCCGGGACCGGCACGGTGATCGTCGCCATCGCCATCACCCGCATCCCCTTCGGCGGGCGCGTCATCCGCTCCGTGGTGCTGTCGGTGAAGGAGATGCCCTTCGTCGAGGCGGCGCGCGGGCTCGGCGCTTCCAGCCGCCGGCTGATGCTGCGGCACATCCTGCCGCAATGCGTCGCGCCCTACCTGATCCTGGCGACCGCGCATCTCGGCGTCGCCATCATCATCGAGGCGTCGCTCGGCTTCCTCGGCGTCGGCATCCCGCCGCCGACGCCCACCTGGGGCAACATGCTGGCCGACAGCCTGAATGCCGGGCTGGTGCCGCCCTGGTGGCTGGTGCTGTTCCCCGGGCTGGCCATCACCCTGACGGTGCTGGCCTTCAACCTGCTGGGCGACGGCATTCGCGACATGCTGGACCCGCGGCTGCGCGGCTCCGTCTAGTTGGGTCGCGCCAAGGGCAGGGTTGGCCCGGCCTCGTGCAGATGGCAGGCGACCAGATGGCCCTCGCGCACCGCGTGCAGCGCCGGTGCCTCGCTGCGGCAGCGTGCATGCACATAGGGGCAGCGGGTGTGGAAGTGGCAGCCGCTCGGCCGATTCACCGGGCTGGGCACGTCGCCGGAGAGCACCACCCGCTTGCGCCCGCGCGCCGAGACCTTGGCGATCGGCACGGCGGAGAGCAGCGCCTCGGTATAGGGATGCAGCGGCGTCTCGAACAGGCTGCGGCGGTCAGTCAGCTCGACGATGCGGCCGAGATACATGACGGCGACGCGGTGGCTGATATGCTCGACCACCGCCAGATCATGCGCGACGAAGAGGTAGGAGAGGCCGAGTTCCTCCTGCAAATCGGTCAGCAGGTTGATGATCTGTGCCTGGATCGAGACATCGAGCGCCGAGACCGGCTCGTCGCAGACGATCAGTGCCGGGCTCAGCGCCAGGGCCCGGGCGATGCCGATGCGCTGGCGCTGGCCGCCGGAGAATTCATGCGGATAGGCGAGGCGCTGCTCCGGCCGCAACCCCACGCGCTCGAAGAGCTGCGCTACCCGCTCCCGCCGCTCCGTGCGGCCGCCGATGCGGTGGATGACCAGCGGCTCCTCGACGATCTCGCCGGCGGTCATGCGCGGGTTGAGCGAAGCGTAGGGGTCCTGCTGGATCATCTGCATGCTGCGGCGGTAGGGCAGCATGGCCGGGCCGTCGAGGCTGGTGATGTCGTCGCCGCGGAAGCGGATCTCGCCCTGGCTCGGCTGCACCAGCCGCAGCAGGGTCCGCCCCGCCGTGGATTTGCCGCAGCCGCTCTCCCCCACCAGCCCCAGCGTTTCCCCTGCGGCGATCGTGAAGGAGATGCCGTCGACCGCATGCACCTGGCCGCTGCCGGCGCCGAACAGCCCGCGCCGGACGGGAAAATGCTTCTGCAGGTCGCGCACCTCGACCAGCGGCGTCGCTTCGCTCATGCCGCGATCCCCGCCAGCACCTGTTCCGCCCGCCAGCAGGCGGCCCAATGACCGGGGCGATGCTGGACGAGCGGTGGCGCTACCTCCTGACACGCGGCGGTGGCCAGGCCGCAGCGCGGCGCGAAGCTGCAGCCGGATGGCAGCTTTGCCAATGATGGCACCATGCCCTTGATCTCGGTCAGCCGCGGCCGGCGGCCCGGGTGGCGCGCCGCGCCCTCGATATCGGGGATGGAGCCGAGCAGGCCGCGGGTATAGGGATGCGCCGGTCGCTCGAACAGGTCGGCGACATTGGCTTCCTCGACCTTGCGGCCGGCATACATCACCACCACGCGGTCGGCGGTCTCCGCCACCACGCCCATATCATGGGTGATGAGCACGACGGCGGTGCCCAGCGTCTCGCGCTGCTCGCGGATCAGATCGAGGATCTGCGCCTGGATGGTCACGTCGAGCGCCGTGGTCGGCTCGTCGGCGATCAGCACCTTGGGGTGGCAGGACAGCGCCATGGCGATCATCACGCGCTGCCGCATCCCGCCGGACAATTGGTGCGGGTAGCTGCCGGCGCGGCTGGCGGCGTCAGGGATGGCGACGCGCTGCAGCATCGCCACCGCCCGGTCCATCGCCTCCCGCCGCGAGAGGCCCTGGTGCAGCGCAATCGCCTCGCTCACCTGGCGGCCGATGGTGTAGAGCGGGTTGAGCGAGGTCATCGGCTCCTGGAAGATCATCGAGATCTCGTTGCCGCGAATGCGCTCCATCTCCGCCTCGCTCATCGCCAACAGGTCGCTTCCCTCGAAGCGGATCTGCCCGCCGGCGATGCGCCCAGGCGGGCTGGTGATGAGTCGCAGCACGGAAAGCGCGGTCACGCTCTTGCCGCAGCCGGATTCCCCGACGACGCAGAGGGTCTCCCCGCGCCGGACGTTGTAGGAGACACCATCGACCGCCCGGATAATTCCGGACGGGCTACGGAATTCGGTCTGCAGCCCCTCGATCTCAAGCACAATGTCGGAGGTGGCCGGCGTGGTCCCGCCGTCGCTCGCGACATCGCGCGGCACGATTCGATTCACGGCGTGACTCCTCCCGGTGCCGGCGTATAGCCTGTTGCCGCGACGGTATCATTGTCGGTTGCCCGATCTCAACGGCGATCGGCGGGCGCCGTCGCCGGCAGATGCACATAACGCGCACGCCGGCCGCAGGGAGGACAGAATGAAGCGCCATGGTTCGCCGGGCACGGCGTTCGGCCGTCGCCAATTCCTGGAAGCCACCGCCGCGCTCGGCACGCTGGGCCTGTTGCCGGGCCAGGCGGAGTCCGCCGGGCTGCCGCTGGAGTTCGACGGGTCGCAATTCCAGCTTGCCGCGCCGGAGCCAAACCCGAAGCGCGGCGGCGTGCTGCGCTACGCCATCACCAGCCGGCCGCCGCATTTCGACGTGCACCAATCGGGCACCATCAACAGCCTCGGCGCCCAGGGCTGCATGTTCGACAACCTGATCCGCCGCGACCCGCGCGACAGCGGCAAGACCATCATCCCCGATCTCGCCCATAGCTGGCAGATCGCGCCAGACGGCAAGACCTACACCTTCCACCTGCGCCGGGGCGTGCAATTCCATGACGGCGCAGAGCTGACGGCCGAGGATGTGAAGGCGACCTATGACCGCATCGTCAGGCCGCCCGCCGGAATCAGCATCCCGCGCAGCACGCTGTTCACCGCGGTCAGCGAGATCAAGGCGCGCGACAAGCACACCATCGAATTCAAGCTGGCCGAGGCGCGCCCGCCCAATTTCATCATGAGCGCCTTCGCCAGCGGCTGGAACGTCATCTTCCGCAAGAAGACGCTGGAGGATAACGGCTACAATCTGCGCCGCGTCGTCAACATCCCCGGCACCGGCCCGTTCCGCTCCGTGCGGCGGGTAGAGAACGAGGTGTGGGTGATGGAGCGCAACGCCAATTACTGGAACAAGGGCCTGCCCTATCTGGATGGCCTGGAATTCTACCACGCGCTGCCCTTCTCGCCGGAGCTCGGCTCGGCCCTGCTGTCCGGCCGCGTCGATTATGCCCGCATCATGGACCCGGTCTCCAACCGAAGGGTGCGGGCGACGCCCGGCATGTCCGGGACGGATTTCTATCAGAGCGTGATCCAGGCCACCTGGGTCAATGCGAAGAAGAAGCCGCTGGACGACCCGCGGGTGCGCCGCGCCCTGCATCTGGTGCTGGACAAGAACGTGCTGGTGGAGGTGGTGAAGGATGTCGCGCCGATGATGGTTGGCGGCTTCATCTACCCCTTCTCGGAATTCGCCACGCCGCGCACCGAGCTGGCGCAGCGCGTCGGCTACCGGACCGACACCGCGGCGGCGGTGCGCGAGGCCAAGGCGCTGATGGCGGCGGCCGGGCAGGGGCGCGGCGTGCGCGGGCTGGACTTCATCGTGCGCGACGTCGCCAGCTTCAAGCTCTGGGCACAGGCCATCCAGGCCATGCTGCAGCAGGCGCTGAACGTCGAATGCCGGCTGCGCTCCGTGGTGGAATCCGTGTGGTTCGACGATGTGCGGTCCGGCAATTACGACCTGGCGATCGGCGCCGTCGTCTCCACCCTGCTCGACCCGTCCGACTACTTCAATGCCTGGTACAAGGAAGGCGGCTCGCAGAATTACTCCAACTGGTCGGATCCGAAGCTGGAGCCGCTGCTGCCGCAGATCGACAGCGAGGTGGATAGCGAGAAGCGGCTGGGCCTGATCCGCCAAGCGGAGGCCATAATGGAACAGAACCCGCCGCTGCTACCGGTGGCGTGGGAGAAGATCATGGATGGCTGGTTCAACTACGTGAAAGGCCATGTGCCGAACGAATATTTCGGCATCTACGACGTGGTCCGGATGGATACGATGTGGCTGGACAAGTGAAGCCGGCCGGAGATTTCGGTTGCCGCGTGGCGACACGGCTCGCTAGGCTCCCGGCATCATGAACCCTGGAGAATGCCGGGCATGAGCAAGCATGTCGTCGCCCGGGTGGCGGAGCTGCCGCCCGGCGAGCGCAAGCTGGTGACGGTGAAGGGCCGGCCCATCGCGGTCTTCAACCTGGATGGCGAGTTCTTCGGCCTAATGAACCGTTGCCCGCACCAGGGCGCGCCGCTCTGCGCCGGCGACCTCACCGGGCTGATGACCGCCGACACGCCTGGCGAGTATCAGATGTCGCGCCCGGGCGAGATCATCCGCTGCCCCTGGCATGGCTGGGAATTCGATGTGCGCACCGGGCAATCCTGGTGCGAGCCATCGCGCATCAAGACGAAGCAGGTGCCGGTGGAAATCGCCGCCGGCGAGGCGCTGGTGAAAGGCCCCTATATCGCGGAGAAGGTCGCCGTGGCGGTGGAGGAGGACTACCTCATCGTCGAGGTCTGACGCCTGCCTGAACGATAACCGGCAGAAGCCGGAACGCGGAGGAAGGTCACATGGGCGAGAGCAGCAGGGCTGCCCCGCATGGCTTGGCGATCCCTGTGCCGGCACGCTCCGCTGGCCGTACGACGCGTCGCTCGCTCGACCGCTGGTTCACCCCTTTGGCGGTGCTGCCGACCTTCGTGGTGATGCTGCTGGTGTTCGGCCTGCCGCTGCTCTTCTCGCTCTATCTCAGCTTCACCGGCTGGTCGCTGAGCCAGGACCTGCTGGGCGGCGAGTTCGTCGGCTGGGCGAATTACCAGGATCTGCTGGAGGATCCGGTCTTCCTCGGCAGCCTCGGCATCACCTTCGGCTTCACCGCCGCGGCGGTCGCGGCGCAGCTCGGCCTCGGCCTCGCCATCGCGCTGCTGCTGAACATGGATCTGCCGCATATGCGCGCCTTCCGCACCGCGCTGATCGTGCCGATGATGATCACCCCCATCGTCGGCGCGCTGTGCTGGAAGCTGCTGCTGGACCCCAGCCATGGCGTGTTCAACCATTGGATCGGCGAGCGCATCGTCTGGCTCGGCATGCCGGGCACCGCGCTGGGCGCCGTCTGGATAGTGAATGTGTGGCACAGTACGCCCTATGTCGCGCTGATCCTGCTGGCCGGGTTGCGGTCCCTGCCCAGCGAGCCGGGCGAGGCGGCGGCGATCGACGGCGCCAGCCGGCTGCAGATGTTCCGCCACGTCACCCTGCCGCTGCTGCGGCCCTATCTGCTGGTGGCGCTGCTGCTGCGGACGATCTTCGAGTTCCGCGCCTTCGACAACATCTACGCCATGACCGGCGGCGGCCCGGCCAACAGCACCATGGTGCTGTCGATGTTCACCTATCTCGTCTCCTTCGTGCGGTTCGATTTCAGCCTCGGCGCCGCCGCCTCCTGGATGATGCTGGTGATGTCGATGCTGATGTGCCTGGTCTTCATCGCGGTGATCCGCCGCCGGGACGCCAATTGATGGCCATCGTCACCGGCTCCCGCCGCACCCGCAAGCTGGAGGCGGCGCTGGTCTATCTGGCGCTGGCCGCGCTGACGGCCGCCTTCCTGTTCCCGCTGCTCTGGGTGCTCGGGCTGTCGCTGAAGACCCGGCCGCAGATCTTCAGCGATCCGCCGCTCTACCTGTGGTGGCCGACCATCGAGCACTATGTGGACGTGCTGTCGCGGGCGGATTTCCTCAAGGCCTTCCTCAACACGCTGATCGTCTCGGCCGCTTCCGTGCTGCTCTCGCTCGGCGTCGGCGTGCCGGCGGCCTATGCCTTCGCGCGCTTTCCCTTCCGCGGCCGCTCCTTCCTGTTCTTCGCCCTGCTGGTCATGCGCATGCTGCCGCCGATCGCGGTGCTGGTGCCGATGTATGTGCTGTTCACCAAGCTCGGCCTGGCGACGACGCGGCTCAGCGTGGTGCTGGCCTACACCACCTTCAGCCTGCCGCTGGTGGTCTGGATCATGCGCGGCTTCTTCGAGGATCTGCCGAAGGAGCTGGAGGAAAGCGCCTGGATCGACGGCGCCACCCGCTATGGCGCCTTCTGGCGCGTGGTGCTGCCGCTGGCGCGGCCGGGCATGGTCGCGGCCAGCATCCTCTGCCTGCAATTGGCGTGGAACGACTTCCTCTTCGCCGCCGTGCTGACCAATAACGCGACGCAAACCCTGCCTGTGCTGATGGCCGGATTCTCCGGCGGCGATTCCGGCGTGGATTGGGGGGCCATGACGGCATCCGGCATGCTGGTGATCCTGCCGGTGATCGTCTTCTCCTTCATGGCGCAACGCCACCTCGTCGCCGGGCTGTCCTCCGGCTCGGTCAAGGGATGAACGGCGCTGATGCTGCCGCCGCAACAAACGGGAGAACGACCATGGACGGGCTGAACCGCCGCCGTGCCCTGCAGACCTCGCTGGGCGCCGCCGCCCTGCTCGCCGCCCCCGCGCTGGCGCAGCCGCGGCCGGAGAAGCTGGTCTACATCGGCGAGAACCAGGGCGGCTGGAAGCGCACCCTGATGGAGGAGGTCGCCCCGGCCTTCGAACGCGAGACCGGCATCCGGGTGGAGTTCACCATGCTGCCGGTGGATGCCTGGCGGGCCCGGCTGAAGGCCGAGCTCGGCGCCGGCTCCGCCGGCATCGACATCGCGCAATGGTCGGTGCAGATGGCCGGCTGGATGGCGCCGCACCTGGTGGACCATGAGGAGGTGGTGGCGAAGATCGTGCAGCGCGATCCCACCTTCGCCTGGGACGATTTCCTCGGCGGCAGCAAGCGCGCGGCGAGCTATGACGGCAAGCTGGTCGGCATCCCCTACCGCGTCACCACCGGCATCCTGCACTACCAGAAGGCGCTGCTGGCCCAGGCCGGCTTCGCCCAGGCGCCGCAGAATTTCGCCGAGTTCCAGCGCGCCGCGCTGGCGGTGAACACGCCGCCCGAGCGCTACGCCTTCGGCATCATGGGCAAGCAGGGGGCGGGCAGCTTCACCAGCCTCGCCTCCTGGCTCTATTCCGCCGGCGGGCAGCTCGTCGATTTCAAGACCGGCGAGGTCTTCATCAACCAGCCGAAGGCGGTGGAGGCGCTGCAATTCTACGCCGACCTGATGGTGAAGCATAAGGTCGTGCCGCCCGAGGCCACCACCTGGGAATATGACGACATCATCGCCGGCGGCCAGCGCGACCGCTACGTGATGGCCCAGACCTTCGCCCCCTACGGCACCCTGATCAACGACCCGGCCAATTCCCGCACCGCCGGCCGCTGGGCGTGGGACACCGTCCCGGGCCACACCGCGAAGGCGGAAAGCCGCACCTGGATCGACGGGCATTTCCTCGCGGTGCCGCGCTACACCCGCAATGCTGACTGGTCGATCGAGTTCATCCGCATGGCCGCCAGCAAGCAGTGGCATCTGCGCTCGATGGAGCGCGGCAATGCGCCGCCGCGCGGCTCCGTGCTGCGCGACAGCGATATGGTGGCCAAGCTGGGCTGGCCGCCGGCGGCCGCGGCGGCGATCGAGACGGGGTTCCCGTCGCCCGCCCACCCGGCCTGGGACACGCTGGAGCTGGCGCTGCGCAGCGGCATCTCCGAGACGCTGCAGGGGCAGAAGACGGCGAAGCAGGCGCTGGATACGGTGGCGGCGGATTGGCAGCGCAGCCTGCGCCGTGCCGGCATCAGGCGCGGGTGAGGAGAGCGGCATGAACGTCATTCTGCCCGGCGCGGCCACCGCCAACCCGGTGACGCGCGGCGCCATCGATTGCGACCTGCATCCCGGCGTGCCCGGCATCGCCACGCTGCTGCCATACATGAACGATTTCTGGCGGGATTCCTTCGTCCGCCGCGGCATGGACGGCTTCGACCTGGCCAGCTACCCGCCCGGCGCCCCGCTCTCCTGCCGGCCGGATTGGCGGCCGGCCAGCGGCAAGCCGGGCACCGACCTTGCCCAATTCCGCGCCCAGGCGCTGGACGGCTTCGGCACGCGCTTCGCCATCTGCAACACGCTCTATGGCGGGCAGGTGGCGGTCAGCGAGACGATGGGCGCGGCGATCTGCAGCGCCATCAATGACTGGATCGCGGCGGAATGGCTGGCCGCCGACCCAAGGCTGCGCGCCTCCATCGTGGTGCCGGCGCAGGCGCCGCATCTGGCGGCGGAGGAGATCGAGCGGCTGGCCGGCGACCGCCGCTTCGTGCAGGTCCTGCTGCCGGTGGCGGCCGAGCTGCTGTACGGCAAGAGCTATTACTGGCCGATCTGGGCGGCGGCGGAGAAGCACGGCCTGCCGGTGGGGCTGCATGCCGGCGCCATGTTCCGCTACGCGCCGACTTCGAATGGCTGGCCCTCGCATTACCTGCACGACTATGTCAGCCAGTCCCACAGCTTCGAGGACCAGTTGCTCAGCCTGGTCTCGGAGGGCGTCTTCGTCCGCTTCCCTAAGCTGCGCATCGTGCTGCTGGAATCGGGCGTGAGCTGGCTGCCGGGCTTCCTGTGGCGCAGCGTGAAGACCTGGCGCGGCGTGCGCTCGGAGGTGCCCTGGGTGAAGCGGCCGCCGGCCGAGATCATCCGCGAACATGTCCGGCTGACGGTGCAGCCCTTCGACGTGCCTGCCGACGACGCCACCGCCACCGGCGATATCCTCCGCCA
Organism: Siccirubricoccus phaeus; assembly: GCF_008360935.1. Lineage (GTDB taxonomy): Bacteria > Pseudomonadota > Alphaproteobacteria > Acetobacterales > Acetobacteraceae > Siccirubricoccus > Siccirubricoccus phaeus. Next base: position 49,333 of record NZ_SRXO01000002.1, read on the forward strand.
GATCGGCGCCGACGACATGCTGCTCTTCGCCACGGACTACCCGCACTGGCAGTTCGAGGGCGGCAACGTCCTGCCGCCCGGCATCCCGCCCGAGACGCTGCGGCGCATCATGGTCGACAACCCGCTGGCCACCTACCCCAGGCTGCAGGAGAGCATCGCATGAGCGAGATCCTCGAAGCGCGCCCCGCGACCCAGGCGAGCAAGCTGCGCATCATCGACAGCGACATCCACCCCTCGCTGCGTTCGGAGGCGGACCTCAACCCCTACCTCCCGGCCCGCTGGCGGCAGCATATCGCCGAATACGGCAAGCTCGGCCGCGGCCCCTATGCGGCGCGCAACACCTATCCGCGATTCCAGCCCTTCCTGGCGCGGCGGGACAGCTTCCCGCCCAATGGCGGCCCGCCGGGCTCCGACCTCGCCTTCATGCGCGAGCAATTGCTCGACCTCTACGACATCGAATACGGCATCCTCGAGCCGCTGATGCCAAGCAACCTGGTGCGCAACCTCGAGCTCGGGGCCGCACTGTGCAGCGCCATCAATGACTGGCAGGTGGCCGCCTTCACCTCGCAGGAGAAGCGGCTCCGCGCCTCCATCCAGATCCCGTTCGAGGATGCGAAGGCCGCCGTCGCCGAGATCGACAAGCGGGTCGCCAACCGTGATTTCGCGCAGATCCAGCTCACCTCCCGCAGCACGGAGCCGCTCGGCCGGCCGCGCTACTGGCCGATCTTCGAGGCGGCGGCGCATCACGGCCTGCCGATCGGGCTGCATATCGGCGGCGAGGCAGGGCATGGGCCGACCGCCGCCGGCTGGCCCTCCTTCTACATCGAGGACCATCACGGCCTCAGCCACTCCATGCAGTGCCAGATCACCAGCATGGTGCTGGAGGGGGTGTTCGAACGCTTCCCCACGCTCAAGATCATCATGATCGAGGGCGGCTTCGCCTGGCTGCCGCCGCTGGCCTGGCGGCTGGACCGGCATTGGGAGAAGATGCGCGGTGAGGTGCCCCACCTGAGGCAGCCGCCCTCGGCCTATATCCGGCAGAATCTCTGGGTCTCCACCCAGCCGATGGAGGAGCCGGAGAACCCCGAGGATCTGCGGCTTGTGCTGTCGCGGATCGGCTGGGACCGCGTGCTGTTCGCCACCGACTATCCGCACTGGGATTTCGACGACCCGCGCTACGCCTTCCCCTGCCGCCTCAGCGAGGCGGAGCGCCGGGCGATCTTCCGCGGGAATGCGGAGGCGGTCTATCGGTTCGAATGACGCCCGGCGGCGGCAAGGAGCTGCCGGCGCCGAGCGATGGAGGACTTCTCGTCGACCTGAACGGCGCTCATCAGGAGGCGCCGCCTCACGTACTCGCCCGGTGGATGATCTCGAAGCGCAGGTCGATCGCCAGCGGGCCCGTGGCCCGGCCCTGGATGCGGTCCAGCAGCACCTCCGCGCTGCGGCGGCCGATCTCCTGCCGCGGCAGCCGCAGCGTGGTCACCGGCGGCACCAGATGGCCCAGCAGGTCGATATTGTCGAAGGCCGCGATCGCCACCTTGTCCGGCACCTTCCAGCCGCGCCGGGTGCATTCCAGCGCTGCGCCGATCGCCAGCACATCACCGGCAAAAAATATCGCATCCGGCTCGCCGCCACTCTCCAGCAGCCGGTACAGCGCCTCCACCCCGGCCGCCAGGCCGGGCGGCACCTCCAGCACCAGGCGCGGGTCGTAAGGCAGGCCGGCCTCCGCCAGCGCCGCCTCATAGCCGCGGCGGCGGTCGCGGCTGCGCTCATTCGCCGCCAGCGGCAGGGTCACGAAGCCGATGCGCCGGTAGCCCAGCCGCAGCAGATGCTGCGTCATCGCGCGTGCCGCATCCTCGTTGGAATAGCTCACCACCATGTCCAGCGGCTGGCGGGTGAGGGTGCCGTTCTCCACCACTGGGATGCCGGCGCGGCGGATCATCGCCACCGCCTCCGGCGTGTGCGTCGTGTCGTGCAGGATCAGCCCGGCGACGCGCTGGCCGAGGAAGGCGCGGATCGCCGTTTCCTCCGCCGCCGCGCCATAGCCGGAGGAAGCGACCATCAGCTCATGCCCATGCCGCCGCAGCACGTCCGAAATGCCCTGGATGGTGCCGGCGAAGAGGGAATTCTCGATGCTCGGCACGACGAGGCCGATGACGTTGGAGCGGGAGGAGGAGAGGCTGCCCGCCAGCCGGTTGGGCACATAGCCCACGGCGCGGACGGCCTCCTCCACCCGGGCGCGCACCTCGGGCGAGACGCGCTCCGGCGTCTTCAGGGCGCGGGAGACGGTCATGGTGGAGACCTGGGCCACGCGCGCCACGTCGCGCATCCGTGTCGCGCCGTGTACCAGGGATGGGGGCTCCGCCCCCATGCCCCCGGCAGGGGCTCTGCCCCTGCACCCCGCCGGGGGGAAGGCTTCCCCCCGGACCCCGCCCTGGGTCTGCGGGTTCAAGCTGTCGGGTCCGGGACTCGGACCGGGATCCGGGGAGGAGTCTTCTCCCGGGCGGGGGGTGGCGGCGCGGCCGCCAAAGGGCAGAGCCCCCGACCTGACGCCCCGCTTCACGCCACGGACCAGCCGCCATCCAGCGGCAGCACCGCGCCGGTGATGTCCCGTCCTGCCTCGCTGCACAGGAAGGCCGCCATGGCGCCCACCGCCTCCGCCTGCACGAAGCGGCCGCTGGGCTGCTTCCCTGCCAGGAACTGCGCCTCCGCCGCCCCTCGGTCCAGCCCGCCCGCCGCCATGGCGGCCCGGATCCGCGCCTCGATATTCGGCGTCAGGGTGGAGCCGGGGCAGAGCGCGTTGCAGGTGATGCCGCTCCTTGCCGTCTCCAGCGCCACGGCGCGGGTCAGCCCGATCAGCGCCGTCTTCGTCGTGACATAGCCGACGCGCCCGGCGGCGCCGATCAGCCCATAGATCGAGGACATGTTGATCACCCGCCCCCAGCCCCGCCGCCGCATCTCCGGCAGGCTGAGCCGCACCAGGTGGAAGGCTGCCGAGAGATTGACCGCGATATCCTCATCCCAGGCCTCCGGCGCCGTCTCCTCCACCGGGCCGAAATGCCGCGTCGCGGCGTTGTTCACCAGGATGTCGGGCGGCCCCGCCGCCTCGATCAGCCCGGCGATGGTGGCGGGATCCGCCAGCTCCGCCTGGTGGTAGAAGGCGCGGACGCCAAGCGCCTCCACCGCCGCCAGGGCCGGCGCTGCCTCCGCCGGGGAGGCGAGGCCGTGCAGCCGGATGTCGCAGCCTGCGGCGGCCAGGGCCCGTGCCACGGCAAGGCCGATACCGCCGGTGGAGCCGGTGACGAGGGCGGTGCGCCCGCGCAGCCCCGGTTCCGCCCAGGGGCTGGCGGTTTCTGGTAGCGGTAACATAGGTGCACCCTAGGCCAGCCTCGGCCTCGCAAGCAATCGAAGCCTTATGGTCTTTACAGTTCCGACGGCGAGGATTACCGATACCACGAACCCGCGGCCCGCCGGCCGCGCCACGTCCAGGAAACCCTCATGCCGGCCCAAGCACGCCGCGCCCTGCCAGAGCTGGCCCTGACCACCGGCAAGCCCCCTTGCCCGGTCTCGCCGCGTGGCCTGCCCGCATGAGGGCGCCCATAATGCTGCGCCCCGACCGGCGCCGGACGGGGGTCCGACCGTCCGGCCCGGCCCCGGACGCAAAGGACCATGGAGGACCGAGGCCCATGACCATCTCCCGCCGCCTCCTGCTCGGCACCGCAGCCGCCCTGCCGCTGGCCGTGCCGGCCCTCGCTGCCTTTCCGGAGCAGCCGGTGCGCGTCGTCGTGCCGTGGAATCCGGGCGGCCTCGCCGATATCCTGATGCGCGCGCTGGGGCCCGGCATGGGGCGGCTGCTCGGCCAGCCCGTGGTCATCGAGAACCGGGCCGGCGCGAATGGCGCGGTCGGCACCCAGGTCGTCGCCCGCTCCCCCGCGGATGGCCATACCCTCATCCTCGGCAATGCCGAGACGCATGCCATCAACCCGCTGATCTATCCGAAGCTGGCCTATAACCCGGTGACGGAATTCACCCCGGTGACGACCTTCGCCAGCGGGCCCTTCGCCCTCATCACCCGCCCCGGCCTGGGCCCGGAGACGCTGGACGCCTTCCTCGCCCTGGTCCGCCGCGAGCCGGGCAAGGTCAGCTTCGCCTCCTGGGGCATCGGCAGCACCTCGCACCTGGCGATGGAAGCGCTGATCAAGCAGGCGAAGGTGGAGATGCTGCACGTGCCCTTCACCGGCGCCGCGCCGGCGACCACGGCGCTGATCGCCGGGCAGGTGGATTGCATGTTCCTCAATGTCGGCCCGGCCGAGGCCGCAGCGCGCGACGGCAAGCCGAAGATCCTCGGCGTCGGCTCCCGCGCCCGCATCCCGCAGCTCCCCAACACCGCCACCATGGCGGAGCTCGGCCTGCCGGTGGATGCGGCGAATTGGTTCGGCCTGCTCGGTCCCGCCCACCTGCCGGCGCCGGTCGCCGAGCGCATCGCCGCGGTGGTGGCGGAGACGCTGAAGAACGACCAGGTGCAGGAGATCTTCCGCGTCCAGGCGGCGTTGCCGGTGACGCAGACCCCTGCCGAGATGCAGGCCTTCCTGGCCGCGGACCGGGATCGCTGGGGCTCCGTGGTCAAGGACCTCGACATCCGGCTGGAATAGGACGGGCGATCCGAGAGAGGGAAGGGAGGAAGCGATGTCGGAGAATCTCGTGACCCAGGGCGGGCTGCGCCTCACGCCCCTGACCCCCGTCTTCGCCGCGCGGGCGGAGGGGGTGGATCTGCGGAAGCCGCTGACGCCGGCGCAGCAGGCGGCCATCAGCGCCGCCATGGACCGCTACGCCGTGCTGGTCTTCCCCGGCCAGCCCTTCGTGGATGACGAGCAGCTCGCCTTCGGCCGCCAATTCGGCGAGATCGAGGAGACGCCCACCCTGGTGGACCAGGCACGCCGTCGCCTGGCCGACAACCAGGTGAACGACATCTCCAACCTCGGCGCCGACGGCAAGATCCTCGCCGCCGATGACCGGCGGCGGATGTTCAACCTCGGCAACCTGCTCTGGCACTCGGACAGCAGCTTCAAGCCGACGCCGGCGCATTGGTCCATGCTGAACGCCCGGGTCATCCCGCCCGAGGGCGGCGAGACGGAATTCGCCGATATGCGCGCCGCCTGGGATGCGCTGCCGGAGAAGATGAAGGCCCGGATCCGCGACCTCGTCACCGAGCATTCGCTGATCTACTCCCGCGCCCAGCTCGGCTTCGAGGCCTTCTCGCCGGAGGAGGTGGCGCGCTGCACGCCGGTGCCGCAGCGGCTGGTGCGGCGGCATCCCGGCTCCGGCCGGCTTTCGCTCTACCTCTCCGCCCATATCGGCGCCATCCAGGGCTGGCCGCGGCCGGAGGCGATGGCGCTGATCCGCGAGCTGACGGAATTCGCCACCCAGCCGCGCTTCGTCTACAGCCATGGCTGGTCGGTAGGCGATCTGGTGGTGTGGGACAACCGCTGCACCATGCATCGCGGCCGGCCCTATGAGGACAAGATCTGGCCGCGCGACATGCGGCGGGTGACGCTGAAGGATTGCGCCCCGACGCTCGAACAGGCGGCCTGAGCCGATGCGCCGCCTGCTGCTGGCCCTGCTGCTGGCCCCTGTGGCGGCGGGCGCCCAGGGACAGACCGCGGGTTACCCGGACCGGCCGATCCGCCTGATCGTCGCGACGGCGGCCGGCGGCGCTTCGGACATCCTCGCCCGCCAGGTCGGCGCCAAGCTCGGCGAGGTGCTGGGCCAGCAGATCGTCGTGGACCCCCGCCCCGGCGCCAATGGCAACATCGCCGCCGTCGCCGCCGCCCGGTCGGCGCCCGATGGCTATACGCTGATGATGGGCACCATCGGCGCCATGGCGGTGAACCCCGCCATCTACCGCGACCCCGGCTACGACCCGGCGCGGGATTTCGAGGCGGTGGCGCGGCTGGTGCGGTTCGCGAATATCCTCGTCGTCCACCCGTCCAACCCATCCCACACCATGGCGGAGTTCATCGCCTGGGCGCGGACGCGGCCGGCCGGGGCGAACACCTATGGCTCGCCGGGCAATGGCGGCTCGCCGCACCTCGCCATGGTGGTCTTCGCCCGCATGGCCGGCCTCCAGATGGAGCACGTGCCCTATCGCGGCGCGGCGCCGGCGCTGAACGACCTCGTCGCCGGCAACCTCACCGCCGCCTTCAGCGACCCGCTGCTGACCCTGCCGCAGATCAAGGACGGGCGGGTGCGGGCGCTGGCGGTCAGCGGCCCGCGCCGGCTGGCGGCGGCGCCGGAGATCCCGACCGTCGCGGAGGCCGGGCTGCCCGGCTACGAGGTGACGGGCTGGCTCGGCATCGTCGCCCCGCGCGGCGTGCCGGCGCCGATCGTCACCCGGCTGAATGCCGAGCTGAACCGCATCGTGCAGGAGCCGGAGATGACGGCGCGGCTGGCCAGCCAGGGCGCCGAGGTGACCACCGGCACCCCCGTCGAATTCCAGGACTACATCCACAGCGAGATCCGCCGCTGGGCCGAGGTCACGCGCGAGGCAGGGATCCAGGCCGAATGAGCGATACCATCATCGAGGCGCTGGCCGCGCGGCTGGCGGCGCATGGCGTCCGCCGCTTCTTCGGCGTGCCCGGCGGCGATTGCAGCCTGGACCTGATTGAGGCGGCGGCGCGGCACGGCATCGAATTCGTGGTGACGCGGACGGAAACGGCGGGCGCCATCATGGCCGCTGCCACCGCCCAGCTCACCGGCGCGCCGGGCGTGCTGATGACGACGCGCGGGCCGGGCCTCGCCAATGCGGTGAACGGCATCGCCGCAGCGAAGCTGGACCGGGCGCCGCTGCTGGTGCTGGCGGATGGGCATGAGCCGCACCAGGCCCATGCCAGCCACCAGCGCTTCGACCAGGCTGCGGTGCTGCGCCCGCTGGTGAAGGCCGAGAGCTGGCTGGCCGAGGCCGATCCGCTGGCCGAGATCGAGGCGCTGATCGCCACCGCCTGCACGCCGCCGCAAGGGCCTGTGTACGTCGAGCTGGTCGGCCAGCGCATCCGTGCGCCTCTGCCGGCCGTCGCCACGGCCGCGCCGCCGCCCGTCGCCCCGCCTACCCCCGGGCCGGAGGCGGTGGCGGCGGCCGAGGCGTTGCTGCGCGCCGCCCGGCGACCCGTCATCATCGCCGGGCTGCAGGCCGCGGAGCCCGGCGCGGCCGCCGCCCTGCGCCGCCTGGCCCGGGCCTGGGGCGCGCCGGTGCTCGCCACCTACATGGCCAAGGGCGCCTTCCCGGATACCGACGAGCTGGCCGTCGGCCCCTTCATCGCCGGCGCGGCAGAGGACGCGCTGCTGCGCGCGGCGGATGCCATCCTGCTGTTCGGCACCGATCCGATCGAATTCCTGCCGACGCCCTGGCGCTACAAGGCGCCCACGGTGATGCTGACCACCCATGGCTTCGACCGCGAATTCCACCCCTGGGCGGCGGAGGTGGTCGGCAGCCTGCCCGACAGCGCCGGGCTGCTGGAAGGCGCGGTGACGCCGGGCGGCTGGAGCCGGGACGAGATCGCCACGCAGCGCGCCGCCATGCAGGCGGCGGCACGCACCGGTACGGCCTCGCGCGGCGTCTCGCCGCATGCGCTGGTGGATGCGGTCGTCGCTGCGGCGCCTGCCGGCGCGCGCATCGCGGTGGATGCGGGCGCGCATATGCTGCCGGTCATGGCGCTATGGCCGGCCGAGATGCCGCACGGCGCGCTGATCTCGCGCGGCCTGGCCACCATGGGCGGGGCGCTGCCTTCGGCGATCGGCGCCTGCCTGGCGGAGCCGGAGCGGCCCGTGGTCGCCTTCACCGGCGATGGCGGGCTGATGATGTGCCTGGCGGAGCTGGCGACGGCGGTGCAGGCGGGCTGCCGCAAGCTGGTGACGGTGGTGTTCAACGACGCCGCCATGGCGATGATCGAGGTGAAGCAGCGGCGGCGGCAATTCCCGGCGCGCGGCATGGAGTATGGCAGCGCGGATTTCGCCGCCGCGGCCGCTGCCTTCGGCTGGCTCGGCCTGCGGGTGACGGGGCCGGAGGCGCTGGTGGGGGCGCTGCGCGAAGCCTTCGCGGCGGACCGGCCTGCGCTGGTGGATGTGGCGGTGGACCGCGAGGCCTATCACACACTGCTGCCGGCGTTGCGCGGGTAGAGGTTGGGGACTTCGTCGCCAAGCCCTTAGCAGGGGCTCTGCCCCTACATCCCGCCGGGGGCAAGAGCTTGCCCCCGGACCCCGCCGTGAGTCTGCTGGTTCGACCGTCGCGCAGAAAAACGAATGCCGGGGTCCGGGGAGGCGCTCGCCTCCCCGGCGGGGTCCAGGGGGTAGAGCCCCTGGCGGGGGTGCAGGGGGCAGCGCCCCCTGCCGGCGGAGCCCCCTACACCAACAACTTCTCGATCGCGATCGGAAAGCGCCGCACCCGCACGCCCGTCGCATGCCACACCGCATTCGCCACCGCGCCGGCCGTGCCGGTGATGCCGATCTCGCCCACCCCCTTGATGCCGAGCGGGTTCACATGCGGGTCGTGCTCCTCGACCAGGATCGCCTCCAGCGACGGCACATCGGCATTCACCGGCACATGGTACTCGCCGAGATTGGCGTTCATCACCCGGCCGCTGCACTTGTCCATCACCGCCTGCTCATGCAGGGCGAAGGAGACGCCCCAGATCATCCCGCCATAATACTGGCTCCGCACCAGCCGGGGATTGACGATGCGCCCGGCGGCGAAGGCGCCGACCAGGCGCGTGGCGCGGATCTGCCCGAGCTCGGGATCGATCTTCACCTCGGCGAAGACCGCGCCATGCGAATGGGTCGCATAATGCTCCGGCACCGCTGGGTCCATCGCGCCGGTGCCCCGCCCTTCGATCTCGGCAAGGCCAGCCCGTGTCAGGATGTCGGCATAGCTTTCGCCCCGGCTTTCGTCGTCGCGCCGCAGCAGCCGGCCGTTGCGCGCCACCACGCCCATATTGCCGGCGCCGAAGAGCGGCGAGCGCTGATCCGCCATGGCCAGCTCCGTCAGCTTCGCAATGGCGTCCGCGCCGGCATGGTGCAGGGCGATGCCGGCCGTCGCGGTGTGGGAGGACCCGCCGGCGATGCCGGCATCCGGCAGCCGGGAATCACCGGAGCGGAACTCCACCTGGTCGATCTCGAGGCCGAGGCTGTCGGCGGCGAGCTGGGCAAGGGCGGTCCAGGCGCCCTGCCCCATGTCATGCGCCCCGGTCTCGGCCAGGGCGGTGCCGTCGCGCCGGATGACCGCCCGCGCCTGGCCCTGGAACATCAGCGCCGGGAAGGTCGCGGTGCCGAGCCCCCAGCCGACCAGCAGCCCGTTCTCGTCGCGCATCTGCCGCGGCTGCAGGGGCCGCCCGGCCCAGCCGAAGCGCGCCACGCCCTGCGCATAGCATTCGCGCAGCGCCTTGGAGGAGAAGGGCTTGCCGGACATCGGCTCGACCTCCGCGTAATTCCTCAGGCGGAACTCCAGCGGGTCCATGCCGCATTCCAGCGCCATTTCGTCGATCGCGCTTTCCAGCGCGATGCTGCCGCTCGCCTCGCCCGGCGCCCGCATGAAAAGCGGCGTGCCGGTGTCCAGCCGCACCGCGTCATAGGTGGTGGCGATGGCAGGCGCGGCGTAGAGGGTGTGCGAGACGCTGGCCGCCGGCTCAAGGAAGTCATCGAAGCGGCTGGTCGCGGTGCGGACATGGTGGTGCAGCGCGGTCAGCCCGCCATCCTCTCCGGCGCCGAGGCGGAGCGTCTGCCGCGTCGGCCCGCGATGGCCGACCGGCCCGTACATCTGCTCCCGCCGCAGCACCAGCTTCACCGGCCGGCCGACCAGCCGCGCGGCGAGGATGCCGAGGACCTGCGGCCCGGAGATCACCCCCTTGGAGCCGAAGCCGCCGCCGAGGAAGGGGCTGCGGATATGGATGTTCTCCGGCGGCAGGCCGAGCAGGCCCGCGATCCGCTCCTGCGCCCAGGCCAGGCCCTGGCTCGGCGTGTCCACGGTGAGCCGGTCGCCCTCCCAGGCGGCGACGATGGCGTGTGGCTCCATGGCGTTGTGGTACTGCGCCGGCGTCTCGTAGGTGGCCTCGACCCGCCGCTCCGCCGCGGCGAGCCCGGCCTCGACATCGCCATGCCGCGCCTCGGCCGGCGCCCCGGGGCCGACCATCTGGGGGATGAAGACGTCGCTCGCGTCGAGCCCGGTCTCCACTGCCTCGGCCTCGTAGCGCGGCGCGAGCAGGGCGGCGCCCTCGGTCGCGGCCTCCAGCGTCTCCGCGATCACCACGGCGATGGGCTGCCCGGCATAGCGGACGCGGTCATCCTGCAGCGCCTCCATGCGGAAGACGAAGGGACCGTTCTTGTCATCCGGGTCCTGCGCCAGCGGCGGGCGGTTGGCGGGGGTCATCACCTCCACCACGCCAGGATGCGCCCTGGCCGCGGCGACATCCAGCGCGGCGACGCGGCCGCGGGCGATGCTGCTGACGGCGAGCGCCGCATGCAGCATCCCGGGCGGGTGGTTGTCGGCGGCGTAGCGGGCCTGGCCCGTCACCTTCAGCACGCCGTCGCGGCGGGTGAGCGGCTGGCCGATGCTGGAGCCGTGCCGGACATGGGTGGCGCTTGCGGTCTCAGCCATGGAGAGGAGCTCCCGGAACAGGGGCGAAGGGAGAGGCGGGCAGCGCCGGCAGCCTCTCGGGCGTGCCGATGGCGGCCAGCGCCAGGGCGCGCGCCGCGATGCGGCGGGCGAGCTCGATCTTGAATTCATTGTCGCCGGAGGGCGTGGCCTCGGCGAGCGCCGCCTCCGCCGCGCGCCGGAAGCTCGCCGCATCCGGGCGGGCGCCGGCCAGCGCGGCTTCTGCAGCGCGGGCGCGCCAGGGCTTGGCCGCGACGCCACCCAGGGCAAGCCGCGCCTCGGCGATGACGCCCTGCTCGATGCGCAGCCCCGCCGCGGCGGAGACCACGGCGAAGGCGTAGGAGGTGCGCTCGCGCAGCTTCACGTAGCGGGCATGCGCGGCGAAGCGCGCAGCCTCGGCCGGCAGGCGCAGCGCCACCACCAGCTCGCCCGGCGCCAGCACGCTTTCGCGCTCCGGCGTTTCGCCCGGCAGCAGGTGGAATTCCTCGAGCGGCACCTCGCGGCGCCCGGCCTGGCCCTCGATCTCCACCACCGCGCCGAGCGCGGCCAGCGGCACGCAGAAATCCGAGGGATGCGTGGCAATGCAGCGCTCGCTCCAGCCCAGCACAGCGTGCAGCCGGTTCTCGCCGCCGCGCGCATCGCAGCCCGCGCCGGGCGCACGCTTGTTGCAGGCGCTGGCGGGGTCATAGAAATAGGCGCAGCGCGTCCGTTGCAGCAAATTGCCGCCCACCGTCGCGGCATTGCGGAGCTGGGCGGAGGCGCCGGAGAGCAGCGCCTCCGCCACTGCCGGGAAGCGGCGGCTGAACTCCGGATGATAGGCGAGATCGGCGTTGCGCACCCGGGCGCCGATCCGCGCGCCGCCATCCGGCAGCAGCTCGATCCGGTCGAGCCCGGGCAGGCCGCCGAGATCCACCAGCCTTGCGGGGCGGACCACATCGCCCTTCATCAGATCCAGCAGATTGGTGCCGGAGGCGAGGTAGGCGCTGCCCGGCTGCGCCGCGGCAGCGATCGCCTCGGCGATGCTGGCCGGGCGGAGATAGTCGAAGCGGTTCATGCGGCCTCCTTCCGGCCGGCTTGGCCCAGCTTCTCCTGCGCCTCGACCACCGCCTCGGTGATGCCGCGATAGGCGCCGCAGCGGCAGAGATTGCCGCTCATCCCCTCGCGCACCCGCTCCGGGTCGGTGCCAGCCTGGCCTTCCTGGATCAGCCCGAGGGCGCTCATGATCTGGCCCGGGGTGCAGAAGCCGCATTGGAAGGCGTCATGCGCGACGAAGGCGGCCTGCAGCGGGTGCAGCTCCTCGCCCTGGGACAGGCCCTCGATGGTCGTGATCTCGGCGCCGTCATGGCTGATGGCCAGCGCCAGGCAGGAATTCACCCGGCGGCCATCGAGCAGGATGGTGCAGGCGCCGCACTGGCCGCGGTCGCAGCCCTTCTTGGTGCCGGGCAGGTCCAGCCGCTCCCGCAGCAGGTCGAGCAGCGTAACCCTTGGGTCGTCCAGGGCAATGCGGTGTTCCGCACCGTTGATGGTCAAGGTGATGGGCAGGCTCATGCGGGCCTCCTGGGAAGCGGGTTCGGTTGGGTCCGTTCGCGCGGTAGGATGTTGCCCGGCGCGGGACGGGACTCCGGCCGGGGTAGTGCGCAGCGGTGGTGCCGGCGCGGTCGTAACAGGCGCGGCGCCGGGCGGTGGAACGTGCCTGCCCGACGTCACGGAGCGGGAAAATATGGAGGCTGCCTCCGTTTACAAGGGGCCGATCGGGTGCAGGTGATGACGGATCCGCGAAAGAAGCCGCGGAAGCCCCGCGCCGATGCGGTGCGCAACCGGGACCGGGTGCTGGCGGCGGCCAAGGCGGTGTTCAGCCGGGGCGGCGCGGAGGCGAGCCTGGAAGCGGTAGCGCGGGAGGCCGGCGTCGGCATCGGCACGCTCTACCGGCATTTCTCGACCCGGGAAGCGCTGTACGAGGCGGTGTACCGGCGAGAGGTGGACCAGCTCGTGGCGCTGGCCGCGGCGCTTGCCGCCGAGGCGAGCCCGTTGGAGGCGCTGCGAGGCTGGCTGCGGGCGAATATCGAATTCGTCGCCACCAAGAAGGGCATGGCGGCGGCGCTGGCGCTGGCGGCGCAATCCTCCTCCGAGCTGGCGGCCTATTCGCTGGACCAGTTGACCCGGGCGATGGCGGAGTTGCTGCGGCGGGGCGTGGAGGCCGGCGAGATTCGGCCGGATATCGGAGCCGAGGAGCTGCTCCGCGCCCTGGTCGGCATGTGCTACGCGCAGGAGCGCCCGGGCTGGCAGGACAGCGTGCTGCGGCTGCTGGATGTCGTCGTGGATGGGCTGCGGCGGCACTAGAGCATTTTCAAGTCCGGCGGGATCGCCGGACGACTCGGAAATGCGACAGAACAAAAAGCTAGAGCGAGTTTGCCGAGCACAGGCGAGGAGAAACCGCTCTGGCAGGCTGCTGAAAAAGTCCCTCGGCATCGCAACGGAAGTTCAGAAAGAATCGAGGAGGGAAGGTGCGGCGCGCATCAACCATGCGCATCGGCGGCCTGACGCGAAGCAAGGTTGCGGCGGTGCCCTCCGATCTTCCTTCTTCAGCAGCCTGCTAAAACACCATCCAGAACGGATCTCCATCCTGACGGATCACGCCGCGATCCGTCAGGAGGCTGCTCCAGGAATCAAGGGGGAGGGGCCGAGGGGCCTTGCGCCGACCTTCCCTTCCCGGATCCCAAGGCGTGCACCCCGCTGGCGTCAGACCAGCTCCTCGTCCTTCTCCTCATCCTCGACCAGCTTCTCGGCCTCCTGCGCCTGCTTCGCCTCGAAATCCAGCCGCACTGCCTTCGCCGTCATCGCCGCCAGATCGGCATAGACCCCCGCCGCCTTCCTGACGTCGTCGAGCGGCGCGCTGCTTTCGGTGGCCGGCTTGAAGGAACGGAAGCCGGCCTCCAGCTTCATCAGCGCGTCCAGCAATTGCTCGAACTCTGCTTCCGCCAGTGTCTCCCGCTCGCGCTTCAGCAGCGGTTCCACCAGCGCCAGGTTGCCGATGATGCCGGGCGGATTCGGCGTGGCCAGCCCCTCCTTCTCCGTCCACAGCAGATGCGAGAGCGACCAGGCCTTGCTGGTCAGCGCTGGTGCCGGCACCTTGGTCTTGCCTGGTGTCGCATCGAGCTGGCCGACCACGATATTGTCCTCGTTGTACAGCTTCTCCAGGTAGCCTTTCACGTCGGCCACCTTGTCGCCCGCCCGGGTCAGCGTCTCGCGGTCCAGCCCGATCCGGTTCATCGCGGTGATGGCGATGGGATCCTTGGAGATCAGGGCGCCGTAGGCGATGCTGTATTTGGCGAGCGTCGGATTGATCTGCCGCACCAGCAGCGCCATCTTGCGGTTGCCCTTGTTCTTCGGGTCCAGCACTTCCTTGGTCTGGCTCCAGGCGCGGCGCAGCGCCACCGCCTTGTAGAATTTGTACAGCATGTCCTCCGCCGCCGCGGCGGCCGCCACCGCGCCGCCCGCCGCCTTGAAGGCCGGCGCGTAGGGGGACATCTCGCCCGCAGCCAGCAGCGCCTGGATCAGGTTGGCCGCCGCCTGCAGGCTGTAATGGCTGAACTGCTCGCCCTGGTTGCGGACGAAATTATCGATGGAGGTGGCGTAGGGGCTGACCGCGCTCTCCGCATCCTTCTGCCCGTCGCGCCATTCCAGGAAGGCGGCCAGGCGGGTCGCCGCCGCCTCGACGTTGAAGATGAATTTCATCATCTGCCCGGCGACCTTCAGCGCCGGCAGCACCTCCGCCGCCACATTGGCGGTGACGGTGGTGACCGAGGTGCCGATGCCGATGCCGGCGCCGACCATGGCATGCACCGCCGTCCAGATCGCCCGGTCGCGCTCGAGCTGCGCGACGAGCCTGGCGATCGACTTGTACTCCGCCGCCGAAGGATCCTTGGAGCCGAGGCAGGAGAGCGACTCCTTGTAGGCCTTGCGCTCCGCGTCCAGCGCCTTCTGGATGGCGGCGATCTCCTCCTGCTGCGCCGCCGCCGCGTCCTCCTTGTTCTTTTCCTCGCGTTCCTTGAACTTCTGCTCGGAGTCCTCCAGCAGCTTGCCCATCGGCGTCGAGGGCAGCTTGAGGCCGAGCTTCTTCGAGATCTCGGCGATCGCCGTGTCGGTCAGCTTGGTGGTCGCGCCGCCCGCCTTGTCCACATTGGTGGTGGTGTCGTTCATCGCCTTCAGCTCCTTGGCCTGGGCGGCGAACAGCTCCTCCTTGCGTTTCTCCGGGTCGGTGATGCTCGGATCCTCGGAGATGGCGTTGTATTCCGCAGCGAAGCGGACGCAGACCGGCACCGCCTTGGCGGCGTTGTTGCCCGCCGCCTCCAGCACCGAGAACACGGTCTTCCAGTCGCCCTTGCGCATCGCCTCGATCAGCTTCTTCTGAGCCGCCATGGCGAAGGTGGAGAAGGCGGCGCTGACCCCGGCGCTGGCCTGGGCGAAAGCGGTGCTGGTATTGCCGGAGGTCTGGTCGGAGGTCGCGCTGAAGCTAGCGCCGATGGCGTCGCCGATCGCCTCGATGATGGCGCCGACCGGCGGCTCGCCGCCCTTGGCACGCCAATTGTAGAATTGCGGCACCAGGGTGCTGGCGGTGCTGGCGGCGACGATGCTGTCGGTGATGACGAGGCCGAGATTCATGTCCCCGGTGGTGCCGGCGACGATCTTGCCGATGCCGGTGGCGATGCCATTCATCACCGCCTTGTAGCCGGCCACCGAGAAATCCTCGGTCTTGCGGAAATCGTCCACCTGGTCGATCACGTCGATGGAGACGGTCAGCAGCGCGGCGATGCCCTCGGTGATCGCCTGCGCCTTGGCGACGCCGCCCTTGGTCAGCGTGCCGCTGCTGGACATCCCGATCTGCGGATCCTTCACCGGCGCCAGCGCGCCGAGCACCGTGCCGGTGACGGCGGTGGCGAGCTGCACCGTACCCTTGGCGAGCGCCGGCAGGCCGTAGCCGAGCTGCTTGCCCTTCTCCTTGCACTCCTTGATGTAGTAGTCGTTCGAGCCGTCGATCATCTTCTGCGTCGCGCTGAACTTGTCCGGCACGAAGGTCTCCGGCAGGACGAGCTGACGCACCAGCGGCGTGTAGAGATCGTTCATGATCTCGTCATTGGTGAAGAGCTTCGCGGATTTGGTCGCGATCACCCCCTTCACCTCGTCGATATAGCTGCGCTGCACCAGCTCGGCGGCCAGCCGGTCGCTCTCCTGCACCACC
Source organism: Siccirubricoccus phaeus (assembly GCF_008360935.1). Lineage (GTDB taxonomy): Bacteria > Pseudomonadota > Alphaproteobacteria > Acetobacterales > Acetobacteraceae > Siccirubricoccus > Siccirubricoccus phaeus. The sequence continues at coordinate 65,211 of NZ_SRXO01000002.1, forward strand.
AGGGCCATGGCCTGGGTGGCATCGGTCGCGGTCAGCTTCTTGTCCTTGCGGCCGGTCGCCGCCCTGGTCATCTTCGGCGCTTCCATGCTGTCGAAGGCGCGCTCCTGGCGGCCGTCCTTGTCGCGCACCCGCTGCGTCTTCTCCTTGCCGCCGGGCTCCTCGGCGGTGGTCGCCTCCAGGTCGCAGGCGGCGCGGATGCGCTCCTTCTCCGGCTCGATGGCGGCGATCGCCTGGGCGATCAGCGCATCCTTCAGCGCCTGCTCCTCGATCCGCTCGCGCGCCTGGCGCAGCTCCAGCTCGGCCGCCAGCGCCTCCAGGCCGGTCTTCGGCTTCTGATCGTCCGGCAGCGGGATCGCCCCGCCGGTGAAGCGGTAGAGCCATTTGGCTTCGGCGGGTTGCAGCGCCATCGCAGCTTCCTCCGGCAGTACGTGGTTACAGGGAGACCAGCAGGTTGTTCTCGAGATCGAGCAGAGCGAGGTTCAGCTCTGAGATCGGCGCCGCCATGGCCGGGCGGAAGGGCGTCTCGGCCAGCACCTGCAGGCGAAAATCATCCGCCAGATAGGCCATCATCCGCCGCGCATCGCGCAGCGCCACCTCGCGCGCGCCGCTGCGCACCTTGTCGTCCTGGTCCTTCGCCGCGGCCTGTGCCACCGGCTTGTCGAAGACCGAGGGGTTGAACAGCCCGCGGAGCTGGGCGAGCTGCGAGGCGACCGCCTTCTTGCCATCGGCGTTGAGATCGCCGTCCGGCACCGCCTCCACCTTATCCTGCACCTCCTTGAAGGCCTGCAGCAGCCCGGCGATCGCCTGCTTCACCCGCACCAGCACCTGCGGCAGCTTGTTGCGGGCGGAGATGGCAAGGCCATGCGGATTCTCCGCCACCAGCGCCAGCCGGGTGCGGACCGCGTTGAGCTGCTCCCGCCCCGTCGCGTAGTCGTGGCTCTTCTCCGTCGCCTTCTTCGCCTCGGAGAGGGTCGATTTGAGCTGCTTCATCTCGTCGGAAGGGATGCCTTCGGCGGCGGCGAGGAGCTTTTCCACCACCTTCACCTCGCCCTCCCACTTGCCCTTCTCGACCTCTGCCTGGCGCGCCGCGGCAACTGCCGCTGCCTCCTGCGCCGCCAGCGCCAGCGGCACGCCACGGTCATCGCGGCCGCCTTCCAGCAGCTTCGTCAACTCCTCGGAGAGCTTCAGCATCTCGCTTTTGGCGCCCGACATCCCGCCCTCGAAGCGGGCATTGCCCATGATGCCGGCGATCCGTCCCTGCACGGATTTCACATAGGCCGGGGCATCCTTGAAGGCCGGCGCCTTGAGCTGGTCGGTGATCGATTTCGCATCCTTCTCGAAGGCGGCGAACAGCTTCTTCGCTTCCTCCGCCTGCTTCTTCGCCTCGGCGATCTTCACCTCCAACTCGTCCAGCGCCTTCTGCAGCTCGGCGATGCTGGTGGTGCCGAGGCCCTTCTCCACCGCCTTCACCTGCTCCGCCAGCTCGAAGCTCGTCACCTTGGCGTAGATGTCGAGCGTCTTGCCGGCCAGGTCGGATTTCATGTCGGCCAGCGTCTTGCGGGCCTTCTCGAAGGTCAGGGGCTTTTCCCCGTCCTCGTCCTTCTCGCCGGTCAGCGCCCGCAGCGCGGCGGCGACATCCTCCTCGAGCTGCAGCGCCTCGTCGATCGCCCTCTCCAGCAGCGGCACCTGGGTCAGCCTGCCCATGGCGCGCTGGGTGTCATAGGCAGTGACCAAGGTCTGGTGCATCGCCAGGTGCGGCGCCTGCTTGGCCGTGTTCTTGATCTTCTCGGCCTTGTCGAACACGTCCTGGATTCGGCCAGGCAGGGGCGCCAGGATCTGCTTCAGCCTTTCCTGCAGGCCGAACACCTTGTCGCTCTGGGCGGCGGCGGCGCCGATCGCCTGCTTCTGCAGCAGCAGCACCTGCGCTTTCGGCCCGGCGAAGCCGCCGGGCGTGGTTGCCGCATCGGCCCTCTCCCGCTGCTCGGCCAGCGCCGAGAGCAGCGCCGCGCCGGCGGCACTGTCCAGCGCGACCAGCTTCTCCGCCGCCGCCAGCGCGCCGTCGTAGGCGTCGTCGAACAGGTCGCGCGCATCCTGCAGCAGCCCGGCATCCACCAGGCCGGGCAGCTTGTCGGTCTCCCGCGCCGCCGCCGCGATGTCGATCTCAAGCTTCGTCATCGCCACATTGGTGCCCGCCTCGTCCAGGCTGTCCACGCTGTGCGCGCGGGCCAGCTTGGCGTCCCATTCATCGCGCAGCGCGGCAAGGCGGGCGCGGAACGGGCCGTCGGCGATATCGGTATGCTCGTTGTCGGTTGCCTCGGCCACCGCCTGGTGCAGCGCGCCGAAGGCCTGCTCCACCTTGCCGAATTCGGTCTCGACGCGCTTCGCCGCCGCTGCCCGCGCCTTGGTGAATTCGGCGAAGCCTTTCTGTTCGAGCTCGAGCGCCTTTAGCTGCGCCGGCGCGCCGTTCAGCCGGGAGAGCGCCTCGGCATAGGTCATGCCGATGCCGGGCTTCTGCTCGTCGATCTCGGCCAGCCGCCGGCGCAGCGCCGCGGCCTCCGCCTGCACGGCGGGGGAGGTGGCGGTGGTGGCCAGCACATTGGCGGCGGATTGGTGCCCGGCCACCTCGCCCTTGCGCCGCAGCCATTCCTCGCGCTGCGGCCCGCCATCGCCGCGGGCGGCGCTCGCGGTGTCGATGATGGTCTGCAGCAGATCCATCTCCGTCGCGTAGTCGCGCGCCTGCCGGGCGGTATCGGCGCTCGCCAGCAGGCGGCGCAGCTCGGCCGCCTGCTTGTTCGGCAGCAGCGGCGGCGGCGCGTCCTTCGCCACCGTCAGCGGCGCCGCCATGTCCAGCAGGATGGTGGCATCGCCGCGCAGCAGCCGCGCTTCCTTGTCATTCGCCACGGCGGCATCCAGCGCATCCTCCAGCGCCTGGCGTGCCACCTCCAGCTCGCGCGTCGCGCCGTCGATTAGCTTCTGCTCCGGGCTCGGGATCAGCACCGGCCGAATGGCGTCGCGCACCTGCCCCTGCAGCCGGGCGACTTCGTCGTCGCTCAGCCGCGCGCGCTCCTCGCCCACCCGCCTGAACAATTCGTCGGCCGCATCCATCAGCGCCGGGTTGGCCGTGCGGGTCGCTTTCTTGCCATCCTCCCAGGCCAGCGCCGCCTTCTCCTCGGCATTGCTGACATGGACGGCGTGCAGGATGTCGAACGCCTTCTTCCAGTCGACCGCCGGCGGGGTCTGCTTCTCCCCCGCTTCGATAAGCAGATCGACCTGCAGATGCGCCGCGACGAAGCTGTCAGCCAGCACATTGGCCGCCGGGCGGTAGCGCTCGATCGCCGCCAGCGTCGCCTCGGAGCGGCTGCGGCGGTCGAGATAGAGCTGCTGCGCCTTCGCCTGAGCGACATCCTGCTTCAGCGCTACCTTTTCCTGCTTAGCGGTTTTCTTGCCCTCCTTGCGGGCGATCTTCTCCCAATCCTTGTTCTGTTTCTTGGTCAGCGGGCCGGTCGGCACGCCGATCTTGCGGTAGAATTCGTCGCGCTTGGCCTGCAACGGGTCCGGGGGGGCGATCACGTCGCTCATCGGTGGGCTCCGCGTCTCGGGTCGGGGTGGCTCAGCCGCGCAGCGCGGCCGCAAGGTCGTCCAGCGCGCCGGCCAGCGCCGTATGGATGGCGAAGCTGCCGGCCTCGGAATTCTCCATCTCCCGCAGCAGCGGCACCGCATCCAGCCGCTTGCGGTAGTCGCCGATCGCCTGCAGGGCGCTGGCGGCCAGCTTCTGCCGCGCTTCCGGCGCGGCGGCGTTCGCCATGCCGTCCAGCGCGTCGCCCACCGCCGCGGCGGCCTCGGCAATGGGCGGCACCTGCTCCCGCACCCGCGCCACGGCGGCGAGCGTCTCCGGCGCCGAGGCCTTCGGGTCGTCGATGAAATCGGGCGTCGCCAGCATGGCGGTGCAGGCGGCTTCCAGATTGCCGCCGGCCAGGTCATAGGCGCTTTCCGCCGCCTTCAGCTTCAGCCGCAGCTTGGCGAAGGCGACGACGCCGGTGGTCTTCGAGGCAGCGCCGGCCTTGATGGTGGCTGCCGCCTCGGCGGCGCGCTTCTCCTGCGTCAGCGCCGCCAGCCGGTCCTCCAGCGCGCCGAGCATCGCCGCGGCTTCGGGATTGCCGTCCTTCACCGCGGCGGCGGCGAGCCGCAGATCGCCCCCCAGCGTCTCGGCCGCGCCGATCAGCGCCATGCCGTCGCGCACCGCCATCAGCCGCGCGGTCAGCTCCGCCTTGGAGGGGCCGGTGGATTGCGGCGCGGGATCGATGCCGAGGACCTTCCGGATCCACTCACGCCGCGCATCGTCGGGCATCGTCCGTTTTCCTCGCGCTGTGATCCCGCCCGGGAACGCCGGCATGGCTTCGCGGGGCACTCATTGCGTTTCGTCCGATATGGCGACCGGCGCTCGCCGCCACCGGCCTCGCTCCAGCCGGTAGCGAAACGCATATCAGAGCCTAGCGAAACTGTGAATGCGGCATCGGCGGCGGCCATTCAACCAATAGTCGCATTTCCGTGAGGAAAGTGAATCGAAGCTTGAGCGCAGGCCAGCCGCCCCGGGTCGCGGCCCGCCTTCATAGCTTCACATCGCTGAGATGGATTCGCCCTGGCCCCAGCCCTAGCGTGACCCCAGCACCACAGGGTCTTGCGGCTTGCTGGCGGTCCGGCCGGGGCTCACCCGCCTCCGCCACATCGGCGCGGCGCCGCATCAAGGGAAGGTGACCTCGCCATGAATGTCATCGGCATTTCACAGCCGATCGCCGCGGCTCTCTCCGGCACCGGCGTCGATGCCGCCGCACCGCTCCGCTCCCTCACCGTCCGCGCCGCCGCGCTCTCGGACCAGGCCGGGCTGCTGGCGCGCGCCGCCGCGCGTCGGGGCGAGCGCCTGACCGCCGAGCAGGGGCCGCGTTCCAACGCCCTGCTGCAAGGCCTGACCCAGGCGGCGGGCGCTTTCTCCGCGCCGCAGGCCGGGCAGGAACTTGCCGCGCAGTGGTTCGAATACCTGCGCGACCGGGCCGAACGCCTCGTCCTCACCCTCGACACGCTGCGCGAGCGCGGCGACATCTTCGTCGAGCACGAGGCGGCCGGCTGCCCGCCCGTGCTGGTCTACGACTATGAGGTGGTGCTGGACGGCGCCACCCTGCCGCAGCCCTGCAACTACATGCTGCTGCGCATCCTGCCGCCTTCCGGCGTGACCATCGACCCTGCCGCCCGCCCCTACATCATCATCGACCCGCGCGCCGGCCATGGCGCCGGCATCGGCGGCTTCAAGAATGACAGCCAGGTGGGCGTCGCCCTCGCCGCCGGCCACCCGGTCTATTTCGTCGCCTTTCGGCGGGACCCGGTGCCGGGCCAGACCCTGGCCGACGTCACCCGCGCCGAGGCGGAGTTCGTCCGCGAGGTGACGCGCCTGCATCCGCAGGCGCCGAAGCCCTGCGTCATCGGCAATTGCCAGGGCGGCTGGGCGGCGCTGCTGCTGGCCGCCACCAACCCGGACCTCACCGGCCCCATCGTGCTGAACGGGGCGCCGGTGGACCCCTGGGCCGGCGAGGTCGGGCTGCACCCGATGCGCTACAATGCCGGGCTGTTCGGCGGCACCTGGCAGCCGATGCTGCAATCGGATCTCGGCGGCGGCATCTTCGACGGCGCCAACCTGGTGCTGAATTTCGAGCTGATGAATCCCAGCCGGAATTTCTTCCGCAAGTACTACGACCTGTTCGCCCGCATCGACACCGAGCGCGACCGCTTCCTGGAATTCGAGCGCTGGTGGGGCGGCTTCTTCCGCCTGAACGAGGCGGAGATCCGCTGGATCGTCGAGCAGCTCTTCATCGGCAACCGGCTGGTGCGCAACATGGCCCAGCTCGAGCCCGGCCGCACCGTGGACATCAAGAACATCCGCTCGCCGATCATCGCCTTCGCCAGCCGCGGCGACAACATCACCCCGCCGCAGCAGGCGCTGAACTGGATCGCCGATATCTACCAGGATGTGCAGGAGATCCGCATCCGCGGCCAGCGCATCATCTACATGCTGCATGAGGAAGTCGGCCATCTCGGCATCTTCGTCTCCGCCAAGGTGGCGCGGAAGGAGCATACGGAAGTCACCTCCGTCATGCAGACCATCGAGGCGCTGGCCCCCGGCCTCTACGAGATGAAGATCGAGGCGGCGAACGGCGAGGGCCAGCAGCGCAGCTTCACCGTGAGCTTCGAGGAGCGCAGTATCGCCGATCTGCGCCGCGCCGATGACGGCCAGGCGGATGAGCGGCCCTTCGCCGCCATCGCCCGCGCCTCCGAAATCCAGGCAGAGCTTTACGACACCATGCTCCGCCCCTTCCTGCGCGCCATGGTCACGCCGGCCTCGGCCGAGTTGACCCGGGCGCTGCATCCGCTGCGCCTGCAGCGGGCGCTGATGGCGGGGAACAACCCCTTCATGCTGCCCTGGAAGGCGATGGCGGAGCGGATCCGTGAGCAGCGCCAGCCGGCCCGCGCCGGCAACCCCTTCCTGGCCATGGAGGAGGCGGGGGCCGATCTGGTGGAGCAGGCCATGGACCTCGGCCGCGACCTGCGCGACCTGACCTATGAGCTGGCCTTCTTCGGCCTCTGGGCGACGCCCGTCGCGCGCGGCTTCGGCGAGCGCCATGCCAGGGGCCGGGCGCTGATGGATCTGCATGAGCTGACCGGGCTGCCGGAGGCGCAGATGGCGCTCTCCCGCACTGCCCAGGGCGGCTTCGTGGAGGCGGTGATCCGCATGCTGGTGATGCTGGCGGAAAGCCGCGGCGGCGTGCGGCGGGACAGGCTGGAGCGCTCCGCCCAGCTCCTGACCCGGGACCAGCCCTTCGCGGCGCTGACGACGGAGCAGCGCACCCTGATCATCCGCGAGCAGACGCTGATCGCCACCCTGGCGCCGGCGGAGGCGCTGGCCACCCTGCCGCAGCTTCTGCCGAAGCAGGAGGAGCGCGAGCTGGCGCTGAAGGTGGCCTATTACGTGCCGGGCCGGATCGACGAGATGGCGCCGCACACCTTCGAGACGCTGCGCCGCATGGCCGGGGTGCTGGGCCTGCCGCCGATCACCAGCGATGTGCTGGAGGATCCGCTCGCCCCTGCCCCGGCCGCCGCGGCACCCGCTGCCGAGGCCGCCGCCGCGGCGCTTGCCACCGGCACCGCGCCGGCGCCTGCCGGGGCAACCGTGACGGCGCCTGCGGCCAGGACCGCGACGGCCCCCGCCGCAGCCGCGGCGGCAGCACCGGCCGCCAGCGACCCGGGGGTGCCTGCCGCGAAGACCGCGCCGGCGCCAGCCGCCGCCACCGCGGCACCACCGGGCGCCGGGAGTACGGCGGTGCCCCCCGCCAAACCCGCGACGGCTCCTGCTGCCGCGGCGGCAGCGCCGGCCGCCAGCGCCACGACGGCCCCTGCCGCCGAGGCCGCGCCGGAACCCGCCGCGAAGCCGACGGCGAAGCGGGCGCGCCAGGGCAACCTGGCGGCGGAGGGGTCCGAGGCCTGAAGCGGCGGTGGGGGCGGCTCCGCCCCGAATCCCGCCGGTGGTTGCCGGCAGGTTTCAGCCCCGGGGGGTGAGGCTGCTGGTGCGGGGCGGGGCCGGGCGCTTCCGGCAGCATGGCCGCCGCTCCGGCTTCATGCCGCGATCGCGTAGGCCGGCCGCCTGGGATCGGCGCCTGCCGCCAGCAGGCCAGTCTGCGGATCGCTCTTCACCACCTCCACCGTCCCGGCCAGCCAGGTCTTCTCCGGCCAGTCCTTGATGTCGTGCCCGCGCGACGCGAGCTCCTCCCGCACCGCCTGCGGCACCCGGCTTTCCACTGCCAGCCGGCCGGGGAAGAAGTCGAAGGGGGCGAAGGAAGAGGGGAAGGAGTAGCTGGCGAAGCGCGGCGCCTCGATGGCGTCCTGCACCTCCATGCCGTGCTGGAAGATGTTCAGCACCACCTGCAGCATGGCCTGGATCTGCACGTCGCCGCCCGGCGTGCCGAAGGGCATGACGCCGCCCGCCGCGGTCACGATCATCGCCGGGTTCGGGGTGAGGCGGGGCCGCTTGCCGGGGGCGACGCCGCAGGGGTGGGCGGGGTCCGGCCGGCTCTGGCTGCCGCGGTTGGAGGGGATGATGCCGAGCCCTGGCACCACGGGCGAATTCCACGACCCGTCGGAGGGCGTGGCGCTGAAGGCATTCCCCCAGCGGTCCACCACGCAGCAATAGGAGGTATCCGCCTCCACCATCGGCGCCGAGCGGAGGGAGGGGTCGGGCGAAGCGGGCGGATGGTTGCTGCCGAGGATCTTCCCCGGCATGCCGGGCAGTGCCCGCCGCGGGTCGATCTCCGCCAGCCGCGCCGAGAGATGGTCCTCCGCCAGCAGCCGGTCGAGCGGGACGTCGAGGAAGGCCGGGTCGCCGAAATGATATTCCCGGTCGGCCATCGCCGCCTTGATGCTCTCGGTGAAGAGATGGATGTAGTCGGCGCTGTTATGCGCCATGCCGGCGATGCCGCCCTTCTCCATCAGCAGCAGGGCTTCCAGCAGGGCGGGGCCCTGGCACCAGGGACCGCAGGTCAGCACCTCGTGCCCGCGCCAGCTCCGCCGCACCGCCGGCTCGATGCAGGAGCGGTAGCCGGCGAGGTCCGCCATGGAAAGGTAGCCGCCCTCGCGCTGCATGAAAGCGGCGATCTCGCGGGCGATGTCGCCGCGGTAGAAGGCGGCATGGGCGGCGGCGAGGCCGGCGAGGCGGCCCTTGCCCGAGGCCTTCTTCTCCTCATCCACCATGTATTGCAGGGTGCGGGCGAGGTCGGACTGGATGAATTTCTCGCCCACCTGGGGTCGGCGGCCGCCGGGCAGGAAGATGGCGGCGCTGCCCGGGTAGCTTGCGTATTCCGCCTCATGGTCGCGGATATTGTCGGCGAGCAGGGGATAGACAGCGTAGCCGTCCCGCGCATGCCGCAGCGCGTATTGCGCGACATCGCCGAAGCCCATGGTGCCGTGGCGCTCCAGCGCGGTGATCCAGGCATCCGGCGCCGCCGGCACCACGGTGCGCAGCACACCATTCGGGATCTTGCCGCCATGCTCCCGCATGAAGAGGTCGGCGGGGATGGATTTGGGCCAGGTGCCGAGGCCGGCGATGGTCTCCACCGTGCCATCCGCCTTACGGATCAGGATGGGCGCGACGCCGGCGACATTCACCAGGTCCGGCAGCAGCACGCCGAGGGCGATGCCGGCGGCGCAGCCAGCATCGATGGCGTTGCCGCCCGCTTCCAGCACGGCGAAGCCGGCGCTGGCCGCCAGGTAATGGCCGGCGGAGACGGCATGGCGGGTGCCGTAGAGGGTGGGGCGGGTGGCGTACATGCTTGGCTCCCCTGGGCGGGCCTCCTCCGAAGGGAGAAGGCTCGGCCCCGGGTGGCTTGGCTGTCAATCCCGGTGGGCGGGCTTCGGGGCTATCGCCATTGGCGGGAGAGGTGAAAGGCGGGAACCGGCGCCGGATACCGGCAATCCCTTGGCAATACCGACAGGGTCGCGGCGAAGAGCAAGCTGCCTGCCACCCGGCTGCCAACGGCCGACAAGAAGGCGAGAAGCCGGGAAAATCCGGAGCAATGTCAATGGCGTCCCCAACGGGATTCGAACCCGTGTTACCAACGTGAAAGGCTGGTGTCCTAGGCCTCTAGACGATGGGGACGTAAGTCAAACCGCTGTTTTTCCTCAGCCGCCGCGCGGCCCGGCGGGGCGCTATTAGAAAGTTTTGCGGGAGTCCGCAACCTTGGCACCAAGGTACCCAGCCGATGCAGCAGCCCAATGCACCGGGTGGCGCCCGGCGCGCGGCTCCATAGCGGTGCTGGCGGGCCAAGCCTAGCCCCCTCGGGCCATTTGCCTGCCGGGCCACGCCGGACACCGCCAGCCAGCGCCGCTGGATTTCCGCATTCTCCCGCAGCTCCGCCGGCCGCCCCGCATGCACGATCTGCCCATGCCCCATCACCAGGACGCGGCTGCTGATGCCAAGGGCGACGGTCAGCCACTGCCGGCGGCGGGCTCGGAGCAGCATGATGCGCGGCTCGGTGGCCAGCGCCGGGCCCAGCTCCAGCCGATCGGAATAGGGCAGCTTGGCAGATCGCGTCGCAGCACGATGCTCCAGATGGAGCTGCGCCAGCAGCGCCTCCACCACCGCCGTGCCGGCGGCGTAGGACCGGGCGGGGCGCCAGACGGATACCGCGGCAGGCGAAGATGCCGGGGCGCGGCGCGGGGTGGGAGCGAAGCTCGACCAACCCCGCCCTGGCATCTGCCGCCCGGTTTTGGTCCATCGACCAAACCGATTTATGAAAGGGGCATGGTTCTTCCTTCCGCGTCCCCGGCCCAGGCGCCGCGTATGCCCTGGGCGGTGCTGGCGGCCGCCTGTCTCGGCATGTTCGCTGCCTCTTCCTCCGGCACCACCAGGGCGCCCTTCCTGCTGGACATGGCGCGGGATCTGGGCACTTCCCTGCCGCTGGTCGCCAACCTCATGGCCGTCACCTCGGTGGTCTGGGGCATCGCCTCGCTGCTGGCCGGGGCGGGATCGGACCTCTGGGGACGGCGGCCCTTCATCATCCTCGGACCGCTCGGCCTGGCGCTGAGCCTGGCCGGGGTGGCCAGCGCGGAGAGCTTCGCGGTGGTGATGGGCTGGGCGGCCTTTGGCGGCGGCTGCGCCGGCGCCTATACCGGCGTCATCATGGCGGAGGCCTCCGCCCGCACGGTGGACCGGCAGCGCGGCCGGGCGCTGGGTTGGGTGATGGCAGGGCAATCCCTGACCCTGCTGGTGGGCGTGCCGCTGGCGGCCTGGATCGGCAGCTTCATCGGCTGGCGCGGCGTGCATTGGGTGGTGGCGGGCATTGCCGTGCTGGCGGCCGCGGCGCTGGGGCTTTCTACGCTGCGGCCAGCGCTTTCGGATGGCGGCGGGGCAGGGCGGGGGCGGAAGAAGGGCGGGGCCTCAGCCCTCTCCGGCCCGGTGCTGCGGCTGCTGGCCATGGGGGTGGCGGAGCGGGTGTGCTATGGGCTGACGGCGGTGTTCTTCGCCACCTTCCTGCAGACCACCTACGACCTTTCCATTGCTGCCGTGGCGCTGCCTTTGGCGCTGTTTGCCGGCGGCAACATCCTCGGCACCATTATCGGCGGGCAATTGGCGGACAGGCTGCCGAACCGGCTGCTGACCTTCGCCGGCGCCATGGCGGGTTCGGCGCTGGTGGGGTTCGTGCTTTTCAGTTGGACGCCCAGCCTGGTGGGTACGGTGGCGCTGGGCTTCCTCTATGTATTCGTGACCGCCTTCGCCCGCCCCAGCCTGATGGCGGCCTTGGCGAACGTACCGGAAGAAGTGCGCGGCACCGTGCTGGGGCTGAACGTGACGTCAGCCGCCATCGGCTGGCTGGGCGCAGCCTCCCTCGGCGGCTGGATGGTGGCACAGGGCGGTTTCACGCTGTTCGGCCCCCTGACCGCCTGTGTCGCCCTGCTGGGTGGCGCCCTGGCGCTGTTCGGCCGGCGATAGCCGGCCCGCCAGGCGGCTGGCCTTACCGTGCCGCCGGGTGCCCTGCCGTGGCAAAGCCACGGCAGGCCGTGCGAATCGCCGATCGGCAAGCGATTCCCGGCGGCCCCATGAAGGCGCGAAGCGACTCCATGCGGAGCACTACATTTTCTTCCCCGCCGTCCAGCCGCCATCCACCGGCAGGATGCTGCCCGTCATGAAGCCGCATTCCTCCGAGGCCAGGAACAGGATGGCCGCGGCGATTTCCTTCGGCTCCGCCCAGCGTCCGAGAGCATGGATCCCCCGGATGGTGTCCGCCATCTCCGGGTCCTGGAAATAGCGCTCCGTCAGCGGCGTCCGCACGACGCCCGGCGCTACCGCATTCACCCGGATGCCCATGGGCCCGAGCTCCATCGCCATTTCCTTGGTCAGCCCCACCACGCCGTGCTTGGAGGCGACATAGGCCGCCCGGTTCGGCGCCGCGACCAGCCCCAAAGTGGAGGCGAGGTTGACGATCCGCCCGCCCCGCTGCGCCGCCACCAGCCGCCTGGCGAAGGCCTGGCTGGGCAGGAAGGTGCCGGAGAGATTGATGCCGATGACGCGGCTCCATTCCTCGAAGCTGATGTCGAGAACCGACACGATCTCCCGCACGCCGGCGGAGTTCACCAGCACGTCCAGCCGGCCCAGCGCCTGTTCCGCCCCGGCGACGAAGGCGGCGGCGGAGGCAGGGGTGGCGACATCGACGCCGAGGCCGATGGCTTCCCCGCCCTGGGCGCGGATGGCGGCGGCCACGGCCTCCGCCCGGCCGGCATCGAGATCGCCCACCGCAATGCGGGCGCCTTCCCGCGCGGCGGCGAGGCAGACCTGTTCCCCGATGCCGCTGGCCCCGCCGGTGACGAGCACCGCCTGATCCTGGAAGCGCATTCTGGACTCCTCCATGGTCTTGTTATGGGTGTTCATGCCCGCGCGCGATGTTGGGCAGGTTCAGCGCGGCGGATGCGAAGGCGCGTCAGGCCAGATCGACCGCCACCTCCCCGAAGCCGGCGAAGCCGCCGGTGACGCGCTGCTTCCCCGGCACCCAGAGCAGGCCGGTGCAGCTTCCCGTGGTGACCACCTGGCCGGCTTCCAGATGCAGGCCGACCGTGGGCAGGAAATTCGCCAGCCAGACCAGCGGGGTGACGGGGTCGAGCGAGGGGTTGCCGCCGATGCGCTCCACCTGGGTCTCGCCGCCAGCAGTCTGCTTCACGGCGAGGTTGGGCAGGTCAAGGCTGCGCCAATTCGGGACATCGGCGCCGAAGACCAGGCCGGCATGAGCGACATTGTCCGCCATGGCTTCCAGCGGGTTCACCGCGCGCGGGTCCTGGTAGCGGCTTTCCACCATTTCCATGACGGGGAAGGCGGCGGCGACGGCGTCCAGCACCTCCTCCCGGTTGTAGGGGGTGGCACGGGCGGGGAGAGGGCGGGCGAGGCGGAAGGCCACTTCCGTCTCGATGCCGATCCTGCCCTCGCGCGGCATCTGCCAGGTGGCGGGAGAGGGGCGGATGGTGGCGCCGTTCATGATGGCGGCGGAGGGATCCTTGCCCGGCGGGGCGGCGCATTTGTAGCCGCCGATGCTGCCGCCGATCCCGGCGAGCACAGCGCGCTGGATGGCAAAGGCTTCCGCCATGCTGGTGGGGGCGGCGGCGCCGAGATTGGCGGCTTTCGGCGCGCCCTGCCGCGCGGCGAGCAGCGCCTGGGCTGCCTGGGTGATCCTGTCCTCGGCCATCTCTTTCCCCCCTTGCGCCCGAATGGGCGCTGTCGCGTCCGGGCGTGCCAATGCGCGCCCGACGCCGTCGAGCACACCCTAAGCCCCAGCCAGAGTGCCGTTTGCGAGTCAAGGCCGCGGCTTCGCCGCATCGCGCGAAGCGGCTCCGGCCTTGACTCGCAAACGGCAGCATGGCCGTCGCGAATGGTCGCCTTCGACGGTGTCGAAGGCGCCTTGGAGCGCCTTCGTCCATATACGATGGGAGAATGGACGGAGACCGTGCTCGACGGAAGCCCCGCCGCGCGGCTCAGCCCTTCCGCACGTTGTAGAAAAGCGGCGCGCCATTCAGCGTGCCGGTCAGGAGGCGACGATAGGCCGTCTGTAGGCGGTGCTGAAGACGGGGTCGAGGATGGAGACATCCGCATTGGGCTTGAAGCGCAGCACGCGCTGACCCCTGCGCCATGGCCAGCGATGGCGCGGCGATGACGGCCGCCGCGCCCTTCAGCAAGTCTCTGCGCTGCGTGGTCCCCGCCCCTTGCCTGAGGCTATTCCGCCGCCCAGGCAGCGGCGTGGCCCGGGGTGATGATTCCGTCTTCCAGATCCCGCTGAATCAGCGCCGCCGGGCGATCGGCCGGCTTGCCATAGCCGCCGCCGCCGCCGAGGCTGATGGTGACGATGTCGCCGGCTTGCAGGTTGAAGCTGTCCTTGCTGCGCAGCTCGATCACCTGGCCGCCGCGCTTCACCCGGCAGAAGCCGCTGGCGCCCTTGCCGCCGCCGAACAGGCCATTGGCCTGGCCGGTGAAGCGGTCCGAGTAGTGGGAGACGAGCGGGCCATCCACCAGGATCTCATAGCTGCGGCTGAAGCCGGCGCCGCCGCGCCGCGCGCCCACGCCGGCGCTGTCCGGCCGCAGCATGTAGTCCAGCACGCGGAAGAAGGAAAAATCCTGGTCCATCGCCTCGACCGGGGTGTTGCTGCAATTGGAGAGCGGGTTGTCCACCGCATCGCAGCCATCATTGCCGATGCCGGCGCCATAGCCGCCGCCATAGACCTCCAGATAGACGGACCAGCCCTTGGGCCCGAGCCAGGAGAGGCAGAAGGCCGTGGTGGTGTCGTAGCCCTGGGCGATGACCTTCTCCGGCACCGCCTGGGAGATGGCGAGCATCACCGATTCCCAGGCGCGGGAGGCGGAGATCATGCGCGCCCGCACCGGCGCGGGATGGTTGGGGTTGAGCAGCGAGCCTTTCGGCGCCGTGACCTTGATGGGGCGCAGCGCGCCATCGTTGAACGGAATGTCCGGGCTGGTCAGCGCCGCCTTGAGGCAGGAGACGGAGGCGGAGATGACAGAGGCGAAGGGGCAGTTGAGATTGGTGCCGACCTGCGGATCGGTGCCGGCGAAATCCACATCGATGGAATCGCCGGCCACGGTGACGGCGACGCGCACGGTGACGGGACCGCTGCCGAGCCCGTCATCGTCCATTTGCGACTCGCCGCGATAGGTGCCGTCCGCCACTTCGGCGATGGCGGCGCGCATGCGCCGTTCCGAGTAGTCCTGCAGCGCCGCCATGGCGGCCTTCACCTTGGCCACGCCATAGCGCGCGGCGAGCTCCTGCATGCGCAGCACGCCGATATTGTTGGCGGCGATCTGCGCGTCGAAATCGCCCATGGTCTGCTGCGGCACGCGGACATTGGCGCGCAGCAGGCGCTGGAAGCCGCCGCCATGCCAATCCCGATGGATATTCACCTTCATCGGCGGGATGATGAGGCCCTCGGCATAGACATCCCGCGCGCCGGCATTGAGGCCGGGCGCACCGCCGCCGAGATCCAGATGGTGGGCGACGGAGGCGGCGAAGCCGATCACCTCCCCTGCGACGAAGATGGGATGAAAGAAGAAGACATCCTGCAGATGCTGCCCGCCGGAATAGGGGTCGTTGATGACGAGGAAGTCGCCTTCCTCCAAACTCTCCTTTGGGAACAATGCCTTGCAGGGCTGAAAGATCGGGCCGATGGAGCCGAGCTGCATCGGGATCAGCTCGGCCTGGGCGACGGTGAAGCCCTCCGCATCCAGCAGCGCGGCGGAGCCATCCCGTGCTTCCCGCAGGATGGTGGAGTAGGCGGAGCGGATCAGCTTCGCGCCCATCTCCCGCGCCGCGGCGATGACGGATTGGCTGAGGATGGCGTATTCGACGGGATCGAGCTCCATGGATCAGCCCTCCTTCCGCAGCAGCAAATTGCCGGAGTCGTCGCGGGCGCCGGCCCAGCCGGGCGGGACCCAGATGGTGGAGGAATAGCCCTCGATCATCGCGGGGCCGGCGATGTTGGTCAGGGTGGCGGCGTCCAGCAGCTTCGCCTGCAGCGGCGCGCCACCCGTCACCACCTCCGTCGCGGGCGGGCGGGAGAGGCCAGAGGCGCGTTCCTTCACCTCCGGCAGCGCGTTCAGCCGGCGGCGGACGCCGAAGCGGAGGCCGACCAGCTCCACCTTCCGCCCCGGCTCGCCGCCATGCAGGTAGACGCGGCGATGCGCGGCGGCGAAGCGCTCGGCGAGGTCGGCGGTGGTGAGGCGCGGCAGCTCGGCGGGATCGACGGCGACGGGGATCTCGAAGGCTTGGCCGATGAAGCGCATGTCGAGCTCCAGGCTGTGCTCCAGCGCGCCGGCGAGGCCAAGGGCGGCGAACTCCGCCTCCGTCGCGGCGCGCAGCCGGGCGGACTCCGCGGCGATGATGCCGGGGGTGTCCCCATCCAGCGCCACGCGGCGGGTGGCGCCGCGGATCTTCACATAGTCGGCGGAAAGCAGGCCAAGGGCGGAGATCACACCGGGGTTTGGCGGCACCAGGATCTCGCGGATGCCAAGCTCCTCGGCGATCTCGGCCGCCAGCAGCGGGCCGGCGCCGCCGAAGGGCAGCAGGGCGTAGTCGCGCGGGTCGCGGCCGCGCTCGGTCGAGACGAGCTGGATGGCGCGGACGATATTCGCCACCGCCAGCCGGATGGCGGCGGCCGCAGCGCCGCGCACATCAGTGCCGAGGCGCCTCGCAATGTCCTCGAAGGCGCGATGCGCCGCATCGGCATCCAGCGTCATGCCGCCGCCGAGGAAGGCATCCGGCCGGATGGTGCCGCGGACCACATGGGCATCCGTCACCGTGGGCTGGGTGCCGCCGCGGCCATAGCAGGCGGGGCCCGGCTCCGCGCCGGCGCTGCGCGGGCCGACGCGCAGCATGCCGCCATCATCGATCCAGACCAGGCTGCCGCCGCCGGCGCCGACGGTGACGATATCCAGCACCGGCGTGCGGATGGGCAGGCCGTCCACCTCCGTCTCGGCGGCGAGGGACGCCTCGCCCTCCTGCACCAGCGCCACATCGGTGGAGGTGCCGCCCATGTCGAAGGTGATGAGGTTGCCGCGCCCGGACCGCGCTGCCTGACGGATGGCGCCGACCACGCCGGCGGCGGGGCCGGAGAGCAGGGCGCTGATGGCATTGGCGCGCATCGCGCGCGCCGGCATGCGCCCGCCATTGGACTGCATCACACTGAAATGACCGGCGAATCCGGCCTTGGCGAGCGTCGCCTCGAAGCGGTCCAGATAGCCGTCGATGACCGGCTGGACATAGGCCGAGAGGGCGGTGGTGGAGGCGCGCTCGTATTCGCGGAATTCCGGCGCCACCTCATGGCTGGCGGCGATGCGCAACCCCGGCAACGCGGCAGCGATCATTGCCTTCAGCCGCGCCTCATGCACCGGCGAGGCATAGGCGGAGAGCAGGCAAAGCGCGACGGCCTGGTACCCGCCCTCGGCCAGCGCCGGGATCAACGCCTTCGCCACCGCCGCCTCATCCAGCGGGGCGATGACGCTGCCATCGGCGGCGATGCGCTCCGGCACCTCGAAGCAATCGCGGCGGCGGACCGGTGGGGCGGGCTTGGCGTAGTGCAGGTCGTAGATATTGCGGCGGTCATGCCGCTGCATGAAAAGGATGTCGCGGAAGCCCTGCGTGGTGACGAAGGCAATGGGTGCGCCGCGGCGTTCCAATATGGCGTTGGTCGCGACCGTCGAGCCATGCACCAGATCGGTGACGCTCGCCGCCGGGATGCCGGCCGCGGTCAACGCGTTGAAGGCGCCGATATCCGGGCTGCGCGGCGTGGAGGGCACCTTGATGACCCGCACCTCGCCGCCCTCGATGGCGACCAGATCCGTGAAGGTGCCGCCGACCTCGATCCCGACCCGCATGCGCGGCCCTCCCTACAAGCCTAGTTTGTCCAGCACCCGCATGCGGGTGATTTCCGACCAGACGCCGAGCTTCCAGAAACGGTGGAAGGCGATGGGCTGCATCGGCGTGATCGGCATGTCGAACCCGGCCTCGCCTTCCGTCAGCAGGCCCGACAGCGCCTTGCCCATATGGCTGGCCATCGCGACGCCGCGGCCATTATAGCCATAGGCGGCGTAAAGCCCGGGGGCGAGCGCATGCACATGCGGGTAGTGGTCTTCGGTATAGGCGAGCTGGCCGTTCCAGGCCTGCGCCCATTCGATGCCCTTGAGCTGCGGCCAGAGAAGCTCCGCATGCGCGACGAGATAGGCGATCGGTGCTGGCGAGGTGAGGTCCCGCTGCGGGCCGCGGCTGCCGATGACCAGACGGTTGCCGTCATCGACGCGGTAATAGACGGTGACGCGCCCGGTCTCGTAGACCGAGCCGCGGAAGGGCACGATGCTCGCCGCGAGCTTCTCCGGCAGCGGCGCGCTGGCGCGGACGGAGCTGTAGAGCGGCACCAGGCTCTGGGCGAGGCCGTGCCAGAGGCTGTCCGTGTAGCCATTGGTCGCCAGCAGCACGCGGCCGGCGCGGAGCTTGCCGTTGGGCGTCGCGATCTCCCAGCCATCGGTGCCCGGGCGCAGGGCGAGGGCTGGCGTGCCGCCATGGATGCGGGCGCCGAGCGCCATGGCCGCGCCGGCCAGGCCGCGCGCATAGCTCAGCGGGTTCAAATCGCCGCCGCGCGGGTCGAGCAGGCCGATTGTATAAAAATCCGTGCCGGTGGCGTCGCGCAGCGCGGCGCCTTCCAGCAGGCGGGTCGGATGGCCGCGCTCCTCATAGACTTTCTGCAGGCGGCGCAATTCCTCCGCCGCCTTGCGGCCGATGGCGGCGCGCAAGGTGCCGCCCTGGTGCGCGGCGCAGCGAAGCTGGAAGCGGCGGACCAGGTCGAAGACGTAATCCGGCGCGGCATGGCTGAAACCGACCATCCGCTTACCGAGTTCGCCGTATTTCGTCTCGATCTCGTCCGGCGTGTGCTTCAGCCCGGGATTGACCTGGCCGCCATTGCGACCGGAGGCGCCCCAGCCCGGCTCATTCGCCTCGATCAGCGTGACGGCGATGCCGCGCTCCGCCAGGTGCAGCGCGGTGGACAGCCCGGTGAAGCCGCCGCCGATGATGGCGATGTCGGCGCTGGCCTCGCCTTCCAGCGGCGGCGTCGGCGGCGCGGGGATGGCGGTGGCGGCGTAGAGGCTGCGCGGCAGCGATCGCGGCGTGTGGGTGGCCATGCGCCAGCTTTCGCTGCGAACCCCTGGCGGTCAAGCCGGGGCTGGGCCGAAATTGCGTCGAGCGGCGCAATACTGCCCAAGCACAGGTCAGGCCTTGATGCGCGCGCCGGCAGGGTCGTAGGGCGGCTTCAGCGAGGCCGTGGCCGCGACGCGCCGCATGCCGACCTGGATTTCGAAACGCCCGCCCGCCAGCCAGTCCGGCGTGACGCCCGCGGCGTACTCGACATAGCCGAGGGCGATGCTGCGGCCGATGGTGTGGCCGAACATGGCGGAGGTGGTGCGGCCGACCAGCGTGCCGTCCCGGAAGATGGGTTCGTTGTGGGTGAGCAGGGGCTCGGGGTCTTCCACCACCACCACCACGAGGCGCTTGGTCAAGGGCTGGCCGCGCTTCGGCAACAGCGCCTGGCGCCCGATGAAGCCGCCGGGCTTGCTCCAGGCGACGGCGAAGCCAAGCCCGGCCTCGAGGGGCGTGTCCTCCTCCCCGATGTCATGGCCCCAATGACGGTAGGCTTTCTCGATGCGCAGCGAATTCAGCGCGTGGTAGCCGGCATGGCGCAGGCCGAAAGCGGCGCCTTCTGCCACGAGCGCTTCATGCACGCCGGCGGCGAATTCGCTTGGCATGTAGAGCTCCCAGCCCAGCTCGCCGACATAGGTGATGCGGGTGGCGCGGAGCCGGGCATAGGCGAGGTCGATCACCTGAGAGGTGGCGAAGGGGAAGGCGGCGTTGGAGAGATCGGCATCGGTCAGGCGGCTCAGCAGCGCGCGCGAATGCGGGCCCATGACGGCGATGGTGGCGAGGCCCGAGGTCGCGTCGAACACCGCGCAGCGTACGTCCTCCGGGATGTTCCGGCGCAGCCAGGCGAGGTCCCGGGTCTGGCTGGCAGCGGCGGTGACGACGAGGTAGCGCTCCGCCGACTCCCGCGTCACCGTTACATCCGCCTCGATCCCGCCGCGCTCGTTCAGCCATTGGGTATAGACGACGCGGCCCGGCGGCACGGCGACGTCATTGGCGCAGATGCGGTTCAGCACCGCCTCCGCATCGCTTCCCTCCACCACGAATTTGGCGAAGGAGGAGAGGTCGAAGAGACCGACCGCCTCGCGCACCGCGCGGTGCTCGGCGGCAGACGCCGCGAACCAATTCTGCCGGCCATAGCTGTATTCGTAGCGCGGCGCCATGCCGGGGGGCGCGAACCAATTGGCGCGTTCCCAGCCGGCGGTCTCGCCGAAGCAGGCACCGGCCTTGGCCATGGCGTCGTGCAACGGCGTGCGGCGCACCCCGCGGGCGCTGGCCGGCTGGCGGAAGGGCCAATGCATGTCATAGAGCAGGCCCAGCGTCTCCACCGTGCGGTCATGCAGGTAGCGCCTGTTGCGCTGGAAGGGCATGACCCGGCGGATATCCACATCCCACAGATCCATGGGCGGGTGGCCGTCCACGATCCAATCCGCCAGCACCTTCCCGGCGCCGCCGGCCGACTGGATGCCGATGGAATTGAACCCCGCGGCGACGAAGGCGCGCTTCAGCTCCGGTGCCTCGCCCAGCAGGTAGCGGTCATCGGGCGTGAAGCTTTCCGGGCCGTTGAAGAACAGGCGTATGCCCGCCTCGCCCAGCGCCGGGATGCGCTTCTGGGCCAGCTCCAGCAGCGGCGCGATATGGTCGAAATCATCCGGGAGGTGGCCGAATTCGAAATCATCCGGCACGCCTTCCATGCCCCACGGCTTCGCCACCTCCTCGAACCAGCCGATCAGCAGCTTGCCCTGTTCCGGCTTTATATAGGTGCGGGCGTCGGGGTCTCGCAGCACGGGCAGGTCATGCGGCAGGCCTGGGATCGGCTCGGTGACGACGTAGAAATGCTCGGCGGCGTGCAGCGGCACGGCGACGCCGCATTGCGCGGCGAGGTCGCGGGCCCAGAGGCCGGCGCAATTCACCACATACTCGGCCTGCACCACCCCCTGGTCGGTTTCGACGCCGGTGACGGCGCCGTTTGCGTGCAGGATGCGGGTGACACGCACGCCTTCCAGGATGCGCGCGCCGCCCTGGCGGGCGCCCTTGGCCAGGGCCTGGGTGGTGTCGATCGGGCTGGTATAGCCATCCTCCGGCAGGAAGACGCCGCCCAGCACGTCGCCGGCATACATATGCGGCCAGCGGGCGGCGGCCTCGGCGGCGCCCAGCATCTGCGCCTCCAGCCCGAAGCAGCTCGCCATGGCGGCGCCGCGGGCCAGCTCCTCCATCCGTCCTTCGGTGGTGGCGATGGCGAGCGACCCGCAGCGGCGGAAGCCGGTGGGCTGGCCCGTCTCCGCCTCCAGCCCGCGATAGAGCGAGGTGGTGTATTGCGCGAGGCGCGTCAGGTTCTGGGTGGCGCGCAACTGCCCGACCAGGCCGGCCGCATGCCAGGTGGTGCCGCTGGTCAGCCGCTTCCTTTCCAGCAGCAGCACGTCCCGCCAGCCGCGCTTCACCAGGTGGTAGGCCAGGCTGCACCCCACCACCCCACCGCCGATGATCACCACCTGGGCACGGTCGGGCAGGGCAGGCATGCGGGGACTCCTTGAATCAGTCGCGCCGCCAGCAGGCCATGGCCTGGGCGGCGCGACAATGCCCCGTTTTCGGGGAGGGCTCTGGTTGCGGCAGGGCCGCAACCCCCAACCCCCGCCCGCAAAGGGCCAAAGGGTCCTTTGAACCCCGGCGCTTGGCGACCGGGCCGCCAGGGAAAGCCCTTCGGCCCGGTGGCGGGAACTCGAGGGAGGCAGAGCCTCCCTCGACACCCGGTTACAGGATCCAGTTCACCGTCGCTGCCGTCGTGTCGGTCAGGGTGAAGTGAACCTCCCCCGCGCTCAGCATCTCGGCAGTGCCGCCGGCCAGCGCCTTGCCGTCATAGCTGACCGCATCGACATAGAGGTTGCGGTCGGTGGTGGCGGTGCCGCCATAGGCGTCGTTCAGGAACTTCACCGCCAGGGTGTGCTCGCCCGCGCCCCAGCTCCCCTGCACCGTCACCAGATCGGAAGCGCCGCTCCCATGCAGGCTGTGCGCCGTCTGGGTGCCGCCGATCTGCTTGCCGTCCACCAGCACCACATACTGCGCATTGCCGTTATAGGCATCCTGGCTGATCTTCAGCCCGATGCTGTCACTGCCGCTGCCCAGCACGGTGCCGAGGTCGGTCTTGTCGGCGACGCTGAAGGTGGCAGCGCCCTTGGCGTTCTGCGCGACATGGGTGGCAACGGTGGTGCCGTTATAGGCCACGGAGTCGATGTGCAGGTTGCGGTCGGTGGCCTTGGTGCCGCCATGGGCATCGTTCAGGAAATTCACCGAGATGCTGTGGTTGCCCGCATCCCAGTCGCCCTTCACCGTGATGGTGTCGGAGACGCCGGCATCGTGCAGCGCCTTGGCCGTCAGCGTGCCGCCGATCTGCTTGCCGTCCACGCTGATGGTGTACTGGGCATCGCCCTTCCAGGCATCCTCGCTGATCTTCAGCACCAGCGTGTCGCTGCCGGCGCCGAGGACCGCGCTGGCCTTGGCCGTGGCGCCGGGGATGGCGGTCGCGTCCTTCACGGTGAAGTCCGCGGCGCCCTTGCTGTTCTGCGCCACGTCGGTGGCGACCTTGGTGCCGTTATAGGTCAGCGAGTCGATGTGCAGGTTGCGGTCGGTGTCCTTGGTGCCGCCATGGGCGTCGTTCAGGAAGGTGACAGCAACCTTGTGGCTGCCGGCCGCCCAGTCGCCCTTCACCGTGATGGTGTCGGAGACGCCGGCATCGTGCAGCGCCTTGGCGGTCAGCGTGCCGCCCACCTGCTTGCCGTCGACGCTGATGGTGTACTGCGCATCGCCCTTCCAGGCGTCCTGGCTGATCTTCAGCACCATCGTGTCGCTGCCGCTGCCGATGGTCGTGCTGATGGTGTCGGACTTGGCCGGAACGGCGGTCTTGTCGGCCACGGTGAAGGTCGCCGCGCCGGCGCTCAGCAGTTCCGCCCCGGAGGAGACCTTGGTGCCGTTATAGGTGACGCCATCGACATAGAGGTTGCGGTCGGTGGTCGCGGTGCCGCCAAAAGCGTCGTTCAGGAAGGTGACGGCAACCTTGTGGCTGCCGGCCGCCCAGTCGCCCTTCACCGTGATGGTGTCGGAGACGCCGGCATCGTGCAGCGCCTTGGCGGTCAGCGTGCCGCCGATCTGCTTGCCGTCCACGCTGACGGTGTACTGCGCATTGCCGTTATAGGCGTCCTGGCTGATCTTCAGTACCAGGCTGTCGCTGCCGCTGCCGATCGTGGTGGTGGCCTTGGCGGGCGGCGTGGTCGGGGCGCTCGGCGTCGTTGGCGTCGTCGGCGTCGTCGGCGTGGTGGCCGGCGGCGCGGCGGTCCCGGAGCTGTAGATGTCGATGATCACCGGGTGGTCGCTGACCTGCACCGTGACGGTCTTGGTGTTGCTCGCGCTGGAGATGGCGGAGGTGCCGACCAGCGGATCATAGACCTTCACCGTGCCGGCGGTCTGGCCGAGGGTGAGGGTGACCGGCTGGCTGGCGACGTTGATGGCGCTGCGGCTCGCCTGGTTCCAGATATCCGGCTCCGCCCAGATCACCATCTGGTAGTGGCCATCGGATTTCTGCAGCAGCATCGTCTCGCCGGTGTTCGGCAGGCCGCTGACCGAGATGTCGAGCGCGGAGGTCGCGAAGCTGGAGGCCTTGCTGCCATTGTCGGCCAGGATGGTGGTCAGGTTGTGGATGGCGGTCGCCACCTGCTTCGGCGAGCCGTCGCTGTGGAACAGGCCGAAGCTGCCCTCGATCTCGCTGGTGGAGCTGAGGTTGTTGTCCAGCAGCTCGTAGAGATAGGTGCGGGCGACGCCGTTCTTGGCGGCGTCCATCAGCAGGTTGAGGTCGAGCTTGGCCTGCACTGCCTCGGTGACGCCGCCGCCGCCCCAGGCCATGTCGTTCACGGCGGTGTAATAGTTGCTCTCGGTGATCTGCACCGGGTCATGCGGGTTCAGCAGCTTGGCATCGTTGATGCCCAGCATGAGGTTGTGCCGCGGCTGGTCGCCATTGCCGTAATAGACGTGCCAGGTGGCGTAGTCGGAAACGCCGCTCAGGTCGCCGATGACCGAGGCCGTCTGGCCGGTGATGCCGCCGACCGTCAGGTTCAGGATCGGAATGTCCTTCAGCAGCGGGTTGGCGTTGGTCTGGTCGTTCAGCATGGTCTGGATCTGCCGACCGAGGCTCAGATTGGCGCCGGTGTTCGAGCCGCCGTAATTGGCCGTCCAGATATTGATCTCGTTGAGACCCTCGATCCCGATCACGCTGCCCGGCGCCGCCTTCACCAGCGAGCTGATGTGCCCCAGGTCTTCCGAATAGTCGCCATGCCGGTTGAACGCGGTAGACGTAACGATCAGGTCGAACTTGATGCCCTTCTCCGCCAGCGACTCGTAGAAGGGCTGGGTCCAGCCCTCATAGGGGACGCCGTCCCGGACGTATTTCACGCCGAGGTACTCGATGGCCTTGGTGATATTGTTCTGGTTAGCGTAGGCGGAGCCGCTGTCTTGCCATGAGATGTGAGTGTTTACACCGATGGTGCCGAGAAAGTCGGCGGCCCGCATCGAGACGTTGGTCGCAGCCATGTGATCGTCCTCACGAGATTGTGTACGATCAACAGTGAGCAATTTTTCGCGGCGACGATCAACGAAAAGTTGATATTGAATTTCACGTGTGCGATTACGAGCTTGGGACCTCGCCGATATCCGGAATTATATCGAATTCGGAGTTTTTTACTTAGCGGCAAGGAGAATGCGCTGCCGGACCGCTTCGACAGCGACAGCCTTCACCGGATTTTCCGGAACCCGCCGCCGGCGCCACGCCGCGAAGGCGCGTGCTTGCCGCTGCTGGCGGAGTCTTCGAGGTGGTGGTGATCAGCGTCGCGCGGGGGTGAACAGCGCGCCCGGCCGCACTACGCGGCAGCGCCGGGGCGGACGCAGCGCCGCGGCATCGGCAGGCGGGCTCGGCGGCCTCTCAGCCGGCGAAAGCGACATGGTGAGCGATGGTGGATGGTGCGGCGGGATGGGCGTGGCGACACCGCCTGGGGCCGCTGCGGCGTCGTGCCGGCAGGCCGAGCTGCGCAGGCGGCTCGAAGGAGGCCTGCCCCGGCCGGTGCCGCCGCCTGCCTGCCGCCGCCTTGCGGCAGGCGGCAGGACGGAAGGGCGGCACCGGGAAATTCCGCGAAGCCGCGATGCGGCTTCGCGGCTCTTGTCACATCGCCCAGTCGGCGGTGGCCGGCAGGGCGAAGTGCTTATGGCCGGCGCTCAGCAGCGTCGCCGAGCCGTCGGCGAGGTCGACGCCATCATAGCTGATACCTTCGACGTGCAGGTTGCGGTCGGTCTCCGGCGTGCCGGCATAGGCGTCGTTCAGGAAGTCCACCGTGACGGTGTGACGACCCTCCGACCAGTCGCCCTTGATGGTGACGATGTCGGGGGCATCGCGGCCCGCGACGGCATTGGCGGTCAGCGTGCCGCCCTGCTGCACACCATCCACGCTGACGGTGTAGCGCGCATTCTCCTGGTAGAAATCCTGGCTGATCTCCAGCACCAGCGCGTGGCTGCCGGCGCCGATCACGCTCCCGGCCGAGCCGCCCGTCTCGGGGGCCGCCGGCGCGGCCGGCGCGTCCGACACGACCCGCCCGCCGTCATCCGAGATGTCGATGATGATCGGGTGATCGCTGAGCTCGACCGTGATCCTGTCGCTGTTCGAGGCCTGCTCGATCGCGCCGGTGCCGCGCAGCGGGTCGTAGACCCTGATCGAATCGGCGACCTCGCCCAGGGAGATCGTCACCGATTGCGACGGCGCCCAGACCTCGCTCAGGCTCGACATGCTCCAGATCACCGGCTCCGCCCAGAGGACGAGCTGGTGGTCGCCATCGGAGCTCTGCAGCAGCATGGATTTGCCGCTGGACGGCATTCCGCTGATCGAGATGTCGAGCGGGTTGGTCGCGAAGCTCTCGGCGTTGCTGCCGTCATCGTGCAGCAGCGTGGTCAGGTTGTGGATCGCATCCGCCACCGGCTTGGGCGAGCCATCGCCGCGGAACAGGCCGAAGCTCCCCTCCAGGCTGCTGGTCGGCCGCAGGCCATTGTCCATCAGCTCGTAGAGGAAGGTGCGGGCGACGCCCATGCTCGCCGCATCCATCAGCAGGTTCAGGGTGAGCTTGGCCTGCACCGCCTCGCTCACGCCGCCGCCGAGCCAGGACATGTCATGGATGGCGTTGTAGTAGCCGCTCTCGGTGATCTGGACCGGGTCGTCGGGGGCCATGGCCTTCGCCGCGGAGACCCCGGCGGCCAGGGTGACGGCGGGCTGGTCGCCATTGCCGTAATAGACGTGGAAGGTGCCGTAATCGGCGAAGGCGCTCATGTTGCCGAGCGGCCCGACGTCACGCTCCCGCAGTCCGCCCAGGGTGAGGTTGAGGACCTCGATGCCCCCCAACCCGGCATGGGCGTGCACTTGGTCGTAGAGCAGCTTCTGCACATCCCGGCCGAGGGCAAGGTTTGCGGCCGTGCTCTGGCCATTATAGGTCACCGGCCAGGTATTGACCTCGTTCAGCCCTTCGATCGAGACCACGCTGCCCGGTGCCGCCCGCACCAGCCGCTCGGCATTGTCCAGATCGTGCGCGTAATCGCCTGTCTCATTGAAGGCGTCCGAAGTGACAAGCAGGTTGAACTGCACGCCACGCTCCGCCAATTCGACATATTGGTCCAGCGTATAGCCGGCATGCGGCACGCCATCCCGAATATAATTCACGCCGAGATAGTCGATCGCGGCGACGATCTTGTCCTGATGGGAATAGGGCAGCCCGGACCCCTTCCAGGCAAGATGCGTATTGACACCTATAGTGTCGATAAAATCAGCAGCGCGCATGGCGACTTGGATATCTGCCACGTCTTCGTCCCATGTTGTTGTGTACGATATTCAATGTGCAATTTTTGCGGTTTCGGCAAGCACAACTTGTGCTGGCGGCGCAGCTATGCCATCAGCAGCTTGCCCACCTGCCGACCGTTCCCAGAGATACTGGGTGTACTGAGCTTACATAACTTGACGAAAATGGGCTCAGGCGGCAGGAAAAGCCTGGAAAACCGCCGCTATCCGCGCCGCTCGGTAGCGCTCCGCCAAGCCCAGCGCCCTGGCTTCCGACGCCGCCGTCACCTCCGCCCACCAGCGCCGCATCGCCTCCGCCGCCGCCGGCGGGGCAGGCAGTGGCTCGGGTTCCGGCAGGGGGGCCGCCGCCCAGCATGCGGCGCAGGCCGCTTCCAGCGCTGCCTGTGCCGCGGCGGGCAGCGCGGCGAAGCGCGCCTGCGGCAGGGCGAGCTCGATCACCGCGCCATGCAGCAGGCCGGGGGCCGGCGAGTCCGCCCGCGCCGCGCGGGTCACCACGGCCAGCGGGAAGGCGCGCTTCGCCTCCCGCGCGAAGCCCGCCGCCCACAGCTCCTGCCCCGCCGCGATGCCGAGCCAATGGCGCAGCTCCGCCGCGGCCATGCCGCAGGGAAAGCCGCCGAAGGGCAGCAGCGCCGGGCTGGCCGGCAGCGGGCCGAAGGCAAGCGCGCCGCATTGCCCCGCCTCGCCCGGCACCCATTCGCCCATTTCGCCCGGCACCGGGCGCAACGCCATGCCAGTGCCGGCCAGGCGTGCCGCCAGCGCGGCGAAGGCCGCCTCGGCGCCCGGCGCGACGCGGATGCCAGGCGGGGCGGCGTCCGCCCGCGCGGCTGTGACCGGCAGTGCCAGAACCGGCAGATGACGTCGCCGCAGCATGTCCTTACCTACTCCCTGTTGCAGCGGACAGGGAGCCAACATGGCAGACGAGACCGCGCGACGGCAGACATCCCCCCGGGTGGATCGCGCGGATGTTGTCGGCGCCATCGGGACGGACGGGCTGAACCGTCCGCTCTCCATCGCCGCGCTGCGCGGCAGCCGCATGGTCTCGGTGCGGGATCTCGGCGCCATCGGCGATGGCAGGCGGCATCCGCTCAGCGAGCGCTACCGCAGCCTGGCCGCCGCCCAGCGCGACTTCCCGCAGGCGACGAGCCTGCAGGACGAGATCGACTGGGCCGCCACCCAGGCGGCGATCGACCTGATCGCCAGGACCGGCGGCGGCACCGTCCTCTCGCCTGCCGGCACCTACATCTGCAACCGCAGCCTCACCTTCCCGGAATGCCGCGAATGGGGCGAGCGGGGCGCCGAGGTGAACTGGCTGGGCGAGGGGAAATACGCCACCACCTATCACTGGCCGGTCGATCTCGGCGAAGGCCAGTTCGCCGTGCTCTGCCCCGGCCGTCGCGCTCCGGCCGGGATGTATGAGGGGGTGTGGCAGGATATCGGCCTGCTCGGCCCGGCCCGCGTGGCGCCGCGGCCGGGGGTGATGCCGGCGGCGATGGATGGCTGGGGCTGGGGCTCCCGCCGCCGCATGACGCGCTGCCTGGCCAGCCGGTTCCGGGCAGGGCTCAGCATCGTCGGCGACCATTCGCGCTTCGAGGACGTGATCTGCCGCGAATGCTTCTACGCCGTGCATTTCCCGGCGCCGAGCGAGACGCTGTACGGCGATCTGCTGTTCGAGAAATGCATGTTCTCCGGCTGCTCCATGGCCGCCATCGCGGTGGCGCCGGAGGCGCAGATGGGCGGCTGCACGCTGGTCTCCTGCTATGTCGGCGGCTCCCCCTACGCGCTGCTGAAGGAGGCCGGGCCGGGCGATGCGGTACTGGTCAGCAATTCCGTCTTCCTCAACTGCATGTTCGAATATGTCGGCAATGCCTGGATCCAGGATGCCAATGCGCCGCGCCGCGCGGTGATGCGCATCGTCAGCTTCGACACCTGCTACTTCCAGTGGTCGGACGAATGGCGCTGGACGCGGGCGCCGCGCGATGCGCTATGGGATCTGTACCGCGCGGAGCGGGTGAGCTGGCGGCAATTGAAGGAGCCCTTCGCCACCGTGCCGGGCGAGCAGGCGCTGCTGAAGGTGGCGCGTTCGGAAGGCTGCGAGATCCACGGCCATATCGGCCATCTGTTGCACAATTGCGCTGCGGCGCGGCGGCCGATGCTGCACCCGCAGACCGTGCGCGACGACAGCTTCCGCGGCTGGCGCCTGCTGGAGCAGGGCGGCTGGGACGCCTGCTTCGCCGCGGTGGCCGCGGAAGGCCCGGCGGTGGAGCGCGGCCAGGTGCTGGAATGGGCGCCGGGCGGGCGGGTGCGGCCCGGCAGGCCTGGCCCGACGCCGGTGGCGGGCATCTGCCTGATGCCGGCGCCGCCCGGCGGCCTCACGGTGATGGCGCTGCGCGGCGCGACGCTTTCGGTGCGGGCGCCGCAAGGCCAGGCGGATACGTGGCTGGTGAAGGGGCCGGACGGCACGGCACGGCCGGGCGGCAGGGAGGGCGCGATCGGCTGGTGCTTCGCGACGGGGGATGGGATGGCCACGCTGGCGATCGGCTAGGTTTGGGGGCGTTGCCCCCAAACCCCCAGCAGAGGGCGCTGCCCTCTGCACTCCCGCCGGGGGGTGGACCACCCCCCGGACCCTGGTGTGAGTTCTGTGGTTCAACCTGCCGACTCGGACCGGGGTCCGGGGCCAGGTCCTGGCCCCGGCGGAGGTGCAGGAGGCAGAGCCTCCTGCCGGGGCACGGGGGCGGAGCCCCCGTCCTCACCCCCGCCGCTCGTACAGCGTCACCACCCCCCGCGCATCGTTCAGCGACCAGTGCTCCCGCGCCACATAGTCCTGCGCGAGCATCGCCTCCACCGCCTCCAGCGCGCCGGCATCCCAGGCCACCGCGTTGTTCCGCCAGGCCTCGTGGAACACCACGAAGCGCGGCTTCTCCGCCAGCAGCCGGGCGCGCTCCGTCGGCACGTCATCCGTCAGCACCCGCGGCCCGACGAGGAAGGAGGGCCAGGCCTGCCGCGTCGCCAGCGGCGAGTCCGAGAGCAGGTAGATCACCGGCGCGTAATTCGCCACATACACCTCCGCCCCGCGCGGCAGGGCGGCGGCGACGCGGCGCGGCACGTCCGGGCGGAAGCGCGCCGTCGCCACTTCCAGCACATCCTGCGCCAGCGGCATCAGCGCCAGCGCGCCGATCGCCAGCGTTGCAAGCTGCGGCGCCAGGCCGGGCGCCGCCAGCCGCCGCGCATGCACCACCAGCATCGCCGCCGAGACCACCGCCATTGGCGCCAGCAGCGGAATGAAATGGTGGTCGAAGAAGCGGGTCTGCAGGCAGAGCGCGATCGCCTCCCCCACCCACCACAGCGCCAGGGCCAGCAGCGGGAAGCCGCGCGGCAGCAGCCGCAGCGAAACCGGCAGCAGCGCGACCGCCGAGAGCACGAAGAGCGGCCAGATCTGCACCAGGGAGAGGCTGATCCAGCGGATGCGCTCGGCCCAGGCGCCGCGCACATGCTCGCTGAATTCCACATAGCGCTGGGCGAAGCCGAAATTGGCGTGCCAGAATTCCGGCAACTGCCCCGCCTGCCAGAACACGCCCACCGCCACCGCCGTGGGCAGCAGCAGCCCGATGGAGAACGCCACGCCAAGCCCAAGGCAGCGCAGCAGGCCAAGCCGCGCCTGCAGCAGCGCCAGCAGCGCCGCCGCGGCGACGAGCGAGACCGGCACCGCCGGCACGTATTTCACCGAAACGGCGACGCCGCCCGCCAGCCCCGCCAGGGCGAAGCGCCAGGCCAGCGCGCCGAAGCCGCGCGGCCGCGCCGCATCCAGCAGCAGCAGCACGGCGAAGGCGGTGAAGGGCGCCTGCAGCGTCTCCGTCATCAGCTGCACGCCGGCGAGGCGGGCGGAGAACACCACCCAGAGCAGCGCCGCGCCGAGCGCCACCAGCCGGTCCGCCGCCACCCGCCAGGCGATGCCGTAAAGCGCCCAGCCGGTCGAGGCGACGGCGAGGATGGCCAGCCACCGCCCGGCCTCCACCGTCGGGCCCAGCAGCGCCATGGCGCCGGCCAGCAGCACCGCGGTGCCGGGCGGCTTGTGGTCCCAGAAGGTCAGGTAGGGAAGGTGGCCGTGCAGCACCTCCCGCCCCGCCAGCAGGAAGGCGTGCTCGTCCCAGGCCGCGGCATTGTCGAAGACGGAGATGGAGAGCGCCGGCAGGCGCAGCGCCAAGGTCGCCAGCAGGATGAGGCCGAGATCGAGCGCCGTGCCGCCGCGCGCCGCGACCCGTCCGGATGCGTAGGGGATGCCCGTCGCGCTCATGCCACGCGCCCCAGCCCGGCGGCCAGCGCCAGGCGTTCCCTGAGCTTGGCGGCGAGGTCCAGCGCCACTTTGCGCGGCCCGCGCTGCGGCACCCCCATGAAGCGGCGGGTCATGGCGTTGAACTCATCCGGCGAGAGGGCGAGCGGCGGCCGGTCCCCGGCCTCGATGGCGTGCCACATGCGGCGGAAGCCGAATTTCTTCTCGGAGGGCAGGTGCCAGAGGGTGAGGTCGAGATCCTCCGGCTTCGCATTCGCCGCGTCGAAATTGGTCCAGATCCGGCGCACGATGTCGTTGGCGCCATAGGGCCGGACGCCGAGGGCGACGGCGATGATGCTCCAGAGATGTTCCTCGGTGCGGATGGCGTCGGGCAGCTCCGCCTCGGTGCGCGCCAGTTCCCAGAGCCGCTCGGCGAGCGGCAGGGCCCGGCGGCACCAGCCCAGGGTGAAGGCGGAGAATTCGCCGCCCTGGAAAGGCATCTCGCCGGCCGGGCCGCGGCCGAACAGCGTCTCCGCCGTCGCCGCCATGCGGCGGCGGGACATGCCGTTGATCAGCACATCGCCCTGATACGCCTTCTGGTCGGCCGGGCGCAGCGTGTAGAGCAGGCATTGCTCGGCGCGCAGCCGCGCCTCGAAGGGCGCGAAGGGGCGGCGCCACAGGCAGTCGCTGTCCGCCAGCAGCAGGGAAGGCGGGCCGCCCGCCTCGGCGTAATGCCGCAATATGTCGATCTCGTAGAACACATTGCCCCAGCGCGCCGCGGCTTCCGGGGGCAGGCGGTGGGTCAGCGGCAGCGTCACCTCGGCCACGCCCAGCTCGGCGAGCAGCGCGGCGATGCGCGGCGGCGCCACCTCCGCCACCCGGCGGTTGCAGTAGAGCAGCAGCGCATGCTCCGGGTTGTGGATACGCGCCGAGAGGAAGAACAGCGCGATGCAGCGCCAGTAGACGAGCTGGAATTCCGGCTTCGAGGAATCCGCACCGACCGAGGGGTATTCGCTTGCCTCGTCCGGGCTGTCGAGCACGATCCAGGTGGCGATGGTGGTGGTCTCGCTCATCGCTGCCCTCCCTGTTCCGCGATGACCCGCCCTCCGGCCAGTGCCAGGCCGATGGCAAGCCAGCCGGGAATGCCGGTCTCGCTGGTATGCACCGCGCTCAGGGGGAGCTGGATGATCCATCCCACGACGATGGCGGCGTAGAGAAAGCCCTCGCCCGGCAGGCGGCCGGCCAAGGCGAGGACCCGCCCGACCGTCGTCAGCAGCGCGACGAAGTAGAGGCTGGCGGCGACGAAGCCGAGCGCGACATAGGACATCAGCAGCCCGCCATCGATATAGCCCGGCCCGCCCGCCTGCTGGCCGATCAGCGAGCCGGCGCCGGTGCCGAGGCCCTGGCCGGCCAGCAGATCCTCGTTGTGCTCCAGCACCTGCACATATTGCTGCAGCCGGTCCTCGCCGCTGGCATCGGCGCGCAGCTCGGTGAGGGAACGCAGCCGCTCGCCCAGCGTGTATTCCACCTCCGGCACCATGCTCAGCATGCCGAGGGAGAAGATGACGCCAAGCGCCGCCAGGACGATGCGGCTGCGCTCGCGCGCCGGCCCGATCATCGCCACGCAGAGGATGGCGAGCACCGTGCCGCCCCAGATGCTGCGGTACTGGCAGAGCCCGATCGCCAGCATGATGGGCAGCAGGCTGGGCACCGCGACGGTGGCCGGCAGCGCCAGGGCGAAGAGCATGGAGGCCATCAGGAAGGCGCCGAGCGAGCCCGCCGAATGCATGGTGCTGAAGACGCGGATGCCATAGGGCTCCGGATTGCCGATGGAGGTCATGCCGTCCTGCCGCACATTGGACACCCATTCGAGGTCCCAGGCCGTGGGCGAGACGAATTGGTGGATGCCGTAGAGCGCCATGGCCAGCCCGCCGGCGACGAAGGCCAGCACGACGACGCGGCGATACTCCGACCGGCGTGCCGGATCGGCGATGATGTGGAGCGCGAGGAAGGGCCCGACCAGCCATTTCAGCGCCTCCACCAGCGAGGCCACCAGCCGGTCGTTGAAGACGGCGACCAGCACGCCATAGGCGATGCAGGCGAAGATGAGGAGGAAGGCGCCGGCATAGCGCGCCCCCGGCCGCAGCACATAGGGCAGGCCGGTCGCCGCGCCCCAGAGGCAGGCGAGATAGGCGGCGAGCAGCACCGAGCTGGTCTGCTCATAGCCCAGATCGTAGTCGGTCAGCCGGCGGATCAGCGGGCTGGCGGCGAAGAGCCAGATGCAGAGGCCAAGGTACCAGGGCGAGCGCTTGTGGTGCAGCCAGCCCGCCGCCAGGCAGGCGAGCAGCGGGTAGAGGGTGCGGTTCAGCGCGGAAAGGCCGACCAGCGTGAAGCCGATGGGCAGCAGCAGCGCGATGAAGAGGGCGAAGAGCGCCTCGCCGCTGAGCAATTCCAGGAAGAGCAGGGCGGGCCGGCCCCGCGCGGCGGGGCGGAGGGCGCGCTGGGCGGCGAGGCTGGCCATCAGCCGCCTCCCAGCCGGGCAGCGGCCGCGGCAGCGGGCAGCTTCGCGGCGGCGGGCGCCGCCACCGCCGCGCGGCGCGGCGCCGGGGCGGTCAGCCGGGCCTTCAAATGGTCCGCCAGGCGGATCGCCAGCGCCACCATGGTAAGGGTAGGGTTGGCGAAGCCGGAGGTGGGGAAGGTGGAGCCACCGGCGATGTAGAGCCCATCCACCCCGAAGACCGCGCCATCGGGGTCCACCACGCCGTCCTCCGGCCTGGCGGCCATGCGGGTGGTGCCGGCCTGGTGGCAGCAATCCTCCAGCCGGGTGCGCCACTCCGCCGCCGCCTCATGCAGCCAGGGATAGGGGCGCAGCCGGCCGAGGCCGAGCCGGGCGAATTCCACCACCGCCAGCTCGGTCAGCCTTTGCAGCGTGCGGCGTTCCAGCGCGCCGTAGCGCCAGTCGATCGCCATGGCCGGCAGGCCGAGCGCATCGTGCCGGTCCCGCCGGATGGTGACGCGGCTGTCCGGATCCGGCGCCTGTTCCAGATGGCATTGCAGGCGGATGCCGGTGAGCCTGCCGATGGGGGAGAAGCCGTGCAGCCAGCGCCGCGCCGCCGCCCGGCCAAGTTCGCCCACGCCCCCGGCCAGGCCCAGCGCCTGCCGCGCCGAAAGCTCCGGCCGCCGGCCGCGGCGGAGCGCCAGCACCGCCTCCCGCAGCGTCTGCTGCACGCTGTCCTCGGGGTAGTCGAAATAGAGATGGGCGACGCCGTTCAGCAGCTTCTCCTCCCGCTGCACCGCCTCGCTGAGGGCGAATTTCGGGAAGTAGCGCCGCCCGTCGCGGCCATAGAGCAGGCGGAAGCGGGTCTGCAGATCGGCGAGGTCGGCGCTGCCCAATTCCAGCTCGGCGGTCATGCCGGTCGGGTGGTCCTGGTAGAAGCGGCCGACCAGGTCGCGGTCATTGCCGAGGCCGGCGGGGCGCGCGCTGTCCGAGAGCAGCAGCAGCCGGGCATTCTCGAGGCCGCCGGCGCAGAGCACGATGCGCGGCGCCAGCACCTGCCGTGCCGTGCCGTCCGGCGCCAGCACGCTGAGGCCGGTGGCGCGCGTTCCCTCGGCATTGGTCAGGATCTCCGCCACCGCCGCATGCAGCAGCACGCGCACATTGGCGGCGGCGCGGAATTCCGCCAGCCGGTCGGCGCCGGTATCGACGCGCGGCGTATAGACGGTGAAGAGGCTGCGCAGCGCCGCCGGATTGAAGCCCGGTGGGCGCAGCCGGAAGGCGGCGTAATTCCGCGCATCATAGGCGGCGCCGGGGACGTGGAAGAATTCCTCCGCCCTTGCCAAGAAGGGCGCCAGCTCCTCCGGGCCGATCGGCCAGCCGCTATGCGGCACCCAGGGCCGCGCGGCGTAGTCGATGGCATCCAGCGGCAGGCACTGCCCGGCCCAGATCCGGCCGGTGCCGCCGAAGGCGCGGGCGCGGCCCTCATTGCGGTTGCCGCGATGCGGCAGGCCGAGCAGCACGACGCCATCGTTCAGGCGCTGCGCCGCCGCCTCCACCTCCTGCCCGCCGGCTTCCAGCATCACCACGTTGAGCCCCGGCTTGCCGAGGAATTCCCGCGCCAGGGCAAGGCCGGTGGGGCCGGTGCCGATGATGCAGAGATCGGCTTCGAGCCGCCCGCCGGGGGGCAGTTCCGTGATGTCGCCGATCATGCCCCGGCGATCCCGGCCATGGCGAGCAGCGTCCAGCTCGTGGCGCCCGCCAGCGTGGCGGCAATGGGCGCCGCGGCCGGCGCCGCCTCCGCCAGCAGGGCGCGCAGCGCGCCGACCGCCGGCCGCGCCGCAGCGGTTGCCCGGGCCGTGCCGATTTTCGCATTGGCGCGGATATGCGTCTCGCGCGTCGAGGAGAACAGCACCACGCCCTGCGGGTTGGCGGCCAGCGCAGCGGCGAGGCAGAGCCCGCCCAGCCGGTCCGGATTCCCGACAACGTCGAAGCCGAGCCGGTCCGACCAGCGCCGCGCCAGGGCCGGATCCGCCGCCAGCCGGGCGCGCAGCTCGGCGAAGCGGGCGCCGAGCGCGGAATGCGTGACGCAGCCGGGCGGCGCCGTCAGCCCGGCCAGCAGCCCCGGCAGGGTGGGGGAAAGCGGGCTGTCCGGCACCTGCACCACCGGCGCCGGCGCGTTCGGGGAAAGCAGGATGGCCCGGCTCGCCCCCGGCTGGGTGGCGACGCCATGGCTGCGGATCTTGCCCTCCCGCAGCAGCCGGTCGAGGAAGGTGAGCATCTCCTCCGTCCGGTCCTCCGGCGCGCATTCATGCATCAGCAGCAGGTCGATGTGGTCGGTGCGCAGGGCGCGGAGGCTTGCTTCCACGCTGGCCGTCGCCGTCGCCAGGTCGAAGGCGCCGCCCTGCACCATGCCATAGGCGCGGCGGCCGATCGCCCGGCGCAGCCCGGGCAGCGCCGCCGTCAGCACCCGCGCCACCGCCTTGGCCGCCGTCAGGGCCGGGCTGCGCCGCGGCGGCAGGATGCCGAATTTGGTGGCGATGGTGATGCGGTCGCGGCCTACCGCCTGGGCCAGATCGCCCACCGCCACCTCCGCCTCGCCATAGCCGTAGGAGCGGGCGGTGTCGAAATGCGTCACCCCGGAGTCATAGGCGCAGCGCAGCAATTCCACGGAGCGGCGGCGGCCGAGCCGCCCCATCAGCGCCGCCGTGCCGTAGCCGAGGCGCGAGCAGTCGAGCGGCGTATTGGCCAGGCGCACCCGGTCGACGGCATCGGCCGCGGCGGAGGAGGTTTGCACATCAGACACGAACGAGGCTCCTCCAGAACATGCGGATCTCGCCGGGCAGCGGCAGCAGCCCGGGCAGTGGCAGGCGCAGGGTCAGGCGGATGGCGCCGAGCAGCACGCCCAGCCGGACCGCGGTGCCGACGAAAAGGCCGATGGCGCCGCCCATGGCGCCCATTGCCGGCACCAGCGCCAGCATGGTGGCCAGCGAGGCGACGAAGCTGATCCCCTGGGCGAGCGAGACCTGGCCGGGCCGGCCGAGGCTGAAGAAGAGCTGCGAGGCCACCTGGCCGAGGCAGGACAGCGCCGCCTCCACCACCAGCACCCGGAAGAAGGCGTTGGCCGGGCCGAAATCCTGGCCATAGACCAGGGTGATGGCGAGGCCGCCGAAGAGCAGCCCGCCGATGACGATGACCGTCACGGCATACAGCACGAAGCGGAAGACGCGGTCATGCAGCGCCTTCACCTCCGCCTCCGGCCGTCCGGCCATGGCCGCCATGCCGACCGAGGCGATGGTGCTCTTCACCACCTCCATCAGCCGCGAGAGGCTGAAGGCGACGGCGTAGAGGCCGAGCTCATGCGGCGTGATCATCGCCACCAGCACCAGCCGGTCCAGATGGTAGGAGAGGTTGGAGAGCATGCCGGCCGGCGCCGCCCGCAGCGCATAGCCGCCGACCGGGCCGAACCAGCGCCCGATGCCGGCGAAGCGGGGCGGCATGTCGCCGCGCAGGGTGACCAGCACCGCGCCCAGGGTGAGCGCGGTGGCCACGTAGAGGCAGGTGGCCGCGACCTGCGGCGTCACCGGCACCGTGACGGCGGCGACAAGCAGCAACAGCAGATAGAGCACCGGGTCGGCGAGGCCGAAGCGGTTGGCGAGGCCCTGCCGGTCCAGCGCACCGAGGCTGGCCTTCAGCAGCATGGCGACCGTGCTGGCCACGGTGATGACGACCCCCACCCGGGCATATTCCACCACATCCGGCGGAAAGCCCTGCGACATGGCGTAGGGAATGCCGAAATACCCGGCGACCACGCCGAGCACGCCGAGCGCGGTGGAGATGACCAGCCCGGCGCCGAAGATCGGCCGCCGCGCCTCCGGCACGCCGCGCAGATGGTAGATCAGCGCATAGGGCAGGCCGGCCAGCACGAGGGAGGCGATGAATTGCGGCCAGAACACGATGGCGGCCAGCGAGCCGCGCCCTTCCGGTCCCAGCAGCCGGGCGATGAACAGGCCGGTGCCGATATTCACCGCCATCATCAGCACCTGCACAGACATGGTCTGCAGGAAGCGTGCATGCGCCCCCTGGCCACGCAGCAGGGCGGCGGCGAAGCCGGCCAGCGCCGTCACGCTCAGGACTCCTTCCCGGCGATCAGCGCCGCCGGCGGGTGCGGCACGCGCGGCGCGTGGCGGCGTTCCCAGAGCGTCGCCCAGCGCAGCCATTCGGAATGCGCGACCATCATAGCCTGGACCAGGCCGGCGCTGCCCATCCGCCAGCCGCCGCAGGCGACGTAGCACCAGAGGAAGCGCGCCGGCGGCCGCAGCAGCATGCGCCAGACGGCGCCCCTGGTGCCCTTGGCCTCGAG
This sequence comes from Siccirubricoccus phaeus, assembly GCF_008360935.1. GTDB lineage: Bacteria > Pseudomonadota > Alphaproteobacteria > Acetobacterales > Acetobacteraceae > Siccirubricoccus > Siccirubricoccus phaeus. The sequence continues at coordinate 102,981 of NZ_SRXO01000002.1, forward strand.
CTGCGCAACCTCCAGCTTCACATTGCTCAGATAGCGGTCGAGCTGCTCGCCCAGGGTGAAATTCCGCCAGTGCAGCAGCACCCCGGGCAGCGGGATGGAGCGGCCGGGGAGCATCAGCTCCTCATGGATCAGATGGTCCGGATTCCACTGGCTCTGGGTGCGGTTGTAGAAGCGGATGAAGGCGCGCTGGCGGGCGCGGTTGCGCAGATTGGGGAAAAGTCGCCCGAAGAATTCATCGCGCCGGACGATGGAGAAGCCGTCGCGCGGGTCCGGGTTCGCCGCCAGCACCGCGGCGATGGCGCGCTTCAGCGGCGCGTCCATCACCTCATCGGCCTCCATGCACATCACCCAGTCATGCTTTGCCAGCGCGGCGCCGCGGTTGCGCTGGCCGGACCAGCCCAGCCAGGGCTGCTCCACCACCCGGGCGCCGAGGGACGCGGCGATTTCCCGCGTCCCGTCGGTGCTGCCGGAATCGAGCACCAGCACGTCATCCGCCCAGCCGACGACATTGGCGAGGCAGCGCTCCATCATATCCGCCTCGTTCTTCGCCAGGATGATGACGGAGAGCGGCACCAGCCCGGCGGCGGGCGCCGCCGCGCGGGGCGGCGCCGTGATGCTCATATCCATGCTCATGCCTCGAAGTAGCGGTTGCGCGTGCCGATGGCGTAGGTCGCGCCGCTGCCATATTCCGGCAGGCGGTTCGGGTCGGCATCGTTCAGCGCCAGGCCGAGCAGGCGGACCTGCGCCGTCGCCAGGTTGCGCGCGGCGGCGCGCAAGGCGGCGACCGGCGTGCGGTTCCAGCGGGCGATCAGCATCACCCCCTCCACCTGCCCGCCCACCACCGCGGCATCGGTGACGAGCGCCGCCGGCGGCGTGTCGATGATGATGTAGTCGAAGGCGTGGCGCGCCTCGTTCAGCAGGCGGCGCATGCCGGGGGCGGCCAGCACGTCCTGCGGCGGGGCGAGCGGCGCGCGGTCGCTGGCATGGATCACCTTCAGCGGCGTCGCATGGTCCGTCAGCACCACGGCATCGAGCGGCAGCTCATGCTCGATGGCGGCGGCGAGGCCGGGCTCCGAGGGCGGCCGGCCCCAGATCAGCCGCGCCACCTTCGGCTTGCGCAGATCGGCATCGATCAGCAGCACGGAGAGGCCGGAGACCGCCATGCTGCGCGCCATGGCCAGCGCGACGGTGGTCTTGCCCTCGCCCGGCAGGGCCGAGGTGAGGGCGAGCGTCCGCGCCCCGGGCGGCAGGATCTCCAGGTTGCGCTGCTGCAGGGCGAGCGCGCTGCGCAGCATCCGCACCGCCTCGGCGGCGGCGGATTTCGGCCGCTCCACCACCCGGCGATGCATCGGCGAGCGCAGCGGGGCGTGCGGCAGGGTGCCGAGCGCCGGCGCGCCGACCAGCTCGCTCGCTTCCTCGAGCGAGGTGATGCGCGAGCGGAGGCGTTCCCGCAGCAGCGCGACGCCGATGCCCGAGCCGCCGGAGGCGAGGAGGGCAGCCGCGAGGAAGAGCGGCACGTTGGGGAAATTCGGCCGCAGCGGCACGCCGGCCGGGGAGATCATCCGCGCATCGGCGCGCTGGATGCCTTCCTGCGCCGCGAACTGCTTCTGCCGGCCGAGCAGGTTCTCATAGAGGGTGCGCGTTGCGACCGCCACGCGCTCCAGGTCGCGGGCGCCGTTCTCGGCCCGCTCGGTCTCCGCCATGCGCTGCTCGAGCTGGGCGATGGATTGCTGCAGCTCCTGCACCCGGACGCGGGCGATCGCCGCCTCGCTCGCCTGGGCGCGCATGATCTTCTGCACCTCCTCGGCGATCTTGGCCTGCACCTCGCCCACCTCGGCGCGGGTTGCCAGCACTTCCGGATGCCGGGCGCCGAGGCGGCTCGCCGCCTCGGTGGCGCGGCGGCGGGCCGTGGCCTCGGCCTCCCGCAGGCGGGAGATGGTGTCGGAGGCGACGGCCGCGAGCTCCGCATCGCCGCCGCCGGCCTGCAGCCGCGCCGTCTGGGCGCTGCGCAGCCGGGCTTCCTTGGCGGCCAGGTCGGCGCGGGCGGCGGCGAGCTGGTTGTTCACCTCGGAGAGCTGCTGCGCGACGACGGAGACGCCGCGCGGAGCGAAGAGGTTGTTGCGCTCGCGGTAATCCTGCAGCGCACGCTCGGCGTCGCGCAGCCTGGCGGCCTGCTCCTCCACCTCCTCGGTCAGCCAGGTGCCGGCCGCGGCCAGCGCCTCGCGCTTCGCCCGCCGCTGCTCCTCCACATAGAGCGCGACATGGCGGTTGGCGACGCGCGCGGCCAACTCGGGATCGGTGGACTGGTAGGCGATGGTGATGGCGAAGGACCGCCCGTCATTGAACACCGAGAGGTTGTTCCGGTAGAGATCGACGGCGTAGGCCATGCGCTCGGCAAGGGTCGGCGGCTCGACCGGCGGTGCCGGCGGCACCACGCGCCAGGCGGCGGGCAGGCCGAGCGCCGTCTCCGCCTGGCGGAGCAGGTCGAGCGTGCCGTTCAGCAGCCTTTCCTTGCGCGACGGGCGCGGGCGGAATTCCGGATTGTCCACCAGCCCGAGATCGGCGACCACGCGCCGCGCCAGCTCCTCGCTGCTCAGCAGCTCCACCTGGCTGCGCACGATGGTGCTGTCCAGCGAGGCGGTCTGGCCGATCAGCGGCCCGCGCACATCGCCGAGATTGAGTTCCCGCATGTCCAGCAGCACCAGGGCGGAGGCGCGGTAGCGCGGCGTGAGCTGCAGGATGGCGGCGGTGGCGAGGCCGAAGGTCAGCAGCACCCAGACCACCAGCAGGAGGCGGCTGCGGCGCAGCGCGGCGAAGGCCGCGCCGAAGCCGCCCTCCTGCCGTGGCAATTCCACGGCATAGGGCTGCGGCGCGTAGGGCGGGGGCAGGGCGGCAGGCGCCGCCGGGCGGGTCAAGGGTTCAGGGATCATCACGCAGCTTTCGCGGCTGGGGGGCAGGGAACGCGGATCATCCGGCCGGGCGGGCCGCCAGCTCGGCGGGCGGCAGGCGGGCGGTGGGGCGGGGCGGCTTCAGGCTGCCGGCGGGCGGCGCATGGGCGGCGACGATCTGCCGCAACTGGGCGCGGAAGGCGACCGCGTCGAAGGTCTCCGCATGGGCGCGGATCACCTCGGAATCATAGTGCTCCGGGCGGAAGGCGGAGAGCGTCTCGATCAGGCTCTCGGCATTCTGCTCGGGGAAGAATTCGCCGGTGACGCCGGGGCGGACCGTATCCAGCGCGCCGCCGGCGCCGAGCGCGATGACCGGCCGCCCGGCCGCCATGGATTCCAGCGGGGTGATGCCGAAATCCTCGACCGCCGGCAGGATCAGCGCCGTGCTGCGGGCGTAGAGCGCGGCTTTCTCCGCGCCGTCCACCCGCCCGGCGAAGCGGATGGTGGGGCCGGCCATGGCGCGCAGCCGCGCGGTGTCGCGGCCGTCCCCGGCCACCACCAAAGGCAGCTTCAGCCGGTTGCAGGCCTCGATGGCGATGTCGGCGCGCTTCCAGCCGACCAGGCGCATCAGCAGCAGGAAATGCTCGCCCGGGCCCTGGCCCATGCGGAATTCCGCAACGCGGATCGGCGGCGGCAGGATCTCGCTCTCCCGCCGGTAGTACTTGCCGATGCGCTGCTGCACGAGGCGGCTGGTGCTGATCCAGTGGTCGACGCGCATGGCGGCGACGGCGTCCATGGTACGCAGCGTCGGCAGCATGGCGCTCACCGCGCCGCGGGTCAGCCGGCCGAACCGCTCGCGCTCCGCATAGCCGTGGAAATCCCAGAGGAAGCGCGCCGGCGAATGGCAGTAGCAGATATGCACCGCCTCCGGCCCCACCACGACATTGTGGGCGAAGTTGAAGGAGGAGCTGAGCACGACGTCGAAGCCCGAAAGGTCGAAGCCGTGCATCGCCATGGGGTAGAGCGGAAACAGCGCGCGATGCCAGCGGCGCGCGCCGGGCAGCCGGTCCAGCCAGCTCGTGCGCACATCCCATTGCCGGAAATGCGGCGGCAGCCCCTTCTGGTTCCACAGCGCCATGAAGATCGGCGCGTCCGGGAAGGCGGCGTGCATCTCCTCCAGCACCTTCTCGGCGCCGCCATACTGGCCGATGCTGTCATGGATGATGGCCAGCTTCATCGCGGCAATCCTTGGGCGGTGCCTTGCGGGGCAGGGCCGATGGCGGCCACCGGTGCGGCGCGGCCCGGGCCGGCGCGGCGGGCGGCCAGCACGGCATCGAAGCTGCGGGCCACGGCGGCGCAGAAAGCTTCCGGGCGGAAGCGCGCGGCATCCCGTGCCGCCGCCGCGCCGAAGCCGGCGCCGCGCGGGCCGAGCGCCTCGGCCATCGCCTCGGCCAGCGCGGCGGGATCGGCAGGCGGCACCAGCAGGCCGGTGCGGCCATGCGTCACGATCTCCGCCGTGCCGCCGACATCGGTCGCGACGATGCGGCGGCCGAGGGTCAGCGCCTCGATCAGCGCCATGCTGAGGCTGTCATGCCGCACCGAGGCCTGCACCACGCAATCCATGGCGGCGAGGCAGGCGGCGACATCCGGCCGGTGGCCGGTGAAGGCGACGCGGCCGGCGAGTTCCGGCGCGCCGGAGAGCGCCTTCAGCCGCGCGAGGAAGGGCGCGTGCTCGGCGAGCGCCAGGCCGCCGACGATCCAGAAGCGCGCCGTCGGGTGCTGCGCGGCGAGGCGCGCGGCGGCGGCGAGGAAGACGTCCTGCCCCTTGCGCGGCTCGATCACGCCGAAGACGCCGATATGCGGGCCGGGGCCGGCGGCGAGGATATCGGCGGCCGGCAGGGCGGGGCCGCGGGCGAGGAAGCCGGGATCGACGCCGTTATGCACCGTCTCGCAGCGCTCCGCGGCGACGCCGAGATGCGCGAGCAGCGCGCGGCCGGCGCCGGAGACGCAGAGGAAGCGGTCGCAGGCGGTGGCGGCCAGGCGCTGGGTCAGCGCATAGGGCAGGTGCACCGGCAGCACCTCATGCATGTGCTGCACCAGCGGCAGGTTCAGCCGGCGCGCGGCACGCATGGCGTAGAGCGTGCCGACCGGGTGATGGGTGTGCAGCAGCGAGACCTGCGCCGCGCGCGCATGGCGTTCCACCGCCGCCGCGCCGGCGCGCCAGGCGAAGGGGTAGCGCAGCAGGGAAAGCGGATCGCGCGTCACCCGCATGCGGTCGAAATCGCAGGGCAGCACGGTGCCGCCGGCGGCGGTGACGGCGCGCGGCAACTCGCCTTCCGGCGGGCAGGCCAGCAGCACGTCCCAGCCATGCGGGCGCAACCCGGCGGCGAGGGTGACGATCACCCGTTCCACCCCGCCCATATGGGCGACGCGGTTGACCATCAGTACGCGGCGCGGCGCGGAGGCGATCATCGGGCGGAATTCCTCTGCGGCGCGACGGCGGAAGGCAGAGCTTGCGGCATGTCGGGGGGCAAGGTGGCACTCCCGGCTGTGTCCTGCGGCGATGGCCGCCATGCTGGCCTTAGGCCGGCACCTACCGCGGCGCAGCAAAAATGGGCGTGAGGCGAAGCAGCGTGAATCACGACGTGCATGATGCGCATTCCAATTCACGCCGCAGGTGGCGGCATCACCCGCTGGTTGCCGGCTGCGCTGCCATGCGCGCGTTGCGGCGTGGGGCGCGGCCGGTCATACAGCGCGGCGTATTGCGCGGCGCAGCGCGGCCAGGTGAAGCCGCGCGCAATGCTGGCCGCGGCCGCATCGCCGAGTGCCGCACGCTGCGCGGGATGCTGCAGCAGCGCGATCAACTGCCGCGCTAGCCCTGCCGTTTCCGGCGCGGCGAGCAGGCCGGTCTCGCCATGCTCGATCATCTCCGGAATGCCGCCGACCGGCGAGGCAACCACCGCCTTGCCGAGTGCCATCGCTTCCAGCACCACGATGGGCAGCGCGTCCTGCTGGCTGACATGGCAGTAGACATCCGCCATCGCCATGGGCAGCAGCGGGTCGTCCACGAAGCCGGTGAGGATGACGCCGGGCTGCGGCGTGGCCAGGCCGTGGCGGGTGCGGAATTCGGCCCAGAGCGGGCCATGCCCGACGAGCAGGAGCTGCGCCTGCGGCACGTGCTGGCGCACCATGCGGAAGGCTTCCAGCAGCCGCGCCGCGCCGGCCACCTTCAACGGATAGTAGAAGCGGGTGATCTGGCAGATGACGGGGCCGGGGCCGAGACCATAGGCGCGGGCGAAACCCGCCAGCGCCTCCGGCGTGGGCGGCGTGGCGGGCGGCGGCGCGCCGTAGATCACGCGGATGTTCCGCCGGAACGGCACCGCCATGTTGCCGATGCGCCGTCCGGTATCCTCGGAGACCACGACGACATGATCGCAGCAGGCGAAGAGCGCGCCGATCAGAACGCGTTTGACGAACGGCTTCCGCTCTGCCGGATCCACATGCACAGTATGGACGACGCGCACCCGGCCGAGGCTCAGCAGCTTCAGCAGGAGGGCGAGGCCGAGCATCGGCAGGTTTTCGTGGTTGTGAATGGCATCCGGCCGCGCCGTGCGCAGGCGCTGGAACAGCAGCGGGCCGAGGCGCGACCAGGGCAGGCGGCGCGCCTCATCCGGCGTCGGCGCCACCAGCGGGAAGCGCGGGCCATAGGCGCCCTGCAGTGCCGTCAGCAGGGCGCGGACGAAGGCGGCGATGCCACCGCTTTCCTCCACGGGAAAAGCGAGCAGCGTGGCCACGCACGGGTCTTTCATCACGGCGTTTCCTTGGTGCCCTCAGGCAGCGAGGGCGGCTGGCATAGCCTGGATCACGGACTCCGCCACCCGTCCCACCTGCGCTTCCGTCATGGTGGGGAAGAGCGGCAGGGTAAGGGTGCGCCGGGCGTAGTCGATGCTGTGCGGCAGGCGGTTGGCGGCGGCCTCGGCGAAGGCGGTGAAGCCGGAGATCGCCGGGTAGTGGCGGCTGGTCTGGATGCCCTGGGCACGCAGCGCCTCGGCGATCGCGTCGCGCGCCGCAGCGCTCGGCGCCACCACCGGCATCAGGTGGCAGGCGCTGGCGGCGACCTCCGCTTCGCGGAAGGGGATGACCAGGCCCGGCACGCCGCCGAGCAGCCGCCGGTAGAGCAGGGTGAGCTCGCGCCGCTTCGCATTGTTGGGCAGCAGCTTGGCGAGTTGCGCACGGCCGAGGGCGGCGCGCAGATCGTCCATGCGGTAATTGTAGCCATGCACGGTCACGTCATAGCCGCTGGCGTGGCCGCGATGCCGGTCCCAGCTCAGGCTGGTCATGCCGTGGGAGCGCAGCCTGGTGACGGCGGCGAGCAGCTCGGGGCTGTTCGTCGTCACCATGCCGCCCTCGCCGATCGCGAGATTCTTGTTGCTGAAGAAGGAGAAGCAGGCGATGTCGCCGAGGCTGCCGGACATCGGCCCGTCCGGCCGGGTGCGGCCGCCAATGGCGTGGCAGGCATCCTCGATGAGCAGCAACCCGCGGGCACGGCAGAATTCCGCCACCGCTTCCAGCCGCGTGGCGTAGCCGCCGTAATGCATGATGACGACGGCGCGGGTACGGGAGGTGAGGCGGCGTTCCAGCTCCGCCGGATCGAGTACCGGTTCCTCGACACTAACGATATCGGCCAGGACCGGTGTCGCTCCAGTAGCCCGGGTAACATTGGCGGCGGCCACGAAGTTGATCGCCGGCTGGATGACCTCGTCGCCCGGGCCGATGCCGAGGGCGAGCAACGCCAGATGCAGCGCCGCCGTGCCATTCGCCACCGCGACGGCATGGCGCACGCCGAGCAGCTCGGCGACGCCGGCTTCGAAGGCGCTGACTTCCGGCCCGGTGGAGAGCCAGCGCCGGCGCAGCACGCCGAGCACCGCCTGCTCCTCCTCTGTGCCGTAGTCGAGATCGCTGAGGGGGATGCCGGGCTCAGACATGATCGAACCGCCGCTTCTCTTCCGCATGCAGTTCCTGCGCGCGGGCGTAATCATCGGGCCGGCCGATATCCAGCCAGAGGCACTCGGTGCGGTGGGCGTGCACCTTCTCGCCGGCGCGCAGCAGCTTCAGCACCAGATCGGGGAAGTCGAGATACTTGCCGGGCTCGATGTATTTCAGTACCCGCGGCTCATAGACATAGATGCCCATGCTGACCGGATAGTTGTGCTGCGGCTTCTCCAGGTAGTCGACCACGTCACCCTCGGCATCCAGCTTCAGCACGCCGAGGTCGATCTTCACCTGCTTCTGGTGGGTGGCGATGGTCAGGATGGCGTCGTGCGCGCGATGGGCGCGCATCAGCTCGCCGAAATCGAGGTCGGTCAGCACGTCGCCATTCATGGTGACGAAGGTCGAGTTCAGCTCCGGCACCGAAGCGAGGGAGCCGGCAGTGCCGGTCGGCTCCGCTTCCTGCACGAAGCGCAGCTTGAGGCCGGCATAGGCCTGGTCGCGCTGGGCGAAATAGGCGCGGGTCAGCTCCGCCAGATGGCCGAGCGTCAGCGTCACGTCGCGGCAGCCGAAGCGGTGCAGCCGCTGCAGGATCGTCTCCACCACCGGGGTGTCGCCGAGCGGCATGAGCGGCTTGGGGAAGGTGACGGTGAAGGGGTGCAGCCGCGTGCCACGGCCGCCCGCCAGGATGACGGCCTTCACGCCGTCCAGCGGGGCGCTCACGCGGTGATCTCCGTCGGCCGGAAGATGCCGGTCTCGAAAGCGGAGACCACCTCGTCGATGCCCTGCGCCACGCTGCGCTCCGGCCGGAAGCCGAGGCGCGCCGCGATCTTCTCGAAGGAAACGCGGTAGTCGCGCGGATCCTCGGCGCGGGCAACGCGAATCACCTCGGCCTTCTTGCGCAGCCGCTGCTGGACCATCTCCACGATGTCCTGCTTGCGGAAATTCTCCGCCGTGGCGCCGACATTGAACACCTCGCCCGCCACCTTCTCCCGCGGCGAGGACAGCGCCAGGGCGATGCCGGCGGCGGCGTCCTGCACATGCACATAGGGCCGCCAGAACTGCTCGCCGAAGACGGTGAGCTTGCCGAGTACCTGCATCTCCGCGGCGAATTGATTGACCGTGAGGTCGAACCGGGTGCGGGCGGCGAGGCCGTAAAGCGTGGCGAAGCGCAGCACGGTATGGCCGGCCTCCAGCAGCGCCCGCTCCACCGCCACCTTGGTCTCGGCGTAGAGCGAGACGGGGCGCAGCTCATGCTCCTCCGTCGCCAGCACGGAGGTATCCGCCATGCGGCCGTAATTGCTGCAGGTGGAGGCGAAGACCATGCGGCGATCGCCGACCGCGCGCAGCAGGGCGAGCGAGGCCGCCTCATTCACCTCGCGGGCCAGCTCCGGCTCGGCAGCGCAATTTGGGTCGCCAACGACAGCGGCAAGGTGTACGACGGCATCGGCGCCGTCCAGCGCGCGGGCGACCGCTTCCGGGTCCCGGACATCGCCGGGGATGAAGCGGAAGCCGGGCTCGGCCAGCAGCGGCAGCAGGGCCTGGCCGCCGAAGCGGAGGCAATCCAGCACCCGGACCTGATAGCCGGACCGCAGCAATTTCTGTGACAGAGCGCCGCCTAGATAGCCGGCGCCGCCAGTGACCAGGATGGTGTCCATTCCCTGCGCAAGCTCCTCCGCAAGCAGTCCCCTGCGGAAACGGCGGTGTTGCCGCCGATCCGGTCTCGTCACATACCGCTCCGCCGCAAGGAGAACTGTGCGGGAAGCTGGAATTTGGGGTATTCGCCCAGTCGTTCCGTGGCGGGAGTTCTAGGATGTTCTGCGGGTGCGCCAAATAAAACTATGCGAGAGGCCGGGGATGCACCCTTGGTTGAATATCCCGTACAAGAATAACAGAGCCGTGTGTGATCAACCGGCAGGCGAGCGGGCGGGTGCCAGCGGCGACGGCACGCCGCGCCGATCCGCACGCCGAGCTGCCGCAGGGCGCCTGTGGCGTTCCCGCTGGCCGACGCGCCGCCGCCGTGCCGGGCTGCGCGAGGCGCTGCTCGTCAGGCGCACCCTCTACGTCGTTGCGCGATGAATTCGTGGGATGACGTCAGAACGGGAGCAGGGCGTCGAGAAGCTGCGAGCCGATGCGCGGCTGCTGCAAATCCGAAAGCGTACCGCGCCCACCATAGGTAATGCGCGCCTCCGCCAGCCGGTCATGCCGGATGGTGTTGTCGCTGGCGATGTCCTGCGGCCGGATCACGCCGCGCACCGCCAGTTCCCGCAGCTCGGCGCTGACCCGCACCTCCTGCCGGCCGGAGACCACCAGATTGCCGTTCGGCAGCACCTGCGTCACGGTCGCGGCCAGGCGCAATGCAATGGTTTCGGTCCGCCGCATCGTGCCGTTGCCGTCCGTGGTCTGGTTGCCATTGGCGCTGAGCAGCGTTTCCGGACTGGCGGCGCGCGGCAGCCAACGGCTCTGCAGGCCGAAGAATTGCGGCAGGCCCATGGTGTCGGTGCCGTCGCGTTCCCGCTGGGTGCGGTTCTGCAATTGCGCGTTGTCGTCGATGCTGACCAGGATGGTGATGAGGTCGCCCACCTGCGCGGCGCGCTGGTCGCGCAGGAAGGTACGGCTGCCCGGGCGCCACAGGCTGTTGGCGGCGAGCGGCGGGTCCTGCGACGCCGGCATGGGCATGGTCACCGGGCGGTAATCCGCCGCCGCCGTGGGGTCGGTCACCTGGCTCATCTCCGGGTTGCGGCCGATGCGGGAGAGCCGTTCCAGCGAGCCGCAGCCGGCCAGCGGCAGCAGGATCACCAGGGCGACGAGCCGCCGCTTCATGGCCGTTCCGCCCGCAACGGCGTCGCGCCCATGGCAATGCGCACCCGGCCGGGGCCCACCACCTGGCCTTCCACCACGGCGCGGCTGGCCAGGTTCATCACCGGCACCAGCCCGCCGCGCGGCCCGGCCTCCAGGGCACGGCCCTGCGCCGTCAGCGCCAGGCCCGGCGCCTGCACCTCCAGCACCACCAGCGCGTTCTTCTCCACCAGGCAGGGCGGGGCGACATCGGTCGCCAGCAGCGGCAGCTCGGCAGCGACGGGGCGACGGAGCTGCTGGCCCACCACCTCCTCCGGCCGCTGCGCGGCGCCGGGGCGGACGCGCTCCGCCCGCAGCCTGCCGGCGCGGACATCGCCTGGCCGCACCACCTCGCCGGCGGCCAGGCGGCGATTGGCCAGCACCACGGGCAGGGTCGCCACCGCCCGCCCGGAGAGGCGCTGGCGCAGCGTCGGCATGCCTTCCGCCAGCACCACCAGGGTGGTGACGAAGCGGCCCGTGGCGGGGTCGAAGCTGGTCGCCTCCGCCGCGAGCTGCACCTGGGAGGCGGGCGGCACCAGGGGTGGGGCCAGCGGGCCGAGTTCCAGCTCCGCCTCCGGGTCCAGCGCCAGCGGCAGCAGCTCCGCCCGCAGCGCGGCGAGGATCTCCTCCCGCGGCACGGCACGGCCGGGGCGCTCGACCACCACCCTTTCATGGCCGGAAACCGGCCGCCAGGCCAGGCCATAGGCGCGGGCGAGGGCGGCGAGCTGGGCCAGCTCCACCACCATGCGGTGGCCGGGCGCCGGCGCGGCGCCGATCGCCTGCCCGGCGCGCGGCCCGGCATTCTCGAACAGGTCGCCGAGGCGGAGCGTGGCGGAGTCCACCAGGCTGAGCGGCCGGGCCGCGGCCAAGGGAGCGGGCATGGGGGCAGGCACGGTCTGCGCCGCCACCGGCAGGGCGGCGAGCAGCAGCGGCAGCCAGGCGAGGGCGCGCATCAGGCACCTCATCAGCGCATGCGGGAGAGGGTGGAGAGCATCTCGTCGCTCGCGGTGATCACCTTGCTGTTCATCTCATAGGCGCGCTGCGCGGTGATGAGGTTGGTGATCTCGGAGACGATGTTGACATTGCTGGATTCGAGGAAGCCCTGCAGCAACTGGCCATGGCCCGGCTGCCCTGGCGCGGCGAGCTGCGGCTGGCCGGAGGCCGGCGTCGCCAGCAGCAGATTGTCGCCGATGGCTTCCAGCCCGCCCTCATTGGCGAAGATCGCGGTCTGGATCTGGCCGACATTCTGCGGGTTGATCTGCCCGTCCAGCTTCGCCAGCACCTCCCCCGCCACATTGATGGTGACGTCCACGGCGGCGGCCGGGATGGTGATGCCGGGCAGCACCAGATAGCCCTCCGCCGTCACGATCTGGCCTTCCGCCGAGAGGCCGAAGGTGCCGTCCCTGGTATAGGCGATGTCGCCGCTCGGGAGCTGCACCTGGAAGAAGCCATTGCCGCGGATCGCGACGTCGAAGCGGTTCTCCGTCTGGGACAGGCTGCCCTGCTCGGCGATGCGGTAGATGGCGGCGGTCTTCACGCCGAGGCCGATCTGCGTGCCGGAGGGCAGGACCGAGCCGTTCTCCGAGCTCTGCGAGCCGACCCGGCGCTGGTTCTGGTAGAGCAGATCCTGGAATTCCGCCCGCCGGCGCTTGAAGCCGGTGGTGTTCATATTTGCGATGTTGTTGGAGATCACCTCGACATTGGTCTGCTGTGCCAGCATGCCGGTGCCGGCGATCTGGAGCGAGCGCATGAGTCAGGACCTTCCTGGGCTTGGCGGCTGGGGTGGGATCGGTTGCGGCGCGGTCAGCGGATGCCGCTGCCTCCGCCCTGCCCGGGCAGGGGCATCGCGGCCTAGCTGCGGTGGCGGAGGATGCGCTCGACGGCGTTCTGCAGCCGCTCGCCCTCGCGCTCGGCGAATTGCGTTACCATCGCGAATTCGCGGCTTTCCTCCGTCAGCCGCACCATCTCCCGCACCGCGCTGACATTGCTGCCCTCGAAGGCGCCCTGGAGGAGCTGCGGCCGCGCCACCGGCTCCGGCGCATCATCGGCGGCGAAGAGCCGGCCGCCCTCGGCGCGCAGGCGCCGCGGATCGGCGAAGCGGACGATGCGCAGCTTGCCTACCACCCCGTTCTCGGTGCGGATGGTGCCGTCGCCCATGATCTCGATCCGGGTATCGCCAGGGGCGAAGAGGATGGGGCCGCCCTGCTCGTTCAGCACGTCCTGCCCCTCGGCATCCACCAGCCTGCCCTCCTGGTTCAGGCTGAAGCGGCCGGCGCGGGTGAAGCGCTCGCCCCGCGGCGTCTCGATGGCAAAGTAGCCCTCGCCCTGGATGGCGACGTCCAGCGGGTTGGCGGTGGTGGTCATCGGCCCCTGCTGGATGTTCCGCCAGGTCGCCCGGTCCACCGTATAGGCGACGCTGCCGGCGCCGCGCGGCTGCTCCGCCATCGGGTCGGTCTGCAGGTAGCGGGTGAAGACTTCCCTTTCGCTGCGGAAGCCGGGCGTGTCGGCATTCGCAAGGTTGTTCGCCACCACCGCGGTCGCCCGCATCTGGGCGCCGAGGCGGGAGAGGATGACATAGCCGGGCGTATCCATCTGCGTCTCCGCGGAAGCCCCGGGGGTGGCCGGGGCGGCGCCGTCCTGGCGCGGGGTGCGCCGGGGACAGGGCAACCGCCATGCCAGCGAGGCGGGGCGAAATGTCGCCGCCCGGCCGGGCCTTCCCTGCCGGGCGCGGCAATTCCTGCCGGCGGCGGCGGCGCGGATTGCCGGACGGCAGCGCCTTCAAGCCTTCCTTAAGCGACGCCGCGCACATTCGCCGGGGACCGAGCGGCGGATGGGTCATGGCGGGGAAGCCGGCGAAGGCCGAGGCGACGGAAGGCGAGGCGAAGCCGAAGGGCGGCCGGCGCAAGCTGCTGCTGCTCGCGGTGCCGGCGCTGCTGGCCATGCTGGGCGCCGGGCTGTGGTTCGGCGGCATCCTGCCGGGACTGCTCGGGATGCCGGCCGGGGAGCATGCGGCGGCCGGCGAGGCGGGCGGGCATGGCGCCTCGGCAGCGGTGCCGCCCGCGCCGCCCCGCCCCGCGATCTATTTCGACATGCCGGACATCGTGGCCAATCTCAACGCCCCCGGCCGCCGCGCCACCTACATCAAATTACGCAGCAAGCTGGAGCTGACGAAGCAGGAGGATGCGGCGACGCTGCAGGGGGCGATGCCCCGCCTGCTCGACCTCTTCACCACCTATCTGCGGGAGATGCGGCCGGAGGAGCTGCGCGGCAGCGCCGGCATCCAGCGGCTGCGGGAGGAGCTGATCGCCCGCGCCGGCATCGCCGCGGCCCCGGCCCGCGTCACCGACGTGCTCTTCCTCGAATTGCTGGTGCAATGAGCGACAGCCCGAACGAGGAAGAGGACCTCGCCGCCGCCTGGGGCGCGGCGCTGGACGCTGAAGGCGAGGCGGGCGCCGCCGCCGGCCCTGACGCCGCGCGGGTGCTGAACCAGGCGGAGATCGACAGCCTGCTCGGCTTCAGCTCCGGCCCGTCCGAGAGCGGGGAGAAATCGGGGATCGAGCGCATCGTCAGCGCCGGCCTCGTCTCCTATGAACGCCTGCCGATGCTGGAGATCGTCTTCGATCGCCTCGTCCGCATCATGTCCACCAGCCTGCGCAATTTCACCTCGGACAATGTCGAGGTCTCGATCGACAGCATCGTGTCGCTGCGCTTCGGGGATTACCTGAATTCCGTGCCGCTGCCCGCCATGCTGGCGGTGTTCAAGGTGGATGAGTGGGATAATTACGGCCTGCTCGTCATCGATTCCGCGCTGATCTACTCGGTGGTGGACGTGCTGCTCGGCGGCCGCCGCGGCACGGCGGCCATGCGCATCGAGGGGCGGCCCTACACCACCATCGAGCGCACCCTGGTGGAGCGCCTCATCACCGTCGTGCTGCAGGACCTCTCGGACGCCTTCAGCCCGCTGAGCCCGGCCAATTTCCGCTTCGAGCGGCTGGAGGTGAATCCGCGCTTCGCCGCCATCTCCCGCCTCTCCAACGCCTGCATCCTCTCCCGCCTCCGCGTCGACATGGAGGACCGCGGCGGCAAGATCGAGCTGCTGCTGCCCTATGCGACACTGGAGCCGGTGCGCGAGCTGCTGCTGCAGCAATTCATGGGCGAGAAATTCGGCCGCGACAGCATCTGGGAAACCCACCTCGCGGAGGAACTGCTGCACACCGAGCTCTCGCTCGACGTGGTGCTGGATGAGCAGACCATGCCACTCGCTGCCGTCATGTCGCTGCAGCCGGGCGACCAGATCACCCTGAATGCCGCGCCCGGTGCCCCGGTGGTGCTGCGCTGCGGCGATATCCGCCTGTTCGAGGCCGAGCTGGGGCGGCGGGAAACCCGTCTCGCGGTCCGCATCGGGCATGAAATCCGCCGTCGGCAGGAGGCCTAATTCCATGGGATGGGTGCAGACAGGGCTGGATCTTCTGGTGGTGGCGCTGCTCGGCGCAACGCTGCCCTTCGCCATCCGGCTGGAACGCGCGCTGCGCCTGGCGCGGCAGGACCGGGCGGCGCTGGAAGGCAGCGCCACCGATCTCGGCGAGGCGACGCGGCTGGCCGAGGCGGCGACCACCCGCCTGCGCGCCACCGCCGAGGGCGCCGGGCGGCAGGTGGCCGAGAAGCTCGCCGCGGCGGAGCCGCTGCGCGACGACCTCCGCTACCTGGTGGAGCGCGCCGAGGCGCTGGCCGATAGGCTGGACCTGCTGGTGCGCAGCGCCAGGCCGCTGGCGAGCGAGACGGCCCGCGCCGCGCCAGCCGCCGAGCCGGCCCAGGCCCGCAGCCAGGCGGAGCGCGACCTGCTGCGCGCCCTGAAGGCGGTGCGCTGATGCGCCTGCTGCCCGCCGCGCTGCCGGCCATGGGGCTGCTGCTGGCGGCGAAGCTCGCCGGGCTGGCGCTGCCCGGGCCGGCGGTGGTGGCGGAGCTGGCGGCCCTGGCGCCGGTGCCGGAAGCGCGGGCCGGCGGTCTGGTGCCGGAGGCGCGCGCCAGCAGCCCGGCGCCCGCCGCCGCGCCTGCCCCGGCGCCCGCCCCTGCCTCTGCCCTGGCAGCCCAGGCCGCCGCGCCGCCGCCCCAGGCGGTGCCTGCCCCGCCGCCGGAGCCGACGCCGGAGCAGCGCGCGGAGCGCGCCCTGCTGGAAGGGCTGCGCGCCCGACGCGCCGAGATCGAGGCGCGGGAGCAGGCGATGCAGGCGCGCGAGATGGTGGTGGCCGCGGCAGAGCGCCGCCTGACCCGGCGGGTGGAGGAGCTGACCGCATTGCAGCAGCGGATCGAGGCCGCGGACCGCGCCAATGGCGAGCGCGAGGCGGCCGGCTGGCGGCAGATGGTGAAGCTCTATGAGGGCATGCGGCCGCGCGATGCCGCGACGATCTTCGACGAACTGGACCTGACCGTGCTGGTTCCGCTGGTGGACCGGATGCGGGAGGCGAAGGCGGCGCCGATCCTCGGCGCCATGAAGCCGGACCGGGCCCGGCTGCTGACCACCGAACTCGCCCGCCACCGCGCCAGGCCGGCGAACTGACCCCATGCACCGCTGAAGGAGACCGCGTATGGCGATCGACAAGAACACCAACGTGCTGATCGTGGACGACTACAAGACCATGCTGCGCATCATCCGCAACCTGCTGAAGCAGCTCGACTTCAACAATGTGGAGGAGGCGACGGACGGGCAGGAGGCGCTGGCCAAGCTGCGCGCCGGCCATTTCGGCCTCATCATCAGCGACTGGAACATGCAGCCGATGACCGGCCTCGACCTGCTGAAGGAGGTCCGCGCCGACGGCAGGCTGAAGGACACGCCCTTCATCATGATCACCGCCGAGAGCAAGACGGAGAATGTGGTTGCCGCCAAGGCCGCCGGCGTCTCCAACTACATCGTGAAGCCCTTCAACGCGGAGACCCTCCGCGAGAAGATCGAGAAGGTGATGGCGCATGCCTGACGGCGACGGCACCCCGGACAAGATCGAGCAAGCGGTGCGCGCCGTGCTCGGCAGCCTCTCCGGCGACCTCACGGTCACCGAGGCCGCGCTGCTCGCCGAGCTGGAAGGGCTCGGGCGCGAGGTGGCGCGGGCCAAGTCCGAGATCGCCGCGCTGCGGGTCGAGGACATCAATCACAGCCACATCCCGACCGCGACGGATGAGCTGGACGCGGTGGTGGAGCACACCGCCGCGGCGACCAACGAAATCCTCGATTGCTGCGAGAAGCTGGAAGGGCTGCAGCCCGGCCTGTCCGGCGAGGCGGCGGATGTCGTCGGCAGCGTCGTCACCCGCATCTATGAGGCCTGCAGCTTCCAGGACATCACCGGCCAGCGCATCGGCAAGGTGGTGGCGGCGCTGAAGGCGATCGAGAAGCGGGTCGCCGCCGTCTCCGAAAGCTTCGGCCGCGGGCCTGAGCCGGCGCCGGCGGAGGAGGAGAGGGCGCCGCTCACCGAGGGGCAGAAGCTGGCCAATGGTCCGCAGCTCCCCGGCGGCGGCACCTCGCAGGAGGAGATCGACCGGCTGCTGGCGAGTTTCGACTGATGCCGCCCCGGCCGGCCGCCAGGATGGCGCGGGCCCTGGAGATGGCGGGACGGGCGGCGCTGCTCGGCGCGCTGCTGTTGCTCTGGCCGTGCCCCGCCCCGGCGCAGGACCGCGTCGCGGTGCGCGTCGGCGATCACCCGACGCATGGCAGGCTGGTCTTCGATTGGCCGGCACCGCCCGCCTTCACCGCGGAGCAGCAGGGCGAGAACCTGCTGTTGCGCTTCCCCGCAGGCGCCGCGCTGGACCTGGCCGGAGCCCGCCGCCCGCCGCGCAATATGCGGGGGGTGACGCAGGAGGAGGGGGTGGTGGTCGTCGCCCTGAAGCCCGGCGTGCGCGCCCGGGTCTTCCGCATCGGCAACCGCCTGGTGGTGGACGCGCTGAACCCGCAGGCCGCCCCGGCCGCCGAAGCGCCGCCTGGCCTCGCCGCGCCGGCTCAGGCCGCCACCCCCCAAGCCGCATCGCAGGCCATGCTGCCGCCCGCCGCGCTGTCCGGCCGTGCCGCCGCCGCACCGGCCGCGCGCGGCACCGCCGTCGAACAGGGCCTCGCCGAGGGCGTCCCGCCAGCCGCCGCATCGCCCGCCCGCGCCGCCGCCGCACGCGGTACGCAGGAACGCCCCGTGGCCAAAACGCCGCTCGCCCAGGCCGCGCCCGCTGAGCGCCCCGCCCCGCGCGACCGGGAGGGACGGCCGGAGCCAACGCCGCCCCGCGCCGCCGCCGCGCGTCCCGCCTCACCGCCGGCCGCGCCCGGCACCGCCATCGCGGCTGCCCCGGGCGCTGCCCTGCCGGCCGTCCCCGCCCCACCCGTCGCGCCGCCCCCGCCCGTCGCCGCCGCCCCTACGCCGCCGGTGCAGCAGCTTGCCGTCGCCGCCCCGGCCCAGCCCGGCCGCGCCGAGCCCACGCCACCCCCTGCTCCGCCGCCGCCGGAGGCGCTGCCGGCGCGGCTGCTCGGCCCTGCCGGGCAGGACCGGGCGTTGCTGCTCGCCTATCCCCGTGGCACCGGCGCCGCGCTGTTGCGCCGCGGCGCCCAATGGCTCGCCGTCTTCGACGACGCCACGCCGCTCAACCTGGCCGCCCTGCGCAACGACCCGAATTTCGGCGCCACCGAGGCCGAGCCGGTGCCGGGCGGCATGCTGCTGCGCCTCGCCCTGCCCGACGGCACCCTGCCGCGCGCCCGGCGGGAGGCGCTCGGTTGGGTGATCGAGGCCGTGCGCGGCGCCGATCCGCGCGACGCCGCCCAGCCCGGCCGCGGCATGGCGCTGGAGCTGGAGGGCAACCCGCCCGCCCGCATCGCCATCCTGGCCGAGCAGCCGACGCGGGTGCTGGCCATCGCCGACCCGGAAAGCGGCATGCCGCTGCTGCTCGGCCTGGTGGCCAGCCCTGGCCAGGCCATGCTGGCTGCCCGCCGCCTGCCGGAGCTGGACCTGCCGCCCACCCGCCTCGGCGCCGCCGTGCTGGCGCGGGCGGACCGCGTCACCCTGCGTGCCGGGCCGGACCGCTTCCTGCTGGCCGCCATCGGCGCCCGGCTGACGCTGGACGACATCGCCGCCCAGCCCCCCGCCGCCCCGGCCATGACCCGCAGCTTCGACTTCCCGGCGATGCTGCCCGGCCAATTGCTGGAACGGGTACGGTCGCTGCAGGCCGGCCTCGCCGCGACGCCGCCCCTCTCCCGCGCGCCGCAGCGCCGGGCGGCGGCGGAGGCGCTGCTCGCCCTCGGCCTGCCCCAGGAAGCACAATCCATGATCGGCCTGGCCATGGCGGAATCCCCCGCCGCGGCGGCCGATCCGGTGCTGCGCGTTCTCGGCGGCATCGCCGCCGCTTTGGCCGGGCGGCTGGCGGAAGCTGCACCGCTGCGCGAGGTGGCGCTGCCGGAGAGCGATGAGCTGAGCTTCTGGCGCGCCTATCTCGCCACCGCGCAGGGCGAGCCGGCCGCGGCCGCCCCCGGCTTCGCCGCCACCCTGCCGCTGCTGCTGGACTATCCTGCGCCGCTCCGCGCCCGGCTGCTGCCCCCCGTGGCGCTGGCGCTGGCCGAGGGCGGCGAGGCTGCGGCGCTGCGCAGCCTGCTGGCGGCGGCGCCGCCGGAGCTGGATCTGCGCCTCGCCCGCGGCATCCTGGCCGAGGCGCAGGGCAAGCCGGAGGAGGCGCTGGCCGCTTATGACGCGGTGGCGCAGGGCCGCGACCGGCTGGCCCGCGCTCGCGCCCTGCGCCGGGCAATCGAGCTGCGCCTCGCCACCGGGCGCATCGACGCCGCGGCGGCGGCGAAGGCGATGGAGGCCACGCTCTTCGCCTGGCGTGGCGACGCCACGGAGATCGCGGCGCGGCTGCGGCTGGCGGAGCTGCGGCGGGCCGCCGGCGATGCCCGTGGCGCCATGGCCCTGCTGAAAGAGAGCGAGCCGCTTTTCCCCGAGCAGACGGCGCAGCTCCGCGCCGGCATCGCCGACGCCTTTCTCGCCGCGCTGGAGGGCGAGCCGCCGCTTTCCGCCGTCGCGCTGTTCGACGCCTATCCGGAATTGCTGCCGGGCGGCGAGCGGGGCGAGCAGGCGGTGCTGCTGCTGGCCGAAAGGCTGGCTTCGCTGGACCTCGTGGAACGCGCCGCCTTGCTGCTGCGCCAGGCGGCGGAGCGCGCCGCCGGGCCGCAGCGCTCCTCGCTGGGCTTGCGTCTGGCGGCGCTGAAGCTGGCGGATGGCGATGGCGCCGCGGCGCTGGAGGCGCTGGCGGCGACCGAAGTGCCGAATCCTTCCACGGCCCTGGCCCAGGGAAGGGTGCTGCTGGCGGCGCGGGCGGAAGCGCGGCGCGGCCGGCTGGCGGAGGCGAAGCAGCTGCTGTTGCCGATCGGCGCCGCGGGGCTGGAAACCCTGGCCGATCTGCTGGCCGAGGCGCAGGACTGGCCGGGCGCGGCGACAGCCCTGGGCGCGCATCTCCGCGCGGTGGCGCCCGCCGGCGCCGCGCCGCTGCCGGAGCCGGAGCAGCGCGCCGTGCTGCGCCAGGCGGCGATCCTTGCCCTGGCGGGGGATGAGGCGGCGCTGGCGGCGCTGCGCACCGACCATGCCGCGCGTCTGGCGGACCCCCGCCTGGCGGCCGCCTTCCAGGCCCTGACCGGGGATCCGATGCGCGGCCTGTCCGATCTGCCGCGGCTGCAGCAGGAGCTGCAATTGTTCCGTTCGTTGCCAACCCGGCTGGAGGCATTGCGGGCCGGCGCACCGGTGGCGCGTTGAGTCCCGCGCTTCCCCCGGGGCTGGGCGGCAAAATTTTCGGCCAAGGGGGGATGTTTTCGCTTGCATGGGGGGGCGGGTTGCCCCATATGCGCGCCCCGTTGACCTGATCGATACCCGATCACCCTGGTCATCTGCTGGTGGGAACAGGAGCCCGCGATGGAAGCTCTTCTCCAACTGGGGATGGTCTCGGAGCTCCCGAGCGAAGCCCAGAACTGCGAAACCTCGGCGAGCGAGGCGAAGGACTATTTCGTGGTGCGGGACGGCGTGAAATTCGCCGGCACGCATCTCATCATCGATCTGTGGGAAGCGACCAACCTCGCCGACCCGGAGCATATCGATGCGGTGTTGCGGGAGGCGGCGATCGCCACCGGCGCCACGATCCTGCACGGGCATTTCCACCATTTCGGCCCGAACAGCGGCGTGTCCGGCGTGCTGGTGCTGGCGGAGAGCCATGTCTCCATCCACACCTGGCCGGAGCGGGACTATGCGGCGCTCGACATCTTTGTCTGTGGCGCCTGCAACCCGTACAACGCGATCCCCGTGCTGAAGAAGGGCTTCCTGCCCGGCCGGGTGCAGCTTGCCGAGAACAAGCGCGGCATGATCGCCTGAGCCTGACCGCAGCGTAGGATGGAGAGGGGCCGGATCCCTGCGGATCCGGCCCTTTCGATGTCATAGGGGGCCGCCATGGCGACCGATTCCTGGGTGAACGAGACGCTCTACGCGCAATGGGGCCAGCGCTTCCTGGTGAAGCGGGAGCTGGCGCGGGTGCAGAGCGATTTCCAGGACATCATGGTGTTCGAGAGCTTCACCCATGGGCGGGTGATGCTGCTGGACGGCGTGGTGCAGATCACCGAGGCGGATGAGTTCGTCTATCAGGAAATGCTGACCCATGTGCCGCTGCTGGCGCATGGGTCGGCTGCGCGCGTGCTTATCATCGGCGCCGGCGATGGCGGCGTGCTGCGGCGCGTGCTGCAGCATTGCAATGTCGAGAAGGCCGTCATGGTCGAGATCGATGGCGAGGTGATCCGGCTGGCGAAGGAATACCTGCCGGGCATCGCCGGGGATGCCTGGAACGACAAGCGTGCCGAGGTGATCGTCGGCGACGGCATCGACTATGTCCGCCAGGCGCCGGCGGGCAGCTTCGACGTCGTCATCGTGGACAGCACGGACCCGATCGGCGTCGGCGAGGTGCTGTTCACCGAGGAATTCTACGCCAATGCGGCGCGGCTGCTGAGTGAAAAGGGGCTCATCGTCAACCAGTGCGGCGTGCCCTTCATGCAGGCGGATGAGCTGCGCGACACCAATCTGCGCCGCGCCAAAGCCTTCCAGGACACCCACGCCTATGTGGCGGCGGTGCCGACCTATGTCGGCGGCTTCATGACGCTGGGCTGGGCGGCGAAGGACGCCGCGCTGCGGCAGGTGGGGGTGGAGGAGATCCGCGCCCGCGCCGCCGCCGCCGGGGTGCTGGGGACGACGAAATACTGGACGCCCGAGATCCATGTCGGGGCGTTCCACCTGCCGCCTTACATCGCGGCGGCGTTGGGGGGGTGAGGTTGGGGGCTTCGCCCCCAAACCATCAGCAGGGGCTCCGCCCGTTGGCGGCAGTGCCGCCAACCCCCGCCGGGGGGTGGACCACCCCCCCCCGACCACGGTGGGAGTCGGCAGGTTCAGCCGTCGGATCCAGAACTCAGACCGGGGTCCGGGGCTAGGTCCTGGCCCCGGCGGGGGCAGCGCCCGCTGCCGGGGTCCAGGGGCGGAGCCTCTGGCCTCACCCCGCCGCCAGCCGCGCCGCGCTGAACCCATCCCCGAACACCTGCCGCAGCAGCCCGGCCGCACCTCGCCGCGCCGCTTCCAGCTCCGCCCCCGCGTCCGGCTTCGCCTCCGCCTGGCGCAGCGCGGTCAGCGCCTGGTCCAATTGCCGCATCGTCTCGCTCGGGATGGCCTTGCCGGCGATATAGGTGAGCTGGCTGAGGCCGAGCAGGTACTGCACCTCCTCCGGAATCCGGAAATTGGAAAGGTCGCCGCTGCCGCCCACCACCAGCGCCAGCACGGTGATGGTGGTGAAGACCACCGCCTGCACCCTGGTCACGTCGATCTCGCCATCCGCGGCGATGACGTCGCGCCATTGCGGCAGCCTTTCCTTCATCTCCAGCACCCCGGATTGCAGCAGCCAGAGCCGGTTCGCATCCGTCAGCCCGGCATTGCTGCGGATCAGCCGGGACGCGCTGGTGCCGCCCACCGCGATGCCCAGCAGCCACAGCACATCGGTGGAGAAATTCGGGATGGCGCCGCTGGAAAGATAGGCACGGGTGCTGACGAAGCCGACCGCGAGGGTGAAGAGCAGGAGCTGCAGCCGCGCTAGGCTGCCATAGCCGCTGGCATCCTGGGTGACGAAGACCGGGTTCGCCATATGCCCCAGCGCCTTGCGCCAGCGCTGCTGCCATTCCGGCGGCGGCGCGGTCGCGTGGCTGGCCCTGGCGCGCGCCGCCCGGATGCGCCTCACCCGGTCCGCATTGCAGAACCAGGCGCCGAGCGCGACCAGCGCATAGAGCAGAACGGTCAGCGCGATCGCCGCCAGGCTGGCGAGGCGCGACGGCGCCACGGCGATCGGCACCGTGCCGTAGGCGATGAGCTTCGCGTCGCGGTCGCAGGCGGCGATGGCGATCAGCCAATGCTCCCCCCAGAAGCCGGTGCGGTTCGGCGGCACCTGCAGCCGCAGCCGCAGCTTGCCGTCGCCGGCCTCGCCGCGGCTGAGGACGCTGGCCCGGAGCCCGGCGTAATCGGCGTTCCGGCTTTCGCCGGCCGGCGCTTCCGCCCGGCGGGAGGTGCCGAGGAAGGTGGCGCCCAGCCATTCCGCCGGCGGGATCAGGGCGGCCTGGGGCGCCTCGATCTCGATCTGCACGGATTGCCCGGCGGCGGCGCCATGGGTGGAGGTGCTCGCCGCCAGCTCCACCGGCGGGCGGAAGCCCTGGCCGATGCCGCCCGGCCATTCGGCGGTGACGGCGTAAAGCTCCCGGGCGTTGCGCGGGCCGTTTTCCAGGGCGCAGCTTGCCAGGGGCCGCAACGCGGCGGCCTGCCGGGCCGGCGCGGGCGCCGGCTGCGCCAGTACCGGCAGCAGCAGCCCCCACAGCCAAGCCAGGACCCATGCGGCGCCGCGCATCTCCCGCCCCTTCCCGCGAAGGGGTCAGGCTAGGCAGCGACATTGCCGCCGTCGAATGACCTGGGTCACTGCGCGAAGCCCTGCACCAGGCTTCCCGCCACCAGCCGCCAGCCATCCACCAGTACGAAGAAGATCAGCTTGAAGGGCAGGGAGACCAGGTTGGGCGGCAGCATCATCATGCCGAGGGACATCAGCAGGCTGGCCACCACCATGTCGATGACCAGGAAGGGGAGGAAGAGCAGGAAGCCGATCTCGAAGGCGCGCTTCATCTCGCTGACCAGGAAGGCGGGCAGCAAAGCGCGCCAGGGCAATTGCTCCGGCCGCGCATCCTCCGGCACCGGGGGCAGGTGGGCGAGGTCGAGGAAGAGCGCCATGTCGCCCTCCCGCACCTGGCCGGCCATGAACTCGCGGAAGGGCTCGGTGGCGGCGGCCAGCCCTTCCATCTCGCCGATCCGGCCTTCCATCAACGGCTGGATGCCGGCCTGCCAGCTTGCCTCCAGCGCCGGCTGCATGACGAAGAGGGTGAGGAACAGCGCCAGCCCGATCAGCACCGGGTTGGGCGGCACGCCCTGGGCGCCGATGGCGCTGCGCAGCAGGGAGAGCACGATGACGATGCGGGTGAAGGCGGTGGCCATCACCAGCAGGGAGGGCGCCAGGGAGAGCAGCCCGATCAGCGCGGTGAGCTGGACGAGGCGGGAGGTGGTGCCGGCCTGGCCTGCCGCGCCGAGGTCGATGGAAAGGCTCTGCGCCGCCGCCGGCAAAGCGGTGGCCGCAAGCAGCAGGCCGAGGCCGAGCCGCCTCACGGCCCCTGCTCCGGCGGCAGCCAGCCCAGCATGCGGTCCTCCGTGCCGCCGGTCAGCAGCAGCGCATCGCGGCCGTCGCAGCGGATGAGGAGCAGGCGGCGGCGGGGGTCCAGCGCCAGGCTTTCCACCAGGGCCAGGCGCCGGCCGGGCCGCGCCGCGGCGTCCTGGCGCGCGGCCAGCGCCCGCGCCGCCAGCCAGATGAGCCCGAGCACCGCCGCCAGGGCGGCGGCGGCCTGCAGCCAGGGTCCGGTATCCAGCATCATCCCGCGGCCTCCTGCCGGCGGTTGGGGGGGGCGGCGCCCTTGGCCTGGCGCCTTTCCTTCAGCGTCCCGGGGCGGGCAGGGCGACGGCCAGCCCGTCCACCTCCGCCACCAGGGCCTGCAGCGCCGGCCGCAGGGATCGCGCTGCGTCCTGCGGCAGCACCGCGACGGCGGCGCAAAGCCTGGCGGCCTCCGCATCCAGCCCGGCGAGGTCGATATGCCGCCCCGCTTCCGTCAGGGCGCGGGCGAGCGAAACCGTGCCCTGCATGGACTGGATGGCGGCGAGCACGGGTGCAACATGGCGGTCCGCTGCGGCGTCACCCGCCGCCATGCTGCGATCCTTCGCGCTGCGGCGGTCCGAGGCGGTGGGGCGGTCCGGTCCGGGGCTATGGGTCATGCGGCATATTCTGCCGGGGCGGGGTTAAACGATCCTTGCGGCGGCCTGGCTTTGCCCCTGTGGCCGGGACGGCGTGGCATTTACGCTTCCTTCGTTCTCCTGGCCGCATATCCCGGGCATGGACCCGTCGCGGACCCCGACCATCGCCCTCGCCGAAAGGCGGCTTGCCTGGCTGGATACCAGGCAGGGCGTGCTGGCGCAGAACGTCGCCAATGCCGATACGCCGAATTACCGGCCGAGCGACATCCGCCCTTTCGCCGAGCTGCTGCGCGGCGGCGGCGGCATGACCCTGGCCCGCACCGATGGCCAGCACATGCCGAGCCGCCGCGGCAACCCGGATGCCAGGCGGGACCGGCAGGCGGTGGAACGCGCGCCGAACGGCAATGCCGTCTCGCTGGACCGGGAGGCCCTGCGGGTGGCGGATACCGACACCGCCCATGCCCTCGCCAGCAACCTCTATCGCCGCTGGATGGGCATGTTCCGCACCGCGCTCGGCCGCCAGCAATGAGGCGGCAGACGGTCAGGCTGCCGGCGGTGACGGGGGCGGGCAATGACAAGGCGAACAATGATAGGGCGAACAATGATGGGGCGAACAATGACGGGGCGGACGGCAACGCTGCCGGCAGCCCCCTCGACAGTCCCGACGCCGGCGACGCCAGCAGCGGCGGCGCCCGCGATGACGACGCCAGCCGCGATGGCGCCGGCCGTGACGCGGCGCCGGGGAGAGCCTGCCAGTCGGCCCGCCGCAGACAGCCAAGGACCTACGCCATGGATCTCGACCAGGCTCTCCGCATCTCCGCCGCCGGCATGCAGGCGCAATCCCTGCGCCTCAGGGTGGTGGCGGAGAACATCGCCAACCGCGACAGCACCGGCCAGTCGCCGGGCGCCGATCCCTATCGCCGCAAGACCGTCACCTTCGCCAACCGGGTGGACCGCGCGGCGGGGGTGGAGCTGGTGCGGGTGGACCGCGTCGGCACCGACCCCAGCGGCTTCCGCCAGGATTACGAGCCGGGCCACCCCGCCGCCGATGCCGAAGGCTATGTGAAGCGGCCGAATATCGACAGCCTGGTGGAGGTGATGGATATGCGCGAGGCCCAGCGCAGCTACAGCGCCAACCTCTCGGTGCTGGAAACCACGCGCGGCATGCTGACCCGCACCATCGAGGCGCTGCGCTGATGCCCGGGCCGGTCGCGCCCGGTTCCGTCGCTCCGGCCCAGGTCGCCGCCGCCTACCGCGCCGCTGCCAGCCCGGCGGAGGCCGGCGCGGCGGCGGAAGGCTTCGGCGCCGCGCTGCAGCGGGCGGTGCAGGATGCCGTGGATGTCGGCCACAGCGCCGATGCCGTCACCACCCAATCCCTGATGGGCCAGGGCAGCGTCACGGATGTGGTGCTCGCCGTCTCCCGCGCCGAGCTGACCCTGCAGACCGCCGTCGCGGTGCGGGACCGCGTCGTCTCCGCCTATCAGGAGGTGATGCGCATGCCGATTTAGGTCCCCACGACGTTGCTGCGCAACGCCGTGGGGGCCCCGGAGTCGCTGCATTCCCGAAGCCTCGCGCAGCCTGAAGCGGCAAAGCCGCTTCAGGGCAACGGGCGGGGGATGGAGCGCGCAGCGTGCAGCAGGCCGGTCGCCGTGCCGGCCCCCGCAGGAGGCGGGAGCATGATCGAGAATCCCACGGCCCTCGCGGTGCGGGAGGCCATCTGGATGGCGCTGCAATTGGCCGGGCCGCCGCTGCTGGCCATGCTGGCGGTCGGCCTGCTCGTCTCCATCCTCCAGGCCCTGACCCAGGTGCAGGAGGCGACGCTGGCCTTCCTGCCGAAGCTCGTCGCGCTCGGCGTCATCCTGCTGCTGCTCGGCCCCGGCATGGTCGGCGCCATGCGCGCCTATGCCGCCGGGCTGTTCGACCGCATCGTCGCCATCGGCGGCCTGCCCTGATGGCGGAGGCGCTGCCGACCCTCGCCTTCCACGCCGTGCTGCTGCTCTGCCGGCTCGGCGGCGCTGTCATGCTGCTGCCCGGCCTGGGGGAGCAGGAGGTGCCGATGGCGATCCGCCTCGCTTTGCTGCTGGCGCTGGTCGCCCTGCTCATCGCGCCGCTCGCCCCCGCGCTGCCCGCCCTGCCGGCGGCGCTCGGCGACCTCGCCCGGCTGCTCTGCGGCGAGATCGCGATCGGCCTCTGGTTCGGCTTCCTCGCCCGGCTGCTCAGCCTCGCCATGGCCCAGGCCGGGCAGGTGGTGGCGCTAATGACCGGCCTCAGCAGCCCTTTGCAGACCGACCCCGCCTTCGGCGCCCACAGCACCGCGCCGGGCCGCCTCTTCTCCCTGATGGCGGCGCTGCTGGTCCTCTCCACCGGCCTTTACGCCCTGCCGCTGCAGGGCCTCGTCCGCAGCTACGCCCTGCTGCCGCCCGGCGACCCGCTGCCGCTCGGCGGCACGGCGGAGCTGCTGGCCCAGGCGGTGGCGGAAAGCCTCGGCATCGCGCTGCGCCTGGCGGCGCCCTTGGTGCTGGCCGGCATCACCGCCAATTTCGCCCTCGCCTTGCTGGCCCGCGTCGCGCCGCAGGTGCAGGTGTACAACCTCGCCGCCCCGGCGCAGATCCTGGCCGGGCTGCTGCTGCTGCTGCTGGTCCTGCCGCCGCTGCTCGATGTCTGGCTGGAGGCCAGCCGGCAGGGCTTCCTCACCCTCGGCGCCGGCCGCTGAGCCATGGCGGAGGGCGACGACAAGGAGGCCGAGGACCGGACAGAAGCCCCATCGCAAAAGCGGCTGGAGAAGGCGCGGGAACAGGGCCAGGTCCCGCTCTCCCGCGAGGCGGTGGGCTTCGCCACCCTGCTGGCGGCGACCATCGCCTGTTTCCTCACCTTGCCGCCGCTCGGCCTGGGCTGGCTGCGGAGCATGCGCCGCCTCTTCGAGGCCGCCGAGCCGGCCCTGGCGACGCCGCTGGCGACGCCGCTGGTGGCGGCGCTGCTGCGGGCCTCCGCGCTGCTGCTGCTGCCGGTGCTCGGCCTGGTGGGGCTGGCCGCCATCCTGGCCAGCCTGGCCCAGACCGGCCCCGGCCTGCACCCGGAGAAGCTGGCCCCGGACCTCAGCCGGCTCAGCCCGCTCGCCGCGCTGCGCCGTCTGTTCGGCGCGGAGGGGCTGATCGAGCTGGGGCGCACGCTGGTAAAGCTCGTCCTGCTCGGCACCGCGCTGTGGCAGGCGGTGGAGCCGGAGCGGCTGCAGGCCATGCTGCACCTGCCGGTCGCCGCCCTGCTGCAGGAATCCGGCCATGCCATGCTGCGGCTGCTGGTCGCCATGCTGCTGGCCTTCGGCGTGCTCGCCGTGCTGGATCTGCTGCTGGTCCGCTGGCGCTTTCTGCAGCAGATGCGGATGAGCCGCGAGGATATCCGGGAGGAGCACAAGGAATCCGAAGGCGACCCGCATATAAGGGCGCGGCAGCGGCAGATCCGCGAGACCAGGGCGCGGCGGCGCATGCTGGCGCAGGTGCCGAAGGCGACGGTTGTCATCACCAACCCCACCCACTACGCCGTGGCGCTGCTCTATGAGCAGGGCCAGGCGGCGGCGCCGCGGCTGGTGGCCAAGGGGGCGGATGAGCTGGCGGCGCGCATCCGCGCCGTGGCGGAGGAGCATGGCGTGCCGATCGTGTCCAACCCGCCTTTGGCGCGGGCCCTGTTCCGGCTGGAGCCGGATACCGAGGTGCCGGCCGAGCATTGGCAGGCGGTGGCCGAGATCATCGCCTATGTCTGGCGGCTGCAGGGCCGCCAGGCCGGGGGGGCGGCGCATGGCTGAGCGACGGCCGGGCTGGTTGGCCCGCCGCGGCGGCGCGCCCGGCGAGGAGTTCCAGGCGCTCTTCGCCGCCCTGCCGGAGGGGCTGGCGCTGCTGGATGCGGCGGGGCTGGTGCAGGTGGCGAATCCGGCGCTCGGCCGCATGGCCGGGCCGGCCCTGCCGCTGCGCCCCGGCCTGCCCGCCGCCCTGCTGCTGCGGGAGGAGGCGCGGCCCAGTTTCGCCGCCCTGCTCTCCCGCGCCCTGGCCGGCGAGACGCCGCCGCCGCTCGCCGCCGCCCCGGCCGACCCGCTGGCGGCGGCCGATACAAGCTGGGAGCTGGCCGCCGAGCCCTGGAGGGGCGGGGGGGGCGCGGCGGGCGGGGCGCTGCTGCTGCGCGTCACCGACCGCACCGCCGCGCTGCGGGCGGAAGCCCGCCTGGCCACCGCCGGGCGGTTCGAGACGGTGGGCAAGCTGGCCGGCGGCATCGCGCATGATTTCAACAACCTGCTCGCCATCATCCTGGGCAGCGCGGCGGCGCTGCGGGAGGCGGGGCTGACCGCGGCGCAGGCGGAGGATCTCGGCGCGCTCGAGGATGCGGCGCGGCGCGGCGCCGGGCTGGTGGCGCAATTGCTCGCCTTCGCCCAGCAGCAGCCGGTGGCACCGCTGGTGCTGGACCTCAACGCCGCCCTGCGCGGCATGGCGCCGCTGCTGCGCCGGCTGCTGGGCGGGCGGATCGCGCTGGAGCTGGCGCTGGAGGAGCCGGGGCGGCGGGTCAGGATCGACCCCGGGCAGCTCGACCAGCTCGTGCTGAACCTCGTCGCCAATGCCTGCCAGGCCATGGCGGAAGGCGGGCGCCTCAGGCTGGCCACCGGCCATGCCGTGGTGCTGCGGCCGGAGGGGGAGGGGCCGGGCGGCCTGCCCCCTGGCCGCTACGCGGTGCTGGAAGTGGCTGATAGCGGCGCCGGCATTCCGCCGGAAATTCTGCCGCGGCTCTTCGAGCCCTTCTTCACCACCCGACCGGAGAAGGGCGGCACCGGGCTTGGCCTCGCCACGGTGCAGGGCATCGTCGCCCAGGCGGGCGGGCAGATCACCGTCGCCAGCCGGGTGGGGGAGGGGACCAGCTTCCGTATCCACCTGCCGCGGCAGGAGGCGCCGGCGGAGCTGCCGGTGGGGCAGGAGGGGGCGGCCCCGCCGGAAGCAGCCCCGGTGCAAGCAGCGCCCGGCCCGGTGCTGCTGGTGGATGACGAGGCCCCCCTGGCCCGGCTGGGCGAGGCCTTGCTGCGGCGCGCCGGCTACCAGGTGGTGGTGGCGGACAGTGCCGAATCGGCGCTGGAAGCGGTGGAGAAAGGGCTGGCGCCGGCGGCGCTGGTCAGCGATGTGGCCATGCCGGGCGAGGATGGGCTGGCCCTGGCGCGGCGATTGCGGCAGCGTTGGCCGGGCCTGCCGGTGCTGCTGCTTTCCGGCTATGCCGAGTCGCTGGTCGGCACCCCCCCGGCGGCGGAGGGGTTCCGCTTCCTCGCCAAGCCCTTCGCCCCAGCGGCGCTGCGGCAATTGTTGGCGGAGATGCTGCCGGGCGTGGCGCAGAGCGGGTGAAATCCCGGGGTTTCCACGGATGTTTGCTAAATGTTCTTGTCCAGCGCGGGGCTTCCGGGCATACTCCGCCTGGTGCAGCGCGAGGCTGCGAAATCGGTTGCGATCCTGTTCCAATGGGACGCCTTCGGGTGGTAGGATTCCGGCGACACAACCTGGGCTTTTGCGGGGCCTGGTCGGGGTCGCGCCTTGGTGGGGCAATGGCGCGCAACAGCGGGGATAGCCAAAATGGATAAGGGAAAGGCGCTCGACGCCGCGCTCAGCCAGATCGAGCGAGCCTTCGGCAAGGGCTCCATCATGAAGATGGGCGCCCGCCAGGCGCAGGACGGCGAGATCGAGGTGGTCTCGACCGGCTCCCTCGGCCTCGACATCGCGCTCGGCATCGGCGGCCTGCCGAAGGGCCGCATCATCGAGATCTACGGCCCGGAAAGCTCGGGCAAGACCACCCTGGCGCTGCACGCGATCGCCGAGGCGCAGAAGAAGGGCGGCACCTGCGCCTTTATCGACGCCGAGCATGCGCTCGACCCCGGCTATGCCAAGAAGCTCGGCGTCGATGTCGACAACCTGCTGATCAGCCAGCCGGATGCCGGCGAGCAGGCGCTCGAGATCTGCGACACGCTGGTGCGCTCCGGCGCCATCGACGTGCTGGTGGTGGACAGCGTCGCGGCGCTGGTGCCGCGGGCGGAGCTGGAAGGCGAGATGGGCGACAGCCATGTCGGCCTGCATGCCCGCCTGATGTCCCAGGCGCTGCGCAAGCTGACCGGCACCGTCTCCCGCTCCAACTGCCTGCTGATCTTCCTGAACCAGATCCGCCTGAAGATCGGCGTGATGTTCGGCAACCCGGAGACGACGACGGGCGGCAATGCGCTGAAATTCTACGCCAGCGTCCGCATGGAGATCCGCCGCATCGGCGCCATCAAGGACCGCGAGAGCGTGGTGGGCAACCAGACCCGGGTGAAGGTGGTGAAGAACAAGATGGCGCCGCCGTTCCGCGTCGTCGATTTCGACATCATGTATGGCGAGGGCATCTCGAAGCTCGGCGAGCTGATCGATTTGGGCGTGAAGGCCGGCATCGTGGAGAAATCCGGCGCCTGGTTCAGCGCCGAAGGCCAGCGGATCGGCCAGGGGCGGGAGAACGCGAAGCAATTCCTGCGGGACAACCCTGCGGTGGGCGCCGCCATCGAGCAGAAGGTGCGGGCCCAGGCGGGCGTGGTCGCCAATGCCATGCTGGTGGGGGGCGAGGAGAGCGAGGACGCCGCGGCGGCGGAGTGACGTGTTTCTGGGGAAGGCTCTGCCTTCCCGTTGAACGCAGTGCGTTCAACCCCATCCGCAAAGGGCCGAAGGGCCCTTTGAACCCTTGAGTTCTCCGCTTCGACCGTCGACTCTGAAATTCATGGTTTCCAAAGGCCCTTCGGCCTTTGGCGGGTGGAGTTTGAGGAGGGGTCGCGGCACTGCCGCGACGCCCTCCTCAAGACAACCCTTCAGCAGGCGCTACACCGGCCAGTGCCGCGCCCGCCAATGCTGCGCGATGTCGATCCCCCGGCAGAACCAGACCCTGTCGTGGGACCGCATGTATTCCAGCAACCTCGCGAGCCCGAGCAGCCGCCCCGGCCGCCCGATCAGCCGGTCATGCAGCCCGATGGAGAGCAGCTTCGGCGCGCCCCGCTGGCCTTCGGCGTAGAGCACGTCGAAGGTATCCCGCATGTATTCGAAGAAGTGCGACGCGGTGGAGAAGCCGCTGTTCTCGTTGAAGCGGTTGTCGTTCGCCTCATAGGAGTAGGGGATGACGAGATGCGGCCCGCTTGGCATGTCCAGCCAATAGGGCAGTTCGTCGGCCAGGCTGTCGCGGTCGTAGAGGAAGCCGCCTTCCTCGGCGAGCAGCCGGCGGGTGTTGGGGCCCGGCCGGCCGGTCATCCAGCCCAGGGGGCGGGCGCCGGTCAGCTTCGTCAGGCCCTCGACCGCCAGCCGCAGATGCTCGCGCTCCACCGCTTCCGGCACCTGGCAGTAATCGATCCAGCGATAGCCATGGCTCACTACCTCATGCCCGCGTTCGACGAAGGCGCGGGCCAGCGCCGGATTCTGCTCCAGCGCGCGGACCACGCCGAGGACGCTGACCTTGAGGCCGTGCCGGTCGAACAGCTCCAGCAGCCGCCACGCGCCGCGGCGGCTGCCGTATTCGAACACCGATTCCACCAGCGGTACGCGGACGCCGCGATACTCCGGCACGCCGATATCGTTCAGCATGGCTTCGGAAACGGCATCGCCATTGGCCAGGGTGGATTCGCCCCCGCCCTCGACATTCAGGTTGAAATTCACCGCGATATACGCCCCGCCCGGCCAGTCCGGATCGGGCGAGGTCTCGCCATAGCCGACCAGGTCGCGCTGCCGCATCGGGTCGGGGCGGATCATGCGGCGAGTCCTTCGATCAGGGCGGTACAGGCGTCGTAGCCGAAGAACCAGTCGAGCTCCTCCTCCGGCCCGCGCATCCAGGTGTTGGCGAGGGAAATACGCTGCACCTCCGCCACGCGCGGGATACGGGTGGCTTCATAGGCGGTGAAGGCGGCCGCATGTCCCGGCGCGGCGGCGAGGCAGCGGGCCAGCACCGCCGCATCCTCGATGGCCGAGGCGCCGCCGGCGGCCATGTAGGGGCGCACCGGGTGGCAGGCATCGCCCAGCAGCACGGCGCGGCCTTCATGCCAGCGGTCGTCGCGCGGCCGGTCGAGGATGGGCCAGACCATGCAGCTCTCGGCCCCTTCCGCGATACGGCGCAGATCGGGGGCGGCGGCCGCGAAGCTGGCCAGGAATTCGGCGCGGGGCAGGGGGCGGGAGAGGTCGGTGCCGTCCCATTCCTCGCCCGGCACGCTGGCCATGACATAGACCTCGTCCCGCGCGCCGGTCATGAAATAGGTCAGCGCGTGGCGGTCCGGGCCCCACCACTTGGTGCAGTCGTCCATGGCGAGGCCGTGGAGATTGGCGGTGGGGAAGATGGCGCGCTGCGCCATCCGGCCGGTGAAGCGTGGCGGCGCCTCGCCGAAGAGCAGGGCGCGCAGGCGGGAATGGATGCCGTCGGCGCCAACCACCAGATCGGCCTCCGCCCGGCTGCCATCGGCGAAGTCCAGCCGCAGCGTCTCGCCGCGCTGGTTCACGCCGAGCAGACCCTGGCCGAGGCGGAGCGTGCCGGGGACGAGGGCGGAGAGCAGGATCTCGTGCAGGTCGGCGCGGTGGATGTTGAGGAAGGGGGCGCCGAACCGCGCCTCGCTGGCGGCGTCCAGCGCCAGGTCGTAGGTCAGGGCGCCGGTGATCCAGTCCCGGCTGCGGAAGGCGGCGGGGCGGATGCCGGTGGCGAGCAGCGCCGGTTCCAGCCCCAGGCGCCGCAGCACCTTCACCGCATTGCCGCTGAGTACGATGCCGGCGCCGATGCGGGCGAAGGCGGGCGCCTGCTCATGCAGAGTGACGGGGAAGCCCTGGCGCTGCAGCAGGGCGGCGAGGGTGATGCCGCCGAGGCCGGCGCCGATGACGGCGATGCGGGGCTCAGGCGGCATGGGGGGGCGGGGCGGGGTGATGTTGCACCGCGGGAGGATGGCGGGGGCGTTTCGCGGGCGTCAAGGTGGGGCACCCCTGCGCCCGGGGAAGGTGAGGCCACCCCCACCCCGGCCCTCCCCCGCCAGCGGGGGAGGGAGCGGCCTGCCTCCGCGGCGCACGGGAACGCAGCTTGCCCCCTCCCCCGCGCTGCGGGGAGGGTTGGGGCGGGGGTGCGCCCGCCTTGCGGCCCGTGGGAGTGCAGCTTCCCCCCTCCCCCGCGCTGCGGGGGAGGGTTGGGGCGGGGGTGCGCCCGCCTTGCGGCCCGTGGGAGTGCAGCTTGCCCCTCCCCCGCACTGCGGGGGGAGGGTTGGGGCGGGGGTGCGCCCGCCTTGCAGCCCGTGGGAGTGCAGCTTGCCCCTCCCCCGCACTGCGGGGGAGGGTTGGGGTGAGGGTGCGCCCCGCCTCCGCGGCCATGGGAGCGCAGCCTGTCTCCCCCTCGGCGCCGCCGAGAGAGGTCGCGCTACCCCTCCGCCTCCGCATAGGGGTTGCTCGTCCCCCGCGCCTGCAGCCGCACCGGCACGCCGGGCATGTCGAAGGCCTCGCGGAAGCCGTTCACCAGGTACCGGCGGTAATCCTCCGGCAGGTCCTCCGCCCGCGTGCCGAACACCACCAGGGTCGGCGGCCGCGCCTTCGGCATGGTGGCGTAGCGCAGCTTGATCCGGCGCCCATCCACCAGGGGCGGGGCGTGGCGAGACAGCATCGCCTCGAACCAGCGATTCAGCTCCCCGGTCGGGATGCGGCGGTTCCACAGCGCGTAGGCCGCACGCACCGCGGGCATCAGCTTCTCCACCCCCCGCCCGGTCTGGGCGGAGAGCGGCACCACGGCGATGCCCTTCAACTGGGCGAGGCTCGCCGTCAGCACATCCTCCAGCCGTTTCCGCGCCGCGGCGCGGTCCTCCACCGCATCCCATTTGTTCAGCGCGATCACCACGGCGCGGCCCTCGCGCTCCGCCAGCCGGGCGAGGCGCAGCTCCTGCTCCTCCATGCCCAGCAGCGCGTCCAGCACCAGCACCGCCACCTCGCATTCCTTCAGCGCGGCGATGGAGGCGGCGGCCGACATCTTTTCCAGCGCCTGCTCGATGCGGGCCTTCTTGCGCAGACCGGCGGTATCGACCAGCCGCACCTTCCCGCCGGTGCTGTCGATCCATTCCACGGCGACCGAATCGCGCGTCAGCCCCGGCTCCGGCCCGGTGATCATCCGCTCCTCGCCCAGCAAGGCGTTCAGCAGGGTGGATTTGCCGGCATTGGGGCGGCCGATGATGGCGAGGCGGAGCGGCCGGTCCGGGCCGGCTTCCTCCTCCTCCGGGGCCTCCTCCGGCAGGATCTCGCGCACCGCATCATGCAGCCCGCCCATGCCGTCGCCATGCTCGGCGGAGACCGGGATGGGGTCGCCGAGGCCCAGCTCATAGGCCTCCAGCGCCGCCTGGCCGCCGAGGCGCCCTTCCGTCTTGTTGGCGACCAGCAGCACCGGCACCGCCTGGCGGCGCAGCCAGGTGGCGAAGGCGCGGTCCCCTGGCGTCAGCCCGCTGCGGGCATCGACGACGAACAGCACCAGATCGGCCTCCCGCACGGCGGCCTCGGAGCTGGCGCGCATGCGGCCCTGGATGGTCTCGGGCGGCGCCTCCTCCAGCCCGGCCGTGTCCAGCAGCCGGACCTTGCGGCCGCCGATGCGGGTCTCGCCTTCCTTGCGGTCGCGGGTGACGCCCGGCGTGTCGTCGACGATCGCGATCTTCCGGCCCACCAGCCGGTTGAACAGCGAGGATTTGCCGACATTGGGCCGGCCGAGGATGGCGATGGTGGGGAGCATGGGCACTATGTAGGGCGGCGGAGGCGGCTTGTCGCCTCGCGCGTGCGGAGGCTGCCATCCCGAAAGCGGTGTCCCCCTGCCGGAGTCGCAAGGTCAACCCGCCGATTCCACGACTCACACCGGGGTCCGGGGGGCGGTCCACCCCCCGGCGGAGGTGCAGGAGGCAGTGCCGCCTGCTGGGGCCCGGGGGCGAAGCCCCCGATCCCGCCGCCGCTACCCCCCAGGCCGCATCGCCACCAGATTGCCGTCCTCGGTCAGCAGGTACAGCGTCTCCCCCGCCACCGCCCCGGCCTGCAGGCAGGCCGCGCCCAGGCGGCTACGGTTGACCAGCTCGCCATTCACCGGGTTCACCTCCACCATCTGGCCCAGGGTGTTGGTGACCAGCAGCCGCCCCCCGGCCAGCAGCGGCGGGCCCCAGGTGATCGGGTCGCGCCGCCTTTCCTCATCCTCGTACCGCCCGAGCGGCCGGAGCCAGCGCACCCGCCCGTCATCCCGGCCGAAGCAGACCAGGTCGCCATCGGTGCTCATCAGGAACAGCGCGTCCCCCGCCGCCCAGGGGGTCTCGGCCGAGGCCACGTCCCGTTCCCAGATCCGCCGGCCGGAGCGGAGATCGATGGCGATGGTGATGCCGCCAAGCCCGGTGGCGAAGACCCGGTTGCGGTCGATCACCGGCATCGCGGTGATGGCGGCGATATCCGCCAGCCCGCCGCCACGGGCGGAGGCCAGGGTCTCGCTCCAGGCGGTGCGGCCATCCCCGGCCCGGATCGCCGCCAGCTCGCCGGAGCCGAAGCCGGCCACCACGATCTCGCCCAGCACCGCCGGCGCCGGCAGGCCGAGCGCCATGGTGACGGTGGGCTGCGCCCGGTAGGTCCAGAGCCGGTCGCCATTCTCGACCGAGAGGGCGAGGAGCTGGTTCTCCGTCGTCGGCACATAGATGCGGTTATTGGCGATGGTGGGCGCGCCGCGCGCCGGGGCGGGCAGGGAGACGCGCCAGCGCGGCTTGCCGTCCTCCGGGTTCAGCGCCAGCAGCTCTGCCAGGCCGGTCGCGACGTAGAGCGTGCCGCCGGCGAAGCCGAGGCCGGCGCCGAGCGCCCCGTCGCTGTCCTGGTCGGGTCTCGTATCGAAGGACCAGCGGCGGCGGCCGGTGGCGGCATCCAGCGCCGTCACCTCGCCATAGGCGTCGGAGGCGTAGACGACCCCCTCCGCCACCACGGGCGGGGAGATGAGCCGGCGGCGATAGGCGGTGCCGCTGCCGATCGAGCTGCTCCAGGCCTGCCGCAGCCCGGCGCCGAGGGCCGGGTGGCCCGGGGCATGGCTGATGCTGCCGCCTGCCTGGGGCCATTCCGCCACCGGCTCCGGCGCCGGCAGGCTGATCGGCTGCGCCTCGCCCTCATCCACGCCGAGCGGGCGTTCGGCCGCCAGCACCGGCCGGCGTTCCCCGGGCAGGGGGCGTTTCCGCTCGCCGAAGATGCTGTCGAAGGAATCGGTGATGGTCTCGCAGCCGGCGAGCAGGCCGGCGCTGCCGAGCAGCGCCGCCCTTCGGGTGATGCCCCGCATTCGTCCCCCTTGGCTCCCCTGCATCAGCCGCCCAGCCCCGCCAGCAGCCTGCCGGCGCGGTCCCGCACCCCCTGGGGGGCCAGCGGGTCGGCGGCCAGGGCCGCCAGGCGCTGCCTCGCCTGCTCCGTCTCCCCCCGCTGCAGCGCCGCCAGCGCCAGCACCTCGGCGGCCGAGGCGCGCCAGGGGCCGTTGGCCAGCGGCGCCAGCCGGGATTCGATGGCGGCGGCATCGCCGCCATCCAGCGCATGCAGCCCCCAGAGCAGGGTGGCGAGCTCGCGATAGAGCGGATCGGCGCCGGCGTCATTCGCCACCCGGTCCCAGGTGGCCAGGGCCGCGTCGCGCTCCCCGGCCTCCGCCTGCAGCGCGGCGGCGCGCAGCAGGGCGAGCACCCGGTAGCCTTCCGGCGCCTCGGCCGCGAGGCTGGCGAAGCGTTCCGCCACCGCTTTGCGGTCGGCCTCGGCCGGCACGGTCGCCTCGCTGGCGGCGAGGTAGGCGGCGCCGGCCCTGGCGGCCTCCCTGGCCTGCCACCAGCGCCAGCCCTGCCAGGCGCCGGCGGCGAGGACGACCAGCACGGCCAGCCCCGCCAGCACCCCGCCATAGCGGGCGAACAGGCGGCGGGCGCGCTCGGCGCGCAGGTCTTCTTCCACCTCGTCGAAGATATCGGCCACGCGGCGCAGCTTTCTCCCAGGGCGCGCCGTGCATAGCAGCCGATTGGCAGGGCGTTAAGCCCGGGCGGGCTTTACTGCCGGCATGCACCCCTGGCCTCTCCTCCTGCTCCTGCTGTTGCCGGCCTGCGAGGCGGCGGTGCCGCTGACGGCGAGCCTCGGCGTCGCCCATGTCGCCGCCGTCACCACGATCGGGCGGACCCTGCCGGATGCGACGGTTTCCCTGGTCAGCGGGCGGGATTGTTCCTCGGTACGGCTGGAGCGTGGCGAATCCTACTGCCGGACGGAGGATCCGCCGCCGGAGCCGCCGCCCTATTGCACCCGCTCGCTCGGCCGGGTGGATTGCTGGCGCAGCCCGCCCCTGGCCTTCCCGCGCCAGGCCGGGGTGGCGGATGGCCGCGCCAGTCTGACGGCGCTGCAGGAGGCCCATCGCATGAGGCGCTGGGGCGATCTGTTCTGGGATCATCCGGACCCGCCCGAACCCCCGCGCCTTGTCGTTCCGGCCGTTCCGGTGCTGATCCAGGGCCTGGAGCCGATCGCCGCCCCGCCGGGGCCCTGACCACGCCTTCTTCGGGATCGAGACGGGGATGGATGTAAGGGCGAAGGGAAGATCGGGGGATTTGCCCGCTGGCGGCGGTGCCGTGAGCCCCAGCCGGGCCGGCCGCTGGCCGGACCCGCGGATGCGGGTTGGAGCCGCAGCTAGACCACCGGCCTCACGCTGCTGCGACGGCGCCGCCAGTCAGAGGAAGAGCCCATGATCCGGCTAGAGCGGTTTCACGCTGACTGTGCAGCGCGAAACCGCTCTAGCTTATGGATGGTAGAGCAGATTCACGCCTCCGGGCGATGCCGCCCTCCGGCGATCTGCTCTAGCCCTGCCAACCCATGGCAGGTTGCGCCAGGCGCGGGCAGGAAGCGGCCCCGCCGCCCAGCGGTCCCCTGCGGAACGCCATCAGCAGGCCAGGTAGCCGCCGTCCACATGCAACTCGGTGCCCGTCATGTAGCTGGATTCGTCCGAGGCGAGGAACAGGATGGCATAGGCCACCTCATCCACCTCCCCGGACCGGCCGAGCGGCACATGGTCGAGCATCTTGGCACGGAACACCGGGTCCGCCGTCGCGCCGCTGGTGCGCATGGGCGGCATCAGCCCGGGATGGACGCTGTTGCAGCGGATGCCTGCCGCCCCTTCCTGCGTCGCCACGGATTTCGTCAGCAGCCGCACCGCGGCCTTGGAGGCGTTGTAGGCGCAATGGATCCGCTCCTGCCCCACCACGCCGGAGATGGAGGAGAGGTTGACGATGCTGCCCCCGCCGCCCTTCCGCATGGCCGCGACCGCGTATTTGGTGCCGAGGAACACGCCCCGCCCGTTCACCGCCATGATCCGGTCCCAAAGCCCGGTATCGTAGAGGTCGTTGGTGGCGCTGCCGCTGATGCCGGCATTGTTCACCAGCACATCCAGCCTGCCCCAGCGCTGCACCGCCTCGGCAACCGTGGCCTCCCACTGGCCTTCCTCGGTCACGTCCAGCTTGCGGAACAGGGCAGTGCCGCCGGCGGCGGTGATGGAAGCGACGACGGCGGCGCCCTCCACCTCCAGCATGTCGGCGACCAGGACCTTGGCGCCTTCCCGGGCGAAGAGCCGGGCGGTGGCAGCCCCCATGCCGGAAGCGGCCCCGGAGATGATGGCGACCTTGTCGGCGAGACGCATGGCGTTTCCTTCCCCTCTTATGATTGTTGGGCGGTAGCCTCGCGCGGTCGGGGCGTGGGGGCAAGACGTTCATGGGCGCCTTTTGGGGGCTCTGCCCCCAAGCCCCCGCCGGGGCCAGGACCTGGCCCCGGACCCCGGTCCGAGTTTTGGACCCGGCGTTTGAACCCGCAGACTCACACCGAGGTCCGGGGAAGGGGTCGCCGGCACTGCCGGCAGCCACCGGCGGGGGACAGGGGGCAGCGCCCCTGCCGGGGGCCGGGGAGGGGAGCCCACCCCACCTCGCCTCTGGCGTTCCGCCCCGCCGCACCCCATACCCCGGCGCATGACCGCCCCTTCCGCCCTCGGCCAGCCTGCCCCCGGCCACCGCGCCTGGCTGAACAGCCTGTTCGTGGACCACGCCCTGCTCCGCCTCGGCTGGCGTAACTGGGGGGTGGTGGAAAGCGGCCGGCTCTACCGCTGCAACCACCCGCTGCCCTGGCAGCTCCGCGCCGCCGCCCGCCGCTTCGGGCTGCGCAGCGTCATCAACCTGCGCGGCCACCGCGCCGATTGCGGCTCGGACCAGCTCGGCCGGGCGGCGGCGGCGGCGCTCGGCCTAGTGCATGTGGATGCGCCCTTCGAAAGCCGCGGCGCCCCGCACAAGGACCGCATCCTGCGCCTGGCCGAGATCTTCCGCACCCTGCCGGAGCCGGTGCTGATCCATTGCAAATCCGGCGCCGACCGCACCGGCCTCGCCGCCGGGCTGTGGCTGCTGCTGCAGGGCCGGCCGGTGGCGGAGGCGGCGGCGCAGCTCAGCCTGCGCTTCGGCCATGTGCGGCAGAGCCGGACCGGCATCCTCGATGCCTTCTTCGCCGCCTATGCCGAAGCCCAGGCGGCAACCGGCAAGCCCTTCGTCGACTGGCTGCGGGAGGATTACGAGGAGGCGGCGCTGCGCCAGGGCTTCCAGTCCCGCCCCTGGGCGGACCGGCTGGTGGACGGCATCCTGCGGCGGGAATAGCAGCCGCTACCTGCCTCAGCCGAACAGCACATCCCCGGCGCCGAGCTGGGCGAGCCGCAGGCCCTGCAGCGTCAGGGTCTCGCCATGGCCGAGGCTCAGCACCAGGTCCTCGCCGGCCTGAATCGCCGCCGCCTGCAGCGCCGCCAGGCCGGCGATGCCGTAGCCCAGCAATTGCAGCCGGTCGATGCCCGGGGCGAAGTCGCGGATCGTGTCGCTGCCATTGCCGGCCTGCAGGATGAAGAGATCCGCCCCTTCCTGGCCGAGCAGCACGTCATCGCCGCCCATGCCGTTCAGCGTGTCATCCCCCGCGCCGCCCACCAGCCAATTGCCCAGGGCATTGCCGGCCATGGCGTTGCCCAGCGCATTGCCGATGCCGAAGACGGCGCTGCCGCCGAGGATCAGCGCCTCCACCGCCGCCGGCAGCGTGTAGCCGGCGGTGGCGATGTCGGCGATGACGGTGTCATGGCCCTCGCCGGCCGCTTCCATCACCAGGTCGGCGGCCGAATCGATCCGGTAGAGATCATCCCCCGCCCCGCCGCTGAGATAGTCGGACTCCCCGTCGCCGCTGGCGCCGTCCAGCGTATCCCGGCCGGCGCCGCCGAACAGGTAGTCGCTGCCCGCCCCGGCCAGCAGGCTGTCGTCGCCCTCGCCGCCGAACAGCGTGTCGTTCCCGCCATGGCCGATCAGGCTGTCCGCACCGGCGCCGCCATGCAGCAGATTGGCCGCCGCATTGCCGGCAAGGTGGTTGCCGCCGGCATTGCCGAGGCCGAAGAGCGGCCCGTCGCCGGCCAGGGCCAGCGCCTCGACCTCCGGCGAGAGCGCGTGGCTGGCGCCTGCCACCACCGTGTCGCTGCCCTCCGCGGCGCGTTCCGCCACTACGTCGCTCGCGGCGTCGACGACGTAGAGATCGTTGCCGGCGCCGCCCGCCAGCCAGTTCAGGTCGCTGCCGCCCACCAGCGTGTCATCGCCATTGCCGCCGAACAGCAGGTCGGCGCCGGCGCCGCCGATGAGGGAATCATTGCCGTCCTGGCCGGCCAGCACGTCGTTCCCCGCCTCGCCCCACAGCGTGTCCGCGGCGTTGGTGGCGGAAAGCGTGTCGTCGCCCTCGCCGCCGAGGAGCACGGCGCTGCCGCCCGCCAGCGCCAGCAGGATGGCGTCGTTGCCGGACTGCCCGTTGAATTGCTCCACATTGACGATGGGCCCAGGCGCCGCGCGCAGATCCATCAGGTCGTTGCCCGCCGTGCCGATCCAGGTGTCGAAGCCGTCGCCGCCATCGAAGCGGTCCTGGAAGATGGCGAAGCCGGTGGCGTCGAGGCTGTGGCTGGTCCGCGGGTCGAGCTGCAGCAGCAGGGTGCCGGTGAAGCTGCCATCCGCATCGGCCAGGACGGCGTCATCCCCGGCGCCGCCGAACAGCGTGTCCGCGCCGAGATGGCTGCCGAGGACGTCGTTGCCGTCGCCGCCCTCCAGCCAGTCATCGCCCCAGCCGCCATAGAGCACGTCGTCGCCGCCGCGGCCGAGCAGCGTATCGCCGCCATCGCCGCCATCGAAGACATTGGCCGCGTTGTTGCCGGTGAAGTGGTTGGCGTTGCCGTCGCCGATGCTCGAGGCGGCGCCGGCGGCCTCGAGCAGGATCAGCACCTCGATATTCCCGGCGGGGATCAGGCCGGGGGCGGCGGCGATGAGGGTGTCATTGCCCTCGCCGGGGAGCTCCACCACCACGTCGCCGGGATGATCCACATAGTAGAGGTCGTTGCCCGTGCCGCCCTCCATCCAGTCGGCGCCGCCGCCGCCATCGAGGGTGTCGTCCCCGCCGCCGCCCAGCAGCGTATTGGCGGCGCTGCTGCCGAGGAGGCTGTCGGCGAAGCCGCTGCCGCGGAGATTGCCGATCAGCACCAGCGTATCCAGGCCGCCCCAGCCATCCCGGACCTGGCCGGTGGCGAGGTTGGCGCGGATGCCCGCCGGGTCCCCGGCGTAATCCGCGGTGACGAGCGAGCCGGCATAGGGCGCGCGGAGGATGTCGTTGCCGGCGAGGCCGCGCAGCCAGGTGGGCGTGCCGACCAGGGCGAGGCCGGTCATGTCGTCGGAAAGCTGGCTGCCCCAGGCGCTCTGGATGTTGCGCAGGATATCGGCGCCGCCCCACTGGTCGGTCGCGGTGCCGAAGGTGAGGTTCAACACGATGCCCTGGGTGGCGAGCGGCGAGCCCGGGGCGATGACGTCGTAGAAGGCGATGTCCCGGCCGCCGCCGCCATCCAGCGTGTCATTGCCCGCGGCGCCGGCCAGGCGCTCATCCGCCGTGGAGCCGGTGATGCTGTCGTCGCCCGCCCCGCCCACCGCCACCTGGATGTTGGCGAGGCGGTCGGTGCCGCCCGGCTTCAGCGCATAGGCGCTTTCCAGGACACCGCCGAAATTGGCCCGGGCCAGGACGATGGTCACATCGCCGCTGCCGGCGTAGCGGTATTCATTGCTGCCGCCGCCGCCGTCGATGGCCTTGCTGCCATTGGCGCCGGAGAGGATGACGTCGTCGAAGGCGGAGCCGAGCAGCGTGTCGTGGAAGGCGCTGCCGAGCAGGACACGGCGGATATCGACCAGCGTATCCGTGCCGCCCCAGCCATCCGTCGCCGTGCCGAGGGCGAGGTTGACTGCGACCGCGGCCGGGCTGTTCGCATAGGAAAGCTGAACGCCGGTGGTGGCGTTGCCGATGAGCCGGTCATGGCCGGCGCGGCCTTCCAGCGTCAGGGCGTAGAGGTCGGTGGTGGCGGCGCTGGCGTCGATCGTGTCGTTGCCGCTGGTGGCGGTCAGGGACTGGATGAA
Source organism: Siccirubricoccus phaeus (assembly GCF_008360935.1). Lineage (GTDB taxonomy): Bacteria > Pseudomonadota > Alphaproteobacteria > Acetobacterales > Acetobacteraceae > Siccirubricoccus > Siccirubricoccus phaeus. The sequence continues at coordinate 146,543 of NZ_SRXO01000002.1, forward strand.
GGTGAAGCTGTCCGCCGCGCCGCCGGGCTTGGCGACGGTGCCGGCATAGGCGCCGCTGAAGGTGACGGCGAGGGGGCCGGCGAAGCCGGCATAGCTCAGCGCGTTGCCGGCGCCGGCGCCGCCCGAGATGCGGTCGCTGCCGCCGCTGCCGGTGATGGCTTCGCCCAGGCTGCCGCCGGTGATGGTGTCATTGCCCGCGCTGCCCGCCAGGTTGTAGCCGCCGCCGAGGCTGAGCAGCGTGCCGTCGTAGAAATCCGCCGCGCCGATGGTGACATCGGCATTGCTGCCGCCGAAGCGGGCGACGAAATCCGCGGCGCCCAGCACCCCGTCCCGGTCCAGATCAAGCACCAGCCAGCCGCCCGCCGGGTTGCCGGCAACCAAGGCGGGGATCCAGAAGAGCTGGTAGGCCTCCAGCCCGCCCAGCCATTGCCGCGGCAGGAGCTGGCCGGCGCTGAGGCCGGTCTGCGGCGTGAGCAGGGCGCCGCTGAAGACCAGCGGCCGGGCGACGCCATCCGCGCCGGCATAGGTGCCGGCGGTGGCGCCGGCGCCATTGGTCAGGCCCCAGAAGGCGTCGCTGATCCGGATGCGGTCGCCATCCGCCGGGCTGAAGCCGGTGATGCTGTCCATGGCGGAAAGGCCGGACCAGGCGGCCTCCCCCATCGCCTGCAGCAGCAGCGTGTCGGCCCCGGCGCCGCCGGTGACGGTGTCGGCGCCCGGCCCGGCCTCGATGCTGTCATCGCCGGCGCCGCCATCCAGCAGGTCATTGCCGGCGCCGCCGAGGAGGAGATCGGACTCCGCCCCGCCATAGGCGGTGTCGCTGCCGGCGCCGCCATCCAGCCGGTCGCTGCCATTGCCGCCGACCAGCCAGTCATTGCCGTCCTCGCCGAGCAGGCTGTCGGCGCCCTCGCCGCCATCCAGGCTGTCCCCGCCGGCGCCGCCGGCCAGCGTGTCGTCGCCGCCGAGGCCGGCCAGGGTGTCATTCGCCGCGAAGCCGTGGATCCGGTCCGCATTGCCGCCACCCACCAGGCTGTCCGCGCCGGTGGTGCCGGTGGCGCTGAAGGTGCGGGCGAGGAAGCTGGCGGCGGTGACGGCGGCCCCGCCGGTATCCACCCGCGCCACCAGGTCGCCGGTGCCGAGCACGCCGTCGAAATTAAGGTCCATGAGGACCCAGCCGCCGGTGGCATCCGGCTGCCAGTAGAGGGTGTAGGCCTGGCCGCCGGTGCGGTCCGCCAGCGGGATGCCGGCGGCGAGGGTGGCGCGGCTGGGCAGGCTGCCGCCGAAGCCGACCGGCCGCAGCGGCAGGCCGGCGAGGGCGAAGCTGCCGCTGGCGATGGCCTGGATCTCGCCGCCCACGGTCTGGCCGCGCAGCGCCAGCCGGTCGCCCTCGGCGGCGTTGAAATCCGTGATGCGGTCGATGCTGCCGAGGGTGCCGTCCACCGTGCCGGTGCCCTGCAGCACGAAGCGGTCCGCCCCCGTGCCGCCGGTGAGGACATCCTGCCCGGCACCGCCCAGCAGCGTATCGTCGCCGGCGCCGCCGAGCAGGGTGTCGTTGCCGGCGCCGCCCTGCAGCGCGTCATGGCCGCCGCCGCCCGCGAGGCTGTCCGCATAGGTGCCGCCCACCAGCCGGTCATCGCCGCTGCCGGCGGTGAAATACAGCTCCTCGACGCCCGTGGCGCTGGTGCCGGCGAGGTCCGAGACCAGGCCGGGGCCAAGGAGGAACAGGGTGATGGCGCCGGCGGCGGCGCTGCGGTCCACCACCGCGCGGTCCTGGCCCGCCCCGCCATCCAGCGTATCCAGCCCGGCGCCGGCCAGCAGCGTGTCATTGCCGGCGAGGCCAAGCAGTTGATCCGCCCCGGCGGTGCCCTGGAGCAGGTCGTTGCCGGTGGTGCCGGTGACGCTCGCCATGACTCTCCCGTCCGCGGCCGGGTAGGGGGACAGGAAGCAGCGGCCGGGCGGAAGACACTAGGCGGCAGGCGGTTGAGGAAGGCTGAAGCCGCCCGGGCGGCTCGCGCCTGTCGCAAAAGGGCGCCGGCAGCGGAGCGGCGAGGGCTTCTGCGTCCCGGCCAGGGTCGCGGCATTGCCGCGACGGTGCGGCCGATGCCGGTGGCATCGGCAAGTCTGCGGACGTCATGCGAGGAGCATGCCGGCGCATGACGCCAGGGCGGAAAGGATCCGCCGCGACGCGCCGCAGACCCTTTTGCGCCAGGCTCTCAGCCGCGCGGGAAGGTGGCGGCTTCCAGCCGGTTGCCGTCCGGGTCGCGGATGAAGGCGGCGTAGTAGCCCGTCATCGCCGCCGCGCGCGGGCCGGGGGCGCCGTCATCCTGCCCGCCCGCCGCCAGGGCGGCGGCGTGGAATTCCCGCACCGCCGCCTCGTCCGGCGCGCGGAGGCAGAGATGGTGGCCGGTGCCGGCCGGCGCCGCATGCCCCTCGCGGAGATTGAGCCAGAGCTCCGGATAGCGCTTGCCGTAGCCGAGCTGGCGCGACCGCTCCACCAGCCGGGCGAGCCCGAGCGGGCGGAGGGCGGCGTCGTAGAAGTCGCCCAGCGCCAGCGAACTCACCGGGATCGAGACATGGTCGATCATCCGAGGCGCCTCAGAACCGCTTCAGCAGCCGGTCGATATAGTCCAGCTCTTCGGCCGGGCGCTCGCGCTCGGCGCCGCGGCGGCGCAGCTCCTCCTGCAGCCGGCGGGTGCGCAGCAGCTCCGCCTCCTCCGGCACGCGGGTATCGGCGCCGTTGTCGGCGGTGCCGTTCACGTCGCGGGTGCGGCGGCCGAGCGGGTCGCGCCCCTCGCCCTGGCCCTGCGCCTGGTCCTGGCCGTTGCCGCCGCCCGGCTGGTCGCCCGCCATGTCCTGCGGGTCGCCCTCCTCGTCGCCTTCCTGGGCGCCCTGGCCGAATTGGCGCTGCATGCTCTGCGCCATCTGCCGCCCGCCCTCCTGCAGGGCGCGGAGCGCGCGCTGCTGGGCGTCGCGCGGGTCGCCGCCGCCGCGGAGTTCTTCCTGCGCCTCGCGCATCGCCTGGTCGGCGCGGCCGAGGCCGTCCGGCACCTCCCCGGTCAGGTCGCCGAATTGCTGCATCAGCTCGCCGAGCGCCCGGCGCAGGGCGCGCTGGCGGCGGCCATCCTGCTCCGTCTCCGCCTGGGCGTCCGGGCTGGGCTGCGGTGGCTGCTGGGCTTGCGGCGGCTCCGGCGGCCAGCGCAGGCCGGGCAGGGGGCGCTGCTGCTGGCGCTGGCGCTGGGCCCGCTCCCGCTCCTCGCCATCGGCCCGCTGATGGCTGCGGTCCAGCATGTCCGACTGGCGGCGGACCATGTCCTGCACCACGCCCATTTGCTGCTGGCCGCGCTCTCGGCGCTGCTGCCGCTCGGCGCTTTCGCTGCGGCTGGCGCGGCCTTCCTCCAGCGCCTTCAGCATCTCCTCCAGCTCGGCCAGCTCGCGCCGCGCATCCTCGGTGCGGCCCTCGCGCGCCGCTTCCTCCATGCGGCGGGTGCGGCGGTCCATCTCCCGCTGGTCCATCAGCCGGGATTGCGGGTCGAAGGGGATGGATTCGGCATTCTCGCGCTGCAGCCGTTCCGCCAGCGCCTCCAGATGCTGGCGGATGGCGTCACGCAGCTCCTGGATCCGCCGCTCGATCTCGGCGCGCTGCTCGGCCTGGGCGGGGTCGTCGCGCGGCATCTGCTCGGCCTGGTCCAGCGCCTCGCGCAGCGCCTCCCGCGCCTGCTGCAGGGCGCGGAGGGTGCGGCCGTCGCGGCCCTCCTCCAGCGCCAGGGCGGTTTCCCAGAGGATCTCCTGCACCTCGCCGATCGCCTCCGGCCGCCGGTCATAGGCGAGGCGGGAGCGGGCGCTGCGCAGCGCCAGATAGGTGGCGGCATCATGCTCGAAGGCCTCCGGGGCCTGGGCAATCGCCTCCAGCTCCTGCCGCGCCGGGGTGCGGCGATTGGGCTCCAGGGAAAGCTGGCGGCGCAGCGCGATGAGCTGCTTCGCCACCGGATGGGTGAAGCTGCGCTCCGGCAGGGTCAGGCCGGCGAGCTCGGACTGGCCCTCCTGCCCCGCCCCGTCGCGGGCGATAAGCTTCGCCTCCACCTCCAGCCCGGCCCAGGGATGGGCCGACAGGTCCGGCTGGCCGGCGCCGCGGGCGGATTTCGGCAAGCCGCCGGGCAACGGCAGATCCAGCACCAAGGGCGGGGCGTCCGGCCTCGCCGCCAGGCGCAGCTCGGCGCGCAGCCCGGCCAGGCCCCAATCATCCTCCGCCCGCCAGGGCAGGCGGGTGGCGAGGCCGCGCTGGGCGCGGCCCGGCGGCTCGGCGAAGGCGACGGTCGGCGGGGCATCGGCCTGGACCGAGAGGCTCCATTGCACCAGCTCCGACCCGTTGCGGCGGATGGCGACTTGCTGGCCCGCGGTCAGCGGCGCCTCGGCGGTGAAGCTGCCGCCATCCAGGGCGCGGAAGGGGCGCAGCTCGGGGCCGGTGACCAGCTCGGGCGCCGCGCCGCCGCTGCCGCCGGAAAGCGAGACCTGCAGCTTGCTGCCGGCCGGCACGGTGGCGGCGCCGCCGCGCGGGTCGAGGAAGATCGGCGCGGCGCCGGTATAGGCGGGCGGCGTCACCCAGGCTTCCAGCTTCAGCGCCGGCACCGGGGCCGGGCCGGCCCAGCTCGGCTGGAAGGCGCGCAGCAGCAGCCGCGGCGCATCGGCGCCGGCGATGGTCAGCGCCGCCACCAGGCCCAACACCACGGCGGCGCGCAGCGCCCGCGGGTCCCGGGCCGGCAGGCCGGGGCGGGGGGCGCGCAGCTTCAGCCGGCCGAGCGCCGCCGCGGCGCGCTGCTGATGCACCTGCCAGAGGGCGAGGGCCGCCGGGTCATCCCCCGCCGGCCGGTCCGAGAGCGCCGAGAGCGGGCGGTGGCGCAGGCCGGAATCGCGTTCCAGCCGGCGTTCCGCCCCGGCCGCATCCGGCCAGGCGAAGCCACGGATGCCACGCCAGGCGAGCCAGCCCAGCCCGCCGCCGAACCCTGCCAGCAGCAGCAGGTGCGCTGAGGGCGGCAGCCGCGCCGGCACATCCAGGAAGGCGAGGATGGCGAAGCCCCCGAGCAGGCCGAGCACCGGCCAGGCGCGCGGCCAGGCCTCCTCCCACCACAAGGCGAGGCCGGCGAGGCGGCGCCGGCGGCGCAGCGCGCCCTGGATCTCGCCCGGCAGGGGGGCCTGGCTCATGTCGCGCTCTCCCAAGGCGGCAGGCGCTGGCCGGCGAGCAGGGCCTCCTGGCTCTGCCGGTCCCGCACCACGGCGAAGCGGGCGCCGTCCACCATCACCTCCGCGGCGAGGGGGCGCATGTTGTAGGTGCTGCTCATCGCCGCGCCATAGGCCCCCGCATCGAGGAGGGCGACCAGCGCCCCGGGAGGTAGAGATGGCAATGCCCGGCCCCGGGTGAAGGTGTCGCCCGTCTCGCAGACCGGGCCGACCACATCGGCCGGGGCGAGAGGCAACGCGGCCGCTTCCGCCGAGACCGGGAGGATCCCGTGCCACGCCTCATACATCGCCGGGCGGACCAGATCGTTCATTGCGGCGTCGAGGACGAGGAAGCGGCGGGAGGGGGTCTGCTTCTGCAGCACCACCGCGGCGAGCAGGAGGCCGGCGGGGCCGGCGATCCAGCGGCCGGGCTCCAGCATCACCGGCAGGCCGAGCGGGCCGAGCGTGGCCTTGATGGCGCCGGCCAGGGCTTCCGGCAGCGGGGCGGGCTCGTCGCGATAGGGGATGCCGAGGCCGCCGCCGCAATCGATGTGGTGGAGGGGCAGGCCGGCCGCCAGCAGCTCCCGCGCCAGCTCGGCGAGGCGGGCATAGGCGGCGCGGTAGGGCGCCATGCCGCTGGTGATCTGGCTGCCGATATGGGTGGCGAGGCCGACCGGGGCGAGGCCGGGCAGCGTGGCCAGCCTGGCGTAGAGGGCCGGCGCCTGGTCGATGCCGACGCCGAATTTGTTCTCCGACCGGCCGGTGGTGATCTTGGCGTGGGTGCGGGCATCCACGTCCGGGTTGACCCGCAGCGCGACCCGGGCGGTGCGGCCGAGGGAGGCGGCGAGGGCGGAGAGCATCTCCGCCTCCTCGGCGCTCTCGAGGTTGATCTGGGCGATGTCCTCGGCCAGGGCCAGGCGCAGCTCCCGCGCCGTCTTGCCGACGCCGGAGAAGACGATGGCCGAGGCGGGGATGCCGGCGGCGCGGGCGGCGCGCAGCTCGCCTTCCGAGACCACGTCGGCGCCGAGGCCCTCCTGCGCCAGCACATGCAGCACGGCGAGGTTGGTGTTGGCCTTGACCGCGTAATGAATGCCGGCGCGGAGGCCGGCCTCGGCCAGGGCCGTCTTCAGCGCGCGGGCGCGGCGGCGGAGGGTGTTGGCGGAATAGACCCAGCAGGGGGTGCCGGCGACCTCGGCAATGCGGGCGAGGGGCACCTCCTCCACCAGCAGCCCATCCTGGGCGTGGAGGGAGAGGGCGGGGCGGGCGGCGATCAGCTCGGCGAAGCTGGGATCCGGGGTTTCGGGCGGCAGCGGAAGGGGGGAGGCCATCCCGCCATTGTGCGGCGCGGGAGGGGGTGGGGACAAGGGAAGCGTGGACAAGCCGACGACTCCCTCTCCCGCGAAGCGGGGGAGGGTCGGGGTGGGGGTGAGCAAAGGCGGTGGGGACGAAGGCGGTGGGTGGGCAAAGGCGGTGGGGGTGGGCAAAGCAGCGCAGGTGGCCGAGGCGCGCGGTGGCGCCGCACCCTCCACAGATTCCAGCCACACCCCCACCCTGACCCTCCCCCGCAGGGCGGGGGAGGGAAGGCGTCAGCCCCCCACCGTCCCGTTCACCCGGCTGCCGGCCCGGCGCAGCACGGCGCAGAGGCGGGAGAAGGCGAGCCAGAAAGCACCGTGGCCGGGCGCGTCCTCGGCATGGTTGTTCACCTTCGGCTCGCCCCGCCGCAGCAGGCCGAGGCGGGATTCGAATCGGCCGCGGAGGTTCTCCAGGAAGGCGTCGCTGCTGCCCATGTACTGCTCGATCATCTCGGCGGCGATGTCGATCTCCACCCGGGCGCGGCCATCGAGCGTGAAGCGCTTCAGGGCGCGGCTTTCGTTCACCAGCACCAGGTGCAGCCGGTGCAGCTCCGCGAGGTGGCGGGCGATGCGCAACCGGGTCTCCCGCACATCCTCCTGGTTGTCGGTCTCGGGCATCCCTGCCTCCCTGATTTGCCCCCTTGGACGGCACCGGGCAGCATGGCGCGGCAAGGGTGAAGCGGGGGTGAATCCGGCGCCGCTTGACCGCGCCCGGCGCGGGGGCGAGCCTTGCCGCGGAACGTCCCGGGATGAGAGCGCATGTTGCCGCTGCAAGGCGTGAAGGTTGTCGAGATCGGCCAGAACCTGGCCGGGCCCTATGCCAGCGAGATCCTCGGCATGCTGGGGGCGGAGGTGGTGAAGATCGAGCGGCCGGAGGGCGACGACGCCCGTGGCTGGGGCCCGCCCTTCCATGCCGGCATCGCCACCAGCTTCCACGCGGTGAACCGCAACAAGCGCAGCATCGCACTGGACCTGAAGGACAAGGCGGCCTGCGACTGGCTGCGCGGCTTCATCGGCACGCGGGACATCTTCATCCAGAACATGCGGCCGGGCTCGCTGGAGGGGTTCGGGCTGGGGGCGGAGGCGCTGCGGGCCGCCAACCCGAAGCTGATCTACTGCTCCCTGCACGCCTTCGGCGCCGTCGGGCCGCTGGCGCTGAAGCCGGGCTATGAGCCGATCGTGCAGGCCTTCACCGGCATGTTCAGCGTGAACGGCTCGGCCGAGGCGCCGCCGGCGCGGGTCGGGATGCAGGTGCTGGATCTCGGCACGGGGGTGTGGGCGGCGCTGGGCTGCCTGGCGGCGCTGCAAAGGCGGCACCTGACGGGGGAGGGGGGCGTGGTGGACACCTCGCTCTTCGAGACCGGCCTCGGCTGGATGGCGCAGCATTTCTGCGGCTATTTCGTCAGCGGGAAGCAGCCGCCGCGGCACCGCAGCGGCAACCCGAAGCTGATCGTCTTCCAGGCCTTCGATACGCTGGATGGCGAGATCGTGGTGGCCGCCGCCAATGACCGGCTCTTCGCCAAGATGACGGCGGTGCTGGGCCACCCGGAATGGGGCGCCGATCCGCGCTTCAAGACCAATGCCGACCGCATCGCCCATCGCGAGATCATCCTGCCGCTGCTGGAAGGCGCGATGCGGGAGAAGACCAGTGCGGAGTGGGCGGAGGCGCTGGAGGCGGCGGGGATTCCCTGCTCGCCGATCCATGACCTTGCAGGGGTGGAGGCACATCCGCAGACCGCGGCGCTCGGCATCATCCAGGAGATGCCGGGCTATGACCTGCGGGGCATCGGGCTGCCGGTGAGCTTCGACGGCGCAAGGCCGGCGACGCGGCAGGGGGCGCCGGCGCTGGGCGAGGCGAATGCGGAATTCGGCGCGCCGGTGCCGAAGAAGGGCTGACCGGCAGCCGCGTCGCGGCGGGCGCGCTGATCGCGCGCTCGACGACGTCGAGCGCATCCCTCGCGACAGCCACGGTGCTGGAACGCTGTCAAGGACGCAGCCGCGCAAAGCGCGGTGCCGCTGCGCGGCATCCTTGACAGCGTTCCAGCACCGTGGCCCAGGGCAATGGTGGCCTTCGACGGTGTCGAAGGCCCGTTCAGGGCCTTCGCGCCGCGAGAGGGGCGGGGTGGCGATGGATAGGCTGTGCATGGCGGCTTCGCCGCGATAAGCCGCCGGGAAGGTGGCGCGGCCCTTCGCTGCGCGCGACGCGCCGAGGACTGGCGGATTGCGTCTGCCACCGCAGGCGCCGTCAAAGGTGGGCGCGGCGATCGGGTGCGCCGGCGGCAGCGGCCGTTCAGCCGCACTCGCCGCGTGCGAGGAGGTCGAGCGTCAGCTTGTCGCGCTCGCCGCCGCAAGGGCCGGCGATGGCGTCCTCGAAGACGGAGCCGGATGGCGCAGCCGCGGCGAACAGCGTCATGCAGGAGCGGAACTTCATGTCGTCCGGGCTGCCGAAGATCTCGTGCAGGCTGCGGCCCCGCACGCCCAGCACCAGCCGCGTGCACTCCTCCAGCCGCTTGCCCAGCACGGGATGCGCCAGCCAGGCCCGCGCCTCGGCGAGATCCGCCAGCCCGTAATGCAGCGCCGTCGGGCTGCGGCCCAGCGCGCGCAATTGCGGAAAGACGAACCACATCCAATGGCTCGTCTTCCGCCCCGCCGCCAGCTCCCGCTTTACCGCTTCCAGCACCGGCGCCTGCGCCGTGGCGAACCGTTCCAGCCCCGCGTCGCTCATTCCGGCTCGATCCCCGCCATCTGTACGAAGCGGGCCCATTTCTCCCGCTCCTGCCGCACCAACGCGGCGATCTGCGCCAGGCTCAACGCCTCCGGCACGAAGCCGAATTCCACCAGCCGGGACCGCGCCGGCTCCGCCAGGATGGCGGCGTTCACCAGCGCGTTCAGCCGCGTGGAGACCTCCTCCGGCGTCGCCGCCGGCACCGCCACGCCGAGGAAGCCGGTCAGCACGAAATCCGGCCAGGTCTCGGAGAGGGCGGGCAGGTCCGGCCACCTCTCCCACCGCCCCTGCCGGGTGATGGCCAGCGCCCGCGTCTGGTTCTGCCGCAGCCAGGCATCGCCCGCCGTGGTGTCCACGAAGATGAAATCCAGCCGCCCGGCCAGCAGGTCGGTCAGCGCCGTGCCGATGGCGCGGTAGGGCACGCCCTGCATCGGCACCCCGGACATCACCCCCAGCAACTCCCCCGGCACGCGGGAGGAGGCGTTGAAATGCCCGAAGAACACCTGGCGCCGCTTTGCCTCCGCCAGCAGCCCGGCCACATCCCGGAAGGGCGCCTCCGCCTTCACCATCAGGTAGCTGCCATTGGAGCCGAAGAAGCCGACCGTGGTGAAATCCTTCTCCGGGTCGTAGGGCAGGTCCCGCACCGTGGAGGGGTTGGCGGAATGGGTGCTGGTGGTGGCCAGCAGCAGGGTGTGGCCATCCGGCGCCGCCTGCTTCACCGCCATGGTGCCGATCACGCCATTGGCGCCCGGCCGGTTGTCCACCACCACGGGCTGGCCGGTCGTGCTCTCGATATATTGCCCGATCAGCCGCGCCGTGATGTCGCCCGAGCCGCCCGGGGCGAAGGGGACGATGATGCGCAGCGGGCGGGGCTGGGCCAAGGCGGGGGTGGAGAGCAGCAAGAGGGGCAGGGCGCGGCGGCGCAGCATGGGCAGAGGGTCCGGGACGTTTCTTCCGTTGCCACTGTCGGTCGATCGACCACCCCCTTCAACCCCCCGCGCTTCGCTGCTTGAATGGGACCCAGACCACCAGGCTTTGTTTGCAGTGGCCTGCTCGTCCGCTCCGTTCGCTGGAAATCCAGCGAACTTCGCGGGCAGGACACTAGGAGGACCCGCCCATGACCATGCATGGCCCGTTGCGCATCGCCCCCCTGCAGGGCTCCGTCTCCGCCGCCGAGTGGCAGGCGCGGGTGGACCTCGCCGCCTGCTACCGGCTCTGCGAGAGCTACGGCATGTCCGACATGATCTACACCCACATCACCGCGCGGGTGCCGGACCAGAAGGACCATTTCCTCATCAACCCGAACGGCATGCTGTTCGGGGAGATCACCGCCTCCTCCCTGCTGAAGGTCAGCCTGGACGGGGAGATCCTCTACAAGCCGGACCTGCCCTACGGCCTGCACCCGGCGGGCTTCACCATCCATTCCGCCATCTACCGGGCGCGGCCGGATGCCATGGCGGCGATGCACACCCACACCGTGGCCGGCATGGCGGTCTCCGCCCTGAAATGCGGGCTGCTGCCGCTGACCCAGACGGCGACGCGCTTCTACGGCCGCCTCGCCTACCATGAATTCCGTGGGCCGGAGCGCGACCCGTCCGAGCGCGATTCGCTGGCGAAGAGCATTGGCCCGCTGAATTACTGCATCCTGCGCAACCACGGGCTGCTGACCCTGGGCGAGAGCGTGCCGGAAGCCTTCATCGCCATGTGGGGGCTGGAGCGCGCCTGCCAGGCCCAGCTCCAGGCCATGGCCTGCAACACGGAGCTGAACCTCCCGCCCGACGACGTCGTCGCCAAATCCTGCGAGATGTACACCAGCGGCTCCCGCCGCTACGGGCTGCTGGAATGGCCCGGCCTGCTGCGCAAGCTGGACATGCAGGACCCGAGCTACCGGGACTGAGGCTGCGCCCACAAGCCGGGACCACGACCTTCCGGGCGTGGTCCCGGCCCGTGCCCAACCGGCACCAAAAGCGTCCACGCCACGGAGGAACGCCATGAAGCTCACGCTGCATCACGTGAATTACTGCTCCAAGGACGTCCCGGGGATGGAGCGCTTCTACCGCGACATCCTCGGCCTGGAGACGGAGCCCTCGATCAACCCTGCCTCCCGCGTCACCGCCAAGGGCTATGCCGGCGCGGTCGCCTTTGTCACCGATGGCCAGACGCAGTTCCATCTGGCGCAGCAGGATCTGGGCGTGGCCTTCCGCACCGGCCAGCCGCTCAATCCGCTGGAACGCGGGCACATCGCCTTCCGCACCGACGACATCGCCGGCTTCAAGCGGCTGCTGGAGGAGAAGGGCATTCCCTATGCCGATTACGGCGATTGGGCGATGAATGGCTGGTACCAGATCTTTTTCCAGGACCCCGAGGGCAACGTTATCGAAGTGCACCAGGCTCGCGGCTGACCGAACCGGGGGAGGTCCGGGCATGGCCATGACGAGGCAGCTTCCACCCCAACCAGCCCGGGACACCGGGTGGCTGCCGCGCCGCGCTGCGCTGGCGCTGCCCTTCCTGGCCAAGGCCGCGCGGGCGGACGAGGCTTGGCCCAACCGCCCGGTCCGCCTCGTCATCCCCTTCGGCGCCGGCGGCCCGATCGATGCCATCGGCCGGCTGCTGGCGGAGCATCTGCGCGACCGGCTGGGCCAGCCCCTCGTCATCGAGAACCGGCCCGGCGCGGGCGGCAGCATCGGCATTCGCGCCGTGGTGCAGTCGCCGCCGGATGGCGCCACCTTCCTGCTCACCAGCGCCTCGCTGGCCTCCGTGCCGGCGCTCTATCCCAGCCAGGGGCTCGACCCCCGCCGGGCGATGACCCCGGTCAGCCTGGTGGCCGAGGTGCCCACCGCCATGGTGGTGCGCGCCGATGGTCCCTATCGCAGCGTGGGGGATGTGATGGCGGCGGCGAAGGCGCGGCCCGCCACGCTGACCTATGGCAGCGGCGGCGTCGGCTCCTCCAACCACCTCTCCGGCGCGCTCTTCGCCCAAGCGGCGGGGCTCCGGCTGGAGCACATCTCCTACCGGGGCGCGGCGCCGGCCATGATCGCGCTCTTCACCGGCGAGATCGACATGGTCTTCGCCAGCACCATCGAGACGCTGCCGCATGTCGCCGCCGGCCGCGCCCGGCTGCTGGGCGTGGCGACGGAGGCGCGGGTGCCGGCGCTGCCCGAGGTGCCGGCGATCAACGAGATCGTGCCCGGCTATGTGGCGCTGAACTGGTACGCCATCGCCGGCCCGCGCGGGTTGCCGGAGCCGGTGCTGGCGCGGTTCACCGAGACGCTGGCGGCGCTGCACGACCTGCCGGAGATCCAGGCCCGCTTCGCCGCCGCCGGCACCTCGCCGCTGCTGACCGGGCCGGAAGCGCTGGTGCGAAGATTGGACAGCGACGTGCCGCAATGGCAGCGCGTGGTGGAAGCCGCCGGGATCAAGGTGGAATAGGGAAGGGAACACTCAATGAGTCGCACAGTGGGCCGCGTCCTGGCCGAAAGCCTCGTCGCGCACGACATCGACACCATCTGGATGGTGCCGGGGGAAAGTTTTCTGGGTCTGACCGACGCGCTGACGGAGGTGCCGGAGGTGCGCCTCATCGTCTGCCGGCACGAGGGCGGGGCGGGCTTCATGGCCGTGGCGGATGGCCGCATGCGCGGCGGCCGCGCCGGCGTGCTGCTGGTGAGCCGTGGCCCCGGCCTGTCCAATGCCATGGTCTCGCTGCACACCGCCTATCATGACGCGACGCCGCTGGTGGTGCTGTGCGGCCAGGTGGAACGGAAGGATTTCGGCCGGCTCGCCCTGCAGGAACAGAATTACTCGAAGCTGCTGGCCGATGTGACGAAGGACGTCATCGAGGTGAACGAGGTGGTGCAGGCGAGCGAGTCCATCGCCCGCGCCTTCCACCTGGCGGAGAGCGGCACGCCGGGCCCCGTCGCCGTCATCCTGCCGGAGGACATCTTCGACGAGCCCTGCGACACGCCGGTGGCGAAGCCGCGCCCGCGCGTCTTTGGCGGGGCGCGGGAGGAAGACCTGGACCAGCTCGCCGGCATGCTGGCGAAGGCCGAGCGGCCGCTGGTCTGGGTGGGCGGTGCGCTGGCCAACGCCTCCAGCGAGACGCTGGGCGAGTTGCAGCAGCTGGCGGAGCAATGGGTGCTGCCGGTCTCGCCCACGCATCGCCGGCCGCAACTCTTCGACGCCTCGCACTCGAATTACGGCGGCTATATGGGCATCCGCGTGCCGAAGCAGCTCGTCGAGGAGATGAAGAAATCCGACCTGCTGGTCTCGCTCGGCGAGCGCATCACCGATTCCGTCAGCCAGTCCTACAGCTTCCCCACCGCGCCGGATCCGCAATTGCCGCTGGTGCAGGTCTGGCCGGATGCGAATGAGATCGGGCGGGTGTTCCGGCCGGACCTCGGCATCGTGGCGGAGCCGGCTTCGGTGATCCGCGCGCTGCTGAAGCGCGGGGCGCCGGCGGGGGCGGCCAAGCGGCAGGGCTGGGTGGCCGGGCTGAACGCCATCCACCGCAAGCTGATGGCGCCGGAATGGGAGAGCACGAGCGACGGCGTGAACTTCGCCGCCATCTGCGTGGAGGTGGCGAAGCACCTGGCGCCGGATGCCGCCGTCACCTCGGATGCGGGGAATTTCTCCTCCTTCATCCATCGCTATATCGGCTTCCGGCCGGGGCAGAATTTCCTCTCCTCCGTGGTCGGGGCGATGGGGGCGGGGGTGCCGATGGCGGTCGCCGCTTCCATCCGCCGGCCGGGCAAGCAGGCGGTGGCCTTCGTCGGCGATGGCGGGGCGCTGATGTCGGGGAACGAGATCGCCACCGCCATGCAATATGGCGGGGCGCCGATCATCATCCTCTCCGACAACAAGCGCTACGGCACCATCGGCATGCACCATGAGGTACGCTACCCGAACCGGCCCTATGAGGACGCGGTGCGGCTGACCAACCCGGATTTCGCCGCCTGGGCGCGGGTGTTCGGCGCCGAGGGCATCACCATCAGCCATGAGAGCGAGGTGGAGGCGGGGATCGCCCGCGCCTTCGCGGTGAAGACCAAGCCGGTGGTGGTGCATGTGCACAGCAGCGCGATCCAGATGAGCGCGTGGCGCCGGAAGGGTGCGCCTCGCGTGCATGGTTGAGGGGAGCTCTGCTCCCCTCAAACTCCCCTCGCCAAAGGCCGAAGGGCCTTTGGAAACCATGAGTTTTGGACCCAACGGTCCAACCTGCAAACTCAAGGGTTCCAAGGGCCTTTCGGCCCTTGGCGGGTGGGAGTTTGAGGGAGGGCAGCGCCCTCCCTCAAGAACGGGAGGAACACCATGCGCCTATCTCGCCGTGCCCTGCTGGCCGGGCTGGCCTTGCCCGCTCACGCCCAGCCCGCCTTTCCCAACCACCCGGTACGTTTCGTCGTCCCCTACCCACCGGGCGGCCCTTCCGACATCCTCGCCCGCGCCCTCTCCGCCGCGCTCTACGACACCTGGCGCCAGCCCGTGGTGGTGGAGAACCGCCCTGGCGCCGGCAGCACCATCGGCACGGAGCTCGTCGCCCGCGCCGCGCCGGACGGCTACACCCTGCTGCTGGCGGCCACCGCTCATGTGATGAACCCGCCGCTGATGCCGCGCCTCACCTATGACGCGGTGTACGGCTTCGCCCCGCTGCTGAACGCCGCCTACCACCCCATGGTGCTGGTGGTGCATCCCGGCACCGGCATCACCGATGTGCCGGGCTTCATCGCCCAATCCCGTGCCACGCCGGGGGGTCTCACCATGGCCTCGGCCGGCGTCGGCAATGCCAGCCACCTGGCGGCGGCGCTCTTCGCCTCGGTCGCTGGCATCGAGTACACCCACGTGCCCTTCGCCGGCGCCGCGCCGGCGCAGACGGCGCTGCTCGCCGGGCAGGTGAAGGCGGGGTTCCTGAACTCCACCGTCGCCGTGCCGCAGATCCGCGCCGGGGCGCTGCGCGGCCTGGCCGTGGCGGCCACGCAGCCCTGGCGGGAGCTGCCGGAGCTGCCAACCCTCGCCTCCCTCGGCTTCGCCGGGGCGGAGGCCGGCTCCTGGTACGGCGTGCTGGCCCCGGCCGGGCTGCCCACGGCGCTGACCATCCGCCTCTCCCAGGACCTGCTCGCCGCCGCCCGCCTGCCCGCGGTGCGGGAGAAGGTGATCGCCGCCGGCCTCGACCCGCTGGAGGTCGGGCCGGAGGAGTTCCAGGCGCAGATCGCCGCCGAGGCGGCGAAATGGGCGCGGGTGGTGAAGGAGGGCGGCATCCGGGCGGAGTGAGCGGGCGGCTCCTGGAGCGGGTGGGTTGAGCTCTGCTCCTCCCCGCTCCAGCCATCTGTTTGATGGCGTGATTCACGCTTTCGGTGTTTCCACCTCAAGCAATCATGCTCTGGAGCATTTTCAAGTCCGGCGGAATCGCCGGACGACTTGGAAAATGCGACCAGATAAAGGGCTGGAGCGGGTTCGCCGAACGCAGGCGAAATGAAACCGCTCTAGTTGCGGAGCGAGCCGAGGTTTTCCGGGCTATGCTGCTCCGTCAGCTCCAACAGGTTTCCGGCCATCTGCCTGATCCGCTGCTCGGCATGCGGCAGGGACAGGACCGAGAAATCCAGCCCGCCAGGGGTCAAGATGAGCGAGGCCTGCTGCCGGAAGCCGGTATTCAGATCGTCCTCCCAGCCAGGATAGGCATTCGTCTGCAGCAGGAAGAGCGCCTCATCGACCAGCCGGACCTTCTGATGCGCGCAGACCCATTCGATGCCGAGGCCGGTCCGCTCCAGCATTTCGAACAGGGCCAGCATCTCATTCCACAGGAAGGATTTGTAGTTGATGAGTTCGTCGAAGGAGATCGGCAGCCCGGGCCTCAGCGCGCCGGCTTCCTCGAGGCAGCGGAACACATCCACGCTGGAAGAGTAGATGTCGCAGTCGATATTGACGAAGGCGATCGGCTCGGCGCATTCGGACAGGAATTTCGCCAGCGTATCGGAGAAGAAGCCGGGGACAAGCGTGACATTCTCCCGGACCTGCGGCAGCACGCCATGCGTGGAGAAATCCTGCTGCCAGTCACTCCGGCCGTCATCCGGAAAGCCCTGGAAGCTATCGAAGCCGTAGAAGCGGAGACCCGGGTACTTTCCCGCGCAGTAATTGATCGAGTTGCCCTTGTAGACGCCGAATTCCAGGCAAATGCCGGGGGAAGTCCTGGCTTTCTCGAGGGCGGCCAGCAAGGGCAGGCCGCGCCGCGACGTATCTCCCCCGTAGCAAACGCCGGTGACCGTTGCCAGCCGCGGCAGGTAGGTGGCGAGAAATGCCACGTATCGTTCAGCCTTCGAGTAGTTCTGCATGCCGATGATCCAAGCGCCTGCGTGGAAGCTGGAGTTGGCTGACCTCGGTGGCTTGCTCGCTGCTGCGGAAGGCCATGCCGGATCATATCGAATGCATACTATGGTCGGCTGCGGAAGGATAGTCCAGCGCGGCCGGGCTGGCGGCGCGGGCGCTGCAGGCACGCCCGGCCGGCATCTTCAGGGCGGGCCTGGGATGGCCTGCCGTCGCTTCGCAGGGCCGGCAACGACCGGCCGGAAGGTCAGGCCTCGACGAAGACCTCGCCGTTTTCGACCTTCACCTTGTAGGTCGCGACCGGCACCTCCGCCGGCTCGTTCAGCGCGGCGCCGGTGCGGATGTCGAAACAGGCCTGGTGAAGCGGGCATTCCAGCTTGCCCTCCTCGCAAAAGCCGTCGGACAGCAGGGCGTATTCATGGGTACAGACGTCGTGCACCGCGTAGATGCCATCCTCCAGCCGCACCACGGCAATCGGCTCCCCGTTGATGCGCACCGGCAGGGGCATGTTCTCGGCCAGCTCATCCTCGGCGGCGACGCGGTGCCATTCGGCCATCTTCGGGGACCTTCTGCCTGCGGGGTTGGTCGCCCCCGCCATAGCCGGCCCGGCGACCTCTGTCGATCACGCGCCGGAGCGCGATCGCCTGAGGCCGAACCGGCCGAAAGCGTGCGTCACGCGGTCGGACAACGGACCAGAGCGCGATGCCGGAGAGCAGATAGGTCCGCGCATCCGCCGGCATATCGCCGCAGGCGGGCGTGGGCGGCTGGGCGCCGAGGCCGACGAAGCGGACGGAGGCCTCGATGATGATGCCGAGCGCCAGCATCAGCGTCGCCTGGACGACGGCCGGGGAGAGGTAATTCGGGAGCGCGCCGGAGAACATGAGGCGCCGGCCCGCCACCCCCTGCGGCCGCCACGTAATGCGCCTGGGATTTCGCCGGCCGCCGCGATGCAGGTGATGCGTGCCAGCGCAGGCACATGGACCAGGCCCGGCATCGGCTTCGCCTCATTGCCAAGGGTGAAGGGGCTGACCTGCATCTCCCGGATGTCGAAGACGCCGGCCAGGGCGACGGCCCGGATCAGCACCGGAATCGCGGCCACCGCGCCCAGCAGCCGCGTGATCGCCTGTTCCGCCCAGCCGCCGCGGAAGAAGCCGGGGAGAGGCCCGCATGCCGTATCGCTGGCGCCGGGCCCCAGGGCGGCTGCCCAACCAGCCCGGCCTAGGCCCTGCCGCGGCCTTGCATCAGCCTGGCGGCCCAACCGACAGGCGGCCAGCCCCCGCGATCCGCTTCGGCTCCTGGCGGTCATGTTGCCGAATGGCATCGAAGAATTTGTAACAAGCAAGTTGTCGATGCTGACGGCCTGCAAAACATCGGTGATATGGCAACGAAACCCAAGAACAGCGCTGCTCTCGAATTCGCGAAATATGACTTGCACCCGTGGCGTCGGCAGCCTAACTCGGCGAAAACATCTTTTCGCCGCAATTCGCCATATTCGAGGCGCATTCCATGGCCGTATTTCATGTGGTCCGTGCCGGATTCGGGCAGGCATTGCTGTTCTCTGCCCTGATGATGGCGGCGGCCCTGCCCGCCGCGGCCTATGAGGTCGTTACCCCCGCCCAGCATCTCACCGGGCAGCCGGGCCGCGCGATCCTGCCCGACTCGGCGGCCAAGCTGCGCCTGGACTCGCCGGGCCGAAGCTGGTGGGCCCTGGGTGAAGCGATGCCGGTCGCCCCGGCCGAGGCCGGGGAAGGCACCTCCTACCGGGCCTCGGTGGCCCTGGGCAGCCGCCACGAGCTCATGGTCCTGCCGAGCGTGAGCTGGGCGGTCCTGCCGGAGCTGCGCGTCGACGCGGCAGGCGGGCCGCATGGCGCCGCGGCCATTCCCGCCTTCGGCGCTTCCCTGTTGCAGGAGGCGGCGGTGTCCCTGCCGGGGGGATCGCGCTTCCGCGCCAGCATCGGCCTCGGCGATTCCGTCGGGGTGCCCGAGCTTCTCACCGATGGCAGGGGGGCGGCCGACAACCTGGCCGTCCGCGCTTCCGCCTCCCTGGCGAGCGATGTCGGTTCCGTCGTCGGCACGCCGCTGCGCGCGGAGCTTCAATTGGCCACTGTGCGGAAGGTCCTGTCCCATGGCTGGACAGAGCTGTCCTCGAGCTGCGAGCTGAAGCTGGAACTGAGCCGGCCGAGCCTTGCGCCGCTGCGCATTGCCGGGGCCTGTCCGGGCGCCGCGGCGCCGAAACTCACCATCGGCATCAGCGGCCGGTTCTAGAGCAGATCGCCGGAGGGCGGCATCGCCCGGAGGCGTGAATCTGCTCTGCAATCCATAAGCCAGAGCGGTTTCGCGCTGCACAGTCAGCGTGAAACCGCTCCTGGAGCAGATCGCCGGAGGGCGGCATCGCCCGGAGGCGTGAATCTGCTCTGCAATCCATAAGCTAGAGCGGTTTCGCGCTGCACAGTCAGCGTGAAACCGCTCTAGAGCGGGATCGGTTGAGCTGCGCTCACCCGCCCCGCTCTAGCTCATTGTTCGGTCGCGTGATTCACGGTTTCGGTCGATTCGACCTCAACCGATCACGCTCTAGTGGCCTGACCCCGAAGTCCTGCGGACCTTCGTTCCGGGGCTGCCGGCCGTCGTTTTCAATGGTTTGCCTGCCCGCTCCGTTCGCCGGGGCATCCGCGAGCGTCGCGGGCAGCGCAGTGGAGCGGCTTCACGCGGGCCATGCCGGCAGCAAGCCGCCCTGCCTGTCGCCTGGTCGCATTCTCCAGGACGTCCGGCGCTTCCGCCGGCATTGCAGATGGCCGGGGCCCATCCCGGGCCGGCCGGTCAGCCGCGCGGCGCGGCGGCCCGGGCCAGCCGGTCGTTGATGGCGGCGCCGAGCCCCTGCTCCGGCACCCGCATGGCGGCGATGCGGGGGCAGCCGCGCGCCGTGCCTTCCGTATCCAGCCAGCGCAGCCCGGCGAAGAGCCGCGCGGCGGCCTCCGCCAGATCGCCCGTCTCCGAGAGGTTCCAGGTCACCGCCGCGCCGGGCAGGGGCGGGCCGAAGGCGAGCAGCGCCTCATCCGCCGCCACCGCAGTGGCGTTCAGCCGCACCGGCAGGGACGGGGCGTAATGGGACAGCAGCATGCCGGGGGAGCGCAGGCTGCGCACCGCCTCCGCCGCCGCCAGCGGCACGGGCCGGCCGACCTTGCCGATCAGCGCCTCGATCGCCTCCGCCGGGACACCGCCCGGGCGCAGCAGCACCGCACCGGCGCCGGTCAGGTCCAGCACGGTGCTTTCCACCCCCACGGCGCAGGGCCCGCCATCCAGCACCGCGGCGATGCGGCCGCCGAGCCCCGCCAGCACATGCGCCGGCGTGGTGGGGCTGACCTGGCCGGAGAGGTTGGCGGAAGGCCCGGCCACCGGCAGCGCCGCCGCCCGCAGCAGGGCCAGGGCCAGGGGATGCGCCGGCACCCGCACCGCCAGGGTATCCAGCCCCGCCCCGGCCAGCAGGTCGATCGCGCAGCCCGGCCGGCGCGGCAGCACCAGGGTCAGCGGCCCGGGCCAGAAGGCGGCGGCCAGCGCCTGGGCGCGGTCATCGGCGCGGACATCCGCGAAGGCCGCCGCGGCGCTGGGGTAGTGGCAGATCAGCGGGTTGAAATGCGGCCGCCCCTTGGCGGCGAAGATGGCGGCGACGGCGCGGCCGTTCCGCGCATCGCCGCCGAGGCCATAGACCGTCTCGGTGGGGAAGGCGACCAGCGCCCCGGCGCGGAGCAGGGCGGCGGCCTCCGCCACCGCCTCCGGGGGCAGCAGGCGGGTCATCGCCGCCCCTCGGCGACGAAGCCGCCATTGCGCCAGCCCGGCTTGCCGTAGCGCAGCGGCGCGCCGTCCTCGCCCAGCACCCGGCCGCCCGCGGCCTCCAGCAGCGCCTGGCCCGCCGCCGTGTCCCATTCCATGGTCGGGCCGAGGCGCGGTGCGACATCCGCCGCCCCTTCCGCGATGCGGGCGAATTTCATGGCGGAGCCCATGGGCTGCACCCGGTCCAGCTTCAGCCGGCGATCCGCCAGCCATTCAGCCATGCGCCGCGGATTGGGATGGCTGCGGCTGTCCAGCAGCACCGCGCCGCCCGCCGGCATCGGCCGGGCGGCAATGGGAAGGCGTTCGCCCGCCTCCCCCTGCTGCTTCCAGGCCTGGCGCGGCGCGACCAGCCCGCCGAACACCTCCCCCGTCGCCGGCAGGGCGAGCACGCCGAGCACCGGCCGCCCCGCCGCCACCAGCCCGATGCAGACGGCGAATTCATTGAGGCCCCTGGCGAATTCCTTGGTGCCGTCCAGCGGATCGACCAGCCAGAAGCGCGCCGCCGGGGCGGTGACGATGCCGGCGGCCACCTCCTCCTCCGCCACCACCGGCAGGCCCGGCGTTGCCTCCCGCAGCCCCTCCACGATCAGCGCCTCGGCGATCCGGTCGGCCTCGGTGACGGGGCTGTCATCGCCCTTGCGCTCGACGGCGAAGCCGGCGGCCCGCACGGCATTGATGGCGGCGGCGGCCCGGGCGGCAAGGCGGGCGGCAAGCTCCAGCGCGTCCTGGTCGGTCATCCTTACTGTGTAGCATCCGGCAGCCCGCCGGGCAGTGCCCGATCCCGGCGCGGGGCGCGGGGCGTCGCCAGGTACAGCGCCATGCCCTGCAGCGTCGCCAGCATCGCGGCCGCCCGGGTCAGGGGGAAGTCCGGCCGCGTCCCGCCCGACCAGTCCCGCGCCAGGCGCTGCAGGTCCCACCAGAAATGCCGGCGCTGCGCGCCATCCCGGAAATGCTTGGCGCAGAGCGCGCCATTCGCCAGGGTGTAGCCCTGCACCAGGCGGCGCAGCGCCGCCCGGCCGCGGCGGCCGTGATAGTGCCGCACCGCCATGTCCGGCACGTAATGCACCGGCACCCCGGCCCGCACGGCGCGGATGAAGAGGTCGGTATCCTCCCCGGCCCGCAGCCGGGTGCCGGCGCCGAAGCGCTCGTCGAAGGGGCCGAGGCGCTCCAGCACCTGCCGGTGCATGGCCATGTTGCAGCCATGGATGAAGCCGCTGGGCCGGGTCAGGCGCTGCAGCCGGGCAGGGTCCGGGTCCAGCTTGATGGTCACCGGCAGGTCTTCCGGGTCGCCCAGCTCCACCCGCCCGCCGCGGATGGTGGGCACGCGGTCCGCGGCGAAATGGCGGCGGAGATCGCGGAAATAGCCGGGTGCCGGGTGGCAGTCGTCATCGGTGAAGGCCAGCAGCCGGCCGCGCGCCGCCCGCACCGCGGCGTTGCGGGCGGCAGCGAGGCCGGGCCGGGCCTCGACCCGGTGGAGCACCGGGAAGGGCATGGCGGCGGCCCAGCCGGCGATCACCGCCGGCGTGCCGTCGGTGGAGCCGTTGTCCACCACCACCACCTCGGCGGTGAGGCCGGGCTCGGCCGCCAGGGCCTCGCCCAGCGCCGCCAGGCTGGCCGCCAGGGCCGGTGCCCGGTTGCGGGTGCAGAGGAGCAGGCTGAGCGCCGGCAGCGGCGGGGCGGGGGCGGACGGCATGCGCCACACTTAGAATTGTGCGGCACGCGGATCAATCGTGGACGGGCGGCGCCGATGGGGAAGGATAGCGGCGGGCGGGCACGGTGCTATCTATGGCAGGACGCTGTCCTATTCCGGATTCCCGCCGCATGCCCGACATCGCCTTCGTCAAGCCCGCCTTGCCACGCCACGGCGCCCTGGTCCTGCCGCTGGCGGAGGGCGCGGAGACCGTCCTTGCCGGCCTCGCCCAGGCGATCGACGCCGCGACCGGCGGGGCGGTGGGCAAGGCGCTGGCAGCCGCCGGCTTCAAGGGCCGCAAGGGACAGAGCACCACCATCTGGGCCCCGGCCCTGGAAGGCGGCGCGGCCGGGCCTTCCAAGCTGGTCGCCCTCGGCCTGGGCAAGGAGGTGACGGTGGAGGCGGCGGAGGCGGCGGGTGGCGCCCTGCTCCCCCTCATCGCCGGGGAGCGGGAGGCGGTGATCGCCGCCGAGGCCCTGCCGCCGCCCGTGGCCGCCAGCCTCGCCTTCGGCCTGCTGCTGCGCAGCTACCGCTTCGACCGCTATCGCACCACGGAGAAGGAGGAGGACAAGCCGAAGCTGGAGCGGGTGGCGGTGGCGACCGATGCCGCGAGTGCGGTGAAGAGCGCCTGGGCGCCGCTGCGCGCCGTGGCGGATGGCGTCTTCTTCGCGCGGGACCTGGTGAGCGAGCCGCCCAATGTGCTGAACCCCGGCGAATTCGCCGAAAGGCTGCAGGGGCTGGAAAGCCACGGGCTGCAGGTGGAGGTGCTGGGGCCGAAGGAGATGAAGAAGCTCGGCTTCGGCGCCCTGCTCGGCGTCGCCCAGGGCAGCGCGGAGGAGCCGCGCATGGTGGTGATGCAGTGGAACGGCGCGACGGGCGGCAAGGCGAAGAAGGCGGCACAGAAGCCGGTCGCCTTCATCGGCAAGGGCGTGACCTTCGATACCGGCGGCATCTCCATCAAGCCGGCGGCCGGCATGGAGGACATGAAATTCGACATGGCCGGCGCCGCCGCCGTGGCCGGCACCATGCTGGCCCTCGCCGGGCGGCGGGCCAAGGTGGATGCGGTGGGGCTGGTCGGGCTGGTGGAGAACATGCCCTCCGGCAGTGCGCAGCGCCCGGGCGATGTGGTGAAGACCGCCTCCGGCCAGACCGTCGAGGTGATCAACACCGATGCCGAGGGGCGGCTGGTGCTGGCCGATGTCATCCATTACTGCCAGCAGCGCTTCGCGCCGCGCTTCATGGTGGACCTCGCCACGCTGACAGGGGCCATCATCATCTCGCTCGGCCATGAGCATGCCGGGCTGTTCAGCAATGACGACACTCTGGCGCAGCAGCTCACCGCCGCCGGGAAATCGGTCAGCGAGGCGCTGTGGCGCATGCCGCTGGGCGAGGCCTATGACAAGCAGCTCAAATCCGACATCGCGGACATGAAGAATGTCGGCGGGCGGCCGGGCGGCTCCATCACCGCGGCGCATTTCATCCAGCGCTTCGTCGATACCAAGGACGGGCCGATGCCCTGGGCGCATCTGGACATCGCCGGCACCGCCTGGACGACGAAGGACCTGCCCACCGTGCCGAAGGGCGCGACGGGCTTCGGCGTCCGGCTGCTCGATAGGCTGGTGGCGGAGCATTACGAAGGGTGAGGCGTCCCGTCCCCGATACCGCATGTTGAAGCTTCGCCTGCGCCGGGCGCCGCGGGAGGACGACTCGCCGCTGGTGGTGCCGGTGGCGGAGGGCGATGCCGGGCGTTTTCCTTTCGCCGTCGCAGCGGGCTTCGTCGGCGCGGCGGGCCAGGTGGCGGAACAGCCGGGGCCCGCGCGGCGGCTGATCCTGGTGGGGTGCGGCACGCCGAAGCGCCCGCTGGAATGGGAGGAGGCGGGGGGCCATGGCCTCGCCGCCGCCGGGGCGGTGAAGCGGCTGGCGCTGGATGCGCGCGGCCTGGCGCCGGAGGCAGCGGCCGCGCTGGCCGCCGGGGCGGCGCTGCGGGCCTGGCGCTGCGAGGCGTACCGCGCCCCCGGCGAGAAGGCGCCCACCCATCTGGACCTGGTGGTGGACAGCCCCGAGGCGGTGCTGCCGCGCTGGGCCCGGGCGGAGGCGGCGGTGCGCGGCTGCCTGCTGGCGCGGGAGCTGGTGGCGGCCCCGGCCAACCTGCTGACCACGCGGGAATTCGTCCGCCGGCTGGAAGCCCTGGCGGAGCACGGCATCACCGTGGATGTGCTGGGCCGCAAGCGGCTGCGGCGGGAGGGGCTGGGCGGGTTGCTGGCCGTCGGGGGCGGCAGTGCCAGCCCGCCGCGGCTGGCGGTGCTGCGCTGGCGCGGCAGCGTGGCGGCGCCGCCCATCGCCTTCATCGGCAAGGGGCTCTGCTTCGATACGGGGGGCATTTCCATCAAGCCGGCGGCCGGCATGGAGGAGATGAAGGCCGACATGGCCGGCGCCGCCGCCTGCGCCGGGGCGATGCTGGCGCTCGCGCTGCGGCAGAGTCCGGCGCCGGCCGTGGCGGTGCTGGCCATTGCGGAGAACATGACCGGGGCCGAGAGCTACCGCCCGGGCGACGTGCTGCGCATGGGCAATGGCCGCACGGTGGAGGTGGTGGACACCGACGCCGAAGGCCGGCTGGTGCTGGCCGATGCGCTGCATTACGCCGCCACGCATTTCCGGCCGCAGGCGATGCTGGATCTGGCGACCCTGACCGGCGCCATCGTCACCGCGCTGGGGGCGCACCGGGCCGGGCTGTTCGGCACGGATGCGGCGCTGCTGGCCCAGGCGGCGGCGGCGGGGGAGGTGGTCGGGGAAAGGCTCTGGCCCATGCCCATCGGCGCCCGGCACCGGGAGGATCTGCGCAGCGAGATCGCCGACCTGAAGCAATGCGCCACCGGCCGCTTCCTGCCGGATGCCAGCCATGCCGCCGCCTTCCTGCGCGAATTCGCCGGCGCGGTGCCCTGGGCGCATCTGGACATCGCCGGCGTGGATACGCTGGCGGAGGCGGCGGCGCTGGGGGCGCGCGGCCCTTCCGGCTTCGGCGCCCGGCTGCTGGACATGCTGGTGCAGATGTATTTCGAGGATGAGGAGAGACACTGAGCTCCCCCACGACGCCGCTGCGTGGCGCCGCGGGGGCCCCCTGGAGGCGCTGGGGGCCGGAGGTCTCGTACAGCCTGCAGCGGCAGGGCCGCTGCCGGACAGCGGGCAAGGGGGTGAGGAGGCGGGCGTTGTGGCCGAGATCGGATTCTACCACCTGACGCGCACGCCGCTGGACCAGGCGCTGCCCCGGCTGCTCGGCCGGATCCTGGCGCAGCAGGGACGCGCTCTGGTGCTGTGCGGCGGGCCGGAACGGGTGCAGGCGCTCGATGCGGCGCTCTGGCTCTGCCCGGAGCCGGATTGGCTGCCGCATGGCATGGCGGCCGGCAGCCACGCCGCGCACCAGCCCATCCTGCTGACCGCCGAGGATGCCCCGGCGCCGAACGGCGCCCGCTATCTGGTGCTGCTGGACGGGGCGGAGAGCGCATGGCTCGGCGAGTATGACCGGGTGCTGGATCTGTTCGACGGGCATGACGAGGCGGCCGTCGCCGCCGCCCGAAGGCGCTGGGCGGCGGCGCGCACGGCGGGGCATGCGCTGACCTATTTCCAGCAGGGGCCGCGCGGCTGGGAGAAGAAGGCGACCTCTGGCGCGGCGCTTGCTACGTCCTGAGCATGCGCCCTCGTCGCCGCTTCCGCCTGCCGCCGCCGCCCGTACCCGACCTGCCGCCGCCGCGCCTCGGCCATAATGGCGGGCCGCCGCTGGACCCGGAGGAAAGCTGGCGCGGCTATGTCTGGCGGAAGAAGGCGAAGCAGGCCTGGAAGGTGCCGCGGGAAATCGCGCTGCGGCGGCTGGCCAGGGCCGAGGAGATCGGGATGAGCTATCGGGAATACACGCTCGAGATCATGGAGCGCGGCAGGTATCTTTGAGGGCTCGTTGCGGCCGTGCCCGCAACCCTTCGACCTCTCACCCGCCAAGGGATTTGTGCCCCATCGGGAGCAGGTTGCTGACGACATCCGACCTGTAGAACAGTCCTATCGGTCGCTTAGAGCAGCCTCCGATCCGACGGATCGCGTCGTGATCCGTCAGATCGGAGATAAGCTACTCTAGACACTATATTTTCTAGAGCAATATCCGATCAGACGATTCCATCTGATCGGATACTGCTCCAGGGGCGCTCGCCGAGCTCGGCAGGTGGAACATGGACAGCACCAAGTTGTATCTGTTTGCTTGTGGAAGTTTCAAGCAGGCGGCGGTCCAGGAACAAGTCTTCGGCCGCCAACTGGCTGGGAAGCCGGATGCCCTCGTCGGCTTTTGTCGAGAACCTTTCGTGCGGCCGTCAGGCATTCTGAATGACCGCGTGGACGGCATGGTATTCGAAGTTACGGATGCCGATCTTGCTGCGGCTGACGCATACGAACCTCCGAACTACCGGCGTTCAAAGGTCAGGACTGCCTCAGGCCTGCTTGCATGGGTCTACCTTCGACAGAGCTGAACCTGGACGCAGCCCAACTATGCCGCACGACATGGAGTCGAAATCGGCCGATCCGGGCAGGCCGCAGAGCTCCCGGGTTCCGGACCCGACGGCCGGGACGCAAAGCTCAAGGGTTCCAAAGGCCCTTCGGCCTTTGGCGGGTGGCGTTCGAGGAGGGCAGAGCCCTCCTCGACCTACAGCGCGGCCTCCGCCGCCAGCGCCTTCTGCACCGCCGGCCGCGCCATCATCCTTGCGAAATGCGCCGCCACAAGCGGCAGGGAGGAGAGCTTCACCCCGTCCCCCTCCAGCCAGCGCGCCAGCGTGAACAGATACGCATCGCAGGCCGAGAATGTCTCGCCCAGCACCCAGGGCCCGCGCAGCATCCCCTCCTCGATCAGCCTGAAGCAGGCTGCCATCGTCTCGGGTACCTTGCGCTGCATCTCGGCGATCGCCGCCGGATCATCCGCCCAGCGCGTGCCGCGGCCCTTATGCGCGTGCGCCACATGCACCGTGGCGCAGAGATAGAGGTTGAAGCTCTGCGCCTGGGCGAACTCGAACGGGTCCGCCACCGGCAGCAGCTTCGTCTCCGGGTGGCTCTGCGCCAGGAAGGCGAGGATGGCCGGCGTTTCCGTCAGGATGCCGCGCGGCGTCGCCAGGGCCGGCACCCGGCCCTTCGGATTCACCTTCAGGTATTCCGGCGAGCGCTGCGCGTTCCGGCCGAAATTCACCCGGCTCAGGGTGAAGGGCAGCCCTGCCTCCTCCAGCGCCAGATGGCTGGCGAAGGAGCAGGAGCCGGGGGAGGTGAACAGGGTGTACATGGCGCGGGGTCCTCAGCCTTCGATCCGGATGCCGGTCAGCGCCACCAGCTCTGCCCAGCGGGCCAGCTCCGCCTTCTGGAAGGCGGCGAACTCGGCGGGGCCCATGGGCGCGGCGGTGAAGCCGAGGCTGGCGAGCCGCGCCGACATCTCCGGCGCCGCCAGCAGCCCGGGCAGCACCGCGGCCAGCTTCTCCACCACGGCCGCGGGGGTGCGGGCCGGCCCGAACAGGCCGAACCAGGCATCCACGGCCATGTAGGGCGCACCCGCCTCGGCGAAGCTCGGCACCGCCGGCAGCTCCGGCAGCCGCGCCGGGGCGCCGATGCCGAGGCAGCGGAGCCGGCCACCCTGCACCAGCGTCACCACCTGCGGCCAGGTGGAGACGAAGGCATCCACCACCCCGCCGACCGTGTCTGTCACCGCCTGGGCGCCGCCGCGATAGGGCACATGCGTCGCCTTCAGCCCCTCCCGCCGCACGAAGCTCTCGGCGATGACATGGCTGGCGGAGCCGACGCCGGAGGAGGCGTAGGTGATGCCCTGGGTTCGGCCGCGCTCGGCGAGGTCGGCGAGCGTCCTTGCCGGGCTGTTCGCCGGCACCACCAGGGCATGATGGACCTCGGCGAGGCGGAAGATCGGGGTGAAATCCTCGACCGGGCGATAGGGCAGATCCCGCAGCATGGCGGCATTGGCCGCATGGGTCTGGTTGTTGCCGAGGGCGATGGTGTAGCCGTCCGGCGCCGCCTGGGCGGCGACCTGGGTGCCGAGCACCGCGGCGCCGCCCGGCCGGTTCTCCACCACGAAGTTGCTGCCCGGGATGGCGGCGGCCAGGCGCTCCGCCAGGGCGCGGGCCAGCACATCCGTGCTGCCGCCGGGCGGGTAGGCCAGCAGGATGCGGACGGGGCGGCTGGGCCAGGGCTCCGGCGCCTGGGCGCGGGCCAAGGCGGGGAACAGCAGGGCGGCGGCGAGGAGGGGGCGGCGGTTCGGCATGGGCGACGGGAGGATAGGCGAGGCGGCGGCGGGCCGGAACCCGGCGCGGCCTCGTGCCGGCCCGGGGCTGCCGGGCGCCGCTTTTACCTACGGGGGTGGGCGGAGGCCCGCTGCGCGACCGGGCGGGTTGCGCCAGCCGCTGGAGTCGGCCGCCCCGCCGCGACCATCGAGCGCAAGGGTTGCAACACTCTCACCTTTGTGATCATCTGAGCATCGTTGAGCAGGGCTTTGAAACATCTGGGAATATTTCCGCCGTCTTCGCGCCACAACTTCTGGTGCAGAATGCGTGGGCTTGTTGGGGAGAGGATGCCATGGAGCGCCGACCCGATGCCTGGGCGGAGTTTCTGCGCCGGACGATGTTGACCCTGGGGCTGGCCGGGGTGGCGGCGGTGCCCGCCACGCCAGCAGCGGCCGATCGCGGCCAGGAGCAATGCGAGCCGGATACGGCCGGCGCGGCTGACATGCCGGTGCCGCAGCAGGAGCTGCCGACGAAGGGCTGATGGCCCTGCGCGTTTCGCGCCCTCGACACCGTCGAGCGCATCCCAAGCCCCGGCCATGGTTCGGCTTGCGCGTCGGGGACTTCGCCGCGCGGCATCCCGGCACGACAACCGGCCACGGCCCGCGGAACAGGCCGAGGGGGCAAAGCCCCTCCTGGCCTCACAGCTTCGGCGCCATCCCCGCCCAGGGCGCCGCCCGCTCATAGGCCGCGGCGGCGCGGTAGATCAGCGCCTCGGAAAAGCTCGGCCCGACGAGCTGCATGCCGAGCGGCAGCCCCTCCGCCCGGCTCAGCCCGCACATGAGGCTGAGCGCCGGGTGGCCGGTGACGTTGAAGGGCGTGCGGGCCTGGCGCGGATAGGTCCGCTCCACCTCCGCCGCATCGTCGATCCGGCAGGCCGGGTCCATGGAGCTGGCGCAGAGCAGCAGATCCACCTCCCGGAACGCCGCCTCCACCGCCGCCACCAGTTCCCGCCGCCGCCGCTGGGCCTGGACGTAGTCGGTGCCGGTGACGAATTGGCTGGGCAGCAGCCGCCGGCGCGTCACCGCGGCGTAGTCGCCCGGCCGCTCCTTCAGCCAGGCCTCGTGGATGGCGCCGGCCTCCGGCAGCATGATGGCGCGGTTGACGGCGGCGAATTCGCCGAGCGGCGGCAGCACCACCGTGCTCAGCACCGCGCCTTCCTTCGCCAGCAGCGCCGCCGCGGCATCCAGCGCCGCCGCCATCTCCGGCGTCGCCGGCGTGTCCACCTCATGGAAATGCCGGACGAAGCCGATCTTCAGCCCGCGCAGCCCCTTATGCAGGTCGCGCGCGTAATCCTCCCGCGCATGCGGCGCGCTCCCGGGGTCGCCCGGGTCGTGCCCGGCCATCACGCCGAGCAGGATGGCGTTGTCCCGCACCGTCCGGGTCATCGGCCCGACATGGTCCAGGGTGAAGGCCAGCGGGAAAACGCCGCGGCGGGAGACCAGCCCGTAGGTCGGCTTGAGGCCGACCAGCCCGCAATGGCTGGCCGGGTGCCGCACGGAGCCGCCGGTATCCGTCCCCAGCGCCGCCGGCAGCATCCGCGCACCCACGGCGGCGCCGGAGCCGGAGGAGGAGCCGCCCGGATGGTGCGCCGGGTTCCAGGGGTTGCGCGCCGGCGGGAAGGGCAGGTCGAAGGCCGGGCCGCCGATGGCGAATTCATGCGTCGCCAGCTTGGCGGGGAAGATCGCCCCGGCCTCCCGCAGCCGCGCCACCACCGCGGCATCCGCCTCCGCCACCCGGTCGAGCTGTAGCTTCGAATGGCAGGTGGTGGGGTGGCCCTCCAGGTCGATGATGTCCTTCAGCCCCACTGGAATGCCGTGCAGCGGGCCGCGCGGGCCGGCGGCGGCGATCTCCGCCTCGGCCGATTTCGCCGCCTGCATCGCCTCCTCCGGCAGCAGGCAGATGCAGGCGTTCAGCTTCGGCTCCAGCGCCTCGATGCGCGCCAGGCAATCCGTCAGCAGCTCCACCGGGGAAAGCTGGCGGGCGGCGATCAGCGCGCCGGCGGCGGCGAGGCTCAGCGCATGCGGTGCGGTCATCGGCCGTCCCCCCGCGGCGCCGCATAGGGCGGCATGGGCTCCGCGGCCGGGGCGGCGGGGCGGCGGAAGGCGCTGCGCAGCTTGGCGGCGTTGGCGATCGCCTCGGACACGTCCTGCGGATGATCGGCCCAGGCACGGCCGAGGCCGGCGGCCTCGGCGAGGATGGCGTCGCGCGAGGGGGCGTCGGGGGGCGGGGCGGCATCCGGCATCTGGTCTCTCC
The DNA here is from genome assembly GCF_008360935.1 of Siccirubricoccus phaeus. Taxonomy (GTDB): domain Bacteria; phylum Pseudomonadota; class Alphaproteobacteria; order Acetobacterales; family Acetobacteraceae; genus Siccirubricoccus; species Siccirubricoccus phaeus. The sequence continues at coordinate 177,218 of NZ_SRXO01000002.1, forward strand.
CGAGTGGTGCGATACGGGAGGGTGCCGAAAAAAAAGCGGGGGCGGAACCCTGGAGGGGCCCCGCCCCCGAAGTCGGCGCCGGCGAGTTGGCGGGGCCCGGATAAGGGGCGGGCGCCCGCCTCGGCGCTGTTGGGGAGAGTGAGGCCGCCACGCGACCTCAGGGGGGATTGTATCGGGGAAGGATTGACCGATCCTTGCGGAAGGCGGGTGGGAACGTCGCGTGCAACGGCGCGTGGCGGGGAGGGGGCGGGGCGCAGGCCGATTGTCACGCTTCCGGTAAAGCTGCTACGCCGTTCCGGACGGCGATGGCACGCCGGAGGTGCCGCCCCCGCCGGCGCATCGGATGCCGGGGGGCCGGTCCCGCCCGCCGCGCCCTCGCCGCGGGCAGGCGCGGCCGCCCATGCCGGCGCGCGATGCGCCCGCTGCCGCCCGCGCGCCACGCGATCGGGGCTGTCGCCTGGGCGCGTGAGTCGCGCTTCGGGTGGGTCGACCTTCAAGCGGGCCTGCTCCGGCCCAAGGGATGCCGATGCGGATCTTCGCCCTGACCTTCGCGCATAACGAGGACTTCATGCTCCGCCGCTGGGTCGAGTATCACGGCCGGCAATTGGGGCAGGAGAACCTCTTCGTGGTCGATCACGGCTCGACCGACCTTTCCACGGCGGGGCTCGGCCGGGCCAATATCCTGCGCGTGCCGCGGGTGAATTACGACGAAAGGGGGCGGGTCATCGCCGCCTCCAAGCTGCATGAGGGGCTGCTGCAGTATTTCGACTGCGGCTTCGTCTGCGACGTGGACGAATTCCTCGTCGCCGATCCGCGCCACCACCCGGGCGGGCTGGCGGGGTTCATCGCCGCGGTGCGGCCGGACTCGCTCTGCGGCATCGGGCTGGAGCTGCTGCACATCCCGCAGCGGGAGCCGGCCTTCCAGCCGCATCTCCCGATCCTCGTCCAGCGCCGCCACGTCTTCTACAACGCGGCGGTCAGCAAGCATTGCTTCGCCCGCATCCCGACGCGGTTCGGCGGCGGGCTGCACAGCTCCACCAACCCGATCCGCTTCCACGAGCATTTCTACCTGTTCCACCTGAAGCATTTCGACCAGCCCTGGCGGCTGCAGCGCCAGCGGGTGACCCGTGGCTGGGACTACGCCACGGAGTTCGGCGACCATGCCCGCCGCAGCGACGCGGAGGCGGAGCATCATGTGGCGGGGCTGGTGCAGCATTTCGGCCAGCACCTGGAACCAGGCTTCGGCTTCGCGGCGGAGACGGCGCGGTCCGTCGCCCTCGGCCAGCGGGTGGCGAATGGCGAATACGTCCAGCGCGAGTATTTCTACAGCGAGGCGGCGCGGCTGGTGCCGGCGGAGTTCAGCACCTTGTTCTGAGCCGTCGCCCCGGCTTTCCCGCCACGCCAGGAAGCGGCTAAGGAAGGGGCTGGCCTTCCGGGGGGACCCATGCAAGCGACCAACGCCGCCCTGCCGCTCGCCGGCCTCAAGGTGGTCGAGCTCGGCCACTACATCGCCGCGCCCTTCGCCACGCGGCTGCTGGCCGATCTCGGCGCCGAGGTCATCAAGGTGGAGCCGCCGGAGGGCGACCCGGTGCGCGGCTGGGGCAGCCAGGTGGAGGGGCACGCGGTCTGGTTCAGCGTGCATGGTCGCAACAAGCTCTCCGTCACGCTGGATTTGAAGAGCGCGGAGGGGAAGGCGAAGGTGCGGCAGCTCATCGCCCGCGCCGATGCGCTGGTGGAGAATTTCCGCCCCGGCCAGTTGGAACGCTACGGCCTCGGCCCGGCCGATCTGCACGCGGTGAACCCGCGCCTCGTCATCGCCCGGGTCAGCGGCTATGGGCAGGACGGGCCCTATCGCGACAAGCCGGCCTTCGGCGCGATCGGCGAGGCGATGGGCGGGCTGCGCCACCTGACCGCCAATCCCGGGCAGAACGAGCTGCCGCCGCCGCGCTGCGGCGTCTCCATCAGCGACGACCTGGCGGGGATGTACGCGGCCATGGCGCTGGTCGCCGCCTGCTGGCAGGTGAAGGGCGATCCGGATGCCAGGGGGCGCGTCATCGACGTGGACCTGGTTGGCAGCGTGTTCTCGCTGATGGAGGGGATGCTGCCGGAATACGGGCTGTTCGGCTGGGTGCGGCAGCCCCAGGGGGCGGCGATCAAGACCGCCGCGCCGACCAACACCTATCCCTGCGCCGATGGCAAATGGCTCTGCATCGCCGGCAATTCCGATCTCATCTTCCGCCGGCTGATGGCGGCGATCGGCCGGCCGGAAGCGGCCAGCGACCCGCGCTTCGCCAATAACGGCCTCCGCTGCGAGCATGTGGGGGAGCTGGACGGCATGATCGCCGACTGGACCCGCACCCTGCCGGCGGCCGAGGCGGAAGCGATCCTGGAGAAGGCCGAGGTGCCCTGCTCCCGCCTCTACGACATGCGGGATTGCGCCGAGGACCCGCATTTCCGCGCCCGGGAGCTGGTAATGGAGGTGAGCGACCCGCTGATCGGGCAGGTGCTGCACCCGGCGGCGCCCTTCCGCTTCGACGGCGTGGCGCCACGGGAGATGGTGCGCTGGACCGGTCCTGCCGCCGGGGCGCATAACGACCACGTCTTCCGGGAGCTGCTGGCGAAGGGCTGAGAATGGGGGCTTTGCCCCCGCTGCCCCCCGAGCAGGAGGCTCGTCGCAGGCCGTGCCCGCGGCCCTGCACCTCCGCCGGGCGGGGTTGCCTGGCATTGCCGGCAATGCTTCCCGGACCCCGCCGTGAGTTCGCCGGCCCAGCCTGGCGAATTGAGCCGAAACCCGATCAACCGGCCGCCGCCCGCGGCCCGCCGGTGCTTGCCAGGGCAATGCCTGCCAGCACCGCGGCCAGCCCCAGCACCAGGTTCCAGCGGATCGGCTCCCCCAGCAGCACGGCGCCCAGCAGCGCTGCCGTGACCGGGTTCACGGTGACGGAGACGGCCACCCGCGTCGGCGTGGTGCGGACGAGGGCAAAGGCCCAGAGCCAGAAGGTCAGGGCGCTGCCGAACAGGCCGAGATGCAGCATCGCCAGCCATTGCGGCAGGCCGAATCCGGCCAGCGCCGCCAGGTCCCCGCGCGCCCAGGCCAGCCCCGCCAGCGCCGCCGCCCCCACCCCCATGCCGAGGGCGGTGAAGGGCAGCGCGCCGCTGCGGCGGATGAAGGGCCGCGACCAGACATTGTAGAGCGCCATGCAGAGCGCCGCCGCCGCCATCAGCGCATCGCCCCGCCACGCCCCGTCCGGCGCCGTGCCCAGCCCGGCCAGCAGCGCCAGCGCCACCCCGCCGGTCGCCACCGCCACGCCGAGGCTCTTCCGCGCCGTCAGCGCCTCCACCCCAAGCATCGCCGCCGCCGCCATGGTCAGCAGCGGCAGGGTGGAAAGGGCGAGCGCCGCCCGCGCCGCGGTGGTGTAGATGAGTGAGGCGTTGAACAGCACCGGGAACAGCCCGAAGAACAGCAGCCCGAGCCCGGCCACCGCCGGCCAGTCCCGCCGCGCCGGCCAGGGGCGGCCATGCCGCCCTCCGCCCTGCCAGGCCCCCAGCCCCGCCAGCAGCAGGAAGCCGATGCCGAAGCGGCAGGCGCCGATGGTCAGCGGATCGGCCGCGCCTGCCAGGTAGCGCGTCGCGGCGATGGCGGTGCCGCCGAGGCCGCTGGAGCACATGGCGGCCAGGATGCCGATGGTCTCGTTCACGCGCCGCCTGCCTCCGCCCCGCGGGGGCAGCAGCTATCCATGCGGCGCTTCATCACGGAATGGCATTTGCCTGATGGAGGCTATAACAAGCTGCGATGACCCAGCCCCTGCTCGACCCCGAATTGCTGCAGGCCTTCCTGGCGGTGGCCGAGCACCGCTCCTTCACCCGCGCCGCTTCGCGGCTGAACCGCACCCAATCGGCGGTCAGCATGCAGGTGCGGCGGCTGGAGGCGCGGCTCGGCGTCGCGCTGTTCCAGCGCAGCACTGTGCATGTGGCGCTGAGCCCGGCGGGGGAGGGGCTGCTGGGCTATGCCGGCCGCATCCTCAGGCTGCAGGAGGAGGCGGTGGCGCGGCTGCGGCGGCACCGGATCGGCGGGCGGGTGCGGCTCGGGGTGATGGATGATTACGGTGCCCTGCTGATGCCGAGGCTGCTGGCCGGCTTCGCCGCGGCGCAGCCGGAGATCAGGGTGGAGATGGAGACCGGGCTGACCTCCGGCATGGTGGAGCGGCTGGGCGAGGCGCATGACCTCGTCATCGCCATGCATCCGGCCGGCCAGGGCGGCGGCGAATTCCTGCGGCGGGAGCAGGCGGTCTGGGCGGCGGGGACGGACCCGGCGGTGGAGGCGGCGGCGCCGCTGCCGGTGGCGCTTTACCCGGAGGGCTGCCTGTTCCGCCACTGGGCCATGGCGGCGCTGGATGCGGCGGGGCGGCCCTGGCGGCTGGCCTTCGTCAGCCACAGCCTGGCGGCGGTGGAGGCGGTGGCGGCGGAAGGGCTGGCGGTGACGGTGGTGAAATCCGGCACCTTCCCGCCACGGCTGCGCCGGCTGGGCCCGCGGGAGGGCATGCCGCCCCTGCCGGAGGCCGATATCCGCCTGCACCGTGCTCCCTCGCTCTCCCCCGCCGCTGGCCTGCTGGCGGAGCATCTGGCGGCGGCGCTGGGGCCAGGAGGCTGAGGCGGCGCCGATTTCCCCCCTGACGGCATCTGCTCTAGTGTCCCGCTTCCGAAGCCCTGCGGACTTCGGAAGCGGGACACCAGCTCTCGTTTGCAGTGGCCTGCTTGTTCGCTGCCTTCGCTGGAAATCCAGCGAACTTCGCGGGCAGGACACTGGTGTCCCGCTTCCGAAGTCCCGCGGACTTTCGTTCTCGGGCCACTAGCCTGTGTTTTCAGTGGCCTGCTTGTCCGCGGCGTTCGCTGGAAGTCCAGCGAACTTCGCGGGCAGGACACTAGAGCGGTTTCACGCTGACTGTGCAGCGCGAAACCGCTCTAGCTTATGGCTTGTAGAGCAGATTCACGCCTCCGGGCGATGCCGCCCTCCGGCGATCTGCTCTAGCCTTGCCCCTCCGCCATTGGCGCCAGCACCATCGGGAGAACGCTCTGCCATGACCGAAACCGCCATCCTCTCCGAGGTCGCGCCGCGCGACGGGCTGCAAAGCATCGGCCCCTTCGTGCCGACCGAGACCAAGATCGCCCTGGTGCGCGCCAGCTACGAGGCCGGGCTGCGCCGCATGGAGGTGGGCAGCTTCGTCTCCCCCCGCGCCGTGCCGCAGATGGCCGATACCGGCGAGGTGCTGAAGGCCGCGAAGCAGCTCGAGGGGCTGGAGAGCACCGTGCTGGTCCCCAACCGGAAGGGGTTCGAGCTGGCGATGAATGCCGGGGCGGACCGGCTCGGCCTCTTCATGTCGGCGACGGAGAGCCACAACAAGGCCAACCTGAACCGCCCGCTGGAGGACAGCTTCGCCGATCTGGCCGCCATCGTGCGGGAGGCGCCGAAGGGGACGAAGATCCGCTTCAACCTCTCCTGCGTCTTCCATTGCCCCTTCGAGGGGGTGGTGCCGGACGCGCCGGTGCTGGCGCTGATCGGCCGCATCGCCGAGCTGGACCCGGAGATGGAGATCGCGCTGGCCGACACCACCGGCAATGCCGCGCCGGACCAGGTGCGCCGCATCTTCACCGTGGCGCAGGAGAAATGGGGTCACCGCTTCGCCTATCACGGCCATGACACTTACGGCATGGGCATCGCCAATGTGACGGCGGCCTGGGAGGCGGGCTGCCGGGTGTTCGACGCCGCCTCTGGCGGCATTGGCGGCTGCCCCTTCGCGCCGGGCGCCACGGGCAATGTGGCGATGGAGGATGTGGTCTGGCTGTTCCAGCGCATGGGGGTGGAGACCGGCGTCGATTTCGCCAAGCTGCTGCTGGCGGCCGACTATGCCGCAGCCGTACCCGGCGCCACGCCCGGCGGCGCCATGCGGCGTGTCCCGGCGGCGCGCAAGGCGGCCTAGGGAGCAAACTTATACCGGGGTCCGGGGAGGGGTCCCCTCCCCGGCGGGGGTGCAGGGGGCAGCGCCCCCTGCCTCTGGCCGGGGCGTGATGCGTTCGCTTTCGCTCACGCACCCCGCTCCAGCTCTTTGTTTGGTCGCGTGATTCACGGTTTCGGTCGAATCGACCTCAACCGATCACGCTCTAGCGCCGCCTTGCCGGCGTCCTGGCCGGCGGCGTGGGTGGGGCCGGCGGCGCCGGTGGCGGCGTATAGGCGACCGTCACCGCCACATTCATCTCCACCCCGCCCGGCATCAGCCGCACGGCGAAATTATCCGTCCCGCCGAAGGCGGCGTTCGGGAAGTAGTCCACCCGGGTCCTGTCCCCCACCGTGCGGATCAGCACCCGGCCGTTGGACGGCCGCGTGCGGACCACGCCGTAATCATAGGGTTTCGGCCCGGGCTGGGCGACGGTGACGCCGCACCACCCGCCGTCATTGTCCAGCGACATCGTCGCATCCGTGGCCCGCTCCGGCCGCAGCGACACATTCGTCGGCACGGTGCAGTTCTTCGCCTGGCCCTGCAGGTCCACGGCATAGACCCGCGCGGCGGGCCCCGCCGCCTGCTGCTGGGCACAGGCGGCGAGCAGGGCGGCCAGGGCGAGGCCGCCGAGGGGCTTCGCGGTGGCCCGGCGCATCTTTTTTGTCACCAGGGCGGGACCTCAGCGGGAGGCGCGGCGGGTGGCGGCGGCGGGGCGGGGTGCCGGGGCGCCTTCGCAGGCGGTGACGCCGGCGGAGAGCAGATCCTTGCCCGCGGCATAGGGCGCCAGGTCGGTAGCGCCGACCAGCGCCATCACCTCGCTGAAGAGGCCGCTGTTGCGCGGGCAGAAATCGCTCCCGAGCTGACGGGCGGCGTTGGAGCGGGCATTGGCCAGCTCGGTGATGAAGATGTCGTTCTGCCGGGTGCCGGCGCGGCCATGCACCCGGGCGAAATACTGGCCGAAGGCGCGGCCGTTGCTCGCCAGGGTCGGCTTGAAGCGCTCGACGAAGGCGTTGTAGCGGTCTTCCATGTGGCAGGTGGTGGCGACCACCATCAGCTCGGTCTTCAGCGCTTCCAGCTCGAACACCGTCTGGTCGGCCTCGGTCGGGCAGCGCGGCACGGCCAGGGCCGGCGAGGCCGGCAGCAGCGCGGCGCCGAGCAGCAGCGCATAGGCTTTGCGCCGGGGTGGAGTGGTTGTCTTGCTCATCACGTGACCCTTCCTGCGGGTGAGGTCTGCTTGGTGTTCGCCGCCTGCCTTGGCCGCGGGGGAAGGCCCGCGGCCGGGGCAGCCGGCCTTGATGCGTGGTGTCCCGCCGCGTCCCGGGCAGGGCCCTTGCCCCCCGGCGGGGCAGGTCGAGAACAGGTCACCTTTCCCCCCTTTTCAGCATACTCCTCGCCATTGCGCGAGCGTCTGCGTGCGGCGTAACAGTGTCTTATCGCAAGCCCCTGGCAAAGTTCAATTCCCATGGGCGATCTGTTGCGGGGTGTGATAGGATCGCCACGGGATCGGGGGGTCCCGGGGGTATGCTGGAGCGATGGCGAGGGGGCACGGGCTGGGCCCGGCGCGGGGTGCTGGGCCTGCCGCTGCTGCTGGCGGCCTGCGGCACCTCGCGCCGCACGCCGCCGGCGCCGACGGGCGCGGCGGGGGAATGGTCCTGCGTGCCCTATGCGCGGCAGCGCAGCGGCATTCCGCTGCGCGGCGATGCCTGGGAGTGGTGGGAGGCCGCGTCCGGCCAGTACCGACGAGAAAGGCGGCCACGGCCGGGCAGCGTGCTGGTGCTGATGCGCACCTCCCGCCTGCCGCGGGGGCATCTTTCCGTGGTCTCGCGCGTCATCTCGGCGCGGGAGATCCGGGTGGACCACGCCAATTGGGCCTCCGGCCGCGCCAAGGGGCGGGTGGCGACGGACCAGCCGGTGCTGGACGTCTCCCCCGGCAATGACTGGTCCCTGGTACGGATCTGGTATCCGCGGGTGAATGATTTCGGCGCCAGCCGCTACCCGGCCTACGGTTTCATTGCGGCGACGTGAAGGCACCTGGGGCGCGGGGCGCCCATGCGGATTTCATCCCGATGCGCTATATGCCGCGGTGCAGCATGATGGCCTGATCGCCGAAGGGCGGAACGCCCGGAGGCGTGAACCATGCGCTGGAACGATATGCCGAACCATGATCCGCGCCTCCGCCCGCGCGGCGCCCGACCCGGCCCATAGGATTGCCCCGATGGATGTAAGCCCGATGCCGCTGCCCGCCGAGACCGCCCCCGCCGAGACCGCCCGCGAGAAGGTCCCCGTAACCGCCATCCCCGGCGACGGCATCGGCAGGGAGGTGATGGCGGCGGTGCGCCAGGTGCTGGACGCCGCCGGCGCCCGCATCGCCTGGGAGGAGGCGCTGGCCGGCGCCGAGGCCTTTCGCAAGGGGATCTCCACCGGCGCACCGCAGGAGACGCTGGACAGCATCGCCCGCACCGGCGTGGCGCTGAAGGGCCCGCTGGAAACGCCGGTGGGCTATGGCGAGAAATCCGCCAACGTCACACTGCGAAAAATCTTCGAGATGTACGGCAATGTCCGCCCGGTGCGGGAACTGCCCGGCATCCACACGCCCTTCAGCGGGCGTGGCATCGACTTCGTCGTGGTGCGCGAGAATGTCGAGGATGTGTACGCCGGCATCGAGCACATGCAGACACCGAGCGTGGCGCAATGCCTGAAGCTGATCACCGAGGTGGGGTGCGAGCGCATCGTGCGCCTGGCTGCCGCCGTCGCCGAGGCGGAGGGGCGGAAGAAGGTGACGGTCGCCACCAAGGCGAACATCATGAAGCTGACCGAAGGCATGATGAAGCGCGTCGGCGAGCAGGTGCTTAAGGACTACGCCGGGCTGACGCATGAGCACATGATCGTCGACAATTGCGCCCACCAGATGGTCATAAGGCCGGAGCAATTCGACGTCACGGTCATGACCAACATGAATGGCGACATCCTCTCCGACCTGGCGGCCGGGCTGGTCGGCGGGCTGGGCGTTGCGCCATCGGCCAATCTCGGCGACCATGTGGCGATGTTCGAGGCGGTGCACGGCTCGGCGCCGCAGATCGCGGGAAAGGGCATCGCCAACCCGACGGCGCTGCTGCTCTCGGCGCTGATGCTGCTGCGGCATATCGGCGATTTCGCCACGGCGCGGAAGGTGGAGCACGCGCTGTATGTGACGCTGGAGGAGGGCCGCGACCTGACCGGCGACATCGCGCCGGAAGGGCAGGGGGCGCCGACCCGGGCCTTCGTCGAGCGCATCATCGCCAATTTGGGCCGCGAGAGCGAGAAGGTGCCGGAGCGCGAATACCGCCCGATCGCGCTGAAGCAATGGCCACAGATCACCTGGTACCGCGCCGCGACGACACGGGAGCTGGTGGGCGTCGACGTCTTCGTCGAGAGCGAGCGCGACCCGCACGCCATCGGCATCACGCTGGGCGCGGCGGCGGAGGGCTCCGCCTTCACCCTGGCCGGCATCGGCAGCCGCGGCGCGCAGGTGTGGCCGGCGATGGGCGGCCACACCTTCCTGGTGGACCATTTCCGCGCCCGCTTCCTGTTCAAGGAGCCGCCGAAGGGGAACGGCATCACCGAGATCACCGACCTGCTGCAGCGGATCGGGCGGCAGCACAATTGGATGCATATCGAGAAGCTGCAGCGCTTCGACGGGGCGCCGGCCTACAGCGTGGCCTAGATCCCCACGACGTCGCTGCGCGACGCCGCGGGGCCCCGGAGTCGCCGCAGGCCGGGCGGCGTCGCACAGCCTGAAGCGGCAAAGCCGCCGCTTCAGGGCAGCGGGCGGCGCGGTTGCGGCCGGGTGGGGCGGGCCGATGGGGCGGCGGCGGGTCGCTCTACCCCCGGACCACGGGGCACCCACCCTCGCTCATTGGCCGGAAGGCCTCCTCCGCCGGCACCGTCGCCGCCAGGGTATAGACATCGCCCGGGTAGCGCTCCTCCCCCGGCTTCTTCACCTGGAGCAGGAAGGAGGGGTGGATCTTCCGCCCATCCTCGCGGATCAGCCCGGGGCCGAAGGCGTCGTCATCCGTCGGCATGCGCTTCATCTGCGCCACCACGGCGCGGCCGCTGGCCTTGGCCGCCGGCACGCCCATCGCCTTCACCGCCTTCAGGTAATGCAGCACGCCGGAGTAGTTGGCGGCATGCACGTAATTCGGCCAGACATTGGCCGGCAGCTTCTGGCGGACCCGCTGGGTGAAGCCGCGGGTGCGCTCGTTCAGGTCCCACCAGAAGGTCTCGGCGATGTACATGCCCTGCATGGTCGGCAGCCCGGCCGAGATGACGGCGGTGATGGAGCCGATGATGGCCGCCAGGCGCATGCTGCGTGTCAGGCCGAATTCCTGCGCCTGCTTCACGCAATTCAGCACGTCGTCGCCGGCCATGGCGAGGCCGAGCACCTTCGCCCGGCTGGCCTGCGCCTGCAGCAGGAAGGCGGAGAAATCGGTGGTCTGCGGGAAGGGGTAGCGCGAGGCGCCGAGCAGCCTGCCGCCCGCCGCCTCGATGAAGCGCTGGGTGTCGCGCTCGATCGCATGGCCGAAGGCGTAGTCGGCGGTGATGAAGTACCAGGCGTCGCCGCCCATCTTCGTCAGCGCGGTGCCGGAGGTGTTGGAGAGGCACCAGGTGTCGTAGGACCAATGGATGGAGTTGGGCGTGCACGCCTTGCCGGTGAGGTCCGAGGTGCCGGCCGAGGCGTTCAGGTGGATGCGGTCCTTCTCCACGCAGACCGGGTTGATGCCGAGCGCGATGGCGCTGTTGCCGACATCCGTCACCACATCCACGCCGCGCTGGTCGAACCATTGCCGCACGGTGTTGATGCCGACATCCGGCTTGTTCTGGTGGTCGGCGGAGATGATCTCCACCCGGATGTCCGGGTTCTGCGCGGTGAACTCCTCCACCGCCTGGCGGACGCAGGCGATGGAGGTGGGGCCGGTGACGTCGCGGTAGGGGCCGGAAAGGTCGGTCAGCACGCCGACGCGGATGGGCTCCGCGGGCTGGGCGCGGAGCGCAGGCATGGGCAGCAGGCTGGCGGCGGCACCGAAGGCGGCGCGGCGGGTAAGGCGCATGGACGATCTCCCTGGCGGCGGCCCTTGCCGGGCCGCCTGGCCCCGCCAGCCTAGCCTGCGATCGGCCCGGCTGCGCAAACCGAAGCTGGACACGACCAGGGCGTGGGTCACCGGTTCAGGAGGACCGGACCCGGATCGGCCCGACATGGCGCGGCCGAGCCGGGGTGAGAGCGGGACCGCCAGGATGATGACCCCCGAATTGTGGCGGGTGAGGGGGTGGGCGTTGGCGGCGGCAAGGACGGAAATGTGCTCGCTTGCCGCCGGGCATCGTCGCCCGGTCGTTGGAACTGACTATGAAATGCCCATAGAGGGCCGCAAAAGCACATATAATTTGCGAAAACAGATATTTGCCCAATCCTCGCGCAATCCTCTAGCCTCACCCCGCCTTCGAGCGGAGCCGCGCCATGCCCCTGACCCTCCCCCGACGCTCGCTCTTCGCCAGCCTCGCCGCCGCCGGTCTCCCTTGGGACCTCGCCCAGGCCCAGACTGCCTCCGGCACCCTCCGCGTCGGCATGACGGCCAATGCCGTGCCCCTCTCCAACGGCGTCCCGGACCAGGGCGCGGAGGGGCAGCGCTTCATGGGCATCACCCTCTACGACCAGCTCGTCCATTGGGACCTGTCCCATGCCGACCGCGCCGCCACGCTGCGCCCCGGCCTCGCCACCGCATGGCGCGTCGACCCCGCCAACCCGCAGCGCTGGATCTTCACCCTGCGCCAGGGCGTCACCTTCCATGACGGCAAGCCCTTCACCGCGGAGGACGTCGTCTTCTCCTTCGACCGCCTGCTGAAGCAGGACGGCCCGGCCTTCGACCCGCGCGCTGCCGCGCTCGGCCGCACCCGCCTCTTCACCGTCGCGCGCTACTACGCGGAAGGGCCCTACACCCTCGTCATCGAGACGAACCGGGTCGATTCCTGCCTGCCCTACCTGCTCTTCTGGATCGGCATCACCCATCGCGGCGCCTGGGAGGCGGCGGGGCGCAACTGGGACACCTATCTGACCAAACCCGTCGGCACCGGCCCGTGGAAGCTGGAGCAATTCAACGTGCGGGAACGCGCGGTGATGACCCGCAACGCGCAGTATTGGGACGCCGCCCGCATCCCGCGCTGCGAGCGGCTGGTGCTGCTGCCCCTGGCCGATGCCAATACCCGCGTCGCCGCCTTGCGCGCCAACCAGGTGGATTTCATCGAGGCACCGCCGCCCGACGCCATCCCCGCCCTGCGCGCCGCCGGCTTCCAGATCGTCTCCAACACCTACCCGCATAATTGGATGTGGTGGGTCTCCTATCTGGAAGGCTCGCCCTGGCGCGATCCGCGCATCCGCCGCGCCGCCAATCTCGGCATCGACCGCACGGGGATCAAGGCGCTGCTCGGCGGCATGATGGAGGAAGGCGCCGGCATCGTCCCCGCCAGCCATCCCTGGTACGGCACGCCGAAGACCCGGCCGGGCTACGACCCGGAAGCGGCGCGCAGGCTGATGGCGGAGGCGGGCCATTCGCCGCGCAACCCGCTGCGCGTGAAGGTCGCCATCTCGCCCAGCGGCTCCGGCCAGATGCAGCCGCTGCCGATGAACGAATTCGTGCAGCAGAACCTGAAGGAGGTCGGCTTCGACGTGTCCTTCGAGGTGGCCGATTGGAACACCCTCTTCACCATGATGCGGGAGGGCGCGGCCGCCCCTTCCGCCCGGGGCTGCACCGCGATCAATGCAAGCTGGGCGCCGATCGACCCCTATACGGGCTTCATCCGCGTGCTGCATGCGAAGTTCGCCGCGCCCGTCGCCTTCAATTGGGGCCATTGCAACGACGCCACCGCCGACCGGCTGATGGATCAGGTGCTGGAGGAGTTCGACGACGAGAAGCAGGCCACCCTGCTCCGCAGCCTGCATGCGCATCTGGTGGAGCAGGATGTCGCGATCTTCATCGCCCATGACCTGAACCCGCGCGCCATGAGCCCGCGGGTGAAGGGCTTCGTCCAGGCGCAATCCTGGATGCAGGACCTCACGCCGATCTCGCTGGGCTGACGGCCCGCGGCACCGCATCGCGGCGCCGGGGGGAGCCGGGAACGGTCAGATTCCCAAGCCTCGCATAGCCTGCCGCGGCACGACCGCGGCAGGGCGGCAGGAAACGCCAGGTCTCTCGGACAGCAAAGAAACAGGGAGACCCCGAAGATGCATCCCACGCGCCGTGCCTTGCTCGGCGGCCTCGCGGCCACGACCCTGCCTTACGACCTTGCCCTCGCCCAGGGCACGCCCGGCACCGTGCTGCGCGTGGGCATGACCGCCTCCGCCATCCCCATGTCCAATGGCGTCCCGGATCAGGGCGGAGAGGGCCACCGCTTCATGGGCATCACGGTCTATGACCAGCTCGTCTCCTGGGATCTCTCGAAATCCGACCGGCCGGCGGTGCTGCGCCCGGCCCTGGCGACGGAGTGGAAGATCGATCCCGGGGACAGCAAGCGCTGGATCTTCACCCTGCGGGAGGGGGTGAAATTCCACGACGGCAAGGTGATGACGGCCGAGGATGTCGTCTTCTCCTTCGACCGCGCCTTCCTCAGCGGTGCGCCGCATTTCGACCCGCGCGCCTCCGCCCAGGCGCGCATCCGCCTGCCGACCATCAGCAGATGGTATGCGGAGGGGCCGGGCACCTTCATCCTCGAGACCACGCGGCCCGACAGCCTCATCCCCTATGGCGTCACCTATGTCGGCATCACCCATCGCGGCGCCTGGGAGGCGGCGGGGCGGAGCTGGGACGCCTTCCTGGAAAAGGCCATCGGCACCGGGCCATGGAAGCTGGAAAGCTTCGCAGTGCGGGAGCGCGCCGTGCTGGCCCGCAACCCGGAGCATTGGGACGCGACGCGCATTCCGAAAGTCGGGAAGGTGATCCTGCTGCCGCTGCCGGAAGCGAATACCCGCGTCGCCGCGCTCCGCTCCGGCCAGGTGGATTTCATCGAGGCGCCGCCGCCGGATGCGGTGCCGGCGCTGCGCCAGGCCGGGTTCCAGATCGTCACCAACCAGTACCCGCACAACTGGACCTATCACTTCTCCATGGTGGAGGGCTCGCCCTGGCGGGACATCCGGGTGCGCAAGGCGGCCAACCTGGCGATCGACCGCGACGGCATGGCACAGATGCTGGGCGGGCTGATGAAGCCGGGCCAAGGGCTGGTGGTCGCGGACAGCCCCTGGTACGGCACGCCCGGCTTCCGCCCGCGCTACGCCCCGGAGGAGGCGCGGAAGCTGCTGGCGGAGGCCGGCTTCTCCCCGCGCAACCCGCTGCGGACCAAGGTCGCTATCTCCCCCTCCGGCTCCGGCCAGATGCAGCCCCTGCCGATGAACGAGGCAGTGCAGCAGAACCTGAAGGAGGTGGGGATCGAGATCGCCTTCGAGGTGATCGAGTGGAACGCCCTGCTCGGCATCTGGCGGGACGGGGCCAGGGCGCCCTCCAACCGCGGGGTGACGGCGGTGAACGTCTCCTACGGCGCGGCCGATCCCTTCTCCGGCTTCATCCGCTTCCTGAAGACCGACCTGGCGCCGCCGGTTGCCAATAATTGGGGCTATTTCAGCGACCCCGACTACGACGCCATCATCGACCGGATCAACACCACCTTCGACTTCGCTGCCCAGGACCGGCTGGTGGCGGAGCTGCACGCGAAGGTGGTGGACGACGCGCTGTTCCTATTCATCGCGCATGACCTGAACCCGCGGGCGATGAGCAGCAAGGTGCAGGGCTTCGTCCAGGCGCAGAGCTGGTTCCAGGATTTGACGCCGATTTCCCTGCGTTGAGTACCAGGAGGGGCTCTGCCCCTCCCGGACCCACCCCGCCAAGGGCCGAAGGGCCCTTGGAAACCATGAATTTCAAACCCATGGGTTCAACCGCAAAGCTCAAGGGTTCCAAGGGCCTTGCGGCCCTTGGCAGGTGGGGGTTCGGGGGAGGGCGGCGCCCTCACCCGACACGGCCCGAACCTTGCTAGCCCCCTGTCAGCCTTACGTCTTTGGAGCGACGGGATGAGGAATGGATTTGGCCGCCGCGCCCTTCTTGGCGGCCTCGGCGCCGCGGTGGCCCTGCCCTGGGATCTGGCCTTGGCCCAGGGTGCCCCCAACACCACGCTGCGCATCGGCATGACCGCCTCCGCCGTGCCCCTGCCCAACGGCATGCCCGACCAGGGCGCCGAGGGGCACCGCTTCATGGGCATCACCCTGTTCGACCACCTGGTCACCTGGGACCTGTCCAAGGCCGATGTCGCCGCGCCGCTGAAGCCCGGCCTCGCCACCGCCTGGAAGGCGGACCCCAACAACCCCAAGCGCTGGATCTTCACCCTGCGCGAGGGCGTGAAGTTCCACGACGGCAAGGTCCTCGACGCCGAGGATGTCGTCTTCTCCTACAACCGCGCCTTCAAGAACGACGCACCGGAATTCGATCCGCGCGGCTCCGCCCAGGTGCGTGCCCGCATGCCGACGATCTCGAACTGGTACGCGGAGGGGCCGAACACCTTCATCGTCGAGACGCGGGTGGTGGACAGCCTGGTGCCCTATGGCGTGACCTGGATCGGCATCACCCATCGCGCCGCTTGGGAAGCCGCGGGCCGCGACAACGACAAATTCCTGCAGCAGCCGGTCGGCACCGGCCCTTTCAAGCTGGAGAGCTTCCAGGTGCGGGAACGCGCCGTGCTGGCCCGCAACCCGGACTATTGGGAAACGGCCCGCATCCCGAAGGTCGGCAAGGTGCTGCTGCTCCCCCTGTCGGAACCGAACACCCGCGTCGCCGCGCTCCGCTCCGGCCAGGTGGATTTCATCGAGGCGCCGCCGCCCGACACCATCCCGACGCTGCGCCAGGCCGGCTTCAACATCACGACCAACCAGTACGGCCATAACTGGACCTGGCACCTCTCCCTGGTGGAGGGCTCCCCCTGGCGGGACGTCCGGGTGCGGCGCGCCGCCAACCTCGCCATCGACCGCGCCGGCATGAAGGACATGCTGGGCGGGATGATGCTGGAAGGCGGCGGGCTGGTGCCGGTGGGCGGCCCCTGGAACCCGGTGCGCAGCCCGCGCGTCACCTACGACCTGGCCGCGGCGAAGAAGCTGATGGCCGAGGCCGGCTTCTCCCCGCGCAACCCGATCCGCACCAGGACCGCGATCTCCGCCTCCGGCTCCGGCCAGATGCAGCCGATCGCGATGAACGAGGCGGTGCAGCAGATGCTGAAGGAGATCGGCATCGAGGTGACCTTCGAGGTGTTCGACTGGAACACCCTGCTCTCCACCTGGCGGGAGGGCGCGAAATCCCCGAACATCCGCGGCTGCCACGCCATCAACGTGACCTACACCGCGCTCGATCCGTACAGCGCGATGATCCGGCTGCTGAAGTCGGACCTGGTGGCGCCGGTGGGCAACAATTGGGGCTACCTGAACGAGCCGAGCTACGACGCCCTGATCAACAAGGCGTACGAGACCTTCGACACCGCCGCCCAGGATGCGGTGCTGAAGGAGCTGCACGACAAGGTGCTGGAGGATGTCCCCTTCCTCTTCGTCGCGCATGACCTGAATCCGCGCGCCATGACGAAGAACGTGAAGGGCTTCGTCCAGGCGCAGAGCTGGTTCCAGGACCTGACGCCGATCAGCATGGGCTGAAATCCCCACGACGTCGCTGCGCGACGCCGTGGGGCCCCGGAGTCGCCGTGCTGCCGGGGCTTCGCACAGCCTGAAGCGGCGAAGCCGCTTCAGGGCAACGGGCGGCGCGCTTCAGCGGCGCGCCGCCAGGGCCCGTTGGGGGGCCGCTCAGCGGTCGGGCAGCCAGAGCTCCAGCGTCTGCTGCGGCGGGGCCGGCTCATAGCCGCGGAAATCCTGGATCGCCCAGCCGCGGCCGAGCCGCCCGGCCAGCCGCGCCGCCGCCGCGGCATCCGCCGCGTGGAAATACCGCACCACCCGATGCGCCGGTGCCGCAGTGACGGCCCGCATCTCACCAAGTTCGAAGCCGGCATCGCGCAGCAGCGCCGCCGTGCCGGTCGCCGCCTCCGCCGCGCCGGCGGGGAAATGCAGGAAGACCCGGGGCGACCGGTACGCCGCCGGCTCGCGCCTCGGCGCCGCCTCGCGCGGCGGGTCGGCGGCTTGCGGCGGCTCCCGGGCCGGGGCGGAGGCAGAGGCAGGCGGGGCCGTTTCCGGCGCCGGGTCGGGTGCCTCCGGGGCCTCCCCGGCCAGGCGCCGGCGGAGCAAGGCGAGTTGGGCCTCGGCCTCGCTGCGCGCCAGCATGGCCTCGGCCAGCCGGTCGGTCTCCTCTGCCAGGGCGGTGCGCAGGGTGGCGAGTTCCGTCGCGAGCGACTCTCGCGCCGTTTCCAGCGCGCTGCCCGGGGCGGCCGCGTCCGACCCCGCAGCCGCACCCCGGGGCGCCGGAGCTTCCGCCAGCGAGGGCGCGGCCGGCCCGGCCTCGGGCACCGGCAGCAGCCGGGGCTGCGGCGGCTGCCCCGCCACCCCCAGCGCATAGCCGGCGACACCGCCCAGCAACAGCAACCCCGCCCCGGTCAGCGCCCCCGTCCAGGGGCGCCGCCGCGGTGCTGGGCGCGGTTCGGGCCAATCCTGCTCCAGCCGGATGCGGCGGACCGGCCGGCCGGCGAACCCGGCGTTCAGTGGGCTTCCGCGGCCTCGGGCAGGTCCGCCTCCTCCCTGGTCTCGGCCACCACGGCCTCGCTCTGGCTCTGGGCGGCCAGGGCGCGGGCCATCTGGCTCAGCGCCTCCTGGTGCTTCTCATTGTCGATCAGCGCGAAATTCCGCGCCAATTCCAGGCACATGCGCTGGCGCGAGGACATCTCCTGCGGCTCCACCTCGGTCGCCAGCCCGTCGAAGAACCAGGAGACGGTGACGCCGAGCACCTGGGCGATCTCGAAGAGCCGACCGGCGGAGATCCGGTTCAGCCCACGCTCATACTTATGGGCCTGCTGGTAGGTCACGCCGATCATGCGGGCAAGCTGCTGCTGCGACAGTCCCATCATCACGCGGCGTTCACGAATCCGGGCACCGACATGCCGATCTGCCGCATTCGCGCGTTGTCCGGGCCGGAAAGGGCCGGCCCGCCGCCCTGCCTCGCCTTGCCGGCCTTCTGCCGTCTCGGAACCCGCCATTCGTCTTTCCCCCAATGTCTATCTCTCACCAGGGAATGCCGCGGCGCGGCGCATGTTCCACCCTGGCGCGTGACGAAGCCGTGATGGGGGCGAGGGAACCGTCCAGCCAGCGAGACGGCGCGGCCTGAGACGCCCACAGAGGCAGGCCGGGGAGGCGCCGGGTGGAATTCGAGACGGCACCTGCGGTGCTATCTCCTGCCGGAAGATGAACGAAAACAGAAAGTTAGACCCGCAGAACCGGCACCTTGGCGGCACGTCGCGAGGCCGCTTCTGGCGGAGCAGCCCTGGGTGCACCGGTTTCCGCCGGCGACATGACGATTCTGCCAGCCGGTCAGGGATAGAGAAAGGACCCGGACCAGGGGGCGACCTTCTCCGGCGCCTTCTCTATATAGAGAAATTGTCGAAATTTTCACCCCCCTCAGCCGGGGCCGGACTTCGCCTTCGCTTCGGCCAATTCCTGCTTCAGCCGCTCCACCTCGGCGCGCAGCGCTTCCACCGTCTGCGCCTGGTCCGCCGGGCGGAAGGGGGCGAAGAGGCTCATCGCCCGTTCCAGCATCGCCATGTTCTGCTTGCCCAGCTCCTCGAAGCCGGGGAAGGGCAGGAAGCCGCCCATGCCCATGGCTTGGCCCATGGCCCGGCGCATCTGCTCCTGCTGCCGGGCGAAGCCCGACATCGCATCTTCCAGATAGCGCGGCAGCACGCTTTGCAGGCTGTCCCCGTAGAAGCCGATGAGCTGGCGCAGGAAGCCCTCCGGCAGCAGGCTGGCACCGCCCTTCGCCTCCTCCTCCACGATGATCTGGGTGAGGACCGAGCGGGTGATATCCTCGCCCGACTTCGCGTCGAACACCACGAAGTCGCGGCCGGCGCGGACCATGTTCGCCAAATCCTCCAGCGTGACGTAACTTGAGGATTCCGTGTTGTAGAGGCGGCGATTGGCGTATTTCTTCACCACCACCGGCGGCGTTTGCGGCGCAGCGGCGGGTTCGGCGCGGGCGGCTTGTTCGGCCATGGTCTCTCTCTATCCCGATGCCAGCGTTCCTGGAGTGCCAGCCTAGCCGTGGCCATGGCGGAACTGGAAGCCGTTTTTTGTGCGCTGCAAAGAGCGGGGCGGGGCAGGTTCGATCGGATTGGGGTGCGGTCGCGCCCGGTGAGGCGCGGCGCTATCCTGACCCGGACGGGCGGGCGACCGGCCGAACCAAGGGCGCGCATGAACGGGCCGACAAACGCGCGATGCACGGGGACGCAGCGGGGCAGATGAAGCAGGGTGCATGACCGGGCCGAAGGAACAGGCGGGCGAGCCCGATCTCGAGCAGCTCGCCGAGGACTGGGTGACGCTGTGGCAGACCGAATTGGCCGGGCTGGCAACCGACCCGGAGCTGGCGGCGCTGTGGCGTCGCAGCGCGCTGCTCGGCCTTGGCTGGTGGCGCGCCCTGCAACCCGCCTGGGAGGCTGCGCCGCATGACGCCCCGCCGGGGCCCCCGCCCGCTGCCGCTGCATCTGAGCCTCGCCGGGATGCGGCGGGTGGCGGCGCTGGCCGCCCTGCCGCTGCTGGGGCCGGCGGGGATGTGCCAGGGGAACAACAAGGGGAGCAACAGCAGCAACAAGAGAAGCAACAAGGGGAGCCCGCCCTCCTCGCCCGGCTCGCCGAGCTGGAATCCCGCCTGGCCGCGCTCGAGCGCCGGAAGGCAGGAAATGGCGCGGATCGCAGCCGCCCTCGCCGCCGGCGGCCACCGGGCTGAGGCCTTCCAGGAGGCGGTGCTGCGCGTGCTGGCGCGGCAGGATGCGGCGCTGATCGGCGGCATCGCCGCCTATCGCCGCCAGGCCCCGCCGGAAGGCCCGCCCCCGCCCCCCGCCATCTGGACCGAGGGCGGCAGCGCGCTGCGCGATTATGGCGGGCACGGGGGCGCCGGGGGCCCGGCGCTGCTGGTCGTCCCCTCCCTGGTCAACCGGGCGCGGGTGCTGGATCTGCTGCCGGACAGCTCCTGCCTGCGCTTCCTGGCCGCATCCGGCGCCCGCCCGCTGCTGCTGGAATGGGGGGAGCCGGGGGCGCTGGAACGCGGCTTCACCCTGACGGATTACATCGCCGGCAGGCTGGAACGCGCCCTGGCCGCGGCCGTGGCCGCCACGGGCGGGAAGGTGGTGCTGGTCGGCTATTGCATGGGCGGGCTGCTGGCCCTGGCGGCAGCGCAGCGCTGCCCGGACCGGGTGGCGGCCCTCGCCCTCTGGGCCGTGCCCTGGGATTTCTGGGCCGGCGGCGCGGCGGAAGCACGCGCCCTCGCCGCCACGCTGCCGGCGCTGGAGCCGCTGCTGGAGCTGTCCGGCGCCCTGCCGGTGGAGGCGCTGCAGGCCCTCTTCGCCCTGCCGGACCCCTTCGGCGTCGCCGCCAAATATCGCGGCTTCGCCCGGCTGGATCCCGAGGGGCCGGCGGCGCGCCGCTTCGGGGCGCTGGAGGACTGGCTGAACGATGGCGTGCCGCTGGTTGCTCCGGTGGCGCGGGAATGCCTCGCCGGCTGGTACGGCGCCAACAGCCCGGCCCGCGGCGTCTGGCGCGTGGCGGGGGAGGCGGTTTCGCCCGCCCGGCTCGGCCTGCCCGCCTTCCTCGCCGTGCCGTCGCGGGACCGCATCGTGCCGCCAGCCTCCGCCTTGGCCCTGGCCCGGCTGCTGCCGGGGGCGGCGCTGCACCGCGCCGCGGCCGGGCATGTGGGCATGGTGGCGGGGCGGGGGGCGGAGGCGGCGCTGTGGCGCCCCTTCCTCGCCTGGCTGCGGCAGCTTCACCCATGAGTCGCTTGTGGCTGGCCGGGGGGCGCGCCACATTGTCGCCCAAATACGAGGTGGGAGAGTGCCCGTCATGACCGAAATCGTCATCGCCAGCGCCGCGCGCACGCCTGTCGGCAGCTTCAACGGGGCCTTCGCCTCGCTGCCGGCGCATGCGCTCGGCACCGTCGCCATCCAGGCGGCGCTGGCCCGGGCCGGGGTGAAGACGGAGGAGGTGGATGAGGTCATCCTCGGCCAGATCCTCGCCGCCGGCGCCGGGCAGAACCCGGCCCGCCAGGCGGCCGTCGCCGCCGGCATTCCGGTGGAGCGCACCGCCTTCGGCATCAATCAGCTCTGCGGCTCCGGCCTCCGCGCCGTGGCCCTCGCCGCGCAGCAGATCGCCTGCGGCGACGCCGCCATCGTGGTGGCCGGCGGGCAGGAGAGCATGACCCAGGCGCCGCATGCCGCCAACCTCCGCGCCGGCCAGAAGATGGGCGGGCTGGAGCTGGTGGACACCATGCTGAAGGACGGGCTGTGGGACGCCTTCCACGGCTACCACATGGGCAACACGGCGGAGAACGTGGCGCAGAAATACCAGCTCACCCGGCAGGAGCAGGACGAGTTCGCCGCCGCCAGCCAGCGCAAGGCGGGCGAGGCGCAGAAGGCCGGCCGCTTCCGGGACGAGATCGCGCCGGTGACGGTGAAGACCCGCAAGGGCGAGGTCGTGGTGGATGCCGACGAGTACCCGAAGCCGGAGACGACGGTGGAAGTGCTGGCGAAGCTCCGCCCCGCCTTCGCCAAGGACGGCACCGTGACGGCGGGCAATGCCAGCGGCATCAATGACGGCGCCGCCGCCGTGGTGGTGATGACCGCCGAGGAAGCGAAGAAGCGCGGCATCGCGCCGCTGGCGCGGATCGTGAGCTGGGCGACCGCCGGCGTCGATCCGGCCATCATGGGCACCGGCCCGATCCCGGCCAGCCGCCGCGCGCTGCAGAAGGCGGGCTGGGACATCGCCTCGCTGGACCTGATCGAGGCGAACGAGGCCTTCGCGGCGCAGGCCTGCGCGGTGAACAAGGATCTCGGCTGGGATCCGGCGAAGGTGAACGTCAATGGCGGCGCCATCGCGCTCGGCCACCCGATCGGCGCCTCCGGCGCGCGGGTGCTGAACACGCTGCTCTTCGAGATGCAGCGGCGCGAGGCGAAGCGCGGCCTCGCCACGCTCTGCATCGGCGGCGGCATGGGTGTGGCGATGTGCCTGGAGCGGGTGCACTGAGGGCTCCGCCCCAGACCCCGGCCCGGGGGAAGGCTTCCCCCGGACTCCGCCCGGTGCTTGCTGGTTGAAGCGTTGGCTCCTCGAGTGGGGTCGGGGCCACGTCCTGGTCGGCGAGTGCCAGGAGGTGGGCGAAGCCTTCGCTTTCCCTTGGTCGTAGCAGTAATAGTTCCGCCAGCGCGCGAATATGTGTTTGGCGGCGAGGCGGCAATCGGCCTAGGGCTGGTGTTCCACGGACGGGATTACTACCGCAGCGAGATGGAGGACCCACCCGCCAAGCCGCCAGAGGTCGAAGGATTGCTGGCGGCGCCGGAACTGGCCGAAGCCCTGCGCAGCGAACAATTCCGGTCCTTTCTCGACCAGGTGCCCGTCGCCCTGATCGTCTCTGCCCTGCCGCCAGCAGGCGAGGAAGCGATCACCTACGCCAACCCCGCCGCAGAGAAGCTGCTTGGCCTCGGCCAGGCGGCGCTGGAGGGCCAGGGCTGGGCGGCACTGCCCGGCGAGGCGCTGGGCGAGGGGCCCCCTCTCGGCACTGCCGCGGCAGCGGGGCAGGATTATCTCGGCAGCTTCCGCGTCGTGCGGGAGGGGGCGGAGCCCGCCACCCTCGAAGCCTATGCCAGCCTGATCGAGGATGAGGCCGGCCGCCCCACCTTCCGCTTGCTCGCCCTGGTCGATATCAGCCATGTCATCGCCGGGGAGCGGAGCGCCCTGGTTCAGCGCCTGCAGGACAGCGACCTGCTGCTGCGGGAGATGCAGCACCGGGTGAAGAACAACCTGCAGCTCGTCACCGCGCTGATCCGGATCGAGGCCCGCAACGCCGCCCGCGGCGCCCCGCTGGAGGAAGCCTTCGACCGGCTGGCCGGGCGGGTGGAGGCGATCGCGCTGCTCTACCGGGCGCTGGACGGGCAGAAGGCGGAGGCCGAGGTCGATCTCGGCAGCTATCTCAGCCAGGTCGCCTCCGCGGTGATGGGGGCGCATGCCGCCTCCGGCATCCGGCTGGAGCTGAAGGTGGATGCCTGGCCGGTCTCGGTGAACGTCGCCATGCCGGCCGGGCTGGTGGTGAATGAGTTGCTGACCAATGCGCTGAAGCACGCCTTCACCGGGAAGGACGGCGGCACCGTCACCCTGCAGAGCCTGGTGGATGCAGCGGGTTGCGAAGTGCTGGTGGCGGATGACGGCAACGGCCTGCCGGAAGGCATGACCTGGCCGCAGCCGGGGCGGCTGGGCGCGCTGATCGTCCGTTCGCTGGAGCAGAATGCGCTGGCGCGGGTGCAGGTGGAGTCGAAGCCGGGCAAGGGGCTGAAGGTGCGCATCCGCTTCAGCCGCGCCGCGGCGGCGCCGAAGGCGGACAAGGCGTGACGTCGGAAGGCTGAACCGCCGAAGGCCTGCATCGCATGCGGGGCAGGGGACGGGGCATGATCCTATCCGCAGGATCATGCCCCGGCAGGGCTCGGCCCTCGCTCGCCTGTGCCGCTATGGGCGAGATGCCGTCGCCGGCTGCTCAGCAGAAATGCGCCCCGCGGGTTTCCACCGGCACCATGTAGAGCGACTGGCTCGCCGTCATGTATAGGTGGTTCCGCCGGGCGCCGCCGAAGCAGAGATTGGCGCAGATCTCCGGCAGCCGGATCTGGCCGATCCGCTGCCCGTCCGGCGCGAAGACATGCACGCCGTCATAGCCATCCCCCACCCAGCCGGCGCCGACCCAGAGATTGCCGGCCTCGTCGCAGCGTATGCCGTCGCCGAAGCCGGACTTTCCCTCCAGCTCCATGTCGCAGAAGGTGCGCGGATTGGAGAGGCGCGGGCCGTTCACGTCATAGGCCCAGATGATGTTCTTCGCCTGGTCGTAATGCGTGCGGCCGCTATCGGCGACGTAAAGCCGGCGGTAGTCGGGCGAGAAGCACAGGCCGTTGGGCTTGAAGGGCTCATCCGCCACCTTGGTCACCTGGCCGCTCTGGCCGTCGATGCGGTAGATGGCTTCCTTGATGAAGGGGCGGGGGCTGTTGGCGGCTTCCGGCACGCGGTTGCCCTCTAATTCATCAGCGCGCCATAGCCGGGGTCGGTGAACCAGAGGGCACCGTCCTCCGGATGCACCACGCCGTCATTCGGCGCGTTGAAGGCGCCGTCCGGGCCGCTTGAGGCGAGCACGGTGGTGGTGCCGTTCGGCTCGTAGCGCAGCACGTCGCGGTGGAAATGGCGGAAGGCGATCTGCCGCCCCTCGCGGTCGAAGGTGTTGCCGTTGGAGAAGCCGGAGGGGGAGCGGAAGCGGCGATGGACGGAGTGGTCCTCCTCCACCATGCGCAGGCATTCGTCGTTCGGAATGTCCGACCACACCAGGAAGCGGCCGGTGGCATGCCAGGCGGGGCCTTCCGCCCAGCCATAGCCGGTGCTGATCCGGCGGATGGCGGTGTTGCCGAGGCGGGCGGTGAAGCGCTTGGGGTCGAGCGCGACGATATCGGCATCCGGGTAGCGGGTGGGCGCGGCGCCGCGGTCATAGCGCTGGGCGGCGGCCGGGATGGCGGCGCCGGCGGCAAGCGCGGCGGCGAGCACGCCGCGCCGCGTGGCGTTCTGGGTCATTCTGGTTCCTCCCCATGGTCCCTGGACGGGTTGCGGCGAAGGGTAGCATGGACGGTGGGCGCCGCAGGTCGCGACTGCGCGGCGCCGTCCGGCGGGTTCGCCGCGTGGCGCGCCTCCCGGGCCTTCCCAGCGAAGACGGTGATCGGGACATCGCTACGGGAGCATGCCAGGAGGCCTGTGGGCGCGCGCCGCTGCCAGTGGCACTGACAGAATAAGAATAATTTCCTTGACATAATAAGAACAAACCAGATACATGCGCCATAGGAGGTGCTGCGCATGGCGGAAGTTCCAGTCACCGAAGAGAGCCTGAGGGCCGCCATGCGGGACCCTCGCTACTGGCAGGCCGGGCATCCGGAACGGGACGCCTTCGGCCGCTGGGTGACCCAGGGCTTTGATGCGCTGTACGGCGAGAAGGGCCGATCCGGCGGTGTGGTGTTCGTCCAGGCCTATACGCGGGTGCGGAATGGTAAGGTCGAGGATGTCGGCGCCCATCAGCGTTCGGCGCCCGAGGGGCGAGGCGGCGACAAACTGCCCATCGGCGGCGACAAGGACGCGGGCGAGGGCGATGAGACGCTGGCCCAGAGCCGGCTCCTCAGAGCGGCGCTGCAGGCTCTCCAAAAGGTCTTCACCCGTGGACCATCACGTCCGTCCTCGCCGCCGGGAGCGCCCACTCAGGCGCCACGCATGGAAGCGCCGGCGCGGCCGCCTGCCGCGGGGCAGGCAGCCCGTGGCGAGGCCCCGAGCACGTCGCGGCTTGAGCCTGACAAGCAGGGCAAGCCATTGAAGGGCATCGGAACTATCTTCCTGGGCGGAGTACCATTGACCGCGATGTAGATGTTCAGGATCTCATCAATTCAATCGCTTCTCGGGTCGAGGAGAACTAGTCCGGGGTTCAGGGCCAGGTGCTCCAGGCTCCTTGGAGCGATTTGATACCGGCGGCCAAAGGATAGGCATTTATCGACACCGAGATGGGAGAAGTGCGCCTACTACGCGAGGGGTTATACATTATTCCAAAGATGGCGCCCATGTAGTGCCGGCTCGCCCCAATGGTTGGAGGGACTAAGTATGAACAAGAGAACCGAAGCATGGAGAAATGAGTTTCCAAGTATCATTCCCTGGGCGTTGGCCGGATCGACTCCTAATTCGTTGGTCGCCGTTTCTTATGAAATCGATGTCCATGAGCCTCTTATCACGCTCAAGGCGCATTTTGGAACAAACCCGACGGAAGACGATTTGGATACCCTCGCTACGGCAGAGGCCGAAATCTTGGCGGCTATGCCGGACGAGGTTCGAACCAACTTGACTCACGCAGTGGTCCCGCCTGACGCAGAACCGGCGCCCCTGGCCGGAGGTTTCGCCTGGCGGCGGGGCGATCCGGAATGGCGGATGCCCACGAAGCCGGGCTGACAGGCAGGAGGGCGGCCATCGTCATGGCTGTCCGATCGGCTTTCCGCCAATGGCGGCACATGAGCGGGAAGCGGCCCTTGCAATGCCCTAGCTTGCCCTTCCCCCAAAAACGAACGTATGTTTGTTTTTAAGCCCGACCCGAAACGGCAAGCAGAGGGAACGCCATGCGCAACGAGATCCCCGGCCTCGATTTCGGCCTCGGCGAGACCGCCGATGCGCTGCGCGACCAGGTCGCCGCCTTCGCCGCCGCCGAGATCGCGCCGCTGGCCGCCGAGACTGACCGCAGCAATGAATTCCCCCTGC
Organism: Siccirubricoccus phaeus; assembly: GCF_008360935.1. Lineage (GTDB taxonomy): Bacteria > Pseudomonadota > Alphaproteobacteria > Acetobacterales > Acetobacteraceae > Siccirubricoccus > Siccirubricoccus phaeus. Next base: position 203,711 of record NZ_SRXO01000002.1, read on the forward strand.
CGCTCTGGCGCAGGCTGGGGGAGATGGGGCTGCTCGGCATCACGGTGGAGGAGGAGTATGGCGGCGCCGGCATGGGTTACCTGGAACATGTCGTCGCCATGGAGGAGATCAGCCGCGCCTCCGCCTCGGTGGGGCTGTCCTACGGCGCGCATTCCAACCTCTGCGTCAACCAGATCCGCCGCAACGGCAACGCGGCGCAGCGACGGCGATACCTGCCGAAGCTGATCAGCGGCGAGCATGTCGGCGCCCTGGCGATGAGCGAGCCGGGCGCGGGCAGCGACGTGGTTTCGATGAAGCTGCGGGCGGAGAAGCGCGGCGACCGCTACCTGCTGAACGGCAACAAATTCTGGATCACCAACGGGCCGGATGCCGATGTGCTGGTGGTCTACGCCAAGACCGACCCGCAGGCCGGCGCGCGCGGCATCACCGCCTTCCTGATCGAGAAGGGGTTCAAGGGGTTCAGCACGGCGCAGAAGCTGGACAAGCTCGGCATGCGCGGCTCCAACACCTGCGAGCTGGTCTTCGTCGATTGCGAGGTGCCGGAGGAGAATGTGCTGGGCGCGGTCGGCCGCGGCGTGAACGTGCTGATGAGCGGCCTGGACTATGAGCGCGCGGTGCTGGCCGGCGGGCCGCTCGGCATCATGCGGGCCTGCCTGGACGTGGTGGTGCCCTATGTCCACGAACGCAAGCAGTTCGGCCAGGCGATCGGCGAGTTCCAGCTCATGCAGGGCAAGCTGGCCGACATGTACACGGTGATGAATGCGGCGCGGGCCTATGTGTACACCGTGGCGAAGGCTTGCGATGCCGGGCGGACCACGCGGAAGGATGCCGCCGGCGCCATCCTCTTTGCGGCGGAGAAGGCCACCTGGATGGCGCTGGAGGCGATCCAGTCCCTCGGCGGCAATGGCTACATCAACGACTACCCGGCGGGCCGCCTGCTGCGCGACGCCAAGCTTTACGAGATCGGCGCGGGCACCAGCGAGATCCGCCGCATGCTGATCGGCCGCGAACTCTTCGCCGAGACCGCCTGATGCCGGTGCTGGAAAGCGCGCTGGACCCCCGCGGCGCGGAGGCGAAGGCGAATGCCGAAGCGATGCGGGCGCTGGTCGCCGAGCTGCGCGAGCGCGCCGAGGCGGTGCGCCAGGGCGGCGGCGAGGCGGCGCGGCAGCGGCACCTCTCCCGTGGCAAGCTGCTGCCACGGGACCGCATCAGGGCGCTGATCGACCCGGTCTCGCCTTTCCTCGAAATCGGCCAGCTCGCGGCGCAGGGGATGTATGGCGGGGAGGTGCCCTCGGCCGGCCTCATCACCGGCATCGGCCGCGTCTCCGGGCGCGAATGCGTCATCATCGCCAATGACGCCACGGTGAAGGGCGGCACCTACTACCCGGTCACGGTAAAGAAGCATCTGCGGGCGCAGGAGATCGCTGAGCAGAACCGGCTGCCCTGCCTCTACCTGGTGGACAGCGGCGGGGCGAACCTGCCGAACCAGGACGAGGTCTTCCCCGACCGCGAGCATTTCGGCCGCATCTTCTACAACCAGGCGCGGATGTCGGCTTCCGGCATTCCGCAGATCGCGGTGGTAATGGGGAGCTGCACTGCGGGCGGCGCCTATGTGCCGGCCATGTCGGATGAGAGCGTCATCGTCCGCAACCAGGGCACCATCTTCCTGGCCGGCCCGCCGCTGGTGAAGGCGGCGACGGGCGAGGTGGTGAGCGCGGAGGATCTCGGCGGCGCGGATGTGCACAGCCGCATCTCCGGCGTCACCGACCATTATGCGGAGAATGACGCGCATGCCCTGGGCATCGCCCGCCGCATCGTGGCCAACCTGAACGCGGTCAAGCGCCCGCCGGTGGCGCTGCGCGAACCCGTCCCGCCACGCTATGCGGCCGAGGAGCTGTACAGCGTGGTGCCGGCCAATCTCCGCACGCCCTACGAGGTGCGGGAGGTGATCGCCCGGCTGGTGGACGGCAGCGAATTCGACGAGTTCAAGCGGCTCTACGGCCAGACCCTGGTCTGCGGCTTCGCGCATCTCTGGGGCTATCCCATCGGCATCGTCGCCAATAACGGCATCCTGTTCTCCGAGAGCGCGCAGAAGGGCGCGCATTTCATCGAGCTTTGCGCCCAGCGCGGCATTCCGCTGGTCTTCCTGCAGAACATCTCCGGCTTCATGGTGGGCCGCAAATACGAGGCGGGCGGTATCGCCAAGGATGGGGCGAAGATGGTCACGGCCGTCGCCACCGCCGCGGTGCCGAAATTCACCGTCATCATCGGCGGCAGCTTCGGCGCCGGCAATTACGGCATGTGCGGCCGCGCCTATTCGCCGCGCTTCCTCTGGATGTGGCCGAATGCGCGCATCGGCGTGATGGGTGGGGAGCAGGCGGCGAGCGTGCTCGCCACCGTGCGGCGCGACGGTATCGAGGGGCGCGGCGGCACTTGGCCTGTCGAGGCGGAGGAGGAATTCAAGGCGCCGATCCGCGCGCAGTATGAGGAGCAGGGCCATCCCTATTACGCCACGGCGCGGCTCTGGGATGACGGGGTGATCGACCCGGCAGAGACGCGGCGCGTCCTGGCCCTCGGCCTCTCCGCCGCGCTGAACGCGCCAATTCCCGAAACCCGCTTCGGCCTGTTCCGGATGTGACGACGATGCTCGGAAAGCTCCTCATCGCCAATCGCGGCGAGATCGCCTGCCGGGTCATCGCCACGGCGCGGCGGATGGGCCTCGCCACCATCGCCGTCTATTCGGAAGCGGATGCCGGGGCGCGCCATGTCGCGCTGGCCGACGAGGCCTGGCCGATCGGCCCGGCGCCGGCGCGGCAGAGCTATCTGGATATCGGCCGCATCCTGGAAGTGGCACAGCGCGCCGGCGCCGGGGCGGTGCATCCCGGCTATGGCTTCCTCTCCGAGAACGCCGAATTCGCCGCGCGCTGCGCCGAGGCTGGCCTCGTCTTCGTCGGCCCGCCGGTCGAAGCGATCCGCGCCATGGGCTCCAAGGCGGAGAGCAAGGCGCTGATGGCGCGCGCCGGCGTGCCGCTGGTGCCGGGCTATCATGGCGAGGACCAGGACCCCTCGCTGCTGGCGGCCGAGGCCGGGCGCATCGGCTTCCCCGTGCTGATCAAGGCCAGCGCCGGCGGCGGCGGCAAGGGCATGCGGGTGGTGGAGCGCGCCGAGGAATTCGCCGCCGCGCTGGAAGGTGCCCGGCGCGAGGCGAAGGCCGCCTTCGGCGATGACCGCGTGCTGGTGGAGAAATACCTGACCCGGCCGCGGCATATCGAGATCCAGGTCTTCGCCGACAGCCAGGGCAACACGATCTCGCTGTTCGAGCGCGACTGCTCCATCCAGCGCCGCCACCAGAAGGTCATCGAGGAAGCGCCGGCACCGGGGATGGACCCGGCGCGGCGCGTGGCGATGGGCGAGGCGGCCTGTGCCGCGGCGCGGGCCGTGGGCTATGTCGGCGCCGGGACGGTGGAATTCATTTCCGAAGGCAGCGACTTCTTCTTCATGGAGATGAACACGCGGCTGCAGGTGGAGCATCCGGTGACGGAGATGGTCACCGGCCTCGATCTGGTGGAATGGCAGCTCCGCGTCGCCGCCGGCGAGAAGCTGCCGACCACCACGCCGCGTCTGCATGGCCATGCCATCGAGGTGCGGCTCTATGCCGAGGACCCGGCACGGAATTTCCTGCCGGCGACCGGCCTGCTCACCCATCTGCGCCAGCCGGCGGAACAGCCAGGCGCGGTGCGCATCGACACCGGCGTGCGGGAAGGCGACCGCATCACCCCCTTCTACGACCCGATGATCGCCAAGCTGATCGTCTGGGGCGAGGACCGGGCGGCGGCGGTAAGGCGGCTGGGCTCGGCGCTGGCGCAGTACGAGGTGGCGGGGCTGCGCACCAACCTCGGTTTGCTGCGGAATATCGCGGCGCACCCGGCCTTCGCCGCGGCGGAGCTGGATACCGGCTTCATCGCCCGGCATGGTGCGGCGCTGCTGGCGGCGCCCTCGGCCGAGCCGCGCCTGCTGCTGGCCGCTGCCGCGCTCTGCGTGCTGCGCGACCAGCATGCGGCCATCGGCGCCGCCACGGCACGCAGCGGCGACCCGTGGAGCCCCTGGGCCACCGCCGATGCCTGGCGGCTGAATGGCGAGGGCTACCAGGACCTGTTCTTCCGCCTGGGTGAGGCGGCGCCCACCCGGCTGCGCAGCGCCCCGTTGGGGGAGGGGGCCTGGCGGCTGGAATTGCCCGGCGGCGCGGCGGTGGCGCGGCTGGACCCGGCGGGGGAGGGCTTCCGCCTGACCCTGGACGGCGTCGCCCGCCGGCTGGGGCTGCTGCGGCGGGGGGCGGAGATCACCATCATCCTGGACGGCGCCAACCACCTGGTGCTGCAGGAGGATCCTCTGGCCCCGCCGGCGCAGGAGGCGGCCGGCAGCGACCGCGTGACCGCCCCGGTGCCGGGCCGCGTCACCCGCCTGCTGGTGCGGCCGGGCGAGGCCGTCAGCCGCAACGCGCCGCTGCTGGTGATCGAGGCGATGAAGACGGAATTCACCCTGCGCGCGCCGATGGATGGCGTGGTGGCGGCGGTGCATGCGCGGCTGGAGGAGATGGTGGAGGAGGGGGCGGAGCTGGTCAGCTTTACGCCGTGACCGAGGGAGGCTCTGCCTCCCTCGGGCTCTCCCCGCCAAAGGCCGAAGGGCCTTTGGAAACCTATAGTTTTGCGTCTCGGCCGACGGGTCCAAATTCAAGGCTCTGAGGGGCTTTCGGCCCTTAGAGCAGATCGCCGGAGGGCGGCATCGCCCGGAGGCGTGAATCTGCTCTAGAGCGTGATCGGTTGAGGTCGAATCGACCGAAACCGTGAATCCCGCGACCGAACAATGAGCTAGAGCGGGGCGGGTGAGCGCAGCTCAACCGATCCCGCTCTAGCGGGTGGAGTTTGAGGAGGGCTACTCCGCCGCGAGGCGCCGCGGCAGCACCGCTTCCAGCGAGGTCCGCACCACGATGGCACCCGGCCCCGGGGCGCGCAGCGCCGCTTCCAGCGCCGGGAACTCCGCCTTGCTCTCCACCCGCGTCACCGGTACGCGGAAGGCGGCGCACCATTGGGCGAAATCCGGGTTGATCAGCATGGTGCCGGCGACCCGGCCGGGATGCGCCTTCTCCTGATGGATGCGGATGCTGGCATAGGCGCCGTTGTCGGAGAGGATGAGTTTCAGCGGCGCGCCGCGGGCGACGGCGACGGCCAGCTCGCCCCCCGTCATCAGCGCGCCGCCATCGCCGACCAGGCCGAAGACCGGGCGGTCCGGGCAGCGCAGCGCGGCGGCGACGGCGGCCGGCACGCCGAAGCCCATGGCGCCGGAGACCGGGCAGAGCAGGCGCTGCGGCGGCGTCCAGGCCACCTTGCGGTAGAAGGGCGCGCCGAAGGTGCCGGCATCCAGCGTCACGATGGCGTCGGGCGGCGCGACGCGCTCGATCAGCTTGGCCACTTCGGCGAAGGCGATGCCATCCGCATGCTGGGTCGGCACCACCTGGCAATCCGCCACATGCAGCTGCCGCAGCCGGGCATTCCAGGCGGCGCGGGCGGGCGGGGCGGCGGGCGTCTCGCCGGCAAGCGCCGCGATGGTGGCCTGGGCATCGGCGGCGATGGCCAGCTCCGCCGGGAAGAGCCAGCCGAGGAAGCGCGGATCGGCGCAGACATGCACCAGGCGCTGGCCGGGGGCGGGCCAGCTCCAGCCCTGGGTGGTGATGTCCGTCAGGCGGGTGCCGAGGGCGAGGACCAGATCGGCCGAGGCGAAGGCCTCCCGCTGCGCATCCGGGTTCCTGAGGCCGAGATCGCCGGCATAGAGCGGATGGCGGTTGTCGAAGAGGTCCTGGCGGCGGAAGGAGACGGCGACGGGCAGCTGCCAGGCCTCGGCGAAGCCGCGCAGGGCGGCGCGGCCGGAGTCGGATTCGAAGCCATGGCCGGCCAGCAGGATGGGCCGCTCCGCGCCGCGCAGCAGCCCGGCCAGCCGGGCGGCGTCAGCAGGGGAGGGCGGCAGGGGGGAGGGCAGGGTGGCGGGCAGCAGCGGCGCCCGGCACTCCATGGCCAGCACATCCTCCGGCAGGGAGAGCACCACCGGGCCGGGCACCCCGCCCATGGCCATGGCATAGGCGCGGGCGATGAATTCCGGGGCCTGGTCGGGGTCGGTCAGCTCGCCCACCCACTTCGCCACGCCGCGGAACATGTTGGCGTAGTCGATCTCCTGGAAGGCGTTGCGGCGCAGGTCGCGCTTCTCCACCTGGCCGATCAGCAGGATGAAGGGGGTGGCGTCCTGCTCCGCGGTGTGGACGGCGATGCTCGCATTGCAGGCGCCGGGCCCGCGGGAGACCAGCGCGACGCCGGGCCGGCCAGTCAGCTTGGCATCCGCCACCGCCATGAAGCCGGCGCCGCCCTCCGAGCGGCAGGTGACGAGATCGACGCGGTTATGGGCGTGCAGCGCGTCCAGCAGGGCGATGTAGCTCTCGCCGGGGACGCAGAAGGCGCGGTCGATGCCCTGCGCGGCCAGGAATTCGATGATGCGTTCGGCGGCTGTGGGCATGGGGCGCTCCTTGGACCGGGCCTGGGTAGCGCGGGTGGCCGAGGTTGCAAAGATCGGGGGCTCCCCATTGGCGGCAGTGCCGCCGATCCGCCTCCGGACCTCGTGCCTCGGCGGCGAGTCCTCAGCGGCCCACCGGCTCCATCCGCACCACCGCATCCGTGGCGGCGGGCGGCGGGGCCGGGGGCGGCGGGGCGGGCGGCTGGGAGAAGGCGGAAACGTCATGCCCGGCCTGGCCGGTCATCGGCGTCATGGTGGCCTGCGGGCGGCGCATGCAGCCGCGGATGATGGGTGCGCAGACGCCATCCGTCCCGATCGGGCGGTCGTTGTTGCCGCTGTAGAACACGCTGTGCACGCGGCCATCCACCAGGCGCATGTTCGCGCTGCAATTGGAGCCGCTGGCGCCGATCTGGTAGCCGCCGCCGATGATCGGCAGCGTGACCTGGACGCCGCCCGTGACATCGCTCTTGTAGATATAGGTGAAGACTTCCGTGCGGTCGTCGATGCGGCTGGATTTGTCGGGGACGCCGGCGCAGCTCTGCAGATCGGCCGAACTCATCCCGACGAGGCTGAGCTGTGCCTCATGCGCCAGGCGCGACTCCTGATGGCCGCAGCTTGCGAAGCATACGGGCAGGGCGAGCAGGACGAGCCGCTTCATGACGCCTCCACGGTTCGGAAGGCTGCCGGTATGGGCCCGGGCCCGCTGACCGGAGAAGGGCCGGCCGGCGGTTTCACAGGTTTATGAAGCGGCAGGACTATAATGCCATGATGGCCGGAACGGCCGGCCCCGCCGGGGCCTTGGGCAGCGGCGCTTGCCTGAGCGGCCGGGTCGCGCCAACGCCCGGCCGAGACTGCGACGGGTGTCGTCGCCATTGCTCCCGGCGCGGGGTGAGTGGAGCAGCGCCCTCGCCATAGTCACTGCCTCTCCCTCGGCCCGGCCACGGCAGGCCCGCGAAGGATCGGGCAGCGGCCGAACCGGCGCGGCCAGGATGGCGAAGCCGTTGCCGGGGTGTAAATACAAGGCGGCACGGTGCGCCGCCCTTGGGGCCGCGCCAGGCCGCCGTCCCGCCTCCGGGCCAGCGCCGCTTGACGCGGGGCGCCCGGCTTCCCATGGTCCGCCGCCTTCCCAACCAGGAGCTTATGCTGCGATGCCTGCGATCACGCTGCCCGACGGGTCCGTCCGCGCCTTCGATGGGCCGGTGACGGGCACTACCGTCGCCGCGGCGATCGGCCCGGGCCTCGCCAAGGCCGCCCTCGCGATGCAGGTGGATGGGGTGACGAAGGATCTGGCGACGCCGATCGAGCGCGACGCCAGCATCCGCTTCATCACCCGCCGCGACCCTGAGGCGCTGGAGATGATCCGCCACGATGCCGCCCATGTGCTGGCCGAGGCGGTGCAGGCGCTCTACCCCGGCACCCAGGTGACGATCGGGCCTGCCATCGAGAACGGCTTCTACTACGACTTCGCCCGCAACGAGCCCTTCACGCCGGAGGATTTCCCGAAGATCGAGGCGAAGATGCGGGAGATCGTCGCCCGCAACGCGCCCTTCGTACGGAGCGTGATGCCGCGCCAGGAAGCCATCGCCTTCTTTGAGGCGAAGGGGGAGAAGTACAAGGCGCAGCTCATCCAGGACCTGCCGGAGAGCGAGGAGATCAGCCTCTACTCCCAGGGCGACTGGATCGACCTTTGCCGCGGCCCGCATATGCGCGGCACGGGGGATGTCGGCACCGCCTTCAAGCTGATGAAGGTGGCCGGCGCCTATTGGCGCGGCGACCACCGCAACGCCATGCTGTCCCGCATCTACGGCACCGCCTGGCGCGACCAGAAGGAGCTGGACGCCTATCTTCACCAGCTGGAGGAGGCGGAGAAGCGCGACCACCGCAGGATCGGCAAGGAGATGGACCTCTTCCATCTGCAGGAGGAGGCGGTGGGCAGCGTCTTCTGGCACCCCAAGGGCTGGAAGCTCTACCGGGTGCTGGAGGATTACATGCGCCGCCGGCTGGATGCGCATGACTACCGGGAGGTGCGGACGCCGCAGCTCGTGGACCGGCGGCTCTGGGAGGCCTCCGGCCATTGGGAGAAATTCCGCGAGCACATGTTCATCGCCCGGGTCGAGGACGAGGACGAGAAGGACCGCATCCTCGCCCTGAAGCCGATGAACTGCCCCTGCCATGTGCAGATCTTCAACCAGGGGCTCCGCAGCTACCGGGAGCTGCCGCTGCGCATGGCGGAGTTCGGAAGCTGCCACCGCTACGAGCCGTCCGGCGCGCTGCACGGCATCATGCGCGTCCGCGCCTTCACCCAGGATGATGCGCACATCTTCTGCACGGAATCGCAGATCGCCAGCGAGACCGTCGCCTTCGTCGCGCTGCTCTCCGCCATCTACCGCGATCTGGGCTTCGAGAGCTTCCGGGTGAAGTTCAGCGACCGGCCGGCGACCCGCGCAGGCACGGATGAGGTCTGGGACCAGGCGGAGGGCGCCCTCAAGGAGGCCTGCCGGATCGCCGGCGTCGAGTACACGCTGAACCCGGGGGAGGGCGCCTTCTACGGCCCGAAGCTGGAATTCGTCCTGCGCGACGCCATCGGCCGGGACTGGCAATGCGGCACGCTGCAGGTGGATTTCGTGCTGCCGGAACGGCTCGGCGCCGAATACGTCGCGGAGGACGGATCGCGGAAGCGGCCGGTCATGCTCCATCGCGCCATCCTCGGCAGCTTCGAGCGCTTCATCGGCATCCTGATCGAGCAGCATGCCGGGCGTTTCCCGCTCTGGCTCTCCCCGGTGCAGGTGGTGGTGACGACCATCGTCTCGGACGCCGATGACTTCGCGCGCGAGGCGGCGGCGGCGCTGCAGGCGGCCGGGCTGCGCGTTGACCTCGATCTGCGGAACGAGAAGATCAACCGCAAGGTCGTGGACCATATCGACCAGCGCGTGCCGGTGCTGGCGGTGGTCGGAAGGCGGGAGGCGGAGGACCGGAGCCTGGTGCTGCGCCGCCTGCCGGGCCGCGAGCAGGTGACCCTGCCGCTCGCCGAAGCCGTTGCCCAGCTTGCCGTTGAGGCGACGCCGCCCGATTTGGCGGCAACCTCACGGAAGGTTGCATCGGCGTGAGGCAGGCCCCATAAGTTACGCTTCCCCCTGGAGGGGGAAATTTCCGTCACAGCCACAGGAGACGACCATAGCACGAGGTCCCATTCCGAATCAGCCGCCAACGCGCGACGGCCCGCGGGTCAATGAGGAAATCCGCGTTCCGCAGGTGCGGCTGATCGACCAGAACGGCGAGATGATCGGCGTGATGTCCGCCCGCGACGCTTTGCTGCGCGCCTATGAGGTGGGCATGGATCTGCTGGAGATCAGTCCCAACGCCGTCCCGCCCGTCTGCAAGATTACCGACTACGGCAAGTACAAATACGAGCAGCAGAAGAAGGCCAACGAGGCCCGCAAGAAGCAGAAAATCGTCGAAATCAAGGAAGTCAAGGTTCGCCCGAACATCGACGACCATGATTACGACGTGAAGATGCGCCAGATGAAGAGCTTCATCGGCGAAGGTGACAAGGTGAAGGTCACCCTGCGGTTCCGTGGGCGCGAAATGGCGCACCAGGACCTTGGCATCAAGGTGCTGGAGCGGATCCGGACCGAGCTCGGCGAGACCATCAAGGTCGAGCAGATGCCGCGGCTCGAGAATCGGCAGATGATCATGGTGCTGGCGCCGAAATAGGCTTCTCCCTCGCCGCCTGCTTGACGCGGGCGGCCAGGGGGCCTAATCGGCCGCCTTTCCGGGCCTGGCCCGGATTCCGATGGTCCCCCCGCCGGGCGGGGGGCTCCCGCCGCTCCGCGAAGGCTCGCGCAGCGGCGCGTTTTCGTTTGGGGGCAATCCCGCCCCCAGAGGCAGGGTGGGCAGGCAGGCAGGCCGCGATGTTCGAGGCATTGTCCGGCAAGCTGAACGGGGTGTTCGACCGGCTGCGCCGCCGCGGCGCGCTGAGCGAAGCCGATGTGGCGGAGGCGCTGCGCGAGGTGCGCGTGGCGCTGCTGGAAGCCGATGTCGCCCTGCCGGTGGTGAAGGATCTGACCGCCAAGGTGCGCGAGCGCGCCGTGGGCGTGGAGGTGCTGAAGAGCGTCTCCCCCGCCCAGCAGGTGGTGAAGATCGTCCATGACGCGCTGGTCGAGGCTCTCGGCGGCGGCGCGGAGGACAGTGGCGCGCGGGGTATCGACCTCGCCGCGGCGGCGCCGGTCGGCATCCTCATGGTCGGCCTCCAGGGCTCCGGCAAGACCACTACTTCCGGCAAGATCGCCCTCCGGCTGAAGAACCGCGAGAAGAAGAAGGTCCTGCTCGCCTCGCTGGACGTGCACCGCCCCGCGGCGCAGTTGCAGTTGGAGACCCTGGCGAAGCAGGTCGGCGTCGCCTCCCTGCCCATCGTCGCCGGCCAGACGCCGCTCGAGATCGCCGCCCGCGCCATGGACCAGGCGCGGCGCGAGCTGTTCGACGTGGTGGTGCTGGACACCGCCGGGCGCCTCGCCATCGACGAGGCGCTGATGGCGGAGGTGGCGGCGGTGAAGTCCGCCACCAACCCGCATGAGACGCTGCTCGTCGTCGATGCCATGACCGGCCAGGATGCGGTGAACACCGCCCGCGCCTTCCAGGAGAAGGTCGGCGTCACCGGCATCGTCATGACGCGGATCGACGGCGATGCCCGCGGCGGCGCGGCGCTCTCGATGCGCGCCGTCACCGGCGCGCCGATCAAGTTGCTCGGCGCCGGGGAGAAGCTGGAGGCGCTGGAGGATTTCCACCCCGACCGCATCGCCGGCCGCATCCTCGGCATGGGCGATATCGTCTCGCTTGTCGAGCGCGCCGCCGAGACCATCGACCGGGACGAGGCGGAGAAGCTCGCCGCCCGGATGCAGAAGGGCCAGTTCACGCTGGAGGATTACGCGAGCCAGCTCAAGCAGATCGGCAAGATGGGCTCGCTCTCCGGCCTGCTCGGCATGCTGCCTGGTGTCGGCAAGATGAAGCAGCAGCTCGAGGACGCCAATCTCGACCAGACCATCCTGAAGCGCCACGCCGCCATCATCTCCTCCATGACGGTGAAGGAGCGGCGCCACCCGGACATCATCAAGGCCTCCCGCAAGAAGCGCATCGCGGCGGGCAGCGGGGTGCAGGTGCAGGATGTGAACCGCCTGCTGAAGCAGTTCGACGACATGTCCGCGATGATGAAGCGGATGAACAAGCTCGGCCCGCAGGGGCTGAAGCGCGGCGGCCTCGGCGCGCTTCTGCCCAAAGGGATGCAATTCCCCGGCGGCCGGAAACCCTTTTGATTCTTACCCACGGAGCGATACCGACACCATGGCCCTGAAGATCCGCCTCGCGCGCGCCGGCGCCAAGAAGCGCCCCTACTACCACATCGTGGTGGCCGACAGCCGCAGCCCGCGCGATGGTCGCTTCATCGAGAAGCTGGGCAGCTACAACCCGATGCTGCCCTCCGACCACGCCGACCGGGTGAAGCTGCAGGATGAGCGCGTGACGCACTGGCTGAGCCAGGGCGCGCTGGCCACCGACCGCGTGGCGAAGTTCCTAGGCAAGGCGGGCCTCGCCCCGATGCCGGCGCTGCGCGAGCAGCCGAAGCAGTCCGCGCCGAAGAAGAAGGCGCAGGAACGCGCCGCCGCCGCCGCGGCGGGCTGAGGCACGCGAACGGGGCCTGACCGGTGGCGGGCAAGCGGATATTGGTGGGGGAGATCGGCAGGCCGCACGGTGTGCGCGGCCTGGTGAAGCTGCGCAGCTTCACCGCCGATCCCGATGCCATCGCCGATTACGGCCCGCTGACCGACGAGGCGGGCACCCGCCAGTACCGCGTGGTGCTGCTGGGCGACGGGCTGGCGCGGGTGGACGGCGTCACCGACCGCGACGGGGCGGCGAAGCTGACCGGCACCAGGCTTTACGTCGAGCGCGCCGCCCTGCCGCCGCCGGAGCCGGAGGAATACTACCTGGCGGATCTGGTCGGCCTCGCGGTGGAGACGCCGGAGGGGCAACCTCTCGGCACCGTCCGCGCGGTGGAGGAGCATGGTGCCGGCAGCTTCCTGGTCGTCCAGGGGCGCAAGGAGCTGTTGCTGCCCTTCACCCGGGCGGTGGTGCCGGTGGTGGATCTCGTCCTCGGCAAGCTCACCGCCATCCCGCCTGACGAGGTGGTGGTGCCGCCCTCCGCGCCTTCGGCCCAGGGGGAGGCGGCGGAATGAGCTGGCGGGCGACCATCCTCACCCTGTTTCCGGAGATGTTCCCGGGGCCGCTCGGCCATTCCCTGGCCGGGCGCGCGCTGCGGGAGGGCGTCTGGGGGCTGGAGGCGATCGACATCCGCGGCTTCGCCACGGACCGCCACCGCAGCGTGGACGACACGCCCTGCGGCGGCGGCGCCGGCATGGTACTGCGGCCGGATGTGGTGGATGCGGCGGTGGGCGCCGCCCTGGCCGCCGGCGCGGCGCGCCCCGCTTTGGTGCTGACGCCGCGCGGCCGGCCGCTGACCCAGGCGCGGGTCCGCGAGCTGACGGCCGGCCCAGGCGCCATCCTGCTCTGCGGCCGCTTCGAGGGCATCGACCAGCGGGTCATCGAGGCCCGGGCGCTGGAGGAGATTTCGATCGGCGACTACGTCCTCTCGGGCGGGGAGACGGCGGCGATGGTGCTGCTGGATGCCTGCATCCGCCTGCTGCCCGGCGTCATGGGCGCCGCCGCCAGCGCCGAGGAGGAAAGCTTTTCCAGCGGGTTGCTGGAATACCCGCACTATACCCGCCCCACCGAGTGGCAGGGCCGGGCCGTCCCGCCGGTGCTGCTCTCCGGCCACCATGCCGAGATCGCCGCCTGGCGCCGGGCGGAGGCGGAACGGATCACCCGCGAACGCCGCCCGGACCTCTGGGCGAAGCTGCACCCCCATGCCGCGGAGGCGGAGGCCATGGACGGCCGCCCCGCCGCCGCCTAAACGAATAGACGAAAGGACCGCTTCCATGAACCTGCTGCAGCAATTCGAGGCTGAGCAACTCGCCAAACTCTCCGCCGCCCGCGCCGTGCCGGAATTCGCCCCGGGCGACACCGTGCGCGTGATGGTGAAGGTGGTGGAGGGCGAGCGCACCCGCACCCAGGCCTATGAGGGCGTGGTCATCGCCCGCTCCAACCGCGGCCTGAACAGCAATTTCACCGTCCGCAAGCTCTCCTACGGCGAGGGGGTGGAGCGCGTCTTCCCGCTCTACTCCCCCTCGGTCGCGGAGATCGCGGTGGTGCGGCGCGGCAAGGTGCGGCGCGCAAAGCTCTATTACCTGCGCGGCCGCACCGGCAAGTCGGCCCGCATCCAGGAGCGCACCACCACCCAGGGGGGCGGTGGCGCCGCCGCCGCGGCGGGGAGCCCGAAGGCCGCCGCCGCGCAGCCGTCGGAACAGCAGGAAGCGTAACGGAGTTCCGCCCCGCGCCGATCCGCGCAGGGCGCAAGAAGGAGTAGGAACCAACGCATGTCAGGGCAGAAGCCGCGCACTCTCTTCGACAAGATCTGGGACGCCCATGTGGTGGACACCCTCCCGGACGGCACGGCTCTCCTTTACATCGACCTTCACCTTACGCATGAGGTGACGACGCCGCAGGCCTTCGACGGGCTGCGGCAGGCCGGCCGCAAGCTGCGCCGGCCGGACCTGACGCTCGGCGTCATCGACCACAACATCGCCACCGATGCCAGCCGCTATACCGGCATCGTCGATCCCGAAAGCCGCCTCCAGGTCGAGACGCTGGAGCGGAACGCGGCCGAATTCGGCATGCCGCTGATCCCGCTGCTGGACGACCGGCAGGGGATCGTCCATGTCATCGGGCCGGAGCTGGGGCGCAGCCTGCCCGGCATGACCATCGTCTGCGGCGACAGCCATACCAGCACCCATGGCGCCATGGGCGCGCTCGCCTTCGGCATCGGCACCTCGGAGGTGGAGCATGTGCTCGCCACCCAGACGCTGCTGCAGAAGCCGGCGAAGAACATGAAGGTGGAGGTGACCGGCACCCTCCCCTTCGGCTGCTCGGGCAAGGACATCACCCTCGCCATCATCGGCAGGATCGGCACCGCCGGCGGCACCGGCCATGTGATCGAGTATTGCGGCGACACCATCCGCGCGCTGGACATGGCCGGCCGGATGACGGTCTCCAACATGGCGATCGAGGGCGGCGCACGGGCCGGGCTGATCGCGCCGGACCAGACCACCTTCGACTACATCGCCCGCACGCCGAACGGCCCGAAGGGCGAGGCGCTGGCGCGCGCCATGGAATGGTGGAAGACGCTGCCCACCGATGCCGGCGCGCAATTCGACAAGGTGGTGACGCTGAACGCGCATGAGATCGCGCCGCAGGTCACCTGGGGCACCAGCCCGGAGGATGTGCTGCCCATCACCGGCGTGGTGCCGAACCCGGAGGAGGCGGCCGACGAGGCCCGCCGCGCCCAGCTCCGCCGCATGGTGGAGTATATGGGCCTGACGCCCGGGCAGAAGCTGCAGGATCTGAAGATCGACGTCGCCTTCATCGGCTCCTGCACCAACTCCCGCATCGAGGATATCCGCGCCGCCGCCGCCATTGCCCGCGGCCGTCGCGTGGCGGATGGCGTGCGCGCCCTGGTGGTGCCGGGCTCCGGCCTGGTGAAGAAGCAGGCGGAGGCGGAGGGGCTGGACCGCATCCTCACCGAAGCCGGCTTCGAATGGCGCGAGGCGGGTTGCTCCATGTGCCTCGGCATGAATCCGGACAAGCTGACGCCGGGCCAGCGTTCCGCCAGCACCAGCAACCGGAATTTCGAGGGGCGCCAGGGCCCGGGCGGCCGTACCCATCTGCTGTCGCCCGCCATGGCCGCCGCCGCCGCCATTGCCGGGCATCTCGCCGATGTCCGCGACTACCAGCCGAAAGGGAGCGTGTGATGGAAGCCTTCACCACCCTCACGGGCATTGCCGCGCCGCTGCCCAAGGCGAATGTGGATACGGACCAGATCATCCCGGCCCGCTTCCTGAAGAGCATCAGCCGCACCGGCTTCGGCAAGAACCTCTTCGCCAATTTCCGCTACAAGGAGGACGGCTCGGAGAATCCCGATTTCGTCCTGAATCAGGAGCCGTATCGGAAGGCGGAAATTCTCATCGCCTTCGAGAATTTCGGCTGCGGCTCCTCGCGCGAGCATGCGCCCTGGGCGCTGCTGGATTTCGGCATACGCTGCGTCATCGCGCCGGATTTCGCCGACATCTTCCACAACAACAGCTTCAAGAACGGCGTGCTGCCGGTGAAGCTGCCGCGGGAAGTGTGCGAGCAGCTCATGGAGGATGCGCGGATGGGCGGCAATGCCCGCCTCACCGTGGATCTGGAGCGCCAGGTGGTGGTGCGGCCCTCCGGCGAGGAGATCCCCTTCCAGATCGACCCGTTGCGGCGGCATCTGCTGCTGAACGGCCTCGACGACATCGGCCAGACGCTGCAGCACGCGCCGGCGATCGACAGTTACGAGGCGCGGCAGAAGGCCGCGCAGCCCTGGCTGCACGGCGGCTGAGCCGCCGCCAGCCGCGACCGGAGAAACGCCGCGCATGGCTGCCAACAAGAAGCTACTCGTTCTGCCGGGGGATGGGATCGGCCCGGAGGTGATGCGGGAGACCCGCCGTGTCATCGAGTGGATGGCGCGCCGCCGCAGCCTCGCCTTCGAGATCGAGGAAGGGCTGGTCGGCGGCTCCGCCATCGAGGCCGAGGGCGCGCCGATCTCGGACGCCACCGTGGCCCGCGCCAAGGCTGCGGATGCCGTGCTGTTCGGCAGCGTCGGCGGGCCGAAATGGGACGGGCTGCCCTTCGAGCAGCGGCCGGAACTCGGCATCCTCAGGCTGCGCAAGGATCTCGGCCTCTTCGCCAATCTGCGCCCCGCGGTGGTGCTGGACCCGCTGGCGGAGGCCTCCTCGCTGAAGCCGGACATCGTCCGCGGCGTGGACATCATGGTGGTGCGGGAAAGCACCGGCGGCGTCTATTTCGGCGAGCCACGCGGCGTCGAGACCCTGGCCGACGGCAAGCGCCGCGGCTTCGACACCGATGTGTACCATGAGGACGAGATCGCCCGCGTCGCCCGCATCGCCTTCGACCTGGCACGCAAGCGCCGCAACAAGGTGACGAGCGTCGAGAAGGCCAATGTCATGCAGTCCGGCCGCCTCTGGCGCGCCGTGGTGGGCGAGGTGCACAAGGCCGAATACCCGGATGTGCAGCTCGAGAACATGTATGCCGATAATTGCGCCATGCAGCTTTGCAGCCGCCCGGCGCAATTCGACGTCATCCTCGGCAGCAACCTGTTCGGCGACGTGCTAAGCGACCTGGCGGCGGCGCTGACCGGCTCGCTCGGCATGCTGCCCTCGGCGACGCTTGGCGCCGTGGATCCCGTCACCGGCAAGCGCCATGCGCTGTACGAGCCGATCCATGGCTCGGCGCCGGATATCGCCGGCAAGGGGATCGCCAACCCCTGTGCCCAGATGCTCTCCTTCGCCATGCTGCTGCGCTGGTCCTTCGGCTTCGAGGACGAGGCGGCGCTGGTGGAGCAGGCGGTGGAGAAGGTGCTGGCCGGCGGCCTCCGCACCGCGGACATTATGCAGCCGGGCATGGCCCGGGTCGGCACCTCGGTGATGGGCGAGGCGGTGGTGCGGGAGCTGGACAAGCTGGCCGGATAGGTCTTCGCCAGCGGGGGAGGGGGGTTGCGCCGCGCCGCGCCCTCCGCTATCTCGCCGGCCTCGCCGCTTCGGCGGCTGCGCGCCCGTAGCTCAGCTGGATAGAGCACCAGACTACGAATCTGGGGGTCAGGAGTTCGAATCTCTTCGGGCGCGCCAAACTTCCTTCCATACCGTTGCACGCCCGGTTGCGGCGCCCGTAGCTCAACTGGATAGAGCA
Source organism: Siccirubricoccus phaeus (assembly GCF_008360935.1). Lineage (GTDB taxonomy): Bacteria > Pseudomonadota > Alphaproteobacteria > Acetobacterales > Acetobacteraceae > Siccirubricoccus > Siccirubricoccus phaeus. Next base: position 221,162 of record NZ_SRXO01000002.1, read on the forward strand.
CCAGACTTCGGATCTGGGGGCTGGGAGTTCGAACCTCTCCGGGCGCGCACCTGCAAAGCCGTCGAAGGGCATGTTTTGCGTGGCGGTCCGCGGTGTCCGGCCGGCGCGCATGGCGGGACCTGGCCGACCGATGCATCAGGCCGGGAGCCGCGTTCGCCCCCTTCTCGGCCGCAGAGAAGGCGGTGGTCGTCGCCTTCGGCCACCATGCCTCCCTGCCGCGCGACGACCGCCTCCAAGCCCCGTGCCGTAAGGCGCCCGAGGCCTTGGAGGGGATGCCCCATCTCCCGGCCCAGGCGGCCAGGCCAGCTTCCCGGCCGTCTTCCACCTGCGTCACGGGATCGCGCCCAGGCTGCGCCGACCGGCGCCCGGTGGCGCCTCGCTACTACTTGCGAATCATTCGCATTCTAGCTACGGGGCAATCCTGGCCGATGGGAATCGCATGCCGGACGACCTGGACGCCCTCTTCCGACGGCATCACCGCGAGCTGCAGCGCTACGCCCGCGAGGGGCTGCGGGACCGTTCCCAGGCAGCCGACATCGTCCAGGACGCCTTCCTCCGCTACGCCATGGCCGCGCAGGGACGGGGGGACGCGCCGCGGCCGATCGCCAACCCGGTGGCCTTCCTGTGGCAGGTCGTGCGCAACATCGTCCGCGACCATGGGCGGCAGCACCGGCGGCGCGGCGCGCCCCTCGACCTCCAGGAATTCTCGGAAAGCCTCGCCGATCCGCGGCCCTCGGCCGAGCGCATCCTGGTTGCCAGGCAGGAATTCCTGGTGCTGCGGGCCGCCCTGGACGAGCTGCCGCGTCACTGCCGCCTTGCCCTGCTGCTCAGCCGGACCGAGGGGCTGACGCATCCGGAGATCGCCCGGCATCTCGGCATTTCCACCAGCATGGTCACCAAGCATGTCATCCGGGCGCTGCGCCATTGCACCCGGCGCCTGTCGGCGCATCTTCCGCTGTCGTGATCGGGCGGCCGAACGTCTGTATCCTTGAAGCCCCGGACCGCATCCCGCAGCCCATGACACGACGCCTGTCTCCTGCCGAGTTGGACATGCCGCTCGAACCCGCGCGCGAGGCGGCGCTGGAATGGGTCGTGCGCCTGCATTCCGGCCTGGCCTCGCCCGGGGACCACGCGGCCTATGCCGCCTGGAAGGCCGCCGACCCCGCCCATGCCGCGGCAGCGGCGGAAGCGGAGCGAAGCTGGGCGGCGATCGGCGCCGCGCCCCGCCCCAGGCCCTCGCGCCGCCGGGCGGTTATCGCGGCAGGACTCGTCCTCGGCGCCGGAGCGTTCGGCGCCTCACGGCTGCCGGCCATCCGCAGCGGCTCGGCTCGGCTCCTGGCTGAGCAGCGCACGGCGGTCGGCGAACTCCGGCGCCTCACGCTGCCCGACGGCTCGGCGCTGGAGATGGATACGGCGACCAGCCTCGACCTCGACTTCGCTGCGGACCGGCGGCGCATCCTCCTCCATGCCGGCCGCATCCATGTGGAGGTCGCGCCCGATGCCGCGCGGCCCTTCCTGGTGGCGGCCGCCGGCGGCGACAGCCAGGCCCGCGGTACTGCCTTCTCGGTGGCGCGGAGCGGCGCCGAGGTGCGCGTCCTCGTCACCCGGCACAGCGTGCAGGTGCGCTATGGCGGCGCCGAAACCCTGCTCCAGGAGGGGCAGGAGGTCGATTACAGCCCGGCCATCGGCCTGGGGCGCCCGCGCGGCGTCAATCTGGCGGCCGCCACCGCCTGGCAACGCGGCCAGCTCGTCTTCAACGGCGAGCCGCTCGGCGAGGTGGTCGCCACGGTCTCGCGCTACCGCCGCGGCTGGCTTCTGCTGCGCGGCGAGGCGCTGGCGCAGCGCCGGGTCACCGGCGTCTTCCCGACCGGCGACACCGAGGCCTTCCTCCAGGCCCTGCCGGCGCTGCTGCCGGTGCGCATCCGGCGCCTGCCGCTGCTCGACATCATCGAGCCGCTCGGCGCCTGAGCGGCGATTCGTTACGTCATCATATTTTCCCGGCCGTGTTCGCGGGCACGGACGTCTGGACCCGGTGAGGGCGCCGCTTGCGCGCCGCTGATCGGGGTTCGGAATGACCGGAATTCGTCTCGCGCTGCTGGCTGCCGCCGCCCTGGCCTGGGCCCCGCTGACCGGCCAGGCGCAGGAGGCCGTACGGCTGGCCCAGGCCTCGCCCGCGCCGCGCAGCTTCAGCATTCCGGCCGGCCCGCTGGCGCAGGCGCTGCCGGCCTTCGGCGCAGCGGCCTCGCTGCGAATCCTGGCGCTGACGGAGAATGTCGGAGACCGCCGGACCCAGGGCGTCTCCGGCACGCTGCCGCCCGAGGAAGCGCTGCGCCAGCTCCTCGCCGGCACCGGCCTCACCTACCGCTTCACCGATGCCGCGACCGTCACGCTGCTGCCGCTGCCAGGCAGCGGCGCGCTGGAACTGCCGGAGGTCCGCGTGGATGCCGGCCTGCCGCGAGCCTACAGCCCGCTGCGCAGCTACGTGGCCGCCGTCAGCGAAACCGCGACCAAGACGGAGACGAGCCTGCTCGAAACCCCGCAAGCCCTGTCCGTCATCGGCCGGCCGGAGATCGAGGCGCGCCAGCCGCACAGCATCTCTCAGGCCCTGCGCTACACGCCCGGCATCACGGCCGACTACCGCGGCTCGGTGAACCACTACGACGTGCTCTACGCCCGGGGCTTCGGCGGCTTCAACATCATCTACCAGGACGGGATGCGCCTGCTCTTCGGCAATTACGCCATCGCGCAACCCGACCCCTACACCATCGAGCGGGTCGAGGTGTTCCGCGGCCCGACCTCGGTGCTCTACGGCCAGAACAACCCGGGCGGCATGGTCAACCTGGTCACCAGGCGCCCTCCGGCGGAGCCGGTCCATGAGATCCAGCTCCAGGCCGGCTCCTTCGGGCGGATCACTGGCGGCTTCGACCTCGGCGGACCGCTGGGCGAGAGCGGCCAGTGGCTGTACCGCCTGACCAGCCTGGCCGGCAGGGCCGACTCCCAGGTGGACCATATCGAGGAAAGCCGGATCTCCCTCTCGCCGGCGCTGACTTGGCGACCCTCGGCCGATACCAGCCTGACCCTGCTCGGCAACTACCAGCGCGACCCGGAGGGTGGCTTCTTCGGCTTCGTGCCGGCGCAGGGCAGCTTCCTGCCCAACCCGAATGGCCGCATCCCGACCAGCTTCTACGATGGCGAGCCGGGCTTCGAATATTTCCGGCGCAAGCAGATCCAGGCGGGCTACCTCTTCGAGCACCGCTTCGATGAGGTCTTCACGCTGCGCCAGAACCTCCGCTACCAGCATATGGACGTGCAGTGGGGCCGCGTCGCCTCGGCCGGCCTGCGGGCCGACCTGCGCACCCTGAACCGGGAGGCCAACACCGACGACGAATCCCTGGCCGGCCTCACCGTGGACACGCAGCTTCAGGCGCGGCTGCAGACGGGCCCGGTGCAGCACACGCTGCTGGCAGGCGTGGACTATCAATGGTCCTCCAACCAATACGCCATCGGCAGCGCCGCGGCGCCCCCTCTCGACATCCTGACTCCCGTCTACGGGGCCGCCATCGCCCGCCCGCCCGTCTATCTCAGCATCAACCAGCGGGCCGACCAGATCGGCCTCTACCTGCAGGACCAGATCCGCTTCGGCCGATGGTCGCTCCTCCTCGGCGGCCGGCATGACTGGGCTGACACGCGGTCGACGGACCGGCTGCTTGACCGGACCACCCGGCAGTCCGACGGCGCCTTCACCAGCCGCGTCGGCCTCGTCCATACCTTCGACATCGGCCTCGCGCCCTATGTCAGCTACTCCACCTCCTTCCAGCCCGTGCTCGGCAGCGATTTCTCCGGCGCTGCCTTCAGGCCGACGCGGGGAGAGCAGTACGAGGTCGGCATCCGCTACCAGCCGACGGGGATGGACTCCTACCTCGCCGCGTCCCTGTTCCATCTGACGCAGCAGAACGTCACCACCACGGATCCCGCGCATCCGAGCTTCAGCGTGCAGACCGGCGAGATCCGGTCCCGCGGCCTGGAGCTCGAGGCCAAGGCGAGCCTGGCAAGCGGGCTGAACGTGACGCTGGCCGCGACCTTCCTCGACCCCGAGGTGACGCGCAGCAACACGGCCAATCTCGGCCATCGGCCCATCGGCATTCCGCGTATCACCGCCTCGGCCTGGGCCGACTACACCTTCCAGGACGGGCCGCTGCGCGGCCTCGGGCTCGGCGGCGGCGTGCGCCATGTCGGCCGTACGGCGGGCGATGCGGTGAATTTCTACTCGGTGCCGAGCTACACGCTCGTCGACGCCATGATCCGCTACGATCTCGGCGAGCTGAGCCCGGGTCTGCGCGGCGCGCGCATCACCATCAACGCCAACAACCTGGGTGATGAGCAGTATGTCTCCTCCTGCAGCAGGGCGCCGAACAACTGCTATTACGGGCTGCGCCGCACCGTGCTGGGCACGCTGAGCTACCGCTGGTGACGGGCGGAATGCGCGACGGGTCGCGTGCCGCTGAACGTGCTGACCCCGACGCTCCCTTCGGCAACGCTTTCGACCAGCGCGCCAGGGAGGCCGGCATCCGGCCACGCATCATCGCCGAGCTGCACCCGACGGGCGATCTGCCGGGCGGCGATCGCCGGTAGCGGCGCCGGGCTGGCGGAGGATGCCGTGGCGCAGGGGGCCGCCCTGCGTCCCGGCTTCCGCATCCTGCCCCTGCCGCAGGAATTCGAGTGGCACCTGGCGCTGTTGCATCCGCGCCGCCGCCGCCTCATCCCCGCCGTGACGCGCTGCTGGCCCGGCTGATCGCCGCCCGGGCGCGGGAGAGCCGCTGCCGTCCGGATCTGCCGGTGGCCGCCCTCCGGCCAGGGCGGTCGCCCTGGGGCGTGATCGGCCAGGGTCGAATCGACCGGAACCGTGAATCACACGGCCCAACAACGAGCTGGAGCGGGACAGGTCAGCGAAGCTCAACCGATCCCGCTCCAGCCGCCGCCCGCAGGGGGCGCGCGCGCCCCCTGCCGCCAGGGATCCGGCGCCCCTCCGCCGCGCTGCCCCCGCCCCGGCCGCGGCACGCGCCGCGCAGCCCAGGCGCATGGAACGCGCGCGGAAAGGTGACACGCCGGGTGTCATGGGATCGCGACCTTCGCCCGTTGCCAGCGATCTTATGATCGTGTCATGGCTTGAGCAGCGCCGGCCCATGGGGTGCCATCTGCCTTGCTGCGGGAGGAAGAGAGAGCCGGTGCCGCCACCACGCCCTGAGTTGAGGACACCCCGGAATCGCCCTGCTCCCCGGATCGCCAGGCGGGGTGCCGCCGGTCCGGCGCGGCGGACGCGATGGCCCAGGACAGGCCGTGCATGCGCCGCGAGGTAACGATCCCGATTTCCCCCTTCCTGCCGGATGCCGCGCCCCGCTTCCTCGCCGGCGGCGGCGAGATAGGCGCGCGGATGCGCCAGTTCGACTGGGCGGCGACGCCGCTCGGCCCGCCGGACTCCTGGCCGCAAAGTCTGAAGACCGCCGTCCGCATCATGCTCACCTCGCGCCAGCCGATCTGGATCGGCTGGGGGGAGGAGCTGACCTTCCTCTACAACGACCCCTACAAGGCGATCATCGGCGGCAAGCACCCCTGGGCGCTGGGCCGGCCCACCGCGGAGGTCTGGCAGGAGATCTGGCAGGATATCGGCCCGCTGCTGGCCACCGCCCTGACCGGCGACGAAGGCACCTATGTGGAGAAGCAGCTCCTCGTCATGGAGCGCAACTTCTATCCGGAGGAGACCTACTACACCTTCTCCTACAGCCCGGTGCCGAAGGACGGGGGCGGCACCGGCGGCATCATCTGCGCCAATACGGAGGACACCCAGCGCGTCATCGGCGAGCGCCAGCTCGCCCTGCTGCGGGACCTGGCCGCCAGCACGGCCGAGGCGCGGAACTGGCGGCAGGTCTGCGAACGCGCCGCCGCCACCCTGGCCGGCAACCCGCGCGACCTGCCCTTCGCCCTGCTCTACATGGCGGAGCCGGACGGGCAGGGCCTCGCCCTGGCCGGCGCGGCGGGGATCGCGCCCGGGCATCCGGCGGCGCCCGCCCGCCTGCCGCTCGAAGGCGCTGCGCCCTGGCCGGTCGCCGAGCTGCTGCGCCAGCCGGAGCTGCGCCTCGTCCCCGATCTTGCGGCGCGCTTCGGCTCCGGCCTGCCCACCGGCGCCTGGCCGCGGCCGCCCGCCCAGGCCGCCCTGCTGCCCATCGCCGCCGCGGGCGCGGCGGGGCGGACCGGCTGCCTCATCCTCGGGCTGAATCCCTATCGCCTGTTCGACGAGGGCTACCGGCAATTCCTCGGCCTGGTCGCCGGCCAGGTCTCCGCCGCCCTGGCCAATGCCGAGGCCTATGAGGAGGAGCGGCGGCGGGCGGAGGCGCTGGCCGAGCTGGACCGCGCCAAGACCGCCTTCTTCTCCAATGTCAGCCATGAATTCCGCACCCCGCTGACCCTGATGCTGGGCCCGCTGGAGGAGGTGCTGGCGGCGCCGGCGGGGCTGGCGCCGGCGGACCATACCCGGCTGGAGACGGCGCACCGCAATGCCCGCCGCCTGCTGCGGCTGGTGAACAGCCTGCTGGATTTCTCCCGCGTCGAGGCCGGGCGGGCGCAGGCGCAATCCGCCCCGGTGGACCTCGCCGCCTTCACCGCCGAGCTGGCCTCCTCCTTCCGCTCGCTCTGCGAGCGCGCCGGGCTGGCGCTGGAGGTGGATTGCCCGCCTTTGCCCGCGCCGGTCTTCGTGGACCGCGGCATGTGGGAGACGATCACCCTCAACCTGCTCTCCAACGCCTTCAAATTCACCTTCGCCGGCCGCATCCGCGTCTCGCTCCGCCCCGCCCAGGGCGGCGCCACGGTGGTGTTGACGGTGCAGGATACCGGGACGGGCATCCCGGCCGAATCCCTGCCGAAGGTCTTCGAGCGCTTCCACCGTGTCGCGGGCGCGGAGGGCCGCAGCTTCGAGGGCAGCGGCATCGGCCTCGCCCTGGTGCGGGAGCTGGTGCGGCTGCATGGCGGCGAGATTGCGGTCGAGAGCCGGCCGGGTAAGGGCAGCGCCTTCACCGTGACGCTGCCCTTCCGGGCAGCCCCGCTGCCGGACGGGCCGCTGGCCTCGGCGCCGGCGGCGCCCGCCGCCGCCCGCGCCGAGGCCTATGTGGAGGAGGCGCTCCGCTGGCTGGAGGGGAGCGCGGCGGCGGAGGGCCCGCCGCCCGGCCCGGACCTTGGGGATTTGCTGCCGCGCCCTGCCCTGCCCGGCGGCCGCGTGCTGCTGGCCGACGACAATGCCGATATGCGCGACTATGTCGGCCGGCTGCTCGGCGATGCCGGCTATGCGGTGGAGGCGGTGGCGGATGGCGCGGCGGCGCTGGCGGCGGCGCGGCGGCGGCCGCCGGACCTCGTCCTCGCCGATGTGATGATGCCGCGGCTCGACGGCTTCGGATTGCTGCGCGCCCTCCGCGCCGAGCCGGAGCTGGCCGAGGTGCCGGTCATCCTGCTCTCCGCCCGGGCCGGCGAGGAAGCCCAGGTGGAAGGGCTGGAGGCCGGCGCCGATGACTACCTGATCAAGCCCTTCTCCGCCCGGGAGCTGCTGGCCCGGGTCGGCGCCAGCCTTTCCCTCACCCGGGCGCGGCGGGAAGCGGCGGAGGCGGTGCGGGCCCGCTCCGCCGAGCTGGAGGCGGTGCTGGCCACGGTGCCGGCCGGCGTCTGGTTCACCCGGGACCCCGAGGCGCGGCAGGTCTGGGGCAACCGCCACGCCGCCGCGCTGCTGCGCCTGCCGGAGGACGCCAATGCCTCCATGGTGGCAGGGCCGTCCGGGCATCTCGGCTTCCGCGTCTTCCGCGACGGGGTGGAGGCCGCGCTCGAGACCCTGCCCCTGGTGCGCGCCGCGCGCGGCGAGGAGGTGCGGGGCGACGAACAGGAGATCCGCTTCGCCGACGGCGCCCCGCCGGTGGTGCTGCTGTGCCATGCGATGCCGCTGCGCGACGCGGCCGGCGAGCTGGCCGGCGCGGTGTGCGCCGCGGTGGACATCACCGACCGCCGCCGGGCGGAGGAGGCGCTGCGCGAGGAGACGCGTACCCTGGAGGTGCTGCACCATACCGGCATCGCGCTGGCCGCCGAGCTCGACCTCGGCCGCGTGGTCCAGATGGTGACGGATGCCGGGACCGAGGTCTCCGGCGCCGCTTTCGGCGCCTTCTTCTACAACGTGCTGGACGAGCGCGGCGAGGCCTACACGCTCTACGCCCTGTCCGGCGCGCCGCGCGAGGCCTTCGCCAACTTCCCGATGCCGCGCAACACGGAGGTATTCGGCCCGACCTTCCGCGGCGAGGGCGCGGTCCGCGTGGAGGACATCACCCAGGACCCGCGCTACGGCCGGAACGCGCCGCATTGCGGCATGCCGGAAGGGCATCTGCCGGTGCGCAGCTACCTGGCCGTGCCGGTCACCTCCCGCTCCGGGGAGGTGCTGGGCGGCCTGTTCTTCGGCCATCCGCAGCCGGGAATCTTCACCGAGCGGGCGGAGCGGCTGGTCGTCGGCATCGCGGTCCAGGCGGCGATCGCCATCGACAATGCCCGGCTCTACCAGGAGGCGCAGCGGGAGATCTCGGCGCGCGGGAAGGTGGAGGCGGCGCTGCGCAACAGCGAGGCGCGGCTGCGCGACCTGCTGGCGACGCTCGATCTCGGCGCTTCCATGGCGCGCGACCTCGGCGGGACCATCCGCTTCTGGTCCGAAGGCTGCACCCGCCTCTATGGCTGGAGCGTGGCGGAGGCCGTCGGCCGCGATGCGCACAGCCTGCTCCGCACCGTCTTTCCCGTCCCGCGCGCCGAGATCACGGCGACGCTGGAGCGGGAGGGCGAATGGGTCGGCGACCTGCGGCAATGGACGCGGAACGGGGTGGAGGTGGTCGTCGAGGCGCACAAGATGCTGCGGCGCGACGCCGAGGGACGGCCGGTGGCGGTGCTGGAATCGCTCACCGACGTGACCGCCCAGCGCCAGGCCGAGGTCGCGCTGCGGGAGGCGCTGGAGACCAGGGAGGTGCTGCTGCACGAGGTGAACCACCGGGTGAAGAACAGCCTGCAGCTCGTCTCCTCCCTGCTTTCCCTGCAGGCCTCCCGCTCCACCGATCCGGAGCTGCGGATCGGGCTGGCCGAGGCGCGGAGCCGCATCGGCGTCGTCTCGCAGGTGCATCGGCGGCTCTACCAATCCGGCACCCATGGCCGCATCGACGACCTCGGCGGCTTCCTGCGGGAGCTGTGCGACGATACCGTGGCGGCGCTGGATCCCAGGGGGCGGGTCCAGCTTGCATTCGTCGCCGATGCCATGGATGGCGGCAGCCCGCTGCGCGCGCCGATCGACCGTGCCGTGCCCCTGGCGCTGATCGTCTCCGAGCTGGTGACGAATGCGATGAAATATGCCTTTCCAGAGGAGCGGCAGGGGAATGTCCGAATCGCCCTCCGGCGTCCGGAGGCGGAGGAGGGGAGCCTGGTCATCTCCGTGGCGGATGACGGCGTTGGCCTGCCGGACGGCTTCGATCCCGCGACGTCCAGGGGCATTGGCATGCGCGTCGTCACCACCCTGCTCCGGCAATTGCGGGGCCGGCTGAAAGTCCACCCCGCCTCGCCGGAGGGGGGAGCTGCCTTCGATATCATCATGCCGCTGCCGGACCCGGCGGGAAGCGGCACTGGCCCAGGGGAGACCCGATCTTGATCGGCCGAGACAGATTGATGCTGGTGATGATGGCCGCCGAGGCGCGCGCGCAGGGCGGCGGCCCCTTACGGGTGCTGGTGATCGAGGACGAGGCGCTGGTCGCGCTGGAGATCGAGACCTTCCTGACCGCGGCGGGCCATGTCGTGGTCGGCGTGGCGGCGGATGGGGTGGCCGCCGCCGGGCTGGCGCGGCAGGCCACCCCGCTGCCCGACCTGGCGCTGGTGGATATGCGGCTGGCGAATGGTTCGAGCGGGCTGCAGATCGCCGCGGATTTCGCGACGCTCGGCATTCCGGTGCTGTTCGTCACCGGCAATTGCCCGGACAGCCAGGGCCGGGGGGTGGCCCTGGGCTGCCTCAGCAAGCCCTTCACGGAAGGCGAGCTCATCGCCTCCGTCGCCGCGGCCGAGGCGGTGCTGCGGGGGCGCCCGCTGCCGCGGCGCCTGCCCTCCGGCCTGCAGCTCTACGGCAGCGGCTGAGCCGCGGCCGCCGGGCATTCGGGTGAGGGCCGCTGCGGCGGGCGGGGGTTCCGCGGCCGGCCAAGGGCGGCGCGGGCGGGGCGTTCCGGGATCTCTCCCGGCGCGCCAGCCGCCTCAGACGGCGGCCAGGTCCAGCACCGCCTCCAGCGTCACCGCCCCGCCGCCGGCCAGGGGCACCGCGCGGGTGCCGCGGGCGAGCATTTCCGCCAGCGCATCCCGCAGCGTCGCCTCGGCCGGCAGGGGCGGGCCCGCCGCCGCCGCCTCGCCCCGCGCCGCCTTCGCAGGGAAGAGGCCGAGCCGGGTCAGCGCCCGGTCGCTGCCGAGAAAGCCGGCGACGAAGCCATTCGCCGGATGCGCCAGCAGCGCCTCCGGCGGCGCGTGCTGCACCAGCCGCCCATCCCGCAGCACCGCCACGGCATCGCCCAGGCGCATCGCCTCCGCCACGTCATGCGTCACCACCAGCACGGTCTTGCGGAGCTGGCGCAGCAGCTTCAGCACCTCGTCCTGCAACTGGCGGCGGCGCACGGGGTCCACGGCGCCGAAGGGCTCGTCCATCAGCAGCACCGGCGGGTCCCCGGCCAAAGCGCGGGCGACGCCGACGCGCTGGCGCTCGCCGCCGGAGAGCTGGTGCGGCCGGCGGGCGGCGAATTGCCCGGGGGGCAGGCCCATCATCTCCAGCACCTCCGCCACCCGGGCCTGGATGCGGGCTTCCGCCCAGCCCAGCAGGCGCGGCACCGTCGCCACATTCTCGGCGACGCTGCGATGGGGGAAGAGGCCGCCTTCCTGGATGACGTAGCCGATATGGCGGCGCAGTTGGACCGGATCCTGGCGCAGCGCATCCTGGCCGGCGATCAGCACGCGGCCGGCGCTGGGTTCCACCAGCCGGTTCACCAGCCGGAGGGTGGTGGTCTTGCCGGAGCCGGAGGGGCCGATCAGGGCGCAACTCGTCCCTTCCGGCACCTCCAGGGTGATGTCGGCCACGGCGGGGGCGGCGGCGCCGGGCCAGGCCTTGCTGAGTCCTTCCAGTCGGATCATGCCTGCACCCCCCGTTGCAGCCGCCGCTCCAGCAGGCCGAAGCCGGCTTCCGTCAACAGGGCCAGCGCCGCGATCGCCACCGCCCCCAGCAGCATCCGCCCGGTATCCAGCAGGGCGAGCCCCTGGGTCACCAGATCCCCCAGCCCGCCGCCGCCGATGAAGGTGGCCAGCGCCGCGGCGGAGACCACCTGCACCGCGGCGATGCGCAAGCCCGCGAAGAGCAGCGGCAGGGCGAGCGGCAGCTCGACCCGGAACAGCGTCTGCGCCCGCGTCATCCCCAGCCCCTTCGCCGCCGCCACCGCCGCCGGATCGGCGCCGCGCAGCCCGACCACCAGATTCACCAGCACCGGCGGCAGCGCCAGCAGCGCCAGGGCGATCACGGAGGGGGTGAAGCCCACCCCCAGCAGCGGCAGCAGCGCCGCCAGCACGGCGAGGCTCGGCAGGGTGCGGAGGGCGCCGGCCAGGGTGATGGCCAGCTCCGCCAGGCGCGGCCGGTGGGCGACCGCCAGCCCCAGCGGCAGCGCCACCCCAATGCCGAGGGCGAGCCCGGTGAGGGAGAGCAGCAGATGCTCCCCCACCGCCCCGGCGAAGAGCGCGGGGTTGCCCCGCAGCCAGGCGAAGGCCTCGGCCAGCGCCTGCATCAGGCGACCGCCGGCAGGCGGCGCTGCACCGCGCCCAGCCCCTGGTCCAGCAGCAGGGCCATGGCGGCGACGAGGCCAGCGCCGACCAGGATCTTCTCCGTATGCCCCTGGTCCAGCCCGGTCAGGATCAGCGTGCCGAGCCCGCCGGCGCTGATATAGGCGGCGACGGTCGCGGCCGAGACCAGGGTGACGGAGGCGACCCGCAGCCCGCCGAGCAGGGCGGGCAGGGCCAGCGGCAGCTCCACCCGCCAGCGCCGCTGCCAGGGGCTGAGGCCCATGCCCGTCGCCGCTTCCTTCACCGGCGCCGGCACGCCGGCGAGGCCGGCGACCAGGGCGCGCAGCAGCACCGGCAGGGCGTAGGTGACGAGGGCCAGCAGCGCCGGGGCGAAGCCGAGGCCGAGCACCGGCACCAGCAGGGCGAAGAGCGCCAGGGTGGGCAGGCTGTAGAGCAGCGAGGCGCTGCCCAGCAGCCAGGCGCTGAGGCGCGGCCGCCCCGCCGCCAGCAGGCCGAGCGGCAGGGCCAGCGCCAGGGCAATCAGCAGCGCCGCCAGCACCAGTTCCAGATGCACGGCGGTCGCGGTGAGGATGGTGTCGAGGTTGCGGCCGGTCCAGCGCATCAGGTCAGGCCCTGGGCGCGGAGGAAGCGGCTGGCGACCTCGCGCGGCTCGTCGCCATCCTGGTCCACTTCACGGTTCAGCCGCTGCATCACCGCATTGTCCAGCTTGCGGCCGAGGGCGGCGAGGGGCGCTTCCAGCTCCGGCGCCTCCCGCAACGCGGCGCCGCGGACCACGGCGCAGAGCTGGTAGGGCGGCCAGAGGGCGCGGTCGTCGCGCAGCGTGACATAGCCGCCGACGGCGATCTGCCAGTCCGTCGCATAGGCGTTCACCACATCCGCCTGGCCATGGGCGAGGGCGGCGTAGCGCAGGCCGAGCGCGGCGAATTGCCGGAGGCGGCGGAATTCCATGCCATAGACCCGGCGGAGGCCGGGCAGCCCGTCGGCACGGTCGGCGAATTCATTGCCGGCGGCCAGGGTCAGCCTGGGCGCTTCGCGGGCAAGGTCCGAGAGGGTGGCGAGGTTCAGCCGCCGCGCCGTGGCGGGGGTGACGAGCAGGGCATTGCCGTTGTCGATGCCGGAGGGGGCGATCCAGCGCAGGTCGAAGCGTTCGGCGTAGCCGGCCTGGACCTTGGCGAGGATGCCGGCAGCATCGCCCTCCGGCTTCTCCTTCAGCACCACGCCGAGGCCGGTGCCGGTGTATTCCGGGTAGAGGTCGATCTCGCCGCTGATGAGCGCCGCCTGGGCGATGGCGGTGCCGCCGAGATTGAGCCGCCGCTCCACCGTGGCGCCCATGGCTTCCAGCGCCTGGGCGTAGAGCTCGCCGACCACGAGCTGCTCGGTGAAGTTCTTGGAGCCGATGCGGAGGCGCGGCGCCGCCTGTCCGGCGCGGGGCGGCAGCAGGGCGGGCAGGGCCAGCAGGGCGCGTCGGGGCAGGGGCATGGCGGGCAGCCTAGAGCGGTTTCACGCTGACTGTGCAGCGCGAAACCGCTCTAGCTTATGGATCGTAGAGCAGATTCACGCCTCCGGGCGATGCCGCCCTCCGGCGATCTGCTCTAGCCCATGTGCCGGCGGATAGCGCCACTCCGGCATGCCCGCCGCCTTCGCCCGCCCTCCAGGACGCAGTCGCGTCCCCGCGCGCTCGATGGCCCAGGGAAGCTTCGTGGCGCCCCCCGTCGCAGCCGAGCGCACCTGGCCACGGGGAGCGTCCCAGCTTCACATGCCGCCGGGCGTGGCAAGCGGCATCAGACGATGCCGTGCGCCCTCAGAAGCGCCTGCTCATCCCCCGACACCCAGCCGAACACCTTCGGCTCCCCGTCCAGCGCCTGGACGAAGTAGTGGACGTCGAAATCTATCGCCACCTCCGGTTGGCCCTGGCGGGCATAGATTGCCGTCCAGGCGACATGCGCCACGCAATGCTGCGCATCCATCGGGGAGAGGCGGACATCGCGTATCCGCATCTCCTTCGTCCCGATCGCCCGGTAGCGCGCATAGCCTTGCACCATGGCCTGCTTCAGCCGGTCGTCGTTCCTGCCGGTCATGACGCCGGCAGGCGAGGCCGCTATGAACTCGGAAGCATACAGCGCCGCGACCCCATCCATGTCCATGGCGCCGCCGAGGGACTGGTTGAAGAGGCTCTCGTATCGCTCGAAGAATTTCCTGACGCGGGTTTCCATCATGCGCTCTCCGATGGCCTGCATGGTGCGGAAGCGGAAATTCGGGCCGGGACATTGCCGCCGCGCGCCGTGCGAATAGCACGCTTCCGGCGCGATGCGCGGCGCGCCTCCCTGGCACGAAAGCCGGAGCATGGTCCGCGCGCATGGTCGGCTTCGCCCGCGAGGAAGGCAGGGCGGCAAGGAAGACGCGGCGTGCCTCTGCCCTATCCGCAGCCGGCGCCGCGGGGCGCGCAGCCCGGCCGCGGAATGGCGCTCCGCCCCAACGGCATTCCGCGATAGGCTCCCACCCCCCAGCCCGGACGGGCCAGGCGAAAGAGGAGCGCGGCGATGGCGGATGCCCTGGCCGGGATGCAGGTGGTGGTGCCGGAAACGCGGGAGATGGAGGTCCTCGCCCGCATGCTGGAACGCCAGGGCGCCACCGCCATACGCTGCCCGCTCGTCGCCATCATCGACGCGCCGGACCCTGCCCCCATCGAGGCCTGGCTGCGCCGTTTCATCGCCACCCCGCCGCAGACGCTGATCCTGCTGACCGGCGAAGGCCTCACCCGCCTGCTCGGCGTCGCCGCCCGGGCGGGGATCGAGGCGGAATTCCGTGCCGCCCTGGCCGGGGTGCGGCGCATCTGCCGCGGCCCGAAGCCGGTCGCCCGGCTGCGCGCCCAGGGCCTCGCGGCGGATCTGGCGCCGGAACCGCCGACCACCGCCGGCATCATCGCCGCCCTGCCGGGCCTCGCCCTGGCCGGCCAGCGCGTCGCCGTGCAGCTCTACCCGGACAACCCGAACGCGGCGCTGCTGGACGCGCTCCGCGCCCAGGGCGCTACCCCGGACCCCATCCTGCCCTACGCCTATGCCTCCAAGGAGGACGATGCCCGGGTGCTGGCGACGCTGGCGGAGATGGCGGCGGGGCGGGTGGACCTCATCGTCTTCACCAGTACGCCGCAGCTCCGCCGCCTCACCGCCCTGGCCGAGCCGGCGCTGCTGGCCGAAGCCCTGCGCCGCACCCGCATCGCCGCGGTCGGGCCGGTGGTGGCGGAGGCGGTGCGGGAGGCCGGGGGCGAGGTGGCGGTGATGCCGGAGGACAGCTTCCACATGAAGCCCATGGTGAACGCCATCCTGGCCGCCCTGGCCTCGGGCGGCCTGGCCTTCACCGAACCCGCCTCCTGAACCCGCTCAGACCCCGCCGGTCTTGTGGATCGGGTCGATCCACAGCACTTCCTCCGGCTTCTCCACCGGCTCGATGTCGAGATTCACCACCACCGCCTCATTGTCGGAGCGCACCAGCACGCAGCGCAGCGTCTCATCCGTGCTGGCGTTGATCTCCTGGTGCGGCACGAAGGGCGGGACGAAGATGAAATCGCCCGGGCCCGCCTCGGCGACGAATTCCAGCTTCTCGCCCCAGCGCATCCGGGCACGGCCGCTGACGATGTAGATGACGCTCTCCAGCTCCCCGTGATGATGCGCGCCGGTCTTGGCGTTTGGGTGGATATGCACGGTGCCGGCCCAGATCTTCTGCGCGCCCACCCGGGCGGCGTTGATCGCGGCGGCGCGGTTCATGCCCGGGGTCTGCGCCGTATTGGTGTCGAGCTGATCGCCCGGGATGACGCGCACGCCGGTATGTTTCCAGCCATCCTCCGGGGTGTGGCTGCCATCGGGTTCATGGTGGTGGCCGTCATGCGGCATGGCGGGTTCCCCTGGCTTCGGTGTCCTGCCCGCTCGATCTGCCGGATGTCCGGCGACGGGGCGGATAAGCAGGCCACTCATACATAAAGTACATGGAGCTGGCGCCCCGATGCCGATCCGCGGGATTTCGGCAGCAGGACACTGGCCTGGAAGATAGGCCGGGCAGCGGCGAACCACCATGGGGGACGCCGGGTTTTCGCCTTGGCACGGCGGCGGATCGTTGATCCAGGACGCAGCGCCCGCCTCTTTCCGATCCGGCGATCCGGACTCGCTCGCCACAACCGCAAACCGTGGCGCCTACAGCCCGGCGAACAGCTCCGTCGAGAGGTAGCGCTCGGCGAAGCTGGCGGCGATGCCGACCACCAGCCCGCCGGCCAGCCCCTTCTCCTGCGCCACCCCCAGCGCCGCATGCAGCACGGCGCCGGAGGAGATGCCGATCGGCAGTCCCTCCTCCCGGGCGCAGCGGCGGGCGGCGGCGATCGCCTCCCGCTCCGCCACCCGCACCACCTGATCCATCAGCGCCAGCTCCAGCACCGCCGGCTTGAAGCCGGCACCGATGCCCTGGATGCCGTGCGGCCCCGCCTCATCGCCGGAGAGCACGGCGCTTTCCGCCGGCTCCACCCCGATGATGCGCAAGCCCGGCCGCCGCGGCTTCAGCGCCCGGGCGATGCCTGTCAGCGTGCCGCCGGTGCCGATGCCGCCGACGATGACATCCACCTGGCCGCCGGTATCCGCCCAGATCTCCTCCGCCGTGGTCGCGGCATGGATGTCCGGATTGGCGGGGTTGTCGAATTGCTTCGGCATCCAGGCACCGGGCGTGGCGGCGACGATGGATTCCGCCCGGGCGATGGCCCCCGCCATGCCGCGGCGGGAGGGCGTCAGCTCCAGCTCCGCCCCCAGCAGCCGCATCATCTTGCGCCGTTCCGTGCTGGCGCCGTCCGGCATGACGACGATGAGGCGGTAGCCGCGGGCGGCGGCGACGAAGGCCAGCGCGATGCCGGTATTGCCGGAGGTCGGCTCCACCAAAGTGGAGCGGCCCGGAGCGATCAGCCCCTCCCGCTCCGCCGCCTCCACCATGGCGAGGCCGATGCGGTCCTTCACCGAGCCGAGCGGGTTGAAGAATTCCAGCTTCAGGGCGAGGTCGGCGGCAAGGCCCTCCGACGCCTTCAGCCGCGGCAGGCGGACCAGTGGGGTGGCGCCCACCACCTCCAGCACGCTGCCGAAGATCCGGCCGCGGGAGGGGGCGGGGCTGGGCTCGGGTTTCGGCGCCGCGGCGCGCCGCCGGCGGTTCGGTTCGCCATCGGGCATAGGGGTCCGCTACCATGCTTCATCGGAGGCCGGTAGCCCGCATTGCGGGTGATCCTGCGTCGATGGCGGCTGAATTCGCCGCGGCGAGGGCGCCCGGCGCTGCCCGCGGCGCGGCCGAGGGCCGGCTGCCATCCGGCCGGCCGCCATGGCCCATGTCCCGCGCCTCGTCCTTGTCTGGCCCAGGCGGTCTCCCTCGGGGAGGTGATGTGGGGGCGGATACGGGTACGGAACGGGTGCGGGCGCCGAACGGAGGGGCCGCAGGCTCTACCGCACTCCCCGCCCGGCCCTCCCCCGTCGGCGGGGGCTGGACAGCGGGCGCGGCTGGTCGTCTCCTGCGGCCATAAGGAAACGTCCCATGGCCGAACCACGCCTCCCGCTCGCGCGAATCGTGAGCCCGCTTTCAGTCGCCGTCATCGGCGCCTCCGACGATGTTGGGAAATTCGGCGGGCGGGTCATTCACTACCTGATCAAGCACGGCTATTCCGGCCGGCTGCTGCCGATCAACCCGAACCGCGCCAGCATCCGCGGCCTGCCCGCCTTCCCCGGCATCGGCGCCGCCGGCCCGGTGCCCGGGGGGATAGACGTGGCGATCCTCGCCGTCCCCGTCGCGCATCTACTGCGCCAGGTGGAGGACTGCGCCGCGGCCGGCGTCGGCGCCTGCATCATCATCACCGGCAAGCTGGCCGATGCGGGACCGGAAGGGGCGGCGCTGGAAGCGCAGATCCTGGCGGTGGCGCGGGCGGCGGGGATGCGGCTGGTCGGGCCCAATTGCCTGGGCATCTTCAACATGACCGACCGGGCCATGCTCTCCTCCTCCCTGGTGCTGGAGGCAGAGCAGGTGAAGGCCGGCGGCATCGGCATGGTCAGCCAGTCCGGCGCGCTGATGGGCACGCTGGTCTCCATCGGGCTGCATCACGGGGCGGGGTTCAGCCGCTGCATCTCGGTCGGCAACCAGGCGGATCTGGAGCTTTGCGACGTCCTCGATTTCCTCATCGAGGACGCGGCGACGCGCGTCATCGCGCTTTACATCGAGGGGCTGAAGGACCCCGCCCGCTTCGCCCCGCTGCTGCGACGGGCCCGCGCCGCGGGCAAGCCGGTGCTCTGCGTGAAGGCCGGGCGCAGCGCGGCCGGCGCCCAGGCGGCACGGTCCCACACCGCCAGCCTCGCCGGCAGCTACGCCGCCTTCGCCGCGCTCTGCCGGGCGGAAGGCGCGGTGCTCTGCGAGGATCCCGCCATCATGGTCCAGGCGGCCGATGCGCTGGACCGGCTGCCGCGCCTGCCCGGGCCGGGCCTGGGCCTGGCCGTCATCGCCTCCTCCGGCGGCTCCACCGTCACCACCGCGGACATGCTCCCGGCCGCGGGGCTGCGCCTGGCGGAGATGAGCGAGGCGACGCGTGCCGAGCTGCGCCGCTGGATGCCGGAAAGCCATGTCCACCTGCCGCTGGACACCGGCAGCTTCGATGACGGCACGAGCGAGGAAGGCCTCGCCGCCTGCGTCCGCGCCTTCCTCAAGGACCCGGATATCGGCGCCGTGGCGGTGCCGATGACGACGCAGCCCGCCATGGCCGCCCGCGCCGCCCTCTTCCCCGGCCTGTGCCGGGAGGGCGGGCGGCCCATCCTCTTCGTCATGACCGCGGCGGAGGTGGGCAATGGCGCGCGGGACGCGCTGCGGGAGGCGGATTTCCCCTTCTTCGACCGCGTCTCCGATGCGCTCGGTGTGCTGCGGGCGCTGGAGGCGGAGGCCGAGGGCCGCAACCGTGCCGCCCTGCCGCCCCCTGCCCGCCCCGCCGGCATCGGCAGGCCGCCGCCCCTGCCGGAAGGCGCGCTGACCGAGGCGGAGGCCAAGGCGCTCGCCGCCGCCTATGGCATCCCCGTCACCCGGGGCGTCCTGGCCCGCTCGGCGGAGGAGGCGGTCCTGGCGGCCGAGGCCATCGGCTACCCGGTGGTGCTGAAGGGCGTCAGCCGCGCCGTGGTGCACAAGAGCGATCTCGGCCTGGTGAAGCTGAACCTGGCCGATGCCAAGGCCCTTCGCGCCGCCTATGCCGCCCTGCCGGACCTCCCCCTCGACGGCGTGCTGGTGCAGGAAATGGCGCGCGGCGAGGCGGAGCTGATCCTCGGCGCGCGCTGGGAGCCGGGCTTCGGCCCCATGGTGCTGGTCGGCGCCGGCGGCGTGCTGGTGGAATTGCTGCGCGATGTCCAGCTCATGCCCGCCCCGCTGCGCCCTGCCGATGCGGAGGCGATGCTCCGCCGCCTGGCCGTCTGGCCGGTGCTGGAGGGGGTGCGGGGGCGGCCGGCGCTGGATGTCGCCGCGGCCGTCGAGGCGCTGACCCGCCTCTCCTGGCTCGCCGCCGATCTCGGGCCGCGCCTCGTCGAGATGGACCTCAACCCGCTGCTGCTGCGTGCCAGGGGCCAGGGGGCGGTGGCAGTCGATGCCCGCGCCACCATCGGAGGAGAACAGCCATGAGGACCGCCCGCCGTCCCCTGCTCGCCGCCGCCCTGGCCATGCCGGCCCTGGCCCGGGCGCAGGCGCGCTATCCGGACCGGCCGATCACCCTGATCGTGCCCTACCCGCCCGGCGGCTCCTCGGACAATGTCTCGCGGCCCATCCAGATGCCGCTCTCGGCGGCGCTCGGCCAGAACATCGTCATCGAGAACCGGGGCGGCGCCGGCGGCTCCATCGGCGCGGCGGCGGTCGCCCAGGCCAGGCCGGATGGCTACACCCTGCTGGTCTGGCCGACCGCGGTGCTGACCATCAGCCCGCATATGATGCGCCTGCCCTACGACCCGGCGAAGGATTTCACCCCCATCGCCATGCTCGCCGCCTCGGACGGGGTGATGGCCATGCATCCGCGGGTGCCGGCGCGCAGCATGCCGGAATTCCTCGCCTATGCCCGGGCCAATCCGGGCAAGCTCCGTTTCAGCAGCGCCGGCAACGGCACCATCACCCAGATGACGGGCGAGATCTTTGCCAGCGCCGCCGGCATCCGGCTGGAGCATGTGCCCTATCGCGGCTCCGCCCCCGCCTTCACCGCGCTGCTGGCCGGGGAGGTGGAGCTGCAATTCGACCCTGTGGCGACGCCGGCGGTGAAGGATGGCCGCCTCATCGGCCTGGCCACCACCGGCGAGACGCGCAGCCCGGAACTGCCGGAGCTGCCGACGCTGCGCGAGCTCGGCCTCTACGGCGAGGGCGGCCTTTCCTTCTTCGGCCTCGCCGGCCCGGCCGGCCTGCCGGTCGCGGTGGTGGACCGGCTGGTCACGGCGCTCGGCCCGGTGCTGGCGCTGCCGGAGGTGGCGCGGGCCATGGCGCCGGTCGGGTTGCGCCCGCGGCTGGAAGCGGGCGAGGCCTTCGCCCAGCGCATCGCGCAGGACCGGGCGATTTTCGGCGAGATGGTGCGGCGGACAGGAGCACGAGCGGAATGAGCTTCACGCAGGTCAAGGTATGGGACGAGGGCGCGGTGCGGGTGGTGGCGCTCGACCGGCCGGACAAGGGCAATGCCATCACCCGGACGATGGCGGAGGAGGTGCAGGCGGCGATGACCGAATTCGCCGCTTCGGACCAGCGGGTGGCGGTGCTGACCGGCAGCGGCAAGGCCTTCTCCTTCGGCGCCGATGTGACGGAGCCGCCGGAGCTGTGGCGCGCCGTGCCCAATGTCGGCTGGCAGACCGACAAGCCGCTGATCTGCGCGGTGGAGGGCTGGTGCATCGGCGGCGCGCTGGTGCTGGCGATGATGGCGGATCTTGCCGTGTCCGGTACGGGCGGGAAATTCTACTATCCGGAGGCGAAGCTCGGCCTGACCGGCGGCATGATCGCCGCGCTGCCCTCCCGCATTCCGCATAAATTCGCCATGGAGCTGATGCTGCTCTGCCGCACCTTCGACGCGGCGAAGGCGGAGCGCGTCGGGCTGGTGAACGAGGTGGTGGAGACGGGCGGGGCGCTGGCCCGGGCGATCGAGTGGGGGCAGGAGATCGCCGGCTTCGCCCCGCTGGTGACGGGCGCCATCAAGCGCATGGTGCTGGATGACATCCTGCCGCGCGGCCCTTCCGAGCAATGGGCGCTGCAGCACCAGCGGCTGACGAAGATCCGGGAGTCGGAGGATTTCAAGGAGGGCGTGGCAGCCTTCCGGGACAAGCGGCCGCCGCAATTCCGCGGCGAATAAGAGCAACGACAAAGGGATCGGGCCTTGCCCCCCGCACCTCCGCCGGTGGTCCCTGGCCTCCGGCGGAAGTTTCAGGCCCGGGGTCGAACCAGCAGACTCAGGGCGGGGTCCGGGGGGAAGCCTTCCCCCCGGCGGGGGGCTGGGGGCAGAGCCCCCATTCTACCGCGTCGATATTCTTATCCTCGGCTTAGGCTCGCGCCTTGGGGCAGAGCCCCTGCCCGGGGCCTGCGGACGGCGCCCCCCCTCACTCCGGCATCACCGCACCCGCCCGCCAGCGCGGCGCCACCCAGGCCCGCGCCCGGCGCGGCCCGCGCGGCGTGTCCACGAGCAGCGGCACCAGCCGGTATTCCGGCCCCTCATAACCCGCCAGCCTGGCCAGGGCGGCGGGCGGCACGAGCAGCACCGCCCCCTTCACCTCTGCCCCCGGCCGGGGGACCAGGGTGGGGTAGGGCGTCCCCCGCAGCGCCACCCGGGCGAACCCCCGCAGCCGGGCCGGCCGCAGCCGCCGCGCCAGCCCGGGCTGCCCGGACCAGCGCGCCAGCACCGCCGGCTGCAGCAGCGTGCCGTAGAGGAACAGCATCACCTCACCCCGGCCCCGCCGGCGGCAGGGCCAGGCTGGCCGGCAGCCGGGCCAGCAGCATCTGCCGGCCACCCGGCAGCGCCTCCGCCAGCACCTGGCCGCCATGCGCCTCCACCAGCGCCCGGGCCAGGGGCAGGCCCAGCCCGGTGGGGCGGGCCAGCATGCCGGGGGCGAGGAAGGCCTCGAAGGCGGCGGGCCCTTCCGCCGGGCCGCCATGCTCCACCCGGATGCAGAAGCCGCGCCCCGGCTCGAACCGCGCCGCCAGCCCCACCCGCCCCTGCGGCGGCGAGACCCGCAGCGCATGCGCCAGCAGCCGCGACACCGCCTCCCGCAGCCGGGCGGCATCGGCGCGCAGCGCGGGCGGGGCCGCGGCCTGGCCGGCAGGCGCCATGCCGATGATGATGCCGCGCTCCGCCGCCTCCGGCGCCGCCGCCAGCGCCACCGCATCCAGCAGCGGCGGCAGCGCCACCGGCGCCAGGTCCAGCGCCGGCATCCGGCCCTCGAGCTGCGCCTGCTCCGCCACATCCTGGAACAGGCCGATGAGCTGGCGGCCGGCGGCGGTGATATGCGCCGTGTACTCCTCCCGCCGCACCGCCGGCAGCGCCGCGTCCGAGAGCAGGGCGGCGAAGCCGAGGATGGCGTTGAGCGGGGTGCGCAGCTCCTGGCTCATGGCGGCGAGGAATTCGCTCTTCGCCCGGCTCGCCCGTTCCGCCCGCGCCGCGGCCTCGGCCAGCGCCGTCATGGCGGCGGCGCGGCGCGCGGCTTCCAGCGCCAGGGCGGCGAGGTCGGCGAGCGACGCGAGGAAGCCCTGCTCCTCCACCGTCCAGGGCCGGGCGGGGCCGTTGCTGCAGGCGGAGACCACCCCCAGCAGCTCCGCCCCGACCCGGATGGGGGCGGAGAGCACGGCGCCGATGCCGAAGGGCGCCAGATAGGCGCGGCGCAACTCGGCCAGGCGGGGGTCGCCCAGGGCATCGGCGGCGGGAAGCTGCCGCCCGGCCTGCAGCGCCGCGGTCAGCACCGGCGCCTCCGGCAGCGCCGCCAGGGCGGCATGCTTCGGCGCGCCTTGCGGGATCTCCGCGCCATCGGCGCCGACCAGGATGCGCAGCAGGAAGCGGTCCCCGCCATCCGGCAGGTCCCAGACCCCGGCATCCACCCCTTCGATCCCCGCCACCGCCGCTTCGGCGATCCGCCGCAGCGTGCCGGGCAGGTCCGCCGCGGCGCGCGGCATGGCATTGGCGATGCCGGTGAGGAGCCGGGTGCGGGCCGCGTTGCGCTCCAGCCGGGCGACGGCGTCCCGCGCCGCCTCCTGCCGGGCGGTGATGTCCTCCATCACCACCACGGCGCCATCGGCATGGCCGGCGCCATCGAGCAGCGGGGCCATGGAGAGGGCGACGGGCAGCCGGCTGCCGTCGCGGCGCTGGCGCTCCACCTCCACCCCGACCAGGGTGGCGCCCTGGCCGAGCGGGGCCCGCAGGGCATGCGCGGCGGCGACCTGCTCCGGGGGGACATGCGGGCCGAAGCGGCCGATCGCCTCCTCCGCGCGCCAGCCGAAGACCGCCTCGGCGGCGGGGTTCCAGGCGGTCACCCGGCCTTCCGGGTCGATCGTCGCGAGGGGCAGGGGGATGGCGTCGAAGACGGCGCGGTAGCGCTGCTCCAGCCGGGCATGGCGGTGGCGGAGCCGCGCCGCCTCGGTTTCCTGCTGCAGCCATTCGCCGGCCAGGGCGGCGATCTGCTCCAGCAGGGCGATGTCCTGCTCCGCCGCCGCATCGGGGTGCGGCCTGGTGTCGAGGCCGCAGAGCGAGCCGAGGATCCGGCCCGCCGGGTCACGGATGGGCACGCCGATATAGAAGCGGATGGCGGTGGGGCCGGTGACCAGGGGCAGGCCGGCATAGCGCGGGTCGAGGGCCGCATCCGGCACAAGGAGCGGCTGCCCGGACTCGATCACCGCGCCGCAGAAGGAGGCGCTGCGGGGCATGCTGAGATGCGGCAGGCCAAGGGCGGAATGGACCCAGACCTCCGTATCCCCGGCCAGGGTGATGGCGGCCATGGGCAGGCCGAGCTGGGCGGCGGCGACGCGGCAGAGGCGTTCGTAGCGGGTTTCGCAGGCCAGAGCCGGCGGCCGGCCCTCCGGCGCAGGGGCAGGACCGGGCGCCCGGTCAGGGCCGGTGCCGGGCTCGGGCGAAGGCGCGGCGAGTGGCATGGTGCGACCTCGCAAAGCCCCGGGACTGTAGCGGGCGCGGAATCACACCGCAATATTCTGCGCCCCCACCGGTCGCGGCGCGGGGGCTGGCGGCGCCAGGCTCTGCCCCGGGGCTGGGGTCCACTGCCGGGAGTCCGGGGCAGGGGCCCGGGCCTGGTTAACGCCGGGCGGTGCGGGTCTGGGCTGGACGGCGCGGTTCCGCCCGGCTCGGGCGGCTGACCCGGGCATCGCCCTGTTCCACCCGGGCCGGGCGTCCCGCCGTCACCCGCAGCAGGGTGGCGCGGCTGGCGGCCTGGGCCTGCGGGGTGGGCCGCCTTGCGGTGGCCTTGGCGGCCGCGGCGGTGGTGCGATGCGGCCGGTGGGCCACCGGCACGGGCGGCCGGACGGCGCGGCGCGGCGCCGCCTCCGCCTGGCCGACGAGCACGCCGCGCGGGGCGGCCCGGGCCATCGCCGTTCCGCGCGGCTCCGGCGCGACGCCCATCTGGGCGAAGCCCTGGTCCAGCAGCGCCATCATGTGGCGGTCCCGTTCCCGGCTGCTGCGGCCGCCGAACACCGTCGCCACCAGCCGTACCCCGTCCCGCTGCACGCTGGCGACCAGGTTGAAGCCGCTGTCGTTCACATAGCCGGTCTTGATGCCGTCCGTGCCGTCATATTCCGCCAGCAGCCGGTTGTGGTTGAAATGCGTCCGGCCGCGGAAGACGAAATAGGGGGTGGAGAAATAGGCGTAGCGGTCCGGAAAATCCTGCAGCAGCCGGCGGCCCAGCAGGGCCATGTCCCGCGCCGTGCTGACCTGTTCCAGATCCGGCAGGCCGGAGGCGTTGCGGAAGGTGGTGCGGCTCATGCCGAGCGCCCTGGCCTTCAGCGTCATCATCTGGGCGAAGCGCTGCTCGCTGCCGCCGCCGAGATACTCGCCAAGGGCGGCGGCGGCGTCATTGGCGGATTTGGTGACCAGGGCGAGGATCGCCTCCTCCGCCGTCAGCGTCATGCCGGCGACGAGGCCGAGGCGCGAGGGCGGCTTGGAGGCCGCTTCATAGGAGACGCGGATCGGCGTGGAGAGGCCGAGCCTGCCGTCGCGCAGCGCCTCGAAGGCCAGGTAGACGGTCATCATCTTGGTGAGCGAGGCCGGGTAGCGCGGCTCGTCCGGGCTGGCGGCGATCAGCGCATTGCCGCTGCGGGCCTCGACGACGATGGCGGAGTAGCGGTCGCTGCCGATCTGGGCCTCGGCGGGCCGGGCGGCGCCGAGGCCGCAGAGCAAGGCCAGGGCCAGCACGGCCCCCAGGCGCGACGACAGGTCCCTGAACATGCTGTCCCCCGACTCGTGGCCCGCCCCCCGGAGGGCCCTCGAATCAGCCGGAGCCTAGGGATGGGGTTCTCGATTGTCCAGCGGAATGGAAGGTGAACCTTGCCGGAGCAATACTTTATGGCCCGAAGATGCGATGGGGTCTGATTTGTGCGCCACGGCACAGAGGGAGCGTCGCGACCCCGGCCCTGATGTAATTGCGATACTTTCATGCTGCAGTGCAAAAAACTCTTGCATTCGGCCTTGGCCGCGGCCTAGAAACCGCCATGTTGCAGCGCAGCAAAGCCGCTGCGGAGCAGAAGCGGCGGTCAGGTGCCAGCCCAACCCGGCCTCCTGGCCTGCCGGACCAGGACCCCCGGGGGCGCAAGGATCAGGGCATGACGGCCGACGACATCAAACTCGCGGATGTGAAGAAGCTCACTGAGGTCGGCGCTGGCCGCAGCCGCAAGACGACCGAAACCCGCGCGCCGGCGGCGGCGCGCCTTACCGTGGAGAAGACCGTGACCGACATGACGAAGGCGACCGAGGGCCTGTTCAAGGCGGCCGAGGAAGTGGCCGAGTTCAGCCGTGGCAATGCCGAGGCGGTGGCCAAGGCGACCCAGCTCTACGTCGCCGGCGTGCAGGATCTGGGCAAGCAGACCCTGGCGCTGTTCCAGGGCCTGTCCGACACCGCGATCGAGAACGCCAAGGCGTTCTCCACCGTGAAGTCCCTGAAGGAAGCCGCGGAGCTGCAGGCCAGCTTCACCAAGGCGACGCTGGAGAAGACCTTCGCCGAATCCGCCAAGCTGCAGGAAGCGGCGCTGAAGCTGGCCGAGTCCAGCTTCGCTCCGCTCTCCGCCCGGATGAGCCTCGCGGTCGAGAAATTCTCCAAGCCGCTCGCCGCCTGAAGAAGCGCTGCTGCTTGCCGCCCGGGCCTGGCGCCCGGGCGGACGGATCGGGGCCCGGCCGGGCCGTCCCATCCCCCGCGCGGGGATGCGGGCGGGCTGCCGGGCCCTTCCGCTTTCTCAATCCTCCGCCCATATCATCTTGTATCAGCCGCGCGTGGCCCTTCACCTTCGGCCCCGGGCGGCGATAGTCTGAGGCTCCGGGGCTGGCAGGGGCCGGCCCCCGGGAAGACCGCCAAGCGACGGCGTTGGCCCGCCGAGCAGGAATCCGATGAGCGACCAAGACAAGCGGCCGAACGGGGGTAACACGCCTGGGGACACCACGCCGAATACCGGCGTGGTGGTGAAGACCCGTCCGCGGACCAAGAAGCCCGCGATGTACAAGGTGCTGATGCTGAACGACGACTACACCCCGATGGAGTTCGTCGTGCACGTCCTGGAACGCTTCTTCCAGAAGACGCGGGAGGAGGCGACCCGGATCATGCTGCATGTGCATCGCCGCGGCGTCGGGGTGTGCGGCGTCTTCACCTATGAGGTGGCGGAGACCAAGGTCACCCAGGTGATGGACCTCGCCCGGCAGAACCAACACCCCCTCCAATGCACCATCGAAAAGGAGTGAGGCCGGGGGGAAGACGGCAGTGCGGGCTTGCCGGCGCGGCGCGACCGGGCCAGCCTGCTTCTCTTCCGGCCAATGCCACCCCGCCGAACGGGGGGCTCGCATCAGGGATCGGGAACGCCCAGGATTTCATCAGGGGAAACCCCCCTCCGTCGCCGGGCGCTGACCGGTGCAACGGGTTTCAACGGGAGCGTCTCTAGCATGCTTTCACGCAACCTCGAGCAGACGCTCCATCGCGCCCTCGGCCTGGCGAATGAGCGCCGGCACGAATATGCGACGCTGGAGCATCTGCTGCTCGCCCTGACCGATGACACCGATGCCGCCACCGTGCTGCGGGCCTGCGGCGTGGACAATGACAAGCTGAAGCGCGACCTGACCGAATTCCTCGACAAGGACCTGGCCGGGCTGGTCACGGAACGCGCCGGCGACCCGAAGCCGACCGCCGGCTTCCAGCGCGTGGTCCAGCGCGCCGCCATCCATGTGCAGAGCAGCGGCCGGGATGAGGTGACGGGCGCCAATGTCCTCGTCGCCCTGTTCTCCGAGCGGGAGAGCCATGCGGTGTATTTCCTGCAGTTGCAGGATATGACGCGGCTGGACGCGGTGAATTTCATCAGCCACGGCATCGCCAAGGCGCCGGGAAGGGCGCAGAACCGGCCGGTGCAGGGCACCCCCACCGCTTCCGCCAACAATGAGGGCGAGGCGGAGAAGGAGGAGAAGCCGCGCGGCGGCCGCAGCCAGGACGCGCTCTCCAATTACTGCGTCAACCTCAACAAGAAGGCGCAGCAGGGCAAGATCGATCCGCTGATCGGCCGCGACCAGGAGATCGAGCGGACCATCCAGATCCTCTGCCGCCGCACCAAGAACAACCCGCTCTATGTGGGCGATCCGGGCGTCGGCAAGACTGCCATCGCGGAAGGCCTGGCCAAGCGGATCATCGAGGGCGACGTGCCGGAGGTGCTGCTGAAGAGCACCATCTTCGCGCTCGACATGGGCAGCCTGCTGGCCGGCACCCGCTACCGCGGCGATTTCGAGGAGCGGCTGAAGGCGGTGGTCTCCGAGCTGGAGCAGCAGCCCGGCTCCATCCTCTTCATCGACGAGATCCACACGGTGATCGGCGCCGGCGCCACCTCCGGCGGCGCGATGGATGCGTCCAACCTGCTGAAGCCGGCGCTGGCCCAGGGCACGCTGCGCTGCATCGGCAGCACCACCTACAAGGAATACCGCAACTACTTCGAGAAGGACCGGGCCCTCGTCCGGCGCTTCCAGAAGATCGACGTGAACGAGCCGAACCTCGAGGATGCGGTGAAGATCCTCCAGGGGCTCAAGACCAACTACGAGAAGCACCACAAGGTGCGCTACACGCCGGAAGCCATCCGCGCGGCGGTGGAGCTTTCGGCCAAGTACATCCATGACCGCAAGCTGCCGGACAAGGCGATCGACGTGATCGACGAGGTCGGCGCTTCCCGCATGCTGCTGCCGGAGAACAAGCGGCGGAAGACCGTCACGCTGAAGGATGTCGAGGAGATCGTGGCGAAGATCGCCCGCATCCCCCCGAAGACGGTCTCGAACGACGACAAGGAGACGCTGAAGACGCTGGAGCGCGACTTGAAAGCGATGGTCTTCGGCCAGGACAAGGCGATCGAGACGCTCTCGGCGGCGATCAAGCTCTCCCGCGCCGGGCTGCGCGACGCCGAGAAGCCGATCGGCAACTACCTGTTCAGCGGCCCGACCGGCGTCGGCAAGACCGAGGTGGCGAAGCAGCTCGCCAAGACGCTCGGCATCGAGCTGATCCGCTTCGACATGTCCGAGTACATGGAGCGGCACAGCGTCAGCCGGCTGATCGGCGCGCCCCCTGGCTATGTCGGCTTCGACCAGGGCGGGCTGCTGACCGACGCGATCGACCAGCACCCGCATGCCGTGCTGCTGCTGGACGAGATCGAGAAGGCGCACCAGGACCTGTACAACATCCTGTTGCAGGTGATGGACCACGGGAAGCTGACCGACCACAACGGCAAGACCGTCGATTTCCGCAACGTCATCCTCATCATGACGACCAATGCGGGCGCGGCGGATCTGGCGAAGCCGGCCATCGGCTTCGGCCGCGAAAGCCGGGTGGGCGAGGACACGGATGCGATCCAGCGCATGTTCACCCCGGAATTCCGCAACCGCCTCGACGCCGTCGTGCCCTTCGGCGGGCTGACGCCGGAGATCGTCGGCCAGGTGGTCGAGAAATTCGTCATGCAGCTCGAGGCCCAGCTCGCCGACCGCAACGTCACCATCGAGCTCAGCTCGGCGGCGAAGGAGTGGCTGGCGGAGAAGGGCTACGATCCGCTCTACGGCGCCCGGCCGCTGGCCCGCGTCATCCAGGAATACGTCAAGAAGCCGCTGGCCGAGGAGCTGCTCTTCGGCAAGCTGGTGAAGGGCGGGGCGGTGAAGGTCGGGCTGCGCGACGCCGCGCTGTTCTTCGAGTATGT
This sequence comes from Siccirubricoccus phaeus, assembly GCF_008360935.1. Lineage (GTDB taxonomy): Bacteria > Pseudomonadota > Alphaproteobacteria > Acetobacterales > Acetobacteraceae > Siccirubricoccus > Siccirubricoccus phaeus. The sequence goes on from NZ_SRXO01000002.1 coordinate 250,445, forward strand.
CGAGGCAGCGCCGCCCGCCCTGCCGAAGCCGGAGGAAGGCTCCGGCGACGGCGATGGCGAGGCGGAGAAGGAACCGGAAGTGGCGGGGTAACCGCCGCGCCGGACCCCGCGTAGGATGGCAGGGGGCGCTCGCCAGGCGGCGGGCGCCCCTTTCGCTTGGGAAGGGACCGCCATGAGCGCGATCAAGGATTGGGACGCCTACAACGCCGCCACGCGGGTGCAGGGCAAGGCGCTGAACGCGCTGCATCCGGAGCTGGTGAAGGGCTTCGGCGCACTGAGCCGCGGGGCGGCGACGACGCAGCATCTGGATGCGAAGACGCGGGAGCTGATCGCCCTTGCCGTGGCCATCACCACGCGCTGCGATGGCTGCATCGACGCGCATGTGCGGAAGGCCAAGGTGGCCGGGGCATCGCGGGAGGAAATGGCGGAGGCGCTGGGGGTGGCGATCGCGCTGAATGCGGGGGCGGCCTTCACCTATGCGCTGCATGTGCTGGATGCGGTGGGGGAGGAGTGATCGGGGGCTTCCCCCCCAACCCCTAGAGCGTGATCGGTTGAGGTCGAATCGACCGAAACCGTGAATCCCGCGACCGAACAATGAGCTAGGGCGGGGCGGGTGAGCGTAGCTCAACCGATCCCGCTCTAGCAGGAGGCTCTGCCTCCTACACCTCCGCCGGGGCGAGATCCGCCGGCAGCTCGCGGGAAGCCCGGCCGGGGCAGGCGGCCAGGCCCAGAAGCCCACCCCCCGGGACCGCCAGGGGGTCGATCCTCACGCCTCCGGCCGCGCCAATTGCAGCATCAACCGGCCCAGCCCGCCTTCCTCCACTGCCTGGGCGGCCTCCGCCAGGTTGAACCAGCGCCGCTCGCGCTCGGCCCGTTCCGGCCAATCCTCCAGCAGCTCGGCCACGCGCATCGGGAAGACCTCCACCCGGCAGGGCAGGCTCCGCCCGTTGCCGATGCGCTTTTCGTATTCGTAGCTGCCGATCGGCGTGGGGGCGACGATGCCGCGGATGCCGGCTTCCTCGAAGGCCTCCACCGCCGCCTGCTCGGCGGCCAGGTTGCGCGCTTCGGTCCAGCCCTTGGGCAGCACCCAGCGCCCGGTGTCCCGGCTCGTCACCAGCAGCACCTGCACGGCGCCGTCCAGCTCGCGCAGCGGCAGGGCGGCGCATTGCCGGCCCTGGCGGCTGCGGTGCTTTCGGCGCATACGGGTCATGCTGTGGGACATCGGACGTTCTGTTTGCAACCTCCAAACGCAAAGCAGATATGGGGCTGGCGCATGCTGGATGTCCAGACCTTTCCGCAGTTTAAACCGCACGACTGATCGCCGAGATGTCGTAATTCCGCGATCATGGTGGAGTTCCTGCCGCCTCTTGCCCCGGCCGCGCCCCATGCCATGCTTCGGCCATGCCGCCCCGCCCCAGCGCCGCACCCAGCCGAGAGCAGCGCCATCGCCGCATCCTGGCCGCCCTGGCTGGCGACCCCACCGTGCGCATCTCTGCCCTGGCCACGGAATTCGGCGTCTCGGCAGAGACCGTGCGGCGCGATATCGAGGCCCTTTCCCGCGCCGGGGCGGTGCGGCGCACCTATGGTGGGGCCTCCGTCACCCATGCCGCGGTGCAGCCGGTCTTCCATGAAAGGGAACGCATCGCGGTGGCGGAGCGGGCGCGCATCGGCGCCGCCGCCGCCGCGCTGGTCACCCCCGGCGCGGCGCTGATGATCGATGCCGGCTCCACCACCGCCCATCTGGCCCGGGCCCTGGCAGCCCGCGGCTTCACCGGCACCGTGCTGACCAACAGCCTGGCCGTGGCCGAGGCCTGCACCGCCGCCCCCGGCATCCGCATCCTGCTCTGCCCTGGCGAGCTCTACAGCGTGGAGAGCGCGGTGTATGGCGCGGAGACCCAGGCATTCCTCGCCCGCTTCAATGCCGACATCGCCTTCCTCGGCGCCTCCGGCCTGACCGAGGAGGGGATTTCCGATGTCGAATCCCGCGCCGCCTGGGTGAAGCGCGCCATGCTGGCGCGGGCGGGGCGGCGTGTGCTGCTGATGGATGCGGGAAAATTCGGGATGGCGCATCTGGAACGCGTGGCCGGGCTGGACGCGCTGACCGAGCTGGTGACGGATACCCTGCCGCCCCCGCCCATCGCCGCCGCGCTGGCGCGGGAGAAGGTCCGGGTCATCCTGGCGCCGCCGAGCCTTGGCTGAATATGAGGGGCGAGGTCCTTCCGCGGCCGGCTTGGAACTGCCTCGCTGCCGGGCAGGTTATGTGGTACATGCCACATAACAGCGATCGGCGCCCTGGCGGGGCGGCAGGCGGGCATGCGCGATAATTTCGACCTTCTCGTCATCGGCGGCGGGGTCAATGGCGCCGGCATCGCGCGGGATGCGGCGGGCCGCGGCCTGTCCGTGCTGCTGGTGGAGCAGGGGGATCTCGCCGGCGCCACCTCCTCCGCCTCCTCCAAGCTGATCCATGGCGGGCTGCGTTACCTGGAGCACTATGAATTCCGCCTGGTGCGGGAAGCGCTGGCGGAGCGGGAAGTGCTGCTGCGCCTCGCCCCGCACATCATCTGGCCGCTGCGCTTCGTGCTGCCGCACCGGCCCGCCATGCGGTCCCGCTGGCTGATCCGCGCCGGGCTGTTCCTCTACGACCATCTGGCGCCGCGGGTCAGCCTGCCGGGAACGGAACGCATCGACCCGCACAGCCACCCCTGGGGCGCGCCGCTCCGCCCGGACATTCACGCCGCCTTCGCCTATTCCGATTGCTGGGTGCAGGACAGCCGGCTGGTCGTGCTGAACGCCCGGGATGCGGCGAAGCGCGGGGCGGCGGTGGCGGTGCGCACCGCCTTCGCCGGCGCCACGCGGGACGCGGCCGGCTGGACCTGCCGGCTGCGCGGCGCCGGGGGGAAGGAGTGGGCAGTGCGTGCCCGCGCCCTGGTGAACGCCGCCGGGCCCTGGGTGATGGAGGCCCAGGCGGCCGCCCATGTGCCGGCGCCGGACCGGGTGCGGCTGGTGCGTGGCAGCCATATCGTGCTGCCCGCCCTGCATGACGGGAAGCAGGCCTATATCCTGCAGAACGACGATGGCCGCGTGGTCTTCGTCCTGCCCTATGAGGGGCGGTTCAGCCTGGTCGGCACCACCGATGTGCCGCATGCCGGCGACCCTGGCGCGGCGCGCTGCACGCCGGAGGAGATGGCCTATCTCTGCACCGCGGTCGGCCGGCAATTCCGCCGGGCGCCGCGGCCGGAGGAGGTGGTGTGGAGCTTCGCCGGCGTCCGGCCGCTGCATGATGACGGCGCCGCCGATCCCTCCGCCGTCACCAGGGACTATGTGCTGAAGCTGGATACGGCGGGGGCCCCGCTGCTTTCGGTGTTCGGCGGCAAGATCACCACCTACCGGCGCCTGGCGGAGGAGGCGGTAGGAAAGCTGGCCCCGCTGCTGGGCTGCACGGCGCCGTCCTGGACCGCGGGGCCCAGCCTGCCGGGCGGCGATTTCGCTGGCCGCGACCTGGCGGCGATGGAGGCGGAGGCGCTGCAACGCTGGCCCTGGCTGGCGCCGGGGACGGCGCGGCGCATGCTGCGCGCCTATGGCACGGAGATGGCGGCGCTGCTGGGGGGCGCGGCGAGGGTCGCCGATCTCGGCCAGGCCTTTGGCTGCGGCCTGTTCGAGCGCGAGCTGGACTGGCTGGTGCGGGAGGAATGGGCCCGCACCGCCGAGGACGTGCTCTGGCGGCGCAGCAAGCTGGGGCTGCGGCTGGCGCCGGAGCGGCAGGCGGCGGTGGCGGCGTGGATGGGGCAGGAGGCGCGAGGGTCTCGCGCGGGGGCTCCGCCCCCGGGCCCCCCGGCAGGGGCTCTGCCCCTGCACCCCGCCGGGGGGTGGACCACCCCCCGGACCCCGGTGTGAGTTTGCGGCCCGACGGCCACCCATGGGCCAGGCGCCCTACGCTGTCGCGCCGCCCAGATAGGCGTCCCGCACGGCCGGGCTCGCCAGCAGCGCGGCGCCCGTGCCCTGCGTCACCACCTGGCCCGTCTCCAGCAGATAGGCGCGGTCGGCCAGGCGCAGCGCGGCCATGGCGTTCTGCTCCACCATCAGCACCGTGGTGCCGGCGGCGCGGATCTCCGCCACCAGGGCGAAGACGGCATCGACAAGGCTGGGCGCCAGGCCCAGCGAGGGTTCGTCGAACATCACCAGCTTCGGGCGGGACATCAGGGCGCGGGCGATGGCCAGCATCTGCTGCTCCCCGCCCGAAAGCGTGCCGGCGGCCTGGCGGCTGCGCTCGGCGAGGCGTGGGAAGCGGTCATGCATCGCGGCAAGGTCGCGCGCGACGGCAGCGCGGTCCCGCCGCAGCAGCGCGCCCATTTCCAGATTCTCCCGCACCGTCAGATGCGGGAAGATGCGCCGGCCTTCCGGGCAATGGGCGATGCCGCGGGCCAGCACCTCCCGCGGCGCCAGGCCGGAGATGGTCTCGCCCTGCCAGGTGATGCGGCCGGCGCCCGGCGCCAGCAGCCCGCTGATGGCGCGCAGCGTGGTGGACTTGCCCGCGCCATTGGCGCCGATGAGGCAGACCAGCTCGCCCTCCCGCACCTCCAGCGAGACCGCCTTCAGCGCGGCGATCCGGCCATAGCCGGCGGAGACGGCCTCAAGCCTCAGCATGCAGCGCCTCCTCCGCCGCGCTGCCGAGATAGGCGCGGATCACCGCCTTGTCGCGGCGGACGGCATCGGGCGGGCCGGCGGCGATGATGCGGCCCTGGTTCAGCACCACGATATGGTCGGAGAGGCGCATGACCATGGCCATGTCGTGTTCCACCAGCAGCACGGTCATGCCCTGGTCGCGCAGCGCGCGGAGCAGCGCCATCAGCGCCTCGGTCTCGGTGGGGTTGAGGCCGGCGGCGGGCTCGTCCAGCAGCAGCAGCCGGGGGCGGGAAGCGGCGGCCATGGCGATGCCGAGGCGGCGCTGCTCGCCATAGGCGAGGGAATCGGCCGGCCGGGCGGCGCGGTCGGCGAGGCCGACCAGGGCAAGCAGCGCCTCCGCCTCGGCATGCAGCTGCTTCTCCTCCCGCCGCGCGAAGGGCAGGGCGAGCAGCGCGCCGAGCAGGCCCGCGCGGCCGCGCAGATGCAGCGCCATCAGCGCATTCTCGAACACGCTGCAGCCGGCGAAGACGCTGCTGCGCTGGAAGCTGCGCGTCAGGCCGCGCGCGGCGATGCGCTCCGGCGTGAGGCCGGCGAGGTCGCTGCCTTCGAAGCGGATGCGCCCGGCCGTCGCGCGCATATAGCCGGAGATGACGTTGAAGGCGGTGGTCTTGCCGGCGCCATTGGGGCCGATGAGGCTGACCACCTGGCCTGCCGGCACGGCGAAGGACATGTCCGCGATCGCGACCAGGCCGCCGATATGGACGGCGAGGTTCTCCACTTCCAGCAGCGGCCGGGCCGGCGTCGCCGCGCTCATGCCGCGCGGCGCCGCAGCAGGGCCTGCAGGGCGGGCACGATGCCGCGCGGCAGGAACATGACGAAGAGGATCATGGCGGCGCCGTAGATGACCCATTGCACCTCCGGCGGGGCGGTGCCGCGCAGCAGATCCGGCATCAGGCCGAAGATGAAGCCGCCCACCACCGGGCCCCAGAGCGTGCCCTTGCCGCCGGTGACGACCATGATGACCATGGTGACGGTGTAGATGAACAGGAACACGTCCGGGTCGATGATGCGGGTGTAATGCGCGAAGAGGCTGCCCGCCGCGCCGGCGATGCCGGCGGAGATGACGGCCGCGACGGTGAGGTAGTGGGTGACGCGGATGCCGACGGAGCGGGCCAGGGATTCATTCGCCCGCAGCGCCACCATGGCGCGGCCGAAGCGGGACTGCACGAGCTGCCGCACGAGCAGGAAGGCGAGCACGGTGACGGCGAGGACCAGCCAGTAATTCTGGTCCTTGCGCGTCAGCTCCACCACGCCCTCGCCGGGCCACCAGAGGGCGAAGCCGGGGATGCCGATGAGGGCCATCGGCCCCTGGGTCAGCTCCACCCAGTTCAGCGCCACCATGCGCAGCACCTGGGCGAAGCAGACGGTGAGGATGACGAAGAAGGCGCCGCGCACCCGGAAGGCAAGGCGGCCGAGCAGCCAGCCGAAACCGCCGGCCACGAGGATGGCGGCGAGGAAGCCGACCCAGACGGGTTGCGGCGCCACTTGCAGGCGGAGGCCGAAGCCGATGGCGATGTCGAAGCCCAGGGTCGCCAGCGCGCTGGCATAGGCGCCGAGGCCGAAGAAGGCGACATGGCCGAGGCTGAGCTGCCCCGTATAGCCGAGCAGCAGGTTGAGGCTGATGGCGCCGATGATGAAGATGCCGGCGGAGGTCAGCACCGCCAGCAGATAGGGATCCGGGAAGACCACCGGCACGAGTGCCAGGAGGGCGACGAAGCCCCAGGGAAGGGCATAGCCCATGAACTGGCCCGGCCGGTTCGCGCTCTCGCCGCCGCTCACCCGATGCGTTCCTTCGCCGGGACCAGGCCTTGCGGCCGCAGCGCCAGCACCAGGATGATGAGCAGGAAGCCGAAGGCATCGCGGTATTCGGTGGAGACGAAGCCGCCGGCGAATTCCTCGACATAGCCCAGGGCGAAGCCGCCGATGGTGGCGCCCGGCAGGCTGCCGAGCCCGCCCAGGATGACGATGGCGAAGGCCTTCAGCCCCACCAGATCGCCCATGGTGGGGGAGACGATGAAGACCGGCCCGAGCAGCGCGCCCGCCGCGGCGGCGAGGCCGGAGCCCAGGGCGAAGGTGGCGGTGTTCACCCAACCGATGCGCACGCCCATCAGCGCCGCCGTTTCCGGGTCCTGGAAGGTCGCGCGCATGGCGACGCCGAAGCGGGTGCGGTCCAGCAGCAGCCAGAAGCCGAGCAGCAGCGCGGCGGCGACGGCAAGGACGAAGAGGCGCAACGGCAGGACGGAGACGGGGCCGAGGACCAGCGGCTCCCCCGGGAAGGGGTTGGGGATGAGCTTGGCGACGCCGCCCCAGGCCCACATCTCGGCATTCTGCAGCACCAGCGCGGCGCCGATCATCACCAGCATGACGCTGTCGATATCCGCGCGGCGCATGGGGCGGAGCAGCAGGAGCTCGATCGCGGCACCGAGGCCGATGCCGAGCACGGTGGCCAGGACCAGCGAGAGAATGAAGTCGAGCTGCAGCAGAGCGACCAGCGCATAGGCCATGTAGGCGCCGAAGGTGTAGAGCTCCCCATGGGTGAAATTCACCACGCGCATGATGCCGAAGACGAGCGTCAGCCCGATGCCGAGCAGGGCGTAGGTGCCGCCAAGGACGGTGCCGTTGACGAGGTGCTGAAGGGTCTGGTCCATCAGCAAGCGCCCGAAACGGGACGCCGTAGCGTCCGGGCGCGCTGAATGCGCGCTCGACTGCGTCGAGCGCACCTCAAGCCCGAGCCATGGGGCCGTTTGCGAGTCAAGGACGAAGCCGCGCGAAGCGCGGTGCCGCTTCGCGGCATTCTTGACGCGCAAACGGCCCCATGGCCCTCGCGAATGATCGCCTTCGACGGTGTCGAAGGCGCCGTGAAGGCGCCTTCGCAGACGGGGGCTGGCATCGTCAGAGCAGACTCGCCTTACCCTCGCTGAGCCGGACGACGGAGACGTTCGGGCGATTCTGCCCACTCTCCCGCCCCGCCGGCCCTTCCTTGACGAAGCTGATATCGCCGTTCACGCCGGGGATCTTCACCTGCCACAGCGCCTCGCGGATCGCCTCCGCCTCCGGCTCGCCGGCGATGCGGATCGCCTCCACCACCGTCAGCATCGCGTCAAAGCCGCGGAAGCCTTCGGTGAGGCCGGCGAATTCCCAGCCCTTCTTGTTCCACTCCGCCGTGTAGGTCTCGGCGAGCTGCGGGTGCGGCGCGCGCTCCGGGAACCAGGGCGCGTAGAACAGGATGTGGAAGCTGCTGTTTCCCGCCGGCAGCGGATTAGCCAGGAGCTGGTCCGGGAAGGAGCCGCCGGTGGAGACGATGCGCTTCCCCAGCCGCTGCTCCACCGCCTGGCGCAGCGCCAGCGTCAATTGCTCCACGCCCGTGGTGACGAAGACGGTATCGCCATCCGATTGCTTCAGCGCGGTGATCTGCGCCGCCAGGTCGGTGGCCTCCGGCGTCATCGTCTCCGTGCGGCCGATCGCCGCGCCCTTGGCGCGCAGCGCCTCCGTGAACTTCTCCGCGGCACCCCGGCCGAAATCGTTGTTCACCGAAAGGAAGTCGATCTTCCTGACCGGCGGGTCGAATTTCCCCAGCAGCTCGGCAAAGGCCACCGCCTCCATCTCCGAGGTCGGGGCGATGCGGAAGACCCAGGGGTTGCCGGAGGTGGTGATGCGGGAGGCGGAGGAGGTCTCCACGACCATCGGCACCTTGTACTCCACCAGCTTCGGCATGATGGCGAGGGTGAAGGTGGAGGACCAGGCACCGATCAGCACCGGCACCTTGTCCCGCAGCACCAGCTTCTCCACCGAAGCGACGGCCTCGCGCGGATTGGATTTGTTGTCCTCCAGGATCAGCTCGATCGGCCGGCCGAGCACGCCGCCGGCGCGGTTCAGCACCTCGGTCGCGATCTTCGCGCCGTTGGCAACGTAGTTGCCGGAGGCGGCGACGGCGCCGGTCAGCGGCTGGGTCATGCCGATCTTGATGGGGTCGGCGGCGAAGCCAGGGCGGGCCAGCGCCGGCGCGGCAAGGCCGGCCAGCAGCAGGGTACGGCGGGAGGTCATGCGGCGGTCTCCTTCTGCGGCGCTGGGACGGCGCGGGTCTGGCGGTACTTCTCGTCGCGGTAGGCGCCGGAGAGCACGCGCGGGTAGCGCGCCTCCCCGGGCGGGGCGATGCATTCGATGGGCGCGTCGTAATTCGGGTGATGGAAGAAGGCGATGGAGAGCCGCCGATTGCGCGCTGCCTCTTCCGGCGGATTCACCACGTGATGGCTGTTGGAGACCCAGCGGTCATTGGTCCAGCGCATCAGCAGGTCGCCGATATTCACCACGAAATGCCCGGGGTCGGTTGCCACATCCAGCCATTCGCCGGATTTCGTCAGCACCTGCAGCCCGCCCGGGACATTCTCGCCATTCAGGATGGTCAGTAGCCCGTAATCGGTATGCGCGCCGGCGCGGAGCTGGCCGGGCAGCGGCGGCTTTTCCTGCGCCGGGTAGTGGTTGAGGCGCATGGCGGTGATGTGCCGGTCGATGAAGCCGTCGAAGAAATGCTCCTCGATGCCAAGGCCGAGGGCGGCGACGCGCATCAGCTCCCCGGTCAGATGCTCCATTGCCGCGTAGTAGGTGGCGGCGGCCTCCCGGAAGCCGGTGGGGCGCTCCGGCCAGATATTCGGGATGAAGTAGCGCTGGCCTTCGGCGGAGCTGTAGTACTCGGTCGCCGGCCAGCTTTCCCGGCCGAAGTGCCAGTATTCCTTCAGGTCCGGCGGCGTTGCGGTGGCATTGCCGAGGGAGAGCGCTTCGACCCCCATCGCGATATAGCCGCGCGGCGTGCCCTTCACCGGATGCGCGGCGCGCAATTTTTCCGCCAGCGGGAAGGCGAAGAATTCCTTGGCCGTGTCGCGCAGCGCATCCATCACGGCAGGCGCCACGCCATGGCCGGTGATGGTGAAGAAGCCGGTCTCGCGGCAGATGCGGTCCAGCTCCTGCCCCGTGGCCAGCCGCGCCGCGGCATCGCCGGACAGGGCGGGGGCCAGGTCGATGACGGGAATGCCGGCCATGGCCGCGCCTCCTTCAGTGGAAATAGGCGCCGCCATCCACCACCAGCGTCTGGCCGGTGATGAAGGCGGCATCGGGGCCGGCAAAGAAGCAGACCGCGCCGACCAGGTCCGCCGGCAGCATGTCCCGCGCCAGCACGCGGCCGCGCAGGGAGGGCTCCTTCACCCCCTCGATCAGCCCGGGGTTCTTCAGCACGCCGTCGCTCAGCGTGAAGCCGGGCGCCACGCTGTTCACCGTGACGCCGTGCTTGCCGAGCTCCGTCGCCATTGCCCGGGTCAGCGAGACCACCGCGCCCTTGCTGGCGACGTAATGCGCCATGTAGGGGTTGCCCTTGAAGGCGACGCCGGAGCTGATGGTGACGATCCGCCCGCCGCCCCGCCGCTGCATCGTCGGCAGCGCGGCGCGGCAGCAGAGGAAGGTGCCGATCACGTTCACCTCCAGCACCCGCCGCCATTCGGCGATGTCCAGCGCCTCGAAGGGCTGTGGCGTCAGCGTGGCGTAGATGCCGGCGTTGTTGACCAGGATGTCGAGACCGCCGAAGCGCGCTTCGGCGGACTCCGCCATCGCCATGGTTGCGGCTTCCGAGGCAACGTCGGCGGTGACGCCGGCGGCTTCGTGGCCGGCGGCCGCCAGCTTCGCCGCTGCCGCCTCCGCGCCCTTGAGGTCGGCGATCAGCACGGCCGCGCCACGCTGCGCCAGCCCCTCGGCCAACGCGAAGCCGATGCCGGCGGCACCGCCGGTGACGATGGCGACCTTGCCCGCAAGCGGTGCGCCGCTCATGTGGTTCTGCCTGACATGGCCGGCCGCGTAGCAATCACGGTGCCATGTTCTGGACCGCGCCGGGCCCGGCGCGGCCCTCCGCTGCGCCCACTGCTTGGGCGGCGAATGCCCAGGAAAGATGCGCCCCGGCGCCAGTGGCGCCGGCTTGGGCACGGGGTTATTCTGGCACGCGCTTTGCGTTTTCCTTCAGCCGCCGCACGCAAGGAACCCGAAGATGGACGCCCTTCCCACCGAAGCTTTCGATATCCTGCTCCGTGGCGGCCGCGTCATCGACCCGGCGCAGGGGCTGGACGGCATCATGGATATCGGCGTGAAGGCCGGCCGGATCGCCGCCATCGCGCCCAGGCTGCTCGGCCCGGCGAACCAGGTGGTGGACGTTGCCGGCAAGCTGGTGCTGCCGGGGATGATCGACACCCACGCCCATGTCTATCGCTACGTCACCGGCCGGTTCGGGCTGGACCCGGACATGGCCGGCGTGCGCTCGGGCGTCACCACGCTGGTGGACCAGGGCGGGCCCTCCGTCCTCACCTTCCCGGGCTTCCGCGAATACATCGCCAAGCCCTCGGCCACCCGCATCCTCGCCTTCATCTCCGCCTACATGGTCGGCGGGCTGGAAGGGCATTACTATCCGGAGCTCTATGGGCCGGAGTGCATCGCGGTGGAGGACACGATCCGCGCCGGCCGCGACAACGCCGATCTGGTGCGCGGCGTGAAGGGGCATGCCGAGATCGCCGGCTTCGCCCGCTGGGGCATCAGCGCCATGCAGAAGGCGGCGCAGATCGCGCGGGGCCTGGACCGCCCGCTCTACATCCATTTCGGCCAGCTCTGGCGCATGCCGGAGGATGGGCGGACCTATGACCCGGACCTGATCCTGCCGGAGATGATCGAGATCATGCGCCCGGGCGACATCCTGGCGCATCCCTTCACCCGCCATCCCGGCGGCTTCGTGGACCGCAACGGCACGCTGCATCCCATCGTGCGGGAAGCCCTGGCGCGCGGGCTGAAGACGGATGTGGGGCATGGCTCCCACTTCTCCTACAACATGGCGCGGCGGGTCATCGATGCCGGCATCGTCCCGGATACGCTCGGCGCCGACATGCATGGCTACAACACCAGCGTGCCGAAGCCGCGCGGCACCCCCTCCGAGCATCCGGACAAGGAGGAGATGCACCTGTTCGCCGGGCAGACGAATTTCTCGCTCGCCTCGGCGATGACCAGCATGCTCGCGCTCGGCCTGGAGCTGAACCATGTGGTCGCCATGGTCACCTGCAACTGCGCCGCCATGCTGCGCATGGAGAACGAGATCGGCACGCTGCGGCCCGGCATGGTGGCGGATGTCTCCGTGCTGAGCGATGAGCGCGGCCGCTTCCGGCTGGAGGACAACGAAGGCACGGTGGTGGTGGCGGAGCGGCTGCTGCGCCCGGCCTTCTGCCTCCGCGCCGGCACCCGCTTCGATGCGGATGCCGAGATCCTGCCCGTGCCGGTGCTCGCCGAGGCCGCGTGACGACCGCGTCCGATCGTCCGAGCGCCAGCGAGGGCGTGAATCGGCCGCACAGCCATGCCAGCAAGACGGGCAAGGGCGTCGGGGCCTCGCTCCGGCGCAAGGAGGATGCGCGCTTCCTCCACGGGCGCGGCCGCTATGTCGGGGATATTGCCGTCCCCGGCATGCTGGAGGTGGCGTTCCTGCGCAGCCCGGTGGCGCATGCGCGGCTGCTGGGCGTGACGAAGCCGGCAGGGGCGCAGGATCGCGTCTTCCTCGCCGCTGATCTGCCGGAGATCGCGCCCATTCGCGCCGTCTCGGCGCTGCCGGGCTTCCGCGTCTCGGAGCAGACGGCGCTGGCGACCGGCAAGGTGCGGCATGTGGGGGAGGCGATCGCCGCCTGCCTCGCGTCGAGCCGGGCCGAGGCCGAGGACCTCGCCGCCGCCTGCGAGCCGGAATTCGAGGTGCTGCCGGCGATCAGCGACATGCTGACAGCGCGTGCGCCGGGCGTGCCGCTGATCCATGAGCATTGGGCGGAGAATGTCTTCCTCGAGACGCGGCGGGAGGAAGATCTCTCCGACCTCGATGCCGTCGCCGCGGCCAAGGTCACGCGCGTGCTGCGCACCTCCCGCCAGAGCATGGCGCCGATCGAGGGGCGCGGCGTGCTGGCGGAATGGGATACGCGGCTGGAGCAACTCGTCGTCACCACCGCTTCGCAACAGCCGCATGTCAGCAAGACCGGCATCGCGGAGGCGCTGGGGCTGGATGAAGGGCAGGTGCGCGTCATCGCCCCCGATGTCGGCGGCGGCTTCGGCTACAAGGCGATCCTGCTGCCGGAGGAGCTGGTCTGCTGCGCCCTCGCCATGCGGCTGCAACGCCCTGTGCGCTGGCTGGAGGACCGGCTGGAGCAATTGACCGCCAACGCCAATTGTCGAGAGCACCACTACATCGTCACGGCCTGGGCGGATCGGGAAGGCCGGCTGCTGGGCTGCGACGTGGACGCCACCGTGGATAGCGGCGCCTATTCCAGCTACCCTTTCAGCGCCTGCCTGGAAGCGGCGCAGATCGGTTCCATCTTCCCCGGCCCCTACATCCTGCCGCGCTTCCGCTACCACACGCTTTCGGCTTGCACGAACAAGCCGCCCATCCTGCCATATCGCGGCGTGGCGCGGCCCGGCGTGTGCTATGCCATGGAGACCACGCTGGATGCGCTGGCGCGCCAGCTCGGCCTCTCCGCCGAGGCGATCCGGGCGGTGAACCTCGTGCCGAAGGAGGCGATGCCCTACCGCAACCTGGTGGGCAAGCATTTTGATAGTGGCGACTACAAGGAGGCGCTGCGGCGCGCGGTCGCGCTGGTCGATGTGCCGAAGGTCAGGGCGCGGCAGGCGAAAGGCGAGTGCGTCGGCGTTGGGCTTGCCAGCTTCTGCGAGCAGGGGGCGCATGGCACCTCCGTCTATCACGGCTGGGGCATGCCGATGGTGCCGGGCTTCGAGCAGGCGCAGGCGCGCTTCACGCCCGATGGCGTGCTGGAATTGCGCGTCGGGCTGCACAGCCATGGCCAGGGGCTGGAGACGACCTTGGCGCAGGTGGCGCATGAGATTCTCGGCGTGGATCCGGCGCGGGTGCGGCTGGTGCATGGCGATACGGCGCTGACGCCCTATTCCACCGGCACCTGGGGCAGCCGCGCCATGGTGATGGCGGGCGGTGCGGTGGCGGAGGCCTGCCGGCAGCTTGGCGAACGCGCGCTGACCATCGGCGCCGCGCTGCTGCAGGCGGAGCGGGGCGAGGTGGAATTGGCGGGCGGTACGGTACGGCGCCGCGGCGGCGCCGGCATTGCGTTGGAGGAGATCGCCCGCACCTGGTATCGCCGGCCGCAGAACCTGCCCGCCGATGTCGATCGCGGCGGGCTGGACGTGACGGCCGGCTACCGGCCTGACCCGGACACGGGCACGCATTCCTATGCCTGCCACGCCGTGGTTGCGCGGGTGGACGTGGAGACCGGGGCCGTCACGCTGGAGGATTACGTCGTCGTCGAGGATGGCGGCGTGCTGGTGAACCCGATGATCGTGGACGGTCAGGTGCTGGGCGGCACGGCGCAGGGCATCGGCACCGCGCTGTATGAAGAGATGCCCTATGACGCGCAGGGGCAGCCGCTGGCGGGCACGCTGGCGGATTACCTGCTGCCGGGCGCGACGGAGGTGCCCGATATCCGGCTCGACCATATGGAGACGCCGAGTCCCTGGACCCGCTTCGGCCAGAAGGGCATTGGCGAGAGCGGCGCCATCGGCCCGGCCGGCGCCATATTGAACGCGATCAACGATGCGCTGGCGCCGCTGGGGGCGGAGGTGTTCGACCTGCCGGCGACGCCGGCACGGGTGCTGGCCGCCATCGAGGCCGCGCGGCGATGAAGCCGGCGCCGTTCGATTATGCGCGTCCGGCGGATTGGTCGGCGGCGCTGGCGCTGCTGGCGGCAGGCGCGCGGCCGGTAGCGGGCGGGCAATCGCTCGGCCCGATGCTCAATCTCCGCGTGGCGACGCCGGAGAAGCTGGCCGATCTGCGGCATCTGCCGGGCTATGCCGGCGTGACGCAGCAGGGCGGCACCATCCGCATCGGCGCCGGCACCACCCATGCCGCCATCGAGGATGGCGCGGTGCCGGGGCGGCTGGGCGCCATCCTGGCGGGCGTCGCGCGGCGCATCGCCTACCGGCCGGTGCGCAATCGCGGAACCATCGGCGGCAGCCTGGCGCATGCCGATCCCGCGGCGGATTGGGTGGCGGTGCTACCCTGCTTCCGCGGCGAGGCGGTGGTGCTCGGCCCGGCCGGGGAACGGCGCGTGAAGCTGGAACGCTTCGTCACCGGCATGCTGGCGACGGCGCTCTCGCCGGAGGAATTGCTGCTGGCGGTGGAGCTGCCGGCCCTGCCGGAGGCGGCACGGTGGGGGCACTGGAAATTCTGCCGCAAGCCCGGCGAATTCTCCAAGGCCACAGCCTGCGTCCTGGCCGTGCCCGGCGAGGCGCCGCGCGCCGTGCTGGCGGCGCTGGATGCGCCGCCGTTCGTCGTCGCCGACGCCTCCGCGCTGTGCGCGGCGCCGGAGGCGGAAGCAGCGCGCCTCGTCGCCGCGCTCGATGTCGCAGATCCCTGGCGCGCCGCCATCGCCCGCACCGCGCTGCGCCGCGCCGCAGAGGCCGCCTCGTGAAACGTCCCATCAGCCTGACCGTGAATGGCCGCGCGGAGACCGTGCTGGCCGAGCCGCGCACCCATCTCGCCGGCCTGCTGCGGGAGGGGCTGCGCCTGACCGGCACCCATATCGGCTGCGAGCACGGCGTCTGCGGCGCCTGCACCGTGGAGGTGGATGGCGCCCCTGCCCGCGCCTGCCTGCTGCATGCCGGGGCGGCCGAGGGCGCCTCCGTGCGCACCGTCGAGGGCTTCGATGGCGATGCGGTGATGACCGCGCTGCGCGAGGCCTTCAGCGCCGAGCACGCGCTGCAATGCGGCTACTGCACGCCCGGCATGCTGGTGACGGCGCGCGATATCATCCTGCGGTTGCCCGATGCCGACGAAGCCCGCGTGCGGGAGGAATTGGCCGGCAACCTCTGTCGTTGCACCGGCTATCGCGGCATCGTGCGCGCCATCCTCCGCGTGTTGGCGCAGCGGCGAGGCTGAGTTCGCGCCGCGCTTTGTGCATTGCGGGAGGCGAGGTCCGGACGGTATCGCCATCGGGTCATCTGCGGGTGGGACCGATGGAAGGGATGATTACCGGCGGTGGCGCGCCTGCCGTCTCGATCGTCGCGCCCTGCTATAACGAGGCCGAGTGCCTGCATGAATTCCATCGCCGGGCGGCGGCGGCGGCGCGCGCCAGTTGCGGCGAGAGCTTCGAGATCGTGCTGGTGGATGACGGCTCCCGCGACACCACCTGGGCGATCATCGAGGAATTGGCGGAGCAGGACCGGCATGTCGTCGGCGTGCGGCTGATGCGCAATCACGGCCACCAGCTCGCCGCCAGTGCCGGGCTCTCCCTGGCGCGCGGCGATCGCGTCATGCTGATCGATGCCGATCTGCAGGACCCGCCGGAGCTGCTGGCGCCGATGATGGCGCGGATGGATGCGGGGGCCGATGTGGTCTTCGGCCAGCGCGGCACGCGGCATGCGGAAACCTGGTTCAAGAAGACCTCGGCCAGCGCCTTCTACCGGCTGCTCTCCCACCTCGCCGCCGTGCCCATTCCGCGCGACACCGGCGATTTCCGCCTGATGCGAAGGCGGGTGGTGGATGCGCTGGTGGCGATGCCGGAACGCCAGCGCTTCATCCGCGGTCTGGTGAGCTGGATCGGCGGGCGGCAGGAAGCGCTGCTCTATGAGCGCCAGGCGCGGCATGCCGGCACCAGCAAATATCCGCTGCGCAAGATGGTCCGCTTCGCGGTGGATGCCATCACCGGCTTTTCCATCGGGCCGCTGCGCATCGCCACCTATCTCGGCCTGTGTTCGGCCGGGCTGGCGCTGCTGCTGCTGGCCTACACGCTGTGGCAATGGGCGGCGGGGGACACGGTGGCCGGCTGGTCCAGCGTGATGACCGCCATCGTGCTGTTCGGCGCGGTGCAGCTCATCGTGCTGGGCATCCAGGGGGAATATGTCGGGCGGCTGTTCCAGGAGGCGAAGGCGCGGCCGCTCTTCCTCATCGACCGGGTGGTGACGGCGGGGAATGAGCGCGCCCTGCCGGCGGAATTCTGCAGCCTGGCGCCGACCGCGCAGCGCGAGGTGTGGGAAGCGACGCGCGCGGCGACGACGCTGCGGGCGTAGCACAGGCGGACCGGTAGCTCCGGCGCTGCCCGGTGTCCTTCCGCGGCTTTGCCGCGGAAGGCTGTGCGAGGCGCCGCCGAGCAACTCCGGGGCCCCCGCGGCGTCGCGCAGCGACGTCGTGGGTAGCTAGAGCGGTTTCACGCTGACTGTGCAGCGTGAAACCGCTCTAGCTTATGGATTGTAGAGCAGCTTCACGCCTCCGGGCGATGCCGCCCTCTGGCGATCTGCTCTAGGCCGCCATCCGGTCGATCCTGTCCCGCAGCCGGTACCAGCTTCCGATGAAGGGTAGCACCCAGGACGGGTCGCCGGAATAGAAGGGCCGCGTCGGGAAGGGCAGCCCGTCCAGCGCGAAGCGTTCGTTGGCGGCGCCGGCCAGCTTCAGCGCCACGTTGTGCCCCAGCCAGGTCGCCATCGCCACGCCGCTGCCCTGGCAGCCGCCGGCATAGTGGATGCCGCGCTGCACGCCGATATGCGGCAGATGGTCGAAGGTGAAGGCGACGAAGCCGGTCCAGGCATGGGTGATCTTCGTCTTTGCCAGCTCCGGGAAGCAGGCGGTCATGTAGCCATGCAGCGCCACCGCCGTATCCTCGGCCGTGGCGGCGCGGAAGCTGGCCCGACCGCCCCAGATCACCCGCTTGCCGTCCGGGCTGGGCCGGAAGTAGTTCAGCACCCGCTTGGTGTCGCCCACCACGCGCCGCCCGGGGAAGAGCCGGTCGATGACCGCCTCGCCCAGCTCCTCCGTGGCGATGATGTAGCTGTTCAGCGGCACCATGCGGCGGGCGAACCAGGGCAGGGCGGTGCCGCGCTTGTCCAGCGAATAGCCATTGGTCGTCACCAGCACCGCATCGGCGCGGATCTCCCCCTTGTCGGTGGTAACCCGGAAGCCCGAGCCTTCCTCCCTGATCCCCTGCACCCGCACGCCGTCCACCAACTTCGCGCCGGCGCGTTCCGCCGCGGCGGCCAGGCCGCGGGCGTATTTGCCGGGGTGCAGGCTGCCGGTCGCCGCCACCTTCATCCCGCCATGGTAGTGGTCGCTGCCCAGCGCTTCCCGCTGGCGGGATTTCGGCACCATCTCGGTCGGCAGGCCGGTGAGCTCGGCCAGGCGCTCCGCGTCCTTCTCCATCGCCGCGTAGTGCTTCGGTGACCAGGCGGCGCGGTAGCGGCCGCAGCGGACATAATCGCAGTCGATCCCCTCGCGCTGGATCGTCTCCTCGATGAAGGGGAAGGAGGCGGCGGCGGCGCGGACGATGCGCGCCGCCTCCTCCTGGCCGAAGGCGGCGTCCAGCCCCGCCCCCGCCACCTTCAGCCCGCCCGAGACCATGCCGCCATTGCGCGAGGAAGCGCCCCAGCCGATCCGCTCCGCATCCAGCACCGTCACCGCATCGCCGAGACGACGCAGCGTCAGCGCTGCGGAGAGGCCGGCATAGCCGCCGCCCACCACCACCACGGGCGCGTGGTCCGGCAGGGTCGTGTCGCGCTTCGGCGGCTCCGCCGCCTCCCACCAGTAAGGGCTGGCCTTGAAGCCGGTGGCGAAGAGGGGGTGGCTCATGCGGCAGGGGGACTCCCCGGAAGGCGCTGAATGCGCTTTGATGACAGCCAGGTGAGGTTCACGCCGACGGCCCAACGCCGCAAGTAGGGATTGCCTATCATGCAAACATTCCAGCAGGACTGCGTGGAGCTGGCGCTGCGCCGGTTCCGCCGCGGCGAGGTCGGCCGGCGCGAGCTGCTGGCGGGCCTGGTCGCCCTGGGCGCCGTCGCCCCGGGGGGGGCGGCGATGGCCCAGGCCGAGCGCCAGATCGTCATGGTGAACTGGGGCGGCCTCGCCAATCAGGGCTTCGGCGATTTCTACGGCAAGCCCTTCATGGCGGAGAACCCGGGCGTGCGCGTGGTGCAGGACAGCACCGGCCCGGCCACCGGGCGCATCCGCAGCATGGTGGAGAGCGGCCGCGTCACCTGGGATGTCTGCGACAGTTCGGCCACCGGCGCGAACCTGCTGGGCAAGCTCGACCTCGCCACCAGGATGGACTATTCCATCATCAACCGGAACGACGTGATCGGGCCGGGCTTCGCCCTGGAATACGGCGTGGCGCCCTACTCCTTCAGCAGCGTGCTGGTCTATGACAGCGCGAAATTCCCCAATGGCGGCCCGACCAACTGGACGGATTTTTGGGACCTGCGGAAATTCCCCGGCACCCGCCTGCTGCGGCGGGACGCGACCTGCGTGCTGGAAGCGGCGCTGATGTCCATGGGCAAGCCGCCCTATCCGGTGGATATCCGGACCGGCATCCGCCGGGTGATGGAGCTGCGGCGCAACCTGGTCTTCTGGACCAATGGCAGCGAATCCGAGCAGCTGATGCGCACCGGAGAGGCGGTGATGGGCCAGATCTGGCACACCCGCGCCAGCGTGCTGCACAAGGAAAGCAATGGCCGGTTCAAATTCATCTGGAACCAGGGCGTGCTGCAGCCCGGCATCCAGGTGGTGCCGAAGGGCAATCCGGCGGGCGAGATCGTGCAGAAATTCCTCGCCAGCATGCTGGCGAAGCCGGAGCCGCAGGTCGGGCTGCTGGGCCTGCTGGGCAACGGGCCGACCAACCCGAAGGCGGCCGCCATGGTCCCGGCCGAGCTGCGCCAGTACAACCCGACCGACCCGGAGAACGAGAAGCAGCAGATCGTGCTCGACGGCGCGTTCTGGGGCGAGAATTACCAGCAGGCGAATCAGGACTTCCTCGACGCCGTCACCGGCTGAAGGTCTGGCCTGATTCCTGCTAGTCCACGATCGCCCTGAGTGGAAACGCTCGGGGCGAGTCTCGTTGGCGCCATTGGGGCTGGTCCCGCCCGGCAGGCTAAGGCCGGGGCAGGGGCCAGGCCACGGCCCGCCGGCTTGGGGGTCCGATGACGAATCGCAGGGTGATGGTGGTGAAATCGGGCGGCGCCGCCGGCTTCGCGGAGTGGCAGGACTGCTTTGCCGCCCTCGATCCGGCGCTGGAGCTGCTCTACTGGGACGACGCCATCAAGGTGCCGGAGCGGATCGACTACGCCCTGCTGTGGGACCCGGAGCCGGGCTGGCTGGCGCGGATGCCGAAGCTGAAGGTCATCTTCGGCTCCGGCGCCGGGGTGGACATCATCGCCGCCGACCCCGATTTGCCGCGGCACCTGCCGCTGGTGCGGATGAGCATTCCGGAAGCCACCCAGCGCATGGGCGAGTTCGTCTGCTGGGCGGTGCTCTCCCTGCTGAAGGACGGGCGGCGCATGGCGATCGCCCAGGCGGAGCGGCGCTGGGATTATTTCGAGCCGGTCTTCCGGGCGCAGCACCGCACCGTGGGCATCCTCGGCCTCGGCAATATGGGGGTGCGCTGCGCGGAGATGCTTGCCGGGATCGGCTTCCCGGTCATCGGCTGGTCGCGCACGCCGAAAGCGGTGCCCGGGGTGGAGAATTACGTCGGCGCCGGCGCGCTGGACGCCTTCCTCGGCGCCACCGACATCCTGATCTGCCTGCTGCCGGCGACGCCCGAGACGCGCGGCATCATCAATGCGGCGACGCTGGGCAAGCTGCGGCCGGGCGGCGGCTTCGTCGGCGTCGGCCGCGGCGTGCAGCATGATCTGGATGCCATCATCGCGGCGCTGGACAGCGGCCAGCTTTCCGGCGCGGTGATCGACGTGTTCGAGCCGGAGCCGCTGCCCTCCGAGCATCCGCTCTGGGCGCATCCCAGGGCCATCGTCACCGCCCATGTCGCCAGCTTGCCGACCAAGGCGGAGCGCGCCGGGGCGGTGGCCGCCGCCATCGCCGCCTATGAGCGCGGCGAGGCGCTTCCCAACCTCTACGACCATGCGCGAGGCTACTGACATGCCCTTGCCCCCGCCGCCCGTGCGGCCCGACCCGGAGCATGTGCCGGATGAGCAGGAGCTGCGCGAGGATCTCGCCGCGGCCTATCGCCTGATTGCCCTCTACGGCATGACGGATCTGGTCTTCACCCATCTCTCCGCCCGCATCCCGGGGGAGGGCCATCGCTTCCTGGTGAACCCCTACGGCTTGCTGTTCGAGGAGATCACCGCGTCCAGCCTGGTGGTGGTGGATGCCGATGGCGAGCCGGCGCAGGCGACGAGCTGGCCGGTGAACCCGGCGGGCTTCGTCATCCATTCCGCCGTGCATGCCGGGCGGCCGGATGCGCTCTGCGTCATGCACACCCACACCATGGCCGGCATGGCAGTGGCGGCGCAGCAGCAGGGCATCCTGCCGCTGAACCAGATCTCCATGGAATTCGATGGCCGCGTCGCCTTCCACGACTACGAGGGCATCGCCGATGACGACAACCTCTCCGAGCGGCAGCGGCTGGTGCGCGACCTCGGCGACAAGCCCTGCATGATCCTGAAGCATCATGGGCTGCTGACGGTGGGCGGCACGGTGGCGGAGGCCTTCTACTGGATGTGGTACCTGGAGCAATCCTGCCGCATCCAGCTCACCGCGCAGCAATCCGGCGTGCCCCTCTCCCTGCCCAGCCGCGGCACCATCGAGCGGACGCGGGCGCAATTCAGCACCGGCCCGACCAAGGGCTGGCTGCCCTGGCAGGCGCTGAAGCGCAAGCTCGACCGCGAGCAGCCCGACTACAAGCAATGAGCGAAGCCACGGCCCTCTCGCGCCCCGAGGCGCGGAGCGCGGGCCATGCGCTGGAGCTGCGCGGCCTGTCCAAGCGCTATGGCAGCTTCACCGCGGTGGAGAATGTCTCGCTGCGGGTGGAGAGCGGTGAGTTCTTGACGCTGCTCGGCCCCTCCGGCAGCGGCAAGACCACCATCCTGATGATGATCGCCGGCTTCACCACGCCGAGCGAGGGCGGCATTCTGCTGGACGGCCAGGACATCACCGGTCTGCCGCCGGAAAAGCGCGATTTCGGCATGGTCTTCCAGGGCTATGCGCTGTTTCCGCACATGAGCGTCGCGGAGAACGTCGCCTTTCCGTTGCGCGTCCGCGCCATGGGCAAGGCGGAGCGGGAGGCCAAGGTGCGGGCGGCGCTGGACCTCGTCCAACTCGACCGCTTCGCGGAGCGCAAGCCCTCCCAGCTTTCCGGCGGGCAGCAGCAGCGGGTGGCGCTGGCAAGGGCGCTGGTCTTCGACCCGGCGCTGCTGCTGCTGGATGAGCCGCTCTCGGCGCTGGACAAGAAGCTGCGCGCCGAGTTGCAGGAGGAGTTGAAGGCGCTGCACCGCCGCGTCGGCCGCACCTTCGTCAATGTGACGCATGACCAGGAGGAGGCGCTCTCCCTCTCCGACCACATCGCCATCCTGAACCATGGCAAGCTGGTGCAGATGGGCGGGCCGACCGCCCTCTACGAGGCGCCGCGCACCCGCTTCGTCGCCGACTTCCTCGGCAAGTCCAACTTCCTGCAGGGCACGGTGCGGGAGCTGGCGCCGGGCGGCATGGCGCTGCAGGCGGGCGGGACGCGGCTGGTGCAGGCGGCAGGGGCGGGGCCGCGCCCGGCCATCGGCGCGCCCGCCCTGCTCTCCCTGCGGCCGGAGAAGATCGCGCTGCTGGGCGAATCCGATGCGGCGGAGAACATGGTCAGCGGCGAGATCGCCGCCTGGGCCTATCTTGGCGCTGGCTTCTCGCTGGCCGTCCGCACCGCCGATCTCGGCGAAATCCGCGTCGCCCTGCCGGCCTGGAAGGCGCCGATCGCCCCGGCGGAGGGCCTGCCGGTGCGGCTGGGCTGGAGCGCCGATGCGGCGGTGCCGGTGCTGGAGGATGAGGGGGCCGCATGAGCATGTCCGGCAGCGCCGCCGCGCCCGCGCTTTCTGCCGCTACCCCGGCGCCCAGCCTGCCGCGCTTCCGCAATGCCGGCTGGTGGGGGCTGATCCTGCCCGCCTTCCTGCTGATGACGGTGTTCTACCTGGCGCCGATCCTGCAGGTGCTGCTCATCTCCTTCACCGAGCCACGGCCGGGCCTCGACAATTACGAGCGGCTCTTCACCTCGATGGGCGTGCAGAATGTCATCGAGACCACGCTGCGCATCTGCATCATCACCACGGCAGTCTCGCTGGCGCTCGGCTATGCGCTCTCCTATGTCGTCGCGCTGGCCTCGCCGCGGGCGCAGCGCTGGTGGCTGCTGGCGGTGCTGGTGCCGCTGTGGATTTCCGTCCTCGTCCGCTCCTTCGCCTGGGTGACGCTGCTGCGCCGCCAGGGGCTGGTGAATGAGGGGTTGATGGGCCTTGGCGTGATTGACGAGCCGCTGCGCCTGGTCTGGAACGAGTTCGGCATCGTGGTCGGCATGGTGCACTACATGGTGCCCTATGCCGTGCTGCCCATTCTGGCCTCCATGCGGGAGATCGACCCGCGGCTGCTGGCGGCGGCGCGCGGCCTCGGCGCCTCCCGCTTCACCGCCTTCCGCCGGGTCTTCCTGCCGCTTTCGGCGCCCGGGCTGGTGGCGGCGGGGGTGCTGGTCTTCATCTTCTCCCTCGGCTTCTACATCACCCCGGCCATTCTCGGCGGCGGCAAGACGCTGATGGCAGCCGAGTGGATCAAGCTGCAGATCCTCGACCTCATCCGCTGGGGCCTCGGCACCATGCTGGCGACGGTGCTGGTGGTCGCCATCCTGGTGACGCTGGCGATCTTTTCCCGGGTGGTGAACCTCAAGCGGCTGTTCGGGGGAGGGGCGTGATGCCGTCCGAGGACCGGAGCGGCGCCTCTACCCGCGAAGCAGGGCGTCGTGGGGACCCGGTGGTGCGCGGCGGGCTGAACCGGCGGGCGCCCGGAGGGCTGCCGCAATGAATGGCGGATATCCCGCCGGTCCCTTCGCCAAGGGCCTGGCCTGGGTGACGGTGCTCTACCTCATCCTGCCGATCACCATCGTCATCCCGGTCTCGCTGACCGATCAGCGCTACCTCTCCCTGCCGCAGGAGGGATTGAGCCTCCAACACTACGTCAACCTGTTCGGCTCGGAGGCCTGGCTGGGGGCGATCTGGCAAAGCTTCTGGATCGCCCTGGCTTCGACCGCGCTGGCGGTGGTGGCGGGGACGCTCTGCGCCATCGGCTGCTGGCGGCTGAGCCGGCGCAGCACGGAGCTGGTCCGGGCGATGATGCTGCTGCCGCTCATCATCCCCAGCATCGTCTACGCCATCGGCCTGTATCGCTATTTCGGCAAGCTGGATTTGCTGGACCGGTTCCTCGGCGTCACCCTGGCGCATGGGGTGACGGGCATCCCCTATGTGGTCATCACCGTCTCCACCGCGCTCGCCGCCTTCGACCCGCGGCTGGAACAGGCGGCCCGGGGGATGGGGGCCAGCCTCTCCCAGACCCTGCGCTGGGTGATTCTGCCCCGGATCATGCCGGGCATCGCCAGCGGCGCCATCTTCGCCTTCATCCATTCCTGGGATGAGCTGGTCATGGTGCTGTTCATCGCCAGCCGGGAGGTCTTCACCCTGCCGCGGAAGATCTGGGACGGGATCAACGAGAACCTGGACCCGACCATGGCGGCGGTGGCGGTATTGCTGATCGTCTTCACCGTGGCGCTGCTGGCGCTGGATGGCGCCCTCCGGGCCCGGCGAAACGGTTGACGGCGGCTGGGAAGCCGGCCAACCATCCCAGGCCCGGAAGGAGAGAGAGCCATGAATGTCGCATCCCCGCCCGCCTCCCTGCATGGCTGGTCGCAGGAGGAGTGGCAGATCCGCTGCGATCTCGCGGCGCTGTACCGGCTCTGCGCGCATCACCGCTGGACCGACTGGATCTACACCCATATCAGCGCCCGGGTGCCGGGGCCGGAGCATCATTTCCTGCTCAACCGCTACGGCGTCATGCACCATGAGATGCGCGCCAGCGACCTGGTGAAGATCGACGTGAACGGCAACCCGGTGGAGGAGCCAGAGGGCTGGGACGGGCAGAGCGTGCTGGTGAACGCCGCCGGCTTCGTTATCCATTCCGCCGTGCACATGGCGCGGGAGGATGCGCATTTCGTCATCCACACCCACACCCAGGCCGGCATGGCCGTCGCCGCCCAGAAGCACGGGCTGCTGCCGATCAGCCAGCACGCGCTGAAATTCTACGGCCACCTCGCCTACCACGACTATGAGGGCATCGCGCTCGACGAGGATGAGCGGGTGCGGCTGACCAACGACCTCGGCACCCACAACGCCATGGTGCTGCGCAACCACGGCCTGCTGGTCTGCGGCCCGACGGCGGGCGAGGCCTATCATGAGCTGTACTATCTGGAGCGCGCCTGCTCCGCCCAGGTGGCGGCCCTGGCCGGCGGCTCCGAGCTGATCTTCCCGCCGGAGGAGGTCCGCCGCCATACCGCCGAACAATTCAACCGCCCGAGCGCGTCTTCCGGCAAGCAATTCGCCTGGAGCGCGGCGCTGCGGCTGATCGAGAACGACAAGCCGGACTACCGTTCTTGACCGCCGAGCTGCTGATCGAGGGGCGCATCTTCCGTGGGTTGGCGGGGGGCTTCGCGGAGGCCCTCGCCATCGGCGGCGGGCGCGTGCTGGCGGTCGGCAGCCGGGAGGAGGTGGCGCATCTCGCCGGGCCGGGCACGCAGCGCATGGCCCTCGGGGAGCGGGTGGCGATCCCTGCCTTCAACGAGGCGCATATGCACCTGCTGCCTTATGGCCTCGGCCTGGCACAGGTGAATCTACGGCCGGAGGAGGTGACGACGCTGGAGGCGGCGCTCAGCCGCATCAGGGCCGCTGCGGCGAAGGCGCCGAAGGGCGCCTGGATCCTCGGCCGCGGCTACGACCATGCGGCGCTGGATGTCGGGCGGCACCCGACCTGCGCCGAGCTGGATGCGGCGGCGCCGCACAACCCGGTCTGGATCGTGCGGACCTGCGGCCATATGGGCGTGGCGAACAGCGCCGCCCTGGCCGCCGCCGGCATCGGCCACAACACGCCGGACCCGGAGGGCGGCGTCATCGAGCGGCGCAGCGGGGAACTGACCGGGCTGATCCAGGAACGCGCCATGCGGCTGGTGAAGGGGGCGATGCCGGTCGCGCCCGAAGCGATGATGATCGAGGCGATCGAACTCGCCTGCCACAGGCTCGCCAGCTACGGCTTCGCCAGCGCCACCGACATGTATGTCGGCACCGTGGCGGGGCTGGCGGACATCCCCGCCTATCAAAAGGCCCAGGCGGAAGGCCGGCTGCCTTTGCGCATGTGGCAGGTGCTGGGCGGCAATCCGGAGGACATCGCCCAGGCGGCCTGGGAGCAGGGGCTGCGCCCGATGCAGGGCGATGACGGGCTGCGCTGGGGCGCCGTGAAGGTCTTCGCCGACGGCAGCGCCGGCGGCCTGACCGCCGCCTTCTTCGACCCCTATCTGCCGGCGCCGACGCGGGGCGTCTTCACCTTCCCCGACGAGACCATGCAGGCGCTGCTGAAGCGCTACCATGAGCAGGGCTGGCAACTCGACATCCACGCCATCGGCGATGCCGCCATCGAGCAGGTCCTTTGCGCGATGGAGGCGGCGGATACGCCGCAGCACCCCTTCGCCGGCCGCCGCCACCGGATCGAGCATTGCGGCTTCGTCACCCGCGACCAGCGGCGGCGGATGAAGGCGCGCGGCATCCTGCCGGTGCCGCAGCCGGTCTTCATGTATGAGTTCGGCGATCTCTACCTGGCCAATCTCGGGCCAGAGCGCAGCACCCACGCCTATCCGATGAAGACCTGGCTCGAGGAGGGGCATCACCCGGCGGCCTCCTCGGATTGTCCGGTCTCCACCGTCGATCCCTTCGTGAACCTCTTCACCATGGTGACGCGGCGGACCAACCGCGGCACGGTGCTGGGGGCGGAGGAAGCCCTTTCCGTCGCCGAGGCGATCCATTGCCAGACATGGTGCGGCGCCTATACGCAATTCGCCGAGGATCGCCGCGGCACGCTGGAGCCGGGCATGCTGGCCGACCTCGCCGTGCTGTCGCGCAACGTCTTCGCCTGCGCGCCGGAGGAGATTCTCGGCGCTCAGGCCGACCTCACCCTGCGCGACGGGCTGCCGATCTTCGATCGCCATGGCGAATTGGCGGCGCTGGACCGGCCGCCGGCCGCCGGTCCAGCCTTGATTGAGCCGGCGATTCACGCCCTGGGTGCCCCCAGGGCGATCGCAGGCTAACGGCCCGACCCATGTTGCGTCACAGCCTGCATCGCCTGTTGCTCGCCATTCCCGTGCTGTTCGGGGTGCTGCTGATCGGCTTCCTGCTGATGCAGGTGGTGCCGACCGATGCCGCCCAGGTCCGTGCCGGCCCCAGCGCCACGCCCGATGTGGTGGAGGCCATCCGCCGCGACCTCGGCCTTGACCAGCCCCTCTACGTGCAATTCGGCCGCTATCTATGGCGGCTGGCGCAGGGGGATCTCGGCGTCTCCATCATCAACAACGTGCCGGTGAGCCAGGAGCTGGGCGCCACCATCGGCCCGACGCTGGAACTGATGGCGGCGAGCCTGATCTGGGCGATTCCGCTCGGCATCGCCATGGGCACCTTCGCCGCCTATTGGCGCGGCTCCATCGCGGACCGGATCATCATGGCCTTCAGCGTGGCGGGCGTTTCCGTGCCGGTCTTCTTCCTCGGCCTGCTGCTGATCTGGTTCGTCGGCTTCCAGTGGCAATTGCTGCCCTTCACCGGCCGGGCCGGGCCGGTCTGGAGCTGGGACGGCTTCCAGGCCATCATCCTCCCGGCCGTCACGCTGGGCGGCGTCTTCGTCGGGCCGGTGGCGCGGATGACGCGGACGGCGGTGCTGGACGTGCTCTCCGCCGACCATGTCCGCACCGCGCGCGCCAAGGGGCTGACGGAACGCTTGGTGGTGCTGCGGCATGCGCTGCGGAACGCGCTGATCCCGGTGGTGACGCTGATCGGCTTGCAGATCGGCTTCCTGCTGGGCGGGGCGGTGGTGACGGAAACGGTGTTCTCCTGGCCCGGCGTCGGGCGGCTGGCGGTGGGCGCCATCCTCTCCTCGGATCTCCCCATGGCGCAGGGGACCATCATCGTGCTCTCGGCCGGGTTCATCCTGGTGAACCTGCTGGTCGATGTGCTCTATGCCGGGCTGGACCCGCGGATGCGCGCGGCATGAGCGCGACCACGGTGCCGAGCGCGGCGGAGGCGGTGCCGCCGAAGCGCGCTGGGCTGCTGGCGCGGCTGCTGAAGGACCCGGCGGCGGCGCTGGCGCTGGTGTTCGTGGTGCTGGTGGTGGCGGCCGCGGTGCTGGCGCCGGTGCTGGCGCCGAGCGATCCCTTCGACAACGACCTGGCGCGCACCATGCAGCCGCCCGGCTCGCCCGGCCTGCCGCTGGGGGCGGACTCCCAGGGGCGGGACATGATCACGCGGCTGCTGTTCGGGCTGCGCGTCTCCCTGGTGATGGGCGTGGTGGCGACGGGGGCGGGCGGCGCGGTGGGGGCGCTGCTGGGCTTCCTCGCGGCCTTCTATCAGCGCTGGCTGGATGGGCCGATCATGCGGCTGATGGACATGATGCTGTCCTTCCCCGCCATCCTGGTGGGGCTGGCCATTGCCGCCATTTTCGGACCTGGCGTCTTTTCCGTGGTGCTGGCGCTCTCCATTTCCACCGTGCCGCTGATGGCCCGCATCGTGCGCGGCAGCGCGCTGGTGGTAATGCGGCTGGACTATATCGAGGCGGCGCGGGCCATCGGCATGAGCGATGCGCGGCTGATCTGGCGTCACCTGGCGCCGAATTGCCTGAGCGGGATCTTCATCTTCGCCACTTTGCGTTTCGGCCAGGTGATCCTGCTGGGCTCGGCGCTGAGTTTCCTTGGTCTCGGCGCACAGCCACCGGTGGCGGAACTGGGGGCCATGGCCAGCGAGGGCCGCAATTTCCTGTTCTTCGCGCCGCATATCGCAGTGATTCCCTGCGTGCTGATCTTCTTCGTGGTTCTGGCCTTCAACGTGCTGGGCGACGCGCTGCGTGACGCGCTGGATCCACGCCTGCGCGTCTGACTCAAGGTTTCCAAAGGCCCTTCGGCCTTTGGCAGGGAGAGCGCGAGAGGGACCGCGTCCCTCTCGCATGTCGGGAGGTTGGGGGATGAGAAAGCTAGCTTACGCCGCGCTGCTGGCTCTCGTGGCCGGCACGGCGCATGCGCAGCCCGCGCCACGCAACACGCTGGTGGTGCTGCGCGAGATCGACGCCGACAATTACGACCCGCCGCGCTCCACGGCGCGTTCCGCCGGCGAGAGCCTCTACATGATGAGCGACACGCTCGTCTCGCTCGACTGGGACATGAAGACCGTCCGCCCCGGCCTCGCCGAGCGCTGGGATGTCTCGGAGGATGGCCGGCTCTACACCTTCCATCTCCGCCGTGACGTCACCTTCTGCGATGGCAAGCCCTTCACCGCGCGCGACGTGGTCTACACCATCAATCGCTGGCTGGACCCCGCCACCCGCAGCCCGGTGCGCTGGCGCGCCGGCCCGGTGAAGGAGGTGCGCGCGAAGGACGATTACACCGTGGAGTACGAGCTGACGGAGCCCTATGGCGAGCTCCTGTATCAGCTCTCCCTGTTCTTCGCCTCCATCGTCGATCAGGCGACGGTCGAGAAGCTCGGCGCGAATTTCGGCGTGCAGGGCTTCAACGGCACCGGCCCCTTCTGCTGGGTGAGCTGGACGCCGCGGCAGGAACTCGTCCTGCAGCGCCACCCGAATTACCGCTGGGGCCCGCCCATCTACCGCAACCCCAGCCCGCAGGTGGAGCGGGTGATCTGGCGCGTGGTGCCGGAGAGCCAGACGCGCCTCGCCGCGCTGCAGACCGGCCAGGCGGATGCGACGCAGTACATCCCGAACGTCGCCATCAACCAGCTCCGCAACGTGCCGACGGTGCGCATGTCCACCCAGGAGAACTACTTCTGGGACTACTTCCTCGGCTTCAAGGTGGACAAGCCGGTGGTGAGCGACCCGGCGATCCGCCGTGCCATCAACCAGGCGGTCAACCGCAGCGCCATCGTCCAGGCGGTGTGGTTCGGCTCGGCGCAGCCGGCGACGTCCTATCTCAACCCCAACACCGCGGGCTATGACGCGGAGGCGGCGAAGCTGGTGCCGGGCTACGACCCGGATGCGGCGCGTCGCACGCTGGACGAGGCCGGCTGGCGCATGGGCCCGGACAATGTGCGGGTGAAGGATGGCCAGCGCGCCAGCTTCCTGACCTATGCCATCAACACCCAGACCTCGCGGCAGTATCTGGAGGCGATCCAGGCCGACCTGCGCCGCATCGGCATCGAGATGCGCATCCAGCTCTGGGATGCGACGGTGGGCTGGGGCAAGCTGGCGACGCAGGAATTCGACGCCTTCACCATGTCCTACCCCTATGTGACGGCGACGGATGCCTTCTCGCTCTACTTCGACAGCCGCAACCGCCCGACGCCGAACCGGATGAACTGGAACGACCCGGCGACTGACGAGGCGCTGACCCAGGCGAAGGTGGCGCTGGACCCGGCGGCGCGGGCGGCGGCGATCGCCCGGGCGCAGCGCATCGTGGCGGAGAACAATGTGTGGCTGCCGCTGGCGCGGGAGCAGATCTGGGTGGCGGCCTCGCAGCGCACGGAGGGCGTGCGGGCGCATGGCATCTACGGCGTGGCGCTGTACAAGGGGCTGGATATCCGGCTGACGCGGTAGCGCCGCTGCCGCCGCCTGTCGCATGCGGTGGGCGGCGGCCAGGGAGATGGGATGGATGAGCATCACGCTGATCAGGAACGCCGAGGTTGCCATCCTCTGGGATGCCGCCGTGCAGCAGCATGTCTATGCAACCGATGTGGACATCGCCTTCGAGGGCGGGCGGCTCGTCCATGTCGGCGGCGCCTATGCCGGCCCGGCGGCGGAGACCATTTCCGGCCGTGGCGTGATGGTGATGCCCGGGCTGGTGAACATCCACTCCCACCCCTCCAGCGAGCCCATGAACAAGGGCTTCACCGATGAGGTGGGGACGCCCGGCCTCTACAATTCCTCCCTCTACGAATACTTGCCCATCTTCCGCGCCGATGCGGAGGCGGTGCCGAGCTGCGTGCGCGTCGCGCTGAGCGAGTTGCTGCTCTCCGGCGTCACCACCGTCGCCGATCTCTCCATGGCGCATCCGGGCTGGCTGGACCTGCTCGGCGAATCCGGCATGCGCGTCTGCATCGCGCCGATGTTCCGTTCCGCCCGCTGGTTCACGAAGAACGGCCATGTGGTGGAATACGAATGGGACGAGGCCGCCGGCCAGAAGGCCTTCGCCGAGGCGATGACGCTGATCGAGCGCGCCGAGCAGCATGAGAGCGGCCGCCTCTTCGGCATGGTGGTGCCGGCGCAGATCGACACCTGCACGCCGGAGCTGCTGCGCGACAGCTTCGACGAAGCCAAGCGCCGCGGCGTCTCCTGGCAGATCCACGCCGCGCAATCGGTCTCCGAATTCCATGAGATCACCCGGCGCCACGGCTTCACGCCCATCGGCTGGCTGCATGAGCAGGGGCTGCTCTCGGAGCGCAGCATCATCGGCCATGGCATCTTCCTGGATGACCATCCGAGCACGCCCTGGCATACCCGCCGGGATCTCGACCTGCTGGCGGAGACCGGCACCACCGTCGCGCATTGCCCGACCGTCTTCGCCCGGCGCGGCATCACCCTGAAGCATCTCGGCCGCTACAAGCGGCATGGCGTGAATATGGGCCTCGGCACGGACACCTATCCGCACAACATGCTGGATGAGATGCGCCTCGCCGCCTATCTCGCCCGCACCCAGGCGACCGATCCGCGCAGCCTCACCACCACGGAGCTGTTCGAGGCGGCGACCATCGGCGGCGCGAAGGCGCTGGGCCGCGACGATATCGGCCGCCTCGCCGCCGGCTGCCGCGCCGATCTCGTGCTGGTAGACGTCGCCCACCCGATGATGCGTCCGGCCCGCGACCCGCTGCGCAGCCTGATCTACGCCGCGGGCGATCGGGCGCTGAAGGCGGTCTATGTGGATGGCAGCAAGGTCGTGGAAAACGGCGAGGTGCTGACCATGGATTACCGCACCGCCGCCGCGCATCTGCACGAGGCGCAGCAGCGCATCGCGGACCGCGTGCCGGAGCGGGACTGGAACCACCGCACGGCGGAGCAGATCTCCCCCACCACCTTCCGCTGGACCTGATGCAAGCGCCGCTCCTCGCCATCGACGGCCTTCGTACCGTCTTCCGTACCTCCTCGGGCGAGGTGGCGGCGGTGGATGGCGTCTCCCTCGCCGTGCCGCGCGGCCGCACCCTCGGCATCGTGGGGGAGAGCGGCTGCGGCAAATCCATGCTCTCGCTGTCCGTCATGCGGCTGGTGCCGCGGCCGGGGCGCGTCGCGGCCGGTAGCGTGCGGCTGGAAGGGCGGGACCTCCTCACCCTTTCGCCCGCCGAGATGCGCAGCGTGCGCGGCGGCCAGGTGGCGATGATCTTCCAGGAGCCGATGACCAGCCTCAATCCGGTCCACACCATCGGCGACCAGATCATCGAGGCGATGCAGGCGCATGAGGCCGGCGGGCGCGACCTGCGCGACCGCGCCATCGAAGCGCTGCGCCGCGTCCGCATCCCGGCACCGGAGCGGCGGCTGGACGAATACCCGCACCAGCTCTCCGGCGGCATGCGGCAGCGGGTGATGATCGCCATGGCGCTGGCCTGCCGGCCGAAGCTGCTGATCGCCGACGAGCCGACCACGGCGCTGGACGTGACGGTGCAGGCGCAGATCCTGGACCTGCTGCGCGAATTGCAGGCGGAGACCGGGATGAGCATCATCCTCATCACCCATGACCTCGGCGTGGTGGCGGAAATGGCGGATGAGGTGGCGGTGATGTATGCCGGCCGGGTGGTGGAGCAGGCGACCGCCCGTGCCCTGTTCGAGGACCCGCAACACCCCTATACGCTGGGCCTGCTCGGCTCCATCCCGCGGCTGGATGAGGAGCGCGACCGCCTGCTGGCCATCGAGGGCGCGGTGCCGCCGCCCTTCGCCCTGCCGCCGGGGTGCAGGTTTGCGCCGCGCTGCCCGTTCTCCATCACCGAGTGCACGGCGGCGATGCCGCCGCTGCGGGAGCTGGCGGAGGGGCACGGGGCGGCCTGCATCCGGGCGCCGGTCGAGCAGGCGGTGGCGGCGTGAGCAGCGTGGCGCCATCCCCACCCCAACCCTCCCCCGCAGGCGGGGGAGGGAGCGACACCCCGTCGCCCGCGCAGCGGGGGGGTGGCGGCACGGCCGCCAACGGGACCCGCGCGGCAGCGCGGGAGGGTGGGAGCCATGCCGCCAAGCCGCTCCTCGCCGTCGAGAATCTCGTCAAGCACTACCCCGTCCGCCGCGGCCTGATCCTCGCCCGCCAGGTCGGCACGGTGCGGGCCGTGGACGGCGTCTCCTTCACCCTGAACCGCGGCGAGACCCTGGCGCTGGTCGGCGAATCCGGCTGCGGCAAATCCACCACCGCCCGCCTCGTCCTGCGCCTCATCGAGCCCAGCGCGGGTCGCGTGGCGATCGAGGGCGAGGACATCACCTCCCTTTCCGGCGCCGCGCTGCGCCGCCTGCGCCGCCGCGCCCAGATCATCTTCCAGGACCCCTATGCCTCGCTGAACCCGCGGCTTTCCGTCGGCGACGCCATCGCCGAGCCGATGGTGGTGCACGGCATCGGCGATGCCGCCGCCCGCGCCGCGCGGGTGCGGGAATTGCTCGGCCTGGTCGGCCTCGCGCCCTATCACGCCGATCGCTACCCGCATGAATTCAGCGGCGGCCAGCGCCAGCGCATCGGCATCGCCCGGGCGCTCGCCGTGCAGCCGGAGCTGGTGGTGTGCGACGAGCCGGTCTCCGCCCTCGATGTCTCCATCCAGGCCCAGGTGGTGAACCTGCTGAAGGAGCTGCAGTTGCGCTTCGGCCTCGCCTATCTCTTCATCGCGCATGACCTCGCCGTGGTGAAGCACATGGCGGACCGCGTCGCCGTCATGTATCTCGGCCGCATCGTGGAGATCGCCGAGAAGCGCGCCCTCTTCGCCGCGCCGCGCCACCCCTATACGCGGGCGCTGCTGGCCGCCATCCCGCATCCGGATCCCAGCCGGCGCGGCCAGGTGACGCCGCTCGGCGGCGACGTGCCCAGCCCCATGGCCATCCCGCCCGGCTGCCGCTTCCACACCCGCTGCCCGCATGCGGCGGAACTCTGCCGCACCCAGGAGCCGCCGGCGCTGGAAATCGGCCCCGGCCATCTCGCCGCCTGCCATTTCGCCGCCACCCTGCCGCCGGTGGCGGCGGCGCCGGGCGGCGGCCTCAGCTCGTTGGCGGCGAAGCGCCTGGCGCTCTTCGCGGCCGGCCGTCCTGCCGCCTGATGGCAGCAGCCTGACCGCCGCTTAACCGGATTTTCATCCTCATCCCGCAGGCTGCCGCCACCCTGGCCGTTCCAGCGTGGTGAAGAGATGGTGTCCAGCGTCTCCGGCAGCGGCGCCGCTTCCTATATCGGCATCCTGCTGTCCTCCATGCGCGGCAGCAGCGGCACCGGCGGCGGCGGGGGCAGCACCGGCGGCAGCACGGGCAATGACACCATCTACCTGTCCTCCCAGGCGCAGCTCCTGCTCTCCATCGCCTCGGCGCTGAACGCCTCCCAGGGCACCACCACCCCGGCCGACCAGATCATGAGCCTCGCCGCCCAGCTCGGCCCGATGGTCGTCACCGGCGACGGCGCCGGCCTGGCCATCGACCTGGCGCCGCGCGGGCCGGATACGGCGGATGACAATCTCAACCGCCTCGCCACCATCCTGCAGGGCGGCGGCGATCCCGGCGCCGCCGGCTCGGCCGGCTATTTCGCCTCGGTCCGCACCGGGGAGGGCCATGACGCGGTGCTGGCCGGCGACCCCACCGCCGCCCCGGAGGCCTCGCCCGGCCTCGCCGCCCTGGTCGATACCGGGGCGGGGGATGACACCATCGTGGTCAACGGCAATGCGCTGGTCCGCGGCGGCGCGGGGAATGACAGCATCGCCTCCACCGGCGGCAGCCTGCTGGTCAATTTCGGCTATGACGCCGGCAACGACACGGTGGAACTCGCCGATGGCCCGCTCGGCCTGCTGATGGGCGGCGTCGAGGAATCCCGGCTGCTGGTGGCGCAGGAGGGCAATGACCTCGTGCTCCGCATCCATGACACCAATGACAGCCTGACCATCCGCAACTTCCGCGCGGCGCAGGAGGGCTATATCCGCCTGGCCGAGGGGACCAGGACCCTGGCCGACCTCACCGCCGGGCTGGACTTCACCGCCTGAGCCGACGCCACCGGGAAAGGGCAGGGGGCATGACGCCTCCCGCCCTGGCGGAATTGCCGCCACCCGCCTATCCTGCCCGCAACACACATCCCGGATCAGCGCCGCCCGGTATCTGCCGCGGCCTTGCCGCGGAAGGCTTTGGGAAAGCCTCGGACTCCAGCGATTCCGGGGCCCCCGCCAGGCCGCGCAGCGGTCCGCTGGGGGAAATGAGTGCGGGAGGAGCAGCCATGATCGCCACCATCGTCTCGCCGCGGCTGATGCGCATCGGCGGCGGCAGCACCGCGCAGGTCGCGGAGGTGCTCGGCCTCTTCGGCCTGTCCCGCCCGCTGCTCGTCACCGATCCCTGGATGGTCTCCTCCGGCACCGTGAACCGGGTGCTGGAGCCGCTGGGCAAGGCCGGCATCACCGCGGCGGTGTTCAGCGAGACCGTGCCGGACCCGACCGACACCGTCATCGAGGCCGGCGTCGCCGCCTTCCGCGCCGGCGATTATGACTGCCTGATCGGCTTCGGCGGCGGCAGCCCGATGGATACGGCCAAGGCCATGGCCATCCTCGCCGCGGCGGAGCCGGGCGCCAAGATGCGCGCCTTCAAGGTGCCGGCGAGCGCGGACAAGGCAGCGGTGCCGGTGATCTGCATCCCGACCACGGCCGGCACGGGCAGCGAGGCGACGCGCTTCACCGTCATCACCGACACCGAGACCGAGGAGAAGATGCTGATCGCCGGCCTCGGCGCCCTGCCGCTGGCGGCGATCGTCGATTACGAGCTGACCTACAGCGTGCCCGCCCGCACCACGGCGGATACCGGCATCGACAGCCTGACCCATGCGCTGGAGGCCTTCGTCTCCAAGCGCGCCAACCCGCATGCGGACAGCCTGGCGCTTTCGGCGATGCGGCTGATCGGGCGGCATCTGCGCATCGCCTATCGCCAGCCGCAGAACGCCGCGGCGCGGGAGGCGATGATGCTGGGCGCGATGCAGGCCGGCCTTGCTTTCTCCAATTCCTCCGTCGCGCTGGTGCATGGGATGAGCCGGCCGATCGGCGCGCATTTCCACGTGCCGCACGGGCTTTCCAACGCCATGCTGCTGCCGGCCGTGACGGAATACGGGCTGAACCACGCCCTGCCGCGCTATGCCGAGGCGGCACGGGCCATCGGCGTGGCGAGCAGGGATGACGCCGACCAGGTGGCGGGCAGCAAGCTGCTGGAGGAATTGCGCGCGCTGAACCAGGAGCTCGGCGTGCCGACGCCGGCGGAATACGGCATCGGCGCCGCGAAATGGGAAGGGCTGCTGCCGCTGATGGCGCAGCAGGCGCTGGCCTCCGGCAGCCCGGCCAACAACCCGCGGGTGCCGGAAGCGGGGGAGATCATCGCGCTCTATCGGCGGGTCTACGGGTGATCTGAGAAGGGCGAAGAAAGGGGGCTCTGCCCCATGCTCGGCCGGGGAGGCGCGGTGAAGGCAGCGCCTCCCGGTGTGAGGCTGCAGGTTGAACCAGCAAACTTATGGCGGGGTCCGGGGGACGCCTTCCCCCCGGCGGGGTGCAGGGGCAGCGCCCCTGCCGGGGGTCAGGGGCGGAGCCCCATGCCCCCTCAGCGCCGCGCGATCTCCGCATCCTTCTTCGGGATCAGCTCATAGGGCGCCGCATAGCCCGGCATGGCCTGGATCCGCCCGGCCCAGGCCGCCAGCCTCGGCCAGCGCGCCAGCTCGAATCCGCCTTCGGCCATGAACACCATCCGCCCCCAGCAGCCGAGATCGGCGATGCTCGGCGCCTCCCCAACCAGCCAGTCGCGGCCTGCCAGCGCCTGGTCCACGCGGTCCAGCGCCGCCTCGGCCAGCGGGCGGAAATACTCCATCACCGCCGGGTCCACCGCGCGGAAGCGGCTGTAATGCCGCACCTTGGCGACGTTGGTGATGGCATCCGCCTCCCAGGAGAGCCATTCCCGCGCCTGCCAGCGATCCTGCTCGTGCGGCGGCTCGAACCGCCCCGTCACCCGCGCCAGATAGTCCAGGATGACGTTGGACTGCACGATGGTCAGCCCCCGGTGCCGCAGCGCCGGCACTTGGCCGTAGCGGTTCACCGCCAGATAGTCCGGCCGCGTCTGCGCCCCGGTCTTCAGGTTCACCGTGCGGAAGCTGAAGGACAGCCCGGCCAGCGCCAGGAACAGCATGGGCTTGAAGCTGGAGCTGGAGGTGAAGCTGCCGAACAGGGTCAGCCTTTCCCCGTCGCCCTCGCCGTTTGGCGCATCCTGCATCGCCGTGCCCTCCCGGCCCCGAGCATCGCCCGGGCCGGGCGCCGCGTCCATCAGCCGCGGCGATAGCCCCGCCAGCCGGCCAGCCAGGTGCCGAGGGCGCTGGCCGGCAGCGGCCGGCCGATGCCGAAGCCCTGGGCGCAATCCAGCCCCAGCCCGCGGAGCTGCGACCATTGGCCGAGATCGGCGAGGCCTTCCGCGATCACCAATTGGCCGCGCTGCCGGGCCAAGCCGACCAGGCGGCGCACCGCATGCCGTGCCGCGGCCTCGCATGGCAGCCGTTCCACCAGGCTGCGGTCCAGCTTGAAGCCGGCGAAGGGCAGGGCGAGCAGCCGGTCCCGCCCGTCCCCCAGCGCCAGATCGTCCAGCAGCACCCGGTAGCCGGCGGCGTTCAGCCGGCGCAGGGCGCGCCGCAGCAGGCGCTCGTCGCGCACCTCGGTGGTTTCGGTGAGTTCCAGGAAGAGCCGCCCGGGCCCGATGCCGGTGCCGGCCAAGGCGCGGCCCAGCCAGGCGGCCAGGTCCGGCTGCAGCAGCAGGGCGAGCGGCAGGTTCAGCGCCAGGCCGAGGCTCGGGAAGCCCGGCCCCAGCCCGGCCAGCTCCGCCCCGGCGCGGGAGGCGACGGCGATGGAGAGCTTGCGCGCCAGCCCGGCGCGCTCCGCCAGGGCGATGAAGGCATCCGGCCCCACCTTGGCATGCGGCATGTGCCAGCGGGCCAGGGCTTCAACCAGCACCGGCCGGCGGTCCAGCAGGCTGACCACCGGCTGGAAGCGCACCGCGATCTCCCCCCTGGCCAGGGCCGCTTCCAGCAGGCTGGCCGCGGCATCCGGCAGCGCGCCGGAAGAGGCGGGGGGCGCCAGCAGGGCGGCGGCCAGGCGCAGCGGGTCGGCCGGCAGGGCCACCACATCGCCCGGCAGCCCGTCCTGCTGCGGGGCGGAGGAGACGACGAGAAGGCCGGTGGAGGCGCTGGGGTCGCGCAGCAGATCCAGCAGATCCGGCCAGTCGGATCCGGCCGCCTGCGGCTCGCAAACCAGATGGCGCGGGGCGAGGCCCGGCGCCGCAATCTGCGCCAGCGCTTCCCGCCCGCTGGTCACCACCATGGCAGGCGGCCGCCCCAGCCGGTTCGTGGCGGCATGCGCCGCCGCGATCACCGCCGGGTCGCGCGCGAGCACGACCAGACGGTCACGACTGGGATCGGAACGGACCGAGCAGGACAATCCTAGTCCCCGAATGAGTGCTCTGGAGCATAGCCGGCCGGCTCCCGCAAGTCATGCACCGAATGCCCACAAACGTCTTTTTCCTGTGAAATCTCCACAGACAGAGAGGCAATTGGCGCAGTATGAGGCTGCGCACTACGGCCGCGCTTGCCCCTGGCGACGGATATTACGCGATGATCTCGCCAGAATCAGTGATTTGGCGCCGAATAAATGCAACCTTTGCGTGCCTGTGGCTGATGGGCCACGAATCCTTGCCATTGCATGCACGTGCCGGCTGCCGCGCCCTCCAGCGCCCTGGGCGCGCGCCCGGCCGGGAAGCCGCCCCGGCCGGTCCCGGCCCCGCCCCCTACCGCCGGAAGCGGAGATCGAGCCCGCGGGCGCGCCAGCCGGCCTCGATGCCGTCCAGGTTGATCCGTCCGGCGGGGTTGGATTTGCGCGGCGTGTCCGCCAGCCCCGGCTTGCGGTCCCGGGTCCAGATGCCCAGCAGCCGGCGCAGCTCGGCGATCGGGTCGGCATGGTCGTCCACGCGGATGTCGAGGTCGGGGAAATCCTCCGTCGTCGCCAGCACCATGGCGGCGGATTGCCGGCCGCGCCGGTCGCCCCCCGCCGCCTCGCCGGCCTCCATCGCCGCCATCAGCCGCTCCGGCAGGTCGAGCGCCGTGCCGGCGGCGAAGCGGGCGAAGCAATCCGCCACCACCGCCTCCCCGGCCAGCATGTTGCCGGCGACGGAGAAGCCCTCCGCGGTCCGGTGGCCGCACCATTCCACGCAATTCTCCCCGGTCCAGGCGGCGCTGTTGCCGTGCCGGTCCACCGCATGCACCTGGCGGATGCCGCGGCCGGGGTCGCTCGCCACCGCACCCTCGATGGCGGCGGCGGGGGTCAGGCCGCGCGCCATGCCGTCCAGGATGGCCGGGGCGAGATAGCGGTTGGTCATGGATTGGGTGGAGACGGCGCCGACCCCTGCCCGGACGAAGGGGCAGCTTGCCCCCACCGCGAAATTGCAGGTGGCGACCGCCACGGCGAAGGCGCCGGTCTTGGGGTCATGGGCGGTGATGGACCAGGTCATGCGGCGACTCCCCATGCTGTCCTGCCCGCGAAACGCGCTGGATCCCCCGCGCAGGGCGCGGACAGGCCGGCTATCGAAACCGAGGCCGGTGGCCTGAGAACGGAGTCCGGCGGATTGCGGAATCGGGGACACCAGCGACCTGCCAGCATAGGCGGGGCGCGGCCCGCCAACCTAGAGCGTGATCGGTTGAGGTCGAATCGACCGAAGCCGTGAAGCACGCGACCGGATAACGAGCTGCACGCGACCGGATAATGAGCTAGAGCGGGGCGGGTGAGCGCAGCTCAACCGATCCCGCTCTAGTGTCCTGCCCGCGAAGTTCGCTGGATTTCCAGCGAACGCAGCGGGCAGGCAGGTCCCTGAAAACAAGAGTTGGTGGCCCGAGAACGACGTCCGCAGGACTGCGGAATCGGGACACCAGGCTGCCATGCCGTGCCGGCTTGCGGAATGACCGGCATGGCGGCAGCTTGCGGGGAACCGGGAGACCTTCACATGACGTCCTTCGCCCCCAGCCGCCGCGCCGCCCTCGCCCTGGCCGGGCTGGCCCTGCCGGGCCTCGCCCCGCCCCGCACTGCCCGGGCTCAGGCCGGTTGGCCGGACCGTCCGGTGCGGCTCGTCGTGCCCTTCGGCGCAGGCGGCGCCATCGACACCCTCTCCCGCACCGTCGCCAACGCCTTCCCGGCGCTCGCCAATGGCCAGACCCTGGTGGTGGAGAACCGCGCCGGCGCCGGCGGCACCATCGCCGGCGCCTTCGTCGCCCAGTCCCGGCCGGACGGCACCACGCTGATGATGGCCGATCTCGGCGCCAACGCCATCGCCAAGGAGCTGCAGCCGAGCCTCGGCTACGACCCGATGACGGCCTTCGCCCCCATCTGCCACCTGGTGACGCTGCCGCTGGTGCTGGTGGTGCCCGCCGCCTCGCCGGTCAGGAGTCTCGCGGAGTTCATCGCCGGCGCGAAGGCCCAGCCGGACCAGGTCTATGCCCATCCCGGCATCGGCTATGTCGGCCACCTGGCGCAGGAGCTGCTGCTGCGCGAGATCGGCGCCCGCATGACGCCGGTGCCCTATCGCAGCGGCGCCGAGGCGCTGCGCAGCCTGCTGGCGAATGAGA
Organism: Siccirubricoccus phaeus; assembly: GCF_008360935.1. Lineage (GTDB taxonomy): Bacteria > Pseudomonadota > Alphaproteobacteria > Acetobacterales > Acetobacteraceae > Siccirubricoccus > Siccirubricoccus phaeus. Next base: position 291,016 of record NZ_SRXO01000002.1, read on the forward strand.
CCGGCAGCGCCATCATCACCGTCTCCACCACCCTGCCGCAGATCCGCGAGGGCAAGCTGCGGGCGATCGCCGTCGCCGCCCCCCGGCGGGTGGCGCTGCTGCCGGATGTGCCGACCATTGCCGAGACGGTGCCGGGCTTCCAGGCCTCGGTCTGGCACGGCATTGTTGGCCCGGCGGGGCTGCCGGCGGAGATCGTCCAGGCGGCCAACCGCATCTTCAATCGCGCGATCCAGCAGCCGGAGGTGCGGCAGGTGGTGGAGCAGACCCAGGCGGGCGAGGTGGTGGGCGGCACGGCCGAGCAATTCGCCGTCTTCATCGCCGCCGACCACGCCCGCTGGGCACCGCTGATCCGCACCGCCGGCATCCGTACGGAGTGACTTGCATGGCCGAACCCGCCCCCGCCCGCCCCGCCGCCACGGTGCTGCTGCTGCGCGACGGGCCGGCGGGCCCCGAGGTGTTCATGGTGGTGCGCCACCGGCAGATCGAATTCGCCGCTGGCGCGCTGGTCTTTCCCGGCGGGCGGGTGGAGGCGGCGGATGCGGAGATCGCCGCCGGGCTGGATGCGGCGGATCCCTTCGCCGCGCTGCGCGTCGCCGCCATCCGCGAGGCCTTCGAGGAGAGCGGGCTGCTGCTGGCCCGTACCGAAGCGGGCGTGGCGCTGACGCCGGCGCAGGGGGCGGCGGTGGCGGCGGCGCACCGGGAGGCGCTGAATGCCGGCGCCCGCGGCTTCGCCGCGCTGCTGCAGGCGGAAGGGCTGGTGCCGGATATCGGCGCGCTGGTGCGCTTCGCCCATTGGGTGACGCCGGAGGATCTGCCGAAGCGCTTCGACACGCATTTCTTCCTGGCCCCCGCCCCGGGCGGCCATGCGGCGGCGCATGACGGGCATGAGGCGGTGGACAGCGTCTGGATCACCCCCGAGGCGGCGCTGGCGGCGGCCGAGGCAGGCACCCGCACCGTGCTGTTCCCGACGCGGCTCAACCTTCGCCGCCTCGCCGGCGCGGCCTCCCTGGAGGCGGCGCTGGCGGCGGCGCGGGCGCGGGAGGTGGTGCGGGTGCAGCCGGTGCTGGAGACGGATGCGACGAGCGGCGCCCGCTTCCTGCGGATCCCGGTGGAGGCGGGTTATGGCGGGCCGCTCTTCCCGGCCGGCACCCGGGCGATGTAGCCGGGCGCGCCTGTGGAGCGGCGCGGCGGGCCGCGCCGGCATGCGCCGTTGCCACTGCCAGGCGGATGGTGCGCTCCCTGCCGCCAGGCGGGGCGGGCGGAACCGCCTGGTGCTGGCGGCAGGGCGACGCGGCCGGCAGGCCGTGCCGGCCTGCCCTTCAGCAGCCCAGCTTGTGAGCCAGGTCCTGGAAATCCTTCGCCACCACGCTCCAGGTGCCGCTCGGCTCCAGATCCGTGGTCTGGTTCGGGCCGTGCTCGGTGGGGCGGGGGACGAAGGCGGTGGCGAGGCCGCATTTCTGCGCCGCCGCCAGGTCGTTGTTGTGCGCCGCGACCAGGCAGAGCTCGGCCGGGCGGATGCCGAGCACCTCGGCGGTGCGCAGATAGGCTTCGGGCTGCGGCTTGAAGGCCTGCGCCACTTCCGAGCCGAGGATGCCGTCCCAGGGGATGCCGGCGCGCTTCGCCATGTTCAGCATCAGCGCGATATTGCCGTTGGAGAGCGGCGCGATGATGAATTTCCGCTTCAGCCGGGTGAGGCCGGCGACGGCTTCCGGCCAGGGGTCGAGCCGATGCCAGGCGCGGTTGAACGCATCCAGCTCCGCCTCGCCGATGGCGGCGGGGCTGAGGCCGTAATCGGCCAGGACGGCGTCCAGGTTTTCCCGGTGGAGCACGTCCAGCCGGGTGAAGGGGCGGCGGCCGCTGCGGACCTGCTCCATCGCCGGCTGGTAGCGGCGGCGCCAGGCATCGGCGAAGCCGCGCGGGTCGATATCGCCGCGGCCGTGGCGGGCGAGGAACACCGCGGCGTCCCGCGCGATGCCCTCGCGCCAGTCCACCACCGTACCGAAGACGTCGAAGACGAGCGCCTTCACGCTCTCGAACTGCGCTGCCATGGCTGTGTCCCTCCTGTGTTCGCTCCTGCAGCCCTGGAGCGGCCTTGCTCCTTGGCTGAAGGCGCATTCATGCGCCTTCGACACGGTCGAAGGCGACCCATTGCGAGGGCCATGAGGCTGTTTTCGAGCCAAGGACGAAGCCGCGCGTCGTGGGAATAGCGCGGCTCCGGCGTGACGAACGGTGCCGCTGCGCGGCATCCTCGACTTGAAAACAGCCTCATGGCCGGGCTTGAGGTGCGCTCGGCGCGCCGGAGGCGCGCCTCCGGCGCGCCGTCGAGCGCGCACGAGGCGCCGGACGCGACGGCGCCCTGGGCGCCTCCGATCCGCTACTCCCGTGCCCAGCGCTTCTCGAACTCCCACACCTCCGGAAAGCCCATCAGCTCCGTCATGCGCTTGAAGCCGTAGCTCTCGCCGATGGCATTGCTGTCGCCTTCCGCCTTCAGATGGGCATAGGCCTTCTCCAGCGCCGCCGCCGCGGCGAGGAAGCCGATCGCCGGATAGATCGCCATGGCATAGCCGATCTCCGCTAGCCTCGCCGCCGGCAGGATGGGCGTGCGGCCGCCCTCCACCATATTGGCGAGCAGCGGCTTGTCGATGGCCTGGCCGATCGCCCGCATCTCCGCCTCGCTCTCCGGGCTTTCGATGAAGATGATGTCGGCGCCCGCTTCGGCATAGAGCTTCCCGCGGCGGATCGCCTCCTCCAGCCCCAGCGTCGTCCGGGCATCGGTCCGCGCGACGATGAGGAAATTCGGGTCGCGCCGCGCCTCCGCCGCCACCTGGACCTTCAGCGCCATCTCCTCCGCCGGGATGACGCGGCGGCCGGGCGTGTGGCCGCATTTCTTCGGCATCTCCTGGTCCTCGAGCTGGATGCCGGAGACGCCCGCCGCCTCATAGCCCATGACGGTGTGGCGGACGTTCAGCAGGCCGCCATAGCCGGTATCCGCATCCGCGATCACCGGCGTCGCCACGCCGCGCGCCATCTGGCCGACGCGCGAGACCATGTCCGTATAGGTGGCGATGCCGGCATCGGCGACGCCGAGATGCGAGGCGACGGTGCCGAAGCCGGTGACGTAGAGGCATTGGAACCCCAGCCCATCCGCCACCCTGGCGCTGATCATGTCGAAGATGCCGGGCGCCACGACGAAGCGCTTCGCGGCGAAGGCGGCCTTCAGCGCGGGGTTGGCCATGCGCGTCTCCTGCTCATTGCTGCTTCTGGATATGGCCGGCGGCGGCTGCCGCGGCCCAGAGCCGGTCCTCCCGCTCCGCCGCCGCCTGCAGCGCGGTGCCGGGGCCGAGGGCGGGCTCGATGCCCATGGCGGCGAAGCGCTGGCGCAGCGTCGCATCCTCGAAGGCGCGGGCGAGGGCCTGGTGCAGCCGCTCCACCACCGGCGCCGGCAGGCCGGACGGGCCGTAGAGGCCGACCCAGCCGGGAAGGTCGAATTCCGGGATGCCCTGCTCCTGCACCGTCGGCGTCTCGGGGAAGAAGGGGGTACGGGTGGCGGTGGAGACCGCGAGCAGCCGGACGCGCCCGCGCCCGGTCTGCATATGCGGCATGGCGCTGGCGGTGCTGGTCCAGCCCACCGGCAGATGGCCGGCGACGACGTCGTTCATCAACTGCCCGCCGGAGCGGTACTGCACATCCGGCATCTCCACCTGGGCGCGCCGCGCCAGCTCCTGCCCGATGAAGGAGGAGAGGCTTTCCGTGCTGCCGGTGCCGATGCGCCCCGGCTGCGCCCGGGCGCGCGCCAGCAGCGCGGGCAGATCGGCAAAGGGCTGGGCGGTGCCGGCGGCGAGCACCATGGTGTTGCGCGTCAGCAGCGCGACCGGAGTGAAATCCTTCAGCGGGTCGTAGGGCAGGGCGGGCAGGAAGTAGCGGTTGGCGACATGGGTGGAGACGACGGCCATCAGCGTATGGCCGTCCGGCTCCGCCCGCGCCACCAGCTCGGCCCGATCACGCCGGCGCCGCCGGCGCGGTTCTCCACCACCACCGGCTGGGGCAGGGCAGGGCGTAGCGCTTCGGCCAGGGCGCGGGCCAGCAGATCCGTGCCGCCGCCGGTGGCATAGGGCACCAGCAGGCGGATCGGCCGGCTGGGCCAGGCCTGCGCGAAGGCGGGCCGCGCCAGAAGGGGCAGGGCCAGCAGGGCGCGGCGCCCGAAGGACATGGTTGTTCTCTCCCGTTCGGGGCCGAGTATCCGGCGCTGCGCCGGGGATGCAAGGGGCGGGGTTTCCATGCCAGGATGCGCCGCATCAGGAGAGGAGGAGCGAACATGCCCGATGCCAGCGGCAAGCCGATGCCGGCGAGCGCCGTCGCCGAGATCGAGCAGGTGATCCAGACCTATTTCGACGGGTTGTACGAGGGCGATGCGGACAAGCTCGCCGCCGCCTTCCATCCTTGCAGCCATCTCTACTGGGCGAAGGATGGCGGCGTCGGCGACATGCCGCGGGAGGAATGGCTGGCCATGGTGCGCAGCCGTCCCTCCGCCAAATCCAAGGGGCTGGCGCGGGATGACCGGATCCTGATGCTGGACATCAGCGGGCCGGAGACCGCCTTCGTGAAGGTCGCCTGCCAGATCCCGCCCCGCTACTTCACCGACTACCTGGTGCTGAACCGCACCGAGGCGGGGTGGAAGGTGGTCAGCAAGGTATATCGGTTCGAGACGCGGGATTGAGGAAGGGCTCTGCCCTTCCTCAAACTCCGTCCCGCCAAGGGCCGAAAGGCCCTTGGAACCCGTGAGTTTGGCGTCCCGACGACCGTCGCGGCCGAAATTCATGGTTTCCAAAGGCCCTTCGGCCTTTGGTGGGGGGTCGAGGGGGGCAAAGCCCCCCTCGGTCTCAGGCGTTGGGCCTGAGCAGATAAGGCGCGCCGCTCCGCTCGCAGATCCCCCGGATCAGCGCATCCAGGCTGTCCGGCACCGGCACGCCCAGGCGGAGCCGTTCCTCCCGCATCCGGTCTTCCGGCTCCCCGGCCACCAGCACCGGCTCCGCCGGGTCGGCGGGCGGCGTGGCGTGCAGGATGTCGATGACGTCGTCCAGATCGCTCTCGAACTCGCCCTCGGCGCGGAAGGCGCGCGGGTCCAGCGCCAGGAAGAAATGGCCGATATTGTGCGGCAGGCTGGGGTCCGGGTTGCGGTTGCGGATGGGCGAGAAGCTGGCGCCCACCAGCGCGCCGCCCAGGATGTGCACCATCATCGCCAGCCCGTAGCCCTTGGCGCTGCCGCGCTCCTCCACCCCGCCCAGGGGCGTGATGCCGCCTTCCTTGCGCTGGAAGACGAAGGCGTTGCCCTCATGCGGGTCGGTCACGCCCTGCCCCTTGCCGTCCAGCACCCAGCCTTCCGGCAGCGGGGCGTCGTTCAGGTGGTGCACCTTCACCTTGCCGGCGGCGACGGTGGTGGTGGCCATGTCCAGCACGAACGGGTTGTTGCGCTTCGCCGGCGCGGCGAAGGCCAGCGGGTTGGTGCCGAGCACCGGCATGGCGCCGCGCGTCGGCACCATGGTGACGCCGCGGGTCGAACTCGTGACCATGCCGATGACGCCGCGCGCGGCGGCGATGCGGGCATAGGCGCCGGCGGCGCCGAAATGGTGGCTGTTCACCACCCCGACCACGCCGATGCCCTGCGCCAGCGCCTTGTCCACCGCGAGGTTCATCGCCATGGCGGCCACCGGATGGCCGAGGCCGTCCCCGGCATCCAGCAGGGCGGTGGGGCCGGTGTCCCGCACCAGGCGCGGCAGGGCGGCGGGCTTGATGCGGCCCTGCTGCACGCCTTCCTCATAGGTCATCAGCATCGAGAGGCCGTGGCTGTCCACGCCGAGCAGGTCGGTTTCCACCATGATCTGCGCGGTGGTCTTCGCCTGTTCCTCCGGCATGCCCCAGCGCGTCAGGATGGCGTGGATCTGGGCGTTGATCGCTTCTGCCGGCACGCGCCGCCCGGTGGTGACGTTCTTTGCCATGGTTCTGGCCTTCCCTTTCTGCACGCGCCCCGGGCGCATGGCTGCAACCTGCCCCCACTGTTGCCCCGGCGCGGCTTTGCCGCGACGGGCCGTGCGAGGTGTGTTCATCCGGGCCGAAGGGGCCCGAGGCGGCGCGCAGCGCCCGCCTGGGCCGCGTAGGACAGGGCCCCCGCGAAGGCGCGAAGCGACTTCGTGGGGAAATCAGTCCACGCTCGCGCCGGAAGCCCGCACGATCGGCACCCAGCGCTCGATCTCGCTGGCGATGAAGGCGCGGGTGCGCTCCGGCGTCATCCCCTCCGGGATCGTATTGCCCAATTGCAGCAGCCGCTCCCCCACTGCGGGTGCGCGCAGCGCCTCGGCGATCTGCTCATAGAGGAATTGCCGGATCACCATCGGCGTCCCCAAGGTCGTGCTCCAGGGCGTCCAGGTGGTGGCGATGTATTCCGGCAGGCCGGTCTCCGCGCTGGTCGGCACGTCGGGCGCCAAGGGCGAACGCTCCGGCGTGGCGATGACGATGCCGCGCACCGCGCCGCTGCGGAAATGCTCGGCGAGGAAGGAGATGGTGTCGGCCTGGAATTGGGTGCGTCCGGCCACAAGATCGGTGAAGGCCGCGGCCGAGCCGCGATAGGGGATGTGCTGCGCCTCCACCCCCAGCATCTGCACCAGCATGGCGCCGGCGATATGCCCGGTGGTGCCGTTGCCGGAGGAGCCGAAGGTATACTTGCCGGGATTGGCCCGCAGCAGCTCCCGGAACTCCGCCAGGGTCCGCACGCCGAGCGAGGGATGCACCGCGACCGCGACCGCCGAATGGCTGCTGATGGTGATGTGGTCCACCCCGGTCAGCGGATGCACCTTCAGCCGGTTGCCGTACAGCCCGACATTCAGCGTGTGGGAACCGAGCGCGCCGACCAGCAGGGTGTAGCCATCGGGCGGCGTCGCCGCCACGGTCTCGAAGGCCACGGTCCCGCCGCCGGAGGGGCGGTTCTCCACCAGGAATTGCTGGCCGGTCTGCTGCGAGAGCTGCTGCGCCACGATCCGGGCGTTGATGTCCGCATTGCCGCCCGGCGCCAGCGCGACGACGATGCGCACCGGCCGGTTCGGGTAATCCGTCCCCGGCGCCCTGGGCTGCGCCACCGCGGCGCCAGCCAGCAGCGCCAGCACCGCGGCGATGATGTGCCTCATGCCTCCCCCCCGATCCCATGCTCCAGCACGCCGACGCGGTCCACTTCCAGCCGCAGCTTGTCGCCGGGCTGCAGGTAGCGCGGCGGGGTGCGGAAATGCCCGACGCCGGCCGGCGTGCCGGTGGCGATCACGTCGCCTGGCTGCAAGGTGACGAAGCGGCTCAGCCAGGCGACCAGCGCGGCGACGCTGAAGATCAGGTCATGCGTGTTCCCCTCCTGCACCTTCTCCCCGTTCAGGAAGCAGCGCAGGCCGAGCTGCCAGGGCTCGCCGACCTCGTCGGCCGTCGTCAGATACGGCCCTATCGGGCAGAAGCCGTCCAACCCCTTGCCGAAGCTGGTCATGCCGATCGGGTGGTCGAATTGCAGGGCGCGGTCGGTCAGGTCGTTCAGCACGGTGTAGCCGGCGATGGTGTCCAGCGCCGTCCCCTCCGGCACGTTGCGCGCCGGGCGGCCGATGACGACGCCGAGCTCCACCTCCCAATCCGGCTTCAGCGCCGCCTTGGGGATGGTCACCACGCTGCCCGGCCCGCAGACGGAGGAGGTGGGCTTCAGGAAGATGCGCGGCGCCTCCAGCTTCGGCCCGCCCACCTCCTTGGCATGGTCGGCATAGTTCCGCCCGACGCCGAGGATCTTTCCGGGTTGCAGCGGCGCGCAAAGCTTCACCGTGGAGAGCGGCCGGCGCAGCGCGACGCTTTCCGGCCGCGCCGCGAAGGCGACGGCCCGGGCCGCCGTCACCAGCGCCGCCTCGCCCGCCGCCAGCAGCCCGCGCATATCCTCCGGCAGGCGCTGCGGCGCCTCGCCGGCGGCGGCGCAGGCCGCTTCCAGCGCCGGCTGCAGCGCCACCACCGCCTCGCCCAGCACGGCGCCGATGCGCGTCGCGCCATCGGCCTCGAAAGTGACGAGCTTCATCGTTCAGGCCGCCATGGCGGCGTAGTCGAGCGTCGCCATGATCTGCACCCGGAGGATATAGCGATGCTCCTTCGGCCCGTAATCGGCGACGGCGTTGTGCACCGTGCCGATATTGTCCCACATCAGCAGGTCGCCCGGCGCCCAGTCATGGCTGTAGAGGTATTTCTCCTGCGCCTGGTGGCGGAACAGGAATTCCAGCACCGCATCGCTCTCGGTGCGGTCCATGCCGGGGATGTACATGGCATAGCCCGGGTTGCAGTAGAGCACGCGGCGGCCGGTGATCGGGTGCACCCGGAAGATCGGCTGCTCCACCGGCGGCTTCTTCGCCCGCTGCTCCGGCGTCAGCGCCTTGCGGATGCTGCCGGGACGCTGGCGCATCACATCCCAGAATTTCTCGAAGTCGTGCACCGCCATGCGGCCTTCCAGCCGCGCCACCAGCTCCGCCGGCAGATCGTCATAGGCGGCGTGCATGTTGCGGAACTGCGTGGCGCCGAGCGGCTTGCCGTCGCGCAGCGGCACCTGCTTCGCATGCAGCGCATTGGCCAGGGCGATGTCCTCGGAATAGGACATGTCGGTGTGCCAGCCCTGGCCGGCATCGTTCAGCCCCAGCGGCTTCCCCGCCGCATCCTTCATGTTGGAGAGGATCATCACCTCCGGATGCCCCGGGGCGTGGAACATGTTCGCCACGTTCACTTCCAGTTCGCCGAAGCGGCTGCCGAAATCGGCGAGGTGCGGCGCTTCCAGATCCTGGCCCGGGAAGCACAGCACCCCGTACTGGCCAAGCGCCCGCAGCACGGTGCGGTGATCGGCAGGGGAGAGCGGGCGGGCCAGATCGATACCTTCGACCCGGGCGCCGAGCCCGGCATTGTTCGGCGTGATGCGCATGGACGGGGACCTCCGCGCGCAAAATCGGTCGGGCGACCGGTCAGGTCAAGCTTGCGCCTGGCACGCCGGCGGCGGAGCATGGCCGGAACGGGCGGCGGCCGAAGCCTCGCCCATCACGGGAGGAAACCTCATGCGCATCGCCCGCCGGGCACTGGCCGCCCTGGCGCTCGCCGCCCCGGCCAGCCTCATCGCCCGCGGCCCGGCCCGGGCCCAGGGCGAATATCCCAATCGCAGTGTCCGTCTCGTCGTCGGCTACCCGCCGGGGGGCAGCACCGATCTGGTGGCAAGGCTGCTGGCGGAACGCCTGGCGAAGCGCTGGGGCCAGCCGGTGGTGGTGGAGAACCGCGCCGGCGCCAGCGGCGCCCTTGGCGCGGACCAGGTGGCCAAGGCGGCGCCGGACGGCCATACCCTGCTGCTCGGCGCCTCGGCCGAAATGGCCATCCTGCAGGCCACCATGCGCAACCTCCCGGTGGATGTGGCGAAGGAATTGACGGGCATCACCTGGCTGACCCTGCAGCCCTTCCTGGTGCTGGCCCATGCCGGCCTGCCGGTGGAAAGCCTGGCGGATGTCGTCGCCTATGCCCGCACCCGCCCGGGCGCGCTAAATTACGGCAGCTTCGGCAACGGCACCTCCACCCATCTGGTCGGCGAGATGCTGCGGCTCGGCGCCGGCATCGACCTGACGCATGTGCCCTATCGCGGCAGCGGGCCGCTGATGGTCGATCTCATCGCCGGCCAGGTGCAGCTTTCCTTCGACACCATCCCCTCCTCCCTGCCGCATCTCCGGGAGAAGCGGCTGAAGGCGCTGGCCCTCTGCCATGACCAGCGCCTGCCCAGCGTGGCCGGCGTGCCGACGGTGGCGGAGGCGGGCTTCCCCTACCTCACCGGCGCCACCTGGGCGGTGCTGGCCGGCCCGGCGCGGCTGCCGGAGCCGATCCAGGCGAAGCTCGCCGCCGATGCCAGGGCGGTGATGGCGGAGGGGCTCGGCACCCTGCTGCATGATCGCGGGCTGGAGCCGATGGCGGCCTCGCGGGAGGACACCACCGCCTTCCTCGCCGCCGAGCGGCAGAAATGGGCGGCCATCGCCGCCAGGGCGGAGGTGCGCATAGAATAGCGGCATGGACTCGCCTGCCGCCTCCTCCCCTGGCCCTCCCCGCATCATCGTCATCGGCGCCGGCATCGTCGGCCTCTGCACCGCCTGGCACCTGGCGCGCGGCGGCGCCCGGGTGCTGGTGCTGGATGGCGAGGCGCCGGGCAGCGGCGCCTCCTCCGGCAATGCGGGCGCGATCAGCGCCGGTTCGGTGGCGCCGCTGGCCATGCCGGGCGTCCTCAAGCAGGTGCCGCAGATGCTGCTGGACCCCGCCGGGGCGCTGCACATCCCGCCGCGCTACTGGCCGCGCGCGGCGCCCTGGCTGCTGCGCTTCGTCGCCGCCGCCCGCCCGGCGCGGGTCGCCAGCATTGCGGAAGCGCTGGCCAGCCTGCTCTACGGCGCCATGGAGCAGCACCGGCTGATCCTCGCCGAGGAAGGCGCGCTGGACCTGATCAGCGAGACCGGCCAGCTCTACCTCTACCGCGACCGGGGGCATTTCCAGAAGGACGCCGGCGGCTGGGCGCTGCGGCAGCAGCACGGCATGCGGGTGGAATTCCTGGAGGGAAAGGCGGCGATCCAGGCGCTGGAGCCGGACATGCAGGGCGACTACCAGCTCGGCCTCTTCATCCCGGAGCAGGGCAGCAGCGTGAACCCGCTGCGCCAGGCCCAGGTGGTGGCGCGCGGGGTGGAAAGGCTGGGGGGCGAAATCCGCCGCGCCAAGGTCACCGCCATCGCCACGGAAGGCGGCCGGGTCCTCGGCGCCAGGACCGAGTCCGGGCTGGAACCGGCCGACCAGGTGGTGCTGGCCGCCGGCGCCTGGTCCGGCCGGCTGCTCGCCCCGCTCGGCATCAAGGTGCCGCTGGAGACCCAGCGGGGCTACCATGTGATGCTGCCCGCCGCCGGCATCGAGGTCCGGCGCCCGGTGGTGCCGGCCGACCGCAAGGCCTTCATCTCCCCCATGGAGCATGGGTTGCGCATCGCCGGCACGGTGGAATTCGGCGGGCTGGACCACCCGCCCACCCCCCGCCGCGCCGCCCTGCTGCTGGACGACCTGCGCAACGCCTTCCCCCAGGCTCGCACCGAGGGCGCCGAGGGCTTCTGGATGGGCCACCGCCCCTGCCTGCCGGACAGCCTGCCGGTGCTCGGCCCGGTCCGCGCCTGGCCTGGCCTCTGGTGCGCCTTCGGCCATGGGCATCTCGGCCTCACCGGCTCCGCCCCCAGCGGCGCCGCCCTGGCCCGGGCGATCCTCGGCCCGGCGCCGAATCTCGATTTCACCCCCTTCGCGGTGGAACGCTTCGCCGGGGCGGTCTAGCCTTGCCCGGTCATGCCAGTCCCTCCCGCCTTGCGCCGCTGACGCCGTGAACCTCCTCGCCCCGCCCCGCGCGCGCCTGCCCATCGAGGTCGTCTTCGACCTGGTCTGCCCCTGGTGCTTCCTCGGCATCCGCCGGCTGCGCCGTACCTTGCGGGCCCGGCCGGACATTGCGGCGGAGCTGGTCTGGCGGCCTTTCCTGCTGAATCCGGACCTCTCCCCCCAGGGGGTGCCGCGGCAGGAATACCTGGTGCGGAAATTCGGCGGCGAGGAGCGCGCCCGCCGCCTGCACGGCACCATCGCCGAGCTGGGCCGGGCGGAAGGGGTGGATTTCCATTTCGAGCGCATCCGCCGGGTGCCGCATTCCCTCGATGCCCACCGGCTGGTCCGCTGGGCCGCCCGCTACGGCGCCGCGGACCCGATCGTGGAGGCGGTCTTCGAGGCCTATTTCCTGCACGGGCTGGATATCGGCGAGACCAGCGTGCTCGCCGGCATCGCCCAGCGCCAGGGGCTGGACGGCCAGGCGGCGCGCCGCTTCCTCGGCACGGTGGCGGAGGTGGAGGCGGTGCATGCGGATAATCTCCGCGCCCATCGCCTGGGCATCAACGGCGTGCCCTGCTTCGTCATCGCCGGCCGCCACGCCATCGCCGGCGCGCAGGAGCCGGAGGTGCTGGAACGCCTGCTGGACGTGGCGCTGGTGGAGGGGATGGGCGCTTAGCCCGGCGCCCCTGGCCCTGCCCCTTTGGCCCCGCCCCCTTTGGCCCGCCCCCTTGGCCGGGCCCGCCGCGACGGCCCCCGCATCGGCGGGAATCCGCCACGGCGGAGGTGGTGCCCGGCAACCCTCTAGAGCGGGATCGGTTGAGCTGCGCTCACCCGCCCCGCTCTAGCTTATGGATTGTAGAGCAGATTCACGCCTCCGGGCGATGCCGCCCTCCGGCGATCTGCTCTAGCTCATTGTTCGGTCGCGTGATTCACGGTCTCGGTCGATTCGACCTCAACCGATCACGCTCTAGTGTCCCGATTCCGAAGTCCTGCGGACTTCGTTCTCGGGCCACTAGCTTTGTTTTCAGTGGCCTGCTTGTCCGCTCCGTTCGCTGGAAATCCAGCGAACTTCGCGGGCAGGACACTAGGCCAGGAGCGGCTTCTCCGCCCGGCCGGCTGGGGCGCCTTCCGGCGAGGCGGAAGCCGCTATGACCCTGCCCGGACAACCCCCCCCCGGCACCGCCCAGGCGGGGCAGGACCGGGGCAGGCGCCGGCCGCTGCCGGCCTCAGGCCGAGGCGAGCTGCCGATGCCCCCATTCCACATGCCGCCGTGCCTCGGCATTGCTGCGGTCGAGCTGCATGGCCATCTCGTAATAGGCCAGGGCATGCGGCGTGCGCCGGGCCAGCTTGAACAGATGGCCAAGCTGCAGATGCAGGTCGGCATCCTGCGGTATCCGGGCCAGCGCCTCGTGGTAGGCGTCGTAAGCGGCCTTGAGCTTGCCCGCCTCCTTCAGCATGTGGCCGTACTGCACCCAGATCCCCGCCTCATCCGGCCGCAGGCGGAGCGCCTGGCGATAGGCGCGCGCCGCCGCCACCCAGTCCCGCCGGCCCCGGGCGGCATCCCCGGCCTTCACCGCCTGGGCGAAATCATCCAGCGCCGCCTCGGGACCCTCGGGGATCACCGCATCGCCGGCCGGCAGCTCCTCCAGCGGCAGGGCCTTCGGCCGGACGAGGCCGCCGGCCGCCATCGCCTCGGCCAGGGCGCCGCGCACCCCGGCCAGGTGGCTGTCCCAGCCCGGCGGGGCGAAGCGGGACAGCGCCGCGCGCCGCGCCGCCCGGGCCGCCGCCGATTCGCCCGCATAGGCCAGGATGCGGTCGCGCCAGCCCCGCACATCCAGCGGGTCGACCGCATCGCCCAAGCCCTGGCTCGCCTCCCGCAGCACCGGGATGTCGGAGCAGATGACCGGCACCTGGAGGGCGAGGGCCTCCACCACCGGGATGCCCCAGCCTTCCGCGAAGCTCGGGAACAGCGCGGCCCGAGCGTTCTGCAGCCAGGCCCGCATGTCCGCATCGCTCAGCCCGCTCAGCTCGATGACATGCGGCCGCAGCACCTCGCAGCGGTCGAGCATGGCGAAGACATGCTGGCATTCCCAGCCGCGGCGGCCGATGAGCACCAGCTTCGGCACCTGCGCCGCCGGCAGCTCCTGCGCCAGGGCGCGCCAGAGATGCAGCAGGGTGACGTGGTTCTTGCGCGGCTCGATGGTGCCGACGCAGACGAAATAGGGCTGGTCGAGCGGCGGCGCCGCCGCCGGCCCGGCCGCCGCGAAGCCCTTCTCGAGGCCAATCCGCGCCACATGGATGGCGGGGCAGCGGAAGCCGCGGGCCGCGGCCCAGGCCTCGAGGCTCCGCTGCGTCGCCGCGGAATTCACGATGAGGGCGGTGCCAAGGGAAAGGGCGGCGCGCATCCGTGCCTCATGCGTCGCCTTGTCCCCCGGGGGGACGTATTCCGGGAACTCGATCGGGATCAGGTCGTGGACGAAGAAGACGCCGCCGCTGACATGGTTCAGCAGCCGGCCCAGCGCCTCCTGATCGCCCAGGCCGTGATGCGAGGCATTCATATAGACGCTGCGCGGGTAGCGCAGGCCGAATTGCCGCGGCCCCGCCGCGGCCTCGGCCAGCGCCTTGCCCTGGGGCGTGGGGCCGAGCAGCCCGGCCTGCTGCAGCACCGGCTCGATCTCCGTGCCCGGGCCGCCCGCGATCCAGCGATCGGCGAGATGCGCCAGCAGCCTTCGGCCGGCCGAGCGCGGCACTTCCACGATGGTGCCGCCGCGCTGGGCGACCAGCATGGACGGCCCCCATTCCCCGCCCGCGGCGCAGAGGGCGTAGCGCAGATCCACCCGGTCGATCCCGGTCGGGGTGTGCTGGGCGTGGCGCGTGACCAGCCGGCTGAGGTCGTAAAGGATGCCGCCCTCCGGCGGCAGGGCGGGGGCGCTCATCGGCCCCACTTCATGTTGAGCGTGGTCCTCAGCGCGTCGCGCGTGACGTCGAACAGCGGCACCGGCGGCGGGGTGTCGCTATGGCCGAGGATGTAGGCCCAGTAGGGCGCCTCGAAGATCGCCGGCGGCGCCGCGACATACTGCCCCTTCTCGAACACCTCCTCATGCGCCGCCCCGGTGACGTCCACATGCACCGGCCGGTCGATGTAGCGCTGCACCGGGCGCTGGAAGAAGGGCGCCTCCACCAGCGTGCCGGAGGAAAGGCTGGCGGCCAGCGCGATCTCCGGCCGCGCCAGCAGGTCGTAGACATTCGCGTCGATCCACTCGCAGCGCGGCAGGGTGGCGACGAAGGCCTTCAGCTCGGCGGCGTCCCGCCGGTGCGGGTGCACCTTGTAGTAGACCTTCGGATAGCGCGAGGAGAGTTCGAGCAGCGCCGTCTCGACATCCTCGGCCTCATACATCCGGCCGCGGTGGATCAGCGAGGAGTCGCGGTTCATCTGGCCGATGAAGAGGGCGGCGCCGGGTTCCAGATCCGCCCGGCGGAAGACGCGGATGGTACGGGCGGCGGAGAGGCGGGCGAAATCGGCGAAGAGCCTGGCGGGGACCTGCAGCGCGTGCAGCCGCTGGCTGATGGCCGGGACGTTGCTGCGGATGCCGAACATGTACTCGGGCAGGTAGCGGATCGGGTGGATGGTCAGATCGATGAAGCCGATGCCGTGGCGGTCGAAGATACGGCGCAGATAGGGCGGCAGCTCGTAGCTGACCACGAGGTCGCCGGCGAAGCGGCTGGCGATGTCCTCCTCCAGCGCCGCATCCTCCAGCCCGGCATAGAGCGAGGCCCAGCCGGCCGTGCTGAATTCCCGCTGCAGCCGGCGGAAGATGGCGAGCCGGGCGAGGGGGTTCGGGTAGTCCTCCGCGACGAAGGCGCGGCAGGGGCGGCCGGTGATCTCCCGCAGCAGCGGGCCGAACAGGGCATGGATCCAGGCGATGTTGGTCGCCTGCGGGTTCGGCAGGCGCTTCGGCTCGTGGTCTTCCACCCGCAGCAGGTCGCCGGTGAAGGTGACGGCGCCGGTGCTGCTGACCAGGGCGGGCTCTGCCGCGTATTGCGGCTTCAGGACGGTCACGTTGACGGTCTCCGGTGTTTGAGGGGGTGGCGAGCGGGTCGGGGCCAGGCCGGGGCCATGGCCTTCAGCCAGGGCGGAGGGGGCCGGGCGGGGCGCCGCCGGCGCCGCCCGGAGCGCGCCCTGCCCGCTGGCGAGGTCGGCTCCTGGCTGGGGTTCGGCGACGCGCGGCGCGGCGGGCGGGCCGGAGAGCTCGGGGGCGGCAATTCCGGTTGCGGCCCGGTCCGGCGCCGGGGCGGCGGGCGGCTCGCCCTGCGGCACCGGCGCCGGCCCGGGCGCGGGTTCCGCCTCGGGCTCGGGCAGCGGCCCGCGGAATTCGGCGGCCGGAACGCTGGCGGCCGGGGCTTCCATGGCCCGGGCTCCGGCGGTCGGCGCCCTGGCGGCCGGCGCCGCCAGGACCAGGGCCCGCGCGGCCCCGACTCCGGCGGCCGGGGGTGCAACGGCCAGGGCTGCGACGGCAGGGGTTCGGGCAGCCGGCGATTCGGCTCCCGCAGCTTCGGCGGCAGGGCCCGGCGTGACGGCAGGGGCGGTATCCGGCCGCTGGCCCTTCCCGGCAGCCAGCCTTGCCAGCCACAGGCGCAGCGGCTCGGCGGGCAGGGCCGGATGCGGCCGGGCGCCCGCCGCCACCCCCTGAGTGAGGAAATGCACCAGCGGATTCTCCGCCGGGGCGTAGCGCGCCGCATACCAGGGCAGGTCGAAGAGCGGGTTGGGCGACAGCCCCTGGGCCGCGCCGAGCTGCACGAAATGGGTCAGCGGATTGACCCCCGCCGCCCGCAATTCCGGAAGCTGCGCGGCGTAGAAGCCGGGATCGAAGGCCGGGTGCGGCGACAGCCCGGCGGCGAAGCCCTCCGTCAGGTAATGGCGGAAGAGCCGTTCCGCCGGCACCCCCGGCACCTGGGCAGCGTACCAGGCGGGGTCGAAGAGCGGATGGGGGCTGGCCTCCGCCGCCGCGCCGCGCCGCAGGTAGTGGCCGAGCGGCGTGGCGGCGAAGAGCCGCCAATCCGGCTCGGTCGCCTGGTAATGCGCCGGGTCGAAGAGCGGATGCGGCGCGGTCAGCGGCGCTTCCCGCACCTGCCAGGCGACGGCGCCGTGCGGGGCCTCGGCCGCTTCCGGATGCTGTTCGGTGAACCAATGCGCGTCGAACAGGCCGGAGGCGGCGATATGGGCGATTTCCACCGCCACCGGATCGGCGGGCGGCGCCTCGGCCGCCGCCGGGGCCGGGTGCGGCAGCAGGCGGCCGAGATAATCCAGCAGGCCACGCCCGGACAGGGTCCGGGCCCCGCCATCCGGCCTGGGCGGCAGCAGGGTGAGGCTCATGACGCCACCCCTTGCCCGGCACGGGCGGGGATGGGGCAGGCGTCACCACCTGGGAAACGGCACGCGGCTGCATCTGCAACCCGGCCTTGGCGCGCATCTTGCGGCATCGCGGAAGTCCGTTGCAAAGGGGCGACACCGGACTTACGGCCGCGAGGTTGAAAGGATCGTTAAGGAAACAACCCTCGGGCGCTATTACCCCTTGTTGACGAACCGGCCGCCGCCCCCGCCGCGCCCACCCCCGATTGACCGCGCCGCGCCGCTGTGCCGCACTCCGCGGATCCGGGGAGGCCCGGCCAAGGAAGGAGCGACGCCATGTTTCTCGAACAGCGGATCTACACGGCCCATGCCGGCAAGCTGCCGCTCTGGCTGAAGGCCTATGGCGAGATCGGCGGCGCCGCCTCCGGCCGCACCCTGACGCCGCTGATCGGCATGTTCACGGTGGAATTCGGCCAGATCAACCGCGTGCTCTTCGTCCGCGGCTTCGACGACATCGACACCCGCGAGGAGAACATGCCGAAGCGGGATGCCGATCCGGACTGGCAGCGCTTCCTGGCGACGACGCGGGAAAGCGGGGCGCTGTTCGCCCAGGAAGCCAAGCTGCTGAAGACCCTGCCCTTCTCCCCGCTGCAGAAGGTGGGCCAGCCCTTCGAGCGGAAGCTCGAGGGCACCGGGATGTTCGTCGATCACCGCACCTACGACTTCCACCCGGGCAAGATGCAGGCCTGGATCGACGCCTATCGCGACATCGGCCTGCCGGTGCAGCAGCGGCTGCTCGGCCAGCTCCTCTGGTTCGCGGTGACGGAGGTTGGGCCGATCAACCAGATCGTCTTCGCCTGGGCCTATTCCTCGCTCGCCGATCGCGACCGCCGGCGCACCGCCATGGCGAGCGATCCGGGCTGGGCGGAGTTCCAGAAGGCCACCGCCCCGCTCGGCGCGCTGAAGCAGCAGACCAACCTGATCCTGAAGCCGGTGCCCTGGTCGCCGATCCGCTGACCATGCGCCGGATTCTCTTTCTGGCCCTCTTCGCTCTCGGCCTGGGGCTCGTCCCCTGGGCCGGGGGCGCCCGGGCGGGGCAGACCTTCGACAACGTCAAGGCGCGCGGCACGCTGAATTGCGGCGTGAATGTCGGCGTCGCCGGCTTCTCCCTGCCGGACAGCCAGGGGGTGTGGCGCGGCATGGATGCCGATCTTTGCCGCGGCGTCGCCGCGGTGATGTTCGGCGACGCGTCCAAGGTGCGCTTCGTGCCGCTGACCGCGGTGCAGCGCTTCACCGCATTGCAGTCCGGCGAGATCGACGTGCTGATCCGCCAGACGACGCTGACCATGACGCGGGACACGACGCTCGGCCTGCGCATGGTGGTGGTCTATCTCTATGACGGCCACGGCTTCATGGTGCGGAAGGATGCCGGCCTGACGGACCCGAAGGGCATGGAGGGGATGACCATCTGCCTCTCCCCCGGCACGACGAATGAGCTGGTGACGACCGACTGGTTCCGCGCCAACAACCTCCGCTTCACCCCGCTGCTGCAGGAGCGGATGCAGGACAATGCCGCGGCGCTGCAGGCCGGGCGCTGCGACGCGATCGGCACGGATGCAACGCAGCTCGCCGCGCTGCGCAGTCAGTTCACCCGGCCGGGCGACTACGTCATCCTGCCGCAGCGCTTCTCCAAGGAGCCCTACGGGCCGGTGGTGCGGCGCGACGACCAGGAGTGGTTCGACGTGGTGCGCTGGACCATCTCCGCCCTGATCCAGGCGGAGGAGCTGGGCGTGACCAGCGGCAATGCCGAGCAGCTGCGGCAGAGCCCCAACCCGGAGATCCGCCGGCTGCTGGGGGTGGATCCGGTGCTCGGCCAGTCGCTGAAGCTGGACCCGGCCTGGGCCTACAACCTGATCCGCGCCATCGGCAATTACGGGGAGCTGTTTGAGCGGACCATCGGCCCGAACACCCCGATCGGGCTGGAGCGCGGGTTGAACCGGCTCTGGACCGATGGCGGGCTGATGTATTCCTGGCCCATGCGCTAGTGTCCCGATTCTGAAGTCCTGCGGACTTCGTTCTCGGGCCACTAGCTTGTGTTTTCAGTGGCCTGCTTGTCCGCTGCGTTCGCTGGAAATCCAGCGAACTCGCGGGCAGGACACTGGAGCGGGATCGGTTGAGCTGCGCTCACCCGCCCCGCTCTAGCTCATTGTTCGGTCGCGTGATTCACGGTTTCGGTCGATTCGACCTCAACCGATCACGCTCTAACGCTCCCCACGCCGCCGCTGCGCGGCGCCGCGGGGCCCCTGGAGTTGCTGTGCTCCCTCGGCCTCTCACAGCCTGCCGCGGCAGGACATGGGCGGCGCTTGCGCCTACAGCCGTCGGGCGCCGGCGATGGGGGTGCGGCCGGCCAGCGGGATGGGCAAGGCACGATAGGCGGCCAGGCCGCGCCCCACCGTGCCAGGGGCGGCGGGGGTGAGCGCCGCCCGGTCGGCGCCGTTGGAAAGCATGAAGCCGCCGCTGCCCGGGATGGGCGCCGCCGGCGCAGGCTGCGGGCGCAGCGCCGCCATGGCGGTGGCCGGGGCCTCCGGCGTCCCTTGTTCGGCCAGCAGCGCCGCCGTCACCCGGGTGCGATAGGCGCTGGCGAAATCCGGCGTCTGGGAATGGTAGTGGCTGGCACTCACCATCCAGTCGCCGCGGGCCGCCTGCAGCTCGATCAGGAAGCGGGCGGCGTAGCGGGCATTGGCCAGGGGGTCGAAGGCCTCCTCCAGGCTGGCGAAGGCGTTGGGGTGGTGGCGGAGGTTGATCTGCAGGCAGCCCACATCGATGGACCGCACCCCCTGGGCCTGGAGCTGCCGCACCGCGGCAATGGCTGCCGGCTTGTCCGGGAAAAAACTGCCGCGCCCCTCCGCATTGATGGTCCAGGGCCAGGGGTGGAAGGCGCCGCTTTCGGGGTCCCGCCGGCCGCTTTCCACGCGCCCGATGGCCGCCAGCAGCCGCGGCGGGAGGTTGGCCTCGCGTTCCACGGTGGCGATGGCGGCGCGGCAGAGCTGGCCCTGCTCCACATTCTGCGCCATGGCGGGCCAAGCGAGGGCCAGGGCGAGCAGCAGCAGGGGCAGGGCGGGCATGGCGGGGGCCTCCTCCCCGGCCGGCATGGCGGGGCGGAGGGGAAGCGCAACGGGCGTGCCAGGCGGGGGCTCCGCCCCCGACACCCCCGGCAGAGGGCGCTGCCCTCTGCACTCCCGCCGGGGCCAGGACCTGGCCCCGGACCCCGGTCCGAGTTTCAGACCCGTGGGTTGAACCTGCCGACTCGAGGCGGTTGGCGGCGGTGCCGCCAACGGGCAGCGCCCCCGCCGGAGTATGAGGGGCGAAGCCCTAGCTGCCTCAATTCACTGGGTCGAGCAGCACCACCGGGATCTCGCGTTCCGTCTTCTTCGCGTAATCCGCATAGGGCGGCCAGAATTTCAGCGCCTTCTCCCACAGCTTCGCGCGTTCCGGCCCGGTGACGGTGCGGGCGCGGACGGGGATGCGGCGCGTGCCCACCTGCACCTCCGCCAGCGGGTTCGCCAGCAGGTTCTTGTACCAGCCGGGATGGTCCGGCGCCCCGCCCTTGGAGGCGACGATGATGAAGCTGTCGCCTTCGGTGCCGTAATAGAGCGGGAAGAGGTATTTCTCCCCGGATTTGCGCCCGGTGGTGATCAGCAGCAGGGCCGGAACGGTGATGGGCTGCCCGTCCGGCAGCTTCGCATCGTACATATGACCATCCGTGCCGCCGCTGGAGAGGTAGCGGTGGACATGGTCCAGCATCCATTGCGGCAGGTTCGGGGCGATCTTGGCGTCCGACATGGCCTTCTCTCCTTCCTGTTGGAGGCTAGCATGTGGGTTGCCCGCGCCGCGCGGAAAGGCGGCCCCCCGCCGCACGGCCTGAGGCCGCCCGTTGCCCTGCCGCGGCTTTGCCGCGGCAGGCTGTGCGAGGCTTCCGTTACCAAGCGCCTCCGGAGCCCCATGAAGCTGCGCCAGCAGCTTCGTGGGGAGAGTCAGTACCCCCGCCCCGGATCGACCTGGTGCAAGGGCGGCTCGCCGCGGAGGACGCGGCGGATGCTCTCCGCCACGTCGCGGGCGGCGCTGTCCGGCACGGTTATGCTGGCGAGGTGCGGGGTGATCAGCACATTCTCCATGCGCCAGAGCGGGTGACCCTCCGGCAGCGGCTCCTGGTTGAAGACGTCGAGCGTCGCCGCCTCCAGCGTGCCGTCGCTGAGCGCGACCAGCAGCGCCGCCTCATCCACCACCGGGCCGCGGCAGGCATTCACCAGCTTGGCGCCGCGCGGCAGCAGGCCGAACTCCCGTGCCCCGATCAGCCCTCGCGTGTCCGGCGTGAGGGGCACCAGCGCGACTAGGATCTCGCTCTCCGCCAGCACGGCATCGAGCGAGCCTTCCCACCGCACGCCGGGGATGCTCTTCGGGCTGCGCGACCAGCCGGTGACGCTGTAGCCCATGCCGGCCAGCGCCTGCGCCGCCGGCCCGCCCAGCTCCCCCAGGCCGAGCACGCCCACCCTGATCCGGTCCAGCGCCCGCGGGTGGCGGTACTCCCACGCGCCGCGCCGCTGGGCGCGCTCGAAATGGTGGATGTCCCGGGCATAGCGGGTGACGGCGAAGACCACATAGCTGGTCATCAACTGCACCATGCCGGGGTCGTTCAGCCGGGCGATGGGGACGGGCGGCAAATCGTCCCGCCCCACCAGGCTGTCCACGCCGGCGCCGAGATTGACCACCAGCTTCAGCTTCCGCATGGGCGCGAAGAAACCGGCGGGCGGCTTCCAGACCATCGCCGCCTCGATCTCCGCCGGGTCGCCGAGCGCGGGCGCCACGCGGAACTCCGCCTCCGGCAGGACAGCGCCGAGGGCGCGGCGCCAATCCTCCGGGTCATCCACCTCGCTGAAGAAGGCGACGGCCACCATCAGCGGGAGACTCCGGCGGCGATGAGATCGGCCATGGCGCCGATCGCCAGCTCATAGCCCAGCGGGCCGAGGCCGCAGATGGAGGCGGTCGCCGCCTTGCTGGTGAAGGTCTTGTGCCGGAAGGGCTCGCGGCGGTGGATGTTGCTCATATGCACCTCGATCACCGGGCCCTCGATCATCAGCAGCGCGTCCAGCACCGCGATGGAGGTGTAGGAGAGGCCGGCGGCGTTGATCAGCAGCCCATCGGCGCGTTCGCGGGCTTCCTGGATCCAGTCGATGAGCTGGCCTTCATCGTTGGTCTGGCGGAATTCCAAATCCAGCCCGTGGCGTTCGGCGGCGGCCAGGCAGCGGGCGCGGATCGCCGGGAAGCTTTCCGTCCCATAGGTGCCCTTGGCGTCCAACCCGTACAGATTGGCGTTCGGGCCGTTGAGGAAATAGGCGGTCAGCATGCGGCGGTCTCCAGCCCGCATGGTTTCACGCGCCGACGACGGGCGCCACGCCGAATTGCAGCGCCGCCAGCCTGGCATAGAGCCCGCCCTGGCGCACCAGCGAGTCGTGCGTGCCGCTCTCGGCGATCCGCCCGCTGTCCAGCACCAGGATGCGGTCGGCGCGGCGGACCGTCGCCAGGCGATGCGCCACCACCAGCGTGGTGCGGCCCTGGGCCAGGCGTTCCAGCGCCTGCTGCACCGCCTGCTCGCTCTCGGCGTCCAGCGCGCTGGTGGCTTCATCCAGCAGCAGCACCGCGGGGTCGCGCAATATGGCGCGGGCGATGGCCAGGCGCTGCCGCTGGCCGCCGGACAGCATCACCCCCTTGGTGCCGAGGAAGCTGGCATAGCCCTGCGGCAGCGCCCGCAGGAAGCCATCCGCCGCCGCAGCCTGCGCCGCCGCCACTACCTCGGCGTCATTCGCCTCCTGCCGGCCGAAGCGGACATTGTCCGCGGCGCTGGCGGAGAAGATCACCGGCTCCTGCGAGACCAGCCCGAGCCGGGCGCGCAGCGCCGCGGGATCGACCTGGGTGATGTCCACGCCATCCAGCGTGATGCGCCCCGCCTGCGGGTCATAGAAGCGCAGCAGCAATTGCAGCACCGTGGTCTTGCCGGCGCCGGAGGGGCCGACCAGCGCCACATGCTCCCCCGGCGCGATGGTGAAGGAGATGCCGTCCAGCGCCGATTGCTCCGGCCGCGAGGGGTAGCGGAAGGAGACCTCCTCGAAGGCGATACGGCCGCGCGTCGGGCTCGGCAGCAGGGCGGGGTGGGCCGGCGCGGCGATGGCGGGCGGCACCTCCAGCAGCTCCACCAGCCGCTCCGCCGCGCCGGCGGCGCGCTGCACATCGCCCCAGACCTCGCTGATCTGCGCGCCGGCGCTGGCCATCAGCACGGCATAGAGGACGAAGGCCGAAAGCTCCCCGCCCGTCATCCGCCCCGCCAGCACGTCCCGCCCGCCGACCCAAAGGGCGAAGGTGATGGCCCCGAAGCCGAGCAGGATGACGACCAGCACCTGCATGGACCGCGTGGCGATCCGCCGCTGCGCCGCGGCGACGGAGGCTTCCGCCTGGGCGGCGTAGCGGGCACTTTCCGCCGCTTCCCGGGTGAAGGCCTGCACGGTGCGCAAGCCGTGGATCGCCTCCTCCGCCGCCACGCCGAGATCCGCCACCCGCTCCTGCGCCACCCGGCTGAGGCGCTTCTCCCGCCGGCCGAAGGTGACCAGCGGCAGCACCACCAGCGGCACCACCACGGCCACCAACCCGGCCAGTTTCAGGCTCGTCACCAGCAGCATGCCGAAGGCGCCCGCCGCCATCAGCGCGTTGCGCAGCCCCTGGGAGACGGCGGAGCCGATCAGCGTCTGCAGCAGCGCCACATCGGCGGAAAGGCGGGAGAGGATGTCGCCGGTCCGCGCCGTCTCGAACCAGGCGGGCGAGAGGCGGAGCAGATGGTCGAAGACCTGGCGGCGCAGATCGGCGGCCACCCGCTCCCCGAGCCAGGTGACGAGCCAGTAGCGCCCGGCGGTGGCGATGCCGAGGGCCGCCACCAGGCCGAACATGCCGAGCGCCGCCACGTCCAGCCCCGTGGTGCTGCGGCTGGCGAAGCCGGCATCGATGAGATGGCGCAGGCCCTGGCCAAGGGAGAGGACAAGCTCGGAGGCGAGCAGCAAGGCCAGCCCCGCCAACACCACCCGGCCGCGATAGGGACGCAGGAAAGGCAGCAACAAGCCGAGGGAAACAATGCGGGACATGCCGGAGGCTCGCAGACGAGAGGGGCGTCGCGGCGGTGCCGCGACCCCCTCGTTGTACGCGGTGCATCCAACCCCCACCACCGCAGCCGAAAGCCCTTTGGAGACCAGGGGTCCCAAACCCGACGGGCACACCGCCAAGCCAGTCTGGCGCCGCCGCGCCGGCCCCGGCACACTCACCCCATGCCCGACGCCCTTCGCAACCACGCCGCCCTGATCCTGGCCGATACGCTCGGCGCCATCCTCGCCGGGCATCGGGAAGGCAGCGTCAGAGCCATCACCGCCCGGCACGCGGGAGGCGGCGTGAAGCTGGTGGGATGCACCGCCGCCGCGCCGCCCCCCATGGCCGCCTTCCTCACCGGCTATGCCGGCACGGCGGTGGAACTGGACGAGGGCAACTACGCCGCCGGCGGCCATCCCGCCATCCACGCCATCGCCCCGGCCCTGGCCGAGGCCGCTGCCACCAACCCCAGCGGCGAGGCGCTGCTCTCCGCCATCATCGCCGGCTATCATGAGGGCTCCCGCGTCGGCCACGCCATGCGGCTGCGTCCCGCGGCGCATCCGCACGGCACCTGGGGCGTGATCGGCGCCGCAGCGGCGGTGGCGACGCTGCGCGGCTATCCTCCGGCATGGCTGCGGGCGGCGCTGGACCTCGCGGCGAGCCTCGGCCTCGCCACCAGCGTCACCGCCTCGCTGCGCGGCGGCTCCGTGCGCAACATCTATGCCGGCGCGGCGGCGCAGAACGGGCTGCTGGCGGTGGACCTGCTGGAGGCCGGCGTCACCGGCGAGCCGGGCGGCATCCCCGTGGTCTTCGGCCAGGTGATCGGCGAGGGCTTCGACCAGGCGGCCTATGACGCCTCCGCCACCCGCCCCTTCATTCTGGAAGCCTTCCTCAAGACCAACGCCTGCTGCCGCGAGACCCAGGGGGCGCTGGAGGCGATCGAATTGCTGCTGGCGGAGTCCCCGCTGGACCCCGGCCAGGTCGCGGCGATCGAGGTCGCCACCTTCGCCTCCGCCGCCACGCTGTCCGAGCGCGCGCCGGTCTCACCCATTGCCGGTCGCTTCAGCATCCCCTTCACCGTAGCGACGCGCATCCTGCGTGGCCATGCCTGGGTGGAGGCCTTCGCCGAGGAGGCCATCGCCGACCCGGCGACGCGCGCCCTGGCCGCCAGGGTGAGCGTGCGCGAGGAGCCAGCCTATACGGCGCGACAACCGGCGGAGCGCGTCTGCACCCTTGTGCTGCGCCTGGCGGATGGCTCGGTGCGGGAGTGCACGGTCATCGGCACCCCTGGCGACCCCGACCGCCCGCTGCCCGAAGCCGCCATGCGCGACAAATTCCGCCGCATGGTCGAACCAGGTTTCGGCCCCCGCTGGGTGGAAATGTGGGAGATGGCGCGCGGCGTCGATCGTCTGCCGCGCTGTGCCGAACTGGTCGCCGCCTTTCGCCCCACAGTTTGAACCTGCTCACGCCAACTCAGGGTTTCCAAAGGCCCTTCGGCCTTTGGCGGGGTGAGCTCGAGAGGGGCAGAGCCCCTCTCGATTACCCTTCCAGTCGCACCCCCGTCCTCGCCACCACCGCCTTGTACTTCTCCTGTTCCCGCACGATGAAGCCCCGTGCTTCGTCCAGCCCGTTCGCTGCTCGCCAGGCATCGTGCCCCGCCGCCAGCAGCCGGTCGCGCGTCGGGTCCTCATGCAGCGTGGCCACCAGCGCGCGGTTGATGGCGCTCGCTGCCGGCAGCGGCATGCCGGGCGGGCCGACCAGGATGAACCAGGTATCGAATTCGAAGCCCGGCACCCCCGCCTCCACCAAGGTCGGCATCTCCGGATAGGTGGGGAAGCGCTGCCGCCCTGTCACGGCGACGCCGCGCACCATGCCGTCTCGGATCATCTGATTGGCGGAGGCGAGGGCGGCTATGCCGAATTGCGCTTCCCCGGTATGGATGGACTGCATCATCTGCGCCCCGCTGCGATAGGGCACATGCACGAAGCGGGTGTTCAGGTGCTGCCCCAGCATCTCCGAGGCCAAATGCAGCACGCCGCCGACGCCGGAAGTGGCGTAGGTGATGCTTTCGGGCGGGGCGCGGCGCATCGCCGCCACCACCTCCGCCGCGCTGCCGCCGGGGAAGCGGTTATTCACCACCAGCACCAGGGGCGGCGCGCCGATGATGCCGAGATGGGTGAAGTCGTTCACCGGGTCGTAGCGGTTCCAGTTGGTGATGGCGTTGGGGGCGATGGCGTGGGAGCCGGTCTCGGCCACCATCATGGTGAAGCCATCCGCCGGCTGGCGCTTCAGCCATTCGCTGCAGACCGCCCCGGCCGCGCCCGGCCGGTTCTCCACCACGATGCGGGTGCCGGGGCCGAGATGCACCGCCAGCCGGTCCGCCAGGAGCCGCGCGGCGATGTCGGTGGAGCCGCCCGGCGAATAGCCGGTGACCAGGCTGACCGGACGTTCCGCGAAATTCTGCGCCCGCGCCGCCCAAGGGGCGAGCAAGGGGGCGACCGCAAGGGCAGGGAGCAGGGTACGACGGCGCATGACGTGGTTTCCTCCCGGTTTTCCGGAAGTAGGCTATGCGCCGCCGAAGATGAAAAGAGGGAAAACGCCGGGGGCTCAGGCCCCCTGCAGCTCCACCCCCGCGGCGGAGCGGCCGCGCTCCCCGTAATTCGTGCCCGAATACTCGCTCATGAAGTCCAGATAGGTGAAGGGCTGGAACCGGGCCGGATTCTGCTTGCTGATGCAGGTGGGGATGGGCGCCATCACCGCGTCGTAGGAGCAATCCATGAAGAAGGGGATGGCGTAGCGTTCCTTGCCGCTGCGGTTGGTCACCCGGTGCGGCGTGGCGAGGAAGAGCTGGTTGGTCCAGCGCCGCAGCATCATGCCGCCATTCACCAGGAAGCAGCCCTCCAGCGCCGGCGCGTCGATCCAGGTGCCGTCCGGCAGGCGGATGGACAGGCCCGGCACCTTGTTCTGCGCCAGGATGGTCATGAAGCTGGTATCCGCATGCGGCGCCAGGCCCCACTCATCCGCTTCCGCCGTCGGCTCCTGCTGCGGGTAGTGGGTCATGCGCAGGGTGAACATCGGCTCGCGGAATTTGTCGTCGAACCAGTCATGCGGCAGGCCGAGCGCGGCGGCGTAGATCGGCACCAGCGTCTTGCCGAGCTGCTCCATCGCCCCGGCATATTCCAGCGCCGTCTCGCGGAAGCCGGGCAGATCGGCGGGCCACTGGTTCACCGCGCGGAAGCGCTTGCCCGCGAGCACGTCCGGATGGTCCGCCGGCAGCTCGCGCTTGAAGAACACCGCCTCGTTCATGTTGGGCTTCTTGATGCCGTCCACGGCATTCATGCGCGTGGTGTTGCCGCGCATCGGCAGGTAGCCCTGATTGTGCTCGTTGAAGGGCATGGCGAGCTTCGCCTCCATCGGCTGCGCGTGGTAGCGCGCGGCGGCGGCGAAGGCGGCATCGATCAGCTTCTGGGGCACGCCGTGATTGCGGACGAAGTAGAAGCCCACCTCGGTGAAGGCGCGGCGCAGCTCGGCGCCCAGCGTCTCCAGCGCGCCGGGCCGGCCCTCCAGCAGCGGGCCGAGGTCGAGAACGGGGATGGTGGCGGGCATGGCAAAGCTCTCCTGCGCGATCGCCGCAGCCTAGGACCATGCGCGCCAAGCGGGCAAGGTGGCGGGGGGTGCCGCCATGCTGGGCAGAATACGTCCCGCTGCCCGGGCTTCGCGCCGATTGCCCCCTTGCCTGGCGCGAGCGCCCGGGCTTTCACTCCCGCCGGTTCTGCCGGAGACCCGCGATGCGCCGCCTTGCCCTGTTGCTGACCGCCCTGCTCCTCGCCGCCCCCGCGGCGCGGGCGGAGGCCCCGCGGCCCATGGTCTGGGGCGACAGCCTGGCGGCGACGCTCGATCCGCATGCGATCTTCGACGTGCCGATGCAGTACATCCTGCTGAACGCCTATGACGGGCTGTACCGCTACCAGGGCAATCCGCCGCGGCTGGAGCCCTGGCTCGCCACCGGCCACACCACCAGCGAGGATGGCCTCACCTGGGAGTTCACCCTGCGCGAGGGGGTGAAATTCCATGACGGCACGGTGATGACGGCGGAGGACGTGGTCTATTCCTTCCGTCGCCTGCTGGCGATGAACCGCGCCCCCGCCGCCGCCTTCAGCCCGGTGCTGAAGGTGGAGAACGTGACGGCGCCGGCCCCGAACAAGGTGCGCTTCGTGCTCAGCACGCCCTATGCGCCCTTCCTGGCGGCGATGCCGCTGGTCGCCATCGTCAACAGCAAGCTGGTGCAGGCGAATACGGCGAACGAGGATTGGGGCGCCGCCTGGCTGGCG
This sequence comes from Siccirubricoccus phaeus, assembly GCF_008360935.1. Lineage (GTDB taxonomy): Bacteria > Pseudomonadota > Alphaproteobacteria > Acetobacterales > Acetobacteraceae > Siccirubricoccus > Siccirubricoccus phaeus. The sequence continues at coordinate 319,294 of NZ_SRXO01000002.1, forward strand.
ACGCATGATGCCGGCTCCGGCGCCTACATGGTGGATGCGGAGACCTATCGCGCCCGCACCTCGCTGGATTTCAACCGCTTCCGCGACCACTTCCTCGGCTGGTCGCACAACCGAAACCCCTTCGACCAGGTGCGGTCGCGGCCGATCCTCGAGACCAGCACCCGCGTGCTGGCGCTGCAGCGCGGCGAGATCGACGCCGGCGACAGCTACCTGCCCACCGACCAGGTGGATCGGGTGGAGCGCAACCCGCGCACCCGGGTGCAGAAGGACGAGACCATGCGGACCTTCATCATCCGCATGAACAACCGCAAGCCGCCCTTCGACAACCTCGATGCGCGGCTCTGCTTCGCCCATGCCTTCAACTATGAGGGCTTCAACAACATCATCCTGCGCGGCTTCGTCATCCGGAATCCGGGCCCGAATCCGAACAGCCTGTGGGGGAACCCGCCGGACCTGGCGCCCTATGCCTTCGATCTCGCCAAGGCGAAGGAGCATTGCGACAAGGCGCGGGCGGCCGGTGCGCCGCTGAACCGCGAGATCGAGATCCATCTGCAATCCGAGCTGGAGCAGACCACCCAGGCGGCGCAGATGTTCCAGGCAGATCTCCGCCGCGTGGGCGTGACCCTGAAGATCGTGCCGAATACCTGGGCGAACATCACCGCCTCCACCACAAGGCCGGAGACGACGCCGGATACCTGGATCCATTGGGTCAGCAGCTACTTCATCGACCCGGAGAATTGGATCGGCCAGATGTATGACAGCCGCTTCCACGGCACCTGGAAGGCGTCGAGCTGGTACCGCAACCCGCGCGTCGATGAGCTGCTGACCCGCGCCCGCGGCAGCCTGGACCAGGCGGAGCGGGAGAAGCTGTACCAGGAGGCGACGCGGCTGGTGGTGGCGGACAGCCCGGACATCTGGGTGTACAACACGGTCAATCTCCGTGGCGTCTCCCGCCGCATCCAGGGCTGGAATTTCTCCCCGGTGGGCTCGGGCGGGGAGCTGCGCACCCTCTGGTCGGAGCAATAGCGGGCGGTGGCGCGCTATGTCCTGCGGCGGATCCTCCTGGCGCTGCCGGCGCTGTTCGGGCTGGTGCTGCTGACCTTCGTGCTGACGCGGGTGATCCCCGGCGACCCCGCGGCGGCGCTGGCGGGGGACAGCGCGACGCCGGCGCAGATCGCCGAGATCCGCGAGAAATACGGGTTGGACCGGCCGATCCTGGAACAGGCGCTGGTGCATATCCGGCAGGTGCTGACGGGCGATCTCGGCCGCTCCATCTTCTCCGGAAGGCCGGTGACGGAGGAGATCGCCCAGCGCCTGCCGGCGACGCTGGAACTGACCTTCGCGGCGCTCTTCCTGGCGACGATCATCGGCATTCCGCTGGGGCTGGTGGCGGCGCTGAACCATAACGGGCCGGTGGACCAGATCGTGCGGCTGCTCTCCGTCGGCGGGCTCGCCATCGCCTCCTTCTGGCTGGCGCTGATGCTGCAGCTCGTCTTCGCGATGGACCTCGACATATTGCCGCTGCGGGGCAGGGTGGATGTGGATCTCGGCCTGCCGCCCACCGTCACCGGGCTGCTGACCATCGACAGCCTGCTGGCCGGGCGCTTCGACCAATTCCGCGATGCGGTGTGGCATCTGGTGCTGCCGGCGGTGACGCTCTGCCTGCCCGGCCTCGCCAGCATCGCCCGCTTCACCCGGTCCGGCATGCTGGAGATGCTGCAGAAGGATTTCGTGCTGTACGCGCGGGCGGCGGGCTACGGCAAGTTCCGGCTCTACGCCATCTACGTGCTGCGCAATGCAGTGACGGTGACGGTGACGCAGATCGGGTTGCTGTTCGGCGCGCTGATCTCCGGCGCCGTGGCGGTGGAGGCGATCTATGACTGGCCGGGCCTCGGCACCTATGCGGTGCAGGCGATCCTGACGGCTGATTACAAGGCGCTGCTGGCCGTCACGCTGGTGGTCGGCGTGGTCTATGCGGTGGTGAATGTGCTGGTGGACGTGGCCCAGGCGCTGATCGACCCGCGCGTGGCGGAAGACGTGCGATGAGCGCGTCCGATGCCCGGAGCGTCGAGCCCTCCCACGCAGCTCCGCTGCCTGGGAACCCTGGCGAAGGGCGCGGCGGGCTGAAGCGGCCGCGCCCGCGCTTTCCTGCGCTGAGGCGGCTGCTGCGCGACCCGGTCGCTACCTTCGGCCTGGCGCTGGTGCTGTTCGCGGTATTCGTGGCGATCTTCGCGCCCTGGCTCGCGCCCTATCCGGAGGACGCCTTCGAAAGCCACATCCTGCAAAGGCTGCGGCCGCCCTCCGCGGAGTTTCCCTTCGGCACCGACAATCTCGGGCGGGACGTGCTCTCCCGCGTCATCCTCGGCACGCGCAGCGCGCTGCTGGTGGCGGTGGCCGTGGTGGGGGCGTCGCTGGCCATCGGCGTGCCGGTGGGGCTGGTGGCGGGGTGGCGGGATGGCTGGCTTTCCGAGCTGCTCATGCGCGTCACCGATGTGTTCCTCGCCGTGCCGCAGCTCATCCTGGCCCTGGCGCTGGGGCAGTTGCTGGCGCCGGGGCTGACCACGGCGATGCTGGCGCTGGCCCTGACCTACTGGCCCTTCTTCGCTCGTACCGTCTATGCCGAGACGCGGCGGCTGCGCGGCGCGCTCTTCGTCGATGCGCTGGCGGGGATCGGGGCTTCCACGCCGCGCATCCTGCTGCTGCATGTGCTGCCGAACGCGGCGCCGGCCATCGTGATCCGCGCCACCATCGGCATGGGCTTCACCATCCTGACGGCGGCGCTGCTCGGCTTCCTCGGCGTGGGCGCGGCGCCGCCGGACCCGGATTGGGGGCTGGCGGTGGCCGAGGCGCGGCAGCATCTGCCGGAGGCCTGGTGGTTCCCGACCTTCCCCGGCCTCGCCATCCTGCTGCTGGTGCTGGGCTTCAACCTGCTGGGCGACGGGCTGCGCGACATCGCCGACCCCCGGCTGCGGAGGAGTCGGCATTGATCAATCCCCACGAAGCCGCTGCGCGGTTCCGCGGGGGCCCCATGGGCGCCTTGCGGCCAGGGCTTCAGCACAGCCTGCCGCGGCGAAGCCGCGGCAGGACACCGGGAGGCGCAGGGCGATGAGCGCGGTGCTGACGCGGCCGCTGCTCTCGGTCGAGAATCTGGCTGTGCATATCCGCACCGATGGCGGGCTGGCGCGCATCCTGGACGACGTGACCCTGGCGGTGCCGAAGGGCGGCTCGCTCGGCGTGGTAGGGGAGAGCGGTTGCGGCAAGTCCACGCTGCTGCGCGCCATCCTCGGCATCTTGCCGCGCGGCGCCACGGTGCCGAAGGGCGCGGTGCTGTTCGAGGGGGAGGACATCCTCAGCGACCATGGCGCCTCGGTACGGGGACGGATCGGATTCATTCCGCAGGACCCCTATCTCTCGCTGAACCCGGTGTTCCGCGCCGGCGACCAGATTCTCGAAGTGATGCGGCGCCACGCGCCCGGGCGCCGGCGGGACCACAAGGAGAAGCTGGTCGAGTTGTTCCGCGCGGTGCAATTGCCCGATCCGGGCGGGGCGCTGGCAAAATACCCGCACCAGTTCAGCGGCGGGCAAAGGCAGCGGCTGCTGATCGCGGCGGCGCTATCCTGCGAGCCCTCGCTCGTCGTCGCGGATGAGCCGACCACGGCGCTGGACGTGACGACGCAGCGGGAAATTCTGGTTGTGCTGCGGCAGCTCATCGCGGAACGGGGGCTGTCGCTGCTCTTCGTGACGCATGATTTCGGCGTGCTGGCGACGGTGTGCGATCAGGTGGCGGTGCTCTATTCCGGGCGGGTGGCGGAGACGGGGCCGACCCGCGCGGTGCTGGACACGCCCCTGCACCCCTATGCGCGCATGCTGCTGGCCTGCCATCCGGACCGGGCGACGGATCTCCTCGGCATTCCCGGCACCGTGCCGGCGGCGACGGCGCAGCCGCCCGGCTGCCGCTTCCATCCGCGCTGCCCGCAGCTCCATTCCGGCTGCCCGATCGAGGTGCCGCCGATGCTGCCCGCGGGCGAGGGTCGCGCCGTCGCCTGCCCCTGGTATGAGGAGGCGCCGCGTGGCTGAGCTGATCGGAGCCAGCGGGCTGGTGGTGGAGCTCGGCGCGCGGCGGGCCCTGTTCGGGTCGCGGCCCGGTGTCAGGGCGGTGGATGGGGTCGATCTCTCGATCGGCGCCGGCGAGGTGTTCGGCGTGGTCGGCGAGAGCGGCTGCGGCAAGACGACGCTGGCGCGCACCCTGCTCGGCCTGCAGCAGGAGGCGGCGGGGGAGATCCGGCTGGACGGCCGCAAGGTGGGTGGCGAGGCGCCGGCTGAGGCGCGCCGCACCCGCGCCGCCGTGCAATATGTGCATCAGGACCCCGGGGCGGCGCTGGACCCGTGGTGGCAGGTGGGCGCGACCCTGGCCGAGGGGTTGCGCATCCACGGCGTGGCGGATGCGGCGGAGCGTGAGGCCCGCATTGCGGAGACGCTGCAGGCGGTGGGGTTGGATCCCGCCTTCGCCGCGCGCTACCCGCATGAGCTGTCCGGCGGGCAGCAGCGGCGCATCGGGCTGGCACGCATCCTGTTGCTGCGGCCGAAGCTGGTGATTCTGGATGAGCCGACGGCGGGGCTGGATCTCTCCGTGCAGGCGGCGGTGCTGCGGCTGCTCAGGGAGCTGCGGGAGAGGTTCGGGCTGACCTATCTCTTCATCAGCCATGATCTTTCGGTGGTGCGGCGGGTGTGCGACCGCGTGGCGGTGATGTATCTCGGCCGGGTGGTGGAGGAGGGGGCGGCAGAGCGGCTGTTCGCGGCGCCGCGGCACCCCTATACGCGCGCCTTGCTGGCGGCCGCGCCGCGCCTGGATGGTGGTGCGGCCGGTCCTGGCTTGCCGGGCGATCCGCCGAGTTTGCGGGCGGTGCCCGCGGGGTGTCGCTTTCATCCGCGTTGTGCTGCGGCGGTCGATCGCTGCGCCGTGGAAGCGCCCGTGTTGAAGGATGGAGTCGCATGCCATCTCGCCGCCTAGACTCAAGGGTTCCAAGGGCCTTTCGGCCCTTGGCAGGGGGTCGAGGGGGACAGCGTCCCCCTCGGGGATGCTGATGCAGTGTGATCCGGTTTCATTGGAGATCATCCGCGGTGCCGCCCGCGCCGCCCAGGCGGAGATGGAGGCGCTGCTGGAGCGCACCGCCATGTCCGCCTTCATCCGCGAGAAGAAGGATTTCTACACCGCGCTCTTCGATGCCTCCGGCGCCATGGCGGTGGGGAGTGATTTGCCGATCTTCGGCGACATCGTCGGCCCGGTGCTTGCCGTGTATCCGCTGGAGAGCATGCGCCCTGGCGACCTGTACTGGTACAATGACTGCTACGGCTCACGCGGCGCCGTGTCCCATTCCAACGACCAGGTGTTCCTGGCGCCGGTCTTTCTCGGCGAGGTGCGCGTCGGCTTCGTCATGGGCTGGGCGCATTTTTCCGACATTGGCGGATTGCGCCCCGGCTCGCTCAGCCCGGATGCGACGGATCATTTCCAGGAGGGCATCATCATCCCGCCGGTACGGCTGGTGCGGGATGGCATCACGAACGAGGATTTGCTCCGCACCTTCTGGCGCAACAGTCGCTTTCCGCTGCAATCCCAGGGCGATACGCGGGCGTTGATGGCCGCGGTGCGGCTGGGGGAGGCGCGGGTGGCGGAACTCGCCGCACGCTTCGGCGCGGCGGTGCTGGCGGATGCCTTCGCGCAATTGCTGCGGCGAACGGAGACGCTGGTGCGCGCCAAGCTGCGGGACGCCTTTCCGGTCGGCACCACGCGCTTCGCCGATGCCATCGACAGCGACGGGCAGGGGAACGGCCCCTTCGTGCTGCGGCTGGCGCTGACGCGGACGGAGGATGACCGGTTCATCCTCGACGCCACCGCCACGGACGACCAGGCGCAGGGCCCGGTGAACCTGCTGATGCACCCGGATGTGCCGGGCATGGCGCTCGGCCTTTATTTCCTCCAGGGCGAGGCAGGGCAGGTGCTGAATGCCGGCGGGCCGCGCGCCATCGACGAGGTCAGGCTGCGCGAGGGCTCGCTGCTCTGGCCGCGTTCGCCGGCGCCGCTGGGGCTGCGCGGGCTGACGATGATGCGGTTGCTGGCGGCGCTGCATGGGCTGGTGGCGGTGGCGCGGCAGGGCGAGGCGCCGGCGGCGCATTCCGCCTATGTCATCCTGGCGCTGCGCGGCGCGCATGCTGGCCGCCGCTTCCTGATGAGCGACGGCGTCGCCGTGGGCTATGGCGCGCGGCCCTTCGCCGATGGGGTGGATGCCGTCTACTTCGTCGCGCAGGAGAATTACCCGGCGGAGTTCATGGAGCTGACCTATCCGGTGCGGCTGCGCGAATACGGGCTGCACCGGGACAGCGGCGGGGCGGGGCAGTATCGCGGCGGCTGCGGCGTGGTGCGGGAATACGAGGTGCTGTGCGAGGAGGCGCAGGTCGCCATCCGCATCGACAGCGTGCAGAACCCGCCCTGGGGCGTGGCCGGGGGGCTGAATGGCGGCAGCGGCCGGGCGGTGGTCAATCCCGGCACGCCGGGGGAGAGGGTGCTGGCGCCGCTCTCGGACGGCACGGTGCTGAAGCGGGGCGATGTGCTGCGGCTGGAAACCGGCGGGGGCGGCGGCTGGGGTCATCCCTTCGCGCGTGACCCGGCGCTGGTGCTGGCGGATGTGAAGGGGGGCGCGGTCAGCGCCGAAGCGGCAGCGCGCGACTATGGCGTGGTGATCCGTGACGGCGCGGTGGATGCGGCGGCGACGGCAGCGCGGCGCGAGGGGCGCGGCGAGGTGAAGCTGTTCCACCGGAAGGGGTATGTCGATGCAGTGGCGTGAGGCGGGCGCCCGGCACCCCCACCCCGGCCTTCCCCCGCAAGGCGGGGGAGGGAGCGCGCCATGACCAGCCTGCTTGTCGCCGTCGATATCGGCGGCACCTTCACCGACATCACGCTGCAGGATGCCGCCACGGGCGAGGCCTGGACGGCGAAGACGCCCTCCACCCCGCGCGATCCCTCGGAGGCCTTCCTCACCGGCGTCGGCCTGGCGCTGGCGGAGGCAGGGCGCAGCGCCGGCGAGATCGGCCGGGTGCTGCATGGCACGACCGTCGCCACCAACCTGATCCTGGAGGGCAAGACGGCGCCAACGGCGCTGCTCACCACCAAGGGCTTCCGGCATGTGCTGGAGATCGGCCGCGCGGATCTGCCGCGGCGGGACAATCTTTGGGCCTGGCGGAAGCCGAAGCGCCCGGTGCCACCTTCGCTGGTCTTCGAGATCCCGGGCCGCATCGGCGCCGATGGCGCGGAGCTGGCGCCGCTGGACGAACAGGCGGTGCGCGAAGCCGTGCAGGCGGCGCAGGCGGGCGGGGCGCAGGCCATCGCCATATGCTTCCTGCACAGCTTCGCCAACCCGGCGCAGGAACGCCGGGCGCTGGCGATCGCCCGCGAGGCGGCGCCCGGCCTGGCGCTCACCGCCTCTTGCGACGTACTGCCGGTGGTGCGGGAATACGAACGCAGCATGGCGACGGTGCTGAACGCCGCCGTCATGCCCGCCGTCGCCACCTATGTCGGGCGGCTGGAGGAAAGGCTGGCCAAGGGCGGCATCGCCGCGCCGCTGCTGCTGATGCGCTCCAATGGCGGGGTCGCCGGGGCGGCGGCCATCCGCCGCGCGCCGGTGCAGACGGCGCTCTCCGGCCCGGCGGCCGGGGTGGTCGGCGCCGCCGCCATGGCGCGGGCGGCGGGGATTCCGGACATCATCACCGTCGATATCGGCGGCACCTCGGCGGATATCTGCCTCATCAAGGGCGGGCAGGCGGGGCTGACGCAATCCGGAAGGGTCGGGCCCTGGCCGCTGCCCTTGCCGATGGTGGACATGGTCACCATCGGCGCGGGCGGCGGCTCCCTGGCGCGCGTCGCCGGCGGGGCGCTGACGGTGGGGCCGGAGAGCGCCGGGGCCGATCCCGGCCCCGCCTGCTACGGCCGCGGCGGCAGCCGCCCGACGGTCACGGATGCGCATCTGGTGCTCGGGCATCTGCCGCCCGCGCTGCTGGGCGGGCGGATGGCGCTGGACCCGGCGCGGGCGGAGGCGGCGATCGCCGAGCATGTGGCACAGCCGCTGGGGCTGAGCCTGGAAGCGGCGGCGCGCGGCATCCTCGCCATTGCCGACAACACCATGGTGGGCGCCATCCGCATCGTCTCGGTGGAGCGGGGGCATGATCCGCGCGGCTTCGCGCTCGTCCCCTTCGGCGGCGCCGGGCCGCTGCATGGCACGGCGCTGGCGGAGCTGCTGGGGATGACCCGAGTGCTGGTGCCGCCCTCGCCGGGGGTGCTGTGTGCGCAGGGGCTGCTGGCGGCGGATCTGAAGGCGGAGTTCAGCCGCAGCGTGGCGCAGCCCTTGGCGGTGGCCGATCCCGCCGGGCTGGAGGCCGGCTTCGCCGCGCTGGAGGCGGAGGCCGCCGCCTGGTTCGCGCAGGAGGCGGTGGCGGAAGCGGATCGCAGCACGCAGCGCCGCGCCCTGCTGCGCTATGAGGAGCAGGGCTTCGAGCTGGCGGTCCCCTGGCCGGCGGCGGCCGATCCGCGGGCGGCGCTGGCGGAGGGCTTCGCCGCGGCGCATCGCGGCCTGTACGGCTTCGACCTGCCCGGGGTGGCGATCGAGATCGTGACGCTGCGGGTGGAGGCGGCGGGCCGCCTGCCGGCGCCGACCATGCCGGCCCCCCAGGGCGGCGAGGGCGCCGAGCTCGGCACCCAGGCGCTGCGCCGGCCGGAGGGCGTGGTGCAGGCGCGCATCCTGGACCGCGCCCGGCTGGCGGCCGGGGCGACCTTCGCCGGCCCCGCCATCCTGACGCAGCTGGATGCCACCACCCTGGTGCCGCCCGGCTGGAGCGGACGGGTGCTGCCCGCCGGCGCGGTACTGCTGGAACGCGCCTGACTCATGGCTTCCGAAGGCCCTTCGGCCTGAGGGAGACCCCATCGACAATGCCCCGCATCGTCGATGGGAACCCGTTGCGGGAGGAGCTCGGGGAGGGCAGGGCCCTCCCCGATCCCCCCTTTCGTTCACCCCTTTGTCACGCCACTTTCCCCCGATGATGTTCACAGCGCCGCCCCATGGCCGATCCTGACGCCGATCTTGCCCATATGCGGGCGGCGCTGGCGGTGGCTCGCCGCGGGCTGGGCAATACCTGGCCCAACCCGGCCGTGGGCTGTGTGCTGGTGAAGGATGGCCAGGTGGTCGGCCGCGGCTGGACCCAGCCCGGCGGCCGCCCGCATGCCGAGACCCAGGCCCTGGACCGCGCCGGCGAGGCGGCGCGCGGCGCCACCGCCTATGTCACCCTGGAACCCTGTTCCCATTGGGGCCGCACCCCGCCCTGTTGCGACGCCCTGATCCGCGCCGGCGTCAGGCGCGTGGTCGTCGCGGCCGGCGACCCGGACCCGCGCGTCGATGGCCGCGGCCTGGCCCGCCTCAGGGAGGCCGGCGTGATCGTCGAACTCGGCCTTGGCCGGGCGGAGGCGGAGGCGCTGAATGCCGGCTTCGCCCGCCGCATCACCCGCGGCCTGCCCCTCGTCACCCTGAAGCTCGCGACGACGCTGGATGGCCGCATCGCCACCGCCACCGGCGAGAGCCAATGGATCACCGGCCCGGAGGCCCGCCGCGCCGCGCATGCCATCCGCGCCCGGCATGACGCCATCCTGGTCGGCAGCGGCACGGTGCTGGCGGATGATCCGGAGCTGACCTGCCGCATCCCCGGCATGTCCCGCGTGAAGCTGGCGCGGGTGGTGGCGGATTCCCGGCTGCGCACGCCGCTCGGCGCGAAGCTGGTCACCACGGCGCGGCTTGTGCCGACCTGGATCGCCACCCGCACCGGGCAGAAGCCCGCCGCCCTCGCCCCCTATCAGGAAGCGGGGGTGGAAATCCTGCCGGTGCGGCGGGAAAGGCGCGGGCTGGACCTGGCCGCCCTGCTCGGCGCCCTGGCGCAGCGCGGCATCACCAGGGTGATGGCCGAAGGCGGCGCCGGCCTTGCTGCCGCGCTGCTGCGCGCCAGGCTGGTGCAGCGCCTCGCCTGGTTCCACGCGCCCGGAATCATGGGCGGGGACGGGCTGCCGGCCGTGCAGCCCTTGCCGCTGGACCTGCTTTCCGCCATGCCCAGATTCCGGCGCATCTCCAGCCGGCCGGTCGGGGCGGACTGGCTCAGCGAATATGTCAGCGAGGAGGTCGAGGGGCCATGTTCACCGGAATCGTGACCGACCTCGGAACGGTCAGGGAGGTGCAGCCGATCGGGGAGGGGCAGGATATGCGCCTCGTCATCGGCACCTCCCCTGCCTTCCTGGCGCAGCCGGCACCGGCCGTCATCGGCGCCTCCATCGCCTGCTCCGGCTGCTGCCTCACCGCCGTCCAGCTCGGCGGCGACTGGTTCGCGGTGGATGCCTCGGCCGAGACCCTGTCGAAGACCATCCTGGGCGGCTTCCGCCCGGGCAGCCGGGTCAATCTGGAACGCTCGCTGCGCATCGGCGACGAGCTGGGCGGGCACCTCGTCTCCGGCCATGTCGATGGCGTGGCGGAGGTGCTCTCGGCAGCGCCGGAGAACGGGTCGGTGCGCTGGCGGTTCCGCCTGCCGCCCGGTTTGTCACGCTTCGTCGCCGTCAAGGGCTCCGTCGCCATCGACGGGGTGTCACTGACGGTTAACGAGGTTGACGGGGACGTGTTCGGGGTCAACATCATTCCCCACACCGCCGCCGTGACCACCTTCGGCACGCTGCAGCCCGGCGCGCGGGTGAACATCGAGATCGATACGCTGGCCCGCTATGTGGCGCGGCTGGTGGCGGCCGATCCCGGGGCGCTGGCCCCGCCGGCCGCTCAGTAGGGGACCTCCAGGATGACCGCCGCCCTGCCGCACAAGGCCAGCTTCGCCGATTTCATCTCCCCGACCGAGGAGCTGATCGAGGAAGCCCGACGCGGCCGCATGTTCATCCTGGTGGATGACGAGGACCGGGAGAATGAGGGCGATCTCGTCATCCCGGCGCAATTCGCCACGCCGGACGCCATCAATTTCATGGCCAAGCACGCGCGCGGGCTGATCTGCCTGGCGCTCGGCCGGCACCGGGTGGAACAGCTCGGCCTGCCGCTGATGGCCGCCGCCAACGGCACGCGGCATTCCACCGCCTTCACCGTCTCCATCGAGGCGAAGGAGGGCGTCACCACCGGCATCTCTGCCGCCGACCGGGCGCATACCATCGCCGTCGCCATCAACCCGGAGGCGGGGCGGGAGGATCTGGTGACGCCGGGCCATGTCTTCCCGCTGATGGCGCGGGATGGCGGCACGCTGGTCCGCGCCGGGCATACCGAAGCTTCGGTCGACCTCGCGCGGCTGGCCGGGCTGAATCCCTCCGGCGTCATCTGCGAGATCATGAACGACGACGGGACGATGGCCCGGATGCCGGACCTCGTCACCTTCGCGCAGCATCACGGCCTCAAGCTCGGCACCATCGCCGACCTCATCGCGCATCGCCGGCGGACGGAAAGGCTGGTGCGGCGCATCCAGGAAGGCACGATCGACCACCTGATCGGCGGCGAATGGCAGCTCGTGGTCTATGCCCAGACGCTGGAGCATGGCGAGCACCTGGCGCTGGTCAAAGGCGACGTCACCGTCCCCGGTCCCGTGCATGTGCGGATGCATGCGGCGAACCTGCTGCACGACACCATCATGGGCACCGGCAGCCGCGACCTGCATGAGGCGATGCGGATGATTTCCCAGGCCGGGCGCGGCGTGGTGGTGGTGATCCGCGACTGGCGCCCGACGAATATGAGCGAGCAGGTGAAGCGCAACAAGGATCGCCGCGTTGCACCGCCGGAGATCCGCGACTATGGGATCGGCGCCCAGATCCTGGCCGATCTTGGCGTACGCGACATGGTGCGGCTGTCCAACAACCCAAGGCCGATCGTCGGCCTGGAAGGCTATGGCCTGAGGGTTGTCGAGACGCGGCCGCTCCTCCGGAAGGATGCGGAATGAGTACGATCGACGCGCCGGAGCGCGTGGCAGAGCCCGTACCGGGCCCCGCGCCGCGGCTGCTGGTGATTGAGGCACCCTATTACGAGGCGGTGGTGAGCGGCATGCGCCGCGGCGCGGAGCAGGTCTTCGCCGCCGTTGGCGCCTTCCACCAGACCGTGGCGGTGGCCGGCGGCTATGAGCTGCCGGCGGCGCTGCGCATGGCGCTGGCGCAGAAGACGGAAGAATATGACGGCTTCCTGCTGCTGGGCTGCGTGGTGAAGGGCGAGACCGACCATTACGACTTCATCTGCACCGCCATCTGCCAGGGGGTGATGGACATCTCCAGCGAGACCGGCGCCGCCATCGGCTTCGGGTTGCTGACGGTGGACACCCTCACCCAGGCCCTGGCCCGCTCGGCGGAGGACAAGCACAACAAGGGGGCCGAGGCGGCGCATGCGCTGCTCGGCCAGCTCCGGCTGCGGCGGCGCTGGGGTCTCTGATGCCGAAGGAAGGATCGGAGACGCCGGAGCTCGACCGGCTGCGCGCGGAAATGGCGGCGGAGGGGAAGCCGGAGGCGGCGAAGCCGCAGGCCAGGCCCGCTGCCGCTGCGCCGAAGCCGGCGGCCAAGGGCAAGCGCCCCGCCCAGGCGGCGCCCGCCTCGCGCGGCCGGCCGCGCACCGGCGCAAGGCTGGCGGCGGTGCAGGCGCTGTACCAGAGCGAGCAGACAGGGGAGGCGGCGGAGCCGGTCATCTCCCAATTCCTGCGCCACCGCCTCGGCACCGGCGCCTTCGAGGATGGCCAGGTGCCGGAGGCGGACGCGCCGCTGTTCAGCGCCATCGTCCGCCGGGCGGCGAAGAATGGCGAGGTGCTGGACGGCATCATCGCCCGCCATCTGGACGAGGATTGGCCGCTGGCCAAGCTGGACCCGGTGCTGCGCGCCCTGCTGCGCGCCGCGGCGGCGGAGCTGTGGGAGCAGAAGGCGCCGCCGGCGCGGGTGGTGATCAACGAGTATCTCGACATCGCGCATGGCTTCTTCGGCGGCGAGGAGCCGCGCTTCGCCAATGGCGTGCTGGACGCCATGGCGCGGGCGCTGCGCGCCGAGGAATTCGCCGCCCAGCACCGGCGCTGAGGCGCGAGGGCGATGAGCCTGCCGGGCGAATTCGCGCTCATCGCCCGGCATTTCCGCAAGCTGGCCGGGCCCGGCGCGCTGGATCTGGCGGATGACGCGGCGCTGCTGGACCCGCCGCCGGGGCAGCAGCTCGTGCTGGCGGCGGATGCGATGGTGGCGGGGGTGCATTTCCTGGCCGAGGACCCGCCGGAGACCATCGGGCGCAAGCTGCTGCGGGTGAATCTCTCGGATCTGGCCGCCATGGGGGCGGCGCCGCTGGGCTATCTGATGACGACGGCGCTGCCGGCGGGCACGTCCGAGGCGTGGCTGGCTGGCTTTGTCGCCGGGCTGGCGGCGGATCAGGCAGAATTCGGGCTTTCCGTGCTGGGTGGGGATACGGTCTCCATCCCCGGGCCGATCAGCCTGTCCCTCACCATCCTCGGCCATGTGGCGCCCGGGGCGGCGCTGCGGCGGGCGGGGGCGCGGCCGGGGGACGAGATCTGGGTCTCCGGCAGCATCGGCGATGGGGCGTTGGGGCTACGGGTGCTCCAAGGCAGGCTGCCGGCGGATGCGGCGGGGCATCTGGCGGGGCGCTACCGGGTGCCGCAGCCGCGGCTGGCGCTGGGCCAGGCGCTGAGCGGGCTGGCACGAGCGGCGATGGATGTCTCGGACGGGCTGGTGCAGGACCTTGGGCATCTCTGCCGGGCCGGGGGCTGCGGGGCGGTGCTGCGGGCGGATGCCGTGCCGCTTTCCCCGCCGGCCGCGGCGCTGCTGGCGGGGGACCCGGCGCTGCTGCCTTTGGTGCTGGGTGGTGGTGACGACTATGAGCTGCTGTTCGCGGCACCGCCCGGCCAGGGGGCGGAGGTCGAGGCTCGTGCCGCGGCGGCCGGCGTGGCGGTGACGCGCATCGGCGAATTCGTGGAGGGACCTGCCGAGGTGCGGGTACTGGATGCTGCCGGCGCGCCCTTGGCCTTGCCGCGGCTCGGCTGGAGCCATTTCTAGAGCGGTTTCACGCTGACTGTGCAGCGCGAAACCGCTCTGGCTTATGGATTGTAGAGCAGATTCACGCCTCCGGGCGATGCCGCCCTCCGGCGATCTGCGCTAGCCGATCCTTTGAGCCTGCCGCAGAAGGGCTTGTGGCGGGTCTCTTGCGTCATGGCGCCGGCACGCCGTTCAAGGACGCCCGTAGGCGCGCCGCCTCCGATCCTCGCCAGGGACCGACAGCTATTGCGATTTTTGTCCCGCAGTTCGAACCGGCGGGTCCAGGCTCAAGGTTTCCAAAGGCTTTCGGCCTTTGGCGGGGTGAGCCCGAGAGGGGCAGAGCCCCTCTCGGACCGCCCCTATTTCCAGCCGGCCCGAAACGCGCTCAACATCCTCCCCCAACCGACTCCCGAGGAAATGCCATGCCCACCCCGCCTGAACGCCTGCGCGCCCTGCTGGCCGAGCCCGGCCTCATCGCCATGCCGGCGGTGTGGGATGGCATCTCCGCCAAGCTCACCGCCGGCGCCGGCTTCAAGACTGCATTCCTCTCCGGCTCCTGCGTCGCCGCCAGCCGCCTTGGCGGGCCGGATCTCGACCTGATCTCCTTCGGCGAGATGTTCGACAGCTTCACCATGGTGCGCCGCGCCGCGCCGGATCTGCTGATCCTGGCCGATGGCGACCATGGCTACGGCAATGCCATGAACGTGCAGCGCACCGTCCGCGCCTACGGCCAGGCCGGCGCCGCCGCCATCCTCATCGAGGACAAAATCACCCCGCGCGGCCTGACCGCCGCCGGCAAGCCCTGCATCCCGCGCGAGGAAGCGCGGATGAAGATCCGCGCCGCCGTCGCCGCGGCGAAGGAGAGCGGCATCCTGATCCTCGCCCGCACGGATTGCCGCCCGACCGCCGGCATCGACGAAGCCGTGGCGCGGATCGAGATGTATGTGGAGGAGGGGGCCGATATCCTCTTCCTCGACAGCCCGGCGGATGAGGCGGAGGTGCGGCGGGCCGTCGCGGCGGCGAAGGGTCGGCCTTCCTTCGCCGTGCTCTCCCCGGGCGGCGGTCGCATCGCGCCGAGCCAGACGCTGGCGGCGGAGCTGGGCCTCAAGATCGGCACCTTCCCGACGGGCATGATCTCCCCGGCCATGGCGGGGATCGAGGCCGGGCTGGCGGCGCTGAAGGCCGGAGAGCAGGAGGCGGTCGGGGCGGCGCTGCCCACCGCGAAATTCCGCGAGCTGCTGGGCTACGGCGCCTATGAGGCGGCGGCCAAGCCCTATGTGACCGAGGGCTGAGATGGCGGGCGCACAAGAGGAAGAGGGCGGCCGGCCCGGCCCGCCGCGGCCCGCGCCGCTCCGGGCATCGGGCGTCCTGGCCGGGAAGGTCGCCCTCGTCACCGGCGCGGGCAAGAATATCGGCCGGGCCATCGCGCTGAGCTTGGCGCGGGACGGTGCGGCGGTGGTGGTGAACGGCCGCCACGACCAGGCGGCGATCGAGGGCGTGGCGGCGGAGATCCGCGCTGCCGGCGGCACCGCCATCGCCTGCCTGGCGGATGTCACCGTGCCGGATGCCGTCGCCGCCATGGCGGCGCGGGCGGAGGCGGAGCTGGGGGGCATCGACATCGCCGTGGCCAATGCCGGGCTGCGACGGCAGACGGCGTTCCTGGAGATGTCGCTGGCGGAGTGGCGGGAGATCCTCTCCGTGGCGCTGGATGGCGCCTTCATCCTCAGCCAGGCGGTGGTGCCGCAGATGATCCGGCGCGGCGGCGGTTCGATCATCGGGCTGTCGGGGATTTCGACCCATATCGGCACGCCGAACCGGGTGCATGTCTCAGCCAGCAAATCCGGGCTGGAAGGGCTGATGCGGGCGCTGGCGGTGGAGCTGGCGCCACATGGCATCCGCTGCAACGCCGTGGCGCCGGGCAGTATCGACACGGTGCGCGGGGCGTCCGCGGGCGCGCGGCCGAGCACGATGCGGGAAAGCGGGATCCCGCTGCAGCGGAAGGGCTCGGTGGAGGAGATCGCCGCCATGGTCCGGCTGCTGGCGGGGCCGGAGGGCGGGTATGTCACCGGGCAGACCATTCATGTGAATGGGGGGGCGTTCTTGACCTAGTCGAGAGGGGCTCTGCCCCTCTCGCGCTCACCCCGCAAAGGGCCGAAGGGCCCTTGGAACCCGTGAGTTTGGACCCGTCGGTCGAAGCGCAAAACTCATGGTTTCCAAGGCCTTTCGGCCTTTGGCGGGGAGAGTTTGAGAGGGGCGGAGCCCCTCTCAATGCCTGGGCCCGAACAGGATCACCCCGGCCCCGCCCAGGCACGCCACCGCCCCGGCCACATCCCACCGATCCGGCGCCCGTCCCTCCACCAGCCACATCCAGGCGAGGCTCGCCACGATATACACCCCGCCATAGGCGGCGAAGGCGCGCCCCGCCAGCTCGGCCGGGCTCAGCGTCAGCAGCCCGGCAAAGGCCGCCAGGCTCAGCCCGCCCGGCACCAGCCACAGCGGCGAGGCGCCCAGCCGCCACCAGGCCCAGGCGGCGAAGCAGCCGGCGATCTCGGCCAGCGCCGCCAGGGTGTAGATCAGCGCGGTCCGCATCTAGAGCAATTCTCCATGCACCTTGGTCCATGGAGAATGCTCTAGGCCTTTGTCCAAGCGAGCAAATACTCCGATCAGGTGATGCCACCTGATCGGAGTTTGCTCTAGTGTCCTGCCCGCGAAGTTCGCTGGATTCCCAGCGACGTAGCGGACAAGCAGGCGACTGAAAACAAAAGCTAGTGCCCGAGAACGAAGTCCGCAGGACTTCGGAACCGGGACACTAGCTGGTCGGCGACCCCTCGCTCGGCCGCGTCGCGGCGCCGGCCTGCACCCGCGCCTCCGGCAGCGGGATGAACTCCTCCGCATCGTCCGGCACCTTGGCGAAGCGCTGCGCCCGCCATTCCTCCTTGGCGTGCTCGATCCGCTCCCGGCTGGAGGCGACGAAATTCCAGAACAGGTAGCGCGGCCCGTCCATGGCCGCGCCGCCCAGCAGCAGCAGCCGCGCGCCCTGCGGCCCGGCCAGCAGCGCCAGCTTGTCCCCGGCGCGGAACACCAGCATCCGCCCGGCCTCGAACACGTCGCCGGCGACGCTCACACCGCCTTCCAGCACATAGGCGGCGCGTTCCTCCTGCTGCTCCGGCAGCGGCACCGCGGCGCCCGGGGCCAGCACCGCATCGGCGTAGAAGAGCGGCGAGGCGGTAGCGACCGGAGAGCGCAGCCCCCAGCCCTCGCCGGCGATCAGCCGCAGGGAGAGCCCGCCATCGGTGACAGCCGGCAGGGTCGCTTCAGGGTGGTGGATGAAGGAGGGATCGGTCTCCTCCAACCCCTTCGGCAGCGCCACCCAGAGCTGGATGCCGTAGAGCGGGTTGGCATGGTCCCGCTCTGCCGCATCGGTCCGCTCGGAATGGACGATGCCGCGCCCGGCCGTCATCCAATTCACCGCCCCCGGCAGGATGGGCTGGCGGGAGCCGAGGCTGTCCCGGTGCAGGATGGACCCCTGGAACAGGTAGGTGACGGTGGAAAGCCCGATATGCGGGTGCGGCCGCACATCCAGCCCCTTGCCGGCCAGGAATTCCCCCGGCCCCATCTGGTCGAAGAAGATGAAGGGGCCGACCATCTGGCGTTCCTTGGCCGGTAGGGCGCGGCGCACCTCGAAGCCGCCCACATCATGGGCGCGGGGCAGCAGCACCAGCTCCACGCCGGACGGCGGGGCGGGGCAGACGGGGTCCTCGGCGGGTTGCCAGCTCATGCGGCGTCCTTCCTGGGTCATGGGCCTGGGGTCATGGGCCTGGGTGGTCGGCCTGGGTGGTCGGCCCGGGTCGTCGGCCTGGGTGGGTCCTCGGGGGTGGCGTGGCCTGGCTAAGCTTTCCGGGTGGGCCGGCAGGATATAGGCGGCCCCCCCGCCCGGCGCTTGGAGGATAGTGCCCTTCGCGCCATTTTGCGCCCATGCCGCAGGAACCGGTGATCCGTCTGGCTGTCTTCCTCGGGGTGCTGGCGGCGCTGCTGCTGGCCGAAAGGCTATGGCCCTGGCGCCGCGCCACCGCGGCGCGGTGGCTGGGCAATCTCGGCCTGGGGGTGGCGGGGGCGCTGGCGGTGCGGGCGACGGTGCCGGCCGCGGCGGTCGGCGCCGCGCTCTGGGCGGAGGCGCGGGGGATCGGGCTGCTGGCCGGCGCGCCGCCATGGTTCTCTGTGCCGGCGGCGCTGCTGGCGCTGGATCTGCTGGTCTATGCCCAGCACCGGGTGAGCCATGCGGTTCCACTGCTCTGGCGGCTGCACCGGGTGCATCACGCGGACCCCGATCTGGATGCCACCACCGCGCTGCGCTTCCACCCGCTGGAAATCCTGCTTTCCATGGCGCTGAAGATGGCGGCGGTGGTGGCGCTGGGCGCGCCGCCCGTTGCGGTGCTCGCCTTCGAGGTGCTGCTGAACGCGACCGCCATGTTCAACCACGCCGCCATCCGCCTGCCGCCACGGCTGGAGCAGGCGCTGCGCCTGGTGCTGGTGACGCCCGAGATGCACCGCACCCATCACTCGGAAGCGAAGGCGGAGACGGATAGCTGCTTCGGCTTCTGCCTGCCCTGGTGGGACCGGATCTTCGGCAGCTACCGCGCCGCGCCGGCGGCGGGGGAGGCGGTGGTGATCGGCCTGCCCGGCTGGCGCGCGGCGCCGCAGCAGCGGCTGGACCGCCTGCTGCTGCAACCCTTCCGCCGCGCCCCTTGAGGCTGGCGCACAGCGTCCACGGTCCGCCCGCGCCGCCTGTTGCCCCGTCGCGGCTTTGCCGCGGCAGGCTGTGCGAGGCGCCGATCGTGACGGATGCCGGGGCCCCACGACGCCGCGCCGGCGGCTTGGCGGTGAAATCAGTCCGGCGGCTGGTTTGGCGGTGAAATCAGTCCGGCGGCTGGTAGAGGGAATTGATGGAGAGCCGCCGTAGCGTGTTGCGCGCCAGCCCTTCGATTTCCCGCCGGTCCGTGGTCTCCGGATGCACCGCCAGCCAGGCCGTGGCCGTGCGGCCCCAGAACAAGGCGAGATCCGTCAGCCGGTCCCGCAAATTGCGCTGGGTGGTGATCAGCCGGCCGAGATTCTGCAGCGCCCCGGGGCGGCGCAAACTGGCATCCGCCTCCCGCACCACCAGATCCATGGTACGGCGCGGCCGGTCGATCACCGGGCCCAGCGAGCCGAGCGCCAGGGTCAGCAGATCATTCGCCCAGCGCCGATCATCCCCCAGCACCTTGTGGGTCAGGTGCACCATGCGCTCCATGGCGCGGTAATCCGGCTGGGCGGCGGCGGCGGCGAGCGCCCCGGCATGGGCATTGGCCAGGCGCTGCAGCCGCCTTGCCAGCGGCGCCACGGTCTCCAGCGGCAGCCCCTCCCGCGTGATGCAGCGGGCCACCGCCTGCTCGAACATCTCCGCCCCCGGCGGCACCCGGCGGATAGAATCGCAGAGCGCGACCGCCTCCTCCTGCGCCGTCGCCGCCATGGCCTCCACCAGGGCGGTGGTGGCGGCGTAGATATGGTGCTCCTCCGGCAAGGGCGGGTCCTCGTCCCGCAGCGCAGGCGGCACCGGGTCGTTCGGCTCCACCGTCTCGATATAGCGCAGCGCCGGCGGGACCAGGCGGAGCAGCAGGAAATCCCGCGTGCCCGGCCGGATGTCGAACATCAGATGGGCGCGCTCGATATCGACGAGCAGGCGGATATGATCGAAGCGGCGCACCACGGCGATGGCGCCGCCGGCATCGCGCTCGAAGCACAGGCCGGGCTCGCGCAGCGCGGCGGCCGCGAAGTCGAAGGCCGGCGGCGGCCATTCGCCGAGCCCCGCGGTGCCCGGGAAGATCACCGGGTCGAAATTGCGCGGGTCCGGCAGGTTCGGGGAGGGGTGGGTCACGACAGCCACGCGGGGAAGGTCTCACGCGGTGGTTAACGGGATGTGTGCCGGGGTTTTCGCCAATGTCCTGCCCGCAGGGTTCGCCGGCGTTCCGGCGCATGGAGCGAACAGGCAGGCCGCTGAAAACAAGGGCCGGCTTCCTGATGCCGAACGCTGCGGGATTGCGGCGCCAGGAAGCCGGCGTCGTGTAACCCTTGTCGCGTGAGGACGAATCCCTCGAGCAGATCGCCGGAGGGCGGCATCGCCCGGAGGCGTGAATCTGCTCTACGATCCATAAGCTAGAGCGGTTTCGCGCTGCACAGTCAGCGTGAAACCGCTCTAGCTGGTCATCAGGAGGTCGCCGCTTGTCAGCCCCTTCGCCGCACCGCCCGCTCGCCGCCGGAAAATTCCGTGACCCGCTGGTGACGGCGAAGGGCGAATCGCGCGCCGTGGTGACGCTGGCGGCGCTGCGGACGCTCTGGGTGAATACCGGCACGCTGTGCAACATCACCTGCCGCCATTGCTATATCGAAAGCAGCCCGCGGAACGACGCGCTGGCCTATCTCTCCGCGGCGGAGCTGGCGCCCTTCCTGGCGGAGATCGCGCGCGACGCCCTGCCGGTGGAGGAGATCGGCTTCACCGGCGGCGAGCCTTTCCTGAACCGGGAGCTGCCGGCGATGCTGGAGGCCGTGCTGGGGCGCGGCTTCCGCGCCCTGGTGCTGACCAATGCGATGAAGCCGATGCGCCACCACGCCGCCGCCCTGCTGGCGCTGCGCGCGGCGTATCGCGCGCGGCTGACGCTGCGCGTCAGCCTCGACCACTACGACCCCGCCCTGCACGATGCCGAGCGGCAGGCGGGCAGCTTCGCCCAGGCGCTGGACGGGCTGCTCTGGCTGGCGGAGCATGGCTTCCAGGTGCATGTCGCCGGCCGCGCCGGCTTCGGCGGGGAGGGGGAGGCGGCGATGCGGGCCGGCTTCGCCCGGCTTTTCGCCGCCCATCGCATTCCGGTGGATGCCACCGATCCGGTGGCGCTGATGCTGTTCCCGGAGATGGATGCCGCGGCGGATGTGCCGGAGATCACCACCGCCTGCTGGGGCATATTGAAGAAATCGCCGGACAGCCTGATGTGCGCCTCCGCCCGCATGCTGGTGAAGCGGCGCGGGGCGGCGCGGCCGTCGGTGCTGGCCTGCACCCTGCTGCCCTACGACCCGCAATTCGAGCTGGGCGGAACGCTCGCCGAGGCCGCCCGGCCGGTGCCGCTGAACCACCCGCATTGCGCGAAATTCTGCGTCCTCGGCGGCGCCGCCTGTTCCCGTTGACAGGCCGTTCTGGACGCCGGCGGAGACATCCCTTTACCCTTCCGGCGTAACATCGCGCATGCGCCGCCAAGGCGCCGTCGGAAGGGAGGAAGCGGCATGCATCACGCATGGTCTCGCCGGGCGCTGCTGGGCGTTGCGGCGGCGGCGGGCTCGGGGCTGGCGGCGCCCGCCCTGGCACAAACCGGCTGGCCGAGCCGGCCGGTGCGGCTGGTGGTGGGCTTCACCCCCGGCAGCGCCACGGACATCACTGGCCGCATCTTCGCCCAGCGCTTCAGCGAGGCCTGGGGCCAGCCCGTGGTGGTGGAGAACATCCCCGGCAATGGCGGTGCCATCGGCGCCGACCGGGTGGCGAAATCCGCGCCGGACGGCCACACCCTGCTGTTCGGCGCCAATGGCGCGCTGACCATCGTGCCCAGCCTGCAGACCCTGCCCTTCGATCCGCGCAAGGATCTGGAAGCGATCGGGCTGCTGCTGACCATGCCCTCGCTGATCTTCACCAATCTCGACCTGCCGCAGAGGACGCTGCCGGAGATCATCGCCCGGGCGAAGGCGGAGCCGGGCACGCTGGTCTATGGCACGCCCGGCGTCGGCACGCCGCAGCACATCGCGGGCGAGATGCTGTGCCACCAGGCCGGTATCCGGATGGAGCACATCCCCTATCGCGGCGCCAATCTCGCCGATGTGCTGAACGGCGTGGTGCCGATCGGCATCCAGAACACCGGCGCCGCCCTGTCCATGGTGCGGGACGGCAAGCTGCGCTGCGTCGCCATCACCTCGCTGGAGCGGTCGCCGAACGCGCCGGATTTCCCGACCGTGGCGGAGCAGGGGTTTCCGGGTTTCGAGGCCACCTCCTGGTTCGGGCTGATGGGCCCGCCCGGCCTGCCTGCCGCCATCGTCGCGCGGGTGAATGCCGATGCGCGGCGGGTGCTGGCGGATGTGGAAATGCAGGCGCGCTTCGCGCAGCTTGGCCTCGACGTCACGCCGGGCGCGCCGGAGGGGATGCGGGACCTCATCGCGCGGGACATCCCGAAATGGGCGAAGGTGATTGCGGAGGCGGGGATCGCCACCGGCCGCTGAGTTGGGGGAGGGCTCCGCCCTTCCCCTCACGTTGGACGCAGTGCGTCCAACCCCGCAAAGGGCCGAAGGACCCTCGAGCCCCCGAGCTTGGCGTCTCGACCGACGGGCCTGAGACCCATGGTTTCCGCAGGCCCTTCGGCCTTTGGCGGATCGGGCGCACCGCGTCCGATGCGAGGGGAGGGCAGAGCCCTCCTCGACACCGCCATGGGATTGCAGGACACTCCCGCCAAAGCACGGGAGGAAATCATGCTGCGACGCCGCGATCTGCTGGCGGCCGGGGCTGCTGTCGCCCTGGCCCGCCCTGCCCTCGGCCAGGCCCCCAAGGTGCTGGTGCATGTGCCGCAGGCCAGCATCGGCAGCCTGGACCCAGTCTGGACCACCGCCGTCGTCACCCGCAACGTCGCCGGGATGCTGTTCGAGACCTTGTTTGGCCGCGACGAGCATCTCGAACCCAAGCCCCAGATGCTGGAAGGCTTCCGCGCCGAGGACAATGCGAAGCGCTGGACCATGCGGCTGCGCGAGGGCCTCCGCTTCCATGACGGCGAGCCCGTGCTGGCGCGGGATTGCGTCGCCAGCCTGCAGCGCTGGATGGTGCGGGACCCCGTCGGCCAGACCATCAAGGCGCGGCTGGAAGCGCTGGAGGCGCCGGACGATCGCACCCTGCTCTGGCGGCTGAGCAAGCCCTTCGCCTCGCTGCCCTACGCCCTGGCCAAGACCCAGCCCAGCCCCGTCATCATGCCGGCCAGGCTGGCGGCGACGGACCCCTATCGCCAGGTCTCGGAGATCGTCGGCAGCGGCCCCTTCCGCTGGGTGGCCGACGAATACCTGCCCGGCAGCCGCGCCATCTTCGCCAAATACGAAGCCTACCAGCCGCGCGACGAGCCGGTGAGCCACGCCGCCGGCGGCTACCGCGTGAAGGTGGACCGCGTCGAATGGCGCTTCATCCCGGATGCGGCGACGGCGGCCAATGCGCTGATCAATGGCGAGGTGGACTGGATCGACCAGCCTTTGCCGGATCTGCTGCCGCGGCTGAAGCGGGCGCGCGGCGTCGCGGTGGGCATCCTGGACAATTACGGCACCTTCGGCGCCATCCGCCCCAACCACATGCAGGGCCCCACCGCCAATGCCGCCATCCGCCGCGTGCTGGCCGCGGCGATCGACCCGGCGGAGGCGATGACCGCGGCGATGGGCGAGGACCGCTCGCTCTACCGCGCCCCGGTCGGCTATTTCCTGCCCGGCACGCCCTCCGCCAGCGAGGCGGGGATGGAGGCGGTGACGCAGCGCCCGGACAAGGCGCGGCTGCGCGCCATGCTGGCGGAGGCCGGCTATGCCGGGGAGCGCATCGCCTGCATGCACCCCACCGACCAGACCTTTTACGACGCCTTCACCAGCGTCGCCGTCGCCGCTTGGCGGGAGGCGGGGCTGAACATCGACGACCAGGCGATGGATTGGGGCACCATCGTGCAGCGGCGGGCGAGCAAGGAGCCGCTGGAGAAGGGTGGCTGGTCGCTCTTCCCCTCCGGCTTCCCTGCCGCCGAGTACCGCGACCCGGTCTTCGCCACCAATCTCCGCGGCAATGGCGGCGGCGCCTGGTTCGGCTGGCCGGACGACCCGGAGATGGAGCGGATGCGCGACGCCTGGATGGACGGCACGGATGAGGCGGAATTGCGCCGGCTGGATCAGGCGATCCAGCGCCGCGCCTTCGAGACGGTGCCCTTCATCCCGCTCGGCCAGTACTTTCCGCCCAGCGCCTGGCGGGGCAATCTGCGGGGGCTGCTGAAGGGGCCGGTGCCGGTCTTCTGGAATGTGGAGAAGGCCTGACCGGGGCCGCAGGACGAAGCAGCGCAGAGGGCCGATCCGACCGCCGGAGGGCGCAGGCGAAGCCGAGGATCGGCGGCGTGAGTCGGATCGGCAAACGCTCACCGGCCGCTGGAGGGCGTAGGCGAAACCGAGGACCGGCGGCGTGAAACGGGCCGGCAAACGCTCACCGGCCGCCGGAGGGGCGCAGGTGCAGCCGAGCACCGAAGGCGTGAATCGGAGGGGAGATACCGAATGGCGATGAAGCGCGTGGTGCTGGAGATCGGCATGGGGACCGATATCCGCGGCCTGGACAGCACCAAGGCCGCGGTGCGGGCGCTGCGCGACGCGCTCTGGCACAATTCCCTCACCATCACCCATGCGCTGGGGGTGGATGTGGACAGCATGAAGGTGGTGGTGACCATCGGCGTGCCGAAGCCGGAAACGGTGGACAAGGCCCAGGTGCTGGCGGTGCTGCCGCATGGCACGGGGGAGGTGAAATGCGTGGAGGGCGGGCTGATGATCCCGAACGAGGCCGGGGATGGCGGCACGCTGGTGGCGCATGCGGCGGCCGAGGTCTTCCTCGATCTGCCAAGGGACCTGGATGGAGGAGGACGCTGAGATGCCGGCGAAGCGGGTGATCCTGGAACTCGGCGCCGGCAACGACCTGCATGGCGGCGACTACACCAAGGCGGCGCTGCGGGCGGTGCAGGATGCGCTGCACCATTCCTCCCTCTCCATGCTGCGGGCGCTGAAGGTGGACCCGAAGACGATGCTGGTGGATGTCACCATCGGCGTGCAGCAGCCGGAGAAGGTGGAGGCGGAGCGCATCCGCGCCTCCCTGCCGCATGGCCAGGTGACGGTGCGGGTGGTGAAGGGTGGGCTCGACGTGATGAACCCGGAGCAGGACGACCCCGCCGTGATGGCCACCGCCGCCATCGCGGTAAGGCTCGAGCTGCCCTGACCTGATCGGCCGCTGCCCCGCCGTGGCTTCGCCGGGGAGGCTGCGCCAGGGCCCTGGGCGCATGGGCAATCCGGGGCGCACCGGGCCCCGCAGCGCTTTCCTGGGAATGTTCTCCGGAGCCCGGGCGGAACCGCGCAGCGGTCTCGCGACGGACTACAGCAGCCCGAGCCTGACCGCCCCCCGGTGCAGCGGCCCCACCAGCAGGTTGCACAGCACCGTGCGCGTCAGGTGGAAGCCCAGCACCAGCGGCACGCCCAGCTCCAGCGCCTTGGCCGTCAGCGCCATCTCCGGCATGCCGCCCGGCGCCAGGCCGAGAATCAGCGCCGCCACCGGCAAGCCGCTGGCCCAGGCCACCAGCAGGCCGAGCGCCGTCAGCAGCAGCGACAGCACGGCGGAGGAGATCAGCGCCGCCACCGCCAGCCGGCGGGAGGAGAGCAGGAAGCTCCTCGTCAGGCGGGTGCCGAGATTAGCCCCCATCGCCACCTGCGCCGCATCCACCAGCG
Organism: Siccirubricoccus phaeus; assembly: GCF_008360935.1. GTDB lineage: Bacteria > Pseudomonadota > Alphaproteobacteria > Acetobacterales > Acetobacteraceae > Siccirubricoccus > Siccirubricoccus phaeus. The sequence continues at coordinate 344,918 of NZ_SRXO01000002.1, forward strand.
GCTTCGGCACGGCGGAGGGCAGGTGCCCCGTCGCCGCCAGCGCGATGGCCAGCGCGCAGGGCCCCAGCATCCAGGGATTGGCGAGGCCCAGCCGTTGCAGCGGCAGGGCGCAGGCCAGGCCGGCCGCGGCCATGGCCAGCAGCCCCGGCCACCAGGTGGCGATGCCGGCGGCGGTGAAATCCGCGTAGTCGCCATGCGGCGCCAGCCAGCCGAGCAGGGGCGGGAAGCTCAGCACCACCACCAGCACCCGCATGGTCTGGGCGAGGGTGACGGTGGCGACGCTCGCCTTCGCCTCCTGCGCCAGCACGGCCATGACGATGACGCCGCCCGGCACGGCGCAGAAGAAGCCGGTCTTCTGGTCCGTGCCCGCCAGCCGGGTGAAGAGCTGGGCGACGACGAGGCCGGAGGCGATGGCGAGCACGCCGCCCACCAGCATGACGGGCAGCGCCGCCAATACCGCCGCCAGCACCGGCCCGCTGAAGCTGGCGCCGAGGCCAAGCCCGAGGAAGACCAGCCCGGTGGGCCGCGCCCAGCCGGGGACGGCGACCGGCAGATGCCAGGCCAGGGCGGCGGTGCCCAGCATGGCGCCGATCATCCAGGCCAGCGGCACATGCAGGAAGGTGAGCAGCAGCCCGCCGAGGCTGGCGGCGGCGAGGGTGCGGAGCTGCAGGAAGAGGGCGTTCGGCAAGGCCGGCATCCTCTTCCCTGCCGCCGCCGGGGTCAATTGCGGGAGGCGCTTACCATTAATTAACGTCCGTTGTGGTTCCATCGGGCTGGAGAACCATGCAGATCGCCCCGTCCCTCGCCATGCCCCGCCTGCCGGCGGCCCGGACCGAAGCGCCGCAGGCGCTGCCGGGCGGGGCTGGCGCGGCGGCGCCGGCCCAGACGTTCCAGGCGACTCCGAACCCGGCGATGAAGCTGGATCCGCGGCTGGGGCTGGTGGTGCTGCAATTCCGCGACGACCAGGGCCAAGTCACCGCCACCCTGCCGACCGAGCGCGAATTGGCCGCCTACCGCAATGCCGGCAAGCGGCCGGCAGCCAGCCCGGCCCCGCCCGGCAGCGGCGGGGCGGGCACCGCCGCCTTGCCCGGCCCGGCCCAGGTCGCCGCCGCGGCCAGCCCCGGGGGCCCCGCTGCCGCCAGCGGGGCCGCTGGCGCCATGGCCCCGGCCAGCGCCGCCAGCCACGCCGTGCCCGCCGCCACCCCGGCCGCTGCGATCCCCGCTGCTGCGATCCCGGCCGCCATCACCCCGGCCGCCGGCCAGGCAGGCGGCAGCGCCCGGGCCGGCGGCAGCACCATCCTCGCCCTCCACACCATCTGATCCGCTTGTCCTGATCCCTCCGCTTCGCCTTCCGCCGGCGCCCTGCAAGGGGCGCGGCGCCGGGCGGGGCGTCAGCCCTCCACCCGGCTGCCCTCGGCGCGCGGCGAGGCCAATTGCCGTACCGGCATCAGCGGCGGGATGCCCAGCACCTCCTCCTCATGCCGCATCACCCGCCGGGCCAGCTTCAGCGCCTGGTAGCAATCATCGGTCTCGGCCAGGATCAGCGCCTGGCGCAGCATCTCCCGCGCCAGGCCGGAGGTGGTGGCGGCCTGGAATTCGGCGATCAGGGCGCGGGCGGAAGTGAGGCCGCGCGACCTTTCCTCATCGGTCCCGATATAGGCGGTCTGCAGGGCGAAATAGATCCGCCGCGCCGGCGTCGTCGCCGCTTCCGGGGCCATGATCTGCTTGCCGAACAGGAAACGCGCCTTGGCCGCCAGCTCGATCCGCGTGCGGTTGCGGAAGCGGATCGGGGCGCCGTTCACGACCATCAGATCGCCCTGACGCAGTTCGAGCACCAGCGTGGACATGTCTCTTCCTTTCGAGGCCGCGCCGTATTGGGCAGCCGCCAGTGTGGCATTGGGCGCTTAACGCCACCTGAAGCCGGACGCCGCGGCAGCGCCCGCCACCCCTCGCCTCAGGCCAGGAATTTCGCCAGGCTCAGCGCGCTGAGATTGCCGATGGCGGTGTAGCTCGTCTCCAGAACCGATTGTGTCGCCTGCAATTTCGTCAGCGTCTCCGCCAGATCCACCTCCTCGATGCCGGAGACCTGGGAGGTGAGGGAGGTCGTCATCGTCGCATGCTGCGTCTTCGTCGCTTCCAGCCGCGCCTCGGTCAGGCCCAGCGCGCCGCTCTCATCCGCCAGCGCGTTGCTGGCGGCGGTGAGCCCGTTGCGGACATTGGTGGTGAAGTCGCGGAAGGTGTCGCGGTCCGCCGCCTGGGCCGGGGTCAGGCCGGCGATGGAGGCAAGGCCGCGGACCAGGTCCCGCACCCAGGACCCAGCGGTCTCCCCCTGGCTCACCGCCGCGCCGTTGCGGGCGACGGTGATGCCGTAGCTCACCGCCACCCCGTCGGCGGTGGGCACGCTGCGCTGCGGTTCCGCCAGCCCCGCCCCGCCGGCCTGGAAATAGGCGGAGAAGGGGGAGGCGCCGGCGGCATCATCCCGCACGGCGGCCAGCGTCGCGGCGTTCACCGCCGCGGCATTGCCGGTGCCGAGGGTCTGCACGGCGGCGACGATGTCGGTGACCCAGGCGCTGCTGTCGAGGTTGGCGGCATCCGGCACCGGCGGGTTGCCGGTGTCGTTGCCGGCGAAGAGGTATTCGCCATTGGCCTGGCTGTTCAGTAGCTGCCCCACCTCCACCAGCGCCTGCCGGGCCTGGTCGGCATAGAGCGGGATCGTCTCCGTGTTGTTGGCATCCAGCTTCATCGCCACATCGTCGGCGAATTTGCGGGCGATCTCGCTGAGCCGGGAGAGCGCCGTCTGCGTCGCCTGGGTGCGCGCCAGCGCCTGGTCGATGGCGTGCGCATAGGCGTCGCGCCGCGTCATGTCGGCCTTCAGGTTGAACAGCCGCGGCTGGGTGGTGCCGTAATCGCCGAGCGTCTCGGCCTTGAAGCCGGTGCTCATCTGCCGCATCTGCTGCTGCAGCCGCAGGCGGAGCACCGCGGTGTCGCGGTCCAGCCGGGTCAGGACGTCCATCGAGCGCCTCCGTCATCGTCGCCGCCAGTGTCCTGCCCGCGAAGTTCGTTGGACTTCCAGCGAACTTCGCGGACAAGCAGGCCGCTGAAAACAATGGCTAGAGCAGATCGCCGGAGGGCGGCATCGCCCGGAGGCGTGAAGCTGCTCTACCATCCATAAGCTAGAGCGGTTTCGCGCTGCACAGTCAGCGCGAAACCGCTCTAGTGCCCCGGTTCCGCAGTCCGCAGGACTGTGGAACCGGGGCACTAGCGCACCGCGCCCAGCAGCGAATCCCACATGCTCTGCAGCGTGCTCACCACCCTGGCATTGGCGGCGAAGGAATTCTGCAACTGCACCAGCCCGGACATCTCGGCATCCACATCGACGCCGGATTGCGCATCGAAGCGCGCGCGCAGGCTGTCCTGCAGCGTCGTCGCGCTTTCCCTGGCGGCGGTCGCCAAGGCGCGCTCGCTGGTCTGCTCCGTCGTCACCCGGTCGGCATAGGCGGTGACGCTCGCCGGGGCGGCGAAGGGGGAGGCGAGGCTGCCATCCGGGCCAAGCCCGGTGCCGGCAATGCCCGGCCAGGTCACACCGGCGGCGGCATTGCCGGTGAAGCTGAAATCCAGCACGCGGTCCAGCAGGGTGGTGAAGCTCGCCGGCCCGTCGCTGGGGTTGGGGGCGAAGTCGCTGGCGCCGAAGGGGCTGCCGCTGATGCCGTTCGTGCCGTCGCGCAGCAGGCTCGGCGTCGCGGTGATGGCGGGGTTCACCCGGATGCGCCCGGCGAAGCCGAGCTGGCTGCCGGCGGCATAGGCGGTCCCGGTAGCCGGCACGCTGCCATCGGCATCGGTGAAGAGCGTCAGCCCCTGGGCGGCGAAGCGCTCCGCCAGGGTGGCCGCCATCAGGTCGGTCTCCGCCTGGAAGCGCGGCAGGGTGTCGTCGCGCAGGTTCAGGTATTCGCCGATCCGCCCGCCCTTCATCTGGCCGGTGATGTCGATGCCGTTCAGCATCACCCCCGGCAGGGTGCCGCCGCTGCCATAGTAGAATTCCGGCGCGACGGTCGCCTCGCCGATGCTCAGCACGTCGTGCTTCGGGTCCAGCGGCAGCACGATGCCGCCGCGCGCGACGATGGTGATGTCGCCATCCGATTTGCGCAGCACGGTGACGTCGAGGGATTCGGACAGCCGCGCCAGCGCCTGGTCGCGCCGGTCCTCCAGCGCCGCCGCATCCCTTGCCGTGCCGCTGCGGAGCTGCAGGGTGAGCGCGGCGATCTCCTTCAGCGCCGCATTGGCGCTGTCCACCTCCGCCACCAGCCCGTCCTGCGCCTGCTGCCGGGCGGTGCCGATGGCGCTGGAAATCCCGTTCAGCCGGTTGGCCAGGGTGGCGGCGGCGTCCAGCACGCTGCGCTGCTCCCCCGCATCGGCGGGCGTCGCGCGCAGGGCGATGAAGGCGGATTGCAGCCCGCTCACCGCCTCGGCGAGGCTGTCGCCGGAGCCGGTCGCGCCATGCGCCTGCTCGACGCCGGTCAACAGCGTCTCCCGCACCGTTGCCGCCGCTGCCGCCGCGCCCGCGCTCTGCATCCGGTTCACCAGCGCCGTATCCACGCTGCGCTGCTGGTCGGCGGTGCGGACCCCCGCCGGCATGTCCGTGACCGTCATCGCCGCCTGGGCGATGCTCTTTTTCGTGTAGCCCGCGGTATCCGCATTCGCCACGTTCTGCGAGGCGACGGAGAGCTGCCGCTGCACCGCGGCGAGGCCGCTGCGGGCGATGCTGAGGGCGAGGTCGAGGCTCATGGCGGCGGCGTCCCAGTCCCCGGGCGGCGCCTCAGCGCCGCATGTTGATCGTGTCCTGCAGCATCTCGTCGCTGGTGGTGACGACCTTGGTGTTCGCGGTGTAGGCGCGCTGCGCCAGGATCAGCTTGGTGAATTCCGTGGCGATGTCGACATTGGATCGCTCGACGGAGCTGATGACCAGCTTGCCGACGCCGTTGGAGGAGGCGTCGGTGATCCGCGCCTCGCCGGATTCCGGCGTGCGCATGAAGGCCTGCCCGTCCAGCCGCTGCAGCGCATCCGGGTCGTTGAAGGCGACCAGCGGGATGCGCGCCACGACGCGGCTCTGGCCATTGTCGTAGTTCACCGAGATGTCGCCGTTGGTGGCGATGCTGAGGCCGGAATAGGAACCGAGCGGCACGCCGTTCTGGTTGCGGTTGCGGATGCCGAATTCGGCGCCGTATTGCGTCAGCCCCTGCGCTTCCCCGAAGGCGCCGAGGTTGAGGCTGACCGTCTGGACACCCTGGCCGAAATCCACCTCGAAGGTGACGGCGGCCAGGTCGCCGGCATTGGCGCTGGGCGGCAGCACGATGCTGCCGGTGGCATTGGCCAGGTCGCCGAGGGTGCCGGGGGTGGTGGTGGGGGAAACGGCCGCGCCGAACCGCAGGTCCACCGTGCCGGCCGTCGCGGTGACGGCATCCGGCACGTCGATCGACATGGTCCAGTCGTTGTTGCTGTTCTTGGTGAAGGTCAGGTTCACCGTGTGCAGCGTGCCGAGCGCGTCATAGAGCTCCGTCTGGGTGCTGACGGAGGCGTTGTCCTCGATGGAGGAGGGCAGGTTGGCGCCGAGCTCGATCTCGGTGGTCGCCACCGGGTTGAACACCTGCTGGCTGACCCGGATGGGGGCGAGGTCGGTGCGGTCCGGATTGCCGTTGGCATCCGCCGGCCAGCCCTTCAGGTAGTAGCCGGAGCCGTTCACCAGGTAGCCGTCCTGGTCCAGGCCGAAATCCCCGGCGCGGGTGAAGAATTGCCGGTCGTCGAAGACCGGCTGGCCGTTGCTGGTGCCGGTGGAGGCGGCGACGGCGAAGAAGCCCTGGCCGCTGATGGCGAGCGCCAGGGAATTTTCCGACTGCTCCACCGTGCCCTGGGTGCTGTTGGTGTAGCTGGGCCGGGCGATGGTGGCGCCCGGCAGGTGCATCGAGGCGCTGGACGAGGTGAGATAGGAGACGAAATTGGTGTCCACCCGCTTGTAGCCGACGGTCTGGCTGTTCGCGACGTTGTCCGAGATATGGCCGAGGGCGCGGCTTTGCGCGGTCAGGCCGCTGATGGCGGCGGTGAGCGAGCCGAACAGGGACATGGCGGGGCTCCAGGGCGTCGGGCGTAAGGCCTGCGGCGGGGGCGCCGGGCTTCAGGGAGGGCGCACAGCAGGGGCCGTGCCAGCGACTGCGGGCGCGGCGCCGGCCGGGCTTGCCGGTGCGGCGGCAAGCTTTGCCGGGGGGCCGGCGGCGCTTGCCGGCGCGGCGCGGCCCTCGCCTGGCCCGGCCTTCGCACGGCAGCGCCGGATCGCCGTGGGCGGTGCCGCCGCCGGCCCGCCCGCCCCGAGGATACCCGGCCAGACAAGGATCGGACCTGCCGTGGACGCCGCCCCGATTGCCCCGAGCCCTGCCGCCGGCCGGCCGCCGGCCAACGCCCCTGCCGGCGCCGGCGGGGGCGAGGATTTCGCCCTGGCGCTGCGCCGCGCCGACGAAGCGGCCGGGCCCGCCCCCCGCCCGGCGGCGGCGGACCGGCCCGCCGCTCCGCGGCCCCGGGCGGCGGCGCCGGAGGGCGCGGCGGCGCGGCGGGAGGCGGGGGCGGGCCCTGCTTCCCGGCCCGGCGCGCCGCCGAAGCCCGCTTCCGCCGGTCAGGAGGCGGAGGGGGCGGTCGAGGCGGCGGCGCCAGACACCGCTGCCGCTCCGGCGGCGATGGCGCCGGATTCGTCGGCCCAGGCGCCTGATCCCGGCACGAGGCCGCCTCCGGCCCTGGCGCCTGCGCCGGATGTCGGAGCCGACCCGGGAGCGGCGGAGGCGGCGGCCATGGACCAGCCGGCGGTCCCGCCGGCGGAGCTGGGGGAGGCAATTCCCGGCCTGCCCGCCGAGCCAGCGGCCTCCCGCGGGGAAGACGAGGCAGGGGCGGCCGTGCCGGAGACGCCCGGGACGGCCAGCGCCCCCGATCCGGCCGGACCGGCGGCATTGCCCCTCCTCCTGCCTGGACCGCCGCCTGTTCCGGCGCTGCCCGCCGTGGCAACCCCGCCCCCCGCCGCAGGGGCGGCCGGGCCTGCCGTCGGGGTGGCCGGCGCTGCGGCGGCCGGTGTGCGGCCCCCAGCCCCGGCGCCGCTGGCCGAGCCGGCTCAGGCCGGGCGGGACCCCGGTGGAAGCGCGTCGCTGGCAGCCGGCCCGGCGGCCGGGCCTGTCCAGGCCTTGGCCGCGCAGCCCGTGACCGCGTCCGCCCCGCCCCCCTCCAAGGCCCCCCCGGCCGGCCCCGTGGCGGGCAACTCCACCACCACGCTCGTCCTGCCGGCCAGCTCGGAACCGGCGGCCATGCGGGCCGCCGCCCAGGCCGCGGTCGCGGCGCCGCCCGACCCGGCGGCCGCGGCCGCCGCGCCCCCTGGTGCCCCCCGCCCCGCCGGCAGCCGCGTGGCCGCGCCGCAACCGGCCGGCAGCTCCGACGCGGCCGGGGCGCCGTCCGCCGGCCCGGACGTCCCGCCCGGCCTTGCCTCGGCCCCAACCGCCACCGGCCGGGGCCCGGACCCCGAGGCGGTACCGGAGGCGGCCAGCCCTGCCGGCGCCGCGGCCCCCGCCATCCCCGAGGCCGGCACGGCGCCGGGTCGCGGCGAAGCCGGCCCGCCCACTGCCCTGGCCGCCGTCATTGCCTCCCCGACGCCGGCCCCGGCCGCCCCGGCGCCGGTGGCCCCCGCCCTGCGCAGCGCCCCGCCGCCGGTGGTGCAGCAGGCCGCGCCCATCGCCGTCGCCCTGGCCCTCGCCCCCGGCCGGAGCAACCGCCTGATGGTGGCGCTGGAGCCCGACTCCCTCGGCCGGGTGGAGATCAGCATCGAGCGTGACGCCGCCGGCGAGGTGGCCGCCGTGCAGGTGCGGGCGGAGCGGCCGGAAACCCTCGCCTTGCTGCAGCGCGACGCCCGCGAATTCGACCGCAGCCTGACTCAGGCAGGGGTGCAGGTGCCGGAGGGCGGGATGAGCTTCAGCCTTTCCGACAGCGGCGGCCGCGCCGCCGGCCAGCAGGCTGGCCAGGGGGGTGGCCAAGGGGACGGCCATGGCGGCGGCGGTGCCCGCCCGGGGCCGCGCCTCGGCGCCGGGTCCGGCCCGGCCGCCGCCGAGGCCGCGCCGCCCCGGCGCCTTCTCTCCCTTCTCGATATCGCCGTCTGACCCCCGGGAGCCCCGCCCATGACGACCGTCAACCCGACCGGCAGCAGCAGCGCCAGCAGCCAGGCCGCCGCCTCCGCCGCCACCACCTTCGGCAGCGATTTCAGCACCTTCCTCACCCTGCTCACGACCCAGCTCAAGAATCAGGACCCGACCAAGGCGATGGACACGACGGAGATGACGAATCAGCTCGTCGCCTTCTCCCAGGTCGAGCAGCAGATCGCGATGAACACCAACCTGCAGAAGATGATCTCGCTGGAGCAGGCCTCGCAGGTCACCGCTTCCCAGGCATTGCTCGGCAAGACGGTGGAGGTGGAGAGCGACAGGCTCAGCCTGCAGAACGGCCAGGCGCAGCTCGTGCTGCCGGCGGCGGGCACGGCGACCAGGGCCATCATCACCGTCACCGACAATGCCGGCCGCACCATCCGGCAGGAGGAGGTGAAGCTCGAAACCGCCGGGAGCATCTGGAGCTGGGACGGGAAGAACAGCTCCGGCGTGGTGCAGCCGGACGGCGCCTACCGCTTCGCCGTGGCCGGGCGGGATGCCGATGGCAATCCGGTGACCGTCACGGCGAATGTGCGTGGCACCGTCACGGCCACCGAGCGCACCGGCAGCGATGGCGATCTCAGCCTGGTGCTGGGCGGGCTTGCGGTGGACTACACCGCCGTGCGGCGGGTGGTGAATTAGATTCCCGGGGAGCCGCTGCGCGGCTTCCTGGGGGCCCCGGGAGTCGCTGGGTGACCGGCGCCTCGCACGGCTTGGCGCGGGGCGAAGCCGCGGCAGGGCAACGGGCAGCCCGGTGCGCCGCGGCGGCGCCGTGGCACGGCATGTTCGGCGCCGGGCGTGCCGCTCGGCTGGCGCCCCTGGGAAACGGGCAGCGGCTAGAGCGGGATCGGTTGCGCTGCGCTCACCCGCCCCGCTCTAGCTCATTGTTCGGTCGCGTGATTCACGGTTTCGGTCGATTCGACCTCAACCGATCACGATCTAGGTGCCGGAGGCTCGCGGTCCGGCACGGCCTGCTACGGCAGGGCAGGGCGCCGGGCGGCAGGCGCCCCTGCGCGACGCCGGTGGCCTGCCGTTATTCGGCGGCCGGGGGCGGGGCGGCCTGGGCGTTGGCCACCACGGTGCGGACGCCATCCGCCGCTTCCTCCGCCACCACATAGGCGACATCGCCCCACAGCCGGGCGAGGCGGCCCTGCGGCACCTCATTCACCTGCACCACCCGGCCCAGCTCATGCCCGTCCCGCCGGCTGACGATCCACTGGATCTCGACGCGCTGGTTGCCGGGGGTGCCGGGCACCACGGCCACCTCGCCCTCCAGCGCGTATTGCGCGCCATCCGCGGCCTCCTGCACCACGAAGCCCTGATTGCCGAGGAAATCCCGCATCCGTCCGGCCAGCGCCGCATTGCCGTCCCCCGGCGCGCCGCGGACTCCGGCCAGGCGCAGCCGCGGCGGCCCGGCGGCCAGGCTGCCCGGATCGGTCTGCTTCCGCGCCGCCTCCACCTGCAGCAGCAGGCGGGTGAGCGCGGGGGCGGCCTCGGCCGCCACCCGGGCGAAGACCTCCGGCCGCCCCTCCGCCCAGTCCCGCACCGGCACGGGCTGCGCCTCGGTGCTGGCCTGGGGGCGGCGATCGGCATCCAGCAGGCGGAAGCGCGGCCGGACCGCCTGGCCCTGCCGCTCCGCCGTCACCTCCACCAGCCAGTCCAGCGGCAGGGGGGTGGCGGTGGCCACCGCCGGCAGTTCCTGCGCCTGCAGCGCGCCGGTCACCGCCTCAGCCAGGGCGGCGGCGGAGCTTTCCGGCAGCAGCGCCTCCCCGGGCGGCGGCACGGCGAGGCGGACGGCGAGCGGCACCGCCAGCCGGTCCGCCAGCCCGCCCGGCCGGCCGCGATAGGGCTGCGGCAGGTCGCCGCAACCGGCCAGGGCCGCCAGGAGCAGCGCCAGCACCCAGCCGAAGCGCGCCGGGCGCCGGCCTGGGCCTCCCGTGGCGCCCTGGCGGGGCCTCGCCGCCATGCTCGGGCGCGACTCGGCCGCGGCACGCCGGCGCGCTTCGCCCGCGACGTCCCGGCGCGGCTCGGCCGCGACGCCCTGGTGCGGCTCGGCCGCAGCTCTCCAGCGCGGCGCCGCCGTAGCCCTCTGGCGCGGCTCCGCCGCAACTCTCTCGCGCGGCTCCGCCGCAACTCTCTCGCGCGGCTCCGCCGCGACGCCCGGGCCAGACCGTACCGCGGCCCTGCGGGACAGGTCAGAGCAGCGCACAGGCGACCATCAGGGTGATCAGGGTCAGGATCATGAATTGGACCATGTAGGGCATGGCTCAGCCCGTCATCGCGATGGCGGAAAGCTGGTGGCCGATGGGCCCGCCCCCCGCGAGGGTGCGTCGCCGGTGGCTGAAGAAGCGCGCCTCCTCCGCCAGCGTGTCGCGGCCGAGCGCCGCAATGCCGGCAAGGCCCAGCGCCGCCAGCCGCGTCGCGCAATAGCCCGGCAGGTCGAATTGCCACCGCGCCTCGCGCCGGCCGGGGACGAAGCAGCGGTCATGCCCGGGGCCCGAGGCCAGCACGGCCTCGCGCAGATCGGGCCCGACCTCATAGCTCTCCCGGCCGATACAGGGGCCGATCGCCACCAGCAGCCGGTCCCGCCGGGCGCCGAGCGCTTCCATCGCCGCGACCGTCGCCTCCAGCACCCCGCCCACCGCGCCGCGCCAGCCGGCATGGGCGGCGCCGATGACGCCCGCCGCCGGCTCGGCGAAGAGCACCGGGGCGCAATCCGCCGTCACGATGCCGAGGGCGAGGCCCGGGCGCCGCGTCACCATGGCGTCGGCGGCGGGGCCCTGGCCTTCGGCCCAGCCCTCCTCCACCACCGCCACCTCCGGCCCGTGCACCTGCTTCAGCCCGTGCAGCGCCGGGCGGTCCAGGCCGAAGGCGGCCATGGCGCGGCGGCGGTTCTCCCGCACCTTTTCGATGTCGTCCTGGCCGGAGAGGGAGCAATTCAGCGCCGCCCAGGGCCCTTCCGAGACCCCGCCGCGGCGGGTGAAGAAGCCATGCGCCAGGCCCGGCAGCCCGGCGAGGCCGGAGTCAATCAGGTATTCGGCGTCCTTCATGCGGTCTCGAAGCCCTGGGGTGGCGGCAGGCGGGGATGGCACAGGCAGAGCGCCTTGAACAGCCGTCCCATCGCCTCCGGCGCCACCAGCCGCTCGGCGCCGGAGAGGATGCGGCCGGCCAAATGGGGGGCGCGGCGGGCCTGGAGGGCGGCCAATGTCATGATCCCGAGGCGTTGCAGGAAGAGGCCCATGGGCAGCGGGCCATGCACGGCGGCGCCGTTGGCACGGGCGGTGGCGGCCAGGGGGGCGAATAGGACATGGGCGGTGAGGTCCACCGTGCCGGGGGGCGCCAGCGGGTCCGCCCGGCCATGGGCGGAGACGGCTTGCAGGCTCTCGCCCAGCACCGCCTCGGCCGGGCCGTAATCGAGGCAGAGGGCGGCCCCGCCCCGGCTGGCGACCCGCCGGGCGAGGGCGGCGACCACCGCATGGGCGGCTGCGGAATGCTCGGCGATGGCGCCTTCGGGGGCCTCGGCGGGGAGGGGGGGCGGGGACTCGGCCGAGGCTTCCAGGAAGGCGCCCTCGGCGACGAAACGCTCTGCCCAGGCGCCGTTGCGGCGGATGAATTGCCGGATCGGCAAGGCGTCCAGAAATTCATTGGCGAGGATCAGGGCGGGGCCAGGGGGCAGGGTCTCGATGCCGTCATGCCAAATGGCGCTGGGCAGCCGTTCCGCCTGCAGGGCGCGCAGCCGGGGCGAGGCCTCCACCAGATGCAGCCGCAGGGCGGCGGCGAAGCCGGGCGCCACCTCCCGCACCGCGCGCAGGGCGTCCGCCATCAGCGTGCCGCGGCCGGGGCCGAGCTCCACCAGCAGGACGGGGTCGGGGCGGCCCATCGCCTCCCAGGTCACGGCGGCCCAAAGGCCGAGGCATTCGCCGAAGGCCTGGGAGATCTCCGGCGCGGTGGTGAAGTCGCCGCCGGCGCCGAAGGCCTCCCGCCCGGCGTAATAGGCGGCAACGGCGCGCGCCATGTAGCGGTCCAGCCTCTCGGGCTTGCCGGCTTCCGTCATCGTTGCTCTTTCGTGTGGCGCCCCTGGGCGGTCCGGCGGGCCGGGATTGGCCCTGCGGCCGGGCGCGCCCTCCGCGCGCTCGTCGCGCCTCCGGCGCGGCCGAGCGAACCCCTCGCGAAAGCCACGGTGCCGCAAGCGAGTCAAGGCCGGAGCCGCGCTTCGCGCGGTGCGGCGAAGCCGCAGCCTTGACTCGCTTGCGGCACCGTGGCCCGGGGCAAAGGTGCCTTCGACGGTGTCGAAGGCACTTTCAGTGCCTCCGCTGGCGCAGGCGGCTGGCGCAGGCGGCTGGCGCAGGCGGCTGGCGCAGGCGGCTGGCGCAGGCGGCTGGCGCAGGCGGCTGGCGCAGGCCGGCCGCAGCGCCCGGCCCACCCCCTCAGGCCGCCCGCTCCCCGCCCGCCGCCGCAGCCCCGGCCGGCCGCGCCCGCCACATCAGCCACACCCCCACCGCCAACATCGGCAGCGAGAGCAACTGCCCCATGGTCGCCCCGCCGATCAGGAAGCCAAGCTGCGCATCCGGCTGGCGGAACATCTCCCCCACGCCCCGCGCCACCGCATAGCCGGCCAGGAACGCCCCGGAGACGAAGCCCCGCCGCTCCCGCACCGCCCGCTGCCGCACCAGCACCTGCAGCAGCAGGAACAGCAGCACCCCCTCCATCCCCGCCTGGTAGAGCTGGCTCGGATGCCGCGGCTCCGGCCCGCCGGTCGGGAACACCATGGCCCAGGGCACATCCGTCACCCGGCCCCACAGCTCGCCATTCACGAAATTGGCGCAGCGGCCGAGGAACAGCCCGATCGGCACCACCGACACCACCCGGTCCGCGAAGCCGAGCACCTCGATCCCGCGGTTCCGGCAGAACAGCAGCAGGGCCAGAATCACCCCGAGCGCCCCGCCATGGAAGGACATGCCGCCGGTCCACACCGCCAGCACCTCCAGCGGATGCGCCAGGTAATGCCCCGGCCGGTAGAACAGCACATAGCCGAGCCTGCCGCCGAGGATGATGCCGAGCGTGATCCAGGTGACGGCATCGTCCACCTGCTCCGCCGTCGCCACCCGCGGCGCCAGGGCGACCAGCCTCTTGGCCAGCACCCAGCCCAGCACGATGCCGAGGATATAGGCCAGCGCATACCAGCGGATGGCGAAGGGGCCGATCTCGACCAGCACCGGGTCGATGGCCGGGAAGGGGATGGCGAGCAGCATCACTCGGCGAGATCCATGGCGCGATAGGCGGCGACGGTCCGCCGCACCCCCTCCTCCAGTGGCAGCATCTGGCCGGAATAGCCGGCGGCGCGCAGCTTCCCGAGCGGGGCCTCGGTGAAATACTGGTACTTGCCGCGCAGATCGGCCGGCATGTCGATGAAGGAGATATCCTCCGGCCGGTCCAGTGCCGCGAACATGGCGCGGACCAGAGCAAGGAAGCTCCGCGCCCGGCCGGAGCCGAGGTTGAACAGCCCGGACACTTTGGGGTTGTCCAGCAGCCAGAGCATCACCGAAACGCAATCATCCACATGGACGAAATCCCGCTGCTGCTCGCCATCCGCGATTCCCGCCCGGTCGGAGCGGAACAGCGTCGCCGCCTCGCCGCGCATCACCTGGCGGTATTTGTGGAACAGCACGCTGGCCATGCGGCCCTTATGCGCCTCGTTGGGACCGTAGACGTTGAAGAAGCGCAACCCCGCCCATTGCGGCGGCGCCTTGGCGCCGAGCGCCAGCAACTGCGCCACCCGCCGGTCGAAGGCCAGCTTGGACCAGCCGTAAAGATTGAGCGGACGCAGCCGGGCCAGGGCCTCCGGCGTTGCATCGTCCGAAAAGCCTTCCGATCCATCCCCGTAGGTGGCGGCGGAGGAGGCGTAGATGAAGGGAATCTCCCGCGCCGCGCAGCGCTCCCACAGCCAGAGCGGCAGGGTGAGGTTGGTGGCCGCGACCAGATCGCCATCGGTCTCGGTGGTGGCGCTGATGGCGCCCATATGCAGCACGGCGGCGATAGGCGGGGTCCTGGCCCAGAACTCCGCCAGGCCCTCCGGCGGCAGGACTCCGGCAAGGGTTGGCGCGGCAAGGTTGCGCCACTTCCCGCCCTGGCCCAGGCGGTCGACGACCATCACTTCCGCCCCCCTGGCAGCGAGGGTGGCAACGAGGTGGGAGCCGATGAATCCGGCCCCGCCGGTGACGAGATACAAGGCCCGGCTCCTTCCGTGCTGCGGCAGCCCTGCCGGGTTGGCCAGGCTCGGGGCGGTCGGGGCGGGGTATAGAGCAGATCGGCCCAAGGCGCGAAGAGCCTGGGCCAGCGTTGCGTCCGCTGGGTGAAGGCCGTGGCGGGTTGCGTTCCATCCCGGCCGGGATCCGCTATAGGGGCGGCTGAGCAAGGCGAAGCCACCCCCGCGCGATGGGGCGGTGGCCGGCAGGAAGGGCTGCGGTTGAGCGGCGCGGCGCCGCCCCCCTCGGCGGCGTGGCGGGCGGCCTGGCCGGGGGAAGGGGTGCTGGCTGAGCGGTGCGATGCCGTCCGGCGCGACGGGCGGTCTCGGGCCGGAAGGACGGGGTGCGGCTGAGCGGTGCGGCGCCGGACCGGCGCGACGGGCCGGCGGGTGGCACCGCACAGGAGGACAGGCGCCAGGCGCCCCCGGCGGGGGCGGCGGCCGGCGGCGCCAGGCGGAGCAGAAGCGATGAGCGACACCGGAGGCCGCAAGCGCGGCAGCATCTTCGACGATCTGGCCGGGGTGGCGGGCGGCGCCTTCTCCGCCCTGGCCGGGGCAAGGACGGAGGTGGAGGCGGCCATCCGCGCCCAGATCGACGCCGCGGTGCAGCGGCTGGAACTGGTGAAGCGGGAGGATCTGGACGCCGCCATGGAAGTCGCCCGCCGGGCGCGTGAGGCGCAGGAGGCGCTGGAGGCCAGGGTGGCAGGGCTGGAGGCGAAGCTGGCGGCGCTGACCGCCAAATCCGCGACGGCGCCCCCTCCCGCCGCCGCTGCCCCGGGCGCCGGGGGCGAGCCGCCTGCGCCGCCCCCGGCCGGCCACGGCTGAGCGGAACCTGATGTTGCGCCGCAACGCGCGCCCTTGCGGCGGCGTTCCGGCCTTGCCTAGTCTACCCTTGGTGGGCCGAAGGGCCGATTCCCCTCAAGATTCGGTGGGGGCCCACCGCACACGGAATGAGGAGGTGCCGCGATGTCAGGCTTGCTGGCCTTCGACCGCGAAAAGGCGACCAACCCCCTCGATGTCCTCGAACAGATCGTCACCGCCAATGAGTGGGCCTTCGAGCGCCGCTCCGACGGCGAAATGGCGGCCGAGGCGCCGGGCAAATGGTGCGATTACGGCCTTTACTTCTCCTGGTCGCCGGAGATCAGCGCCATGCATTTCTCCTGCGCCTTCGATTTGAAGGTGCCGCCGGAGGGCAGGGCCAAGCTGTTCGAATTGCTGGCGCTCGCAAATGAGAAGCTCTGGCTCGGCCATTTCGGGCTGGAGAGCGAGGAGGGGGTGCCGGTGTTCCGCCATTCCGTCCTGCTGCGCGGGGCGCCGGGCGCCAGCGCCGAGAGCCTCGAGGACATGGTGGATATCGCCATCACCGAATGCGAGCGCTTCTTCCCCGCCTTCCAATTCGTCCTCTGGGGCGGGAAGGCGCCGGCGGAGGCGCTGCAGGCCGCCATGCTGGATTGCGTCGGGGAGGCCTGACCGCTACCCCCTTCCGCCGGGGCGGATCCCCTGGGGCCGTCCTGGCAAGAACGGGCCGGAGCAGACCGGGCGAACCGGGATGCTTCCGGGCGGGAGGGGGTGCCATGGGCACGGATGCTTTGCCGCCGCTGCTGCTGGTCGGCTGCGGCAAGATGGGTGGCGCGATGCTGGCCGGCTGGCTGGAGCGCGGGCTGAAGGAGGTGGTGGTGGTGGAGCCGCATGCGCCCGCCGCCGCTGCCTTCGCCGGCCGCGCCACGGTGGTGCCGGGGCCGGAGGCGATTCCGGCCGGCTTCCGCCCCGCGGCCGTGGTGCTGGCGATCAAGCCGCAGGAAGCCGCGGCGACGCTGCCGGGCTTCGCCCGCTTCGCGGGGGAAGGGACGCTGTTCCTCTCCATCATGGCCGGGCGCAACACCGCCGGCATGCGGGCCCTGCTGGGCGAGCAGGCGGCGGTGGTGCGCGCCATGCCGAACACCCCGGCCGCCGTGCGCCAGGGCTTTACCGTAGGCTTCGCCGGGCCGGGGGTGACCGAAGCGCAGAAGGCGCTGGCGGATAGCCTGCTCTCGGCCATCGGCGAGACCGCCTGGGTGGCGGAGGAAGGGCTGATCGACCCCGTCACCGCCGTCTCCGGCGGCGGGCCGGCCTATGTCTTCCTGCTGGCGGAAGTGATGGAGGCGGCGGCGATCGCCGAAGGCCTGCCGCCGGAACTGGCGCGGCGCATGGCGCGGGTGACGGTGGCGGGCTCCGGCGCGCTGCTGGCGGCAAGTGCCGAGGATGCCGCGACGCTGCGCAAGGCGGTCACCTCCCCCAAGGGCACGACGGAACGGGCGCTGGCGGTGCTGATGGCGCCGGAGGCCTGGCCGAAGCTGATGCGGGAGGCGATTGCCGCCGCCACGGCACGGTCCCGCGAGCTGGCGGGGTAGGACGCCGTTTCCCTCCCCCGCCGGCGGGGGAGGGTCAGGGTGGGGGGCTGCCGGGCGCGGAGACGGGGCCGGATGCAGGCGGGGGCTGTCTGTTCCAGCCGCCCCGGCGGCGGGAACCACACCCCCACCGCGACCCTTCGCCCCTGGCCCTCGCCGCGGAGCGGCGAGCGAGGCGGCTTGTCGCCTCTGCCTACCGCGGCCCCTGGTCCAGCCCCGCCCGCAGCGCCTGGCCGGCGCTGCTCGCCGGGTCGATCAGCCCTTCGCGCAGGAACAGGTCGATCAGCACCAGGTTCACGTTGAATTTCACCCCATCCGTATCCCGCACCACCGCCAGCACCCGTTCGGCGGGCCAGAGCTCGAAGCGTTCCACCTCGTCATCATGCGGGGCGGGGGTGAAATCCTCCGGCAGTTCCAGGTCATAGACATGCAGCACGTCGCGCCGCAGCCCGTCCGGCTGGCGCATGACGTAGGAAAGGCGGCCCGCTCGCCGCGCCTGGCGGGCCAGGGCTTCCGGCAGGCTGGCTTCCTCCTCGGCCTCCTTCAGCAGGCAGGTCTCGGGCGTCAGCCCGGCCGGGATGCCGCCGGCGACGAGGTTGTCCAACTGCCCCGGGGCCACCGGCTTGTGGCGGGAGCGGTGGCCGACCCAGATCCGCAGCCCCTCTGCGCCACCCTTGGGCCCGCGCACCAGCCCGTTCACATGCACCCCCTGGCCGATCACCCCGAAGGCCGGCACCGCGCCGCGGTCGAGCCTGGCCAGCACGGGGCCGTCGCAGCTCTCGCGGACGTCGAATTCCTCGCCCCGCAGGCGGAGCAGCCCCTGCGCCGCCAGGCCGTCCACCAGCCCGGGCAGGGCGGCGCCGTCCGGCAGCGCCAGCCCTTCCGGCCCGGCCCCGAGGCTTTCGGCCAGCGGCCGTGTCACATACCCCACCTGCGCCGCCCCGATCCGGAAGGGCGGCAACCCGGCAAGATCATGGCCATTGTTGCAATTGGCGATGTGGCGCGCGAAGGGGTCCATGCCCTCCTCTACCTCAGGGACGCCCGTGGCGGCAGTGCCCTGAGCTGATGGTTTCGAACCCTCGGGTCCAGACTCACACCGGGTCCGGGGGCCCACCCCCCCGGCGGGGTCCAGGGGCGGAGCCCCTGGCGGAGGCATCGACCCGCAACCGCCACCCCGGCCGGATGGCCGGTTCCCCGCCCCGGCATTCCGCCCTATCTCCCGCCGCGACAAGCGGAGCATCCCAGTGGCGCCAGACCAGACCACCGAGCGCAGCCATTTCGCCACGCTGCTGGCCCTGGCCCCCTGGCTCTGGCCGAAGGGGGAGTGGGAGCTGCGGCTCCGGGTGGTGCTCGCCCTCGCCATGCTGGTGGCGGCCAAGGCGGCCAATGTGCTGGTGCCCATCGCCTATGCCCGCGCCGTGGATGCGCTGGCGCCGCAGGGCCCGGCCGCGGTCGCCGCCGTCCCGGTGGCGCTGGTGCTGTGGTACGGGCTGCTGCGCATCGCCAATGCCGGCTTCGCGGAGCTGCGCAACGCCGTCTTCGCCAAGGTGCAGGCCCGCGCCGCCCGCCGCATCGGCCTTTCCGTCTTCCGCCATCTGCATGCGCTGTCCATGCGCTACCACATGGACCGGCAGACCGGCGGCCTCTCCCGCGTCATCGAGCGGGGGACGCGCGGCATCACCCTGCTGCTGAGCTTCCTGCTGTTCAACATCCTGCCGACCATCCTGGAGATCGTCCTGGTGGCCGGCATCCTCTGGGCGATGTTCGACCTTTCCTTCGCCGCGGTCACGCTGGTGACCATCGGCGGCTACATCGCCTTCACCCTGATCTTCACCAATTGGCGGCTGCGCTTCCGGCGGGAGATGAACCAGACCGACCAGGACGCCAACACCAAGGCGATCGACAGCCTGCTGAACTACGAGACGGTGAAGTACTTCGCCAACGAGGCGCATGAGGCGCGCCGCTACGATGAGAGCCTGACGCGCTACGAGCGCGCCTATACGCGCTCCGAAACCACGCTGAACCTGCTGAATGCCGGCCAGGCGGTGATCATCGCCGCCGGGCTGACGGCGGTGATGCTGCTGGCCGCCGGCGGCGTCGTCGCCGGCACCATGACCACCGGCGATTTCGTGCTGGTGAACACCTACCTCATCCAGCTCTACATGCCGCTGAACATCCTCGGCTTCGCCTATCGCGAGATCAAGCAGGGGCTGACCGACACGGAGGAGATGTTCGAGCTGCTGCGGCAGGAGCAGGAGGTGGCGGATGCGCCGGATGCCGCGCCGCTCGCCGCCGGGCCGGGGGAGGTGGTGTTCGAGGAGGTGCAGTTCGGCTACCGGCCGGACCGGCAGATCCTGAAGGGCGTCTCCTTCCGCATCCCGCCGGGGCGGATGCTGGCCATCGTCGGGCCGACCGGGGCGGGCAAATCCACCATCTCCCGCCTGCTCTTCCGCTTCTATGATGCGACGGGCGGCCGCATCCTGGTGGATGGGCAGGATGTGCGCCAGGTGACGCAGCATTCGCTGCGCGCCGCCATCGGCGTGGTGCCGCAGGATACCGTGCTGTTCAACGACACCATCCGCTACAACATCGCCTATGGCCGCCCCGGCGCCAGCGATGCGGAGGTGGAGCGGGCCGCCATCCTGGCCCAGGTGCACGACTTCGTGCTGCGCCTGCCGGAGGGCTACCGCACCATGGTCGGCGAGCGCGGCCTGAAGCTTTCGGGCGGCGAGAAGCAGCGGGTGGCGATCGCCCGCACCATCCTGAAGGATCCGCGCATCCTGATCCTCGATGAGGCGACCAGCGCGCTGGACACCCGCACCGAGCAGGAGATCCAGGCGGCGCTGCGCCAGGTGGCGCGGGAGCGGACGACGCTGGTCATCGCCCATCGCCTTTCCACCGTGGTGGAGGCGGATGAGATCATCGTGCTGCAGGAGGGGCGGATCGTGGAGCGCGGCAGCCATGCGGCGCTGATCGCGGCCGACGGGCTCTATGCCGAAATGTGGCGCCGGCAATCCGAGGCGGTGGCGATGGCCGAGGCGGCGGCGGCGGCGGAAGCGGCGGCCGATCTGGCGCGGCCGCGCAGCGCCCGGTTGGGGGAGGGCGTGGCTGCCGGGTAACGCCGGATTGCCATAATTGGACAGGGGTTTCCGATTCACCCGCGAACGCCTATTTCCGCAGGTGACAGGAGGCCGCCATATGCAGCTTGATCCGGAGGGCGTGGCGCCCGACGACCTGAGCCATGCCGGCTCGGTGGTGGACAAGGCCATCGAATACATGATGGACCAGAAGATCGCCCCGATCTCGGTGGCCTCGGCCCTGCTTGGCGGGGCGCTTGGGCTGCTGGCCCGCACGATGGACGACCGGGCGATCTCGGCGGTGCTGCGCAACGCCCTGGCTTCGGTGGAATCCGGGGAATTGCGGGAGATGCGGGACCAATTGCCGGGCGGCGGGACAGGGCCGGGCTGAGGCGCCGGCGCGGCGGCGCCGCAGGAATCGGGGCTGCGGCATTGACGCGGCGGCGCCGGCGCGGCATATGCCCGCCTCTTGCAGCTACCCCCTGGCGCCGGCGCGCCGGGCTGTTTTCAGGAAGACCCCCATGGCCCGCCGCTGTGTCATCACCGGCAAGGGCGTGCTGACCGGCAACAACGTCAGCCACGCCAACAACAAGACCCGCCGCCGCTTCCTGCCCAATTTGCAGGAAACCTCCTTCTATTCGGACGTGCTGGCGACGCCGGTGAAGCTGCGGCTTTCGGTCAACGGCATCCGCACCATCGAGCATAATGGGGGCATCGACGCCTTCCTGCTCGGCACGCCGAACCGCAGCCTGCCGGCGGAGGCGCAGGTCCTGAAGCGCCGGATCGCCCGCGCCCAGGCGAAGAAGGCCGCCGTCGCGGCCTGACCGGGCAGGGGCCTATCTTCGGGGCGCCTTCACCTTTCCTTCACCGGCCGGCCTCATCCTGTGATGATGCCGGCCGTTTCGATTCCGCTGCTCCTCATGGCCTTGGTGCCTCTCCTCGCCCTGCTGGGGTGGGGGGAGGGGCGGCGGCGTGCCGCCCTGGCCGAGGCCGGGTTGGCCCGGTCCCGGGCGGCGGCGCGGGAGCGGATGCTGGGGCAAGTGGGGCAGGAGGTGCAGGCCGCCGCCCTGGCGCTGCTCGGCCAGGCGGAGGCCCTGCCGGCGCCCGCCGGTGCGGCGGTGGCGGCCGAGGCGCGCCGGCTGCTGCTTCTGGCCGATGACCTCAACGAGGACCTGGCGGCGGCCGGGCCGCGCCGCCTGGCGCCGGCGCCCTTGCCGCTGGCGCCGCTGCTGGAGGAGGCGGTGGCGGTGGTCACCGCCCAGCTCGGCCCCGGGCGGCGGCAATTCCGCCTGGCGCCCGATTTCGCCGGGCTGGTGCTGCATGCCGACCGCCGGGCGCTGCGCGGCGCGCTGCTGCAGGTGCTGACCCGGGCTGCCCGCTTCTCGCGGGAGGAGGATTGGATCGATCTGCGCCCGGTCGTCACGGCGGACAGCCTGGCCATCGTCATCGAGGATGAGGGTACCGGCCTGCCTGCCGAGGACCTTGCCGCCGGCGCCGCCCTGGCTGGGACGCGTGGCCTGGGTTTCGGCCTGGCCGTTGCCCGCAGCCTGCTGGAGGCCCATGGCGGCGGGCTGCGCCTGGAGGCCGTGCCCGGCATCGGCGCCCGCGCCTGGCTGACCTTGCCGCGCGACCGCCTGCTCGCAGCCTGACTCAGGGGTTCCAAGGGCCTTTCGGCCCCTGGCGGGCGGAGTCCGAGGAGGGCAGAGCCTCCTCAGTTCGCGAAGTCGGGGGCTTCCTGCCCCAGGATCCGCTTGATGCTCTCCAGGTGCAGCCGCGCGCTCTCCCGGTCCCCTTCGCGCATCTGCGCATAGGTCCTCGCCGCCATTTCCGGCGGCACCGGCTTCAGCTTGCGGCCGGTGGCCATGGCCAGGCGCTGCGCCTCGCAGGCCCGCTCCAGGTAGTAGAGGTCGTCCCAGGCCTCCGCGATGCTCGGCCCCACGACCATGACGCCGTGATTCTTCATGAAGACGATGTCGGCATCGCCGATGCTGGCGGCGATGCGGTCGCCCTCGGCCTCGTCCAAGGCGAGGCCGTTGTAATCCTCGTCCACCAGGGTACGGCCGTAGAATTTCAGCGCCGACTGCCCGGCCCAGACCAAGGGCGGGCCTTCCAGCATCGCCAGCGCCGTCGCATTGGGCATATGGGTGTGGAAGGCCGCCTTGGCGCGCGGCACGTTCTTGTGCACCCGCGCATGGATGTAGAAGGCCGTCGCTTCCGGCACGCCCTCGCCGGCCACCACATTGCCGTGGAAGTCGCAGATGAGGAGGCGGGAGGCGGTGATCTCGCTGAACGCCCAGCCATAGGGGTTCACCAGGAAGAGGTCGTCCCGCCCCGGCACCACGAAGCTGAGGTGATTGCAGATCCCCTCATGCAGGCCGAGCTTCGCCGCCATGCGGAAGCAGGCGGCGAGGTCGATGCGCGCCTGCAGCACCGCCGCCGCGTCGAGGTCCGAATTGCGCAGGATGGGCGGCGCCGCGGGCGCGCCGAGCTGGTGGGCCATGACCTGTCCTTCCCGATGAGCTGCCGCAGGTTAAGGCAATCCGCGTGCCGGCGAAATCATCCCGGGCGGGCATTCGCAGGCGGCGGCGCGTGGTCTAGCATCCGAGCCGGAGACGTTCATGATCGCACGACCCACACGGCGCCTGCTGCTCGGCGCGACGCTGGCGGCACCGGGCCTGGCCCGCGCCGCTTTCCCGGACCGGCCGATCCGCCTCGTCATCCCCTATGGCGGGGGTGGGCAGACCGATATCGTCAGCCGCGTCACCGCCGATGCGCTCACCCGCACCCTCGGCCAGCCGGTGCTGGCCGACAACCGGCCGGGCGGCGCCGGCAACCTCGCCGCCGAGACCGTGGCGCGCAGCCCGGCCGATGGCTACACCCTGCTGGTCGCGACCGCCGGCACCAACAGCGGGCTGAACGCGCTGCTCTACCGCCAGATCGGCTATGACTGGCGGACCGACTTCGCCCCCATCGGGCAATTCTGCGCCACCTTCAACGTGCTGCTGGTGCACCGCGCCATCCCGGGCGACGACTTCCCGGCGGTGGTGGAGTGGATCCGCCGCAACCCCGGGCGCTTCACCTTCGCCTCCGCCGGCGTCGGCGCGAACACGCACCTCATCATGGAGGATGTCGGCGCGCGGCTCGGGCTCGAGATGGTGCATGTGCCCTATCGCCAGAGCACCCAGGCGATGACGGACATGCTCTCCGGCCGCATCCATGCGCGCTGCCTGGGCCTGCCGGAGGGCGCGACGGTGAAGGACCAGCCGAGCATCCGGCCGGTGGCGCTGACCACCGCCGCGCGCCGCCCGGAATGGCCCGGCGTGCCGGCCATGGCGGAGACCATCCCGGGCTTCACCGGCGGCGGCTATTTCGGCCTCGCCGCCCCGGCGCGGACGCCGCCGGAGGCGATCGCCCGCCTCAACGCCGCGCTGGGCGAGGCGCTGGCCGACCCTGCCGTGCGCGCCGCCTATGCCAGGGTCGGCGCCGATGCCGCCGACCCCAACACGCCCGAGGAATTCGCCGCCATGGCGCGCGCCGAGGGCGAGCGCTGGGCGCCGCTGATCCGCCGCCTGAACCTGGTTGCCGAGTAGGAAGAGACGATGTCCGAGACGCTGAGCCCCGAGCTGCAATCCTGGGTGGGCCGCACCCGCGTGGTGGAGGAGGATGTCGGCCTCGCCGCCGTGCGCCGCATCGCCGGCATGCTGGACATGGATCCGGCGGCCTTCAGGAATGGCGACAAGCTGCCGCCGCACTGGTTCACCATGTTCTTCGCCGATGTGGCGCGGCAGAGCGATATCGGCCCGGACGGTCACCCCAACCCGGCGGTGTTCCTGCCGCCGATTCTGCTGCCGCGGCGCATGGGGGCGGGGCGGCGGGTGACGATCCACGACACGCTGCGGGTCGGCGAGGTCGCCAGCAAGACGGCGGAAGTGGCCGCCATCCTGCCGAAGCAGGCGCGCACCGGCTTCATCACCGTGCTCACCATGCGCCACACCATCCGCCGCGAAGGTCAGGTGATCGCGGTGGACGAGTTCGACGCCATCTACCGCGAGGCGGTGAAGCCCGGAGAGAAGAGCGGCACCGGCGCGCCCATGCCGGCGCCCACGGACGCGGCGTGGCGGGTGGAGAAGCATCTCTCCTCGCCGCTGGTGTTCCGCTACTCGGCGGTGACCTGGAACGCGCACCGGATCCACTACGATGCCGATTACAGCCGCCAGGTGGAGGGCTATCCGAACACGGTGCAGAATGGCGGGCTGACCATGCAGCTTCTGCTGGATGCCGCGGTGGCGAATACGCCCGGCACCCTGCGCGGCTTCACCGCGCGGCTGACGCGGCCGATCTATGTCGGGGATACCGTCACCCTCTGCGGCCATGCGCCGAAGGATGGCCGGGTGAATGCCTGGGTGCAGGACAAGGATGGCTATCTCTGCGCCCAGCTCGATTGCGAGTTCGCCTGAATGCCGGGGCCTTTGGAAGGCGTGAAGGTGGTGGACCTGACCACGGTGGTGGTCGGGCCCATCTGCACCAGGACGCTGGCCGACCAGGGCGCCGAGGTCATCAAGGTGGAGGCGCCGGGCGGCGACATATTGCGCTACCTCGCCGCCGGCAGCCGCAGCCCGGCCATGTCCGGCAAATTCATCAACTTCAACCGCAACAAGCGCAGCATCGTGCTGAACATCAAGCAGCCCGAGGGGCTGGCGGCGCTGAAGCGGCTGATCGCGGCGGCGGATGTCTTCGTCTCCAACGTAAGGCCGGCGGCGCTGGCGCGGGCGGGGCTGGATTACGAGGCGCTGCGCCCGCTCAATCCTCGACTGATCCATTGCGGCATCGTGGCTTTCGGCACGGATGGCCGCTACGCCAACCGCCCGGCCTATGACCCGATCATCCAGTCGCTCTCCGGCGTCGCCGGCACCTTCGAGCGGGCGATCGGCGAGCCGCGCTTCGTGCCCATGGTGATGACGGACCACATCACCGGGCTGGTGGCGGCGCAGAGCATCGGCTTCGCGCTGTACCGGCGGGAGAAGACCGGCACGGGCGAGAGCATCGAGGTGCCGATGTTCGAAACCATGGCGAGCTTCGTCACCAGCGAGCATCTCGGCGCCCGCACCTTCGACCCGCCGGAGGGGCCGAGCGGCGATGACCGGCTGCTCTCCCCGGATTACCGGCCGCTGCCGACCAGGGATGGCTACCTGACCGTCCGGCCGAACGACAACCGCCAGGCCTTCGCCTTCTTCGACGCCATCGGCCGGCCGGAGCTGAAGGACGACCCGCGCTTCACCACCGCGCT
This sequence comes from Siccirubricoccus phaeus, assembly GCF_008360935.1. GTDB lineage: Bacteria > Pseudomonadota > Alphaproteobacteria > Acetobacterales > Acetobacteraceae > Siccirubricoccus > Siccirubricoccus phaeus. Next base: position 370,132 of record NZ_SRXO01000002.1, read on the forward strand.
GACGCGCACGGAGAACGCCGCCGCCTTCTTCACCGTGCAGGTGGAGGCGCTGGCGCAGAAGACCACGGCAGAGTGGCTGGAGATCTTCGCCCGCGCCGACGTGCCGGCGGGGCCGTATAATTCCATCGACGATCTGCTGGAGGACGCGCATCTGCAGGATGTCGGCTTCTGGGGCTTCGAGGAGCACCCGACCGAAGGCCGCATCCGCCGCACCCGCGTGCCCGTCACCTTCCGCGGCGGCATGCGGGAGACGACGCGGCCCGCGCCGCGGCTTGGCGCGCAGACGCGGGAGATATTGGCGGAAGCGGGCTACGGCGCCGCCGAAATCGACGCCATGCTGGAAAGCGGCGCCGCTTCCCTCGCTCCCCCGCTTGCGGGGGGTCGGACGCATGCGTCCGGTCGGGGTGTCGCCGCCCCTTCCCCAAGCTCAGCCAGCCACCCCCACCCTGACTCTCCCCCGCCAGCGGGGGAGGGGATTGCAGCCGGATCGCGCGCATGACCCCGAATTGGCGTTCCCTCCTCTTCGTCCCCGCCACGGCGGAGCGCTTCGTCGCCAAGGCGCATACCCGCGGCGCCGATGTCATCATCCTCGACCTGGAGGACAGCATCCCGCCGGCGGAGAAGGCGGCGGCCCGCGCCGCCCTGCCGGCGGCGGCGAAGCTTGTGGGCCAGGCCGGCGCGGAGGTGGCCGTCCGTATCAACCGCCCGCTGGAACTCGCCGTGCCGGACATCGCCGCCGCCATCATGCCGGAGGTGACGGCGCTGATGCTGCCCAAGGTGATGGGCGCGGAGCATGTGAAGCTGCTCGCCGAAGTGGTCGGCGCGCGGGAGGCGGCGCTCGGCCTGCCGGTGGGACGTACCCGCTTCATCGCCATCGTCGAGACGCCGCAGGCCCTGCCGAATCTCTACGCCATCGCCGCGGCCGATCCGCGCATGGCCGCGCTCGGCGTCGGCAGCGAGGATCTCTCCACCGAGCTGGAAGCGGTGCCCGGGGCCGACCTGCTCTACCCCTACGGCATGATGGTGGTGGCGGCGGCGCGGGCGCATGGCGTCCTGCCGCTCGGCTCCATCGGCGCCTTCGCGGATTTCCGCGATCTGGAGGGCTATCGCGCCTCCTTGCAGCGTTCCCGCAAGCTGGGCTTTGCCTGCACCGCCTGCATCCACCCGGCGCATGTGCCGATCATCAATGAGGAATACGGCGTGCCGCCGGCCGAGGCCGACCGCGCCCGCCGCCTGATCGCCACCTTCGAGGAGGCGTTGGCGCGCGGTGAGGGGGCGGTGGCCTTCGAGGGGGCGATGATCGACCTGCCGGTGGTCGAGCGAGCCCGCAGGTTGCTCGCTCGCGCAAGGTAGGGTGCGAGCCCGCAGGTTGCTCGCTCGCGCAAGGTAGGGTGCGAGCCTGCGGGTTGGGCGCTCGCGCAAGATTGGGTGCGAGCCCGAGCCCGCAGGCCGCTCGCTCGCGCAGGATAAGTGCGTGTCCACCGATTGCTCGCCCGCGCTAGACTGGGAGGCGGCCAGCATATGGTTTCACTTGAAACCAATGGCGGGAAGGGACCATAACTGCGCCAGTCCAAGGGAGGTGCCGATGAACGTCCTGACACGCCCGGCCGAAACCGGGCTGGAATTCGCCACCCAATCCGGCTTTGGCAATGAATTCGCGACGGAGGCCCTGCAAGGCGCGTTGCCGGCCGGGCGGAACTCGCCGCAGAGGGTCCCCTACGGCCTCTATGCGGAGCAGTTCAGCGGCACCGCCTTCACCGTGCCGCGGCACGAGGCGCGGCGCACCTGGTTCTACCGCATCCGCCCCTCCGCCGGGCATGGGCGCTTCCGGCCGCTGGATGCCGGGATGCTGTGCGGCCCGCTGGCGCCGCCCAACCCGAACCGGCTGCGCTGGAACCCGCTGCCCATGCCGGAGGTGCCGGTGGATTTCATCGCCGGCCTCATCACCATCGGCGCGACTGCGCCGGCGGAGGCGCTTTCCGGCGTTACCATCCATGTCTATCGCGCGACCGCCTCGATGCAGCGCGTCTTTATGGATGCGGATGGGGAGCTGCTGCTCGTCCCGCAGCAGGGGCGGCTGCTGCTGGCCACCGAATGCGGCCGGCTGCCGGTCGCGCCGGGGGAGATCGCCGTCATCCCCTGCGGCATGAAATTCCGCGTGGAGCTGCCGGATGGCGCGGCGCGCGGCTATCTGGCGGAGAATCACGGCGCGCCGCTGCGCCTGCCGGATCTCGGGCCGATCGGCGCCAATGGCCTGGCCAATCCGCGCGATTTCCTCTCGCCTGTGGCGTGGTACGAGGAGCGCGACGAACCGACCGAGCTGGTGCAGAAATTCCAGGGCACGCTGTGGTTCACCAAGCTGGACCACTCGCCGCTGGACGTGGTGGCCTGGCACGGCAACAACGTGCCCTACAAGTACGATACGGCGCGGTTCAACGCGATCGGCACGATCAGCTTCGACCATCCGGACCCGTCGATCTTCACCGTGCTGACCAGCCCGACCACGGCGCCGGGGTTGGCGAATATGGATTTCGTCATCTTCCCGCCGCGCTGGATGGTGGCGGAGCAGACCTTCCGGCCGCCCTGGTTCCACCGCAACGTGATGAACGAGTGCATGGGGCTGGTGCAGGGCGTCTATGACGGCAAGGCGGAGGGCTTCCTGCCCGGCGGCATCTCGCTGCATCCCCGCATGTCCGGCCACGGGCCGGATGCGCCGACGACGGCGCGCGCGATTGCGGCGGAGCTGGCGCCGCACAAGATCGAGGGCACCCTGGCCTTCATGTTCGAGACCAGCCAGGTGATCCGGGCGACGCGCTACGCCATGGAATGCCCGGAGCTGCAGGCGAACTACGATAGCTGCTGGGACGGGTTGCCGAAGAGCTTCACGGGAGCCGGGTGATGGATGCGACGCATGATCCGGGGCTGCGGAGCTTCGTCGACAGCGCCGATGGGCATCCGGATTTCCCCATCCAGAACCTGCCCTTCGGCGTCTTTGCGCCGCCGGGCGGGGCGAAGCGGGGCGGCGTGGCGATCGGCGAGAAGGTGCTGGATCTCGGGGCCATCGCGCCGTTGCTGGCAGGCGAAGCGAAGCGCGCGGCGGAGGCGGCGGCCGGGGAGGTGCTGAACCCGTTCTTCGCCCTCGGCGCCGGGCCGCGGCGGGCGCTGCGGGCGGCGCTGTCCCGGCTGCTGGCGCATGACAGTGCCAAGGCAACGGAGGTGCGGCCGCATCTCTACGACACCGCCGCCTGCACGCTGCATCTGCCGGCGCGCATCGGCGACTACACCGATTTCTACGCCGGCATCCATCACGCGACCAATGCGGGCAAGCTGTTCCGGCCGGACAACCCGCTGCTGCCCAACTATAAATACGTCCCCGTGGCCTATCATGGCCGGGCTTCCACCGTGCGCGTCTCCGGCAGCGCGGTGAAGCGGCCGATGGGGCAGCGCAAGCTGCCGGGCGAGGATGGCCCGAGCTTCGGCCCCTGCCAGCGGCTGGATTACGAGATGGAATTCGGCATCTGGATCGGCCCGGGCAATGACGCGCCGATCCCCATCGGCCGCGCCGCCGAGCACATCGCCGGCTTCTGCCTGCTGAACGACTGGTCGGCGCGGGACATCCAGGCCTGGGAAGCGCAGCCGCTGGGGCCTTTCCTCGCCAAGAATTTCCACACCTCCGTCAGCCCCTGGGTGGTGACGCCGGAGGCGCTGGCGCCCTTCCGCATCGCCCAGCCCCCGCGGCCGGAGGGCGACCCGAAGCCGCTGGACTATCTGTGGGACGAAGCGGATCAGGCCGGCGGCGCGCTGGACCTGGCGGTGGAGGTGCTGCTGCAGACGAGGCAGGGTGGCCCCTTCCGGCTTTCCATCGCCAATACCAGCCAGCTTTATTGGAGCTTCGCGCAGATGGTGGCGCACCACACGGTGGGCGGCTGCGCGCTGGCGCCGGGCGATTTGTTCGGCAGCGGCACCATCTCCGCCCCCAGCGAGGATGGCTACGGCGCGCTGCTGGAACTGACCTATGGCGGCCAGAAGCCGGTGACGCTGCCGAATGGCGAGGAGCGCCGCTTCCTGGAGGATGGTGACACGGTGATCTTCCGCGCCCGCGCCGCGCGAGAAGGCCACGCCTCCATCGGCTTCGGCGAATGCCGCGGCACTATGCTGCCTGCTGCGTAGCGAAGGCGCATGAATGCGCCTTCGACAGCGTCGAAGGCGACCCTTCGCCAAAGCCATGGGGCTGGTTTCGGGTCAAGGACGAAGCCGCGCGAGGCGCGGTGCGGCTTCGCCGCATCCTTGACTCGAAACCGGCCCCATGGCCGTTGCTTGGGGTGCGCCTCCGGCGCGGCGTCGAGCGCGCATGGCGCGCCGGGCGCGACCGCGTTCTGACGAAAGGGGAGGGAAGGGGATGAGCGTCCTCGCAGGCATCAAGGTCGTGGAACTCGGCCAGGTCCTCGCCGGGCCCTTCGCCGGCGCCATCCTTGCCGATCTCGGCGCCGAGGTGTGGAAGGTGGAAAAGCCCGAAGGCGGCGACGATGCCCGCCAGATGGGCCCCGCCTTCCGCCATGGCGACGCGCTGAACTTCCATGAATTCAACCGCGGCAAGCGCAGCGTCGCGCTGGATCTGAAAGCGCCGGAGGGGCTGGACGCGCTGTTCCGCCTGCTCTCGGATGCGGACATCCTGCTGCACAATCTCCGCCCCGGCGTCGCCGATGCGCTGGGTTTCGGCGCGGCGGTGGTGACGGCCCGCTTCCCCAGGCTGATCTATTGCGAGATGGGCGCCTTCGGCCATCTCGGCCCGCTGCGCCTGCGCCCGGGCTATGAGCCGCTCTTCCAGGCCTTCTGCGGCCTCTCCTCCATCACCGGCGAGCCGGACGGCCCGCCGGTGCGCATGGGTGCTTCCGTGGTGGATCAGGGCACCGGCATGTGGACCGTCATCGGCGCGCTGGCCGCGCTGGAGCAACGCCGCCGCACCGGGGCGGGCTGCGTGGTGAACACCTCGCTGTTCGAGACGGCGCTGATGTGGGCCGGGCAGAAGATCAGCGCCTATGTGAACACGGGCAAGCAGCCGGAGCGCCACGCCTCCGGCCATCCGAATTTCGTGCCCTACCAGGCCTTCGCCACCGCCGACGGCCCGCTGCTGGTCTGCTGCGGCAATGACCGGCTCTTCGCCAAATTCTGCGCCGTGACCGGTGCGCCGGACTGGCCTGCCGACCCGCGCTTCGCCACCAACCGCGCCAGGCTGGCGAACAAGGACGCGCTGCTGCCGGAGATCGCCGCGCTGCTCGCGCCCTGGCCGCGCGCCGTGCTGGCGGAGAAGCTGGTGGCCGCCGGCGTGCCCTGCGCCCCGGTGAACACGATTCCGGAAATCCTCGCCGAGCCGCAGACTGCGGCGATGGAAATGCTGCAGCCGGTGCCGGGCGAGGATTTCTCCCTCGTCGCCATGCCGCTGTCCTTCGACGGGGAGCGCCCGCGCATTCGCCATGGCGCGCCGCGGCTGGGACAGGATTCCGCGCCGCGGCTCAATCAGCACGGCATGACCTCCGAGGTCATCGAATCCGCGCGCGAAGCAGGGTGATCTCCCGGCATCGGCGGGGCTGGTCCCGCCGGTTGCCGAGGAGATCACCCATGTCCACCCATGACGCGCTGATCGACCGCTACATCGCCTGCTGGAACGAGGCCGATCCGGCCCGCCGCCGCGCCCTGATCGCCGAGACCTTCGCCGAGGGCGCGACCTATCTGGACCCGCTGCACGCGGCGGAGGGGCAGGAGGGCATCGCCGCCCTCATCGAGGGCGCGCAGCGGCAATTTCCGGGCCTTGCCTTCAGCCGCCGCGGCGGGGCGGATGCGCATCACGACCGGCTGCGCTTCGCCTGGGCGCTGGGCCCGGCCGGGGGCGAGGCGGTGGCGGGTGGCACGGATGTCGGGAGGCTGGCCGTGGATGGCCGCTTCGCCTCCGTGCTCGGCTTCATCGATTTCGCGCCGAAGGGGTGAGGGACATGGTCATCCTCTCCTCCTTCCTTCGCCGCGTGCTGTGGCTGGATGCGGCGTCCTGCCTCGGCATGGGGGTGCTGCTGGCGGCCCTGGCCGGGACGCTCGGCGGCGCGCTGCACCTGCCCGTGACATTGCTGCGCGAAAGCGGGCTGTTCCTGCTGCTGTTCGGCTTCGTGCTGGCCTGGATGGCGAGCCGCGCCGCCCTGCCCCGTTGGCTGCTTTGGCTGGTCATTCTGGGCAATGCGCTCTGGGCCCTGGATAGCCTGTTGCTGCTACCCTTGGGGCTGGTGGTGCCGAATCTGCCTGGCGAGGTCTTTCTCGTCGCTCAGGCGCTTTTCGTCGCCCTGTTGGCCATGCTCGAATATCGTGGCTTGCAGGCCGCCGCGGCGCAGCCTGCCTAGAACAAGGTTTCCAAAGGCCTTTCGGCCTCCATCGACGATGCTGCGCATCGTGGTGGGAGCCCTTCGTGGGGGAGCGCGAGGGAGGCAGAGCCTCCCTCGTTGGGGAGGGTGAGATGTCCGGGATGGTCACCACCGAGGCGCTCCGCGCCTTCATCGCACGCTGCTACATCGCCGCCGGCGTGCCCGCGGCCGATGCCGCGACGGTTGCCGGCCTGATGGCCGAGGCCGATCTCATCGGCGCCGATGGCCATGGCGTGTTCCGCCTGCCGCAATACATCCGCCGCATCCGCGCCGGCGGCATGAACCCGCGCGCCGTGCCGCGCATCGTGGAGGAGCGCCCCGCCGCCGCGCTGGTGGATGGCGATAACGGCCTCGGCCATCTCGCCGTGACGCTGGCGGCGCAGACCGCCATCGCCAAGGCGCGCAGCCAGGGCGTCGCCTGGTGCGGCGTGCGCATGGGCAACCATGCCGGGCCGGCCAGCCTCTACGCCCGCATGCCGATGGCGGCGGGGATGATCGGCCTCTACCTCGCGGTCGGCAGCGCCAACCACCTGCCACCCTGGGGCGGGCTGGAGCTGCTGCTCTCCACCAACCCCATCGCCGTCGCCGTGCCCACCGAGCACGAGCCGCCCATCGTGCTGGACATGGCCACCACCGTCGCCGCCTATGGCAAGGTGAAGGTGAAGGCCCAGCGCGGCGAGTCGATGCCGGAAGGCTGGATGATCGACCGGCTGGGCCAGCCCCTGCTGGATCCGAAGCGCGCGAATGAGGGGCTGCTGCTGCCGATCGGCGGCTACAAGGGCTATGGCCTGGCGCTGATCTTCGGCCTGCTCGCCGGCACGCTGAACGGCGCGGCGATGGGCAGCGACGTCGTCGACTTCAACGCCGACGACAGCAGCGTGACCAATACCGGCCAGGCGATCCTCGCCATCGACATCGCGGCCTTCGGCGACCCCGCGGCGTTCCGCGCCCGGGTGGATGCGCTGGCGCGGGAGCTGCGCGGCAGCCAGCGCCTGCCCGGGGTGGACCGCATCTTCCTGCCCGGCGAGCAGAGTCACGCCACCCGCGCCCGCCGCGTGGCGGAAGGCATCCCCATCCCCCCGCCGCTGCGCGCCACGCTGGACGGGCTGGCGGGGGAGCTGGGCGTGACGCCCCTGTTCGGCTGAGCCCCGCTGCCGCAGGATGGCGGCAAAACGGGAGGATGTCCGGATGCGCCTGCTGCTCGCGTTTGCCCTTGCGCTGCTGCCCGGCCTGGCCCGGGCGCAGGAGGCGCCCTTTCCCTCGCGCCCCATCACCCTGCTGGTCGGCTTCGCCCCCGGCGGCGGGACGGACATCCTGGCAAGGCTGATCGCGCCGAAGCTCTCGGAGGAATTCGGCCAGCCCGTCGCCGTGGAGAACCGCACCGGCGGCGGCGGCACCATCGCCGTGGTGGCCGCCATTCGGGCGCGGCCGGACGGGCATACGGTGACGCTCGGCACCCTCTCCAACAATGTCCAGGTGCCGCTGGCGATGCGCAGCCCGCCCTTCGACCCGCAGCGGGACGTGACGCCGCTGGTGCAGGTGGCGAGCGTGCCGCTGGTGATGGTGGTGCCGGAAACCTCGCCGGCCCGCAGCGTCGCGGAATTCGTCGCCCTGGCGAAGGCGCAGCCGGGGGCGCTGAACCATGCCAGCAACGGCGTCGGCACCACCCAGCACATGGCGGCGGCGCTGTTCATGCTGGGCACCGGCACGCAGTTGACGCATGTGCCCTATCGCGGCAGCGGGCCGGCGACCATCGACCTGACGGCCGGGGTGGTGAACGTGAACTTCGACACGCTCTCCACCGTGCTGCCGCATATCCGGCAGAACCGACTGCGGGCGCTGGCGGTGACCACCCGCGCCCGCTCCGACCAATTGCCGGAGGTGCCGACGATGATCGAGGCCGGGCTGGCGGAGTACGACATCGACCTCTGGTACACGCTGTTCGGCCCCGCCGGGCTGCCGGAGGGGGCGGCGCAGCGCTGGGCGCAGGCGGTGAACGCCGCCTTCGCCGATCCGGCGTTCCGCGCCAGGCTGGTCGAATCGGGCTTCGGCCCGGCCGGCGGCTCGCCCGGCCAGGCGGCGACGGTGCTGAATGCCGATATCGCCCGCTACCGGGAGGTGATCCGGCGGGCCGATATCCGGCTGGAGTAGCGGCGTGTCGGCACCGCCAGGGCGGGGCGGCGGCGTGGACATGCGGGCCGCGCTGGTTGTTATTGGTTATTATTGGTTGCCGCCCAATGCGCTGACCGTGCCGGGCGGACGGAGGCCTATCTCCGTCCCGTGCCTCGCGGCTGGGCCTCTCGTCCAGAGCGGGATCGGTTGAGCTTCGCTCACCCGTCCTGCTCCGGCGCATTGTCTGGTCGCGGCTTCACGGTTCCGATCGATTCGACCTCGGCCGATCACGCTCCAGGAGCCTGTTGCAGAAGGGTCCGGCGCGTCTCGGCGGGTCCTTTCCGCCCTGGCGTCATGCGCCGGCGTGCGGTTCGCATGCCTCCCGCGAAGCTGCCGATGCGACCGACATCGGCGGCATGCACCTTTGACCGGACGCAGATCCTTTGCCGATCCGCCGCCGGGACCCTTTTGCGACAGGCTCCAGCCCGGACGCAGCTACGTGCTCACGGCCCGCCGCAGGCTCGTGCCGCTTAGGCAGCCCCCGGTGCCATCGACCGCGTGGCTCAGCGGACCGGCCGCGCCGGGGCCGCCACCGGGGGTGGTGCCGCCTGGGGCGGGCTGGCCGGGGTGATGGGCACATAGCCCGGGATATAGAGTTGGCCGCCCGGCCAGGTCGCCCCGGGGGGCGGGGCATAGACCACCGGCGGCGGCGCGTAATAGATGGGCGGCGGCACGTAATAGGCGACCGGCGGCGGATACCAGCGCGGCCCCCAGTAATAGGCCGGCGGGCCGATATGGAAGCCGATCCCGACATGCGGGCCGGAATGCCAGCGATGCGCCGCAACCGGCTGCGGCAGGGCAAGCACGCCGAGTCCGAGGAAAGCGGCGCCGAGAAGCCAGGCCTTGCGGGTGGACATGGCGGTGAACCTCCAACCCTGGACATAGGAAGTCGGCCCGCCCGTGGAAAGCGGCGTGCCTGTATCGAACCGCGTCGGTGCGGGGCCGGAACTCAGCCGGCCAGCGCCCTGGCCGCCGCGAAGCAGCCTTCCCGTGCCCTGGCGAGCCGTCCGGCCAGCGCCTCCAGCGCCGCGCTCTCCGCCGCCCAGGCGGCGCGGCGGGCGGCGAGGGCGGGGGCCATGGCCTCCGGCGCCGGCCCACCCGGCACGCGCCGCCCGGCGACATTCCTCGCCGGATCCAGCGCTGCCGCCACCAGCGCCGGGGCCAGGCGCGGCGGGGCGATGCCGGCCGCCTTTGCCGCCGCATCCAGCTCCGCGCTGGTGATGCTGTCGGCGAGGCGCCCCGCCTCCAGCGCCTGCCGCACCACCGCGGCGACGATGCCATGCGCCTGGCGGAAGGAAAGCCCGCTCTCCCGCACGATCACATCGGCCAGCTCCGTCGCGGTTCCAAAGCCCTCCGCCGCCGCCTGGGCCATGCGGGCGGGGCGCAGCGTCAGGCCGGCGAAGACCTCCTCCAGCAGCGCCAGGATGCGGCTTGCGCGGGCAGCGGCGTCCAGCACCGGCTCGTTCACCGCCGTCACCGCGTCATTCACATCGGCGAAGCCGGTGTTCTTCGTCATCGCCAGCGCCGCGCCGAGCGCGCCGGTCACCATGGCGGCGGCGGCCTTCGCATGCTCCAGCGCCACCGGGTTCTTCTTCTGCGGCATGATGGAGGAGACGGCGCTGTGGCGGTCCGCCAGCTCGAGGAAGCCGTATTCCCAGCTTCCCCAGGCCATCAGATCGGTGGCGAGGCGCGAGAGGAAGGTCATCAGCAGCGCCATGGCAGCGGCCGCCTCCAGCGCGTCGTCGCGCGAGGAGACGGCGTCGTACGCGTTCTCCAGCGGCGCGGCGAAGCCGAGCAGCGATGCGGTATGGCCCCGGTCCAGCGGAAAGGCGGTGGTGGCGAGCGCCCCGGCGCCGAGCGGGCAGAGATCGGCATGCGCCAGGGCGCCGGCGAGGCGCCGCTGGTCCCGCGCCAGCACATCGGCGGCGGCCAGCAGCCAGTAGCCGAAGGTGATGGGCTGGGCGTGCTGGCCATGGGTGTAGCCAGGCATCACCGTGGCCTGGTGTGCCTCTGCCAGGCGCAGCAGCGTGGCACGCAGGGCCAGCACGCCGCGCTGCACCGCCACCAGCGCCTGCCGCAGCGCCATGCGCCAGGTGGTGGCGTTCAGGTCGTTGCGGCTGCGCCCGGTATGCAGCCGGCCGCCGGTATCCGGCCCGAGGGTGGCGATGATCCGCCGCTCGACATAGGAGTAGAGATCCTCCTGCCGGTGATCCACCGGCACGCTTTCCGGCCCGGCCTCGGCCATGGCCAGCACCTCGCGCAGGCAGGCAGCGATGGCCGGCCGCGCCACGATCCCCTGGCGTTCCAGCATCAGCCCATGCGCCAGATGGGCCCACATCTCGTGGTCGAAGACCAGCGCCTGGGCGCGGGCGACGGCGCCGCGGTAGTAGCTTTCGACCAGCAGCGGGGAGGGGGGTTCCTTCACCCGCTCGCGCAGATTGCCGGCCTCGGCCATGGCGGTGTCCTCCCCTTGCCTTGCCGGCAGGGTAGGCGGCTGCGCGGCGCGGGGAAAGCGGGCGGGACGGCTCGGCCCATGGGCCCGAGCTCGGACCGGGGTCCGGGGCCAGGTCCTGGCCCCGGAGGCAATGCAGAGGGCAGCGCCCGCTGGGGGGGGCGGCCGGGGGGCGGCACCGCCACCAGCGGGCGGAGCCCCCATCCGCCTCCTATTCGTAGACCAGCGACAGCGTCTCCGCGACCAACGCCGGCCGTTCATTCCCCTCCACCTCCACCATCGCTTCCATGGTCAGGCGGGAGCAGCCATTGCCCAGATCCTCGATGTTCTTCAGCGTCAGGTGCCCCCGCACCCGCGCGCCGGAGGGCACCGGCGCCGTGAAGCGCACCTTGTTGGATCCGTAATTCACCCCGCGCTTGCGCTTGGTGATCTTGAAGATGCCTTGGTTCAGCTTGGGCAGCAGGGAGAGGGTCAGGTAGCCATGGGCGATGGTCTTGCCGCCCGGCATTTCCTTCTTGGCCCGCTCCACATCGATATGGATCCACTGATGGTCGCCGGTCGCTTCGGCGAATTGGTCGATCATCTTCTGGTCCACCACCAGCCAGTCGCTGCTGCCGAGCTTCTGACCGATATGCGCCTTCAGCGCCGCGACGTTCTCGACTTCGAGCATTCGCTCCTCCCGATGCGTACCCTGGAGTCCTGGCATGACGGCCGGCGCTTGGCCAGGGACCCCCGGCCCGGTCCTGAACGCCGGGGAAAAGTACGGGGGAGGCGCGGTGAAGGCCGTGCCTTCACCCCCCCTGGGCCCGGCGAGAGCGGGCAGGTCGAACCTGCGGACTCCGGGCGGGGTCCAGGAGGAAGCCTTCCCCCCGGCGGGGGGTGGCGGCGCTGCCGCCAACGGGGGCAGCGCCCCCTGCCGGGGGGGCCGGGGGTGGAGCCCCATCCGCACCGGGCCAGGGCGGCGCCCCGGCCCGCGGCGAGGCGCCATCGGCTCTTGCCATCCCGTCACGGCGGCGCAAGCTTGGGCAAAGCTGAAGGCCGGGGGGCGGGGTGCGGGACGCGCGGCATGTCCGGGCGCTGATCGGCGCCGCATGGTGCGGGGCGATGCTGGCGGGGGGCGCGGCGGCGCAGCGCCCGGCGGACAGCGTCACCCTCGGCATCGCCGTGCCGGCCAGCTCGGTCGACCCGCATGTGCTGAACGCCGCGCCGAACAGCCAGCTCGCCGCCCATCTCTTCTCCCGCCTGGTGGAGCGGGATGCGCGCTTCCAGCTCCGCCCCGGCCTCGCCCGGGAATGGCGCCAGGCGGAGCCTGATGCCTGGGAATTCCGCCTCTCCCCGGACGTGCTCTGGCATGACGGCCGGCCTTTCACGGCGGAGGATGCCGCCTTCTCCCTCGCCCGCGCCAAGTCGGTACCGAACAGCCCGGGCGGCTTTTCCGGCCTGCTGCGGATGATCGCCCGGGTGGAGGTGACGGACCCGCTGACCCTCCGCATCGTCACCCGCCGGCCGCATGCCCAGCTTCCGCTCGAGCTCAGCACCCTTGCCGTCATCTCCCGCCATGCCGGCCAGGGGGCGAGCACGGAGGATTACAACAACGGCCGCGCCGCCATCGGCACCGGCCCCTACCGCCTGGTCTCGCACATCCCGAACGAACGCACCGAGCTGGCGCGGCATGAGGGGTATTTCGGCCCCCGCCAGCCCTGGGCCCGGGTGACGCTGAAGGCCCTGCCGCAGGAGGCCGCGCGCAGCGCCGCCCTGCGCGCCGGCATGGTGGACCTCATCGAGCAGGTGCCGGCCGCCGATCTCGCCGCGCTGCGCCATGACCCGCGCTTCCGCGTCTTCGCCATCCCCGGCCTGCGGCTGATGTATCTGCAGCCGGATATCGGCCATGCCCAGGCGCCGCCGCAGGTGACGGATGGCAGCGGCCGGCCCTTGGCCGGGAATCCCTTCCGGGACCGCCGGGTACGGCTCGCCCTCTCCCATGCCATCGACCGGGCGGCGATCGCCGAGCGGGTTCTCGGTGGCGCGGCGGAGCCGGCGGGGCAATGGCTGCCGCCCGGCGCCCCCTCCTTCGACCCCGAAACACCGGCGCCGCGCCACGACCCGGCGCTCGCCCGGCAGCTGCTGGCGGAGGCCGGCTATCCGGACGGGTTCCGCCTGGTCCTGCTCGCGCCGCAGGGCCGCTACCTGGCCGACCTCGCCATGGCCCAGGCGGTGGCCGGGATGTGGGGCGGCATCGGCGTGGCGACGGAGGTGGTGGCGCTGCCCTGGGCCGGCTTCACCGACCGCTCCATGCGGCTGGAATTTGCCACCCGCCTTGCCTCCTGGATCAGCCTGACCGGGGAGGCGAGCTTCCCGCTGACCCATGTGCTCGGCAGCTATGACCCGGTGCTGCGGCGCGGCAGCGCCAATCTCGGCCGCTACAGCAACCCGGCGCTGGACAGCTTGGTGGAACGCGCCATGGCCACGGAGGCGGCGCCGGCGCGGGAGGCGCTGCTGCGCCAGGCGGTGCGGCTGGCCGCCGAGGATGTGCCGGTGATTCCGCTGATCCGGCCGCTGGCGGTCTGGGCGGTGCGGGCCGGGCTGCGCTATGAGCCCAGGATGGATGAGCGGACCTTGGCCATGGGGCTGCAGCCGGAGTGAGCCTGCAATTCCAGCCTGCCCCCGGCTGGCTGCCGCCGGGCCACCGGGTCTATGCGGTGGGCGACGTGCATGGCTGCGCGGCGCGGCTGGCGGCGCTGCACCGGCAGATCGCGGCGGATCTCGCCGCCCGGCCGGTGGCGCAGCCGCTGCTGATCCATCTCGGCGACTACGTGGACCGTGGCCCCGACAGCGCCGGGGTGCTGGCGCTGCTGCTCGCCGGCCCGCCGGTGCCGGGCCTGCCCGTGGTGAACCTGATGGGCAACCATGAGCGCACCATGCTGGATGCGCTGGCCGGCGAACGGGCGGCGATCACCGATTGGCGCTTCCATGGCGGGCGGGAGGCGCTGGCGAGCTGGGGGCTGGAGGCCGACTCCGATCCCGCCGGCTGGGCCGTCGGCATTCCTTCGGCGCAGCGGGCGTTCGTCGCGGGCCTGGCGCTTTCCCACACGCTGGGCGGCTATTTCTTCGCCCATGCGGGGGTGCGGCCCGGCCTGCCCCTGGCGGCGCAGGATCCCGAGGATCTGCTGCGCATCCGCCACGCCTTCCTGAATTCGGAGGCGGAATTCGGCGCGGTGGTGGTGCATGGCCATTCGCCGAGCCGCGGCCCGGTGGTGAAACCCAACCGCATCGGCATCGATACCGGCGCGGTCTTCGGGCGGGAGCTGACCTGCCTGGTGCTGGAAGCGGAGCGCCTGGCCTTCCTGACGGCCTGAACCGGCCCGGGCATGCGGCCCCGGGGGCCGGCCGGGGTTACGAAACGAAAACCCTCGCCCCGATAGATTGCCGCCGCATAGTCCCCGGGGGCGAGCCATCCATGACATATCCGCAGGGCCTTCCATGACCGACGAGGCCCTCGCCCCGCGCCTGGAATTCCTCGGCATCGATGCCGGGACCCAGGCGCAGCTTGCCGCCTTCCTGCCGCAGGTCCGGGAGGCGCTGCCGGCGCTGCTGGACTCCTTCTACGCCCATCTGCGGCAGCAGCCGGAGCTCCGGGCCATGTTCCGCTCGGAGCAGGCGATGGCGCATGCCAGGGCGGAGCAGGAGAAGCACTGGCTCCGCCTGTTCTCCGGCCGCTTCGATGCGGAGTACCACGCTTCCGTCCGCCGGGTCGGGCAGGCGCATAGCCGGATCGGGCTGGAGCCGCGCTGGTTCCTCGGCGGCTATGGGCGGCTGGCGGCGGAGCTCTACGCCCTGGCGGCGCGGCAGGGCGCCGGCCGCTGGCGGCGGCGCGCCGCGGCGGCCAGGCCGGAGGCGCTGCTGGCGGCGCTGAGCCGGGCCATCTCGCTCGATGCCGATCTCGCCATTTCCATTTACCTCGAGCAGGACAAGGCGCAGTACGAGGCGCGGCTGGCAAGGCTGGCCGAGGGGTTCGAGGCGAAGGTGGCCGGCGTGGCCCAGGCGGTGGGCGAGGCTGCCGGGCAGATGGGGCAGAGCGCCGCGGGCATGGCGGCGGCCGCCGAGGCCACGCGCCGCAGCATTGCCGATGTCGCCGCCGCCAGCGACGAGACCTCGCTCAACGTCAATGGCGTGGCCGGGGCGGCGGAGGAGCTGAGCCATTCCATCGCCGAGATCGCCCGGCAGATCGCCCGCTCCGCCACCGTCATCACCCGCGCCGCCGCGACCACGGCGGAGACCGACCGGGCGATCGGCGCGCTCACCGACTGCGCCCAGCGGATCGGCGACGTGGTGCGGCTGATCAGCGACGTCGCCGGGCAGACCAATCTGCTGGCGCTGAACGCGACCATCGAGGCGGCGCGGGCCGGCGAGGCCGGCAAGGGCTTCGCCGTGGTGGCGAGCGAGGTGAAGAGCCTGGCCGGCCAGACCGGCAAGGCGACCGGGGAGATCGCGGCGCAGATCGCCGCCATCCAGGCGGCGACTGGGGAGACGGTCGGGGCCATCCGCGCGCTGGGCGACATCGTGCGGGAGATCGACGAGGCGCACCAGGCCATCGCCGCGGCGGTGGAGGAGCAGCGCGCCGCGACGCAGGAGATTGCCCGCGGCGCGCAGCAGGTGGCGGAAGGCACCCGGCAGGTGGCCGGCAATATCGGGGCGCTGGATGCCTCGGCTGGGCAGGCGAGCGCGGCGGCGCAATCCGTGCGCGCGGCGGCCGGGGCGCTGGGTGGCCAGACCGCGGCGCTGGGCGCGGCGGTGGGCGGGTTTCTGGAGGAGCTGAAGGTGGCGTGAAGCGGGGGGCTCCGCCCCCGACCCCGCCAGGGGGCGCTGCCCCCTGGACCCCCGCCGGGGAGGGGACCCCTCCCCGGACCCCGGTGTGAGTTTTACGCTCGGCAGACTCAGGGCGGGGTCCGGGGGGAAGCCTTCCCCCCGGCGGGAGTGCAGAGGGCAGCGCCCTCTGCTGGGGGTTTGGGGGCAACGCCCCCGACCCGCCCCGGCCTCGCCTGCGACCAGCCGATCCACAGCCCCGCCGCCACGATGATCGCCGCCCCCGCCCAGGTCTCGGCATCCGGCCAATCCCCGAACAGCAGCCAGCCCACCGCCACCGAACCGATGAGCTGGCAGTACTGGAAGGGCGAGACGATGTTCGCCGGCGCGTAGCTCAGCGCCCGCGCCACGCAGTAATGCCCGGCCGCCCCCAGCACGCCCATGCCGCAGAACATCAGGATATGCAGCAGCCCGTGCGGCGTCTTCCACACCAGGGGCAGCACCGCCAGCATCACGAAGGCGCCCACCACGGAGGACCACAGGGTGGAGGTTGCCGGGCTGTCCAACCCGGCGAGGCGCCGCGTCAGGATCTGATAGAGGGCATAGCAGGTGGCGCTCAGCAGCACGAAGAGCGAGGCCCAGTGGAACACCGCCATCCCCGGCCGGATCACTACCAGCACGCCGAGGAACCCGACCAGCAGGGCCGCAACCCGTGCCGGCGTGGTGCGCTCCCCCAGCATCGGCCAGGCCAGCAGCGCGACGATGAGCGGGGAGGCGAGGCTGATGGAGGCCGCCTTGGCCAGCGGGATGAAGGTGATGGCGAAGAAATGCGACATGTTGGAGGTGAAGAGCAGCGCCGAGCGCCCCAGCTGCAGCAGCGGCCGGCGGCTGCGCAGCACCCCCACGCCGTAGCGCGGCAGCAGCGCGGCGAGCAGGAAGAGGATATGGCCGAAGGCCCGCGCCCAGGAGATCTGCAGGGAGGAATATTCCGTCCCCAGCGCCTTGGCGAAGCCGCTCATCAGCGGAAAGAACAGCGCCGTCGCGCACATGAAGAGGATGCCGAGCAGGATATGGCGCTGCGGGCTCGGCGCCGCGGCCGCTTGGCGTTGGTCTGGCACGCGGCCTTCGTACTCCCTTGACGTTTCAGCGGCAGGATGGGCTGGGCGGCGGTGGCTGGCAATCCGTCCGCGCCGTCCCCATATCGGGCATGTGCCGGAAGGGGTGCCATGCGCGCCCGATTTCGCCTAGAAGGGCGGCGGCCGGCCTCCCCCTCTGTTTTCGAAAGCCGCGGCCCGCCCTTCGGCCGTGTGGAGTTCTGTGATTTGACCCTGACATCTGGCGCCGCGGCGGAGCTGGAGGAGCTGGCGACGCCCGCCTCTTCCCCCGCCGAGGCGGCCATCCTGGCCGCCGGTTTCGCGGTGGAGAGCCGGGAGATGCCCGCCCTGATCCGCCGGGTGGCGCGCCGCATGCCGGCCGATGCCGAAGCGGTGCGCGCCGCCCTGCTGGAGGTGCGGCGCCGCGCCTGGATCGCCCGGCTGAACGACCTGGCCAACCGCGCCGGCCGCGCCTGGGTGCGCCGCGCCGACAATGAGCTGGCCGCCGGCGAGACCACCGCGCTGGAGCCGGAGGACGCCACCCTGCTGGCGGCGCTGGATGCCGTGCTGGCCCGCCGCTTCCGCGCCCTGGGCCCGACGCCCGAGGCAGCGCTGGAGGCGGTGCTGGCGGAGCTGACCGAATCCGGCACCGCCGCCCTCTCCGCCGACCGCCATGCCATGCTGGCGCGGGAGGTGGCCGCCGCCTTCGGCCTGTTCGGCGAGGCCGCCGCGCCCTTCCTCGACGCCGTCGGCAGCCTGGAGCAGCGCCGCCGGAAGGAGCGCCGCGAGGCCGAAACCGCCGCCCGCGAGAAGCGGCGGGAGGAGGTGAAGCGGCTGAAGGCGTGGGAGCACTCCCTGGTGGAGTTCCGCGCCGTGCCCGGGCTGCTCGGCTGTTCTGAGAAGGAGGCGCTGCGCTGGATCGCCGAGGGGCTGATCCCCGTCGCCCGCCGCATCCCGCAGAAGAACGGCCGGGAGACATGGGAATTCGACCCGGCCGAGCTGGCGCCGCTGCGCCGCGCCGTCGCCGGCTGGCGGCAGGAGGCGAAGCCGGCGGCGCCGGCCATCGGCCGCGGCACCCGGGCGGGCAATGCCGCCATCGCCCGGGTCGCGGCGCTGGATCGCTATGCCGGGCATTTCGCCACGGCGCGGGCGCTGAACCGGCGGATCACCCTGGTCACCGGCCCGACCAATTCCGGCAAGAGCCATACCGCGCTGGATGCGCTGGCGGCGGGGAAGAGCGGCATGGCCCTCGCCCCGCTGCGCCTGCTGGCGCATGAGTTCAAGGAGGCGCTGGGGAATCGCGGCGTCCTCGCCTCCCTCTCCACCGGGGAGGAGCGCATCCCAATCCCCGGCGCCCGGCACCTGGCCGCCACCGTGGAGATGTGCCCCTTCCACCTGCCGGTCGACGTGGCCGTGGTGGATGAGGCGCAGATGCTGGCCGACCGCGATCGCGGCGCGGCCTGGACGGCCGCCATCATGGGCGCGCCGGCGCGGCACCTCTACGTGCTCGGCGCGCCGGAGGCGGGCGCGATGGTGAAGCGCATCGCCGGGCTGTGCGGCGATCCGGTCGAGGAAGTGTCGCTGCAGCGGAAAAGCCCGCTCATCGCCGCCCGCGCCCCGGTGCCCTTCACCGATCTGCGGGCGGGGGATGCGCTGGTCGCCTTCTCCCGCCGCGACGTGCTGGACCTGCGCGCCGAGCTGGTGCGGCGGGGCCGGCGCGTCGCCGTGGTGTACGGCGCGCTCTCGCCGGAGGTGCGGCGGGCCGAGGCGGCCAGGTTCCGCGAGGGCGATGCCGAGATCATCGTGGCGACGGATGCCATCGGCATGGGGCTGAACCTGCCGATCCGCCGCGTGGTCTTCTCGACGCTGCGGAAATTCGACGGCGAGGGCCGCCGCGAGCTGAACACCCAGGAGGTGAAGCAGATCGGCGGCCGCGCCGGCCGCTTCGGCCGCTTCGAGGAGGGCGTCGTCGCGGTGCTGGCCGGCGGCGGCAGCCCGGAGCTGGTCCGCGCCCTGCTGGAGGCCCCGCCCGCCTCGCCCGAGGATCCGCGCCCGCTGGTGCAGCCGGATGCCGACATCATCGCCAATGTGGCGCAGGAGATCGGCTCGGACAGCCTGTTCGGCGTGCTGGCGCGGATCAAGCGCGCGGTGCTGCGGGCCGACGACCCGAATTACCGGCTGGCCGATCTGGCCCAGGCCATGGCGGTGGCCTCGGCCATCGACGGCGTTGCCGGGCTGAGCCTGCTGCAGCGCTGGACCTACGCCCTCTGCCCGGTGGATGAGCGGGACAATGGCGTGGCGCGGCTGGCGCGCTGGGCCATCGAGCATGGCGCCGGGCGGCCGGTGGCGCCGCCCTCCGCCGGCCGCCTGCCGCCGCCCGAGCGGGCGGGGCGGGAGGAGCTGGAGCGGGCGGAAAAGACGCATAAGCGCCTGGTCGCCTGGCGCTGGCTCTCGCTCCGCTTCCCCGAGGCCTATCCCGCCCGGGCCGAGGCGGAGGGCGAGACCGCGCGCCTCGACCGCTGGATCGAGGAGGTGCTGCGGACGCAGCGCAAATCGAGGCTGGTGGCGTGATCGCTGTGCCGATGGAGCCCAGCTACCCAAGGGCGTCGTGCCACGTGGCGCTGGTCCCATATACCCTGCCTTCTCCCTCCCCCGCTCGGCGGGGAAGGGCCGGGGTGGGGGTGTCTGCCCGTCGCGCCGTCGCCAGGCTCCGTCCGTGGCAGGCGCCCGGGTCGAACCACGTCCCCGCGCCCGACCGCACCCCCACGCCCAATCACACCCCCACGCCCAATCACACCCCCACGCCCAATCACACCCCCACGCCCAATCACACCCCCACCCCCAATCACACCCCCACCCCAACCCTCCCCCGCAAGGCGGGGGAGGGAGCGTGATGTAAAATGCCCTTTCCGTCCTTGCCTGCCCCGCTCCTCGCCGCCCTCGCCGCCCGCGGCTATGCCGAGCCCACCCCGGTCCAGGCCGCCGTCCTGACGCCCGAGACCACCGGCCGCGACCTGCTCGTCTCCGCCCAGACCGGCTCCGGCAAGACCGTCGCCTTCGGCCTGGCCATGGCCGCCGAGCTGATGGGCGAGGCCGACCGCCTGCCGCCGCCCGGCGCGCCGCTGGCGCTGGTGGTCGCCCCCACCCGCGAGCTGGCCCTGCAGGTTCAGGCGGAGCTCGCCTGGCTCTACGCCCCGGCGGGCGGGCGCGTCGTCACCGGCGTCGGCGGCACCGACCCCATCGCGGAACGCCGTGCCCTCGCGCGCGGCGCGCAGATCGTCGTCGGCACCCCTGGCCGGCTGCGCGACCATCTGGAGCGCGGCAATCTCGACCCCGCCGGCATCCGCGCCGTGGTGCTGGATGAGGCGGACGAGATGCTGGACATGGGCTTCCGCGAGGAGCTGGAAGCCATCCTCGAGACCACGCCGGCCGAGCGCCGGACGCTGATGTTCTCCGCGACGGTGCCGAAGGGCATCGCCCAGCTTGCGGCGCGGTACCAGCGGGACGCGCTGCGCATCGCCGCCGGCGACGAGGGCGCGCAGCATGGCGATATCGACTACCGCGCCTTGCTGATCGCCCCGCATGAGATGGAGCGCGCCGTGGTGAACGCCCTGCGCTTCTTCGAGGCGCGCGCCGCCATGGTGTTCTGCCGCACCCGCGCCGCCGTCGCCCGTTTGCACGGCAACCTGGCGGAGCGCGGCTTCGCCGCCGTGCCGCTGTCCGGCGAGCTCTCCCAGGCCGAGCGGAACCGCGCCCTGCAAGGGCTGCGCGACGGCCGTGCCCGGGTCTGCGTGGCGACCGACGTGGCGGCGCGCGGGATCGACCTGCCGGATCTCGGCCTCGTCATCCATGCCGAGTTGCCGAACGACCCGGAAACCCTGCTGCATCGCTCCGGCCGCACCGGGCGGGCGGGGCGGAAGGGCACCTCCGCCCTGCTGGTGCCGCATAACCGCCGGCGCGCGGCGGAACGGCTGCTGGCGGAAGCCCGGGTGCGCGCCGAATGGGGCCCGGCGCCCTCGGCCGAGGCGATCCGGGCGCAGGACAATGCCCGCATCCTGGAGCAGGCCGCGGCGCTGGTCGCCGAGGAGGCGGCGGAGGATGAGCAGGAAATGGCCCGCCAGCTCCTCGCCGCCCAGCCCGCCGAGGCGCTGGCCGCCGCCCTGATCCGCCAGCTCCGCGCCCCTCTGCCGGCGCCGGAGGAGCTGGCGGCCATGGCCGAACGCCCCGCCGCCGCCCCGCGCGGCCGGCGCGACAACGCCGCCCAGGCGGCGGAGGGGCAGCCAGGGGTCTGGTTCCGGATGAGCCTGGGGCGGAACGGCAATGCCGATCCGCGCTGGGTGCTGCCCTTCCTCTGCCGCCGCGGCAATGTCACCCGGCAGGAGATCGGCCGCATCCGGGTGCTGGAGCGGGAGACGCAATTCGAGGTCGCCCCCTGGGCCGCCGATCGCTTCGCCCATGCCATCCGCCGGCCGGGCGAGGACAAGGACGCGCATATCCGCATCGCCCCGGTGGAGGCCGCGCGGGGGCGGCGGTAGCCGGGGCTTTGCCCCAATCCCACACCAGGGCGCTGCCCAATGGCGCGCAAGTTCAAGAAAAATACCAAGGAAGACAGGTCGGGGGCTTTGCCCACTGGACGCCGTGCGTCCGACCCCTCACCGGGGAGGCGCGGTGAAGGCAGTGCCTTCACCCCTGGACCGGCCTGAGATTCGGACCCGAGGGTTGAACCGGCAAACTCAGGGCGGGGTCCGGGGGCAAGCTCTTGCCCCCGGCGGGGGTTTGGGGGCAGAGCCCCCATGCGCCATGCTGCGGGCCAAAGCCGGGAGGACTCAGGTGCGTCTCTACTATTCCGCAGGCTCGCCCTTCGCCCGCGCCGTCCGCATCGCGCTGCGGGAAACCGCGTTGCTGCCCGGGATCGAGGAGGTGGAGGCGACGCTGCGCGACCCGGCTTCCGTGCTGCTGCCGCACAACCCGGTGGGCCGCGTCCCCACCCTGGTGCTCCCCGACGGCACCGCGCTGACCGAGACGGTGCTGATCTTCGACCATCTGGATACAATGGGCGCCCCCCACCGCCTGCTGCCCGCCGAAGGGCCCGTCCGCTGGCAGGCCCAGGCCGCGCTCGGCCGGGTCATCGGCATGCTGGACGGCATCGCGGTGTGGAACCGGGAGCTGCGCCGCCCGCCGGAGGAGCGCTCCCCCGCCGTGCTGGCCCTGGAAGCCACCCGTGCCGACCGGGTGGCGGATGCGCTGGAAGCCGAGGCCGATAGCTGGGCCTTCGCCGGCGCGCCGGACGCCCCGCGCATCCTGCTCGGCTGCATCCTGGGCTATGCCGAGCGCCGCCACCGCGCCTGGCCCTGGCGGGAGGGAAGGCCGAAGCTGGTCGCGTGGTATGAAGGCATCGCCGCCCGCCCCTCCTTCGCCGCCACCCTGCCGCCGCTTTCGGGGATCTGACATCATGCCGGACCGCATCCGCCGCTTCGCTGACCTCCCCATCACGCCCTGGCGCAACGGGAAGGGCCGCAAGGCCGATATCGCCACGGGGGAGGGGTGGCAGCTTTCCTTCGCCTGGATCGAGGCGGTGGCGCCCTTCTCCGCCTATACCGGCCAGGATCGCATCATCACCCTGCTGGAAGGTCCCGGCTTCCGCCTCTCCTTCGCCGACCATGCGCCGGTGGTGGTGGACCGGCCCGCCACCCCCACCATCTTCAGCGGCGACTGGGCGGTGGAATGCCAGCCCTTGGGCGGCCCCTCCATGGTGCTGAACCTGATCGCGGCGCGGGTGCGCTGGCAGGCCTCGGTGGAGATCGTCGAGCTGGCGGGGGAGCTGGCCGTCATGCCGCTCTCCGGCCCCTGCCATGCGGTGCTGCTGGAGGGCGATGCGGCGATCGCCAATGGGCCGGCGCTGGCCCGGCACGATACGCTGCAGGTCGCCGGAAGGCTGGTGCTGCAGGGGCCCCGGGCACGGCTGGCCCTGGCCCGGCTGGCGCCGCGGCAGTGAAGCAGGCGGCAATGATGGAGGCAGAGGCATGACCGCATTCCCCCGCTTCGCCGACCTGGCCTTCCCCACCCCGACCGAGGCGGGGCTGGCGGCGGCGGCGAGGGCCATCCTCGCCCATATCGCCGCCGGGGAGGTGGAGGCGGCCCTGGCCGAATGGGACCGGCAGCGGCGGGACTATGAAAGCTGGGCCTCGCTCGTCCATCTCCACTTCTCCCAGGACACGGCGAGCGCCGAGGCCAAGGCGGCGCGGGAATATGCCGACGCCCTGGCGCCCATCGCCACCGAGCATGAGGTGGCGGTGAAGCGTGCCCTGCTCGCTCTGCCGGACCGCGTCGCGCTGGAACGCCTGGCCGGCCGCCATGCGGTGCTGCTGTGGGAGACCGACATCACCACCTTCGACCCCGCCATCAAGGCGGAGCTGGAGGAGGAGGCGAAGCTCGGCGCCCGCTACACGGAGCTGCTGGCCTCGGCGAAGCTCGAGATCGGCGGGCAGGTGGTGAATCTCTCCGGCCTCGCCCCCTTCGCCGAGGATCCGGACCGCGAGCTGCGGTACCGGGCGGAGGCGCTGCGCTGGGGCTTCTTCGCAGAGCATGGCGCGGCGCTGGACGAGATCTACGACCAGCTCGTGGCGCTGCGGCACGGCATGGCGGTGAAGCTGGGCTACCGGGACTACATCCCGCTCGGCTACCGGCGGATGCGGCGCACCGACTACAAGCCCGCCGACGTGGCGCGGTACCGGGAGGAGGTGCTGCGGCACGTCACCCCCCTGGTCGGCCGGCT
Organism: Siccirubricoccus phaeus; assembly: GCF_008360935.1. Classification (GTDB taxonomy): domain Bacteria; phylum Pseudomonadota; class Alphaproteobacteria; order Acetobacterales; family Acetobacteraceae; genus Siccirubricoccus; species Siccirubricoccus phaeus. The sequence continues at coordinate 393,835 of NZ_SRXO01000002.1, forward strand.
GCTGGAGCAGCGGCGCCAGCGCCTGGGCTGGGACCGGCTGCGCTTCTGGGACGAGGCGCTGATCGACCCCGCCGGCAACCCCCAGCCGATCGGCGGGCATGACGAGCTGGTGGCTGCCGCCCAGGCCATGTTCGACCGGATGGACCCCCGCCTGGCGGCGTTCTATCGGAACATGGAGGCGGGCGGCTTCCTCGACATGAAGAACCGCCCGGGCAAGGCGGGGGGCGGGTTCTGCACCAGCTTCCCCTCGGTGGGCACGCCCTTCATCTTCGCCAATTTCAACGGCACGCATCACGATATCGGCGTCTTCACCCATGAGATGGGCCACGCCTTCCAGAATTGGGAAAGCCGGGGGCTGCCGGGGATCGACTACCTCTGGCCCACCATGGAATCCGCCGAAATCCATTCCATGAGCCTGGAATTCCTCACCTTGCCGCAGATCGGGCTGCTGGTGGGGGAGGCGGCAGCGGAGCGCTTCCGCCGGATGCATCTGGAGGCCTCGCTGGCCTTCCTGCCCTATGGCGTCTGCGTCGATCACTTCCAGCACGAGGTCTATGCCAATCCCGGCGCCCTGCCGGCGGAGCGGCAAGAGATGTGGCGGCGGCTGGAGAAGCGCTACATGCCCTGGACGGATTACGGCGACCTCGCCTGGCCGGAGAAGGGCGGGCGCTGGCAGGCCAAGCCGCATATCTACCGCTCGCCCTTCTACTATATCGACTACACCCTGGCGCTGTGCTGCGCGTTGCAGTTCTGGGTGAAGTCCCGGCAGGACCAGCGGGCGGCGCTGGCGGATTACGTGGCGCTGTGCGGCCGGGGCGGCTCGGCGCCGTTTCAGGCGCTGGTGGCCTCGGCGGGGCTGATCTCGCCCTTCCAGCCGGGGGCGCTGGAGGCGGTGGTGCGGGAGGCGGAGGCGGTGCTGGCGGGCTGAGCCGCCGGCCAGCTTTGGCGCCCGCGGGGGAGGCCGGCTGGACACCGGCAGGACAAGAACATAATAAGAACATTATGCCCCGCTGCCAGACCGAACCCGGCTTCCGCCTGCCCTGCTCGCCCGCGGCGGCGGAGCCCCGGGCGAGGCCTGCCTCAGGCGGGGCGGGACCGGCTGGCCTGGAGGCGGTGGAGTGCCGGGTGAGGCCCGCCTCGGGCAGGGCGGGACCGGCCGGCCGGGCCGGCGTTCCGGCCGGCATCCGCCGCCCGCTGCCGCTCCTGCTTCTCTTCCTCCTCCTTCTCGCCCTGCCGGCCCAGGCCAGGGAGATCCTCGGCAAGGTCGTCGCCATCGCGGATGGCGACACCCTCACCCTGCTGGATGACCGCCGCCGGCAGCGCCGCATCCGCCTGGCCGGCATCGACACGCCGGAGGCCCACCAGCCCTATGGCCGCCGGCCCGGCAGGCGCTGGCGGTGCTGGCCTTCGGCCGGCGCGTCAGGGTGCAGGTGCTGGGGGTGGACCGCTTCGGCCGGACCCTCGGCCGGGTGATGGCGGGCGGCCGGGATGTGAATGCCGCCCTGGTCCGCCAGGGCGCCGCCTGGGTCTATCGCGCCTATACCGATGACCGCGCCCTGCTGCGCCTGGAGGCGGCGGCGCGCGCCGCCCGCCGCGGCCTCTGGGCCCTGCCGGAGGCGCAGCGCCAGCCGCCCTGGGAATGGCGTCGCCGGACGGCGGCGGCCCCGGGGATGCGCGGCCGGGCTTCCGTCCCGCCGCGGCTGCCTGCGCCGGCCTTGCCGGCGCCGCCGCCCGCAAGCCGGCACCTGCAGCGCGAAGTCCGCCCTTCACCGCACCGTATTGCCCGGCCACAGCACCACCCGCAGCGTCTGCGCCAGGATCAGCAGGTCGAACAGGAAGCTCTGGTTCTTCACGTAATGCAGGTCGTAGGAGAGCTTGGACCGCGCATCGTCCAGCGAGGCGCCATAGGGGTAGTTCACCTGCGCCCAGCCGGTCAGCCCCGCCTTCACCAGATGCCGCTCCTCATACAGCGGCAGGGACTCGGCCAGCTTGCGGGTGAATTCCGGCCGCTCCGGCCGCGGTCCCACCAGGGACATGTCTCCGCGCAGCACGTTGAGGAGCTGCGGCAGTTCGTCCAGCCTGGTGCGGCGGAGGAAATGCCCGATGCGGGTGATGCGCGGATCCTGCGCCGCCGCCCAGACGGCGCCGAGGCGCTCCGCATCCCGCCGCATGGTGCGCAGCTTCAGGATGTCGAATTCCCGCCCGCCCTGGGTCACTCGCTTCTGCCGGTAGAGCACCGGCGCGCCATCCTCCAGCAGCACGGCCAGCATGGCGGCCAGCAGGAAGGGGCCGGCCGCCGCCAGCAGCGCCAGGCTGGCCGTCACGTCCAGCGCCCGCTTCAGCGCCAGGTCGATCGGGCCGAAGACGAAGCCGTCATTGAACACCAGCCAGCCGAGCTCGATGCGCTTCACGTCGATCCGGCCGATCTCCTTCTCCAGGAAGCGGAGATATTCCCGCACCGGGTAGCCGGCGGTGCGGCAGGCCAGCAGCGCCATCATGTCCAGCCCCCGCCGGTCATCCGGCGCCACCACGATCTGGTCGGCGCCGATGCGGCGGGCGATGGCAAGGAAATCCCTCTCCGCCGGCAGGATGCGGTTCTCGCCATTGCCGGCGAGGCGCGAATCCACCTCCCCCATGGAGGGGGCGTGGGCGAAGGTCACCTCGTAATTCAGGGTGCGGCCTTCCCGCCGCAGCAGCAGCACCAGCTCCCAGGCCCGGTGTCCTGCGCCGATGACCAGCAGGCGGCGGCGGAAGGCGCCGCGGCGGCGCAGGGCGAAATGCAGCACCCGGGCGGCGAAGCCGGCGCCGACGAAGGCGGTGAGGGCGGCCAGCAGCAGCCCCGCCCCGGCCGGCCCGCCGAAGGGCGGCGGCAGGGCGGCGGAGGCGAAGGCGACGGAAAGCGCCGCCAGCACCGCCGCCAGTGGCGCCCGGCCCATGGATTTCCGCGTCTCCACCAGCGCGTCCCGGCGGTAGAGGCCGAGGGCGTAGAGGAAGAGCAGGTAGCCGGCCGGGTAGAGCAGCAGGGTGAAGAGGCTGGGCCTGGTGCCTTCCGGCAGGCTGCCCAGCGCCACCAGCAGCGCGGCGGGCCAGGCCAGGGCGGTGAGGCCGGCATCCAGCAGCAGCAGGGCCGGGCCGGCGGTCAGTCCGGGGCGGGTGGTCTGGGCCATGGCGGTGGGCGGGATCCTTGCAGCGGCGTCCCAGCCTAGCGCCCTTGTGTTGATGGAACCTCTCGAAGAACGTCCGGCGGTTGTGGTGGCGCCGCGCCGCCGGCGCAGTCCCTGATGCCGTCCCTGCTCCGAGCTGCGCCATCCGGTCGGGGCCTTTCTCGCCAGGCTCGGCCGTTCCGTGCCAACGCCCCCGATACGGCAAGGCCAGGCACGAGCTTCTCCCCGCCGGCCAGCTTGCCGCCGCCCCGGTGGCCTGCCCGCGAGCTTCCGCCGGTCTCCGGCGAAGCGGGTGGACGAGCAGGCCGCTGCGCGGCAAGGCCGGTGTCCTGCGGCCGCAGGCCGCAGAACCTCAGGCCCGGCGCATCAGCGCATCACGCCAAGCCGCCGCGCCAGGTCGGCGCCATGGCGGTACACCCCGCTCACCCTGCCGTCGAAACCCACCGGGTCGATCTCGATGGGCGCGGCGACGCGCGGCAGCAGGAACATGTGCGGGTTCTGCCGCGAGACCGGCCCATCCACCGTCGCCACCGCCGTCCGGTAGCCGGCCAGCGCCGCCAAGGCTGCATCCCGCTCGCCGCAGGCCAGCGGATCGCCATAGGGAAAGGCGAAATGCTCCACCGGCGCGTCCAGCAGGTTCTGCAGGTAGATCCGGTTCTCGGCGATCTCGCCGGCGGCCGCGCCTTCCTCCAGCACCGCCACCGCAGCATGGCTGGTGGTGTGGCCGCCGATCGTCACCAGCGGATGCCGCGCGAAGCGCCGCAGCTCCGCCTCCGTCAGGAAGTAGCGGTCGTTCAGCCCGGCGAGGCAGATGCCGTAGCGTGCGAAGCTCGGCTGCAATTGCTGCTTCCGGCGGTAATCCTCATGCACCCACCAGGTCACCTCGCTGAGGGCGCGCCGCTTCCGCGCCGCATCCGGGCACTCGTACCGCGCCCCCAGCGCCTCGATCTCCACCACGTCGTGCCGCAGGAACAGCGCCCGCAGGCCGAGCCACCAGCAATACATCTCCCGGTTCACCGCCGTGGTCGGCACGTAGCAGGTCAGCGGCACCTGGTGCCGCTCCAGCACCGGCAGCGCCTGCGTCATCGTGTCGCGGAAGCCGTCATCGAAGGTGAGGGCGACGAAGCGCCCCCCGTCCTCTCCACCCTCGGTGCCGCCCGCGGCCACAAGCCGCCGCGCCTCATCCATGCTGACGAATTCCCAGCCCTCGGCGCGGAGCCAGGCGATCATCCACGCCAGCGTCTCGGGCGGGCAGCCCTGCTGCAGCTCGGCGGCGGGGTCCTCCCGCACCTCGTGCAGCATGACGATGAGGCCCTGGCCGCCCAGCACGCGGCGGACCGCGGGCATGGCGCCGCAGGCGCGCAGCAGGCGCGTCACAATCCTCGGCAATTGCTCCTTCAGCATCCCTGCGCTCCCCGTTGGCCGGACGGTGCGGCGGCCGGGGTCCGGAGCGGGCGGGGCGGGGGTCTCCGCCTCGCCTGCCCGGTGCCTGGGTCCTGCCCGCACCATGTCAGATTGACGACCGGAGGATTGCAGGCTTGCAATGTTTCGAGCCAGCACACGTCTCGGCGAGGCAATTGAAGCGTCGGTGAGTTGAGGAAACCCGGGCGCTCACACGCCGTGCGTGCCGCGCCGCCCCTGCGCCGGCCCGGCCACGTCCACCCCTGGCTGCGGACCTGGAGCGCGCCGGGAAGCTCGCCCACGCCATCGCCACGCCGGGCGAACCCGGCTCAGGCCTCCGCGGGCGATTGCGCCTGCCGCTGCGTCCCTGGCGCGCCGCCATCGGCCGCCGCCGCGTCCCCGCGGCGCTGCCCGGCCCGGGCACAGGCGTGCCGCTTGCCCGCCGCCCCGGGGCGGGCTACCGCCGCCCTTCGCAGGCGAAAGGGGCCCCAGCATGCCGTTGAGCGCGCAACAGACCGCCGAAATCGCCGCCGCCCGCGCCGCGGAGGCCCGCACCCTCCGCCCCACCGTCCCGGCGCTGGAGGCGATGCTGTTCCACGCCATGCCGGTGCTGGACCACGGCTTCCTCCGCGTCATCGACTACATGGGCGACGACGCGGCGGTGGTGCAGGCCGCCCGCGTCTCCTATGGCCGCGGCACAAGGGCGGCCAACGAGGATCGCGGCCTGATCCGCTACCTCATACGCCACCGCCACTCGACCCCCTTCGAGATGTGCGAGATCAAGTACCATGTGAAATTGCCGATCTTCGTCGCCAGGCAATGGATCCGCCACCGCACCGCCAATGTGAACGAGTACTCGGCGCGCTATTCCATCCTGGACAAGGAGTTCTACATCCCGGCGCCGGAGCATCTGGCCGCGCAATCCACCGTCAACCGCCAGGGCCGCGGCGACATCCTCACCGGCGACGAGGCCGCCGAGGTGCTGCGCCTGCTCCGCGCCGATGCCGGGCAGGCCTATGACCACTACGCCTGGATGCTGAACGAGGATCAGGCGGACCCGGCCCGCCAGGGGCTGGCGCGCGAATTGGCGCGGATGAACCTGACGCTGAACACCTATACCCAGTGGTATTGGAAGACCGACCTCCACAACCTCTTCCACTTCCTCTCGCTGCGCGCCGACCCGCATGCCCAGTACGAAATCCGCGCCTATGCCGAGGCGATGCTGGAGACGGTGAAGGCCTGGGTTCCCGCTAGCTACGAGGCCTTCTGCGACTACCGCCTCGGCGCCGCCACGCTGTCCGCCGGCATGCTGGCGGTGGTCCGCCGGCGCCTCGCCGGGGAAAAGGTGGGGCAGCCGGAAAGCGGCCTCTCCAAGCGGGAATGGCGGGAGCTGATGGAGATTCTGGGGCTGGCCGAATGACTCCCGACCGCGTCGCCGCCATCCTGGACTTCCTCGCGCTGGCCGACCGCCTCAAGCTGGTGGAGCGCCGCGGCCGCATCCCCCTGCCGGACGGCACCACCCGCCGGGAGAACAGCGCCGAGCATTGCTGGCACCTCGCCTTGGTGGCGCTGCTGATGGCGGAGGAGGTGGCGGCGCCCATCGACCTCGCCCGGGTGCTGACCATGGCCGTGGTGCATGATCTGGTGGAGATCGAGGCCGGCGATTCCTACGCCTATGATCCCGCCGCCCAGGCCACCGCCGCGGAACGCGAGCGCGCCGCCGCCGACATCGTCTTCGCCGGGCTGCCGGCCGATCTCGCCCTCCGCCTCCGGGCCGCCTGGGAGGAATTCGAGGCGGGCGAGACCGCCGAGGCCCGCTTCGCCATGGCCTGCGACCGCGCCCAGGGCTTTCTGCAGAACGTCCTCAGCCAGGGCCTCGCCTGGCGGGAGCATGGCGTCGCCGCCCCCACCACGCACCCCCGCATGCACCCGGCCATGGCGGTGGACCCGGCCTTCGCCGCGCTGATCGGCGCCCTCTATGCCCGCGCCGAGACCGGCGGGATGTTCGCCGGGGCCGCGGGCTGATGGCGGCCGCCCGCGCCGCCCCCCGTACCGCCGCCCGCGGGGGGAAGCGCGGCGCCGCCACCCCGCTCGCCGGCTGGCGGCGCTGGGCCTGGGTGGGCGGGCTGGTCGCCGCCGTCACCATCGGCCTGCCGCTGGCGCATGCGCTGTTCGGGGAGGTGGTGGCGCTGCTCGGCGGCGCCATGCTGCTCGGCTTCCTGCTCGGCCGCTGGACGGCGCCGCGGCGCTGACCGGCGCCCCCGGGCCCGGGCCGCCCGTCGGGGGCGTGGCGCCGCGGGACGGCGCCGGGCGCTTCACAGGCCCGCGCTTTGCGGTACCCTCCCGCCATGCCGCCAAGGACGCTCTGCCCATGACCCGATCTCCCCTCGCCGGCGCCGCGGTCTGGACCGGGGCGGAGATGGCGGCGCGCCAGGACTGGATCTGGCCCTGGTCCGCCGCGGAGCTGGCGGAGCTGGAGGCCGCGGCCGAGGCGGTGCTGGCCGCCGGCCGCAAGCTGGAGAGCCTCTCGGCCCGCGACGTCCCGCTGCCGGTCACCGCGCCGAAGCTCGCCCGCATCGCCGCGGCGCTGGAGGAGGGGCCGGGCCTGGTCAATCTCCGCGGCCTGCCGCCGGGGATGCCGCCTGAGCGGCTGCGCGCCATTCTCTGGGCCATCGGCCGGCATCTCGGCACGCCGGTCTCGCAGAGCAAATTCGGCGAGCTGCTGGGCGAGGTGACGGATACCGGCGACAGGCTCGGCGATCCCGGCGCCCGCGGCTACCGCACCGGCGGCAGGCTGCGGTTCCATACGGATCGCTGCGACGTGGTGGCGCTGCTCTGCGTGCGGCAATCCGTCTCGGGCGGCGACAGCCTGATCGTCTCCACCCCCGCCATCCACAACGCCATGCTGGCGCAGCGGCCGGACCTGCTGGAGCTGCTGTTCGCGCCCTGGTACCACAGCCGCCAGCAGGAGCAGCGCCCGGGCGAGGATCCCTGGTACGTCAACCCGGTCTTCGCCCTGCACCAGGGCCGCTTCACCAGCCAGTATTCCCGCAGCTTCATCGAGAACGCCCAGCGCTTCGAGCAGGTGCCGCGGCTGACCGCGGCGCAGGAGGAGGCGCTGGACCTGCTGGCGGCGCTGGCGCAGGAGCTGGCGCTGCATACGCGCATGGAGCCGGGCGACATCCAGCTCCTCAACAACCACGTCACCTACCACGCCCGCACCGCGCTGGTGGACCATGAGGACAAGGCGAGGAAGCGGCTGCTCTACCGCCTCTGGCTCGCCATGCCGAACAGCCGCGCCTTGCCGGAGGATTTCGCCGAGCTCTGGGGCCCGACCGCGGCCGGCGCGGTGCGCGGCGGGGTGGTGGCGGAAGCCGGCTATCGCAGCCCGCTCGACCTCGCCCCGGCGCCGGGTGGCTGAGCGTCGCTCGCCCCCCGGCGCCGGGCATTTCCTTGCTCGCGTGGCGCATGCTGGCGGTGACTCTACCGCCAGCGGTCACGCATTTGCTTGTTCGCGTGATTCACGCTTGCGGCGATCCCGCCGCGAGCGGTCACGCTCCGGCCGGAGACTCCGTGTGATGGCGCATCGCCGCATCCGCCCCTTCAACACCCGCGAGACCTATCCCGAGCAGAAGCTCGACAACGACCTCAGCCAGGCGGTGGTCGCTCGCGGCGCCATGGTCTTCCTCCGCGGCCAATGCCCGCAGGAGCTGGACGGCGGCGCCAATGTCGGCGTCGGCGACCCGGTGGCGCAGACCCACAAGGTCATGCAGAATATCCGCCAACTCGTCGAGGAAGCGGGCGCCCGGATGGAGCACGTGACCAAGCTCGTGGTCTATCTGACGGATATTCGCCATCGGGAAGCGGTCTACCGGACCATGGGCGAATACATTCGCGGCGTGCATCCGGTCTGCACCGGCCTGGTGGTGGTGGCGCTGGCCCGGCCGGAATGGCTGGTGGAGATCGACGCCACGGCGGTGATTCCGGAATGAGGGAGGGGCGTTCCGAACCGGGTCCGGCCATGTGGCGAGGGGCGGTGCCGCCTGGCCGGCGCCCCTCCGCGGCCGGAGTGCGGCGGGGCCGGGCGCCGCGGCCGCCGGCCGCAAGCGGCGCGTCGCGGACGCCGGCGGGACGGACATTGGCGACGGGGCGGACACTGGCGGGACAGACCCCGTCGGGTCGGGGATCGGGTCAGGAACTGGCGGGTCCGAGATTGGCAGGCCGGGGGCTGGCGGGTCAGGAACTGGCGGGCCGGAGACTGGCAGGCCGGGGGCTGGCGGGTCAGGAACTGGCGGGTCCGAGACTGGCGGGTCGGCGGCGGGCGGGTCCGAGATTGGCAGGCCGTGGGTTGGCGGGCCGGGGACTGGCGGATCAGGGACCGGTAGGTCGCACCCCGGTGGGACGGGGCCCGTGCCGGGCAGGGAGGCAGGCATGACCTTTTCCATCAGCGGCCGCTGCCCCCGCAGCGGCGAGTTCGGCATCGCCGTCGCCTCCTCCTCCCCCGCCGTCGCCGCGCGCTGCGCCCATGCACGGGCGGGGGTCGGGGTGGTGGCCTCGCAGAACATCACCGATCCGCGGCTGGGGCCGCAAGGGCTGGCGCTGCTGGAACAGGGGCTGCCCGCCGCCGAGGTGCTGGCGCGGCTGCGCGCCGAGGCGCCGCATATCGAATACCGCCAGCTCGCCGTGCTGACGCGGGAGGGGCCGGCGGCCTGCTTCTCCGGCGCCCAGGCGCTCGGCATCCATGCCGAGGCGCTGGGGCGGGACAGCATCGCCCTCGGCAATCTCCTCGCCAATCCCGGCGTGCCGGCCCGGATGGTCGCGGCCTTCGAGACCGCGCCGGAGCTGCCGCTCGGCGCCCGGCTGATCGCCGCCATGCGCGCGGCGGTGGCGGCGGGCGGGGAGGCGGGGCCGGTCTTCTCCGCCGGGCTGCTGGTGGTGCGGGACCAGCCCTGGCCCATCGCCGACCTGCGGGTGGACTGGACCGAGCAGGACCCGATCGAGACGCTGGCCAGGCTCTGGACGCTGTGGGAGCCGCAGCAGGAAGCCTATGTGAACCGGGCGCTGAACCCCGGGGCCGCGCCCTCCTACGGCGTGCCGGGGGATCCGTGACGAGGAGGAGGGGCTGACGATGCGCCGCCGCACGCTGCTGGCCGGGCTGGCCCTGCCGCCGCTGCTCCGCCCCGCTCTGGTTCGCGCCCAGGCGACGGCGCCGGCGGGCTGGCCGGAGAAGCCGGTGCGCATCCTGGTGGGCTTCCCGCCCGGCGGGCTGACGGATGTCCTCGCCCGGGTGCTGGCGAATGCGCTGCCGGCGCGCTTCGGCCAGCCCTTCCTGGTGGAGAACCGGACCGGCGCTTCCGGCATCATCGCCGCCGAGCTGGTGGCGAAATCCCCGCCCGACGGCCATACCCTGCTCCTGGCCCATCCCACGGCGATCGCCATCGCCCCGGCCCTGGCGCAGCGCCTGCCCTTCGACGCCGCCCGCGCCTTCGCGCCGGTGACGCTGCTGGCGCGGCAGCCGCATGTGCTGCTGGTGAAGGGGGATTCGCCGTGGAATTCCCTGGCCGAGCTGGTGGCGGAGGCGAAGCGGCGGCCGGGGGTGATCACCTTCGCCTCCTCCGGCGTCGGCTCCGTCCAGCATGTCCAGGGCGAGCAATTCTGCATGGCGACGGGGATCGAGGCGGTGCATGTGCCCTATCGCGGCTCGGCGCCGACCATGACGGACATCGCCGCCGGCCAGGTGCATTGGGCGATCGACGGCGTCGGCGTCTCGGCGCCGCTGATTGAGGCCGGGTCGCTGAAGGCGCTGGGCACCGCGGCGCCGCGGCGGATCGCCCGCTGGCCTTCGCTGCCGAGCTTTGCCGAGCAGGGGGTGGAGGGCGTGGTCCCCGGCTCCTGGTTCGGGCTGATGGGGCCGGCGGGGATGGCGCCCGGGCTGGTGGCGGCGCTGGCCGAGGCCGCAGTGGCCGCCATGGCAGGGCCGGAGGCGCAGCGGGCCCTGACCAGCGCCTCGGCCGAGGCGGCGGTGGAGGGGCCGGAGGCCTTCGCCAGCTTCGTGGCGAATGAGACGGCGCAGTTCCGCGCCCTGGCGCAGCGGACGCGGATCTCGCTGGATTGAGTGCGGGCGGAGGGGTAGCGGCCGGCCCGGCCCGGTGCTACTCAGCCCGCCGCACGGACCGTAGCGCAGCCTGGTAGCGCACTTGACTGGGGGTCAAGGGGTCGTGGGTTCAAATCCCGCCGGTCCGACCATCCCCCCAAGACTTTTCTCCCACCGGCCCCGCTTTCCCGGCCCGCCGCGGCCAGGCCGGACAGTCGCCGCTGGCCAGGGCGATATCCGATCAGGCGCAATCGCCTGGTCGGATTTCTTGCTCTGGAAAATGTAGCGTCGAGAGCAGACCGTCTCCGCTCTGGCAGATCATGACATGGATCCGCCGGGCCGAGGCTGCCCTGGAGCGGGATCGGTTGAACTTCGCTTAGCTGTCCCGCGTCAGCTCCTTGTTCGGTCGCGCGATTCACGGCTTCGGTCGATTAGACTAGACCTCAACCGATCAGGCTCTAGAGCATTCTCCATGCACCAAGGCGCATGGAGAATGCTCCAGGTCTTTGTTCAGGCGAGCAAATTACTCCGATCAGCTGAGTCCACCTGATCGGAGTTTGCTTTAAAGCCCCGCCCGCATCCGCCCTGGGTTGAGGATGCCGGCCGGGTCCATCACCGCCTTCACCCGGGCGCCGATGGCCGCCAGCGCCGGCGGCTCCGCCGGCAGCACCGCGACGGCGGCGCGCAGGGCTTCCGGCGCGCGGAACAGGGTGAAGGTACCGCCCGCCGCCGCCGCGGCCGCCATCACGGCGTCATGCTGCGCCTCGGTGGCGGGGCCGGCCAGCCAGACCAGCCCGCCGCCCCAATCCAGCAGCGATTTCGGGCAGCCGGCGTCGGCAACCACCTGGGGCCCCTCCCCCGGCGCCACGGAGACGCGCCAGACGGCGTCCTCCGGCTCGGCGGAGAGCGGCTCCGCCTCCCGCACCGCCTCCCAGAGAGCGCGGCTTGCCTCCCCTTCCAGCCAGTGCACAGCGCCGAAGCCGGCCAGCTCCGCCCGCAGCCGGCCGCCGCGATAGGCCACCGATTCGGCAAAATCCTCGAGGCGCAGCACCGCCTGGGGCCCGTCCAGCCCGGCCCAGCCCGCTGGCAGCCCCTGGGGCAGCAGCGCGGCGGCGGAAACGCCATAGGGGCTGCCCAGCCCGGCCGAGAGCACCTGCACCCCCTGCGCCAGATCGGCCACGGCAACCGCCACCGTGCCCGTCGCCTCCGGCCCCGGCAGCACCTTCAGCGTGATTTCCGTCAGCACGCCGAGCGTCCCATGCGCCCCGGTCAGCAGCTTGCAGAGATCGAGGCCGGTGACGTTCTTCAGCACCCGCCCGCCGCTGCGGAACACCTCGCCCTTCCCGTTCACCGCGCGGATGCCCATGACATGGTCTCGCATCGCCCCGCCCGAGATGCGCCGCGGGCCGGAGAGGTTGGTCGCCACCAGCCCGCCCAGGGTCGGCGCCCCCTCGCTGCCGAACAGCGCCGTCAGCGACGGCGGCTCGGCGATCAGGTGCTGGCCATGCTCGGCCAGCGCCGCCGCGATCTCCGGCAGGGGCGTGCCGGCACGGGCCTGGAGGATCAGCTCCTGCGGCTTGTAGAGGGTGATGCCGGAGAGCCCGCGCAGAGAGAGCGTCCGCGCCGCCTGCACCGGCCGCAGCAACCCGCGCTTGGTCCCTGCCCCCTCGATCGCCAGGGGCGTCCCCGACGCAGCGGCAGCCGCCACCGCAGCGGCCAGCTCCGCCTCATCCGCCGGCGCCAGCACCGAATCGCTCATGCCGCGCGCTGCAGGGCTGGGTTGTCTTCCAGCGGGAAGACCTTGGCTGGGTTCAGCAGCCAGGCGGGGTCGAAGGCCGATTTGATCGCCCGCTGCTGCGTCAGCTCCGCCGCGGTGAATTGCACGCCCATCAGGTCCCGCTTCTCCACACCGACGCCATGCTCGCCGGTCAGGCACCCGCCCACCTCGACGCAGAGCTTCAATATGTCGGCGCCGAAGCTTTCCGCCTTGCGGAAGCTCTCGGGATCATTGGCGTCGAACATGATGAGCGGGTGCAGATTGCCGTCGCCGGCATGGAACACATTCGCCACCTGCAAGCCATAGGATGCGCTCATCTCGCCGATGCGCTTCAGCACGAAGGGCAGCTCCCCGGTCGGGATGGTGCCGTCCATGCAGAGATAGTCCGGCGAGATACGGCCGACCGCCCCGAAGGCGCCCTTGCGGCCCTTCCAGATGGCCAGCGACTCCTCGGCGCTCTGCGCCACCTTCAGGCTGATCGGGTCGAAGCGGTTGCAGATCTCCTTCAGCTTGCCGAGCAGCATGTCCTGCTCCGCGACGCTGCCTTCCACCTCGATGATCAGCATCGCCTCGGCATCCAGCGGGTAGCCGGCATGGGCGAAGGCTTCGCAGGCATGGATGCAGGGACGGTCCATGAACTCCAGCGCCACGGGGATGATGCCGCTGCCGATGATGGCATCCACCGCCTGGCCGGCGATCTCCGTCCCCTTGAAGGCGGCCAGCATGGCGCGCTGGCCTTCCGGGCTGCGCAGGATGCGCACCGTGACTTCCGTGACGATGCCAAGCTGCCCCTCGCTGCCGGTGATCAGGCCGAGCCAGTCATAGCCCGCGGCGTCCAGGTGCTGGCCGCCGATCTCCACCACCTCCCCCGCCATGGTGACGAGCTTCACACCGAGCAGGTTGTTGGCGGTGACGCCGTATTTCAGGCAATGCGCCCCGCCGGAATTCATCCCGACATTGCCGCCGATCATGCAGGCGAGCTGGCTGGACGGGTCCGGCGCATAGAAGAAGCCGTCGGCGGAGACATGGTTGGTGATGCCGAGATTGGTGACGCCCGCCTCCACCACCGCCAGGCGGTTGGCGTAGTCCACCTCCAGGATCCGGTTCATCCGCATCATGCCGATGACGACGGCATCCGCCAGCGGCAGCGCGCCGCCGGAGAGCGAGGTGCCGGCGCCGCGCGGCACCACCCGCACCCCCTCCGCCTGGCAGAGGCGCAGCACCGCCGCCACTTCCGCCGTGCTGGTCGGCAGCACCACGGCCAGCGGCGGCTGGCGATAGGCGGAGAGCCCGTCCGTCTCATAGGGTTTCAGGCGGAGCGTCTCGCTGATCACCCCGTCCTCGGGCAGGATGGCGCGCAGGCCGGCCAGGATCGCCTCCCGCCGGGCGAGCACCTCGGGCTTCGGGTCTGGCAGCCGGATCATGGGCGGGCTCCGTTTCGCGCTGACGTCAGTGGCCTGACTGGCCGCTCCGCCCGCCGGAATCCAGCGGGGTCGGGGGCAGGACACCGGCCGAAGATGGGCCGGCCACGAGCGACGGACAAGCCGGCTTGCCTGACGCGCCCGCCGCCGCCACTCTCCGCCGCCCTCGGCCTGTATGGAGACTCTCGTGCGCCTGTCCTATCGCCTTGCCCTGCCTGCGCTGATCCTGTGGGGCGCGCTCGCCGCGCCGGCCGGGGCGCAAATCCGCGAAGGCCGCTACGCGGTGGAGGGCAACAACCCGGATGGCAGCCCCTATACGGGGCAATTCGCCCTGCAGCCGGGGCCGGGCGGGAGCTGGGTGGCCGTCTGGCAGGTGGGGAATGTGCGGCTGGCCGGGCTGGGGCTGATCGAAGGCGGGGTGCTGTCCATCGGCTTCGCCGCGGAAGGGCGGCCGGGGGTCGCAGCCTACCAGGTGGAGCCGGACGGCAAGCTGCGGGGGAGCTGGACCACCGGCGGCGGCATCGGGCAGGAGACGCTGACGCCGGAGTGAGGGAAGGAAAAGCGGGGGCTCCGCCCCCGTACCCCGTCAGGGGCTCCGCCCCTGGACCCCGCCGGGGACCGGACCGGTCCCCGGACCCCGGTGTGAGTTTCGGAAGGGGGTGAACTTGCCGGCCCTGTCTCAAGAGGGTCGGCTCTGGATCGGGGGGATTTCGGACAGGCTCTTGGGGCGGGGGCGGAAGGACGCTTTCCCCTGGCGGGGGTGCAAGGGCAGGGGCTCCTTCTGGCCTCCCGCCGCGCCACGTGGAACACTCCCCGCCGCAAGGTCGGGAGAACGGAACATGCAACTGCGCAAGCTTGGCGCCATGGTCGGCGCGGAGATCGGCGGGATCGACCTGGCCGCGCCCCTGGACCAGGGCCAGGTGGCGGAGATCCGGGAAGCGCTGGCCGAGAACGGCGTGGTCTTCTTCCGCGACCAGCACCTGACGCCCGAGCAGCACATCGCCTTCGCCGAGCGCTTCGCCGCCATCAACATCAACCGCTTCTTCCGCCCGGTGGAGGGCTATCCGCAGATCGCCGAGGTGCGGAAGGAGCCGGGCCAGACGAAGAATATCGGCGGCGGCTGGCATACCGACCACAGCTATGACCAGGTCCCCGCCCTCGGCTCCATCCTGCTGGCGCGGGAGCTGCCGGAGATGGGCGGCGACACCCTCTTCGCCTCCATGGTCGCGGCCTGGGAGGCGCTGTCGCCCGGGATGCGGCAGACGCTCTCCGGCATGCGCGCCGTCCATTCCAGCCGCCACGCCTTCGGCAACCGGCAGCGGGAGGAGCACAAGGACGGCCGCTACCAGAATGCCGATCAGGCGGTGCAGGACGCCATCCACCCGGTGGGGCTGAAGGTGCCCGGCACCGGCCGCACCGCGCTCTATGTGAATCCCAGCTTCACCCTGCGCTTCGAGGGCTGGACCGACGAGGAGAGCAAGCCGCTGCTGGATTTCCTCTACCGCCATGCCCAGCGGCCGGAATTCCAAATGCGCTTCCAGTGGCGGGAAGGCTCCATCGCCTTCTGGGACAACCGCCTTACCTGGCATTACGCGCTGAACGACTACCAGGGGGAGCGGCGGCTGATGCACCGCGTCACCCTGGAGGGGGTGCCGCTGCAGTAATCCCACGACGCCGCTGGCGTCGCGGGAGCCGCAAAGGTGCGGCACAGCCCGCCACGGCGAAGCCGCGGCGGGGGCACCGGGCAGCGGCTTCAGGCCGCCACGGGCCGGCGGCCGCCCAGCAGCCGGCGGACATCCAGCGCATGGGCGCCGGCGCCGAGCCCGGCCTGCACCACCAGCAGCACGACCCAGAAGGCCGGGAATTCCCAGCCGCCGCCCCGGGCGCTGAACACCCAGCCATTGCCGATATGCTGCAGCGTCGCGCCGATCATCAGCGGCACCAGCGCCAGCGACACCGGCCGCACCCAGACGCCGAGGATGAGGGCGATGCCCGCCAGCGTCTCCGCCACCGCCACCACGGCACCGAGAATGGGCGGGTAGCCGATGCTGCCGAAATAGCCCATCACCCCGGCGAAGCCGAAGGTGAGGATCTTCATCAGCAGCCCATGCGCCAGGAACAGGATGCCCATGGCGACGCGCAGCAGCAGCGCGGCATAGGGCGTGGTCACGCGGTCGTGGATCATCGGGATGGCTCCGTTCGGGGGGCAGCTTCCGGCGCTGCCGTCGGCGCGGAGCATGGCCGGCCCGGCCGGGGCGCTTCCAACGGAGGTCCGGAACATCCATCATCACGCCGCTGAATGATGTGGAAGCGGCATGGCCGATCTCGGGACCCTGGACCTCAACCTGCTGCGGGTCTTCGACGCGGTGGCGCGGGAACGTCACGTCACAAGGGCGGCGGAGCGGCTGCACCTCTCCCAGCCCGCGGTCTCCAACGCCCTTGCCCGCCTGCGCCACGCGCTGGGGGATGAGCTCTTCCTCCGCCGCCCGGGCGGGGTGGAGCCGACGGCCCTGGCCCTTTCCCTGGCCGGGCCGGTGGCCGAGGCGCTGGACCGCATCGCCGAGGCCATCGTCGCCCAGGCGCCTTTCGATCCGGCGACGACGGAGCGCGTCTTCCCCATTGCCCTCAGCGAATATGCGGAGGCGGTGCTGGCCCCGCCGCTGATCGCCCGGATGCAGCAGCAGGCGCCGGGCGCGCTGCTCGCCACCCGCCATGCCGACCGGACGAATTGGGAGGAGCTGCTGGCCAGCGACCAGGCGATGCTGGCGATCGGCATGCTGCCGGAGCCGCCGGCGCTCTACACAAGGCTGCGGCTGCTGCCGGAGGTGTTCTGCACGGTGATGCGCGCCGGCCACCCCCTGGCGGAAGGGGAGCTGACGCTGGACCGCTTCCTTTCCGTGCCGCATCTGCTGCATTCGCCGAACGGCTCCCGCGACGGCGCGCTGGACTGGGTGCTGGCGCGCAGCGGCCATAAGCGGAGGTTGGGCGCGGTGGTGGCGCATCTGGCGGGGGTGCCGGAGATATTGCGCGGCACGGACCTCATCATGACGCTCTCCGCCCGGCTGGCGCAGTTGCTGGCCGATGCGCATGGGCTGGTGGTGCGGCCGACCCCGGTGGGCGTGCGGCATCACCGGCTTTCGCTGATCTTCCACCGGCGGTTCGAGGCGGATGCCGGCCATGCCTGGCTGCGCCGGCTCATCCTCGGCGTGGCGCGGGAGATCACGCCGGTTGGGGCGCCGGCGGAGGATGTGCCGGAGGAGGCGGATGCGTGAAGGATCGGGGGGCTTCGGCCCTCGGAGCAGCCTCCGATCTGCCGGATCACGTCGTGATCCGGCAGATCGGAGATAAGCTGCTCCAGGCATTATATTTTCCAGAGCAAGAAATCCCCTCCCGGAAGATCGCCGCCGTGCCGCCCTCGGGGCGGAAGGCGGTGTAGAGCACCTTCCGCTCCGGCTGGCCCGTCACCCGCTCGACCAGCCGGGACCAGGGCGCGGCGCAGCCCCGACATGGCGGGGTCGAGATAGGAGAGCGGCAGGTCCGGCTGCAGCAGCTCGCTTCCGGCACGCCCCATGCTGGTCTCGCCCCCTCCGCCCGCCGGCGGGGGATGCTGGATAGGCTGAGGCCTTGCGACCGCAGAGCGAAAGTTCCGCTTCAGGCACCTGGCGGTGCACGTCCGGTCAGCAGCCTGGCCCTCTCCCTCGTGCCACGCCGGCAGGCCGCGCCGCCTCGCCCGCTGGTGGTCGGGCGCAGGTCTTTCCCAACCGGAACATAACGCCTCCGGTCACAAACGGCGGAAGCCACCCTGGCGTGATGCCGGAGCCTCTCTCCCGCCAGGTCCAACCGCCTCTAGAACCATCCGGACCGGTCATGTTCCGTCGGCGTCCGAGATTTCTCCCGGTGGGGCTGAATGCCCCGGCGCCCACATCCCCGGAAAGGCGACGCCGGATGGAGAAGGATGCTTTCCCTGACGTGTCAGCCGCGACGGCCGATACGCTGTACCAGGACATCGAGCGCAACGGCTTCGGGATATTGCGGGAGGCGATACCGGGCTGGCTGCTGGACCAGGCGGCACAGGAGGTGCGGGCAGAGCTGGCGGCGACCGGGGCGGAGTATTTCTGCCATCTGGGGCAGGAGAGGCTGGCCCGGACATCGCTCGGCCTGCTTGGCCAATCCGCCGCCTTCCACCGGCTGCTGGCCGCGCTGCAGGTCCGCGCCGGCTTGCCGCCGGGGCGGGAGGAGCGGATCCTGCCGGTGCTCCGCGTGCTCTCCGGCGCCGCGGGGCAGCGGCATTCCCACCGCTTCCATTTCGACGCCTATCTGGTCACCGCCCTGCTGCCCATCATCATCCCGCCGGGGCCGGAGGCGGCGCGCGGCACGCTGGTGATCTACCCCAATCGCCGTCCGGTACGGCGCAGCCTGCTGGCCAATCTGGCGGAAAAGGCGGCGTGGCAGAACCCGGTGGCGGCGCGGGCGCTGGCGGCGCCCTGGGTGCAGCGGCGCCTCGGGGGGCGGGAAATGCCGACGGAGCGCGGGCATCTCTACCTGTTCTGGGGCTACCGGTCGCTGCATGCCAACCGGCCCTGCCCGGCGGACGTGGTGCGGGCGACGGCGCTGTTCCACTTTGCCGACCCGCATGCGGCAAGCCCCCTGCTGCGCCGGCTGGAAGCCCGGCACCACCGGCAGGAAGGGGTGGCGCAGCCGGTGCTGGGGCGGAGCTGGGCGGCGGCGGAGGAAGGCAGCTAGAGCAGATCGCCGGAGGGCGGCATCGCCCGGAGGCGTGAATCTGCTCCTATAGTCCATAAGCTAGAGCGGTTTCGCGCTGCACAGTCAGCGTGAAACCGCTCTAGCGTCCTGCCCGCGAAATTCGCCGGATTTCCGGCGAACGCAGCGGACAAGCAGGTCACTGAAAACACAAGCCAGTGGCCCGAGAACGAAGTCCGCAGGACTGCGGAATCGGGACACCAGACTGCGATCGGCGTGCCCCAACGGTGGGTACGCTCAGGCCGTGAATGGCCGATCAGGAAATGTCTGGCCCCGGGTCCAGGCCCGGCTGAAATCGGGGGCTTTGCCCCCGAACCCCCACCGGGGCCAGGACCTGGCCCCGGACCCCGGTCCGAGTTTCGCACCCGACGGTTAACCAGCCAACTCGGAGCCTGTCGCGAAAGGGTCCCGGCAGCGGATCGGCGCGGGATCTTGCGTCCCGCGACGGCGCCAGCCGATGCCGGTGGCAGCGGCAAGTCCGCGGAACCATGCGAGTGGCATGCTGGCGCAGGACGCCAGGGCGGAAAGGGGCCGCCAGAACGCGCCGCCAACGGGAAGGCCCCCATTCGTCTCCCTCGCGCGGGGCGGCTTACCCGGTTTCGGCATCCCCCGGCGTCGGCGGTGCGGGCGGGCGGAAGCTGCCGCGCTCCGGCTTCAGGTCCAGCAGCGGCGTGCCGTCCAGGCAGTCCAGCCCGCGCACCCGCAGCACTGCGCCCTCGCGGCCCAGCAATTCGACCAGGCTGGTCCCGATCGGGTTGGGGCGTAGCGGCGAGCGCAGGGCGAAGGTGCCGTAGCTGCGGCCCTCCGCCGCCGGCACCTGCCGCAGCAGGTCGCGCCGGGCGAGGTGCAGCCAGTACAGCACCTCGAGCCGCTGATGCGCCTCCACCCCGTCCAGCGCGCCGCCGGAGGCCCAGGGCTCGAAGAGCTCCAGCGTGCAGACGGGGCCGTCAGGCCGGCCCTGGCGCGGGCAGGCGGCACGGTCCGTCCAGGGCGTGCGGATGCGGCCGATGAAGACCAGCCCGGCCGCCTCCGGCGGCAGGGTTGCGGCGACCGTCTCGCCGGCGCGCAGCGCGAAGCTCACGGCGCGGCCAGGCGCCGGGGAAACATCGGCCGGCCTCCCGCGGCGACATCGGCGAAGGCGGCTATCCGGCCTCCTGCCATCGGTTCAGCCCGCTTCCGCCGGCGTGAACTCCATCGCCACGCCGTTGATGCAGTAGCGCAGGAAGCTCGGCGGCGGCCCGTCCTCGAAGACATGGCCGAGATGGCTGCCGCAGCGGGCGCAATGTACCTCCACCCGCACCATGCCGTGGGAATGGTCGATGGCGGTTTCCACCGCGCCGGCGACCGGGTCCTGGAAACTCGGCCAGCCGGTACCGCTCTCGAATTTCGTGCCGGATTCGAACAGCACCTGGCCGCAGCCTGCGCAGCGGAAGCTGCCCCGCCGCTTCTCCTGCAGCAGGGCGCAGCTCCCCGGCATCTCCGTGCCATGGGCGCGCATCACGCGGTACTGTTCCGGCGTCAGCAGGCGGCGCCACTCGGCATCGCTCCGCGTGACGGGATAGGCCTTCTCCATGCTCATCGCTTTGCCTCCGTTCCGGGCGCCTCCGTCTCGGGGAGGAGAAGCCGTTCATAGAACCCGCCCCAGCGCCGGTCACGATTCACCAGATGCACTTCCAGGATCCAGTACTTGCTCTGGCCATTGCCATCCGGGTCGCGCAGGCGGGTAGGGTTGTCGGCGCTGATCCGGTACAGGTCCTTCGCGCCCGGGATGCGCGCATGCGGGAATTCGCCGACGATATGTCCGGCGATCTGGCCGCCGAAGCGCCAGCCCCGCGCCTCCGCCAGACGATGCGCCTCGGCATAGAGTTCCGCGCCGGTGAGATCCGGATGCACCTCGAAATGCGCCTTCAGCGCCTCGAACACCACCGGCAGATCGGCGCAGAGGCGGTGCTTTTCCGGGTCCGTGCCCAGCACGTAGCTCCGACCGACATCGGCTTCCCACGCCGCGAAGACCGGTCCGAGGTCGAGATAGACGATGTCCTCCGCCCCGATCGTTCGGACCGGCGGGTTGTCGGCGGCGATGGTCAGGGTGTTGGGGCCGGCGCGGCAGATCCGCTTGTGCCAGTGCTGCGTCACGCCGAAGCGCTGCGCCGCCAGGGCGTAGATATCCTGCTCCACCTCCCGCTCGCTGCGGCCGGGGGCGATCAGCCGCTCCGCCTCGATGGCCTCGAACAGGCGTTCCGCCTGCCGTTCGGCCTCGCGCAGGGCGGCCAGGCGGGCTGCTTCCATCCTATCCTCTCCTTCGTGGCGGCGGGGGCGATTGCCAGTGCCGTCACATCGCTATAACTCGTTGAACATATCGAAGCGAGGCCGTGCCGCCGCGGCCCGCAACGGGAGGAGAAAATGGTGAAAACCTTCGGCCACTACATCGCCGGCGCCTATGTCGAGCCGGCGCAGGGGCGCTGGATCGACAGCCACAACCCCTATACCGGCGAGGTCTGGGCCCGCATCCCCCAGGGCTGCGCGCAGGATGTGGACCGCGCCGTGGCCGCCGCGCGCACCGCGCTGACCGAGGGGCCCTGGCCGAAGCTTACCGCTTCCGCCCGCGGCTTGCTGATGCAGCGCCTGGCCGACCTCATCGCCGCCAATGCCGAGCGGCTGGCGGCGACCGAGGTGCGGGACAATGGCAAGCTGCTGGCGGAGATGCTGGGCCAGACCCGCTACAACCCCGAATGGTGGCGCTATTTCGGCGGCCTCGCCGACAAGGTCGAGGGCGCCGTCATGCCGATCGACAAGCCGGAGATGTTCGCCTTCACCCGGCATGAGCCGGTGGGGGTGGTGGCGGCGCTGACCGCCTGGAATTCGCCGCTGCTCTTCATCGCCTGGAAATGCGCCCCGGCCCTGGCGGCGGGCTGCACCGTGGTGGTGAAGCCCTCCGAATTCGCCTCCTGCTCCACCCTGGAATTCGCCGAGCTGACGAAGCAGGCCGGCTTCCCCGACGGCGTCTTCAACGTCGTCACCGGTCTGGGGCCGGAGGCGGGCTCGGCGCTGGTCGATCACCCGGATGTGGCGAAGGTCACCTTCACCGGCTCGGACGCCACCGGCGCCCGCATCTATGCCCAGGCGGCGAAGACGCTGAAGCGCGTCTCGCTGGAGCTGGGCGGCAAATCGCCCAACATCGTCTTCGCCGATGCCGATCTGGACGCGGCGGTGGCCGGCGCCGTCTCCGGCATCTTCGCCGCCACGGGGCAGACCTGCATCGCCGGCTCCCGCGTGCTGGTGCAGAATTCCATCCGCGAGGAATTCAGCCGCCGCCTGGTGGAGCTGGGCAGCACCGCGCGGAAGGGCGACCCGATGCTGCCGGAGACCAATATCGGCCCGGTCACCACCGCGCCGCAATACCGCAAGATCCTGGACTACATCGACATCGCCAAGTCGGAAGGCGCGCGCTGCATCCTGGGCGGCGGGCCGGCCGCGGGCCTGCCGGGCGGGCAGTTCGTGGAGCCGACCATCTTCACGGATGTGAAGCCGGAGATGCGCATCGCGCGGGAGGAGGTGTTCGGCCCGGTGCTCTCCATCCTCGGCTTCGAGGATGAGGCGGAAGCGGTGAAGCTGGCGAACGACACCATCTACGGCCTCGCCGCCGGCGTCTGGACCAGCGATATCGGCCGCGCCGTGCGCATGTCCGCGGCGCTGAAGGCGGGCACGGTCTGGGTGAACACCTATCGCGCGGTCAGCTACATGATGCCCTTCGGCGGCATGAAGCGCTCCGGCCTCGGGCGGGAAAGCGGCATCGAGGCGATCCGTGAATTTCTCGAGACGAAGAGCGTCTGGATCTCCACCGCCCAGGGCGCGCCGGCCAACCCCTTCATCATGCGGTAGCGGCAGGGCAGCCGGGGCGGCGCCGATGCCGCCCCGGCGCCGATGGTCAGCCCTTCGCCTTGTCCATTTCGGCGAAGACCTCCATGGCGGCGCGCACCGCGGCCACCGCCGTCGGCACGCCGGCATAGATGCCGACATGCAGGAAGATCTCCTTCAACTCCTCCCGCGTCAGCCCGTTATTCAGCCCCATGCGGATATGGGACTTCAGCTCCTCCGCCCGGCCGAGCGCGGTGAGCACGGAGATGGTGATGGTGCTGCGCGTCGCCCGCTCCAGCCCCGGCCGCGCCCAGACGGCGGCGAAGCAGTGCTCGAACAGGTATTGCCGCAGGTCGCGCGTCATCTCGTGCTGCGCGGCCTCGTCCATGGCCTTCTGCGCCACGGCATTGCCGCGCATCTCGAACCAGACGTCGCGGCCGGTCTTGAACAGCTCGTTCTCGTCGAAGGGGTGCTGGGTCATGGCGTTTCCCTGGTGGAACTCCCGGACGCGATGGTGCCGGAGGGCTGGCGCGCTGTCACGGGTGCACCGGGTCTGCCGAGCACCGGCGGCGCGCCGCCACCGCGGCATGGCCGCGCTCTCCCGTGTTGGCGGCCGGGTCGTGGCGCGCTATGAACAAATGATCATATCGAGGATCGCCGGAGTCAACCGGCCCTGCCCTGTCGCCGCTCGCGGCGCCGGGTCGTCTCACGCCGCAGGAGGGAACCACGCATGAATGCGATCGACAGCGCAGCGGCCCTGGCGCCGCGCCCCATGCTCATCAACGGCGCCTGGGTGCAGGCCGCTTCCGGCGAGACCATCCCGGTCGAGAATCCCGCCACGCGGCAGCCCATCGCCGCCGTGCCGCGCGCCCGCGCGGCGGATGTGGAGCAGGCCGTCGCCGCGGCGCAGGCCGCCTTCCCCGCCTGGTCCCGCGTGCCGCCGCGGGAGCGCGGCCGCGCCCTGCTGCGCATCGCCGATGTGCTGGAGGCGCGCACCGAGGAGATCGCCCGCCAGGTGGCGACCGAGACCGGCAACGCGCTGCGCACCCAGGCACGGCCGGAGGCCCAGGGCCTGTCGCAGATCTTCCGCTATTTCGGCGGCCTCGCCAGCGAGCTGAAGGGCGAGACCATCCCGCTCGGCGAACAGGTGCTGAGCTATACGCGGCGCGAGCCGCTCGGCGTCGTCGGCGCCATCATCCCCTGGAATGCGCCGGTGCTGCTGGCGGCGCTGAAGATCGCGCCCGCGCTCTGCGCCGGCAACACGGTGGTGATGAAGGCGGCGGAGGATGCACCGCTCGGCGTGCTGCTGCTGGCCTCGATCTGCCAGGAGCATCTGCCACAAGGTGTGCTGAACCTGCTGACCGGCACCGGGCCGGAAGCGGGCGAGCCGCTGGCGAAGCACCCTGCCGTGCGCAAGCTCTCCTTCACCGGCTCCACCGCCGTCGGCAAGCTCATCATGGGGTGGGCGGCGGAGCGGATCGTGCCGGTCTCGCTGGAGCTCGGGGGGAAATCGCCCTGCGTTATCTACCCGGACGTCGGCGAGGAGGAGTGGATCATCGACGGCATCATCGCCGCCATGCGCTTCACCCGGCAGAGCCAGTCCTGCACCGCCGGCTCCCGCCTCTTCCTGCACCGCAAGGTGTTCGACAGCGTGCTGGCGCGGCTCTCCGCCAAGGTCGCCACGCTGAAGCTGGGCGATCCGCTGGAGGAATCGACCGACATCGGCACCATCATCAACCGCAAGCAATTCGACCGGGTCTGTTCCTATGTGAAGGAAGGGCTGGGCCGCGACGATGCGCGGCTGGTGGTCGGCGGGCTGCCGCCCAACGAGGGGCCGCTCTCCAAGGGCTATTTCGCCGTCCCCACCATCTTCGCCGATGCCACCAATGACTGGCGGCTGGCCCGGGAGGAAATCTTCGGCCCGGTGCTGGTGGCGATTCCCTGGGAGGACGAGGCGCAGATGCTGCGCATGGCGAATGACAGCCATTACGGCCTCGCCGCCTATGTCTTCACCCGCGACATCGGCACCGCGCTGCGCACCGCGCACCAGATCGAAGCTGGCTGGGTGCAGGTGAACCAGGCCGGCGGCCAGGTGCCCGGCCATTCCTACGGCGGCTACAAGCAGAGCGGCATCGGCCGGGAATTCTCGCTGGAAGGCATGCTGGACAGCTTCACCCAGCGGAAGAATGTCAGCGTGAACCTCGCTCTGCCGCCGCCGCCGGCCTGAGCCGCCGCCACCCCCATCCCCGGGCAGCGCGTCGCTGCCCGGGGGCTTTCCGCGTCACGTCGCCGCCCTGCGGTCCGGCCAAGGCCACGGTCCGCTGCCGGATTCCCGGCGACTGCGGATCGGCCCGCGGCTGCAGGAGCCGCATCACCTCGGACAGCACCCGGTGCACGTCAGGCGCGGTGACGGCGGCGCGGAACAGCGCCGCCTCGAAGCGCTGGCCCTCGGCGAAGCCCTCCGGCCGCTCGCCGCGCGTGGCGGGAAGGCCAAATCCGCCATCGCCGCCATGGCCCAGGGCGTCTCCAGCACCGCGGGGATGGCCGCCATGAAGCCCGTCTCCGCCGCCAGCGGATCCGGCCCCGTCGCCCCCCTTCCAGCATCTCCCGCAGCAGCCGCGCAGGCATGGCCAAGGCTGCGCCCATGCCGCAGGACCGGAAGGCCGCCACCGTCACCGGCAAAATCCCGCATGGCGATGACGGCGCGGCGGCGGGCCGGCGGTGGCCGGCTCCAGGCGGCTGGACGGCGCGAGACCGCCCCGGCGCGGCTGCGGCCATGCCGGAACGGCAGCGCACCGGCCCGTGACGCCTGGCGAAAGCCGCTTGTGCGCCGCCCGCCCTGCGGCGACCATGGCGGAAATCACGGGAGGAGATGGGTGCCATGAACGCCCTGGCCGAGCCAGCCACAACCCCGCGCAGCCTGTCCCGCGCCGAGCATGCCGCCGCCATGGAGGCCTATCGCGCTACGGGCGAGAAGCTGGCCGCCGAGATCGGCAATCGCGGGCCGCTGCGCCTCACCGCGGACGGGGCGCTGCATCCCGAGATCCAGGCCGCCTATTGGCGCCATGGCTACTACATCTTCGAGGGCGTGATCGACGCGGCGGAGGTCGCGGCGCTGCGCGCCGATGCGCAGAACATGCTGGAGCGCGCGCCGGTCGGGCCGGATGCCAAGGTGGATGCGCAGGGCCGCCCGGCGCTCGGCCTCGACCATGCCCGCCTGCCCTACCGCTTCACCAGGCCATTGGCCGATCCCTGGGGCGGCACGCAGCTTCTCGGCGGGCGCCACCCGGCGCAGATGAGCCAGCCGAAGCCGGATGCGGATGCGCCGGAATGGGTGGTGTTCCTGATGTACTCCATGTGCCAGTCGATGCCCTCGGGCCTGCGGCTCTATGGGCACCCGAAGCTGCTGGCCGCGGCGCAATCCATCAACGGTGCGGATTTCGTGCCCTTCAACGATGCCATCTTCGTCAAGCAGCCGGGCCTCGGCGGCTCCGTCGCCTGGCACCAGGATGGCGTGACGCATTGGAACTCGCCCGACTGGGACGAGGGGATCCACGGCTTCAACTACCAGGTGCAGCTCTACCCGACGACGCCGGCGAATTGCCTCTGGGTGATCCCCGGCTCGCACAAGCTGGGCAAGGCGGACATCAAGGGCATGGTGGCGGCGAATGGCGGCAGCGACCAATTGCCGGGCGCGGTGCCGCTGGTCTGCAAGGCGGGCGACGTGACCATGGTGAATCGCCAGATGGTGCATGGCTCCTTCGCCAACAGCTCGCCGGACATCCGCATCTCGTTGACCTTCGGCTTCCACCGGCGCCGTTCCGTGCTGGGGCAGAAGGCGGCGCTGTCCATGGCGGAGACCAATGCCGTCTATGACGAGCAGCGCATCTTCGACCGCGCCGCGGTGATCCAGGTGGCGATCGACGCGCGGCGCCAGGCGCGCCCGGAGGAGCCGGCCTTCCGCTACCAGCCCTTCGCCGGGCTGGAGGAGCAGTTCCGCTTCACGCCCGAGACCTTCGACCGGGTGATTCGCGACTACAACACCAAGGACCTGGCGATCTGACCTCGCCGCCCTTCGGTTGACAGCGCGCGGCCAGGGGCGAAACTGCCCCGGTCGCGGGCGGCCATGGGGGGGGGCGAGAGTGGGCGTGGACGAGATCGGCTATCTCAGCGTCGCGGAGCTCGCGGCGCTGTACCGGGCGCGCAAGCTCTCCCCCGTCGAGGTGGCGAATTCCGTGCTGGAGCGGATCGCGCGCATCGACCCCGGCGTGAATGCGATGATGCGCGTCACGCCGGAACACGCGCTCGCCGCCGCAAGGCGCTCCGAGGCGGTGTTCCAGAAGGGCGAGACGCCGCGGCTGCTCGAGGGCATTCCGGTCACCATCAAGGATCTGCAGCCGACGAAGGGCGTGCAGACGGATTACGCGACGGCGGTGATGCAGGGCACCATCCCGGATGTCGATGCGCCGGTGGTCACCCGGCTGCTCGAGGCCGGCGGGATGATGCTGGGCAAGACGACCTCGGCCGCCGAATGGGGCTGGAAGGGGGTGAGCCAGGCGCCGATCTCCGGCATCACCCACAACCCCTGGGGCAAGGGGCTGAATGCCGGCGCCTCCTCCTCCGGCGCCGGCGTGGCGGCGGCCTGCGGCTATGGGCCGCTGCACCAGGGCGGCGACGGCGCCGGCTCCATCCGCATGCCGGCGCATTTCTCCGGCGTCTACGGGCTGAAGCCGACCCATGGGCGCGTGCCGAGCTGGCCGATCTCGAATAACGACCTCGCCACCCATGTCGGCCCGCTGACCCGCAGCGTGGAAGATGCGGCGCTGATGCTGCAGGCGATCGCCGGACCGCACCCCTGGGATTTCACCTCGCTGGAGACGCCGCCGCAGGAGTATGCCGGCCAGCTCAAGGCCGCGCGCATGAAAGGCAAGCGGATCGGCTTCACCCGCGACCTTGGCCATGCGCGCGTCGATCCCGACGTGGCGGAGGTCGTCGCCAGGGCGGTCGCCGCCTTCGAGGAGATGGGCGCCGAGGTGGAGGAGGTGACGCCCGCCTGGGGTCCGCTCGGGCCGGAGCTGGCGCGATTCTTCTGGCCGGCGACCTTCACCGCGCGGCTGCGCCACCTGCCGGAGTACGAGGACCGGATGGATCCCGGCTTCGTCGCCATGATCAAATCGGCGGCGGGCTTCACCGTGCGGCAGTTCATGGAAATGCGGGAGCGGCGCTTCGCCTATATCCAGGCGATCCACGAATTCATGGAGGGCTACGATTTCCTGCTCTCCCCGGCGGTGAGCGTCGCCGCCTTCCCGGCGGAGAGGCTGCAGCCGGCGCACTGGCCGCAGCATGAATGGGACTGGCTGATGTGGGCGGAATTCTCCTACCCGTTCAATTGGTCGGGCAGCCCGGCGGCAAGCGTGCCTTGCGGCTTCACCCCGGCGGGGCTGCCGGTGGGGCTGCAGATCGTCGGCCGGCGCTTCGACGATCTCGGCGTGCTGCAGGCAAGCGCGGCCTTCGAGGCGGCGCGCCCCTGGGCACAGCACCGGCCGCCGCTGGCGCGCTGAAGCTCGCGGCCTTCGGGCTGCGGCATCCGGATGCCTGTTGCATGAACCGGCCGTGACTCACGACGAGCGATTGGCCCTTCAGCGCGTTGGCGCCGAAACCGGCAAAGAGCAGCACAGCCCGTGTCACGTCCTCGACGGTGGTGAACTCGCCATCCACCGTCTCCTTCAGCATGACTTCGCGCAGGATTTCGGCCTCGGTGAGGCCGAGTTCCTTCGCCTGCTCAGAGAGCTGCCTGTCCATCGGCGGCATGCGCACGAAGCCGGGGCAGGTGACGTTCGAATGCATCGAGCGGTGCCGCGGCTGGATGCCGGCATTGCTCACCAGCAGGTCGATCGCACCAAAGCGCAACACTGCCTTGGCGATGGGCCTGTATCCGGAGCGGCGTCTGGAATCGAGGGGCGTCGCGGGTCGCGGGAGCTGGTAGAATTCCGGCCCGATTCGGGATCCTACGTCCTGTTATCGCGCGTTACCGCGCGGGCGACGCCGGCTCGGCGAGTAGGCGCGCCTGAGAGCCGCTGGCTACTGCGCCATACTCCGGATCAAATCCGTCCACACCGCCTAGTGTCCTGCCCGCTGCCTTCGCTGGATTTCCAGCGAAGGCAGCGGGCAGGCAGGCCACTGAAAACAAGAGCTGTTGGCCCGAGAACGAAGTCCGCAGGACTGCGGAATCGGGACATTGGAGCGGGATCGGTTGAGCTGTGCTCACCCGCCCCGCTCTAGCTCTTCCGCGCGCGGCCGTGGGGATGCGCGGGCGGGCGCGGCCCGGGACGGTTCCGGCGAGCCCGTCGCCGCCGAAGCGTTTCCGCCCACGCCCTGCCGCGCTGCCCGGCGGCGGAGGCGGCCGAAGCGTTACCGCCACCACTTACGAATTGATTGCCGCTTTGCCTGGGCCATTCACGGCCAGTTCACTCCCGCCATGCGACCCTGCACGGGATGCGACAAGGGTCCTTCACCGGGATGGGCAGTGAGGAAGGGAAGCCGCCGCGCCGGCCAAGGCCGGTGACCGACCGGGAACGGTTCCTGACCTTCGCCCTGGCCGCCGCGGAGATGCTGCTGGAAGTCTCCTCGGCGGGCCGCATCCTCTTCGCCGCCGGCGCCTTCCACAGCCGGCTGGGTCGCTCCCCGGACTCCCTGGTGGGCCAGCATGTGCGGGACGTGCTGGCCCTGCCGGACCACGCCGCCTTCGAAATCGCCTTCAACACCCTGCTGGCGCGGGACCGGCTGCCGCCCACCATCTTCCACCTGGCCAATGCCGGTACCACCCCCATGGCCTGCAGCGGGCTGCGCCTGCTGGGGCGGGAGGCCGACCGGCTCTGCCTGACCTTCGCCGCCCTGCCGCTGGCCACCGCGCAGGAGCCGCCGCGGGTCGGCGGCCCCGCCCCGCTGCGCGACGCCGCCCATGCGCTGGCCCGCGGCGGCGCCTCCTCCGGCACGCTCGGCCTGCTGGAAATCCGCGCGCCGGACAGCAGCCTGGCCCCGGACGGCGCCCTGACCCAATTGGTGCGGGAGGAGCTGGCGGCCAGCATCTCCCCGGACAGCCTGGCGGGGGAGCTGGCGGCGGGGCGCTACGGCATCATCTCCCGCGCCCAGGCGGATCTCGCCGCCATGGCCGCGAAGATCGAGGCGCTGGCCGCCGCCTCCGGCCATGAGGCCGCCATCGCCACCGAAACCCTGGCGCTGGACGATGCCAGCCTGACGCCGATGCAGATGACGCGGGCGCTGCGCTACGCCCTCTCTGCCTTCACCCGGGGCGGCGCCGAGGCCCTGGCGGAGGCGGGGTTCGGCGGCGGACTCGCCGGCTTCGTTGCCAGCGCCTATGGCCGCACCGTGCGGCTGCGCCAGGCGATCGCGGAGCGGAAATTCCGCCTCGCCTTCCAGCCCATCGTCCGGCTGGCGGATCGCCGCCCGCATCATTACGAGGCCCTGCTGCGGCCGGAGGCGGAGATCGAGCCGCCGCTCTCCCTGGCGCAGAATTTCGTCATCTTCGCCGAGGCGCTGGGGCTTTCCGAGGAGCTGGACTGGGCCGTGCTGCTCGCCGTCTGCAGCGCCGCCCGCCGCGCCCGCGGCACCCGCATCGCCGCCAACCTCTCCGGCCTTTCCTTGCAGAGCCCGGGCTTCCGCCAGGCCCTGGTGCGGATGCTGGAAGCCGAGCCGCCTTTGGCCCACCGCCTGCTCTTCGAGGTGACGGAGACCGCCGAGATCGAGGATGAGGCGGAGGCGATCCGCACGGTGGAGGCGCTGCGCGGCCTCGGCGTGCCGGTCTGCATCGATGATTTCGGCGCTGGCTCCGCCGCCTTCCGCTATCTCCGCGTGCTGCGGGTGGATTACGTCAAGATCGACGGGCTCTATGTGCAGAACGCCATGGCCAGCCCGATGGACCGCGGCATCGTTGCCGCCATGGTGGATCTGGCCCGGACGGTCGGCGCGAAGGTGGTGGCAGAGCGGATCGAGACCGAGGCGGAGGCGGCGCTGATGCAGGAGCTGGGGGTGGAATTCGGCCAGGGCTGGCTGTTCGGCCGGCCGGGGCCGATGCCGGGCTGAGGGCTGAGGGCTGAGAGTCGGGGCGAATCCCCCCGACCTCTGACTCATTCCGGGCGCCCTCCGACGCTGCCGGTGCCGCCGCGGGCCGACCGGCGAGCAGGGCCATGGCGTGCTTGCCCGCTCCGTTCGCCGGAATCCAGCGAACGGAGCGGGCAGGGCGCTAGAGCAGATCGCCGGAGGGCGGAATCGCCCGGAGGCGTGAATCTATTCTACCATCAATGAGATAGAGCGTCTTCACGCTGCGCAGTCAGCGTGAAGACGCTCTAGAGCGGGATCGGTTGAGCTGCGCTCACCCGCCCCGCTCTAGCTCGTTGTTCGGTCGCGTGATTCACGGTTTCGGTCGATTCGACCTCAACCGATCACGCTCTAGGCCCATTCCTGCGGGTGGTAGCGGTAGCCCTGGCCGTCCCGCGCGATATGCCCGACGGCCGGGAAGGGGAAATGATAGCCGATGACGCGGATGCGGTCGGTCGCCACCTGATCCAGCACCCGGCGCCGCGTGGCGGCGGCCGCCTCCGGGTCGAAGTCGAAGATCGAATGCAGGTCGGGGCGGCGGGCGAACAGCTCCGGCCGGTGGGTGGTGTCCGCCAGCAGCAGCAGGGTCTGCCCGTCATCCTCCACCTGCATCAGGCTGTGGCCGGGCGAATGGCCGGGCGCGGCCACGGCGCGCAGGCCCGGCGCCAGCTCCGCCCCCGGGGCGAAGCGGCGCAGCCTGCTGCGATAGGGGGCGAAGCGACGGGCGACATTGGCGAAATTCACCCGCTGCCCCTCCGGGCTGCGGCTTTCATTGCCCGGATCGCTCCACCAGGCCCATTCCGCATCGGGCACTGCCACCTCCGCCTGGGGGAAGACCGCCTCGCCCTCCCGCGTCGTCAGCCCGTGGATATGGTCCTGGTGGCAATGGGTGATGACGACCAGGCCGACCCTGGCCGGGTCCAGCCCCGCCGCCGCCATGTTCTGGGCCAGCAGCCCGGCGGTCGGCGCCATCTGGCCGCCGGTGCCGGCATCGAAGGCGATGAGCTGGCGGCGGGTCTCGACGAAGGTGACGGTGTAGGGGCCGTCATAGGTGGCGGTGGGCAGGAAGCTCTCCGCGAGCACGCCCTGCACCTCCTCCAGCGGTGCATTGCGCACCAGGCCCTGGACCTGGCGGCGGTTATAGCCGTCGAACACGGTGGTGACGGTGAGGCTGCCCAGCTTGAAGCGGTAATAGCCGGGGGCCTGGGCCAAGCGGCTGGAGGCCGGGGCCTGGGCGGCGGCCTTGCGGGCCAGCAGCGCGGGGGGCGCGGCCAGGGGGACGATCAGGGGGGCGGCCATGGGGGCGGTCAGGGCCGTGCGGCGGGCGATGGGCATAGGCGTGCTCCCCGGATCTGCCGGCCATGATGTCGCCGGCCGCTTTTCCCGCGCAAACCGGGGGCGCCAGGGTCCGGCGGCGGCTGCCCGGTGCCCTGAAACCGCTTTGCCGCTTCAGGTTGCGCGGCGGCCTGGATCGGATGTTTTCAGGGCGCCGGGCGTCGTGCGGCGTCCTCGCGGAAGGCGCGAATCATCCGGCCCGGCTTTGCCGCTCCACGCGCTGCGCGGCCTTCGCGGCGCCGCTTGGCGTCCATGCCGGGAGGTTGAAGGCGCTGCCCGTTGCCTTGCAGCGGCTTCCCGCTTCCGGCTGCGCGAAGCCCCGCGCCACGGCGGGCGTCTTCGCGGAGAGGAAGGCGCTGCCCGGCGGGGCACGGCCTCACCGCTCCAGGCTCCGCGCGGCGCCAGGCATGACGCAGCGCCGCCGTCGAGCCGCGCGGCAATACCGCAGGCCTAAACCGGGAAAGGCGGCGCCTCGCCGCGCAGCAGCACGGCGTCGAGATTGTCGAGCGCCCGGTGGCCCATGGCGTCCCGTGTCTCCGCCGCGGCGCTGCCGAGATGCGGCAGCATGACGACATTCTCCAGCGCGAAATACCCAGGGTTGATCATCGGCTCGCCGTCATAGACATCGAGGCCCGCGGCGCGGACCTGCCCGGACCGCAGCGCGGCGATCAGCGCCGCATCCTCCACCGTGCTGCCGCGGCCGGTATTCACCACGATGGCGCCGGGCTTCAGCCGGGCGAGGCGTGCCGCGTTCAGCCAGTGGCGATTCCCGGCATCGCCGGGGATATGCATGGAGAGCGCGTCGATCGCCGCGAGGAAGCTGTCTTCCGAGTCATGCCAGATCGCGCCCTGCTCCAGCTCCGGCGGCAGGCGGCGGCGGCCGTGGTAATGCACCTCCATCCGGAAGCCCCGGGCCATGCCTGCCATCTCCCGCCCGATGCGGCCGAGGCCGAGGATGCCGAGCTTCTTGCCCTCCAGCGTCACGCCGATGAGCTGGGTGGGAGACCAGCCGCGCCATTGCCCGGCGCGGACCATCCGCTCCGCCTCCCCGGCGCGGCGGGCGGCCATCAGCAGCAGGGTGAAGGCGATCTCGGCGGTGGCGAAGGAGAGGACGTCCGGCGTGTTCGCCACCTGGATCCCCCGCGCGCGGGCGGCTTCCAGGTCGATATGGTCGGTGCCGACGGAAAAGGTGGAGAGCAGCTTCACCGAGGGCGGCAGGCCGGCAATGCAGGCGGCATCCAGCCGGTCACCCGCGGCGCAGAGGATGCCCTGGGCGGAGATGGCGGTGGCGCGGCGGATGATCTCGGCGGCGTCGCCGGACCAGAGCTCGTCGGTGGGGTTCAGCGCGGCGGCGTAGTCGCGGGCGGCGCGGGCCTCGATGGCCTCCGGAAAATGGCGGGTGACGAGCAGGGGGGGCTTGGCCATCAGCGTCTCCTTCGCATGGGTTTCGATGTAGCAGGGGTTGGCGGGCTTGCCAGGGGCGCTTGCCGGGGCGCTTGCCAGGGACGCTTGCCGGGGCGGAGGTGCCAGGGCCGGCGCGAGCCCCGGTGCCTGGCGCCGGACTTGCCAGGGCTCCGGCCGGCGGGCAGGGTCCCCGGCTGGCGCCGGAACAGGGAGAGAGGCCATGGATCTCGGGTTGCAGGGCAAGCGCGCCCTGGTGATGGGCGGCACCAAGGGGCTCGGAAGGTCGATCGCCGATGCGCTGGCGGAGGAGGGGGCGGCGCTGGTCATCAGCGGCCGCGACCAGGGGCGGCTCGATCAGGCGGCGGCGGAGCTGAAGGCCAAGGGCGCAGCCAGCGCCGCCGGCGTGGTGGCCGATGTCGCCAGCAGCGCGGACATGGACAAGCTGGCGGCGGCCGCCGAGAAGGCGCTGGGCGGCGTCGATATCCTGGTGCTGAACCATGGCGGCCCGCCGCCCTGCACCGCCTCCGAGATCACCGAGCCGGCGCTGCTGGAGTGGTTCCAGCACATCGTCGTCTCCCCCATCCGCATCACCAACGCGCTGCTGCCGAAGATGCGGGAGCGGGGCTGGGGGCGGATCATCGTGGTCGGCAGCACCGGGCTGCAGCACCCGATCCCGACGCTCGCGCTCTCCAACACGCTGCGCGCCTCCATCTGGGGCTGGCTGAAAACGCTCTCCGGCGAGGTGGCGAAGGACGGGGTGACGATGAACATCCTGGCCCCCGGCACCATCCAGACGGACCGGGTGATCCAGACCACCACCAAGCGGGCCCAGCAGCTCAACATCAGCTACGAGGACGCGCTGGCCCAGGCGGCGGCGGAGATTCCGGCCGGGCGGCTGGGGGTGCCGGGGGATTACGGGCCGATGGGCGCGTTTCTTGCAAGCGAGAAGGGCGGCTACATCACCGGCAGCCTCATCCGCGTCGATGGCGGGCGGGTGCGCGGGATGGTGTAGCGCAGCGTCCTGCCCCTGAAGGTCCTGGGCCTGGCCCGGGACCGGAAGGGATCAGCAGGCCGCAGAAGACAGGGCGTCCTGCCCCTGAAGGTCCTGGGTCTGGCCCAGGGCCGACGGGATCAGCAGGCCGCCGGAAGAGATGCCGGGAGTCGCCGGGCCGCGGGGCCCGGGGCGCCGACCCGGAGAAATTGCTTGTTCTGGAGGCTGGTGGTGCTCCCCAATCTGACGCCGGATGTCGAGCTGGCGGCGACGCTGTTCGATGAGCTGCGGGCGAAGAGTTTCGATGGCGTCGGCATCACCCGGGAGGCCTATGGGCCGGGCGAGCGCATGGCACATGCCCTGCTGGCGGAGACGGCAGAGACGCTGGGGCTGGAGAAGAAGGCCGACCCGGTCGGCAATCTCTACGTGACCCTGCCGGGGGCGGACCGGGCGGCGAAGCGGGTGATCCTCGGCAGCCATCTGGACAGCGTGCAGCAGGGCGGCAATTTCGACGGCGCCGCCGGCGTGCTGGCCGGGCTGGCGGCGGTGGCGGGCATGAAGCGGGCCGGCTTCACCCCGGCGCGGGACGTGACGGTGATGGCGATAAGGGCGGAGGAGGCGGGGGCGTGGTTCCCCACCTCCTATCCCGGCTCCCGCGGCGCGCTCGGCACGCTGGCGGCAAGCGAGCTGGCGGTGAAGCGGACCGATAGCGGCCGCAGCCTCGCCGACCACATGGCGGAGGAGGGGTTGGACCCCGGCTTCGTCCGGCGCGGGGAAAAGGTGATCACCCCCGACAACACCGCCGCCTATCTGGAGGTGCATATCGAGCAGGGGCCGGTGCTGGAGGCGGAGCAGATCCCCGTCGGCATCGTCACCGGCATTCCCGGCAGCCGGCGGCTGCGGGCGGCGCGAGTGCTCGGCGAGTACAACCATTCCGGCGGGACACCGCGCAAATACCGCCGCGACGCCGCCATGGCGCTGGCCGAGCTGGCGGTGGCGCTGGACGAGGAATGGGTGCGGCTGGAGGCGCTGGGGAACCGGCTGGTGGTGACCTTCTGCGTCATGGGCACGACGGCGGAGGCGGGCTTCACCAAGATCCCGGGCGAGGCGGTGTTCCAGCTCGATGTCCGCAGCCTGAACCTGCATTGCTGCGACCGGATCTACGAGTTGCTGTACGAGAAGACCGCCGAGATCGCGGCCCGCCGCGGCGTGCGCTTCGAGCTGGGCAGCGAGGGCGGCAGCCAGCCATCGCCCATGGATGCGGGCGTGCAGGCGGCGCTGCGGCGCGCGGCGGAGACGCTCGGCGTGCGGCATTTGGTGATGCCGAGCGGCGGCGGCCATGACGCCGCGGCCTTCGCCCAGGCGGGCATCCCGGCGGGGATGCTCTTCGTGCGCAACCAACACGGCAGTCACAACCCGAAGGAAGCCATGCGGATCGAGGATTTTGCGGAGGCCTGCAAGGTGGCGCAGCACTTTGCGGCGGAGTATGGCGCGTGAGCGCGCGGCTGGCCCCTGAGGGCGGCGCGGCCGCCCGCCTTGCCCCCCAGGGCGGCGCAGCCGCCCGTCTCGCCGTGGATATCGGCGGCACCTTCACCGACGTGGCCGTGGAGCAGGGCGAGCAGCGCTGGACCGGCAAGGTGCTGACCACGCCGCATGCGCCGGAGCTCGGCGTGCTGGAGGGCGTGAAGCTGGTGCTGGAGAAGGCGGGGCTGGCACCTCCCGATATTGCGCTGGTCATCCATGGCACGACGCTGGCGACCAATGCCGTCATCGAGCGCAAGGGGGCGAAGACCGCGCTGCTGACGACGGAGGGCTTCCGCGACGTCCTCGCCCTGGGCAATGAGAGCCGCTACGACCAGTACGATCTGAACATCGAGCTGCCGCAGCCCCTGGTGCCGCGGCGCTGGCGCCTGCCGGTGACGGAGCGCCTGGACAATACCGGCAAGGTGCTGCTGCCGCTGGATGAGGCGGCGGTGGCGCGGCATGTGGAGTTCATGCGCGCCGAGGGCATCGAGGCCGTGGCGATCGGCTTCCTGCATGCCTTCGTCAACCCGGCGCATGAGAAGCAGGCGGCGGCGATCCTCCATCGCCTGTGGCCGGAGGTGCCGGTCTCGCTCAGCTCCGAGGTCTCGCCGGAGATGCGGGAGTGGGAGCGGTTCAGCACCACCGTCGCCAACGCCTATGTGCAGCCGTTGATGGCGAGCTACCTGAAGCGCTTGGAAGTGGGGCTGCGCGAGGGGGGCCTCGCCTGCCCGGTCTTCATGATGCTCTCGGGCGGCGGGCTGACGACGCTGGAGACGGCGCGGCGCTTCCCCATCCGGCTGGTGGAGAGCGGCCCGGCGGGCGGCGCCATCTTCTCGGCGCATGTCGCGAAGCAGCGCGGGCTGACCGAAGTGCTGTCCTTCGACATGGGCGGCACCACGGCGAAGATCTGCCTGATCGACCAGTACCAGCCGCAGGCCAGCCGCACCTTCGAGGTGGCGCGGGTGGGCCGCTTCAAGAAGGGCTCCGGCCTGCCGCTGCGCATCCCGGTGATCGAGATGGTGGAGATCGGCGCCGGCGGCGGCTCGCTGGCGGCGGTGGACAGCATGGGGCGGATCACCGTGGGGCCGGAATCCGCCGGCGCCGATCCAGGGCCGGCCTGCTATGGCCGCGGCGGCGCCAAGCCCGCGGTGACGGATGCGAACCTGGCGCTCGGCCGCTACGATCCGGAGCATTTCGCGGGGGGCGCGCTGCGGCTGTTCCCGGAGCCGGCGCGCGATGCGCTGGTGGCGGAAGTCGGCGGCCGGCTGGGCCTGCCGGCCGACATGGCCGCGCTCGGCGTCGTCGAGATGGTGGACGAGAACATGGCAAATGCCGCCCGCGTCCATGCCATCGAAAGCGGCAAGGGGTTCGAGGGCCGCACCATCATCGCCTTCGGCGGCGGCGGGCCGGTGCATGGCTACCGCGTCGCGGAGAAGATCGGGGTGAAGCGGCTGCTGGTGCCGAGCGGCGCCGGCGTCGGCAGCGCCATCGGCTTCCTGCGCGCGCCGGTGGGGTATGAGGTGGTGCGCAGCCTCTACCAGCGCTTTGCCAGCTTCGATGTGGGCGCGGTGAATGCGCTGCTGGCCGGCATGGCGAACGAGGCCGCCGCCGTGGTGGCCAACGGCGCCTTCGGGGCGCGGACCACGGAAAGCCGCCTCGCCTATATGCGCTATGTCGGGCAGGGGCATGAGATCGCGGTGAAGCTGCCGGCGCGCGACCTGACCGAGGCGGATGTGACGGCCATCCGCGCCGCCTACGACGCCGAGTACACGAAGTTCTACGACCGCCCCGTGCCGGGCAGCGATGTGGAGATCCTCAGCTTCGCGGTGACGGTGGCAACCGAGGTGCCGGCAGTGGAGCCGGTTGCCGAGGTGGAGGCCGCGCCGGCCCCGGCGCCGATCCGCCACCAGCAGGTGCGCGACACCACCACGGGCGAGGTCACGGAATGGGCGGTCTATGACCGCGCCGCCATGGCACCTGGCGCTGTCGTTCCCGGGCCCTGCATCGTGGCGGAGGCGGAGACGAGCACCTTGGTCGGGCGAGGCTGGTCCTGCCGGATGGATGGGCTCGGCTATCTGGACCTGGTCCAGGCGTGATCCGCGGCGCTGCCTTGCCGGCCCTGGCGCTGGCCACCGCCTGCGCCGCGCCGCCGCCCCCTGGGGAGACGGCCTGCCCGGCCAGCTTCGCCCGGCGCGCGGTCATCACCGGCTATTTCGGCCGCACCAGCGGCGGGGCGCTGCGCGTCACGGACGCGGAGTGGACCCGCTACCTGGAGGCGGAACTGCTGCCTCGCTTCCCCGCCGGCTCCACCACCACCGATGCCACCGGCACCTGGCGCGGCGCGCTGCGGCCGGACCCGACCAAGGTTGTCACCCTGGTGGTGCCGCCCGAAACCGAGACCCGATCCCTTGCCGCCCTTCAGGCGGCCGCCGAAGCCTATAAGCGCGACTTCGCGCAGCAGAGCGTCGGCATCACCCTCACCCAGGCCTGCGCGGCCGGCTTCTAGAGAGGAGCGACCATGGCTGAACAGAAGGGCGCGCTCGCCACCATCCAGCGCCAGATCCAGTGGAACCGCCTGATCGCGGTGGTGGAGGAGCAGGCGCAGACCATGATCCGCACCGCCTTCTCCACCACGGTGCGGGAGGCGGGCGATCTCTCCGCCGGCATCTTCGACCTGCAGGGCCGCATGCTGGCCCAGGCCGTCACCGGCACCCCCGGCCATGTGAACTCCATGGCGGAAAGCGTCGGGCATTTCCTGGCGAAATTCCCCGCCGCGGGGATGCAGCCGGGCGACCACTACATCACCAACGATCCCTGGCTCGGCACCGGGCACCTGCACGACCTCACCGTGGTCACGCCGGCCTTCCGGAAGGGGAAGATCGTCGGCCTCTTCGCCAACACCGCGCATATCATCGATATCGGCGGGCTCGGCATGGGGCCGGAGGGGCGGAGCGTCTTCGAGGAAGGCCTCTACATCCCCATCGTGAAATGCTTCGACCGCAACGCGCCGAACGAGACCTTCTTCGACTTCATCCGCGCCGGCAGCCGCACGCCGGTGGAGCTGGAGGGCGACATCTACAGCCTCTGCGCCTGCAACGATGCCGGCGCCAAAAGGCTGGTGGAGATGATGGACGAGTTCGAGATGGACTCGATCGACCCGCTGGCCGAGTACATCTTCGAGAGTTCGCTGCGCGCGACCATCGAGGAGATCAGGAAGCTGCCGCGCGGCACCTTCCGCGCCCAGATCAAGTCGGATGGCTATGAGGCGCCGGTAACGCTGAACGCCGCCATGACCATCGAGGAAGCGCGGATCGTAGTGGATTACGCCGGCACCTCCGGCCTCTCCACGCGGGGGATCAACGTGCCGCCGGCCTATTGCCGGGCCTATTCCTGCTTCGGCATCAAATGCGTGGTGGCGCCGGAAATTCCCAACAACTGGGCCTCGCTGAGCCCCTTCCAGATGGAGATCCCGTCCGGCTGCATCCTGAACGCGCCGCGGCCCTATCCGGTCAGCGTCCGCCATGTGGTAGGGCAGTTGCTGCCGGACCTGATGATGGGCTGCCTGCACCAGGCGGTGCCGGGGCGGGTGAATGCGGAAGGCTCCTCCGCGCTGTGGAACCCGCCGCTGCGCGGTGGCGCCCAGGTCTCCGGCCAGGCGGCGGAGGTGGAGGATTTCGAGATCATCACCTTCAACTCCGGCGGCACCGGCGCGCGGCCGGGGAAGGACGGGCTGGACGGCATCGCCTTCCCCTCCGGCGTCAGGACCATGCCGGTGGAGGCGACGGAGAATGTCGCGCCGGTGATCTTCTGGCAGAAGCAGCTTCGCCCGGATTCCGCCGGCGCCGGGAAGACGCGGGGCGGCTTCGGCCAGGTGATGGAGATCGGCGCCAAGGGCGAGGCGGAATTCGCGGTGAACGCGATCTTCGACCGCGTGGCCAACCCGCCCAAGGGCCGCGATGGCGGCGGCGAGGGCGCCGCCGGCTGGGTCGGGCTGAACGACGCCAACGGCACGCCGCTGCGCACCAAGGGCTTCCAGATCATCCCGAAGGGGCGGCGGCTGCTGCTGAAGCTGCCCGGCGGCGGCGGCATGGGCGACCCGAAGGCGCGCGACCCGGAATTGGTGAAGCGCGACGTGGCGGATGGGCTGATCACCCGCGCCGCGGCGAAGGAGATCTACGGGGTGGAGATCTGACCCTGCGGCCCTGAGGCCCCGCCGCGGCAGGGCTTGCCTCTGGCGCTGCCTGTCGCGGCGGGACATGATCCCGGCTTGCTCAACGCCACTTCGGACGCGCAACGCTCATGGCCCTTCGCTGCGACCTCATCATCCGCGACGCCACCCTGTTCGACGGCACCGGCGCGCCGCGCCGGGTCGGCGATCTCGGCGTCACCGGCGACCGCATCGCCGCGGTGGGCGATCTCGGCGGCGCGACGGCGGACCGCGAGGTGATCGCCACCGGCCGCGCCCTCGCCCCGGGCTTCATCGATGCGCATACCCATGACGACCGCGCCGTGCTGATGGGCTGCGAGTGCCTGCGCTGCAAATCCAGCCAGGGCGTCACCACGGTGGTGGTCGGCAATTGCGGCGTCTCCCTCGCGCCGCTGGTGACGGAGAAGCGGCCGGTGCCGCCGCTCGACCTTGTCGGGGAGAATGGCTGGTGGCGCTTCGGCAGTTTTTCCGAGTACGCCGAGGCGCTGCGGAAGACACCCGCCGCGGTGAACACCTACGCCATCGTCGGCCACCAGACGCTGCGCTATCGGGTGATGGGCGAGGATGTCTATCGCCCGGCGAAGGACAACGAGATCGCCGAGATGCGCCGCATCGTGGCGGAAAGCTTGGCGGAGGGTGCTTCCGGCTTCTCCACCGGCCTCTGGTACAAGCCGAGCATGCATGCGCCGACCGAGGAGGTGATCGCCGTCGCCGAGCCGCTGCGCGCCGCCGGCGGCATGTACTTCACCCATATGCGGGACGAGGCGGACAAGGTCTGCGCCTCCATCGAGGAGACGCTGAAGATTGGCAAGCGCGTCGGCGTGCCGGTCTGGATCAGCCACCACAAATGCTCGATGCCGGAGAATTACGGCCGCTCCGTGCAGACCCTGGCGCTGCTGGAAGCCTCGGCCTCCCTGCAGGAAGTCGCCTATGACATGTACCCCTACCCGGCCGGCTCCACCGTGCTGATGCCGGACCGGCTGCGGGATGACGTCCGCGTCATCATCACCTGGTCCATCCCGCATCCGGAATTTGCGGGGAAGGATCTGAAGGAGGTGGCGCGGGGCTGGAACACGGATATCCGCACCGCGGCGGAGAGGCTGCTGCCAGCCGGCGCCATCACCTTCCAGATGGACGAGGAAGACGTGCGCCGCATCATGGCGCACAAGATGAGCGTCATCGGCTCGGACGGCATTCCGCATGATGCGCACCCGCATCCGCGGCTCTGGGGCACCTTCCCTCGGGTGCTCGGCTTCTATTCCCGCCAGCTCGGCCTGCTGACGATGGAGGAGGCGGTGCACAAGATGACGGGGCGCACCGCCTCGCTCTTCGGCATGGTGGATCGCGGCGTGCTGAAGCCGGGCGCCTATGCGGATCTCGTGCTGTTCGACCCGCACAAGGTGATCGACCGCGCGACCTTCGAGGACCCGAAGCAGCCCTCGGACGGGATCGAGGAGGTGTGGACCAACGGCGTCCCCACCTATCGCGCCGGGGAGATGACGGGCGCGACGCCGGGGCGGCTGATCCGGCGGAACCGCGATTGAGGGAGGGCGCTGGTTGCGGCAGTGCCACAACTCCCAAACCCCCACCCGCCAAGGGCCGGTCGGACGCAATGCGTCCAACCCCTTTGGAGCCCTTGAGCCTGGACCCGACGGTCGAGGCGCAAAACTCAAGGCTTCCAAAGGCCCTGCGGCCTTTGGCGGATCGGACGCACGGCGTCCGATGCGGAAGAGGGCAGAGCCCCTCCCGGCCTATACCGGCTCCGGCAGGCTGGCCACGCGGTTCCGCCTTGCCTGCTTCGCCTGGTACAGCGCCACATCGGCGCGCTCCACCAGGCAGGGCAGCGGCTCCCCGCGCTGATAGGCGGCGACGCCGATCGAGATGGTGACGATGCCGAGGTCTTTCCCCGTGGAACGGACGGAGAAGGATTTCTCGCTTACCGCCTGGCGGATCCGCTCCGCCGCCTGCTGCGCCGCGGCCAGGGTGGCGTGCGGCAGCAGCGCGGCGAATTCCTCGCCCCCCATGCGCGCGGCCAGGATGC
The DNA here is from genome assembly GCF_008360935.1 of Siccirubricoccus phaeus. Classification (GTDB taxonomy): domain Bacteria; phylum Pseudomonadota; class Alphaproteobacteria; order Acetobacterales; family Acetobacteraceae; genus Siccirubricoccus; species Siccirubricoccus phaeus. Next base: position 435,931 of record NZ_SRXO01000002.1, read on the forward strand.
CTTCGCCCAGGCAGGCGCCGATGGTCTGGGCCACGCGGCGCAGCACCGCATCCCCCACCGGGTGGCCCCAGGTATCGTTGATATGCTTGAAGCGGTCGATATCGGCGATGAGCAGGCAGAGCGAATGGCCCCGCATCGTCGCTTCCTGCGCCGCCCGGCGGAGCTGATCCTCGAAGGCCCGGCGGTTGGGGAGGCCGGTCAGCACATCCGTGGTGGCTTCCCGCCGCGCCTCCGCCAGCTCGCGCTCCAGCGCGCCAATGCGCTCGGCGGAGCTGGAGATGTCTCCGCCGAGCTGGTCGCAGCGGCGGGAGAGCGCCTCCGTCTCCTCCTGCAGCCGGGCGAGCAGGCCGGGCAGTTCCGGCCCCTCGGCGCCGAGCGCGCCGGAGAAGCGGCGCAGCGTGCTGCCGTAGCGCGTGGCGTTGCTGCCCGCCTCCGCCACCTGGCTCACCGCCACATGCAGCGCGGACTGGATGTGCTGCGAGGCGTCCAGGAAAAGCTGCATCTCCCGCCCTGGGCGGTAGAAGCGGTCATGGATCTCGAACATCAGCCTTTCGTCGACTGGCTGGCCGCTGTCGAGGAAGGTGCTGAGTACGCGGCGCACCATCGGCTGCTCGCCGGAATGGTAGTCGTACCAGATGGTGAAATGCGCGGGTGTGGGGCGGATGCCGAAGCGCAGCATGGAGGCGATGGCGGCATGGGCGAAGGCCACGGCGGCATTGCCGGTCCTGGCCGGCGCCGCGGCGGCATGCATCGACAAGGTCGCGTCCGAGCCCATTCCCAACTTTGCCTGTCCTCGCCCAATTCTTATGGTATAGGAATGAAACCGACGTAAAGAAGGCAGTTGCATGGCCCGCGCTTTCGGGGCGGCCGGGCTCTGCTCAGGTGTTTCGGGCAGGCGCTCAGCCCGCCAGCCGCGCCCCGCGCAGCCGCCGCACGCCCCAATCCGCCAGCAGCGCCACCACCGTGACGGCGATCAGCACCGTGCTGACGGCGGCGATGGTCGGCTCCACCTCCAGCAGCAGGCTGTTCCAGATCCGCACCGGCAAGGTCTCGGACCGGACGCCGGCGAGGAAGAGGGAGATCATCAGCTCGTCGAAGGAGGTGAGGAAGGAGAAGAGCGCGGCGGAGATGGCGCCCGGCAGGGCCAGCGGCACCACCACCCGGCGGAACACGCCGAAGCGGGTGCAGCCGCAGATCATCGCCGCCCGTTCCAGGTTGGGGTCCACCGCCTGCAGCGCGGATTGCAGGATGACCAGCACCACGGGCAGCGCCACCACCGCATGGGTCAGGGCGATCCAGGGCTTGACGCCGATCAGGCCCCAAGGGGCGGACAGGAAATAGACCGCGATGGCGGTGACGACATGCGGCACGATCAAGGGCGCCAGCAGGAAGGCGGTCAGCGCGCCCTTGCCCTTGAACCCCGCCCGCACCATGGCATAGGCGGCGAGGAAGCCGAGCACCGTCGCGATGACGCAGGTCATCGCCGCGATCCAGAGCGAGTTGAGCAGCGCGTTCCGCCAGCGCGCATCGCCGAGGAAGCGGTCATACCAGTGCAGCGAGAAGCTGCTGGGCGGGAATTTCAGGTAGCCATCGCCGCTGAAGGAGGCGATGACGACGATGACGATGGGCGCCAGCAGCCCGACGCAGAACACCGTCACCAAGGCGCGCACCAGGGCGGTGCGGATCACCAGCCCGCTCATGCCGCCAGCCCCGGGCGCTCCGCCGAGAACCGGTGATAGACGGCGTAGAGGCTGAGCGTCACCGCCAGCAGCACCAGCGTCATCAGCGCCGCGACCGGCCAGTTCTGCGTCAGCTCGATCTCCCGCTCGATCAGCATGGCGATCATGATGTCGCCTGGGCCGCCCATCAGGGCGGGGGTGATGAAGAAGCCGACGCCGAGGATGAAGACGATCAGCGCACCGGCAACGACGCCATGCAGGGTGAGGGGGAAGAACACCTTGCGGAACACCTCGAAGGGGGAGGCGCCCATGCCCTCCGCGGCCTGCAGCAGGCGCGGGTCCACCGCCTTCATGGCGCTGTAGAGCGTCAGGATCATGTAGGGCAGCAGCACATAGGTCATGCCGATGATGACGCCGGTGCGGTTGTACATCAGCTCCAGCGGCTGCTGGATCACGCCGAGGCCGAGCAGCGCCTGGTTGATGAGGCCGTTACGCCCCAGCAGCACCATCCAGGCATAGGTGCGGACAATGACGCTCGTGAAATAGGGCAGCAGGATGCAGACCAGGATGGCGGTGAAGGCGAGGCCCTTCGCCCGCGTCAGCGCATAGGCAAGCGGGTAGCCCAGCGCCAGCACCACCAGGGTCACCAGGAAGGCGATCCAGTTGGTGTTGAGGATGGCGGCGAGGATGGTGCGGGAGCCGAGGGTGGCCACCGCCTCCTCCCAGATCTCCGACAGCGAGCCGAGCTCCCCGAGCGCCGCCGAGAGGAACCAGCCGATCGGGCCGACGAAGATCAGCAGCATCAGCAGCAGGGTGGGCGCCAGCAGCAGCAGGGCGCCAAGACGGCCGAGCGGCATCAGCCGGCCAGCAGCCGGCAATCACCGGCGTCCCAACTTGCGGTCACCGTCTCGCCCGGGCCGAAGATGGCGGCGCCGGCGGCATTCGCCGCATCTACCAGCAGCGGCTCCGGCTCGCCCAGCTCCACCGCATAGCGCACGACATTGCCGAGGAAGGAGGCGTGGCGGATGGTGCCGGAGAGGCGGTTGGGGCCGGCGGGCGCCGCCCCGGCGGAGAGCGTCACCTTCTCCGGCCGGACGAAGAGGAAGCCGCCTTCCGCGCCCAGCGCGCCGCTGCCGGCTTCGAGCGGTGCGCCCTTGGCGGTGACGGCGCCGCCCGCGGCCGGCTTCGCGGCGAGCAGATTCGCCTCGCCAAGGAAGCGGGCGACGAAGGCGTTCTCCGGCTTCTCATACACCTCCCGCGGCGGGCCGAGCTGGGCGATGCGGCCGTGATTCATGATGGCGATCCGGTCCGACATGGTCAGCGCCTCCTCCTGGTCATGGGTGACGTAGACCATGGTGGTGCCGAGCCGGCGCTGGATCTCCTTGATCTCCACCTGCATGTGGTAGCGCAGGTTCTTGTCGAGCGCGCCCAGCGGCTCATCCATCAGCACCACGGGCGGGTGGGCGACGATGGCGCGGGCCAGCGCCACGCGCTGCTGCTGGCCGCCAGAAAGCTGGCGGGCATAGCGCTTCTCGAACCCCGTCAGCTTCACCATCTGCAGCGCGTCCCAGACGCGCGTCTCCACCTCCTTCTGCGGCTTGCGCTGCACGCGGAGGGGAAAGGCCACGTTCTCGAACACGTCGAGATGCGGGAAGATGGCGTAGTTCTGGAACACCATGCCGAGGCCGCGGGCGCGGGGCGGCGCCTTGGAGACGTCGCGGCCGGCCAGCACCACCCGCCCCGCATCCGGCAGCACGAAGCCCGCCAGCATGGAGAGCGTGGTGGTCTTGCCGCTGCCCGAGGGACCGAGCAGCGTCAGGAATTCCCCCGGCGCGATGTCGAGATTGACATCCGCCACCACCGTCTCCGCGCCGTAGCGCTTGGTCAGCCCTTCCAGCAGGATGGCGGGGGTGGTGGCGGGACCGGAATCCCGCGGCATCAACCCAGGATCCAGCGCGACCACTGGCGGTTCACGCGGTCCCGGTTGTCCTCCCACCAGGCGATGTTCTTGTAGAAGCCCTTGTCCGCCGAAGCCGGGCTGCCCGGCATGCGGGTGAGCTGCTCCGCCGGCAGCAGGGCGAAGGCCTGTTTGTTGGTCGGGCCGTAGGTCAGGTCGCGGCAATACCCCGCCTGCGCCTCCGGCTGCAGCATGAAGTCGATCAGCTTCTGGCCGCCGGCGACGTTCTTCGCGTCCTTGAAGATGCCGACCGCCTGGACCTCGATCATGTTCTCGTTCCACTCGATCCCGAGCGGCGCGCCGCGGTCCATCAGCACCTGCACGCGGCCGTTCCAGAGGCCGGCCAGCACCACTTCCTTGTCCGCCATCATCTGCGCGGAGAGCGCGCCGGTGTCCCAGAATTTACGGATCTGCGGGCGGATGCGGCCCATGGCGCGGAAGGCGCGGTCGATGTCGATGGGGTAGAGCTTGTCCTTCGGCACGCCATCGGCCAGCAGGGCGAATTCCAGATAGGGATTGCCGGTGGCCATGTCCGCCAAGCTGCGCGGGCCGGGGAATTTCGTCGCGTCCCAGAATTCCGCCCAGCTCTTCGGGTGCCTGCCGTCCGGGAAGGCTTCCTTGCTGTAGGCGAGGACGGAGCCGTAGAGCATGTTGGCGGCGCGCGTCGGCAGCCGCACCTCGGCCGGGATGTCGTCCGGCTTGGTCCAGCGCCAATTGCCGTAATCCAGCGGGGCGAGGGCGTTCTGCCGGCGGAGCTGCTCCAGGATGCTGTCGCCGGCGTCGATGACGTCCAGCTCCACATTGTTCGCGCGGAACATGGCCAGCAGCTTCGCCGCCGTCGCGGCGACGGCGGTCACCTTGATGCCGGTGGCCTGGGTGAAGGGGTCGTACACATACTTCCGCATGACGTCGTCATAGACGCCGCCCGGGTTGCGGATGATGACCTCCCCGGCCTGGGCCGCGGCGGTCTTGACGAAAGGCATGGCAAGCCCTGCGGCCAGCAGGGTGCGGCGCGGCAGAATCAGTCCCGACATCGGCGGTTATCCCCTCGATGCGGCGTCGTCCCCAGAGTGTTCTTGTTGCTGCGCAGCATTCCTGGCCAGGGGCCCGCGGTCAAGCAGCTTCGCGGCCGGCGGCGAGGGAGGATCGGGGTTTTGCCCCATGGCCCCCGTCCTGCCGGCGTCAGGCCGCCCCTGGGCTGCGGCGGCGCCTATTCCTGCACGACATAGGTGTGGAATCGGATCTGCCCGTCCGGCCCCTTCTCCCGGTACAGGCCCTGAATTTCGTTTTCGAAGCCAGGGAAGAGATTCGCCGCCCGCTCGAAGGCTTTGAGATAGGCGATCATCGGCCGCGAGCGCTGCCCCAGCCTCTCCCCCGGGATAACCGTGGCAATCCCCGGCGGATAGACCAGCCAGAGCGTCGCGGCGATCCGCCCTTCCGCCTCCTCCAGCGGCACGTAATCCACCTTGTTGCGCACCAGCGCCCGCACCGCTGCCTGCGCCGGCATGGCCATGTCCGGGAAATGCTCCTCGCGGAACTGCGCCGCCTGCAGCCGGCTGACATCCTCCGCCCGGTAGAAGGCATGCATGGCGGCGCAGAGGTCGCGCAGCCTTGCCTTGCCATAGCGCGCGCGCCGCTGCGCGACGAAATCCGGGATCACATCCTCCAGCAGCGCATTTTCGTCATGCAGCTTCTTGAAGGTGACGAGGTGGGAGAGCAGCGTGCCCGCCTTGCTGCTCTCCACGCCCGGCGTCAGCAGGAAGAGCAGGCTGTTCAGGTCGTTCTTCTCCGGCACGATGCGGTTCTGCCGCAGATATTCCGCCACGACCGGCGCCGGCACGCCATGCTCGTCATAGCCGCCGTCGCGGAAGCCAGGGGTCAGCACCGTCAGCTTGTTGGGGTCGGTCATCGCCCAGCCTGGCGGGACATCGCCGAAGCCGTGCCAGCCCTCCTCCGCCTTCAGCGCCCAATAGGCGGGGTCGGCGGCGAGCAGATCGGTCGGCACCGTCTCCCAGGGCGCGGCCTCGCCATTCGGCAGCCGCACCTCCTTCGGCACGAAGGGCTCGAAGAACCAGCGCCGCGCGGGGTCGGTCTCCTTCTCCTCGAATTCCCGCCGGGTCAGCCGCATCTTCTTCCGGATCTCGATGCCGAGGCGGATGGTGTCGTCCCACAGCACCTCGCCGGAGCGGCCCTTCATCATCTGCGCGCCCACATCCAGCGAGGCGAAGAGCGGGTAGAAGGGGCTGGTGGAGGCGTGCAGCAGGTAGAATTCGTTGAAGCGGTGGTGGTTCACCTTCCGCCGCTGCCCTTCCAGATGCGCGTCCCGCACATGGATCTGCGAGGCCTGCGAGAAGCTGGCGAGCTGCTTGTGGGTGCTCTGCGTCACGAAGATGCCAGGGCTCTCCGGCCCCAATTTCTGCAGCCCCATCCCGAACCGCCCCTTGAAGAGCGGGTGGAATTTCATGAAGCCGGCCCAGGCCTCGTCGAAGACGATGTAGTCGCAGAGATGGCCGATCTTCGCCAGCACCGCTTCGGCCGAGTAGATCGTGCCATCATAGGTGCATTGCTCGATGACTGCGGCGCGGAAGGGGCGGGGGCGGCGCCAGGCTTCCTTGTCCTGCACCAACGTGTTGTCGCGGATCGCCTGCCGCAGCCTCTCCTCCTCCAGCGCCGCCAGGTTCATCGGCCCGATCAGCCCGTGCGGGTTGCGCGCCGTCTCGACGAAGACCGGCACCGCGCCGCCGAGGAACAGCGCACCGTGATGCGCCGCCTTGTGGTTGTTGCGGTCGAACAGCACCAGGTCGCCCTCCGCCAGCAAAGCGGAGAGCACGATCTTGTTGGAGGTGGAGGTGCCGTTCAGCACGAAATAGGTGCGTTCGGCGCCGAAGATCTCCGCCGCCTCCTGCTGCGCCTTCAGCGCCGGCCCCTCATGTGTCAGCAGGTCACCGAGCTGCAGCACGGAATTGTCGAGGTCGTCGCGGAACACCGCCTCGCCCAGATGCTCGACGAAGATGCGGCCGATCGGGCTGCGGCTGTAGAACATGCCGCCATTATGGCCGGGGCAGGTCCACAGCATGTTGCCCTGCTCGGCATAATCCACCAGCGCGCCGAAGAAGGGCGTCTTCAGCGTCTCGGCATATTGCCGCAGGCGGGAGACCAGATTCTTGGCGATGAATTCCGGCGTCTCCTCGGCGAGGAAGATGAAGCCGTCTACATCGTCCAGCACCTCCACCGGGATGTCCTCCAGCCGGTGGCGGCGGACCAGCACGATGATCGGCACATCCAGGCCGCGCTTGCGCACCAGGTGGATCAGCGCGGCGGACTTCCCCTGCAGCCCCTTCTTGCCCCAATCGACGATGATGCAGCCCAGCGCCGCATCGGTGCGGATCACCAGCTCCGCATCATCGTCGCGGCGGGCGCGGGTCACGGCATAGCCCATGCCCTCGACGCGGGTCAGGATCTCCCGCAGCCGCACGCCTTCCAGATCGGTCTCGTCGAAATTCGGAGCGCAGACCAAAAGCTTGAAGCGTCGTGCGTATTCCATGGTCCTCTCCGGTGCCGCGGCGCCGCGCGCGGCGCCCTACCAGCTCGTCAGGGCGCGCAATTGCGGGGTTTTCTTGTACTGATGCTGGCCCATGCGGCGCAGCAGCCCGTCCAGCTCCGCGATCGCCAGCAGCAGATGCGGGCCCTTGTTCAGCATGATGCATTCGGCCCGCGCCGCCATGGCGGCATCCGTCATCTCGCCGCGCAGCGGGGTGCCCTTGCGCACCAGATGCTCCAGCACCTGGGTGGCCCAGATCACCGGCACATGCGCCGCCTCGCCCAGCCAGAGGATCTCCTCCTGCATCTCCGCGGTGCGGGCGAAGCCGATCTCCACCGCCAGGTCGCCGCGGGCGATCATGATGGCGGTGGGCTGCTGACCGGCCGCCTGCACCAGCATCTCCGGCAGGGCGCGCACCGCGCGGGTGGTCTCGATTTTCAGCACCAGGGAGAGCGTCCGCCAATCCTCCGGCCGGTGCTCCGCCAGCGCCGCCTGCAGCAGGCGGATATCCTCGGCCGACTGCACGAAGGAATATTCGATGCCGTCGGCATGGCGGGCGACGAAGGCCAGATCCTCCCGGTCCTTCTCGCTCAGCGCGGCGCAGCGGATCGTGGTGTCCGGGAAGTTCAGCCCTTTCTCGCTGCGCAGCTTCGCGCCGTCCTCAGGCACCCGCGTCACCCGGGCGAGCAGGCCCCAGGCTGCCTTGCGCTCCACGACCGTCTCGATCTTGCCGTCATCGACGAAGAGCCGGTCGCCGGGCGCCACCATCTCCAGCACCTCCGGCAGCGTGCATTCGGCGGCGAAGGTGGTGGGGCCTTCCGGCGCCTCCCCAAGCCCGCCGGGCGGCACCACGGCCAGCAGGGACTCCGGCATCACCCGCTGGCCGGGGCCGGGCAGGCGCAGCGCGCCGGTGCGGATCTTCGGCCCGGCCAGATCCATCAGCACGCGCATGCGGTGGCCGGTGGCCTCGGCGGCGGCGTCCCGGTGGCGGATCATCCGGCCCCAGGCCGCCGCATCGTCATGCGCGCAATTCAGCCGCACCGCCTCCACCCCGCGCCGCGCAAGCTGCAGCATGAAGCCCGGGTCATCGGCCGCCTCGCTGGGGCAGGTGACGAGCAGCCCGACCGGACGCTGCGGCGTCGCCGGCCCCAGCACCTCCGCGGTATGGCGGGCCAGGGCGCGTTCCCCGGCGAAGAAATCCTCCGCCGCCGGGCGCGGCGCCGGGGGCAGGCCGGCGAGCCCGGCCAGCGTCGCCCGTACCGCCTGCAGCGCCGGCCGCACCCGGCTTTCCAGCCTTCCGAGCGAGGACAGGCCGAGCACCATCAGCAGCCGCTGCAGCGGCCGGATATCGTGCCGGCGCAGCGCCAGGTACCAGGCGAGGTTCTCCGCACCGGGGGCGAATTCCGCGCGTGGGCCCGGCGCGCCCCAGCCGGCGGCGATGCGGCCTGCCTCCGCTTCCAGCGCCTGCAGCAGCTCCTCCAGCACCGCGTGCAGGGCAGCGGCATCCGGCAGCCCCGCACCCATCTGTGTCGGCAGGCCGTGCCGGCTGAGGATCGCCTCCATCGTTGTGTCACCCTTTGGCTGCATCCTTGGCGGTCTAGCCTCCCCCAACGCCGGGCGTGGATGAAGTTGCAATGACCGCGAGCGCGGCGCTCAGTATCGTTCCGGCACGTAGAGCTCCGACGGCAGCGTCCGGCGTTCGTAATTCGGGTCGAAGACCCGCTCCGGCAGCACCACCGGCGGATGCGGCACTTCCTCATAGGGGATGCGGGAGAGAAGATGGGCGATGCAGTTCAGCCGCGCCCGCTTCTTGTCATTGCCCTCGACGATGTACCAGGGCGCCTCGGGGATGTTCGTCCGCTCGAACATGTCCTCCTTCGCCTTGGTGTATTGCTCCCAGCGGACGCGGGACTGCAGGTCCATGGGCGAGAGCTTCCACTGCTTGATCGGGTCGTGGATGCGCATGAGGAAGCGGAATTGCTGTTCCTGGTCGGTGATGGAGAACCAGTACTTCACCAGGATGATGCCGGAGCGGACCAGCATGCGCTCGAATTCCGGCACGTCGCGGAAGAAATCCTCCACCTGCTGCTCGCTGGCGAAGCCCATCACCCGCTCGACGCCGGCGCGGTTGTACCAGCTCCGGTCGAACAGCACGATCTCCCCGGCCGCGGGCAGGTGCGGGACGTAGCGCTGGAAATACCATTGCGTCTTCTCGCGGTCCGAGGGCGCGGGCAGGGCGACGACGCGGCAGGTGCGCGGGTTCACGCGCTGGGTGATGCGCTTGATGACGCCGCCCTTGCCGGCGCTGTCGCGGCCCTCGAACAGCACGACGAGCTTGAGGCCCTTGTGCATCACCCAGTCCTGCAGCTTCACCAGCTCGGCCTGCAGGCGCATCAACTCGCGGAAATAGGCGCCGCGCTCCAGGGCCGGGCGCTTATGCGCATGCCGCAGCGCCCGCAATTCGGGCGGCAGGCGGCTGTCATCGATCTCCTGCTCCAGCTCCTCGTCGAAATCATCCTCGAGCTCGAGCTCGACCCAGGGGCGATCGGCGGGCGCTTCGGTGGAATCTGGCATCTGTCCTACCCTTGATCCTGCCTGGTGGTGCCAGGGCTGGCGCGCCAGACTGCGGGAGGAGGCGGGACGCATCTATCACGAAAGCATGACAGAGGCGGAGCGCGGAGGCTTCGCCGCCAACCCCCGCCAGGGGCTCTGCCCCTGGACCCGCCGGGGAAGAGCGTCCCCCGGGCCCGCCTCGAGTCTGCCGGTTCAACCTGCCGGCTGCGTCCGCCGCCCGGCGAGGCCGAGCCCGAGCAGCATCACCGGCAGCAGCGCCAGCCCCGGCGGGGCCGGCACCGGCGTGGCCTCGGCGAATTCCGCGGTGAAGAGCAGATGCGGAATGAACCAGCTCACCCAGGTCGGGGATTCGCCATCCCAGAAGATGAAGCCGCCGCCCAGGCCGCCATCGCCGATGGCCCTGGTGACGGTGGCCGCCAGCAGCGGGTCAGCGACGCCCGCCGTCGTCAGGATCGCGATGTAGGAGGCGCCGGCGGTGAGGGCGAGGCCGATGCCGGTGAAGCTATACCCGGTCTCGGCGCCGGGAATGCCGGCCGTCGGCGCGCTGGTGTAGAGCGGGCTGCCGGCCGGCGCCTCGCCGCCCCATTCGGCGATGGCCAGCATGAAATGCCCGGCATCGCTGGCCCCGAGCTCGAAGCTGGGGTGACGGTCGGCGCCTGGGAGACCAGCACCTCATAGTTGCCGAAATGGCTGCCACGACAAGGGCGTGACGGAAAGATGCCTGTGTCGCTCAGCCGCTCAGCGCAGCGCCCTCGATCACCTCGCCGAAGCGTTCCCAGGTGCTGCCGGTCCAGCGCTGCAACTGCATCTGCCGGATCGGGTGGAAATTGCTCGGCGAGGTGTTCACCGTGATGCCGGGGATCAGCGTGGCGGGGACGAAGCCGCGCAGATTCGCGACCTGGCGCATGACGTTGTCGCGGGCGAAATTGCCCTCGCATTGCCGCAGCACCTGCATCAGCGTCTGCGCCACGCCATAGGCGAAGGGGAAGCTGCCATCCTTGATATCGCCCTCCGGGAGGTATTTCGCCATGAAGCTGCGCCATTCGTTCATCCCGGCATCCTGATCCCAGGCCGGGTCCGTCGGGTCCTTGAGATAGGCGGAGGTGATGATGCCGATGCCGCGTTCCGGCCCCGCCGGCTCCATCACCGTGCCGACGCTGATGGAGACGTTCGTCAGGTAGTGCAGCGGCCGCCACCCCACCTCGAACACCTTGCGGATGGATTGGGCGGCGAATTTCGGCGTGGTGGCGGTGAGCATGATATCGGCGCCGCTGCCGGCCAGAGTCACGATCTGGCTGTCCACCGTCGGGTCCGTGGCTTCGTGGCTGACGGTGCGCACCATGCCGTCGAAGCGCGCACCCAGCACGTCCCGCACGCCGGCGACGTAATCCTTGCCGAAATCATCGTTCTGGTAGAGCAAGGCGAGCTTGCCGTTCGGCTTCTGCTCCAGCAGGTGCTTGGCGTAGATCTGCGCTTCCGTGCGGTAGCTGGGTTGCCAGCCGATGGTCCAGGGCGTTTCCCGGTAGTTGCCCCATTTGTCGGCGCCGGTGGAGAGGAAGAGATGCGGCACCTTGCGCTGATTCGCGTAGCGGACGATGGCGCTGTTGGCCGCGGTGCCGAGGGTGTTGAAGAGGAAGGCCACGCGGTCCTGCTCCACCAGCCGGCGTACCTGCTCCACCGTCTTGGGCGGGCTGTAGCCATCATCATAGGTGATGAAATTGATCTTCCGTCCGGCGATACCGCCCTGGTCATTGATCATGCGGAAGAAGGCCTGGTGGGAACGGCCGATGGAGCCATAGGCGCTGGCCGGGCCGCTATAGGGCATGGTGTTGCCGATGCGGAGCTCCGTGGCGGTGACGCCAGGCGCTTCCTGCGCCCGGGCCAGGCGTGGCGCGGCAAGGCCGGCCGCGGTGGCGGCCAGCAGCGTGCGGCGGGTGTGCATCGGCGTTGTTCCTCCCTGTCGTTCTTATCCTTCACCGGCGGCAGGGCGTGGCAGGTCAGACATGCGCGCCCTCGATCACCCCGCCGAAGCGTTCCCAGGCGCGGCCATTCCAGCGCTGGAGCTGCATCTGGCGGATGACGTTGTAGTTGTTCGGCTGGCTTTGCACCTTCACCCCGGGCAGCAGCGTGGCGATCTCCATCGGCGCGATATCGGTCGCCTGGCGCATGACGTTCTCCCGGCTGAAATTGTTGCCGCATTGCTTCAGCACCTGCAGCATGGTGCTGCCCACCCCATACGCATAGGTGTAGTTGTTGTCGCCCAGCTCGCCATCCGGGACGTAGCGGCGCATGAAGTCACGCCATTCATTCATCCCCGGGTCATTCACCCAGGCGGGATCGGACTGGTCCTTGCGGTAGTCGGAGGTGAGCAGGCCGATGCCCTTCTCGGCACCGGCCGGCTGCATGACGGTGCCGACCGAGACCGAGACATTGGTCATGAACATCATCGGCTTCCAGCCGAGATCGAAGACCCGCCGGATGGCCTGCGCCGCGAAGCGCGGGATGATGCCGCAGATCAGCGCATCGCAGCCCGCCGATTGCAGCGAGACGATCTGGCTGTCGATGGTCGGGTCGGTCGCCTCATGGCTGGCGAGCTTCACCATGGCGTCGAAGCGCGCCCCGAGCACGTCGCGCACGCCGTTCACATAATCCTTGCCGAAATCGTCGTTCTGGTAGAGCAGGCCGAGCCTCGCATCCGGCTTCTGCTCCAGCAGATACTTCGCGTAGATCTGCGCTTCGGTGCGGTAGCTTGGCTGCCAGCCGATGGTCCAGGGAAACTCCCGCGGATTGGCCCATTTGTCGGCGCCGGTCGCCAGGAAGAGATGCGGGATCTTCCGCTGATTCACATAGCGGTGGATGGCGCTGTTGGTCGGCGTGCCGAGCTGGTTGAAGAGGAAGGCGACGCGGTCCTGCTCCACCAGGCGACGCGTCTGTTCCAGCGTGCGGGGCGGCTGGTAGCCGTCGTCATAGGCGATGAAATTGATCTGCCGCCCGGCAATGCCGCCCTGGTCGTTCACCCGCCTGAACATGGCGGCGAGGCCCTTGGTGATGACGGAGTAGGCGGAGGCAGGGCCAGAGAGGGCGTTGGTGCTGCCGATGCGGATCTCCGTCGCGGTCACGCCCGGCGCTTCCTGGGCCGGCGCGATCTGCGGCGCGGCCAGCGCCGCGGCGGTACCGGCGAGCAGGGCGCGGCGGGTCGTCCTCATCATCGTCTCTCCCGGTCTGAGGCCATGTCTCCCCCGTCAGCGCCGAGGGCAACGCACTGGACAGGGAGATGATGGCGGTTTGTCGGCATCGTCAGCCCGCGCCCCGCCGCAGCCTTGCCGCCAGGCGGCGCAGCAGCCCGGCGAAGCCATCCGGCAGCAAATAGAGGAAGGCGATGAGCAGCACGCCATAGATCACGCCCGGCGCCGCCTTGCTGATCGCCTCCGCGATGTTCGGGACGAAGAGCACGAAGAGGCCGCCGAAGAGCGAGCCGAGGATGGAGGCGACGCCGCCCACCACCATGCCGACGAAGAGGTTGATGGAGAGGGCGAAGCTGAAACTGTCCGGCGCCACATATTCCACCGCGACGGCAGAGAGCGAGCCGGCGAGGCCGGTGATCATGGCGCTCACCGCGAAGGCCTGGGTCTTCAGCGCGGCGATGTCCATGCCCATGGCCTCGGCGGCGATCGGGTGGTCCCGCGTCGCCATCAGCGCCCGGCCGATGCGGCCGCGGATGAGGTTCCAGGCGAGCAGGAAGCACAGCGCCGCGACGATCAGCGCCACGCAGTACATCCACTGGTCGGCGTTCAGCGGCAGGAAGCCGGGCGGGTCCGGCTTCACGAGGAACAGGCCCTGCACGCCGCCGGTCCAGTCCTCGATGGCGCGGTGCTTCAGGATCTGCGGCACGGCGACGGCGAGCGAGAAGGTGGTGAGCGCCAAATAGAGCCCGCCGAGGCGGAGCGCCGGAAAGCCGACGCCATAGCCCACCAGCCCGCACACCGCGGCGGAGACCGGCAGCGTCGCCCAGAAGGACCAGTCCAGATGCGACATCAATATGGCGGTGGCATAGGCGCCGACCGCGAAGAAGGCGCCATGGCCCAGGCTGATCTGGCCGTTATAGCCAGTGACGATGTTCAGCCCGAGCACGGCCAGCGCCATGATCACCGCCATGGTGAGCTGGAACAGATGGAAACTCTCCAGCAGCCAGAGCGGCACCAGCGCCGCGGCAAGCCCGGCCAGCAGCAGCGCGCCGCGCTGCCAGGCGGCGAGGCCCGCGGCGGGGCGGCGCAGGGGCAGGGCGGCGATGCGGTCCGTGGCGCTCATCCCCGCCCTCCCTAGACGCGGCTCAGCACCACCCGGCCGAACAGGCCGGAAGGCTTGACGACGAGAACGCCGATGATGATGGCCAGCGCCACCGTCAGCTTCAGCTCCGTCCCGACCACATAGGCGCCCGCCAGATTCTCCAGCACTCCTACGGCGAAGCCGCCGATGACGGCGCCCGAGGGGTTGTCGATGCCGCCGAGCAGCGCGCCGGCGAAGGCGTAGAGCAGGATGCCGAGCATCATGCTGGGGTCGAGAAAGACCACCGGCGCCACCATCATGCCCGCCACCGCGCCGATCGCCGCCGCCAGCCCCCAGCCCAGCGCCAGCATCCAGCCGACGCGGATGCCGACCAGCCGCGCCGAGCGCGGGTTGTAGGCCGCGGCGCGCATCGCCAGCCCCAGCCTGGTATGGCGGAAGAAGAGATAGACTAGCACCAGCACGGCCAGCGTCACCGCGGTGCTGCCCAGCTCATGTGCCGAAACCAGCCCGCCGAGCAGCGGCCTCTCGCTCTCGAAGGGTGTCGGGAACAGCTTCGTGGTGTAGCCAAAGATCCAGCCCGTGGCGTTGCCGATGATCAGCAGCAGCCCGATGAAGACGCCGACATGGGTCAGCACCGGCGCGTTCTGCACCGGCCGCATCAGCAGCCGCTCCACCGCCGCGCCGATGACGAAGGAAATGGCGATGGTGGCTAAGAAGGCGACCCAGTAGGGAATGCCTGCCTGGATCATGCTCCAGGCGATGAAGGTGGATAGGGTCGCCATCTCGCCCTGCGCGAAATTCACGTGATGCGTCGCCTGGTAGATCATCACCAAAGCAAGGGAGACGGCGGCATAGATGCCGCCTGTGGCGATGCCGGCGATGATCTGATGCGTGAGCCCATCCATACTCATGCTCCGTAAGAGCCGGCCGATTCAGATCTCTGCATCTGCGATGCTCCGATCATCGGACGGCCTCAGTACCCCAGATAGGAATGGCGGATCGCCTCATCCTCGCGCAGCTCCACGGCGGGGCCGGCGACGACGATGCGCCCGGTCTCCAGCAGATAGGCGCGGTCGGCGAGTTCCAGCGCGAGGTTGGCGTTCTGCTCCACCAGCAGGATGCCGACGCCGCTCTCCTCGCGGATGCGGCGCATGATGGCGAAGATCTCCTGCACGATCAGCGGCGCCAGGCCGAAGCTCGGCTCGTCCAGCAGCAGCAGGCGGGGGCGCAGCAGCAAAGCGCGGGCGATGGCCAGCATTTGCTGCTCCCCGCCTGAAAGCGTGCCGGCCTGCTGCCGCCAGCGCTGCTTCAGCCGGGGGAACCACGCCCACATGCGCTCGAAATCCGCCTGCACCTCGCGGTCGCGGCGGATATAGGCGCCGAGGCGGAAATTCTCCTCCACGGTCAGTTCCATGAAGGTGCCGCGTCCATCCGGCACATGGGCGAGGCCCAGCCGGGCGATCTCCTCCGTCGCCCGCCCCGCGATGCTCTGGCCGCCGAGGCGGATCTCGCCGGCGGTGCGCAGCATGCCGCAGACGGCGCGCAAGGTGGTGGTCTTGCCTGCGCCATTGGCGCCGAGCAGCGCGGTGACGCCGCCCTCCTCCACCTCGAAGTCGAGCCCGTGCAGCACCGGCGCGGCGCCGTAGCCGGCGGTCAGCCCCTTCGCCTCAAGCAGCGCGGGCATGGCCGCCCCCATCGCCGAGATAGGCGCGGATCACCTCAGGGTCGCGGCGCACCTCGGCCGGCGTGCCATCGGCGATCTTCCGGCCGAAATCCAGCGCCACCACCTTGTCGGAGACGCGCATGACCAGGTTCATGTGGTGCTCGACCAGCAGGATGGCGCAGTGGAAGCGGGCGGCGACCTCCCGCAGCAGCGCGGCCAGCGCATCCACCTCGCCATGGTTCAGCCCGCCGGCAGGCTCGTCCAGCAGCAGCAGGCGGGGGCGGGAGATCAGGGCGCGGGCCATTTCCACCCGCTTCTGGGTGCCGAAGGGCAGGGCGGCCACCGGCACCTCCGCCACATGGTCGAGTTCCAGCAGGGCGAGAAGCTGCGCCGCCTGCACCGCCGCCGCCCGCTCTTCCCGCCGCGCCGCGGGCAGGCGCAGCGCATTGGCGAGGAAGCCGGTGCGGCCCTCGGCATGCGCCCCGGCCAGCACATTCTCCCTGACGCTCATGCTGCGGAACAGCGCCAGGTTCTGGAAGGTGCGGCCCAGCCCCAGCGCCGCCATGCGGTGGCGCGGCTGGCCGGTAACCACCTCGCCGGCGAAGCGCACAAGGCCGTCACTCGGCCGGTAGATGCCGCTGATGACGTTGAAGAGCGTGGTCTTGCCGGCGCCGTTCGGGCCAATCAGCCCGCAGATCTGCCGGTCCTCGACCGTGAAGGAGACCCCGGCCACGGCGGTGACGCCGCCGAAGCGCACCACCACCTCCTCCACCTCCAGCAGCGCCACGACTCAAGCCGCCCAGCGCGATGCGCACGCCAGGACGGGCCGGCCCGGAAGGACCATGCCGCAACCTCCCCATTCTTGCCGCCCCGGCGCTTGGCCGGCCGGGGCTTATCCTTGAATGGGGATATTGGAGCGGAGATCGCGCCCGTGGCGCAAGCCACAAAACACAACGCTAGGCGCAAGCCACAAAACACAACGCTAGGCGCAAGCCACAAATCGCGACGGCGCCTACCTTGCCTGCTGCCGCCGCAGCCGCAGCATCATGCTGTCGAAGGCGTAGTCAGAGACCTGGTGATAGGCGAAATGCCGGTCCCGGAAGGCGATCTGGCTGTCGAGGATCGCCTTGAATTGCAGGTTCGCCGCGGATTGCTCGGCGAACACCTCCTGCGTCGCGCGGTAGAGCGTGTCGATCACCTCATTGGAAAACTGGCGGAGCTGCACGCCCTCCGCCACCAGCCGGTACATCGCCTCGACGTTCTTCCAATCGTACTGCGCCAGCATCCAGTTGGTGGCGGCAGTGCAGGCGGTCTCGATGGCGGCGCGGTAGGCGGGGGGCAATTCCTGGAATTTCTGCAGGTTCACATAGGCGTGGAAGATGGCGCCGCCCTCGCCCCAGCCCGGGTAGTAGTAGTAGCGGGCCACCTTGTTGAAGCCGAGCTTGGCGTCGTCATAGGGGCCGATATATTCCACGCCGTCGATCGTGCCGCGCTCCAGCGCCGGGTAGATGTCCCCGGGCGCGATCTGCTGCGGCACCACGCCGACCTTCTGCATGACATTGCCGGCGAGGCCGGCGACGCGGAATTTCAGGCCGCGGAGATCCTCGGCCTTGGCGATCTCCTTCCTGAACCAGCCGCCCATCTGGTTGCCGGTATTGCCGCAGGGCAAAGCGTGGATGTTGAAGTCCTTGTACACGGCGTTCAGCATCTCGTTGCCGCCGCCATGGAAGAACCAGGCGTGCTGCTGCCGGACGTTCAGCATGAAGGGCACGGTGGTGGAGAAGGCGAGCGCCGAATTCTTGCCGGTGAAGAACAACCCGCCGGTATGCGCCATCTCCACGCTGCCGGACTGCACCGCATCCAGGGCGGCGAGGCCGGGCGCGATCTCCCCGGCCGGGAAGGGCTGGATGCGGAAGCGGCCATCGGTGATGTCGCTGACCGCGCGGCACATGTACTCGCTGGTGGAGTAGGTGATGTCGAGGGTACGGGGGAAGCTGCTGGTCAGCCGCCAGCGGATTTCCGGCAGGGTCTGCGCCAGGGCAGGGGTGGCCAAGGCCACCGGCGCGGCGGTGGCGGCGGCGAAGAGGCGGCGGCGTTGCATGGCGTGGGTCTCCGGCGGCCGGCCCGGTCCGGCGCGTTCCCTTGCCCCACAGCAAGCCGGATGCCAGCGGCAAAGCCTTGCAATGGCCGGCGCGGCATGGCATCCGGCTGTCCACCGGGCAACCTGTTGCCCAAATCGGGAGCACTCCATGTCCCACGCCCCTGGGCCCGTCACCCCCACCTGGCTCGGCGTCGTCGCCCATCTCCACGTCACCGCCCGCGCCTTCCTGCCGATGCGGCCGCAGGAGGCGATCACCCTGATCGCCGGCAGGGGGATCGAGGGCGACCGCTACATGCTGGGCATCGAGGAAGGCTTCTACTCCGCCAAGCCGGAGGAAGGCCGCCAGGTCACCCTGTTCGAGGCGGAGGCGCTGGAGGCCATCCGCCGCGACCACGGCATCGAGCTGCTGCCGGAAGAGCATCGCCGCAACGTGACGACGCGCGGCGTGCCGCTGACGCATCTGGTCGGCCGCCGCTTCCGCCTCGGCGCCTGCCTGCTGGAGGCGACGCGGCTTTCCGTGCCCTGCCGGCATATCGAGGAGATCCTGGAAAAGCCGGTCTTCGACCCGATGATCAACCGCTCCGGCCTCAATTGCCGCATCCTGGAAGGCGGCGTGGTGCGGGTGGGCGACGCCGTCCGGCCCGCATGAAGCGGCCGGGGGAAGCGGCGGCGCAGCCCGCCCGATGAGGCTCATCCGGACGGTGGTGCGGGAGGCGGTGGCGGCCGGGCCGGGGATCCGCCGCCTGGTGCTGATGGACCCGGAGGGCTGGCCCCTGCCGCGGCAGAAGCCGGGCGCGCATATCGACCTGCACCCGCCGGACGGGCTGGTGCGGGCCTATTCCCTCTGCGGCGATCCGGCGCAGCAGGACCGCTATGTGGTCGCGGTGAAGCGGGAGGAAGCGGGGCGCGGCGGTTCGCTCTGGCTGCACGACGCGCTGGAGGTGGGGGCGGAAATCGGCGTCTCCCTGCCGCGCTGCACCTTCCCGCTGGCACCGGATGCCACGCGGCATGTCTTCATCGCCGGCGGCATCGGCGTCACGCCCTTCCTCAGCATGGCGGCGGCGCTGGAGCGGGCAGGGGGCAATTACGTGCTGCACCTGCTGCATCGCGGCGCCCTGCCCCTGCCGGGGCATCTGCCGCGGCACGCCGTGCTGCACGACACCTCGGCGGCCCCGCGCCCGGCATTGGCGGACCTGCTGGGCGCCCCGGCCCCCGGGCTGCACGCCTATTGCTGCGGCCCCAACGGGCTGATCGAGGCCTTCGAGGCTGCGACGCGCGACTGGCCGTCGGGCCAGGCGCATGTCGAGCATTTCGTCCCGCCGCCCCTGCCGCCGGACCCGGAGGCGCGCCCTTTCACCCTGGTGCTGGCCAGAAGCGGCGCCAGCGCGGAGCTGCCGGCCGGCGCCCCCCTGCTGCCGGCGATCAAGGCGCTGGGCGGGGAGGTGGAGGCCTCCTGCGAGGGCGGCATCTGCGGCGCCTGCAAGGTGCGCTGGCTGGAAGGCCCGCCGCTGCACCGCGACCGCGTGCTGCAGCCGGAGGCGCGTCGCGAGTACCTGATGGCCTGCGTCGCCGGCTGCGCCGGCCCGCGCCTGGTGCTGGATCTGTGAGCGCGCCGCCACGCCGCGGCATGACGGAGGAGGAGGCGCCCTCGGTCGGCGCCGGCGTGCTGGGGCCGCAGCTCCGCCACCTGCGCCTGGCGCGGGGAATGACGCTGGACGCCCTGGCCGCCGCGGTGGGGCTGGACAAGGGCTTCCTCTCCCGCCTCGAACGCGGCCGCAAGGCGCCCTCGGTCGGCACTTTGCTGCGGCTCTCCGCCGCGCTGGGCGTGCCGGTGGCGGAGTTGCTGGGGGAGGCGCTGCCGGAAGACGCCGTCCGCGTCACCCGCGCGGCGCGGCGGCGGCGCAGCGCGCCGGGGCCCGGCGTGCACGGCATGGAGGCGCTGACCGCCGGCGGTGCGCCACTGGCCGCCTTCATCATCCACCTGGCGACGGAATTCGCCGAGGACGGGCCGCATGAGCATGAGGGGGAAGAGCTGCTCTACGTGCTGCACGGGCATGTGGAGCTGGCCTTCGCCGATCGCAGCCTGATGCTGCGGCCGGGGGATGCGGCGGAATTCGCCGGCCACCTGCCGCACCGGCTGCGGCGGATCGGGGAGGCGCCGGCGGCGGTGCTGGTGGCGGTGGCCAGGCGGTAGGGTCGAGGGGGGCGTCGCGGCAGCGCCGCGACTCCCTCTGAAGCTCGAGTTCCATACCCGACGGTCCAACCGCAAAACTCAAGGGTTCAAAGGGCCTTTCGGCCCTTTGCGGGTGGGGGTTCGGGGGAGGGCAGAGCCCTCCCTCGACACCCGGCCTCCAGCCAGCGATACCCCCGCCTTGCACGCCACGGAGGAATGCGATGACACGGCATATTTGGTTCGGGTTGCTGACGGCGTTCCTGCTCGTCGGGGGCGCCGCGCAGGCGCAGACCCTGGCGACGGTGAAGCAGCGCGGCACGCTGAATTGCGGCGTTTCCCAGGGCTTCGCCGGCTTCTCCGCGCCAGACAGCCGCGGCGAATTCCGCGGCCTGGATGCGGATTACTGCCGCGCCGTCGCCGCCGCCGTGCTGGGCGACGCCACGAAGGTCCGCTTCGTCCCCCTCACCGCCCAGGCCCGCTTCACCGCGCTGCAGACCGGCGAGATCGACGTGCTGTTCCGCAACAGCACCCAGACCTTCCTGCGCGATGCCTCGCTGGGGCTGAACCAGGGGCCGGTGAATTTCTACGACGGCCAGGGCTTCGCCGTGCGCCGCGACGCCAATGTGAGCAAGCTGGCGGAGCTGGACGGCGCCACCATCTGCGTCGCCCAGGGCACCACGCATGAGCTGACGCTCGGCGATGTCTTCCGCGCCCGCAACCTGCGCTTCCAGCCGGTGGTGTTCGAGCGGGTGGACACCATGTACGAGGCCTTCTTCAGCGGCCGCTGCGACGCGATGACGCAGGATGCCAGCGCCCTCGCCGGCGCCCTCACCGTCGCCCGCGACCCGGCCGCCTACCGGGTGCTGGAGGAGACGATCAGCAAAGAGCCGCTCGGCCCCTTCACCCGCAATGGCGACGACCAATGGTCCAACATCGTCATGTGGGTGCATTACGCGCTGGTGGAGGCGGAGGAGCTGGGCGTCACCCAGGGCAATGCGGCGGAACAGGCCCGCAGCGGCAGCCCGACCGCGCAGCGCCTGCTCGGCACCAGCGGCGAATTCGGCTCCCGCCTCGGCCTGGACAATGCCTGGGCGGCGAACGCCATCCGCGCCGTCGGGAATTACGGGGAGGTGTTCGAGCGCAATGTCGGCCAGGGCGGCCCGCTGAAGCTCGCGCGCGGGATCAACGGCCTTTGGACCAAGGGCGGGCTGATGTACGCCATCCCCTTCCGCTGAGCGCACGGCAACCTTCCGCCGCCGGGCGGCGTTTTCCTTGCCGAAGCCGTCGCCAAGGGGCGGCGGCAACGGAAAGGGATACGCCATGGACAAGGACCGCATCGCTGGCGCCGCCAAGCAGGCCAAGGGCGCCGTGAAGGACGCGGCCGGCAAGGTGACCGGCGACACGAAGCTGCAGGCGGAAGGCAAGGCTGACAAGGTCGAGGGCAAGGTGCAGAGCGCCGTCGGCGGCGCCAAGGACACCGTGCGCGACGCGGCAGATAAATAACTGGCGAGGACGCGCCGGGCCGTCGGCCCGGCGCGTCCCGCCGGCGCGGCGTGCCGGCTCAGACGAAGGCCTGGTCGCCCGCGCCCCCCGCAGCCCATGCGCCGAGAGCAGCGTCTTCCGGGTTCTGCCGGGTGCCGAAAAGATCATCGGCGGCGGCCGGGGGAAGATGGGTGCTGTCGGGCCGAGGGCCGAGGACGGCCAGCCCCGACATGAACGTCACCGTGCCGGCACCGGCCATCAGGCCGCTGGCGGCATCAGCTATGGCGCCCAGCAGCACATCCAGGCCGTTGCCGCCCGCCAGCATATCGCTGGCCCAGCCGCCCATCAGCGTGTCGTCGCCCGCGCCGCCGACCAGCAGATCCGCGCCCGGGCCGCCCTGCAGCAGGTCATCGCCGTCGCCGCCATCCAGGGTGTTGGCGCTCTCATTGCCGATGAGCGTGTCGGCCTGCCCATTGCCGGTGCCGCTGAGTGCGCCGGCGCCGATTTCCAGCACCAGGATCTCGATATTGCCGGGCAGGGTCAGGCTGATGGTGGTGCGGATCGTGTCCTGGCCCTGATTCGGCAATTCCACCACCACATCGGCGGCGCTGCGGATGATGTAGGTGTCTTCGCCCGTGCCGCCGGCCAGGGTGTTGGCACCGCTGCCGCCATCCAGGCTGTCATTGCCGTCCTCGCCATACAGCGCGTCATTGCCGGCGCTGCCGGACAGCGTGTCGTTGCCCGCTCCGCCGAGCGCGTAATCATCCCCGGCGCCGGCAAGGATGCTGTCATGGCCGGCGGTGCCGGTGAGGAATTGCCGGCCTGCCTCGCTGCCATCCGGGGCAAATCCCAGATTTTCCGCCGTCAGCGCTGCGGCGGTGACGCCCTGCAGCCGGACCAGCGGCGCGAAGCCGTTGGCGCCGCCAGTGCTGTCCCAGTCGATGACGGTGTCGCTGCCTTCCTGGCGCAGCCGGAGGAAGCCGCCGCCGCCGAAGGGGTTGCCGCCGTTGAAGCCGGCGGTGGCGGGGCCGGCGAGCCAGGCGACGAGGTCAAGCCGGTCCCCCCCGGCGCCGGCGATGAAATCGGTGACGATGACCGGGGCGGCGGGCGTGCCGCCGGGATAGGCGAAGGTGCTGAGCAGGGAGAAGCTGTCGATGCCGCCGCCGCCGCTGACGGTGGCGGCGGCGCCGAGGAAGATCCAGTCATCCCCCAGCCCGGCCTGGACCGAGCTGCCGGCGCCGGAGGCGAAGATGCTGTCATTCCCCTCGCCGGCATTGATGTAGGCGAGTGCCGCCGCGATGACGGTGTCGTCCCCGGTGCCGCCCAGCAGCGTGTTGCTGCCGGTGTCGTCGATCAGGACGTCGTTCTCGCTGCCGCCATCCAGGGAATCATTGCCCGGCCCGCCGATGAGGAAGTCGTCGCCGCCGAGGCCCAGCAGCGTGTCGTTGCTCTCGAAGCCGGAGAGCGAGTCGTTGTCGGCGCCGCCGACCAGGCTGTCCGCGGCGCTGGTGCCAAGGGTCGGCAATCTTTTGCCCTCACATCTCGCAAGCCGGGGCGGAGTGTCGCACGGGCCGGTTGTGAAGGCGTAAAGACTGCGACGCCGTCATCATCAGCGCGGCGTCCGTCCGGGCCGGGCAGGGGCCGCAGGGCGTTCCCGCAAAGGCCCGATGGCCAGCGGCCCGGCGGTGCTGCCTGCCTGGGCCTCGGCCCAGGGCAGGGATACCCCCGGCGCCACGGCCAGGGGCGAGGTGGGTGGAGGCGGGCCGTCAGACCGCCCGCCGCGCCTTCAGCGCCGCCGCCAGCGTGCCTTCGTCCAGCACATCCAGCGCGCCGCCGATCGGCACGCCCTGGGCCAGCCGCGTCACCCGCACGCCGCTGGGCTGCAGCCGGTCGGAGAGGAAATGCGCCGTGGTCGCGCCTTCCACCGTGGCGGGCAAGGCGAGAATCACCTCCTCCACCCCCTGTTCCGCGATGCGGGCGAGCAAAGGCTGCACCGCCAGATCCTCCGGCCCCACCCCGCCCAGCGCGGAAAGGGTGCCGCCCAGCACGTGGTAGAGGCCGCGATGCGCATGGGCGCGCTCCAGCGCCCAGAGCTCGGCGACGCCTTCCACCACGCAGATCACCGAGCGGTCGCGCTGCGGGTCGCGGCAGATATGGCAGGGATCCTGGTCGTCCAGATTGCGGCAGAGCCGGCAGGGGCGGACGGCGGCCGCGGCGTCCCGCAGCGCGGCGGCCAGGGGCAGCATGGCCTCCTCCGGCCGCATCAGCATCTTCAGCACCGCCCGCCGCGCGCTGCGCCGGCCGTAGCCCGGCAGCCTGGCGAGCAGGCCGATCAGATGCTCGATGGGGTCAGGGGCGGGCATCGGCTGTCACGGTCGGCGGTCCTGGCATGCGGACGGCGGCTGTTTCCATCGCTGCCTGTTGCCCTGCCGCGGCTTCGCCGCGGCAGGCTGCGCGAGGCGCTGGTCAGGGAGCGATTCCGGCCCCCACGAAGGCGCGCAGCGACTTCGGGGCGATATTCAGAAGGGGAGCTTCATGCCGGCGGGCAGGTTGAGGCCGGCGGTGGCCTTCTGCATCTCCTCCGCCATCGCCGCCTCCACCTTCTGCCGCGCATCGGCATGGGCGGCGACCAGCAGATCCTCCAGCACCTCGCGATCCTCCGCCGTCATCAGGCTGGGGTCGATGGCGACGCGCTTCAGATCGCCCTTGCCGGAGAGCGACACCTTCACCATGCCGGCGCCGGCCATGCCCTCCACCACCGTGGCGTCCAGCTTGGCCTGCATTTCCTGCATGCGCGTCTGCATCTGCTGCGCCTGCTTCAGCATGTTACCGAGATTCTTCATGGCCGTGCCTTACCTGTCCTCGTCCGGAGGGGGAACATCGTCGAAATCGGGCGGTTCTTCCAATTCCGCCGGCGGGATATCGCCCGGCTCCACCTCCGGCGCCTCGACGGAGGCGGGCAGCACCAGCGGCAGGCCGTAATCATCGGCGCCTTCATCGCGCACCCGCTCGATCTGCGTGCCGGGAAAGGCGGCCAGCACGGCCTGCACCAGCGGGTGGGCGCGGGCCAGGGAAAGCCGCTCCGCCTCGGCATGGCGGCCCTGCTCGGCCAGGGTGGGTTCGCCCTCGGCATTGCTCAGCGCCACGGTCCAGCGCGTCTCCGTCAGCTCGGAGAGCAGCGTGCCGAGCTGGGCGGCGAGGTCGCGCGGCGCATCCGGCCGGACCCGGATCTCGACCCGGCCCGGGGCGAGGTGGACGGGGTGGACGCTGTGCAGCAGATGCGCATGCAGCATTGGCTTGCGGCCGGAGGCCAGCGCCACGACGTCCCGCCAGCTCTGCGGCGGCGCCACCGCCACGGGGGCCGGCATGGCCGCCACCGCGCCGCCGCCGGCGACGGCGCGCAGCCCGCCGCCGCCGCCGTTCGGGGCGGGGCGGGGGGCGCCGGCGGGTAGCGAGCCGGTTTCCATCAACCGCTTCACCAGATCGCCCGGCGGCGGCAGCTCCGCCACATGCGCCAGGCGGATCAGCACCATCTCGGCCGCGGCGCGGCGGTCCGGCGCGCCGGCCAGCTCCCCGAGCCCCTTCAGCAGCATCTGCCAGGCCCGGCCCAGCACAGGGACGGAAAGCTTCGCCGCCAGCGCCGCGCCGCGGCTGCGCTCGCCCTCGGTCAGGCCCGGGTCGTCCTTCAACGAGGGCACGCTGCGCAGCCGCGTCAGGGTATGGGTCAGCTCCAGCAGGTCCTGCAGCACCATCCCCGGATCGGCGCCGCGCTCATGCGCCCGCTCCAGGCTGGCGAGCAGGGCAGGGACATCCCCGGCCATGGCCTGCTCCATCAGGTCCAGCACCAGGGCGCGGTCGGCCAGGCCCAGCATGTCCCGCACCGCCTCGGCGGTGACGGCGCCGTCCGGCCCGCCCAGGGCGATGGCCTGGTCCAGCAGGGAAAGCCCGTCCCGCACGCTGCCATCGGCGGCGCGGGCGACCATGGCCAGCGCCTCGGGGTCGATCTCCACCTGCTCCTTCGCCGCGATGCGGGCGAAATGCGCGCGCAGCTCCGCCTGCGGCACGCGCTTCAGGTGGAAGGTCTGGCAGCGGCTGAGGATGGTGGCCGGCACCTTGCGCAGCTCGGTGGTGGCCAGCATGAATTTCACCTGGGCGGGCGGTTCCTCCAGCGTCTTCAGCAGCGCGTTGAACGCCGGCGTGGAGAGCATGTGGACTTCGTCCAGGATGATGACCTTGAAGCGGCCCTGGGCGGGACGGTAGCGCAGCCGCTCCCGCAGCTCCCGCACATCGTCGACGCCATTGTTGGAGGCGGCGTCCAGCTCCTGCACATCCGGGTGGCGGTCGGCGAGGATCGCCTGGCATTCCGGGCAGACGCCGCAGGGCTCCGGCGTCGGGCCGCCCTGGCCGTCCGGGCCGATGCAGTTGAGCGCGCGGGCGATGATGCGGGCGGTGGTGGTCTTCCCCACGCCGCGGACGCCGGTCAGCATGAAGGCATGCGCCACGCGGTCCTGGGCGAAGGCGTTGCGCAGGGTGCGGACCAGGGCTTCCTGGCCGATCAGCTCGGCGAAGCTGGTCGGGCGGTATTTGCGGGCGAGGACCCGGTAGGGCGCCTGGGCAGGGGCGGGCCGGGCAAGGGCAGCGCTGGCCGGGGCGGCGAGGGCCGGCGCCGGCTGCCCGGGCGCGGCTGCAGCCGGCACGGGGGCGGCGGGCGGCGGCGGGGCGGCCGGTGCATCTGCGGCCGGCGCCGCGGCCGGCCCCGGCGCATCCCCGAACAGCCCTGGCCCCTCCGGCGGCGGCGGCTCGGGCAGGCCCTCGGCCTCTGGCGCGTCGGAGGGGCCGAAGAGGGAGGAGGACATGCGCGGGCGGCGGCTTCCTGGCTAGGGCCCGCCGAGGGGCAGGGAGAAGGGGTGGAAGGCCGACATGCGACCCGGGCGAGAACCCGTTACGGCTGCTTCCTTCCGGACCTGACCGGGTTGGCGGGGAGTCCGTCCACCGCCGACCTTCCGGGGGCACCATATCATGCCCCGCCCGCCCCGACGCAATGGGCGGGGGCGAAACATCCCCGGGATCCGCCGTGCCGCCGGGCGACCCCAGCGCAGCCGCGCCGGGTTCCGGCCGGCTGCTCCGCCGGGCCCGGGCCGGCGGTCTCCGGCATGGTCGCCGCCACGGCGGAGAGCCGGCGGCGCGCCGGGCGGTTTCCATCGGCGGCCGGGTAACCGCTGCGCCCGCCTCGGCGTAGCAGCGCCAGGGCTGCAGCCCGAGGAGACCCGCCATGCCCGTCCGCCGCATCGTCCTGGCCGCATTGCTCCTGGCCCCGGAGGCCGCCCTGGCGGAACGGCGCAGCGCCCCCGCCGCGGAGCGGCAAAATGCCTCCGCCGCGGAGCGGCAAAATGCCTCCGCCGCGGAGCGGCAAAATGCCTCCGCCGCGGAGCGGCAAAATGCCTCCGCCGCGGAGCGGCAAAATGCCTCCGCCGCGGAGCGGCAAAATGCCCTCGCGGAGCGGCAAAATACCCCTGCGGAGCGGCAAAATGCCCCTGCCGGCCTCGCCCTGAAGGGCCATGACGCCGTGGCCTACCAGACGGAAGGGGCGGGCAGTGCGGGGCCGGGCCGCCTTCACCGCGCAGTGGGGCAGCGCCCGCTGGCGCTTCGCTTCCGCCGCCAACCGGGCGGCGTTCCTGGCCGATCCGGTGCGCTACGCCCCGGCCTATGGCGGCTTCTGCGCCTATGGCATGGCCCGCGGCTACACCGCGCCCATCGACCCGGAGGCCTTCACCGTGGTGAATGGCCGGCTCTACCTGAATTACAGCCTGGCGATCCGGGACGCCTGGTCGCAGGACATCCCGGGCGAGATCGCCCGGGCGGATGCCCACTGGCCCCGGCTCTCCGCGGAATAGCGCCCGGCCGGCGCGCCGCCCGCCCCTGGTTGCCGCCGCCCCGGCCCCGTGGCAGGGTCCCAGGCGCATGCTTTCCATCCCCGCCAGCCGCCCCAACGCCTATACCGGCAGCCCCCTCGACCGCGCCGCCCTGAAGCGGGAGGATGCGGCCTGGATCGCCGCCGCCCTGGCCGATCCGGAGACGCTCTTCGCCCCGGTCTGGCGCAGCCGCAGCCTGATGAAGGGGGTGGCGGAAGGCAGGCCGGAAGCGCTCCTCGTCACCGGCGCCGCCGCCGGGGCGCTGCGCATGGCGGGCGGGCCCTGGGCCTTCCTCGGCCTCTGGGAAGGCCGCCCGGTCTTCGCCGTGGACTGCTCGGAGGCGGCGGACCCGCTGCCGCTGCTGCCGGAAGGCATCGGCAGCTTCACCGATCTGCGCGCCGTCGCCGGCCTGCTGCCGGCCGGGGAGGCGAGCATCCTCGCCCATGCCCGCGGCCTGATGCACTGGCGGACCAGGCACCGCTTCTGCGGCATCTGCGGCGCCGGCTGCGAGCCGGGCTCGGCCGGGCATGTCATGCACTGCACCGGCTGCCGGGCGCAGCATTTCCCGCGCACCGACCCCGCCGTCATCATGCTGGTGGTGCGCGGCGATCACTGCCTGCTCGGCCATTCCACCCGCTTTCCCAATACCACCATGTATTCCACCCTCGCCGGCTTCGTGGAGCCGGGCGAGAGCCTGGAGGAAGCGGTGCGGCGGGAAGTGCTGGAGGAAGCGGGAATCGAGGTGGGAGAGGTCTGGTACCATTCCTCCCAGCCCTGGCCCTTCCCCTCCTCCATCATGCTCGGCTTCCATGCCGAGGCGCTGAGCGAGGCCATCACCATCGATGCGACGGAGTTGCGCGACGCCCGCTGGTTCAGCCGGGCGCAATGCCTGGATCCGACGGCGCATGGCTTCAGCCTGCCGCGGGCCGATTCCATCGCCCGCCGGCTGATCGAGGACTGGATCGCCCATTCATGAGGCGGTCGGGTATGAGGCGGCTGGCCCTGGCCCTCGGCCTGCCCCTGGCGCTGGCGGCCTGCGGCGGCAGGCCCGCTGCGCCGCCGGAGCAGGAACCGCCGGACTACCGCGCCTGCCGCGCCGAGGCGGAGCGCAGCCCGGAACTCGGCCGGGTCTACGCCCAGTCCAACCCCGCCAGGCAGGACAATCAGGAAAGGCTGGCGGCCGAGGCCCATACCGTCCGCGCCCGCGCCTTCCGGGACTGCCTGCGCGCCCGCGGCCTGCCCAGCCCGGGCGGGGTGGAGGCGGTCAGGCCACGCTGAAGTTGCGCGGCTTGGCCAGCTCGGCGATCCGCCGGACCAGCGCCGCCTGATCATAGGGCTTCTGCAGAACTTCGAAGTTATGGCTGGCGCTGCCTTCCACCGTGCCGGCGAAGCCGGTGGCGAGCAGCACCGGCATGCCTGGCCGGAGCCGCGTCACCTGCTGCGCCAGCTCGATGCCGGTCATGCCGCCCGGCATGACAATGTCGCTGAACAGCACGTCGAATTGCTCGCCGCGGCGGAGCAGCGCCATGGCTTCCAGCGCATCCTGTGCCGCGATCACCCGGAAGCCGGCATCGCGCAGCGTCTCCGCCGCCACGTCCCGCACCCGCTCATCATCCTCCACCACCAGGATCGAGGCGCGGGCCAGGGTCGGCACCCCCTCCGGGGGCGGGGGCAAAGGGGGGCCCGGGCGGGCCGGCGGCTCCTCCGCCACCGGCAGATAGAGCGTGACCACCGCGCCCTCGCCGGGCGTGCTGTCGATCGCCACATGGCCGCCGAGCTGGCGGACGAAGCCGAAGACCTGGGAGAGGCCGAGGCCGGTGCCCTTGCCCTGGGGCTTGGTGGTGAAGAAAGGCTCGAAGGCCCGCTCCCGCACCTCCGGCGCCATGCCGGTGCCGGTATCGCGCAGCGAGATCGCGACATACTCGCCCGGCTGGGCATCCGGGTTGCCGACCAGCAGCGCCTGGTCCAGCCGTGCCAGGCGGGTGGTGAGGGTGACGGTGCCGCCGCGCGGCATGGCGTCCCGCGCATTGATCGCCAGGTTCAGCAGCGCCGCCTCGAGCTGCGCGGCATCGGCGCGGCAGGCCGGCAGATCGGTCTCCAGCACCGGGGCCAGGGTCACGGTCTCCCCCAGGGCGCGCTGGATCAGCGGGGTGAAGCCGCGGACCAGCTCATTCGCATCCAGGCTTTCGGTGTGCAGCCGCTGGCGCCGGGCGAAGGCCAGCAGGCTGGCATTCAGCTTGGCGCCGCGCTGCACCGCGTCCCGCGCCGCGCCCAGCAGCTTCTTCACCCGCTCATCCGCCGCGCTGCCGATATGGCGTTCCAGCAGATGCACCGTGCCGAGGATGGCGGTGAGCAGGTTGTTGAAATCATGCGCGATGCCGCCGGTCAGCCGCCCCAGCGCCTCCAGCCGCTGGGCCTGCATCAGCCCGGCCTCCGCCGCCTCGCGCCGGGCGATCTCGGCGCGCAGCTCGTCCGCGGTCTGGGAGAGGCGGAGCTGCACCCGCTGCTCGGAGCGCCAGCGGCGGATGGCCAGCAGGGTGGTGAGGCTGAGGGCGAGGGCGACGAAGGCACAGGTGACGGCGGTGACGGCGGTGTTGTGCCACCATTCCGCCGCCACCTGGTCCAGGGAGCGGGTGGCGGAGACGACCAGCCCATGCTCCCCCACCTTACGGAAGGCGGTCAGCCATTCGCCGCGGCTGCCGAAGCGGGCGATGGCGGCGCCGGTCTCCGGCGGGTTGCGCACCATGGCCGGCACCTCGCCCGGCACCGGCGCCTCGAACAGCTCGTCGCCGCTGGAAGGGTAGGCGGCCAGGATCTGCCCATCGGTGCGCAGCAGGGCGAAATTGGTGCGGCCGGTCGGGTCCAGCGCCTGCCATTGGGCGCGGAAATAGGCGGGCAGCATGTTGCCCATCACCGCCCCGTCGAATTTCCCGTCCGGGGCGGTGCGGGGGCGGCCGGCGACGAAGCCGACGATGCCGGTGAGGCGGGAGAGCCGCGGCCGGCCGAAGACCAGCCCTTGCGCCCCGTTCCGCATCGCCGGGAAGTAGTCGCGCTGCGAGGTGTCGAATTGCGGCGTCGGCCAGGCGATGCTGAGCAGCGCCAGCCTGCCGTCCGGCCGGACCAGGTGCAGCGAGATCATCTGCGCCACGCTCTCATCCAGCGAGAGCATCCAGCGCTGGATGGCTTCGCCTTCCGCGTCGATCTGCGCCCAATCCATGCCGCGCACCCGATCCTCGATGCGGTCCAGCACCAGGGCGCTGGTTTCCACCACCTTCAGCGCATGCTCGCGGGCGATGGCGGATTGCCGGTCCACATCGGCCAGGGCCTCCTCGTGCAATTGCTGCCGGTCATAGGAAGCGGCGCCGATCAGGACGAGCAGCGGGACGAGGATGGAGCAGACCAGGAGGATGCGGAGGGAGAAGGGCACGCGCCCTGGCGCAGCGCCAGGGCCGGCCTGCCGCGCAGCCTGGCCCGGGACGTCCTGCTCCGTCGGCATCACGGCTTCCTCGCAACGGGTCCGCACGATGGCGCGGCATCGGCCGGGAGGCTGTTCATTTTCCTGTGATCGAAATGTTCTCAGGAGAATCCTGACCCCATCCGGAAGCCTTGGCAATGCCGCCGCTGAAATGTTGCGCAGATGGGACTGCCCCCGGCGGCAATGCCGCCAGCTTCCGGCGGAGGGCCGCCCGCTGCGGCCCGCCGGGGTGCCGGCTGCCGGCAGCGCGGCCGGGGCCCCGCCGCGACTCCGCCGCTGCCCCGCCTAATGCGCCTCCGCCCAGCTATGGCCGGTACCGATCTCGACGGCGAGCGGGACGCGAAGCTCGGCGACGCTTTCCATCACCTGCTGCACCAGGGTGCCGGTCGCTGCCACCTCCGCCTCCGGCACCTCGAAGACCAGCTCGTCATGCACCTGCAGCAGCATGCGGGCGGCCAGGCCGGCGTCGCGCAGCGCCTGGGGCAGGCGGACCATGGCGCGCTTGATCACCTCCGCCGCGCCGCCCTGGAAGGGGGCGTTGATGGCGGCACGCTCGGCACCCGCCCGCCGCGCCATGTCCTTGGCGTTGATGTCCGGGATCCAGAGCTTGCGGCCGAAGGAGGTGGAGACATAGCCGCGCAGCCGTGCCTCCTCCTTCAGCCTTTCCATGGAATCGCGGATGCCGGGGTATTGCGAGAAATAGGCATCGATGATGCTGCGCGCCTCGCCCGGCCCGATGCCGAGCCGGGCGGCGAGGCCGAAGGCGGACATGCCGTAGATGATGCCGAAATTGATGGTCTTGGCGCGGCGCCGCGCTTCCTTGTCCACCGCATCGGGCGGCAGGTGGAAGATGTCCGCCGCGGTGCGGCTGTGAATGTCCTGGCCCTGCGCGAAGGCCTCGCGCAGGGCCGGGACGTCGGCGAGATGCGCCAGCAGCCGCAGCTCGATCTGCGAGTAGTCGGCGGCGAGCAGCACATGGCCCGGTTCGGCGACGAAGGCGCGGCGGATCTTCACCCCTTCCTCGGTGCGGATCGGGATGTTCTGCAGATTCGGCTCGGTGGAGGCCAGCCGCCCGGTGCTGGTGTTGGCCATGGAGAAATCGGTGTGGACGCGGCCAGTGCGCGGGTCGATCGCCGCGGCCAGCCCCTCCACATAGGTGCTCTTCAGCTTGGCGAGCTGCCGCCACTCCAGCACCTTGCGCGGCAGGGGGATGCCCTGGGCGGCGAGATCCTCCAGCACGCTGGCATCGGTGCCCCAGGCGCCGGTCAGCTTGCTGCGGCGGCCGCCCGGCAGCTTCATCTCGTCGAACAGGATTTCTCCGAGCTGCTTCGGCGAGCCGACATTGAAGGGGCGGCCGGCGAGCGCGTGGATCTCCTGCTCGAACGCCACCATGCGCGCGGCGAAATCCTCGCCGATCCGCGCCAGCTCGGCGCCGTCCACCTTGATGCCCGCCACCTCCATGTCCCGCAGCACGCCGACCATGCGGCGTTCCACCTGCTCATAGAGGGCCAGCGCCCGTTCCTCCCGCAGCTTCGGCCGCAGGATGTGCCAGAGGCGGAGGGTGACGTCGGCATCCTCCGCCGCATAGGCGGTGGCCTTGTCCAGCGCCACCTCGGCGAAGCTGATGCGGGCGCGGCCGGTGCCGGTCACGGTATCGAAGCTGACCGGCCGGTGGTCGAGATGGAGGATGCAGAGCTCATCCATTCCATGGCCGTGCTTCCCCGCCTCCATGGCGTAGGAGATCAGCATGGTGTCGTCCACCGGCGTCACGGCGATGCCGCCATTCTCCGGCCGGGCGAGCACTTCCAGGTCGTATTTCGCGTGCTGCAGCACCTTCAGCACGCCGGGGTCGGTCAACAGCGGGCGCAGCGCCGCCATGGCGTCCTCGAAGGGGATCTGCTGCGGCGCCGCCACCGGCTCGGCCAGCATGTCGCCCTGGCTGCTGCCCTGCGCCACATGGCGCAGCGGGACGTAGCAGGCGCGGCCCGGGGCGGTGGCGAGGCAGACACCCACCAGATTGGCCTTCAGCGCGTCCAGATTGTCCGTCTCGGTATCCAGGCCGATGACGCCAGCGGCCTCCGCCTCGGCGATCCAGGCGGCGAGCGCCTCCATGGTGGTGACGGTGGCGTAGTCGCCGAAGGGCGCCTGGCCGGGGGAGGGCGTGGCGGGCTGCGCCACCTGCGCGGCCTGGGCCGCAGCCATCGCCGCCTGGCGCGCCCGCGTGCCGGACTCCCCCGCCGCCTCGCCGAGGCCCATCCGGGCGAGGACGCTGCGGAACCCCTGCTCGGCGAGGAAGGCGGAAAGCCGCGCCGGCTCCGGCGGACGGACCGCCAGCGCCGCCACCGGCAGGGAGAGCGGCGCCTGGTCGATGAGCTGCACCAGCCGCTTCGAGAGCCGCGCCTGCTCGGCATACTGCTCGAGATTCTGCCGCCGCATCGGCTGCTTGATCTTCGCCGTATTGGCCAGCACGCTTTCCAGGTCGCCATAGGCCTGGATCAGCTCGGCGGCGGTCTTGGGGCCGATCTTCGGTACGCCGGGGACGTTGTCCACCGCATCGCCGATCAGCGCCTGCACCTCCACCACCTTCTCCGGCGGCACGCCGAATTTCTCGAAGACCTCGGCCTCGCCGATCGGCTTCTGCTTGATCGGGTCCAGCATCTTCACGCCGGGGCGGACGAGCTGCATCAGATCCTTGTCGGAGGAGACGATCGTCACCTCCCCGCCCTCCGCCGCGAAGATCCGGGCATAGGTGGCGATCATGTCGTCCGCCTCGAAGCCCGGCTGCTCGATGCAGGCGACGCCGAAGGCGGCGGTCGCGTCCCGGATCAGGGCGAATTGCGGGATCAGCTCCTCCGGCGGGTCGGGCCGGTGGGCCTTGTAGTCGGGGTAGATCTCGTTGCGGAAGGTGACGCGGCTGGGGTCGAAGACCACGGCCAGGTGGCTGCCGCGATGCTCCGTCAGGAAGCGGGAGAGCATCTGGGTGAAGCCGAACACGGCATTCACCGGCGTGCCGTCCGGCCGCGTCATCGGCGGCAGGGCATGGAAGGCGCGGAAGATGTAGCCGGAGCCGTCGATCAGCACGAGGTGCTTCGCCCCGGGCGGCGTCACCGGCACCGCCTCGGGCGAGGCGACGGCCTCCGCCATGGCGGTGGACCCATGCCGCTCCGCGGCGGGGCCGCGCGGCCGCCCCGCCTCGGGCGCCGGGCCGGGCGCTTCCGGTGCCGCCGCAGCCTCGGCCGGCACCATGGCTCCCGCACCTCTACCCTGCGATTCCGGCATCGCCGCCTCCGGCCGCTCCGCGATCACCGCCTCCGGCCGCCCCGCGTCGGGCGGCGCGGCACCGTCCTCAGTGATGATCGCCTCCGCCGCTGCCCGGCTTCAGCACATAGGTGATGGAGCAATAGGGGCAGCACACCTCGGTCTCGCCGTCATTGATGCGGAGCCACACGCGGGGATGGCCGAGGCCGCCGACGCCGATCTCGCCGTCGCAGGGGATGCTGCGGCTGGTCACCTCGATCCGCTGCACCGGGGTGATGCCGGGCAGGGGCTTCGGCGCGTAGCCGGTCTGTTTGGCGTCGCGCATCGCGCTCCTCGTGGAAGATCCTTGGGTGCGGGGCAGTTTACCGGGGGTGGGCGGTGCGGGCCAGTGCACACGGGGGCTCCGCCCACGAAACCCCCGACAGGGAGCGCTGCCCCCCTTGGCAGCAGTGCCGCCAACCGCCACCAGGGACCGGACCGATCCCGGTCTGAGTTTCAGACCCGAGGTTCGACCCTGCCGACTCGCACCGGGGTCCGGGGAGGGGTCCCCTCCCCGGCGGGGTCCAGGGGCAGCGCCCCTGGCGGGGGTTCGGGGGCGGAGCCCCCGCTCACCCCGCCCGCGGATGCGCCTTCCGCCAGGTCTCCAGCAGCCCCGCCGCATCCACCGCCGTGTAGCGCTGGGTGGTGGAGAGGCTGGCATGCCCCAGCAGCTCCTGGATGCTGCGCAGATCGGCCCCGCCGCCCAGCAGATGGGTGGCGAAGGAATGCCGCAGCGCATGCGGCGTCGCATGTTCCGGCAGCCCGGCCAGGCGGCGGTAATGCCGCAGCGCGCGCTGCGCCACCGCCGGGTCCAGCCTGGCGCCGCGGGCGCCGCGGAACAGCGGCTCCTCCGGCCGCGCCCCGGGGCGCAGGGCGAGATAGGCGGCGATGGCCTGCCGCACCACCGGCAGCACCGGCACCAGCCGGGGCTTGGACCCCTTGCCGAGGACCCGGAGCCCCGCCTCGCTGCCCGGCAGGGGGGCGTCGCGCACATCCAGCGCCAGCGCCTCGCCGAGCCGCAATCCGCAGCCATAGAGCAGGGTGAAAAGCGCCGTGTCGCGGGCCGCCTGCTCGGCCGGCGCCTCGGCGCGGCGCGGGTCGTGCACCTGGCCGATATCGGTGGCCACCTCCCTGGCCTGGGCGGCGGTGAGGGCGCGGGGGATGGGCGGCTTCAGCCGCGGCCCGCGCAGCCCGCCCAGCGCCGGCACCGGCAGGCCCTGGCTGCGGCCGAGATGCCGCAGGAAGCCGCGGATGGCCGCAAGCTGCCGCGCCCGCGTGGCAGGGCCGGCCCCGGCCGCGGCACGGGCGGCGAGGAAGCCGCGCAGATCGGCGGCGCGCAGCGTGGCGAGGGCGGCGGCATCCGGCTCCTCCCCCAGATGGCCGGTGAGGAAGGCGAGGAAATCCCCGGTGTCGCGGCCATAGGCCTCGACCGTATGGGCCGCGGCGCGGCGTTCCCGGGCCAGCCAATCCAGGTAGCGGGCCCGGGCCTCGGCGCCGGTCATGGGCGGGCGATTCGGGTCATCGGGCGAGGATTTCCGAACCGCCCCCGGCCTGTCCAATTCGCAGGCCGGGCGGGGGGCGGCTGTCCCGGATCATGCCGCCCGGCGCCTGTCGCGGCCTTGCCGCGGAGGCTGTGCGGAACTGAGGGAAAGCAGCCTCTCCCGGGCTGCCCCACGGAGCCGCGCCAGCGGCCTCGTGGGGAACAAGGCGTCCCCATGGCGGCACGCAGCGCCGTGGTGGGGAGCGCTATCGGGAGAGCGCCGCCGCCACGGCCCGGCCGAGGAAGGCCAGGGTGGCCAGGGCCTGGCGGGCGGGCAGCGCCGCCGCATCCCGGGCGCCCAGGGTCAGCAGGGTCGGGTGGCCGGTCCAGAACGGCACCCGCACCAGCGCGTCGCGGCAGACCAGCGCGGCGGCCTCCTGGTGCAGCAGCTCCGCCTCCCCGGCCGGCGTCGCCCGCACCACCGCATCCCGCCCTGGCGGCAGCAGGCGGGAGACGGTGCCGCGCGGCAGCGGCAGGATGCCGCGGCGGTCCGGCTTCTCGCTCATCAGCGTGCAGGTCTCGATGCCGAGCAGCGCCGGCAGCTCCTGCGTCACCGTATCCACCACGTCATTGGTGCGCATCAGCGCCAGCACGGCGAGGCGGACGCGGATGGTCAGGCCATGGCCGGCACGGCCGGCGGTGACGGCGGCATCGATCTCCGCCTCCAGGCTGCGGGCCCGACGGCGCTCGGCGGAGAGCATGGCCGCCATATGGTCGGCCAGGCGTTCGCCATGCACGCGCTTCGGCGGCTCCAGCACCCGATAGAGCTCCGGCCGCTCGGCCAGGAAGTCCGGATGGAGGAGGAGGAATTCGGCAACCGCCTGGGCGGTCGGCTGACCGGTCTCGGGAAGGACCGGCAGCAGCGAGGCTTCGGAGAGGGGCATGGTTACAGGATGCTCTGGCCGGTCTTGCGCCAATCGGCCAGGAAGGCCTCAAGCCCCCGATCCGTCAGCGGGTGCT
Organism: Siccirubricoccus phaeus; assembly: GCF_008360935.1. Taxonomy (GTDB): domain Bacteria; phylum Pseudomonadota; class Alphaproteobacteria; order Acetobacterales; family Acetobacteraceae; genus Siccirubricoccus; species Siccirubricoccus phaeus. The sequence goes on from NZ_SRXO01000002.1 coordinate 472,572, forward strand.
TGAGGAGCTGGCGGATGACCGAAGGCGGCAGGGTGGCAACCCCGGCGCCGAGCTTCGCGGCCTCCACCAGATGCATCGGGTGGCGAATGGACGCCACCAGGACTTCAGTCTTAAAATGCGGGTAGTTGCGGTATATTTTCACGATATCGGCGATGAGCTGCATGCCGTCCGTGGCGATGTCGTCCAGCCTTCCCACAAAGGGGGAGATGAAGGCGGCCCCCGCCTTCGCCGCCAGCAGCGCCTGGGCCGGGGAGAAGCAGAGGGTGACATTGACCAGCGTGCCTTCCTCCGAGAGCGCCCGGCAGGTGCGCAGCCCGGCCTCGGTCAGCGGCACCTTCACCGCGACGTTGGGGGCGATGCCGCGGAGATACCGACCCTCGGCCAGCATCGGCTCATATTCCGTGGCGGTCACCTCGGCCGAGACCGGACCCGGGGTGATGGCGCAGATCTCGGCGATGATCTCGGCCATGCGGCGGCCGGATTTGGCGATCAGGCTCGGGTTGGTGGTCACGCCATCCACCAGCCCGCTTTCGGCCAGCGCGCGGATATCCGCGACCTCTGCGGTGTCCACGAAGAATTTCATCGCTTGCGCAGTCCTTTGGCCGGGTGCCCGCAGGGCTCTTTGGGCAGGGGGATCACGGGTAGATTGTTTCAGCTTTGTTCTAGGCAGGATAGCTCATGTCTGAGGGGCTGCGAAAGCACCGCGGTACAAAAGACACGCCGGGCGTTGCCGATTCGCCACGCGTCAGGGTGCTCCTGCCTTTGCCACTTGCGGGTGCATACGATTATCGAACTCCCGCAGTCCTGTCGATCAATTCTGGCGATTTCGTCACCGTTCCGCTCAACCACAGAGACATAATCGGAGTCGTATGGGATTCGTCTCCGGAACAAGAGACAACGCCGATCGCCGAGCACCGGCTGCGCCCGGTAACCGCTGCGCTTCCGGTGCCACGGATGACGCCGAGCCTGCGCCGCTTCATCGACTGGGTGGCCGCCTATACGCTGAGCCCGCCCGGCGCCGTGCTGCGCATGGCGATGAGCGTGCCGGCGGCGCTGGAGCCGCCGACGCCGCAGGCCGGCTGGATGCTGGCCGGGCCGGGCAGCAACCGCCAGCCCCGCATCACCCCGGAGCGGGCGCGGGTGCTGGCCGTGCTGCGCCCGGGCGAGGCCATGGCCGGCGCCCGCATCGCCGAGGCGGCCCAGGTCTCCCCCGGCGTGCTGCGCGGCATGGCGGAGGCCGGGCTGCTGCGCCCCGCCTTGCTGCCGCTCGCCAGCCGCTTCGCCCGGCCGGACCCGGACCATCCCGGCTCGGCGCTGGGGCCGGAGCAGGCGGTGGCGGCGGCCACGCTCAGTCGCCGGGTGGCGGCGCGGGAGTTCAGCGTGACGCTGCTGACCGGCGTCACCGGCTCCGGCAAGACGGAGGTCTATCTGGATGCCGTCGCCGAGTGCCTGCGCCCCAGGGACGGCAAGCCGGGCCGCCAGGCGCTGGTCCTGCTGCCGGAGATCGCGCTGTCCGCCCAGTGGCTGGACCGGTTCCGCGCCCGCTTCGGCGTCGCCCCGGCGCTTTGGCATTCCGAGGTGGGCGGCAAGACGCGGCGGGAAACCTGGCGGGCGGTGGCGGAGGGCCAGGCGCCGGTGGTGGTCGGCGCCCGCTCCGCGCTGTTCCTGCCCTTCCCCGATCTCGGCCTGGTCGTGGTCGATGAGGAGCACGAGGCCGCCTTCAAGCAGGAGGAGGGCGTCGTCTACCACGCCCGGGACATGGCGGTGGTCCGCGCCCGGCTGGCCGGGGCGGCCTGCGTGCTGGTCTCCGCCACACCGAGCCTCGAAAGCCTGACCAATGCCCGGACCGGCCGCTATCACGCCCTGCACCTGCCGCGGCGGCATGGCGGGGCGACCCTGCCTGAGGTCGGGATGATCGATCTCCGGGAGCATCCGCCGGAGCGCGGCCGCTTCCTCTCCCCGCCGCTGATCGCCGCGGTGGGGGCGGCGCTGGAACGGGGGGAGCAGGCGATGCTGTTCCTCAACCGCCGCGGCTACGCGCCGCTGACGCTGTGCCGGCATTGCGGCCACCGCATGCGCTGCCCGAATTGCACCGCTTGGCTGGTGGAGCACCGCGCCCAGCGCCGCCTGCAATGCCACCATTGCGGCCATGCCGAATCTCCGCCTGCCGAATGTCCTGAATGCGGCAGCGCCAACAGCCTGACGGCCATCGGCCCCGGGGTAGAGCGTGTGCTGGAAGAGGTTACCGATCTGTGGCCCGAGTCACGCCGTATTGTCATGGCCTCCGACACCATGCCGGGGCCGGCGGCGGCGGCGGCCGCGGCCCAGGCGATCCAGGACCGCGCGGTGGATCTCATCATCGGCACCCAGATCGTCGCCAAGGGCTGGCATTTCCCGCATCTGACCCTGGTGGGGGTGGTGGATGCGGATCTCGGCCTGGCGGGGGGGGATCTGCGGGCGGCGGAGCGGACGGTGCAGTTGCTGCACCAGGTGGCCGGCCGGGCCGGGCGGGCGGAGGCGCCGGGCCAGGTGCTGCTGCAGAGCTATTCGCCGGAGCATCCGGTGATGCAGGCGCTGGTCTCCGGCGACCTGGACGCCTTCATGGCGGCGGAGGCGAACATCCGCCGCCCCGGCCATTGGCCGCCCTTCGGAAGGCTGGCGGCGCTGATCGTCAGCTCGGAGGATGAGCGGGAGGCGGACAGGGCGGCGCGCGACCTGGGCCTGGCGGCGCCGGGGGGCGAGGGGGTGCAGGTGCTGGGCCCGGCGCCCGCGCCGCTGGCCCTGCTGCGCGGCCGGCACCGCCGGCGGCTGCTGCTGAAGACGCGGCGGGACATCGCCGTGCAGCCCTTGCTGCGGGCATGGCTGGCGCGGGTGAAGGTGCCGAACAGCGTCCGGGTGCAGGTGGATGTCGATCCAGTGGCGTTTTTGTAGTCCCCACGAAGCCGCTGCGCGGCTCCGCGGGGGCCCCGGGGGCGCTGTGCTCTCGGGGCCTCGCACAGCCTGCCGCGGCAAAGCCGCGGCAGGGCAACGGGAGGCACGGTTGCGGGCGCGCGCGGTCCGGGCCGCGGGCCTTGCGGGCGGCCCCTGGGCGCCGCGTGGCGCCGAAACTTGCAGTGCGGCATGTGCGCATGGCGCACTATATTCGCAGACCCATGCCTGATGACCTCTACCACACCGACATCCTCGCCTGGTCCCGCGCCCAGGCCGACCGTCTCCGCCGCGTCGCGGCCGGGGAACGGGTGAACGACGTCGACTGGGCGCATGTGATCGAGGAGGTGGAGGACGTGGGCAGGAGCCAGCTTGCCGGGGTCGAATCCTTCCTCGTCATGGCCCTGCTGCATGCGCTGAAGGTGGCGGCCTGGCCGGAGCATTCTGCGGTCCAGCACTGGGAGTCGGAAATCATCAATTTCCTCGCCCAGGCCCAGATCCGCTTCGAGCCTGGCATGCGGCAGCATATCGACGGCGCCGCCCTCTACCGGCGGGCGTTGTGGCAGTTCCGCAAGACGCCGATGCGCGGCACGCCGCCCCTGCCCCTGCCGGAGAGCGTCACCTTCGACCCCGCCCAGGTGCTGCACGAGGAATTCGGCGCCACCGACCTGCTCGACCTCATCCGCGGCGCCTGACCGAAAGCACCGCCGCCGCCAGAAGCTGGATGCCCCCCGCCAGGGCCGGCGGCGCGGCCGGGCCCCAGGCGTCCAGCGCCGCGCCGAAGCCCGCCGGCCCGAAGGCGTAGAAGGCCTGGTTCACCGCCGTCACCAGCGCCACCACCGCGGCCACCTGCGCCGGCGGCCATTCCCGCTGGGCGATCAGCGGCGGCAGGGAGAGCAGATTGCCGATCCCGAGGCCGAACAGCACCACCCCGGCCAGCAGCAGCGGCGGCGAGGCGCCCGCCGCCAGCGCCAGCAGTCCCGAGCCCACCGCCTGCAGCAGGAAATTCGCCACCCCCGCCAGCCGCCGGTCCATCCCCGGCGGCAGCGCGACGCCCACCAGCGTCCGTCCCAGCACGGCGCAACAGGTGGCGAGGCTCATCGCCAGCCCTGCCCCCAGCTCCCCCAGCGCCGGCGCCAGGATGGTGAACAGCGTCGTCAGCAGCCCGATCTGCGCCGTCAGCCCCAGGGCGAAGGCCAGCGACAGGGTGATGAAGCCCCGCTGCCGCCAGAGCGGCCCGGCCGGGGCCGGCATGGGCCGCGGCGCCGGCGGCCCCGCCGCGCCATCCGGGAACAGGCCGAGCTGCGCCGGCATGCGGCCGAAATACCGCCCCGCCATGGGCCAGCCGAGCAGCAGCACCAGCCCCGCCACCGCCAGCCCCGCCCCGGCAAAGCCCAGCCAGGCGATCAGCACCGCCCAGAGCGGGGTGAACACCACGCCGCCCATGCTGGCGCCGTTATAGGCCATGGCCAGCGCCGCCGGCCGCCGCTGCTCGAACCAGGGCGAGACCAGGGCATTGATCGCCGCCCCGCTGGTGACGGCCCAGCCGCCGGCGGTCAGCAGCGCCGCCGGCACCAGCGCCCAGGGCGCGGAGGCCGCCCCCCAGGCCGCCGCCCCCAGCGCCATGCCCAGCACCCCGCCCCGCACCACCGCCACCGGCCCGAATCGCCGCAGCAGCGCCGGCAACCTCGTGACCAGCACCGCGCTGGCCAGGAAGTGCAGGGTAATGGCGGCGGAGATCCAGGCGGCCGGCCAGCCTTCCCGCGCCTGCAGCGCGTGCAGGAAGACGGAGGGGCCGTAGAAATTGATTCCCCAGCTCAGCATTGCCAGGGTGAAGGCGGCCGCCACCACCCGCCAGCCATAGAACCCCCTGGCCACGCATTCCCCCGGCGTTTCCCCTTGCCGGACCCTAGGCCATGCCTGCCTGCCGGTCATCCCGCCCCGGGTGCCAGACTCAAGGGTTCCAAGGGCCTTTCGGCCCTTGGTGGGGGAGTTCGAGGGGGCAAAGCCCCCTCGAACCACGCCCTTAGGCAGGCCCCGCCCGGATTGCTAGGCTGTGAACCCCATGGTAATCCCGCGCCGCCGCAATCGGCGCGGCGCTGCGTTCGCGCATCCGTGCGGGCGCGGGCCACCAACAGAACCGGGACCGCTCGTGGCCGCCATCGAGACCGCCGTTTCCGCCTCGCCCAAGGCGCCGAACCCCACCGGGCTGGCCGCCCGCTATGCGCTGGCCCTGCTCGCCCTGGCCGACGACAAGCGCCAAGCCGACCCCGGCGCGCTGGACCGCATCGCCGCCGATCTGGAGAAGGTCGCCGCCCTGGCGGCCGAGGATGCCGGGCTGCGCAGCTTCCTCGCCGATCCGCGGCTGGACGCCGCGGCGCAGCGGAAGGGCGCCTTCGCGGTGCTCGACCGCGCCGGCATCGGCCCCGAGGTGCGCAACCTGGTCGGCGTGCTGATCGCCAATCGCCGCCTCTCCCGCCTGCCGGAAGTGGCCGCCGCCTTCGGCGCCGAACTCGCCGCCCGCCGCGGCCAGCAGGTGGCGCAAGTGACCAGCGCCCATGCGCTGAGCGACACCCAGCGGGCGCAGATCGCCGCCCGCCTGACCGAGGCCGGCTTCTCCGGCGTCCGGCTCGCCGAGCGGGTGGATCCTTCCATCCTCGGCGGGCTGATCGTCCGGATCGGCTCCCGTCTCTACGACAACAGCATCAAATCCAAGCTGCAGCGCCTGCAGTTCGCCATGAAGGGGGCCGCCTGATGGACATTCGTCCCGCCGAGATCTCGGAGATCCTGAAGCAGCAGATCGCGGGCTTCGACGCCGAGGCGAATGTCGCGGAAGTCGGCACCGTGCTGACGGTCGGCGACGGCATCGCCCGGGTCTATGGCCTGCAGAACGTCATGGCCGGCGAGCTGGTGGAATTCCCCGGCGCCGGCGTGCGCGGCATGGCGCTGAACCTCGAATCCGACAATGTCGGCATCGTGATCTTCGGCTCCGACCGCGAGGTGAAGGAAGGCGACACCGTCCAGCGCACCGGCGAGATCGTCGACGTGCCGGTCGGCAAGGGCCTGCTCGGCCGCGTGGTCGATGGCCTCGGCAACCCGATCGACGGCAAGGGCCCGCTGGTGGACGTCACCCGCACCCGCGTCGAGGTGAAGGCGCCCGGCATCATCCCGCGCAAGTCGGTGCATGAGCCGATGCAGACCGGCATCAAGGCGATCGACGCCCTGATCCCGATCGGCCGCGGCCAGCGCGAGCTGATCATCGGCGACCGCCAGACCGGCAAGACCGCGGTGATCGTGGACACGATCATCAACCAGAAGCCGATCAACGCGTCCGGCGATGAGAGCAAGAAGCTCTACTGCATCTATGTCGCGGTCGGCCAGAAGCGCTCCACCGTCGCCCAGCTCGTGAAGCAGCTCGAGGAGAGCGGCGCCCTCGAATACTCCATCGTCGTCGCCGCCACCGCCTCCGACCCGGCGCCGATGCAGTTCCTGGCGCCCTACACCGGCTGCGCCATGGGCGAGTTCTTCCGCGACAACGCCATGCATGCGGTCATCTTCTACGATGACCTCTCCAAGCAGGCCGTCGCCTATCGCCAGATGTCCCTGCTGCTGCGCCGTCCGCCGGGGCGCGAGGCCTATCCGGGCGACGTCTTCTACCTGCATTCCCGCCTGCTCGAGCGCGCGGCGAAGATGAACGACGATTTCGGCAATGGCTCGCTGACCGCCCTGCCGGTGATCGAGACCCAGGCCGGCGACGTCTCGGCCTACATCCCGACCAACGTCATCTCCATCACGGACGGCCAGATCTTCCTGGAGACCGAGCTGTTCTTCAAAGGCATCCGCCCGGCGGTGAATGTCGGCCTCAGCGTCTCCCGCGTCGGCTCCGCCGCGCAGATCAAGGCGATGAAGCAGGTTGCCGGCCGCATCAAGCTGGAGCTGGCGCAGTACCGTGAGATGGCGGCCTTCGCGCAGTTCGCCTCGGACCTCGATGCCTCCACCCAGGCGCTGCTGGCGCGCGGCGCAAGGCTGACCGAGCTGCTGAAGCAGCCGCAGTTCAAGCCGGTGCCGGTGGAGGAGCAGGTCATCGCCCTGTTCGCCGGCACCCGCGGCTATCTGGACCGGCTGCCGGTCGGGGCCGTCGGCGCCTTCGAGCGGCAGCTCCTCTCCGAGCTGAAGGCCAGCCAGCCGGATATCCTGGAGGCGATCCGCACCGACCGCGAGATCAAGAAGGAGACCGAGACCAAGCTCGTCGCCTTCCTCGACGGCTTCGCCAAGACCTTTGCGGCCTGAGGCCAAGCCAGGGGAGGGTAGCGGCCGATGGCCAGCCTGAAGGACCTGCGTGGGCGCATCAACAGCGTGAAATCCACGCGGAAGATCACCCAGGCGATGAAGATGGTGGCTGCCGCCAAGCTGCGGCGCGCCCAGGCGCAGGCGGAAGCGGCGCGGCCCTATGCGGAGCGGATGGAGGCGATCCTCGCTCTGCTGGGCTCCGCCGTGGCCTCCGCCCCCGGTGCGCCGCCCATGCTGGTGGGGACGGGCGCCGATAAGGTGCATCTGCTGGTGGTGGTCACCGCGGATCGCGGCCTGGCCGGCCCCTTCAACACCAATATCGGCCGCTTGGCGCGCGCCCGCATCCGCGCCCTGGAAGCCGAGGGGAAGCAGGTGAAGCTGCTCTCCGTCGGCCGTAAGGGCGCCGCCTATCTGAAGCGGGAATTCGCCAGCCGCTTCGTCGGCGAGGTCACCTTCGCCGGCAAGAAGCGCGTGGATTTCGCCGATGCGGAGGAGATCGCGGTCCAGATCACCGAGATGCTGGAAGAGGGTGGCTTCGACATCTGCACCCTGCTCTACAACCGCTTCCGCAACGTAATCACCCAGATCCCGACCGAGCAGCGGCTGATCCCGGCGCCGATCCCGGAAGGGGTGGCGGCCAGCGAAGGGCCGCAGGCGCTCTACGAATACGAGCCGACCGAGGAGGAAATCCTCGGCACGCTGCTGCCGCGCAACCTCGCCGTGCAGATCTACCGCGCCATCCTGGAATCCGCCGCCGGCGAGCAGGGCGCGCGGATGACCGCCATGGACAACGCCACGCGCAACGCCGGCGAGATGATCAACAAGCTCACCCTGAACTACAACCGCACGCGACAGGCCAACATCACCAAGGAGCTGATCGAGATCATCTCCGGTGCGGAAGCCGTCTGAGGAGCCCGTTACGATGAAGAACAATGTCGGGCAGATCGCCCAGGTTCTCGGCGCCGTCGTGGACGTGCAGTTCCCGGGCGAGCTGCCGGCCATCCTGAACTCGCTGACCACGAAGAATGGCGAGCAGACCCTGGTGCTGGAAGTCGCCCAGCATCTCGGCGAGCGCACCGTGCGCTGCATCGCCATGGACATGACGGACGGGCTGGTACGCGGCCAGGAAGTGGTCGATACCGGCGCCGGCATCGCCGTGCCGGTGGGCAATGGCACGCTCGGCCGCATCCTGAACGTCATCGGCGAGCCGATCGACGAGCGCGGCCCGGTGCCGCATGAGAAGACCTACACCATCCACCGCGAAGCGCCGCCCTTCGAGGAGCAGGCGACCTCCGCCGAGATCCTGGTGACGGGCATCAAGGTCATCGACCTGCTGGCCCCCTACCTGAAGGGCGGCAAGATCGGGCTGTTCGGCGGCGCCGGCGTGGGCAAGACCGTCACCATCCAGGAGCTGATCAACAACGTCGCCAAGGCGCATGGCGGCGTCTCGGTCTTCGCCGGCGTGGGCGAGCGGACGCGCGAGGGCAACGACCTCTATCACGAGATGGTCGATGCCGGCGTCATCAAGCTGGGCGAAGGCACCACCGAGGGCTCCAAGGTGGCGCTGGTCTATGGCCAGATGAACGAGCCGCCGGGCGCCCGCGCCCGCGTCGCCCTCTCCGGCCTCTCGCTGGCGGAATATTTCCGCGACGAGCAGGGCCAGGACGTGCTGTTCTTCGTGGACAACATCTTCCGCTTCACCCAGGCGGGCGCCGAGGTGTCGGCGCTGCTGGGCCGCATCCCCTCCGCGGTGGGCTACCAGCCGACGCTGGCCACCGACATGGGCGCGCTGCAGGAGCGGATCACCTCGACGAAGAAGGGCTCCATCACCTCGGTGCAGGCCATCTACGTCCCCGCGGACGACCTGACCGACCCGGCGCCGGCCACCTCCTTCGCCCACCTCGATGCGACGACGGTGCTCAACCGCTCCATCGCCGAGCTCGGCATCTTCCCGGCGGTCGATCCGCTGGACAGCACCTCCCGCGCCCTCGACCCGCGGGTGGTGGGCGAGGAGCATTACCGGGTGGCGCGCGAGACGCAGCGCATCCTGCAGACCTACAAGTCGCTGCAGGACATCATCGCCATTCTCGGCATGGACGAGCTCTCGGAAGAGGACAAGCTGGTGGTGGCGCGGGCGCGCAAGATCCAGCGCTTCCTCAGCCAGCCCTTCCACGTCGCCGAGGTCTTCACCGGCACGCCGGGCGTCTTCGTGAAGCTGGAGGACACCATCCGCAGCTTCGCCGGGATCGTGGCCGGCGAGTATGACCACCTGCCGGAAGCCGCCTTCTACATGGTCGGCACCATCGAGGAAGCGGTGAAGAAGGCCGAGGGCCTGAAGGCCGCCGCCTGAGGGCGCCCGGCTTCGGCGGCGGCGCCTTCGCCGGCGGCCGCCTCCGGGGCCGGTTCAAGCTGCGGGCCGCGGCAACCGGGCCCGGCCGGCGGCGCTGGTTTCGGCCGCGGTCGCGGCGCTGATTTTGGGTGCTGATTCTGGGCGCGGTTTCTGGGGGCGGTCGCGGCGGGCCGCGGCAGCTTCCCTGGCGGGTGGCTGGGCCCTCGCCGCTGGAATGACGGGGATGATGTGATGGCCACCTTCCAGTTCGAACTCGTCTCGCCGGAGAAGCTGCTGCTCTCCCGCCCGGTGGAGATGGCGACCATCCCGGCCATCGAGGGCGAGATGGGCGTGCTGCCCGGCCATGCGCCGATGATCGTCGCCCTGCGCGGCGGCGTCATCCGGGTGCAGGAGAATGGCACGGAGACCGAGGCGCTGTTCGTCGCCGGCGGCTTCGCCGAGATCTCGGCGGCCCGCGTCACCGTGCTGGCGGATGAGGCGACGCCGCTCTCCAGCCTCTCCCGCGCCGAGTCGGAGCAGCGCCTGGCCGCCGCCGAGGCGGCGCTGCGCGAACTGCCCCTGACCGAGCCGGAGGCCAAGCGGGATGCCGCCATGGCCCGGGTCCTGGCCATGCAGGCCGCGGTGGCGGCGGCTGGCGCGGCCTGAAGGTCTCACCCGCTGCCGGAAACACGGTTCAGGGTTGAATCCTGCCGGCCCCCGGCGAACATTCCACGGAGAAGGGCGTTGAAGCGCTCCGGGGTAGGGGGATAGGCCGGTACGGCCTTGCTGCGCGATGAAGCATTGGCGACTTGAGGATCTGCCGTGGGACCAGTTCGATCCCGCGAAGGTTGACCCGGACATCATCCCGGCAGTGAAGGCTGCGGCGATGGTGGAGCGGAATGGCGGCGACTACGCCCGCTACCTGAATTCCGTCTTCCATGACGACCCGGATTTCCGCCAGGCCGCCGACCATTGGGCGGTGGAGGAGATCCAGCACGGCGATGCGCTCGGCCGCTGGGCCTGCCTGGCTGATCCGGAATGGGACTACCAATCGGCCTTCGCGCGCTACCGCGAGGGCTTCAAGATCGATGTCGAGGCCAGCGCCTCCATCCGCGGCTCCCGCAGCGGGGAGCTGATCGCCCGCTGCATGGTGGAGACCGGCACCAGCAGCTACTACACGGCGCTGGCCGAGGCGACGGAGGAGCCGGTGCTGCAGGCGCTCGGCCGGCAGATCGCGGCCGACGAGTACCGCCACTTCAAGCTCTTCTACGACCATCTGCGGCGCTATTTGAAGCGCGAGGACCTCTCCTTCCTACAGCGGCTGCGCATCGCCGCCGGGCGGGTGGGGGAGACGGAGGATGACGAGCTGGCCTTCGCCTATCACTGCGCCAATGAGGATCCGGCGCTGGGCTATGACCATGCCCGCTGCACCGCCGGCTATATGGGCCGGGCGATGGGCTTCTACCGCTTCCGCCATATCGAGCGGAGCATGGGCATGATGTTCAAGACGGTAGGGCTGGTGCCGCGCGGGCGGATGGCCGATCTCGCCGCGCGGGCCGCCTGGCGGCTGCTCTGCTGGCGGCGGGACAAGTATCGGGATGCGCTGGCGCGGCAGCAGGCGGAGCTGGGGCTGAAGCTGGCGGCCTGATTTCCCCCACGACACCGCTGCGCGGCGTCGTCGGGAGCCCCGAAGTCGCCGTACTCCCCCGGCTTCGCGCAGCCTTCCGCGGCGAAGCCGCGGAAGGGCACTGGGCGGCGCGGATCCCCGGCACTCGTCGTCGGACCCCGGGCACTCGTTGTCCAGACTCCCCGGTACGGCAGGCGCTGCCTGTTGTCCTGCCGCGGCTTTGCCGCGGCAGGCTATGCGAGACCTGCTTCGCTGCCGGCCTCAAAGGGCCCATGGCGGCGCGCAGCGCCCGCCTGGGGCAAAACCCGGGGGCCCCAGGAAGGCGCGCAGCGGCTTCCAGGGGACGCTCAGTCCCGCCCGCGCAGCGGAATCTCCCGCAGCAGCAGGCTCGCCACCAGGGCGAGCGCGGCGACTGCCGCCGCCGCCTCGAACACCATGGCGAAGGCGGGCTCCGCCGCCGCCCCGCTCGCCCCCGCCGGCAGGGCGCCGAGCAGCAGGGAGGAGAGGAAGGCAACGCCGAACGCGCCGCCCATCAGCCGGAAGAACATCATGCAGGAAATGCCGAGCCCGCCATCCCGCGGCGGCAGCGCGTTCTGCACGATGATGGTGGTGGGGGAGAAGCAGCAGCCGAAGGCGAGGCCGAGGGCCAGCGTCACCAGCGAATCCACCACCAGGGAATGGCCCAGCCCGAACCAGGCGACGAAGAGGCACATCGCCGTCGCCACCGCCGTGCCGCCCAGCAGCAGGGCCCGGTAGCGCCCCGTCCGGCTGACGGCCTGGCCGGCGGCGAAGCTGCCGCTGACCGTGCCCATGGTCATCGCGATCATGCGCAGCCCGGCCTCCCGCGCCGAAAGGCCGGCGACCGTCTGGTAGTGCAGCGGCACCAGGATCACCAGGGACATCATCACCATCGACGCCAGCCCGGTCATGCAGATGGCCACGGTGAAGATGCGGTTGGCGAAGAGGTGCAGCGGCAGCATGGGCTGCGCCGCCACCCTTTCCTGCGCCAGCAGCGCCACGGTGAACACCAGGCCAAGCCCGAAGCAGAGCAGCGCCTCCGGCGCCGCCCAGGAGCCGGCGCGCTGCACGAAGGTGATGCCGAGCAGGAGGGGCGTGCAGGCGGCGAGGATCAGCACCGCCCCCAGCCAGTCGATCTTCGGCCGCTTGCCCGGCAGCGGCAGGCGGCGGAGCTGGAACCAGGTGGCGCCGAAAGCCGCCGCGCCCAGCGGCAGGTTCACCCAGAAGATCCAGTGCCAGGAAAGCGTATCCACGAAGATCCCGCCCAGCACCGGCCCCAGGATATTGGCCGTGGCGAAGGTGGCGGAGAGGTAGCCCTGCACCTTGCCGCGCTCCCGCGGCGGCAGGATGTCCCCCACCACCGCCAGCGCCAGGGCGCGCAGCCCGCCGCCGCCGAGGCCCTGCACCACCCGCGCCGCGATCAGCGTCAGCATGGTGGGGGCCAGCGCGGCCAGGGCCGAGCCGGCGACGAAGATGGTGACGGAGGCGAGCAGCACCGGGCGGCGGCCGTAAAGGTCGGACAGCCGGCCGTAGATCGGCGTCGTCACGGTGGAGGAGATGAGATAGGCGGAGACGACCCAGGGCATCAGCTCCCACCCGCCGAGATCGGTGGCGATGGCGGAGAGCGCCGTGGCGACAATCGTCTGGTCGAGGGAGGAGAGGAAAAGCGCGAGGGTCAGGCCCAGGACGATGCCGCGGACTTCGCGCGGGGCGAACAGGCTGTAGGTGGGAGCTGCGTCGGACACCGCCTCAGGCTAACGGAATTGGCGGCGGGGTCGAGAGCCGGCGGGCAGGGGCTCCGCCCCTGCAACCTCGGCAGAGGGCGCTGCCTCGTTGGCGGCAGTGCCGCCAACCCCGCCGGGGACCGGACCGGTCCCCGGCCCCCGGTCCGAGTCGGCAGGTTGAACCGTCGGGTCTGGAACTCATGGTTTCCAAAGGCCCTTCGGCCTTTGGCGGGGTGAGCCCGAGAGGGGCAGAGCCTCAGGAATCCCCTCATTTTTCGTTGCGTGGTCTATAGGCGCGATTCGTCTGGGCTTGGTAGCCGTTCCAATGTGATGCGGGTTGGAGTTGTTCGGTGGGCGAGGCGGATCGGGGTCAGGCGAGGCT